>NZ_JABEQD010000001.1 GCF_014174395.1 Gluconacetobacter aggeris
TGCTCCGCCCTGGCCGCCAGGTCCGGCATTTCCGAGAAGACGCTCCGCCGGCACCTGCCCACCGTGCCGGGGCTGACATGCGTTCGGTTGGGCCGCGCCATCTATTGAGGCTGACGTCCAACTGATCGAGCGGGCGCTTCGGCAGCCTTATCCGGGGTCGATCGCGGCGACGCCGGTTCGAACCACGGTGCGTTCTAGCGCAGCTCAGCGGCCTATGCAGGAGGCCGTGCAAGCTAGGCAGATGAAATCGTTGGCGCGGCCAAGGGGCGAATGTCTCGACTGAGCAGACTTGCTGGCTGACCGAGAAACCTATCTGATCGACCCTTCTGGATCGGGGGCAGATAAAAAAGCAGGATTGACCCTACATCAAACCCTTGGGACGCTAACTGTGGAATAATCGTCGAATCGTCGTGAGCGCTGGATCGGAAATAAGCAATTTCAGATTCTTGACGAAGTAGCTTTCTTTACGCGGAGACTGAACATTGTATCTGTTATTTGTTGACGAAAGCGGCACACCGCAAAAGGAAAATGCCAAGGACATAGGTTATTTTGTCATGGCTGGTTTAGTAATTCCAGAAAATAGATGGTCTGGAATGAGAGATAAATTGGTGGGGCTCAAGAGAAGAACAAAATATAAAGGAGAAATAAAATGGAGATATTTTGCACCAAACAATAAAGATGATGAAAATCCCATGAAAGATTGGGATATTCCAGCTAGAAACAGTATGCGAGCAGAAGTGTTTTCGATTATAACAGAAACAAAATCATGCAAAATTATAGCGGGTGTATCAGAATCGACTACAGCTTACGCATTGAGGAACTGCAATTCTCAGGATGATTTGTATTTTATGACCTACAAGCCTGTAACGGAAAGATTTCAATATTTCCTACAGGACATAAATAGAGAGGCTGGAACAGACTCGATGGGTATTATTGTAGCCGACCATCGAGGTCGCGGCGATGATGATAGCATGCGGCACAGGCATGAACGTCTCTTGCGCGAGACAGGAAATTATACTTCATCATATCCAAATTTCATTGAAGGTCTTTTTTTCTCGCCGTCTCATCTGAGTATCGGGATACAATTAGTAGATATGGTTGCTGGGGCCATTTGGCGCGCGCAAGCCTATAACGACAGGACATGGTATGACGTTTTAAAGCCCGCGATGCGATGCTGCCCCAGAACCGGAAAAATCGACGGATTTGGGATCGCTCGGGTGCCGAAAGCGAACTGGCAGGGGAATATTTTAAATTGACGCCGGGCGAGACCGTAGTCTCAACGTGCAATGTGACGCACTCCCGGCGGAAATTTCGTATCAAGATTCGTCTCCAGAGTCAAGATCTATCACAGCTTCTGTGTTCGATTGATCTTGCCTGTAGGGGAAAATTGAGGCGAAATAGTCAGAACTGGCTCTCAACTCGCGATCGCGGCGCACTCGCCAGCATCGTCCGCACAGCAAATGCCCCGATCATCGCCGCCTCCGCCCGGCCATCGTCCTTCTTCCGCCTGAACAGGTCGGCGCAGGTTGGGAGATCTGCATGGCGCGGGTCCGGACGATAGAAATTTCCCTTGACAAACATATTGTTGAAAGGTATCATGCGCCCGATTTTTACACCTCAGCCTTGGTGCAACTGGGCTTTCGTGTCGAAAATGCCAGACCGTGGTTGTTGGGTTCCTGGCTCCTTATTGACTGGCTGATACAGGCCGGCATCTTAGGAGAAGGAGGTTTCATGCATACTGCGTTCAATATGGGTATGGACACCCTCGCGTTCCTGTGGGTTAGGGGTCCAATGACTACGCTGGCGCGGACGATACAGAACCAGTCACCGCAATGAGAGGCGCGCGAAAGGGGTCGTCCCCCTTTACCCATCCCAGTTTTCCCAGTGACAGCAGCAGAGAGCAAGTTGCTGAAGTTAACATTGGCGACAACTAAATGCTCAACAGAGCAGGATACCCTATTCGGCGCCCCTCTGTTGCGACTGGAGAGATTATCCAAGCTACCCAATCTTCCATCATTTGCCGGCGCTTCTCGAACAGATCCCCGCGGCGGTAGGCTGCCTCCACCTTGTCGCCAATCGCGTGCGCTAGGGCCATCTTGGCCACCTCGCGCGGGTAGTCGGTTTCCTCGGCCGCCCAGTCGCGGAAGGTGGACCGCAGCCCATGCACGGTGACGTCCTTGGTCCCTGCGGCAAGGTGCAGGGCCTTGGACAGCGCCACATCAGATAGCGGCTTGGTGCGCTTCTGACCGGGGAACACAAGATCCCCAGCCCTCGAGTCTCGGAGCGGCTCGACCTCGCGCAGGATGGCCAGCGCACCGTCGGTCAGTGGAACCCGATGCTCCTTGCCGGCCTTCATCTTGTGTGCCGGCACGGTCCAGGTCCCTTCGATCAAATCGATCTCCGACCACACAGACGCCCGCACTTCGCCGGACCGGGCCGCCGTCAGGCAGGTGAACCGGACGGCCTTCGCGGCTAAACCGCCGGACGCGGCCAGAGCCGCCATCACCTTCCCGATGTCCTTTCGGTCAATTGCGGCGTGATGCTCGACCTTCGCTACAGCAGAGGGCTTCGGCAGGATGGCAGCAAGGTGGCCCTTCCACCGGGCTGGATTTTCGCCTGCTCGCCAGCCATGGGTCCGCGCGTAGTCGAGGATGCGCTCCATCCGGCCGCGCACGCGACTGGCCGTCTCCGTCTTGCTCGTCCAAATGGGGCGCAGCACCTCTAAAACGGTATCCGTGTCCATGTCGGCCACCGGCGTAGCCCCACAAACCGGAAAGGCATTCAACTCGAGTGATGCCATCCAGGTCGCTGCCGACCGCTTGTCCCGCCACCCAGGCGACTGCTCGGCAATATATCGCTCTGCCACCTGTTGGAAGGTCAGACCCAACTCACGCTTGGCCGCCGCCTCTTCCGCACGCCGCTGCTCCAGAGGATCGATGCCATCGGCCAAAACACGTCGGCAGTCTGCGGAACGCTTGCGGGCCTCCACCAGGCTGACGTCCACGGCCGAGCCCAGCCCCATTTCCCGGCGCTTGCCTGTCTTCGGGCTTGTATAGCGGAAGGTCCATACCTTGGATCCGCCCCTGGCAACGACCCAGAGGTTGCCGCCGTCTGCCAGCGCGCCATCCTTCAACGCGGCGATTTGCCGCACAGTCAACTGATGTGGTGAGCGCCGGCTCATGTCGTTGTGTACCCCTCTTTGTACCCATCTTAGAAACCGGGCTTTCAGGGGTCAACCAGGGACGCCCAGAGACAATGCGCCACCCAATATCCTATTTATCCTATGAAATATGGGACGCCTAGGAACGGTGGGGGACATGGATTAGGCGGACACTCTCTCCGCCACCCCGCTCACTCATCATGTCGCATATAGGCTACAGGCCGCAGCTCCCGCCCATTTTCCACGTGACGCGTGTGGCCAGCCGCAGCCCGAACGAACCATGCAATGTCATCGGTTTGGGGGTATCTTCTAGGAGTTCCAAAGCTTGCCCAGGCATGGGCACGGGCGACAATGTCCCGCGCAGCCCGAAGATAGGAAGATAGACAGTCCTAATCCCGAGGCCTTTCGACATCCCCCTGCCGGCCCTGCGACGCATCGCCGCTGGGCGGCGCATGCTTCAGCCGCTTCGTCGCCTCCTCGTGCGACAACGGCACGACCTTGCAACCGGCCTTGGTAGGGCACGGAGCCCGAGGCGTCGGCGAAACCTGGTCACGCTTCAGTTGCGGCCAGTCCGGCAGCTTTTCCGAAGGCGGCACCTTCTTGTCTTTCTGCAGATAGCCACCGCTGGAGGGCGGCTCCGGGGCCGATGGCGAACGGGGCGCCGCAGGCGGAATGCCCGCATCCTGCGTCGATGCCGAGGCCACCGGTGCCGCCATAATGACCGCCAGCGCAATCCATGTGCCCGCAAGAGACTGTCTACAAAACCGCCCTGCTGGCCCTCCTGCCGGGCGGCCGCTCACCGAACTCGCATCATGGCAGCGATCTGGAAAATTATGCATGGCATACCCTTCCATTGCATGTGCCAAGGTAACACGACCGCCGCCGCGAGGTTCCGAATACCGTCAGCAGCCGCGCGCCACAAGCGACAGGATGGAACATCCACCCTGGCGGCTCTACGAAAAAATGCCGCCATTACAGGAAACAAAATAAGACACCCTCCAGCCCCGCAACACGGCACCCCACCAGAAACCCGATCGCGGAAGAATTTTGTCCGATCCGCAACCCTATAGGCACAGCCGCGTAGGTTCAGACATGCCTCCCGACGGGGGAGCACCACGGATGGCGCTCTCGAGGCAGCCCCGGCGGATGAACCTCCCCGTCCACGACCGACCGGCAGCCCACGAGCACCGCCCCACCCAGCCAAGAAAACGCAGGCGTGAAGACGGTCTTCCCGGGGCACAAACCGGCGTTCGCGCGGATGAATCCGCCGAGGCTCCGCGTCCCCTTGAAACGGAAAGGAATTCATCATGCCAATCCAGGAAAAGACCCTGTCCGACGCGTTCTATGAGACGCTGAAAGACGTCTATTTCGCCGAAAAGCAGATCCTGAAGGCCCTCAAGAGGTCGGTCCGCGCCGCCCACGCGCCGGACCTCAAGGAAGCGTTCGAAACACACGCCGGCGAAACCGCCCACCATGTCGAGCGACTGAACGAGATATTCGGATTGATCGGCAAGGCGCCGCGCTCCAAGACCTGCGAAGCAACGCAGGGTATTCTGGCCGAAATGGAAGAAGATCTCGAAGATTTCGGCTCGACCGAAGCGGCGGACGCGGTGCTGATCGGATGCGCCCAGTCCATCGAACATTATGAAATCTCCCGGTACGGCACGCTGAAGGCATGGGCCGCCACCCTCGGCCTTACCCAGGCCGAAAAACTTCTCGGCGAAACATTGGAAGAAGAGAAGCGGACCGACGCCCTCCTGACCGAAATCGCCGAGCGGGAGTGCAATCCGGAGGCCATGCTCCGGGCCAGCTGACCCTCGTCCCGGCGCCCTCCGGAAAACCCGGAGGGCGCCGCCCGCTCTCGCCTGGCGCTGTCGGCTCCGACACCGCGCCAGTTGTCCGTCACCACCAGACAGCCGGAATCTCGTCAGCGGTCGCGGTTTCGACCTGCTGCCCATACCGCGCGTAATAGACGTGCCGCGACGCGTCATGGACGGAATCCGAAGAACTGCAGAGCGCATCAATCGCAATGACAACACGGTGGCCAGCACGCAGATATCGGTCTCACCACCCGAGATGATCAGCGTCTCCGTTCCACGCCGGACAAGCCGTGATTGAAGATCCGTCTTCATCCAGGGCGAATAGACATGCTTGGCCACCATTTCCGCCGGCGGCACGAAGCGTGCGTAATTCCGGCATCAGTTCCACCATGTCCATCCCGATCCGCTCCAATAGCGGAGAGCGTTCGACACGTGGCCCGGCCCGCTTCAGGCAGGCAGACCATCCGGCCGGCGGGATGTCACCAGCCGGCCGTCCATCACCACCTCCTCATCCACCCAGTCCGCCCCAGCGTTCAGCCGGTCGGTCCGCAGGGATGGCCAGGAGGTCATGCGATGGCCCGCCCCCCCCCCTGGCCTCGATCAATGTCCACGCACCATGGCAGATCGCCGCGATCGGCTTGCCGGCCTCGACAAAATGCCTCACGAACGCGCGCCCGTATCCCGCGGTACCTCGCCCGGCGTGACGCGCTCCACTTCCTCCACACCATCGGTTGCCGGAATGGCAATGGCTCGCCCGCTCAGTTGCGCCATCTCCTTTCTCCTTCGGCCGGTCAGTCACGCATGATGGGAAGAGCGCGTGCCATGCGCAGATGTTCTTTCAGGGTGGGAAGCGCATGCATGGCAAAATCCCGCAACGCCTGGTCCTCCTTGCCCTCGCTGTAGCGTGTGAAGAGCGACACGGCATCCTCATGCGCCGCGATCTGCTCGGTGCGATACTGCCGATCGAAGCCAGGCCCTTTGAGGTTGCGCAGTTGATTCAGCTTCGTCTCATGCGCCTGGTCCAGCGCGGTAGGCGGCGCCTTGATGCCGGCGCGCCCGCCAATGGCCTCCTTGAGCTGCACTGTCGTCGCCTGATGGTCCTTCAGCATCCGGTCGGCAAAAGCCCGCACAGAGGCATTCATGCTGCGCTCCTGCGCCAGTCTGGCCGACTGGATCTCGAACATGTCGCTCAACGCCACCGTCCGCACAAAATCGTCGGTCGAGGGGCTGACCCCCAGCAGCGAATTGACGCCGGACCGTTCGCCGACCGATTGCGCTTGCAAGGGGCCAGCACCCGCCAGCAAGACAAGTACCGCCGCGCCGGTCGCGGCCAGGGCGGCACGATATGTCATGAACATGACGACTTCCTTCGGCTGAATGATTGGGTTTCCTGCTCTGATTCGCAGCAGGACACAGACAGGTGCTCCGTGGCACGCCGCTGTCGCTTGCGCGCGCCGGGACAACACCGCACGGCGTCACGCAGAATCAAAAAGTCTTTAACAATGAATAAGTTTTTTAAATATGCCTACACCTGTTTGTGAGAACGCACCGCGAGGGGTTTCAGCACCCGGGCACGGGAAACGCGCATCCGGCCGCCGCCGGCGCGCGCTTGCGGACAGGCACTCAGCCAATCCCCCTTCCACCCGTGACGCCATAGACCTCGCCATCGATAAGCAGGCACCCGACTGACGTCTGCCAGCCGGGTGCCCAAGGACGCTTATCGGTTAGACAAAGTTGCAGGCAATTTCATCATGATCCGTCGCGCGCCCATCACGGCCACGCATGCCGCATGCTGCCGACGCCCTTATGAACCGCCCTTATGAACCCTTGTGGGACGCATGGCCGCCCTTGCGGCCCGCTTCCGCTGCCTTTTCGGGATCGTCAGCAAAATTTCCGCTCTTCTTCTCGGCACTGCCGGTACTATGCTCCGCGCTGCTCCCATGGCCTCCGTGGCTGTACTGACCTCCCTTGCGCCCTGCCTCGGCCGCCCGTTCGGGATCGTCGGCAAAATTTCCCCCCTTATGTTCGGGGTTGCCGCTGCCATGTGCGGCAGTCCCGCCATGGCTGTGCTGGCCTCCCTTGCGGCCAGCCTCGGCCGCCCGTTCATGATCCTGCGCAAAATTGCCCGGATTATGCCCGGCACCCCCGCCCCCACGGCTATCCGCCGCATGCACGAGAGACGAATGATATTTTTCCAGTAAGATCATGGAATGCTCCTGTTTTCTTGAAAATCGAACCGCGCATCGCGCCGCAGCCTCACGGACCTGCCCGGCTCCTGCCTCCCAATACACCAGTTGGAACAAGTTTATAAAATTTTCTTTTATAAAAAGGATATTTTCAAACGCATATGAAATGAGCCAACCGATTGATGTGGCGGAAAGATTCCCCTCGAAACCACCAATCACCCACTCGTGAACTCCACGCACAACATACTGAGACCGCAGGAAATAATTTCCATATTTCCCGTTCATTTCATAATTTTTTCAATTCCTGCGTTCTCGCGGGCAGCCGGCCATCGGCACCACCTCATCCCCTGGCGCAACACCGGCCTCGCCATTCCCACGCACACATGAACCACCCAGCATGAAGAAGACGGAACGGGGCTATGCCCTCCGGGCTCCACACGACGAGCCATGTCCGCGCAGGCCCGAAAGGCCGTCGCGATGAAAGCCGCAACCCGCAGCGACTGGCCGCGTTGCACGCACCGGCCGCTCCAAGGCCGGTGCGTGGCCATTCTTCTGTCCGGCGTGGGAAGGAAAGCTGCCATGACGTCCGAACTCTGGGCCCTGCTCTGGTCCGCCATCCTCTGCCTGGCGCTGCCCGTGCTCTACGGGCCCCTCTATTCCCGCCAGATCGGACAGGCCGGCGTGATCGGCAACCGCGAAGGCGTCCCCGAGCCCAGGGGGGCGGCAGGGCGGGGCCTGCGGGCGCACCGCAACCTGGTGGAAAACCTGCTCCCCTTCGCCATTGTCGTGCTGATCGCGCACGCCGCCGGCATCTCCAACAGCATGACCGTGCTGGGCGCATGGCTGTTCCTGGGGGCGCGGGTCGTCCATGCCGCGAGCTACATCGCCGGCATTACCGGCATCCGCACGCTGGCATGGCTGGTGGGCGCGGCCGGTATCGTGCTGATCATCGTGCAGATCTTCTGACCGCCACCGCGCCCCGATTCAGTGTTTCAGAAGATTGGTCTTGGCCAGATCGAGAATCTCATCCCCCCGGCCGCTCATGATCGCACGGAGCACATACAGGCTGAACCCCTTCACCTGCTCGGCCTCGAGCGTAGGCGGCAGCGAAAGCTCCTGGGTCGCGGTCACCACATCCAGCAGCGCCGGCCCGTCATGGGCCAGGATTTCGGCCACAGCCCCCGGCAGGTCACCCGGGTCCTCGACGCGCAGGGCATGGATGCCCATCGCCCGCGCCATCGCCGCGAAATCCGGATTCTTCAGATCGACGCCGACATCGACAAAGCCCGCGGCCTTCATTTCCAGCGCGACGAAACCCAGCACGCCATTGTTGAAGATCACGATCTTCACCGCCAGGTCCTGTTGCGTCAGCGTGATCAGGTCGCCCATCAGCATGGTAAAGCCACCATCGCCCGAAAGCGACACCACCTGCCGCCCCGGCTGCGCGGCTTGGATGCCGATCGCATGCGGCATGGCATTGGCCATGGAACCATGAACCCAGGACCCGATCAGCCGGCGCCTGCCATTCATCTTGATGTAACGCGCGGCCCAGATGGTGGGCGTACCGACATCCGCGGTAAAGACAGCATCCTCCGCCGCCGCCTCACTGACCAGCTTCGCCAGATATTGGGGGTGGATCGGCCTGCGCCCGGGCGTGCCGGTCGCCAGATCATCCAGCCCTTCCCGGGCCTTGGCATAATGGTCCAGGCTGTCGTCCAGATGCGTCCGATCCGCCTTCACCGTCAGTTTCGGCAGCAAGGCGGCGATCGTCGCCCCCACATCACCGACCAGCCCCAGATCCAGCTTGCAGCGCCGCCCCAGATTCTGCGCCCGGATATCGACCTGTGCGATCCGGGCTTCGGCCGGCAGGAACTGCTTGTAGGGAAAATCGGTTCCCAGCATCAGCAGAACGTCGCACGCCTTCATGGCGGCATAGCCGGACGAAAACCCGATAAAGCCCGTCATCCCCACATCGTAGGGATTGTCATATTCCACCCATTCCTTGCCGCCCAGCGCATGCACGATCGGACTCTTGAGCGCCTCCGCCAACTGCAGCAGCAGCCCATGGGCCCCCGCGCAGCCCCGACCGCAGAACAGGGTGACACGCCCGGCACCGTTCAGCAGTTCCGCCAGCGCGCCCAGTTCGGCCTCCGCCGGCCGCACCAGCGGCACCGGCGGCAGCAGCCCCCGGCGCGCCGCATGGGCGCCAGGCGGCGCCGGGCGCAGTGCGACATCCCCGGGAATGACCACCACAGCCACGCCGCGCAGCCCCACGGCAGCCCGAATGGCATTTTCCAGCACATAGGGCAGTTGGGACGGATCGGAGACAAGCTCGCAATAATGACTGCATTCCCGAAACAGGTTCTGCGGATGCGTCTCCTGGAAATAGCCGCCGCCAATTTCCCCCGAGGGAATATGCGCGGCAATCGCCAGCACCGGCGTCCGGCTGCGATGGGCATCGAACAGGCCGTTGATAAGGTGCAGGTTGCCTGGCCCGCACGACCCCGCGCAGACGGCAAGCTGGTTCACGATCTGCGCGTCTCCAGCCGCCGCAAAGGCCGCGACCTCCTCATGACGCACATGCACCCACTCGATGGCCGGCCGAACCCGCAGCGCCTCCGTCAGGGCGTTGAGACTGTCGCCCACAACGCCGAATATGCGTTTCACGCCCGCTTCAACAAGCGTATCCGCGATCAGGTCGGCAACGGTGGCGGCAGGCATCCACTCTCTCCCGAATGCATCATGGAATCGACCATCGCCTGAAGGGACGGATCAGCCGCGCGCGGCCCCGTCGAGGCGATCGGCATGGACGGGTCGGCACGACCCGTCCATTGTCATGTGCATCGCTACGGGTGGACGTCCCGAAAGTTCCCCCGGCCGACATCCGCACGGCCTGCGACCGGCTCAGCTACGCCCGCGCCCTGGTGGCCAATGTGGGGCTGAAGAACGGGCGCCTCCTCTCCCGGCTGAACGCGACGGCGGCCCGCTGGATGGATGACGGCCGCTACCTGTTCCGCTGGATCAATCCCGGCGGCTGCGCGCACGACAATCCGGATGACGCGCCGTTCCACTGCCATCGCCAGATGCACATGGATTACGGATTCATGCAGATGATCCGTTACAGCCGGGGCGCGTCGAGCCTGTCTGGACCCGGCCCCGTCATGACGGAGATTTCGCCCTGCCCCGGCCGGGCTTCTTCTTCCCCGCCGGTTCGAACATCGCCCGGCAGCGCGGCGAAAGCTGGTCGACCTTCTTCTTCATGCAGGCGGTTACCTTGTCTTCGTTCGGAATGGCGAAGGTGCACAGCTTGATCGCATCCCCCCGGCAGGCCGCGCTCTGCTCCTCGCGCGACGCGGCATGGGCCGCACCCGGGGAAAAGGCGGCAAGGGAAAAGGCGACGAGGGCGAACGCGGCGAATGGAGCGTATGCTGAAAGTCTCAAGGTCGCTTCTCCTCAATTGCCGGGGGCTCCGCAGCCGTTCGATGGGATGAGGCGGGGCGCGCCGGCGGCTCCCACAAACATCACATTTTTCAACGCATTCCAGACCCGATGGTTCACGCCGGCCGCGGCACAGCCCTATCTCAGCCCCACGTCGCCAGCCGCCTCCTGAGCGGCCCGGTCACGAAGCCGGCTCCCCTCCCCGGCGCCGGAACCGCGTGGAGAGGATGATCGCCGATGTCGTGCGCTCCACCCCGTCCAGCATGCCGATCCGGTCGATAACCCGGTTGATGGTCTCGGTCGAGCCCGCGCCGACAATGGCGATCATGTCCACCATGCCGCTGACGGCGTGGAGTTCGCGGATTTCCCGGATCGGACGCAGCGACGCCTCGACCGAGGCCGCCTGGCGCGGCGTGACCGTGATCATGACATGCGCCCGCACCGCATCGGCGTCATGGGCCGGGGTGACGGTCGTATAGCCCGCAATCAGCCCGGCCCGCTCCATCCGCTCGATCCGGCTCTGCACCGTCGTGCGCGACAGGCCGACACGGCGGGCCAGCGCGACGGTGGAAATCCGCGCATTGCCCTCCAGCAGGGCCAGCAGGGCCTTGTCCGTCTCATCGGGTTGCATAATGCCGATCATATCCGACATTCTGCCGAAAGAAAGCGCCGATCGCGCGTCACTCCGCCCATTGTATCCGACCGCGTTCCTTCGTTCCATTTCCGTATCGCATACGGATCAGGAACGATGGGCATGAAGAAGATACTCGTTGCCGGCGCCGGCAAGATCGGCTCCACGATCGCGGATTTCCTCGATGCGACCGGCGATTACGCCGTCACGCTGATCGACCGGGACCAGCCGGGCCTGGACCGCGCCGATGTCGGCCCCCAGGTCCGCCGCCTCCGGGCCGACATCGCGCAGCCCGACGCCCTGGCCCCGCTGATGGCGGGCCACGACGCCGTCCTCTCCGCCGCACCCTACCATCTCACGACCGCGATCGCCTCCGCCGCCGCCTCGGCGGGCATCCACTATCTGGACCTGACCGAGGACGTGGCCAGCACCCGCGCGGTGCGCGAGCTGGCGGCCGGCGCATCCTCCGCCTTCATCCCGCAATGCGGCCTGGCCCCCGGCTTCGTGTCCATCGTCGCCCACGACATCGCCCGGCGCTTCGACCGGCTGGACACGATCCACCTGCGGGTCGGCGCGCTGCCCGAATTCCCTTCCAACGCGCTGGGCTACAACCTCACCTGGAGCACCGACGGCGTCATCAACGAATATATCGAGCCCTGCGAGGCCATCGTGGAGGGTCAGCGGCGCATGGTGCCGGCGCTGGAAGGGCTGGAAACGCTGGGCGTCGACGGCGTGACCTACGAGGCCTTCAACACCTCGGGCGGCCTGGGCTCGCTGTGCGAGACCTATGCCGGAGCAGTGCGCGAGCTCAACTACCGCACCATCCGCTATCCCGGCCACGCCCAGGCGATGAAGCTGCTGCTGCGCGACCTGCGGCTGGCCGAACGGCGCGAGCTGTTCAAGGATATTCTCGAATACGCCCTGCCGGTGACGCAGCAGGACATCGTGCTGGTCTTCGTCACCGTGTCAGGCTGGCGCGACGGCCGGCTGACGCAGGAAAGCTTCGTCCGCCGCATCTATGGCGAGACCGTCAACGGCCGCCCACGCACCGCCATCCAGATCACCACCGCCGGCGCCATCTGCGCCGTGCTGGACCTGCTGAAGGACGGCCGCCTCCCCGCCCGGGGCCTCATCCGCCAGGAGGATATCGCGCTGGACGCCTTCCTCGAAAACCGCTTCGGGCGCGTCTATCAGGGCCGCCGCCCCGCCGCCTGACAGTCCGACGGGGCATGCACCCATTGCGTGGCACAGGGAAAGGCCCCGCTGAATGTGATCTGGTTCCCCCATGCCCACACGCCTACACAATAAGGCGTCAGGCGACCCTGCCGGAGGCAATCTCCGGCGGGCGACCGCACTGAGTCTCTTCCAGGTCGATCTTGGAGCGTGTGTCATGACCAATCCAGTATGGATGGCTGGTATGGCGCCTATGGAAGCCAACCCGGCAAAGCCGGCAACCCGACAGCAGACTTCGAAAGCAACGTCCCCCCACCATCGGGCCCGGCTCATCGGGGCCGGACTGCTCATCCTGGCAGGATTGGCGCCGTCCCTGGCACCCCTGCATTCCGCCCGGGCCCAGGCCCGCGGCCCCCAGTCCGAAGAGATCACCGCCGAGGGCCAGGGCATGGGCGATGAAGAGGTCCAGCGGATACCCGTTACCTTTTACCGGGCCGATCTGGCGACCGCTCCGGGGGCCCGGGACCTTGTGGCCCGGATAGACCGCGCGGCCCTGACGGTCTGCGGCGACAGTACCGCCATCGGTTCGGAACTCCGCCGTGCGATCGAACGCTCGGACTGCCGGCGCGACGCCGTGATGCGTGCGGTCAGGGATGTGAATGACCTCAACGTGGATTACGCCGCAGGCCAGTACGACCTGGAGGATTAACGCGGTCCCACCGCTCCCGGAGGCGCGGCCATGCCTGCGCCGCGATCCGGGAGCCCCAGGATCTTCCCCCTATCGCGCCCCTGCCGGAACAGTAGCGCGCACGGGCGCACGGCCGATGCCCAGCGCCATCAGCGCCGCCAGCACGCCCGCGCAGCCGGCCAGCACCAGCATGTCCCGATAGCTGCCCTGGGCCTGGCGCAGCAGCCCTGCCAGCGACGCGGCACAGGCCGCGCCGATCTGGTGCCCGAACACCACCCAGCCGAACACCATGGGCGCCGCACGCTCGCCGAACGCCACATTGGCCAGGCGCAGCGTCGGCGGCACGGTCGCGATCCAGTCCAGCCCGTAGAAGATGCCGAACACCGTCAGGCTGCCCGGCGAGAAATCGCAGAACGGCAACGCCACCAGCGACAGGCCACGCAGCCCGTAATAGGAAAACAGCAGCCAGCGCGCGTCCATCCGGTCGGTCAGCCAGCCCGACAGCGTGGTGCCGAACAGGTCGCACAGCCCCATCATGGCCAGGTACCCCGCCGCCGGCACCTCACCGATCCCATGATCGGCGCAGATGGCGATGAAATGCGTGCCGATCAGCCCATTGGTGGTAAACCCGCACACGAAAAACGTCAGGAACAGAAACCAGAAATCGCGTTTCGGCACCGCATCGCGCAACGCCCCCACCGCCATGTGCAGCGGGTTGCGGTCGGGCGGCGGGGGCGGCACATAATCCGGCGGCGCCCCATGCGGCAGAAGCCCGAGCCGCTCGGGATGTTCGGGCAGCAACAGCGCCACCAGCGGCGCCAGAGCCAGGCAGGCAATGCTCACCGCCAGCACCGGCGCGCGCCAGCCATGGTCATGGGCCAGCGCCGCCAGGGCCGGCAGGAAGAACAGCGATCCGGTGGCCGTGCTGGCCGCCAGCAGCCCCATGACGGTGCCGCGCCGGGCCACGAACCAGCGATTCACCACCGTCGCCCCCAGCACCATCGCCACGGCCCCGGTCCCCAGCCCGGTCAGCATCCCCCAGGTGACGAAGAACTGCCAAGGCTGCGTCATGAACAGGGACAGGAAACTGGCCCCGCCGATCAGCAGCAGCGCGCCGACCAGCGTGCGGCGTATCCCCACCGCCTGCATCAGCGCCGCCGAAAACGGGCCGACAAAGCCATAGAGGAAGATGCCGAACGCCGCGGTGGCGGAAATCCCGGCCCGGCTCCAGCCCAGATCCATCTGCAACGGCATCATCAGCACGCCCGGCGTGGCACGCACCCCCGCCGACACCAGAAGCGACAGAAAGGTCAGCCCCACCACCCCCACAAACGCGTAGGCGGGCCGGGAAACCTTGCGGGAAACAGGGGGCGGGCTCATATGACTGACCGGTCAGTTCAAGATCGCGCCACGTTACGTACCGATCGGTAACATCGTCAAGCGGATTTCCCCATGCGCTCCTCGCCCGCCCCGCGCCCTCCCCGACGTCCGACGGCGGCCGACAGGCTCCGCCAGTCGGCCCGCGACCTGTTCTACCGCCAGGGCATCCGCGCCGTGGGGGTGGAGGAGATCGTGCGGAATGCGGGCGTGACCAAGCCGTCGCTCTATCGCGCCTTCGCCTCCAAGGACGGGCTGGCCACGGCCTTCCTCGCCGACTACCAGCAATGTTTCTGGGACCGGATCGCCCTCGTCCGCGCCGAACATCCCGACGACGCCCGCGCCCAGCTCCTGGCCTATTTCGACGGGCTGGCCGAACGTTCCGCCGCCGCCGACTATCGCGGCTGCGCGCTGACCAACGCCATCCTCGAATATCCCGACCGCGCGCACCCGGTGCGGCAGGAAGCCGCCCGCCTCAAGCATCAGGTACGGGACTGGCTGGTCGACCGCGCCCGACAGATGCGCGCCACCAATCCGGAACGGCTTGCCGACGGCCTGATCCTGCTGATGGAAGGCGCCTCGGTCGTGGGCCAGGCCTTTCCGCCGCCGGGGCCGGCCGCGCAGGTGGGCGCATGCGCGCGCCTGCTGATCGACGCCCAGTGCGGGCCGGGCTGAGAACCTGTTTGGAAATGCGCGCTGGTGGCGATCCGACGCGCGTTACCAAACAGGCTCTGACCGCGCGGCCCGCCGCCTATCGGCGGCTCAGGTCACAAAGCGCGTCGATCTTGTCCGCCAGGGCGGCGATTCCCTGACGCAGACTGTCGGGCATCTGCGGGACGGATTGCGCGCGCCTGTTCAACTGCTCCACATCCGACTGGATTTCGGCCAGAAGCAGGCCGGCTTCCGAAACGATGCCATCTTCATCACGACGCCGCATGCCCGACACCCTTTCCCGACCGGATAACGCCATCCTGCGACCGACTATGGCTGAAAGCAGGGCATGGCGATACCCGCGCCCTCCACACCATACCATAATCGAAACGTCTTCAACCTCCCTTGCGGGCCGAGAGGTCGACATCCACCCCGACCGCCAGCGCAACCCACTGGCCACTCGCCCACGGCCCCTGCCCGACATTGAAGGCGGAACGGACCAGGTCCAGATGCCCCCTGGCATGCGCCGTATCACCGCTGATCTCCAGCGTGAACGGCAGCGTTTCCGGCCGGCTGACACCATGGATCGTCAGCGAACCGATGGCCTGGTAGCCATTGCCTCCCGTCGCCACAAAGCGCGTGGCCTCGAAAGTAGCGGTGGGAAAGGCCGCGACATCGAACCAGTCGCGGCCGGGCATCGCCCCGTCGCGCTGCCGGTCGCCGGTCACGGCACTGGCGATATCGATGGTGATCAGGGCATGGCCCGCCTCGGGATGCGCCGGATCGAACGAGATCGTGCCGCCGAATTTGCCGAAATGCCCGCTGAACGGGCTGCCGGTCTGCATGCCGGAGAAACCGACCGTGCTGTGGGCGGCATCGATCGTCCACTCGGCCGCCAGCGAGGGCCGCGCGAGGAACAGAGCGGCCGCGACGGCCGCGAAGGCCGCGAAGGCCGTCCTGTTGGGAAAAGACATCGGATTACTCTCCCTGGCGCAGGGTACGGCGGCCGAAGGCCGGCAGCATCTGTCGCAGGACGTTGTCGTGCAGGATAACATGATGACGCAGAGCAGCCGCCACATGCAACATGATCAGCGCCAGCAGGCTCCAGGCCGCCCAGTGATGAACGATCTTCAGCGCCGCCTCGGCCGGCGCCTTGTCGGCCAGCGTGGACAGGACCGGCAGGTCGGGCCACGGCACGACGGAAAACAGCACGGTCGGAATGCCCAGCACCGAAGCCGAGACCAGCGCCCAGCCACTGAGCGGCAACAGAAGCTGCAACCCATACAGCGCGGCATGGGTCAGATGCGCCGCCCGCCGCTCCACCGGCTTCATGCTCTCCGGCAGGCCCGGCGCCGCATGTGCCAGGCGCCAGCCCACACGCAGCACGATCAGGAACATGATGGTGATGCCGATGGATTTATGAAGCTGGTAGAGCTGGAAGACCCGCATCGGGGCAAGCGGCAGATGGTCCATCACCAGCCCCATCGCGATCAGGACCAGGATGCCCAGCGCGATCGCCCAATGCAGGACGATCGCGACGGCCGTATACCGCGTGGCCCCGCCGCCTTCATGCGCGGCTATGGCCATGACGGTCAGTCCTGCTTTTCGAAGGCGCCGGCAATGCGCAGCGTGACCTCGTCGCTGACATAAGGCACATACTTGCTCACGCCGAAATCGCTGCGCTTGACGGTGCCGGTGGCCTCGAAACCGGTGGTGTATTTCTTGTCGAGCGGGTTCACGCCGGCGCCGATGAAATGCACCTTCAGCGTCTCGGGCTTCGTCACGCCATGGATCGTCAGGTTCCCCGCGACGACGGCATCACTTTTGCCGGTCAGCTTCACGCTGGTCGAGACAAAGGTGGCGTTGGGGAATTTCTCGGCGTCGAACCACTCGGCACCTTTCAGCTCGCCATTCAGCACGTCACTGGTGGTCTGCACCGAGGCCACGGGGATCGTGACCGACAGGCTCGACGCCGCCGGGTTCTTCGCATTCAGCTCCAGCGTGCCCGACACGTTGGAGAACACACCCGCATAATTGGTGAAGCCGAAATGCAGGACCGAGAACCCGACCTGCGTATGGCCGGGCTCGACCGCATAATGGCCCGACTGAACCTCGGCCGGACTGCCCGCCGCCTGGGCGGCAACAGGCAGGCTTGCGGCAATGGCCAAGGCCGTGAAAAGCGAATAGGCGCTGCGCTTCATGGGAAACAACTCCAAAATCAGGACAGATGCACACCGAACACCCGGACCACCCGGCCCGAACCGTTCCGCTGCATCCAGACATAGCGGAGGTCCTGAAATACAATAACAAAAATGACGGAAACGGATCGTTTCCATTTTCGCACCCGGCTATGCTGCCCCCATGACCGACAGCACACCCCCCGCCCCCCTCCTGCCCCGCGTCGGCTGCGGCGCCGCCATCATCGAGGACGGCAAACTCCTGCTGGTCCTCCGCCGAAAAGACCCGGAAGCCCAGCATTGGGGCCTTCCCGGCGGCAAGCTCGACCTCTACGAGACCGTCGCCGACGCCACCATCCGCGAAATCGCCGAAGAACTCGGCATCACCATCACCCTCACCAGCCTGCTCTGCATCGTCGACCAGATCGACCGCCCCCGCGCCAGCCACTGGGTCGCCCCCGTCTTCCGCGCCACCATCCAGACCGGCACCCCCGCCATCCAGGAACCCCACGCCCTCGCCGACTGGGGCTGGTTCCCCCTCACAGCCCTGCCCACCCCGCTGACCGAGGCGACCCGGCAGGCACTGGCGATGCTGAGGACGGGAGCCGCCCGCTGAGCAGGCCAGTTTACGAACGGCTTCAGACAGCGATTCCCCGAGAGGCGGCAGACGACGCGGCCTCTCCCGTCCGTCGTCGGAGACGCTCCAATGCGCCGGCGGCCATAAGGGAAACTTTATTAGCCGAGGCACCAGCCGCCCCTCCCTCGGCCTTCCAGCCAACACCAGCAATGTCCCGACCGCCCCGCCAATGCGGGGAGGAATGATGATACGAAATCAAACATGGTTTCATTATTGCCATTCCTGGAAAACAATATTAAGAACGAAGTTCATTATCTTGATATTAATCCACTCATTAATATTCTATTAAAACAAAAACCCAAACCCTAAACACACATCGGCCAGACTGGTCAAGATACCCCTCCATGAATATTTCATCTTTTCTTGAATTGGACATAAATTAAACGAACGTTAACTTTTTTGTCTCGGGCGGGACGATAATGTCGCGACGCCAATATTTCCAATCCCGAGATTTGACGAAACCGCCCCATGTCCATTCGAATTTTTGACGATATCAGCGCCAGCCCGAAAATATTATTCAATACCGGAACGGTTCTTGACGGCGCAGAGCAATATCAATCGCAGCTTCCGTCGGTCTCCGGTGCCGACAATACAGATTGGAGCCTGACCCAATGGGGCACACCGGCCTCTGAAATATTCGACCCCTCATCTCCCGTTGTCGGCGCATCCCAGGACGATGACAGCCTGTTGGGGGCGGCCGACTATTCGTGGCACACCGGGCAGCCATCCGGTGCGTCATCGGGTCTCGTCGTCTATGGAACGCCTGGCCAGTATACGTATCGGCTGAGTGCGGCCGGCGGCAATGTACGCGACGTATTTCTGCAAACAGCCGCACCCGCGACGCAGCCGGCCTATACTTTCGATAAATCGATGACCTTCTCGGCCGATGAGAGAGTACCCTCCGTCGCTCCACTGGACGGTGTCGGCTATGTGGGCAACGATTTCACGGTGACCTTCAACGCGACCAACAGCGCACATCATGATCCGTCGCTTCCGACATTCGGGATCTTTCTACAGGTCCCGATTACCGACACGCGCGGACAGCCGCAGCCCTATTCAACCCTCAGCTACGACAGCATGACCGGCACCTGGGCCGGCATGTTCAACGTAAGCGGAAACGCCGGCACGGATAATCCCGTCGCCTACCTTCCGGCCGTCACCGATAGCGGTCCC
The DNA here is from genome assembly GCF_014174395.1 of Gluconacetobacter aggeris. GTDB lineage: Bacteria > Pseudomonadota > Alphaproteobacteria > Acetobacterales > Acetobacteraceae > Gluconacetobacter > Gluconacetobacter aggeris. The sequence continues at coordinate 19,112 of NZ_JABEQD010000001.1, forward strand.
CTGCACACTGTCACGATCGATCTGAATGCCGCCATCGACCAGATGATCGCCTCGATGGTCGGCCAGGGTACCGACAAGAACAGCGCCACACTCGAAAATCTCGCGAACTGGTCTCTTTCCGGCATGTTCATCGGGCCGGAATCCGTCGCCGGAACGCAGCCGTCAGGGGGCGCCATCTCGTTCGATGTCCGTGACCCCAACGTGTCTCATGACGACACGCTCTCCCGCTCCTATGACGCCGATCTACAAAGCATCGTCACGATCTCCGGCCAGGCCACGACAACCTCTCCAGCACCATCCATCGTCACATCCGCAACCCAGGTGGTGACACAGGCAGGAGACGGGGTAGCTCTTACCCTCACCAGCACGGCATCGTCCGTCGATGTTTCCAGCAACGCCAACGATAGGATCGAATCCTCGACATCGGCGCGGATCGCCCTGCATGCGAATGCAGATATTACCGATGCGGTGATCGGCAACGGGCACGCCCGGTCAGTCGACGGCACCGGCGGCGTGACGACTTCCGGCGCGTTCTCCACTATCGCCATCGAGAATTCCGGCACATCGACGATCGACGGAACGCTATCCGGTGCCGACTCGATCATCGACAATGCGAATGCCGATTTCAATCTTCTGTTGTCGGGCACCAACAGCCTGCATGTCTCGGCCGGCCACGGCACGATCGACAGCGCATCGTCCAACGCGAATCTGCTCGTCTTTACCAATAACAACGACATGACGGCCAGCAATACCGCTCGCGCCGTCGAAGTGATCGTGTCTGATCCCAATGGCCCGACGGATCATACGCTGACGGTCGATGGCGGCGGCGTCCAGCAGGTCTGGAACGGCGATCAGACTCTGATCTTCAATGCCGGGACCGATACCGGCGGGCCCTCGATGTTCTCCCCTTTCGGCACCGACACCCCCCAAGCCTATCTTGGCATTCAAGGCGGCAACAATACGGTCAACCTCAACCTTCAGAAGACCACCGTCTGGGCGACCGGGGGCGTGACAACCGTAAACGGAAGCCACAATGCATCGGCCGCCGATCTTCTCGTCACCGATGGCGGGCAGATCGACGTCACGGGCGACGAGGGCGTCTTCGATCTGGTGGCGTTCCATTCCCAGGGCATCACGGATACCATCTCGGGCGGAAACGACAACGAAACGCTGTTCGCGGATTCCGTGAACCTGCTCGTCAAGGCGTCGGACACATTCTCCGGGGTCCAGACGATCGTGGCGTCGATGAGCGCTTCGGATAATGAGGGCACGACGGCGACTATCGATGGCGGCGCCACGCAGCAGAATATCTATACCGGGGTGAAGGATTTTGTCGTCAACGCCTCGCAGGGCATTTCCGGCAATCATATCATGCTGGCCGTCCAGGGCGGGCACGCGACCTTCAATGGCGGACTGGAGGGCGCGACCATCCATGATTGGGGCGGCGACCTGGATGCGTATTTCGGAACCGAAACCGGAATCACGACGCTCGACGCGGATATGTCCAGAATAGGCCATCTGGGACTCTATGGCTTCAATCCCGGCCAAGAAACCGTCACCCTGACCGGCATCGGCAATATCGCCGACATCAAGATTTCAACATCCCAGGGAAATACCGATATTTTCGTGTCCGGACAGAGCAGCCACGTCACCCTTTATGGAACGACCGGCATCGACATACACAATGCCGGAGCCTCCTCCGTCCTGCTGTCCTGATGGACGCGACGCACAAGGCCGGCATGCAATATATCGGCCGCGCGTCTCGCCCCCTCTGCCCCCGCGCAAGACCACATGACACATATGAAAGTAATGCATGACGAAAAAGAAACGCTTCTCTCCAGATCATGAATAACTGTTTGCCATCTTGATGCGTTGTGCCGCGCACGCCGAGCGCACAACATTGGCGGAGGATAAAAGGAGTCTTCAATGATCCGTTTTTCTCTGCGGGCAGTCGCCATCCTTGCCGCCGCTATCGGCTTCGCGACGCAATCCCTATCGGTGCGCGCGGCACATGCCGAAGACAGGGCACCGATCGTCAACGATTTCGCACCCGTCACCGCCGCTGCGGTCGGCGCCATCACGCCGGTCAATCTCGCAGGCGTTCTGAATTATTGTATCGAGACCAATCTCGTCTCGCATCAGGATGGCGATGCCGTCCAGACGTCTCTCAACGCCAAAACCCATGCCGTCCCGCCCGGCCAGACCGGTCACGTCGACTACGCGGTCGGGTCGGCAGGGCAATTCATCGTCGGCAACACGATTTCGACAATCACCAGACTGGATGCAAGCGGCCAGGCAAAGACCTGCTCGGCGGTTCTGGCCCGCGCGAAATCGGCGATTTAAGATCGCCGCATTTTCGGACGCACGAAGCAGGTCTTTTGAACGGTCGGGGCCTGTCGCCCCGACCTGCCATATCAACCGATGTCGAACGTGACGCCCTGCGCCAGCGGTAGCGTGCGGCCGTAATTGATCGCATTCGTCTGCCGCCGCATATAGGCCCGCCACGCGTCCGATCCGGATTCCCGGCCACCACCGGTCTCCTTCTCCCCGCCAAAAGCCCCGCCGATTTCCGCACCGGACGGCCCCATATTGACGTTCGCAATCCCGCAATCCGAACCCGCGCCCGACAGAAACTGCTCGATCTCCCGCAGATCGTTTCCAAAAATGGAAGAGGAAAGCCCCTGCGGCACATCGTTCTGCAACGCGATCGCCTCATCCAGCGCGCGGTATTTCAGAACATACAGGATCGGCGCAAAGGTTTCCTCACGCACCGGCCCCACCTGCCCCGGCATCTCCACCAGCGCTGGGCGGGCATAGAACGACCCGTCCCCATTCACGTCGACCCGCTCGCCACCATGCACGATGCCGCCATGGGCCTTGGCATCGCGCAGGCTGGCCTGCATCGCCTCGAACGACGCCCCGTCGATCAGCGGCCCCACCAGCGCGTCACTCTCGATCGGACTGCCAACCGCAATCCGGTGATAAACCTGCGCCAGACGCGGCACCAGCGCGTCATAGACATCTTCATGCACGATCAGCCGGCGCAGCGTGGTGCAGCGCTGCCCGGCGGTGCCCATCGCCCCGAAAGCCACCGCGCGCAACGTCAGCTCCAGATCGGCCGAGGGCGTGACGATCGAGGCATTGTTCCCGCCCAGCTCCAGGATCGACTTGCCAAAGCGCCGCGCCACGCGCTCGCCGACAATGCGCCCCATGCGCGTCGAGCCCGTCGCCGAAACCACCGGCACCCGCGCATCGTCCACCAGCAGCTCGCCAATCTCCCGCCCGCCAATCAGCAGCGTGCCGAGATTGGCCGGCGCGTCATCGCCAAACCGCGCCACCGCCCGGTCGAACAGCGCCTGCACCGCCAGCGCGGTCAGCGGCGTCTTCTCCGACGGCTTCCACACCACCGGGTCGCCGCAGACGAACGCCAGCGCCGCATTCCACGACCACACTGCCACCGGGAAATTGAACGCCGAGATCACGCCAACCACACCTGCCGGATGCCACTGCTCCGTCAGCCGGTGATCGGGCCGCTCCGACTGGATCGTCAGGCCGTACAACTGGCGCGACAGCCCCACCGCGAAATCGCAGATATCGATCATTTCCTGGACCTCGCCCAGGCCCTCGGACACGACCTTGCCCACCTCCAGCGTCACCAGCCGGCCCAGCGCCGCCTTGCTCGCGCGCAGTTCCTCGCCCAGCAGGCGCACCAGCTCCCCCCGGCGCGGCGCGGGCACCCGGCGCCAGGCCGTGAAGGCCTCCACCGCCGCGCCGATCGTACCCCGCGCATCATCCGGCGTGCTCTCGACCACCCGCGCAATCTCCTCGCCGGTCACCGGCGAGCGCACGGCCAGCGTACCGCCCGTAAACCGCGCGGCCGGCACGCCCAGGCGCACCAGCAGGTCATGCACTTCGGAAGCTATCAGGTTTGTCATCGTTTCTCTGCTTTCTCGCTTCATGCGCCTGGTTTCTGTTCTTTTTTGAAAAAAAGAACCAAAAAACTTTTGATTCGTTCAGGAATTTTGTGCTGGGGACACGCGATGGCCCAAGACGGATAAAAGTCTTTTTGCTTCTTTTTCGTAAGACAAAAGAAGAAACCTCCCCCTATACCCTTGCACCAACCAGATGCGCGGCGGCCGAGCCATACTCATACACCGCCTCCCGCACCCGCCGGGCACGTGCCGGCACCACATCGCTCACCGGCAACGGCAATTCGGCCTCGGATACCACACCGCGCACGAAATCGGCCAGCACGCGGCCAAATACCGTGCCGGGCGCAATACCCCGCCCATTATAACCACTGATGGACACGACATTCTCCGCCAGCCGGTGCAGGCGCGGCAGGTCGTCGACCGTCATGCCGATGCTGCCGAACCATTCGCTCTCGAACCCGATCCCCGCCAACTGGGGATAGATCCGTGCCAATGCCCGCGCCGCCCATTGCCGATGCACGGACAGGCCCGCCCCCCGCAACGCCCCCACGCTGCCGATCACCAGCCGTCCCGCCCGGTCGAGCCGGAAAGAGGTCAGCACCTCCTTCGTATCCCACGCCCCCTGCTTCTGCGGCAGGACGGAGCCCAGTTGCGCCGCATCGAGCTTTACGGTGGCGATATTGAAATAGGGCAGATGAATCAGCTCCGCCCGGATCTCGGGCCACAACGCGCCGGCATGCACGGTCGTATAGGCGTTGGTCGCCACGATCACCTTCGCCGCACGCACGCTGCCCGCTTCGGTCCACAACCGCCAGCGGCCGCCCTCCTGCCGGGCGGAGACAACCGGGCTCGCCGTATGAATCCGCGCCCCCGCCGCCAGCGCTGCCGCCGCCAGCCCACGCGCATAGGCCAGCGGCTGGATCGTGCCGGCCCGCGCATCCAGCAACGCCCCGGCATACACGCCACTGCCCACATTCTCACGTGTCTCATCCGGGTCCAGCAGCCGGACCGGCGCGCCCAGGCGCCGCCACTGGCGCTCGCGCTCCTTCAGGCTGGCCAGCCCCGCGTGGCCGACCCCGCAATGCAGCGTGCCCTTATGCTCGGCCTCGCAGGCAATCCCATGCCGCCCGACCAGATCGAACACCATTGACGGCGCATCGCCCAGCAGCCGAAGAATGCGCGGACCATGAACCGGCCCCAGCCCGTCGACCACATCCTCCGGCATGACCCACAATCCGGCATTGACCAGCCCGACATTCCGCCCGGACCCGCCGAACCCGATCTCCACCGCCTCCAGCACCACCACCGAAACCCCGGCCGCGGCCAGATGCAGCGCGGCCGACAGGCCGGTATAACCGGCACCGACAATCACCACATCGGCGTCGATATCCCCAGCCAGCGCCATGGTGACGGGCGCGGGCGGGGCAGACAGTTCCCACAATCCATGGCTGCGCGGATCGTTTCTCATCGCGTGCTCTTTTCCTTGCGGGTGACCCAACGGCCTTCAATCACGCGGCAGTCGCATCACGCAGACATTGCCGGACATCGGCGATGGATCGGTCCTGAAGCGCCGCGTACAGCGCGCACTCATCCAGCACCTCGGCGCCCAGGGCGGCCTCGAACCCCGCGCGGTCGGCGCTGGCGGCATACTCCGCCCCACCCGAACCACCCAGATTGGAGCGAAAGATCCCCGCCGCGCTCACCGGCAGAAAATCCTCGTACGTAATCGGCGTGGCCACCACCACCCCAAACCGCACCAGATCCCCGATCGGCGCCTCGGCCGACAGGCCGGGCGGCAGCGACGCACCACCCGTCAGGTCGTAGCGGAAATAGGCCAGGTCCTGCCCGCGCAGCTCGTCCTCGGTATCGGGAAACCGCGCAAAGGCCCGTTCCAGCCGCGCCCCATACGGCACATCCTCCGGCCCGTCGTCACGCGCCACGCGCAGCAGGCGGTCATACAGCGCCCGCCCTTTCGGGGTCAGCGCCATGCCACGCTGCTCGATCTCGCCGAACCGGGCGGTATGGCGCCCGTCCTCGCCCGCATCGCCCGCCCCGAGAAACAGGATCGGCTCCTCCAGCGCGGCGAAACTGGTCTGGCGCAGCAGGATCGGACACGCCCGGCGGGGCGGCCCCTCGATCACGTCCTTGGCCCGCATGCCGTAGAGCGGCATCTCGGCCTGCGCCGCATCGATATCCAGCGTGCGCGGCGTCAGATGATTGATATGCGGCCCCTTGAAGCACACCACGTCCGCAATCAGCCGATGCGCGTCATGCAGGCGGCGATAGGTGGCGGCACTGACCGTTGCCTCGCGATGCCAGCGGAACGTCTCCAGCGCCTCGCGGACAAACCGGTCCGCCTGCGCGTCCCCAAGCCCACCCTCGGCCTCCCACTGCCCGATCAGCGCCAGCACGCCGGGCGTGAAGATCCGCCGCGCCGCCAGAATGCGCTCGGCCTCGGCGCGCAGGGCCACGTCCGCGATCAGGTCCAGCCGCAGCAGCGAGGTAAAGACACGGAACGGATTGCGCCCCAGCGCCGCCTCATCGACCGGCCGGAAGGCAGTGGAATGCACCGGAATGCCCGCAACCGACAGATCGTAATATCCGACCGGCGCCATGCCCATCACGGCAAACAGCCGGCGCATGGTCGCCAGTTCCGCCGCCGTGCCCAGCCGGATCGCACCGTGCCGTTCCACATCCAGCCGCGCCAGCGCGCCGGTTGCCTCCAGCCGGGCCTTCAGGGCCGGGTCGTCCCGCAGAACCTGCGCATTCACCCGCGCGACCAGCTCCGTCAGGGCGCCATACTGGGGCACCTCCTGGCGATACATCTCCGACATCGCCCGCGCGAAACGGGCCCGGATCTCATCCGCGCCGATCATCCCGGTCTTGTCCACCACACGTCCCCACCCTGTCGGGCGCCCCTGGCGCGGCCTGTTATTCCGATTCCATATCATTCGCGACGACGGCCCGCCTTTCAAACGATAAAGGAAACTGACATCATGCGGATCTGGAATGACCGCGCACTCCGCGCGCCATTCCCCCTTCGCATCCACGGGCTGACATGGCGACCCCGCGACGTTTCCTGCCCCCCACCCTGCTCCTGCATTCGTTCGAGGCCGCGGCCCGGCTGGAGAGCTTCACCGCCGCCGCGCGGGAACTGCACCTGACCCAGAGCGCGATCAGCCGCCACATCCGCGCGCTGGAACAGCAATTGGGCGCCGACCTGTTCGTCCGCGACCGCCAGACGGTGCGCCTGACCCTGGCGGGCGAGGCCTATGCGCGCGAGGTCCGCGAGGCCCTGCGCCATATCGCCACCGCCACCCTGGGCTTTCGCGCCAATCCCACCGGCGGCGCCGTCAATCTGGGCGTGCTGCCCACCTTCGGCAGCCAGTGGCTGGCCCCCCGCCTGCCGGATTTCATGCGCGCCCATCCCGACATCACCGTCAACCTGATGTCCCGCCCCCTGCCCTTCGATTTCTCGGGCGACACGCTCCATGCCGCCATCCATTTCGGCGCGGCCGAATGGACGGGCGCGGACATGGATTTCCTGATGCCGGAACAGGTCGTCGCCACCTGCAGCCCCACCCTGCAGTCCCGCCACGCCTTCCGCACCCCGGCCGACCTGCTGGGCGCTCCGCTGCTGCACCTGGTCTCCCGCCCCGATGCGTGGGAGCGATGGTTTGCCGCCCAGGGGGTGGAGGCGCTGAAGGTCCACGGCATGCTGTGCGACCAGTTCACCTTCATCGCACAGGCCGCCGCAGCCGGGGCCGGCGTCGCCCTGCTGCCGCGTTTTCTGGTATCAGACCTGCTGCGGAGCGGCCGCCTGGTCGAACTGCCGGGCGGCACGCTCCATAGCGACGGCGCCTACTACCTGGCCTACCCCCCGAACCACGGCAGCTACGGCCCTTTCCAGGCCTTCCGCGCCTGGCTGCTGGAAACCGCCGCCCGCGACAACGGAACCGATTGACCCCATCCCGCCCTACGGGCGAGTTCCAGCCCCTCGAAAGCAGCCTATTCCGTTCCGGTGTGGGGAATGCCAGAAAGATTTGCAGGAATCGACGCTTTTCCGCAATTTCCGTATGCGAAACAGGTCCCCATGCTTTTCAAGACCCTGCCGACCAGCGCGGTGATCGGCCTCTGGGCATTGTTTGCCTGCACCTTCACGGCCCTGACCAGCGAAGTGGCTCCCGTCGGCATCCTGATCGAGATGGCGCAGACTTTCCATATCCCGGAAGGCCATGCCGGGCTGGCCGTCAGCGCCTTCGCCCTGATGGTGGCGCTCGGCGCGGTACCGCTCACGATCATGACCGCCCATATCGACCGCAAGCGGCTGATGCTCGTCTCGCTGTCGGGCTATGTGCTGTCCAACCTGCTCGTGGCGCTGGCGCCCACCTTCCTGCTCGTATGCGCCGGCCGGCTGATCGGGGGGCTGGCGCATGCGCTGCTGATGTCGATCACGTCCGCCTATGCGGCGCGCCTGGTACCCCAGAACATGACCGGACGGGCCATTTCCTTCGTCTATGGCGGCACCTCGCTGGGCGCGATCCTGGGCGTGCCGGGGGCGGCGGCGGTGGGGCACGTGGCAAGCTGGCGCGTCGCCATGTTCATCATGACGGCCCTGGCGGCGGTACTGACATTGTGCATCGCGTTTTTCCTGCCGCCGGTCTCCTCGCCCCCGAATGTCCGCAGCAGCCTGCCCGGCATGGCCTCCCGCAGGGTGATGCGGATCTTCCTGATCGTGGTGGCGGTCGATGCCGTGTTCTTCTTCGCGCACAACCTGCTCTACACCTATGTCGCGCCGCTGCTGCTCGACCATGGGCTGACGGCGGGCACCCTCAGCATCGCCCTGCTGCTCACGGGCGGCGTCAGCATCCTCGGCCTGTGGGGGGCCGGGCAGTTTGTCGACCGCAACCCCGGCGCCGGCCTGCTGGGCAGCGGCCTGGCCATGCTGATCGGCATGGGGCTGATGTATGGGCACATCCTGTCCGGCTGGGCGGCGGTGGGCGCCGTGGGGCTGTGGTGCATCGGCTATTCGGCCATCATCCTCTTCGTCATGTCCGGGGCCATCCGCGCCCGCGCCACCCGCCCCGACGTGGCCGGGGCCGCGATCAATGCCGCCAGCAACGTGGGCATCCTGCTCGGGTCGGCGGCCGGCGGCCAGGTGCTGACCCATGCCGGCTTCGGCGTCCTCACCCCGCTGGCCATCGCGGTGGCCTTCGGCGGCATCCTGCTGGGCTTCTTCAGCCCCGCCGCCTTCCCGCACAGCCTTCCCCCCGCCGAACAGGACTGAAAACGGGCGGCCCCGCTTACATCACGACGTAATCATTACTTCACAATCATCGCGTCCGACAATCGGATAAGAGCAACCCGCTGTGCAAAACCCCCTCGGCCGGGCCTTCGGGTCCGGCCTTTTTTACAGCGCCTCCTCCCGCAACCGGCCCGAACACACGGGCGCGGGAACAAACCGGGAAGAACAGGGCAAGGCCCCTCGGATTCAAGCCTCAGCTCCATCCGCCCACAGAGTTATCCAGAGGGGTATCCCCGGAATCTGTGGATAATCCTCGCCGCCCCACGACGGGACAGCATCGTGAAAATGGCGGTTTTCCGCCGATTTCAGCATGATTGCATCCACCCCTGAAAAGGGTCTTGATTCCATGTCAATTTTATGACTGCCCCAGGCAGCAAATCATTCACAGCCGATCGAAAAAAAACGGGAAACCATCCGGCACCACCCGCCACGCCGGAACAAACCAAGAAAAGCGGGATTCGTCGCGATCACGCCTGTTTCCGGACAAGCAATCCACAGAGTTATCCAGAAGGGTACCCCCGGAATCTGTGGATAATCGCCGGCGGCGGGTCATCGCCCCCCATCAAAAAAAACCCGGTCTTCCGCCATTTATGCGCCGTCAAGAGCGGCAACGCCGAATCTCCGTGATTCTACCGTACTGTCACATGGCGCCATCGGCCCAAACAATTCACAGCTCGACGACGATTCACGCTTGACTCCATGCAGGCGGCCGATGGCGCTGGAGTCCTGCCGAATCCGTGCAGCCCGGCCCGTGCCCGGAACGGCCGGCAGGCTTTCATTTCGGGTTTCGGCGATATCCGTATAGAATCCGGCTACGGACCCAAAGCGATAGAGGAATGCGGAAAGGCATCATGGCAACCGCGAAACCATTCGTTATCCCGCCTCTGGCCGTCCTGCTGCTCGGCCTCCCCTTCTCCTCCCCCGCACGGGCGGACGACCCGCCGGCGCCGCCAGCCGCCTGCACGCCGGACAAGCCGGCCCTGCCCGACGATCTGCGCGGATGGGCATCCCCATCTCACCTCGCGGCCGCCGGCACAGTATCCGCGCTCGACCATGCCGTCCTCCCGCCAGGGCAGGCCGTGCTGGTGGCCCTGCGACCAACGCCGGATGTCAGCTACGCCCTCCGCCCCGACGAGCCCGGCGGCTCGGTCAGTTCCGGCGGAATGGTCGCCTTCGACGCCCCGAAGGCCGGCACCTACCGGATCATGCTCGGCACCCGCGCGTGGCTCGACCTGGTGCACGACGGTGCCGCCGTGGGCTCCACCCACCACGAGCGTGGGCCGGCCTGTAGCGGAATCGGCAAGATGGTCGATTTCCCGCTGCCGGCCGGGCGCGCCATCATCCAGCTCAGCGGCAGCGGCAAGCCCGAAATCGAAATCATGGTGGTGCCGGTTCCGTGACCCGCCCCCGGGCATGGCGGCCCCTCGCCGCATTCTGGCTTCCCGCCCCCGCAATACCCGATACCGACACTCCCGAAGCCCTGGCTCCGGGAGTGTTCGTGTTTTTAGCTCCCTGACCGCGTGAGGCGGCGAAATCCAATAGCGTGCCCAGTTTGCCCTGCAGCGTGGCGTGCATTTCGCCCCGACCCTTGCCTGGATGGAGCACGATCTTCTCGATCAATGCGCGGATGGCCTCGGAGGCTTCCTGCCTGTCCTCGGGATAGTTCAGGGTTTTCGCCAGAGGCTTTCGCTCAACACGCCAGCAAGGCATACAGCAACCCACAGACCCTAACTCAGAACTGAGGGCATGTTGCGGGCAAGGTCAGACGCAAGCGGCATATTGCGACCGACACGCTGGGTCATGTCGTGGCGGCTGTCGTGCATCCCGCCGACGTTCAGGATCGTGACGGCGCGCCGCTGGTAGCGACCAGGATACGCTCATTGTTCCCCTGGCTTCGCCATCTGATCGGTGACGGAGGGTATGCCGGCGAGAAGTTGCGTGGTGCGCTGGCTGAACTCGGCCGATGGACGATCGAGATCGTCAAGCGTAGCGATCGGGCCGAAGGCTTCGTCGTCCTGTCCAAACGCTGGATCGTGGAGCGCAACTTTGCATGGCTCGGGCGCTGCCGCCGTCTCACGAAGGATGTCGAGGCAACAATCTCGTCATCCCACGCATGGTTGATGATCGCCCATATCCGCAGAGTTCTGCGGAAAATCAATCAGACCGCTTTCTGATTCAGGCTCTGAGTCTGGCGCGTCCGTTCGTACGGGAAGCGCGGCGCGTTCCGGTTCCACCCGTGGCGTAGGTCGCGGGCGTGTCGCGTCCTTCGTTCGTGCGCGCGGATCGCCGGCTGGCGGCATCAGGTGTCCGGTGCCCGGCGTGTGACCGTGAAGGCGCAGGTGGTGCGTCAGGCCGGGAAGGGAGGCGGGGTCGCCGCGCACCTGCGTTACATCCAGCGCGAGGGCACCTCCCGCGATGGCGAGCGTGGCGTCCTGTATGGCGCGGAAACCGACCGCGCCGATGCGAAAGCCTTCCTCGAACGTGGCGCCGAGGACCGGCATCAGTTCAGGTTCATTGTCTCTCCGGAGGACGCCGACCGGATGGAGGATCTGACAGACTTCACGCGCGAGCTGATGACGCAGATGGAAGCCGATCTCGGCACACGGCTGGAGTGGGTGAGCTTCCAAAGCCCCATCCAGTTCGAGAAAATGGCGGCTAATCGAACCAACGTCTCTCCGTTTTAACGGGGCAAGTCCACTGGCCAGCCGCGCGGGTGTGGTGGAGGCTCTGATGGCGCTGGGGATCGGGCGCGGCAGATCTCGTTATTCATACCCATGAATAAAATTACGATGACACATCGAGTCCATATCGATATGGCAATAATTGAAGTATGATGAAAAGGCACCGATATGATTGGCAACATGATGACCGTCGCCGAAGCAGAGGTCACAGACCTCCGAAGCAGGTCCTCCGCGACGTCATCAATCGGCACCATTATCGCGATTGTACTAGGAAACGCCCTGGAAGTTTATGATTTTACCGTCTATAGTTTTTTCTCCACCTATATCGCGCGGGCATTCTTTCCTGACGGCAGCGAGCTGCTCTCGTTGCTCGTCGCGCTGGCAACGTTCGGCGTGGGTTTCTTTGCCCGGCCGTTCGGCGCCGCGATCATCGGCCATTATGCCGACCGCCATGGCCGCAAGCCGGCTCTGACATTGACGATCGGCCTGATGGTTGTGGGAACCGCCGCCATCGCGTTCGCGCCGGACTATGCGCAATTCGGCATCGCCGCGTCGCTGCTGGTCGTTATCGGGCGTCTGCTTCAGGGCTTTTCGTCGGGGGGCGAGATCGGGACCGCCACGACTTTGCTGCTTGAGAGCGCCAGTCGTGACCGTCGGTGCGAGTTGGTGAGCTGGCAGGCGGCAAGTCAGGGCGGGGCCGCGCTTTTCGGCGCCCTGGTCGGTGTATCGGTACATGGACTGATGTCCGAAGCCTCTATGCAGGCCTGGGGCTGGCGCGTTCCGTTTCTGATCGCCCTGCTGATCGGGCCGCTCGGCCTTTATATTCGCAGCACCCTGCGCGAATCGGCGCCTCCCGCGGAGGCTGTCCCCGTCCGCTGGTCGGGCATCTTCGTCAGCGAATGGAAGACGTTGTTGCAGGGGATTCTGCTGATGGCCGGGAGTACGGTGTCCACCTATATCATGATCTATTACATGCCGGTTTATCTGGTGCGTTCGCTCGGTTTTTCCCAGACCATCGCGTTTTCCGTGCCCTGCATCGCCGGGTTGGCCATCCTTGTCGTCGGACCGCTGGGTGGGCGCCTCGCCGATCGGCTGGGGCTGCGCAAATCCTTGCCAATGGGGCTTGGGGTGTTCCAGATGCTGCTGATCTTTCCGCTGTTTCACCTGTTGGCATCGGGAGCGTCGCCATTCATTATTCTCTCAGTCATGGCGTTATTTTTTGCAACGGGGGCCATCGGAACGGGAGCGGGAACCGCCCTGATGATCGAAGCCTTTCCCTGTCGCCACCGGGCTGCCGGAATGTCCATATCCTATAGTTGCGGCGTGACGATTTTCGGCGGGTTCGCCCCCATGATCGTCACCTGGCTGATCGCCGTCACCCACAATGTCATGGCCCCCGCCTGGTATCTGTTCGCGGCCATGATGGTCAGTATGATGACGGTCATTTTCTTTCCGTCTGAAAATACGGAATAGAAATCAAAAACGAATATAATAATTCTACGATAGCTTCAGGAAATTGAGATGTACGATACATGTACGACCGGTTCGCCGGCCGAACTGAGTGCTGCTTGCCTGGTGGAACGGTATCGCAGCGGCGCGCTTTCGCCCGTCGAGGTGGTTCGCTCGGTGCTGGAGCGGATCGAGGCATGGGAGCCGGCCCTTCACGCCACCTATGCCATGAGCGCCGATGCCGCGTTGGCGGAGGCGCGCGCCTCCGAGGCCCGCTGGCGCGATCATGCGCCGCTGGGTCTGCTGGATGGCGTGCCGGTCACCGTGAAGGAAAACATCGCCAGCAAGGGCGTGCCGTCCCCGCTGGGCAGTGCGGCGACGGACTTGGTGCCGGCGACGCAGGATGCGCCGCCGATGGCGCGGCTGCGGGAAGCCGGCGCCATTCTGGTTACCAAGACCACCATGCCGGATTTCGGTCTGCTGGCGGCCTCGCCGTCCAGCTTCCATCCGCTAACGCGCAACCCGTGGGATCCGAGCAAGACCCCTGGCGGCTCCAGTTCCGGTGCCGCCGCCGCCGCCGCCGCTGGGTACGGTCCGCTGCATGTCGGTACCGATATCGGCGGCTCGATCCGTATTCCCGCCGGTTTCTGCGGCGTATTCGGACTGAAGCCGAGCTGGGGGCGCGTGCCGCACCTGCCGCCCTATTTCTTTCGTGTCACGGGCCCCATCACGCGGGATGTGGCCGACGCGGCGACCATGATGCAGGTGATGTCCTTGCCGGATGACCGCGATTACATGAGCCTCCCTTTCCAACCTGTGGCCTGGAGCGATCTGGCGCATGCCAGCCTGAAGGGGTTGCGTCTGGGCCTGCTTCTGGACCCCGGCAGCGGCCTGTGCCTGGACCCGGAGGTGGAGGCGGCCGTCACGAGCGCCGCCCGAACCTTTGAGGCGCATGGTGCCGATGTGGAACTGGTCGAGAACTGGATCGAACCCGCCATGCGCGACGGGTTCAGCACCTTCATGCATATCCGGGCGGCGGTAGATCTGGAGGATCTGGCACCAGAACAGCAGGCGAGGTTACACCCACAGCTTCGCGAAGCCCTCCTGAAACAGCCTGCTATCGGCGGAAAGGCGTTCTATCGGGCCTACCAAAACGTCCTGGCGATGCGCCAGCGCACGGCGCAGGTGACCGGCCGGTTCAATTTCGTCCTGTCCCCCGTTTCGCCCGTGCCCGCATTTGCCGCTGAATCCTGGTGTGCGAACCCCGAGTCCGGGCTGATGTACGATATCGCCTACACCTGCGTTCATAACGTCTCGGAACAGCCAGCGGCCGCGATCAATTGTGGCTACACGCAAGCCGGCCTGCCTATCGGCCTGCAAATTGCCGGGCGCCGGTTCGACGATATCGGCGTGCTTCGCCTGGCACGCGCCTGGGAGTTGATGCGGCCAGCACAACACGCCTGGCCCAAACCGCCCGCCTGAATCGCCGCAGAGCTTCGCTCGGCTCCATTCACCAGATCATTCGGATCATCTCGTTTTCGGGGATTGCGAAACCTCGCTAAGGGTAAAGGATAGGTCATGTCTTCGCGACAAAGCGCCGCTATTTTCTGCATGCTGTTCGGCTGTACGATCATGTCGGATATTTCGGCACGGGCGGCAGCGGGACCGAAAAAGCCGGTTCGCTCTGCCCACCCTTCCACCACAGCACCTGGGCGCCAGCCGACCGTCGTCGCACGAGCAAAGGCCCGGGATACCCGCCTGCCGGTCGCGGTGGGCGAGACGGTCGATGTCAACGGCGCGCGCCGGGCCTTCCGCTTTTCCCAGGCGCAGCATAGTGCGGATTCCGCGACCCGCATCACCGCCGAGGAACTGACCAACCGCAATGTCGTCACCATCGCCGACTTGCAGCAATTGCTGCCGAACGTGACGATCCAGAGCATGAACGGAACCTCGACGATCAATTACCTGCTGCGCGGCGTCGGCATGAACGATTACACGCAGAACGCCATGTCGTCGGTCATGACCTATATCGACGGTGTTGCGTTTCCGCTGGGGCAGATGAGCAATGGCATGATGTTCGACCTTGCTTCGGTCGACGTCACGCCCGGTCCGGTCGGAACGGAACATGGCCAGACCGATACTGGCGGTGAAATCAACATCCACACCGCTGATCCCACGGCGACATGGCATGGCGGGCTGTCGGAAGACATTGCCAGCTACGCGCGCAACCGCACGAATTTCCATGTTTCCGGTCCACTGTCGCGCACCGTCTCATTCCGCATTGCCGGGCAGGCACAGCAGGGCGGTGGATGGCAGAGCATGCCGCTGGATGGATCGCACTTGGGAGATGCCAACGAAGGGGCGCTGAGGGCGAAACTGAGATGGCAGCCGGACGAGAAGACCGACATCATGCTGACGGGCCATTGGGTGCAGGACGACTCCCAGGTTGTAACGGGAAAGCCGTTCCTGAACGTCCAACCGGTCGGGCCGAGCCCGAATATGGGGTTCTACCAGGCCGAATGGGACCTGCGCCCGCAATTCGCCGCCCTGTTCGGGCGTTCAGCCAGTATCAAGCCTTCGGAACATAACACGTTCTGGGGCGCCGACCTGAAGATGTCGCGGCAACTCGGCTTTGCCACGCTGAGCAGCATCAGCGCGTTCGAGACCGAGCGGATCGGCGAGTATACCGACCAGGATGCCACGCAATATGCGACCGGCGACCAGTACCGCAACGTCGTGTCCAACACGTTCTCGCAGGAACTCAGCCTGAAATCGGCGCATCAGCAGAGCCCCTTCCATTGGAGCATCGGGGCTTATTACGATCGCGTCCGCATGGCGCAGCAATTCTTCATGGACTTCACGCAATATCTGCCGCAGCGCGGCTATTTGTCCGAAACCTCGTACCAGCAGAACCAGCAGACATTTTCGCAGTTTGCGCATCTTTCGTACAGATTTCCGCATAACGTTACCCTGTTTGGCGGCATCACGCATGAGGCAGACGACCGGCAGCTTCTGGGACTGGCCACGAGGCATTTCGGGATCAGCACTCTGAACTTCAACAATGAAGCGACGTCTGCTAACCAGTTCAGCGGCGTTGTTGGCGTGCAGTGGCAGCCTGTCTCAAACCTGATGGCCTATTTCAAGGTCAGCAAGGGGTTCAAGCCCGGAGGGTTTACCGCGAACAATACCGTGATCCAGGCGCAACTTGCACCCTATAAGCCAGAAACGCTGCTGGCTTATGAGGTGGGCTTCAAGAGCGATATCGTTCCGAATGTCTTTCGCCTGAACGGGGCCGCATTCTATTACGACTACCACGACCAGCAGGTGCTGACGACGCTCCTCGTACCGAATTACGGGCCGTTGGGAATGTTCATGAACGCGCCAAAATCACAGATCTGGGGGATTGAACTGAATACGGAAATCCATCCTTTCAGGCATATCTTCCTTAGTGGAAATCTTGGTTACCAGCGTGGAAACTACCAGATATACCAGACGCTTAACACGACGGCCGTCGCCGCATATGCTCAGACCCACGGTGGTGTGTGGCAGGCCTTCTATACCGACTATTCCGGGACCGATACCGGCATGCCGAAACTTTCCATGAGTGGAACGGCAGAATACCGGTTCAATCCGTTGAACGGATATGAATGGGTCACCGCCGTCGACGGCAGTTATCGCGGCGCGCAGGCAATGTCGCCCGGCGTGACCTCCGGCATGTTCCTGATGCCGTCATATTTCCTGCTGGGTGCGCATATGACGTTCCGGCCTGCTTCCGGCCGCTGGTCGGTGACCGCCTATGCCTCCAACATCCTGCAGCGCCATTACGAGGTAAGCGCGGGCATGGAAACCACCACCTATTACTACATGCCTTCTCCACCGCGCTTCATCGGCGGCCGGTTCGGATTCAATTTCTGAACATTCTTTAAAAAAGAGAAAATACTGGAAGGAGAATATGTCATGAGCGACAATTGCGAGACGATCTGGAGGCTGGTCGATGCCGGCAGCCAGCGCTTTACCGCCCTCAGCGACGCCGTGTGGGAGGCGCCGGAACTCAATTACAAGGAATACCGGTCGGTCGCGCTGCACAAGCGGCGGCTGGAGGAAGAAGGCTTCCGCGTTACCATCGATGTGGGGGGACTGCCGACTGCCATCATGGCCGAATCTGGGGAGGGCGGGCCGGTCATTGCCTTTCTTGGGGAATATGACGCGCTGCCGGGACTGAGCCAGCAGGCGGGCGCGACGGAACGCAAGCCCCTGTCGGGTGATGGCAACGGTCATGGGTGTGGACATAATCTTCTGGGTGCTGGCGCCGCGCTGGCCGCGAATGCCGTCAGGGAGTGGCTGGCGACCACCGGCACGCCCGGCCGGGTACGGTATTATGGGTGCCCGGCGGAGGAAGGAGGCGCCGGAAAGGGGTTCATGGTGCGTGAGGGCGTGTTCGATGACGTCGATATCGCGATCTCGTGGCATCCGTTCTGGATAGCGGGCGTGGCACCCGCCGCATCGCTGGCCTCGCAGCGGATTGATTTCACGTTTGTCGGGCGGGCCGCCCATGCCGCCGCCGCTCCCTTTCTGGGCCGGTCGGCACTGGATGCTGCAGAGTTGATGAATATCGGGGTGAATTACCTGCGTGAACATATGCTGCCGACATCGCGGATCCATTATGCCTATGTGGATGCGGGGGGCACCGCGCCGAATGTCGTGCAGTCCCGCGCCGTTCTGGCCTATTCCGTCCGCGCCACGGAACTGGACGAAATGCTGAAATTGGCCGGAAGGGTACGGAGAATCGCGGAAGGAGCCGCGATGATGACGGAGACGACGATGTCGTCGCGCGTGATCAGCGGCATGGCGGAGCTGCTGCCCAACCGCCCGCTGGAGCAGGCGATGCAGCGATGCCTGGAGCGCCTGGGGCCGCCGCCGTTCTCGGAGGCCGATCGCGCTGTTGCCCGAGAGATGCGGAAGACCTTCTCGGAAGGTGAATTGCAGACCGCTCGCCGGCTGCTCGCGCCCCTCGTCCGGGGGAGCGAAGAACTGGTGGTCTGTGACGTGGTGCCGCCCCTGCTGCCGGAGGGGCAGTCGCCCGGCGGGATGATGGGGTCAACCGACGTCGGAGATGTGAGCTGGCAGGTGCCGACCGTGCAGGCCCTCGGCGCGACCTGTGCCATCGGGACGGCGCTCCATTCCTGGCAGATGGTGGCCCAGGGAAAATCCTCGCTTGCGCATACGGGGATGATCCATGTGGCGAAACTGATGGCTGCCACCGCCATCGAGGTGCTGACCCAGCCCGGCCTGCTGGAGGCGGCCCGTTCGGCTCTGGCGGACAAGCTGCGTAGGGCCTCTTATGTCTGCCCGATTCCGGCGGATGTCTCGCCGTCGCTCGACCTGGTTCCCGAAGTATGAGACCCTGATTGAAAATGCGGGCTGGTGGCACGGTCGCCTTTTCCGTCCGGTCGTGTCTTGTGACATGGTCTTCGGGCCTTTAGGGTTCTGTTACGCTCCCGGCGGCTTGTCGTGTCGTCGCGGGAGCAGGGCAAGCGATGCGACCGAGAGGAGGGCCAGGTGAAGCTGCACCATTTGCGCGCACTCGTCGCGCTGGCCGAAACCGGGAGCTTCAATGCCGCGTCCGAGACGCTGAATATCACCCAGGGCGCGCTGAGCAAGGCGATCAAGGAACTGGAATCGTCACTGGGCATCGCGCTCTTCGAACGATCGAACAAGGGGGCGCGTCTGACGTCGCAGGGGCAGCGGCTGGTCATGCATGCCCGCTTCATCAATGAAAGCGTGCGCCGGGCGAAGGACGACCTGCTGGAAGCGGAGGATTCCGGGAACATCACGACGACGATCGGTATCACCCCGGTCGTTTCGATCATGAAGGAAGTCGGTGACTGTATCATAGAATTTCGCCGACGTAATCCGAAGATCCGTCTACGGGTTCTGGAAATGCGTCCCAGCCAGCTGATGCAGGAACTGCGCGACGGTACGCTCGATTTCGCCCTCAGTTCACAGATGCCTGCCTATAGCCGGCCAGACGAGTGTGTGCTGCTACGGCATATTCCCTCTTTGCTGGCCTGCCGCAAGGGGCATCCGCTGCGTGAGGCGCGGTCGATGCGTGATCTGCTGGACCAGGAATGGGTGGTCCACGATCCGCGCGACGATGTGACCGCGCCGTTCCACCGCTTGTTTACCCAGGAGAGGCTGCGCTTTCCCGAACGGGTGACGGAATGTACGGCCACGGTGACGGCGCATCTCCTGACCGTGAACACCGACAGCGTGACGATGTTGACCAGTGCGTCGTTCACGCATCGCGCCATTGCAGAGACATTGGTGCCGATTCAGGTTCGCGAGATGCTGCCCGCGCGAGAACTGGTGCTGGTCGCCCGCAACCGGCATGTCTTTACCGCGCCGGTGCTACAGCTGTATGAGACGGTTCGGAAATCGCTTTCAGATCCGACCCTGTTGCCGTCACATCACCTGTGACTGATCCGTGGGTTTGCGAGAACCTGATGCGATCAAGATGGCCCAGGTCCTGTCTGCCTTCAGCGTAGCCAGATCATGGCGCATGCGAGATGGGTGAAGCCCATGATGGCGGTGAGTGTCTTTTCGCATCGCAGGGCGATCCGTCGGAAGCGTTGGAAAGGCTCGTCCTCCATCGGCAACCCTGAATCTGAACTTCAATTCAAAAGAAGTCCCTGAATGCAGACAGGACGTAGACTGAAATCGCCCGTGCGCAGTATTGCGAGGACAATCTGGAGTATGCAAGCGACCTGCGCGATGCGGAATGGGCGCTGCTTGCGCCACTGATGCCCGAGCGGAAACGACTGGGGAGGCCGCGACGTACTGATTTGCGCCGCGTCATGGAGGTGATCCTCTATATCGTCACGACCGGTTGCCAATGGCGGCGCTTGCCCAGGCACTTTGACCGTGCAAGGCTATTCCCATCGGTCTTGTCATCCGCGCATGGTTGGAAGATTACAATTCACCCGTCACAAACTGGGCACGACCGTTACCAAAAGACCAGTCATCGTCGGTATTCTGGACAAACGAGATCATAACGTCCGACGGTGCGATTCCACATTTGTCCTGCCATTCGGCACAGAGGATCTCGTAGAAAGCCAGCTTGGCCTCGCGGCTGCGTGGCCGCGAGACGACTTCGAGCAGGACGAATTTCTCGGTTCTCGGGATATCGAGGCCGGTATCCAGCGCGCGCAGATGCGTGGGCTCGTGTTCGACCAGGATCTGATAGCGGTCTCGGGCCGGTACCTTGAACGCACGCAGCATCGCCTCATGGGCGGCATCGAGAAGCTGATCGATCTCTGCCGGTGTCCGTCCCTTCAGGACGTGGAATTTCATCAGGGGCATAGGCGTTCCTTTCGTGTGAATGACGTTGACGAAGGCTTCTCCGTCAGGCAGCGCGGGTGATTACGTCGCCGAGAATCGAGACAATGGTATCGATATGATCCGTCGTGACGATCAGGGGCGGAGAGAGGGCAATGATGTCGCCGGTGACGCGGATGAGCAGGCCCTTGCGGAAGCAATCGACGAAGACGTCATAGGCGCGCGCTCCGGGCGCGCCGTCGCGCGCGGCCAGTTCGATTGCGCCGACCAGTCCGAGATTGCGGATATCGAGGACATGCGGCCGGTCGACCAGGCTGTGCAGGGCGTCCTGCCAATAGGTGGCGAGTTCGGCGCCCCGCGTCAGGAGTCCATCTTCGGCGTAGACGTCGAGTGTCGCCAGACCCGCCGCGCAGGCGACCGGGTGGCCGGAATAGGTGTAGCCGTGAAAGAGTTCGATCTGCTGTTCCGGCCCGGTCATGAGACCATCATAGACCTTGCGGCTGGCAAAGACCGCGCCCATCGGAATGGTACCGTTGGTCAGGCCCTTGGCGGTGGTGACCAGATCGGGGACCACGCCGAAATAATCCGTCGCGAACGGGGTGCCCAGCCGCCCGAAGCCGGTAATGACTTCATCGAAAATGAGAAGAATGCCGTGCTGGTCGGCGATGGCGCGCAGCCGCTCCAGATAGCCTTTAGGCGGCAGGACGACACCCGCCGATCCCGACATCGGTTCGACGATGACGGCGGCGATGGTCTCGGCGCCGTGCAGCGCGACCAGACGTTCCAGATCCTCCGCCAGTTCGACCCCATGCCGCGGCAGCCCCTTCGAGAAGGCATTGCGCGGGATGTCGAGCGTATGGCGTAAATGAGCGGCGGGAATTTGGGGAAAGACCCGGCGGTTGTTCACCAGCCCGCCGACCGAGATACCCCCGAAGCCGACACCATGATAGCCCTTTTCCCGACCGATGACGCGGGTACGTGTGCCCTGGCCGATGGCCCGCTGATAGGCGATCGCAATTTTCAGCGCCGTTTCCACGGATTCCGAGCCGGACCCGGTAAAGAACACGCGGTCGAGCCCGGCCGCCGGGCCGCCAGGGGCGATCGCGGCCAGCCTCTCGGCGAATTCAAAGGCGATCGGATGGCCCATCTGGAAGGTCGGGGCGAAGTCCAGCGTCGCAAGCTGGCGGGTGACGGAGTCGGTGATCTGCCGACGGCCATGGCCCGCATTGACGCACCACAACCCCGCGGTACCGTCCATGACCCGATGGCCATCGACGTCGGTATAATACATGCCTTCGGCACCGGCCAGGAGGCGCGGCGCCGCCTTGAATTGCCGGTTCGCGGTAAAGGGCATCCAGAAATTATCCAGAACGGGCATATTCGTTTTCGCGGTCGGGCTCATGCCGGGCTCCCATGAATGAGCCTGTGGGATCAACGATTCCGGCCGTGTGAACAAGTCCTTTTCTCCTCGCGCGCAACCTCTTGAATTGGCGTGAGCGTCATGCCTAGATTTGCGATATATTCAACACCGGGAACGGAACAAGATGTCGGTCGATATCGGCAATCGTCTGCGCCATTTTCGCTTGGCCCATAATCTGTCGCAGCGGGAACTGGCCAAACGGACAGGCGTCACGAATTCGACGATCTCACTGATAGAGTCCAACTCGTCGAACCCGTCCGTGGGTGCGCTGAAGCGCATTCTTGATGGAATTCCGATCGGACTGGCCGAATTCTTTGCTCTTGAACCCGATCGTCCCAGGAGGGTGTTCTACGCATCGGAGGAATTGACGGAAATCGGCAAGGGGACGATTTCATACCGACAGGTCGGCGACAATCTGTTCGGTCGCAGTCTTCAGATGCTGAAGGAATGCTATCAGCCGGGCTCGGATACAGGGAAGGTCCCCCTGATTCATGACGGAGAAGAGGGGGGCATTATTCTGTCGGGCCGACTGGAGGTCACGGTCGACGATGAACGCAAGATCCTTGGGCCGGGCGATGCCTATTATTTCGAAAGCCGTCGTCCGCATCGCTTTCGTTGTGTGGGGTCGGAAGCGTGTCAGGTCATCAGTGCCTGCACGCCCCCGAGCTTCTAACAGAAATTAGCGTGAGAGGCGCTGAATGCCAAGCTCAGGGCGGCCGAGAAAGAATGGATCGCGAGCCTATCCTGAATTTATGGAATGGTCCGCGCTTTCATAAAACTCGGTATTATACCAATTTGGCTTTACTTCGACAAATGATGCGGGTTCGTGGGGTAACATGAGAGGCGCAATGTGATTCATGAGGATGGGCAAGGCGCTGGTGTTTCGTGACGATTATGGTGCTGAGACCCTTCATGTTCTGGCTCGGGCGACGAAACAGACAGCGCAGTCGCGCCGGCTTCTGGCCTTGTGGCGATCTATGATGTGCCTCACGCAAGGACGGACCCTTTCTCGTAGGTGAAGGCATGTTTGACGCCAGAACGGGCCAGTGCTTCGCGAAAACATCCATATCGTGTTCGCATCCGGAACCGGCTCAGAGAGACCAAGGCCCAGGAAGCGCATGAACGACAGGCGGTCCTTGATCAGAAATTCTGTCCGTTCGTCCGACAGCGAGTGGTTCGCCTGCAAGATCAGGACCATGAACATGAAAACCAGATCGTAGGGCGGTCGGCTGCTCTTGCTTCCTTCCTGGCGCGGGATCGCCGGGATCAGGGGACGAAACCGTTCAAAATCAACAATGACATTTAAACGTTCCAGTGCGTCGCCCTTTGCAGACAGCGCCTCCAGCCGATCGTCAACCTCGAAAAATCCCGGCTGGCTCGCCATCGCTTATCCCCACCATTTCACCATCAGTTCACCATCACTTCACCATAGCTCACGCCAAACAGAGAAGTTCTTAGAGGTGTTCAAATGGTAGAATTCCATTGGAGGCGATCAATCTATCGAACGATGTTCTTTATTGGGTGGAGTGAGGTAGTTTACTATGGGTTATTCTCAACATATTTCCAATCATAGAATCATATTGAGATGTAGAGTGAATGTTGGTGTCGGCCAGATCCTGCCCGGGCAACCACTCCCTCCCTGACAGCGCAGGAAGCCGGCGTGCAGCTCGGGCGCCGGCTGTTCTATGACGCCGACCTGTCGGCGGATGGCAGCATGTCCTGCGCCACCTGCCACGCCCAGCGCCACGCCTTCGCCGACGGCAACCGCACCCATCCCGGCGTGACCGACCAGCCGGGCGTACGCAACGTGCCGTCACTGGCCAATGTCGGCGCGTTTTCGACCCTGACCTGGATCGACCAGCACGTCACGCGCCTTGATCGGCAATTCTTCATCCCCGTGATAGGCCATCATCCCGTGGAAATGGGCATGCCCGACCGCGCCACGCTGGTCGGGCGCATCGCCGGCAACGTCTGCTACCGCCACCTCTTCGCCCGAGCATTCCCCCGCGCCCAGGGACGCATCGACGCCGTCTCCATCGCAACGGCGGTCGCCCTCTTCGAACGCACGCTGGTCTCGCGCGACAGCGCGTGGGATCAGGCCCGGCAGGGCCAAGCCAGGCTGGAGCCGGAGGCCGCGCGCGGCCAAGCCCTGTTCTTCGGGCGCGAACACTGCGCCGCCTGCCACGCTGGCGCCCTGCTCACCGACATGCGGTTCCACACAATCGACCCAACCCATCCGGCCCGGATCAGAACCCCCTCCCTGCGCAACGTGGCGGTCACTGCACCCTATCTGCATGACGGCACGGCTCCCACATTGCGTGCGGCCATCGCCGCCCACGGACAGGCGCTCCCGGATGACGACGAAGCGGCTCTGGAATCCTTCCTGCGGGCGCTGACCGACGCGCATTTCCTGCACGACCCGGCCCTCGCCCTGCCCCCCGAATCCTGCCCGGCCTGATCAGCCCGTCAGCCTCTCAGTGATCGTCCACTTTCTTCGGCCCCAGCATCGCTTCAACGGTCTGGGCATCGAGCGCATCCTGATAATGATTGCCGAAATGGGTCCGCACGTAATTCACCACGGACGCGATCTGCGCGGGCGAGAGAATGTCGGAAAACCACGGCATGCCGCCATGCCCCTGCGCCACGATGGTCGCCGGATAGGCCGCCACCGCCAGGCGGGCATTATGCGCCAGCGCCGGCACCCTGCCCGCCCCGATCGCGCCCGTTCCGCCCTGCATGTGGCACGCCTGGCAGATCTGCCGGTAGATCTCGCCCCCATCGGCCGACGGCGCCTGCGCCCGCGCCGGGCCGGCCGCGCCCCAGGCGCAGGCCAGCAGCAGGGCCAGAACCAACCGCCTCATACGGCCGTCGCACGATGATGAAGTTGCCGGATGGCGTCGAGCGATGACAGCAAGGCCCCCTCCTGCCAGCCTGCCATGTAAGAGGCATGATCACCGGCCAACACGATCCTTCCTTCCATGGACACCAGATTCTGGTAATGCGCGGCCCGGTCGGCCTCGCTCCAGCGCGCGCGGCACCCCAGCATCCACGGCACGCGGCTCCACGCCACGGAGGCACCGCTCAGGAATTCCTTCCGATATTGCGGATGGATCTTCTCGCCCTGTTTCAGCGCAGCCTCGATCCGCTCTTCCGGCGTCATCCCCGCCAGGTCATATCCCCCGCGCCCCAGGGCAAACGCCCCCAGCAGAACCGCCGGTCCCGCGGCATGGAAATTGTCATTGGGGTAGGATACCAAAGCGATTTCCTGATCCGTGAAGCTGATGCCGCCATAGATCGCCTCATCCTCCTCCCAGAACCGCCGGCGAAATTCCAGCCCGATCTTCGCGTGCGACGCATACGGCACGGCGCTGATCGCAGCCTTCTTGGCCGCCGACACCTGAATATCGATCTGCGAGAGGATACTGAGCGGCAGCGTGCATACGCACCAATCCGCCTTCGTTTCATGCATCTCGGCCGACCGCGTGTCGGCCCAGCGGACCGTCACGCCGTTTTCGTCCTGCGCAATACCCGTCACCTTGGCATTCAGGGTGATCTGGTGCGACAGGCGACTGGCAAAGGCCTTGCCGATCATGTCCATCCCCCCTACGGGCTGGAACATGGTCGGCTGCATGTCATAGCTGGTGAAGAACGTCATGCTCTTCCACACCACCGGGTCCAGCACGTCATGAAACGGCAGCAGGTCCGAAGGCAGCGGCGCGCCATCGGCCCCGGCCCCCGGCGGCCGGGCATAGCCGCGGTGCCCCGACACAGGCAGCCCCTTGCGATAGGCGAGAGAGTCGTCCAGCGCCCCCCACCCTTTCAGGGCCTCCAGCAGCCGTTCTCGATCCTCCTGCGTCACGGCGTGGTCGAGCCCGCCGGTATTGACCGCCGTGGCCAGAAGCGACGCCACATTGCCGTGGAAATCCGCCGCCACCTCCCGGTAGCGCTGCGGCCTGCCGCCGAACGCATGCGTGGAATGGACGAACGCATTGTTGTTGAACTGAATGAACGGCTCCAGC
The DNA here is from genome assembly GCF_014174395.1 of Gluconacetobacter aggeris. GTDB lineage: Bacteria > Pseudomonadota > Alphaproteobacteria > Acetobacterales > Acetobacteraceae > Gluconacetobacter > Gluconacetobacter aggeris. The sequence continues at coordinate 45,253 of NZ_JABEQD010000001.1, forward strand.
CGCACATTGAAGGCCCGGCAATAATGCAGGATGGCACGATGATGGTGCGAAATCCGCCACGGACCGGGATTGAGGTAATTCCCCGGCGCAAACCGGACCGTCTGCGTCGCACCGCCCAGCTCGGTATAGGTGTCGCCCCCACGCAGGGTCCAGTTCCGCCCACCCGGACGGTTCTGGTATTCCAGCACCTGCACCGCATAGCCGGCCCGTTCCAGCTCATACGCCGCCAGCAATCCTGCAAGGCCGGCGCCCAGCACCACCACCTTCGCCCCCCGGGGCGCCCCGGACAGGTCGGGCGCGCCGGTAAATTGCGATTCCGCCGCGTGACCAAGCGCCGTCATGGCCTGGTACATCGCCCCCGCACCCGCGATCAGGCCAATGGCCCGCAGCATGTCCCGCCGCGTGAAAGCAGTCTGGCCCGTCGTCATCCTGTCGTGTCTCTCCAGCCGGCTACGCTGTCAGTGCGATACCGTTATGACAGGCAGCGGCGAGGATTGTCAAAATCACGTGTGCCGGGCGTTTCCGTCTTTTTGAAAAGAGAAATCTTCAAACGCCATCCGGCAGTTTCGACCGCATCATCTCCCGCCGGTCGATCCGCTGCCCGTCCACGACGAAGGTGCCGTCGCCGATGGCATGGATCGTCCGCCGCTCCTGCCGCGCGGCATCCATATGGGCCGCGACCCCCTCCAGCACCACGATGCTGTAGCGTTCGATGAAATCGACCACCCGGCACTCGATATGCGCCAGACATTGCCCGATCAGCGGCGCGCGAACCCGATGGGCCTGCTCACGCATCAACCCGAATGTCGCGAACTTGTCGATATCCTGCCCCGAACAGGTCCCGATCCCCACGACGGTATCGATCATGTCCACCGTCGGAATCGCGATCACGCATTCCTTCGTGCGCTGCAACGCGGCGAAGGAATAATTCCACGGCCCCGTCGTGATGGCGAAGGAGGCCGAGAAATCCAGCACCATGGTCCAGGAAATGGTCATCACATTGTCCCGGTGGCGGTCATGGGTCGTGACCAGCACCACCGGCCCCGGCTCCAGCAGCGTGAATGCCTTGCTGATCGGCAGATCGTCCATGGCGGCCATCCTTCCGCGTCAGTTGGAGGATAGCATGTTTTCCCCAGGCCAGCGGCGCACGAACCCGTCTCCGCTGTCGCATTTTCGCGATCATGTTGTTATCCCGTCCGGACCGGCCTCTCCCGCAGGGGCCCACACCAGTGGAGACCATGATGACGTCGGCGATGCTCATTCTTGTCGGATGCCAGCTTCTGGGCGAATTGCTGCGCGCCACGTTTCAGCTCCCGATCCCGGGCCCGGTCATCGGCATGTTCCTGCTGGCCCTCGCACTCGGCCTTCGGGCCCGGCGCACCGGCAATGACCGGACACCCGCGCCGCTGAAACCGGCGGCCGAGGGGCTGATCGCCAATATGGGCCTGCTGTTCGTGCCCGCCGGCGTCGGAATCATTGCCGAGGCCGGGGTCATCCGCAAGGAATGGCTGCCGATCCTCGTCGCCGTGGCCGGCTCGACCATCCTCAGCCTGATCGTGACCGCGCTGGTCATGCACTGGACCCTGCGCCCCACCCACGCGCACGATACCGATCGCCAGGGACGCGCATCATGAACGCCGCTCTCCATCATCTCTGGACGCCCCTTTCCGCCACCCCGCTGCTCTGGCTGGTGGTCACGCTCGCGGCCTATGTCATCGGCCGCCAGGTGCAGAAAGCCTGCGGGGGCTCGCCCTTCGCCAGCCCGGTGCTGATCGCGATCCTGATCGTGGGGGCGACCCTGCTGGGCACGGGCACGTCCTACGACACTTATTTCGCCGGCGCGCAGTTCATCCATTTCCTGCTCGGCCCCGTGACGGTGGCGCTGGCGGTACCGCTGGCCGAGAATTTCGCCCTGGTCCGCCGCCATCTCTCCAGCATCGGCCTCGCCCTGCTGGCCGGCTCGCTCACCTCGGTCATCAGCGGGGTGGGCATCGTCTGGCTGCTGGGCGGGTCGCGCAGCGTCGCGCTGTCCATGGCGCCCAAGGCCGTCACCACGCCGATCGCCATGGCGGTGTCCGACCAGATCGGCGGCGTGCCCGCGCTCACCGCCTCGCTGGCAATCCTGGGCGGCATCCTGGCGGCCATCATCGGCCGGCACATGCTCGCCCGCTTCCAGATCGACGACTGGCGGGCACACGGCCTGGCTGCCGGCGTCGCCGGCAGCGGTATCGCGGCCGCCCAGGTCGCAGCCCTCGACGAGGTCGGGGCGGCCTTCGCCGCCCTGGGCATCGGGCTGAACGGCCTGCTGACCGCCCTGCTGGTGCCGCTCCTCGCCGCATTATGGCGTTAGCGCCCGTTCGACATGCGCGCCGGCGATCACCCGCCGCGCGCTGCGCGGATCGACACCCAACTAGACGACCGGTCTAATTCAGGATAGCCTCCCCTCATGAACGCAGCATCCGTCCATCACGATGTCCGCCGCCATATCCTGGACACGGCACGGCCGATCATCGGCAGCAAAGGCTTCTCGGCGGTCGGCCTCAACGAGATCCTCTGCGCGGCAGAGATCCCCAAGGGCTCGTTCTATCATTACTTCGCCTCGAAGGAGGCCTTCGGCGAGGCGCTGCTGGAGCAGTATTTCACCACCTATCTCGCCCGGATCGACGCGCTGCTGGACCAGCGCGACGGCACCGCCGGCCAGCGTTTCATGACCTACTGGGCCCAGTGGCGCGATGCGCATATCGCGGGCACGGTCCACGACCATTGCCTGGCCGTCAAACTCGGCGCCGAGGTCTGCGACCTTTCGGAGCGGATGCGCCTGATCCTGCAGGACGGCGCCACCGAAGTCGTGGACCGTCTGGCCCGCTTCATCGCGGCCGGCCAGCAGGACGGCTCGCTGCCCGTGACGCAGGATGCCCGCCCGCTGGCCGCCGCCCTCTACCAGCTCTGGCTGGGGGCGACGCTGCTGGCGAAATTCACCCGCGACCGTCAAGCGTTCGACGACGCCATGACGGCCACCCGTCGGATGCTCGGCCTGTCCGCCTGACCCGATCTTCCGCCGGCCACGCCGACGGCAAGGAGACACCATGCAGAATTTCGAATTCTACAACCCGACCCGCATCATCTTCGGCAAGGACACGATCGCCCAGCTTGCCGACCATGTTCCGTCCGAAGCGCGCGTGCTGGTCTTGTATGGCGGCTCCAGCGCCGAGAAGAACGGCACGCTGGCCGAAGTCCGCGCAGCCCTGGGCACGCGGACGGTGCGCGAATTCGGCGGCATCGAGGCCAACCCCACCTACGAGACCCTGATGCGCGCGGTCGCCACCATTCGTGCGGAAGGGCTGGATTTCCTGCTGGCGGTCGGCGGCGGATCGGTGATCGACGGCACCAAATTCGTTGCCGCCGCCGTGGACTACAAGGGCGACGCGTGGGACATCCTGCGCACCCATGGGGCGGATGTGACCGGCGCCCTGCCCTTCGGCAGCGTGCTGACGCTGCCCGCCACGGGGTCGGAAATGAACAGTTTCAGCGTCATTTCCCGCACGGAAACCCGGGAGAAGCTCGCCTTCGGCAGCCCCCACGTCTTCCCGCGCTTCTCGGTGCTGGACCCCACCAAGACCTACACCCTGCCGGTGCGGCAGGTCGCCAACGGCGTGGCCGATGCCTTCACCCACATCATGGAACAGTATCTGACCTACCCGGCCGGCGGCATGGCGCAGGACCGTTTCGCCGAAGGGCTGCTGCTGAGCCTGATCGAAATCGGGCCGAAGGTCATCGCCAGCCCGCATGATTACGATCTGCGCGCCAACCTGATGTGGATCGCGACCCTGGCGCTGAACGGGCTGATCGGCGCCGGCGTGCCGCAGGACTGGGCGACGCACATGATCGGCCACGAACTGACGGCGCGCCACGATATCGACCATGCCCGCACGCTGGCCATCGTCCTGCCCGCCATGCTGCGGGTCCGCAAGGACGCCAAGCGCGGCAAGCTGCTGCAATATGCCGAGCGGGTCTGGAACCTGCGCGACGGCACCGAGGACGAGCGGATCGAAAGCGCGATCGCGCGCACCAGCGCCTTCTTCGAAAGCCTGGATATCCCCACCCGCCTGTCCGCCTACGGGCTCGGCACCGAGACGATCGACGGCGTGATCGGCCAACTCGCACAGCACGGCATGACCGCACTGGGCGAACATCAGGACGTAACGCTGGAAGTCAGCCGCCGCGTTCTGGAAGCCAGCCTCTGAAAGCCAGGGACTAGGCTGAAAAAGGAGCCGAATCCCGCACATGCTGGCGATCCCACCGCCGCGTCAGCGGCAGTAATGCCGCGAACAGGATCACGATCGTGCCGGCGGCAATAGCCAGGGTCAGGAACAGGCCGGCATAGGCCTCCGCCCCCGCCGCCGGATGCGCGGGGGCACCGGCCGCCAGGTTGGCGACCATGCTGCCGACATACATCGCCACCCCCATCGACAGCAGGTACGACCCCATCATGAACCCACCCATGGCAGCGGGCACATAGCGCGCGATCACCGCCAGCCCCAGCCCGCCGACCAGCAATTCACCCACCGCCAGGGCACAATAGGCCGCAATCATGAACCAGGGCGAAACCAGCCCCGCCCCACCCGACAGCGCCCCCAGCCACCAGATCACGAAGGCCAGCGTCACCAGGCTGTATCCCAGCACGAACTTCCGCGCGATCGGCAGGTCGCGCCCCCGCTGGGCCAGGCGCCGGTAGAGAAAGGCCAGGATCGGACTGGCCACCATGATCCAGATCGGATTCAGGGCCTGGAACTGGCCGGCCGACATATGGAACAGCGTCACCCCGCCCAGCGTCACGTCACCACGCACCGCACGCAAGGCAAACAGGGTCAGCGAGGTCACGATCTGCTGGTAGAATACGAAATAGATCATGCCCTGGATCGACAGCATGTAGGCCATCCGCAACCCCGGCCGCTGCGCCGGCACCGCCCGCCGATAGATCATCGCCCAGATACCCAGGACCGACAGCGCGGCCAGCCACACACAGGCCCGCGCCACCGCCGGCCGATCCAGAATCAGGTGCAACCCCACGATCGCCCCCACCATGCCCAGCAGCAACCCACCCACCGGCCCTGCGGCCAGCGGCGCAAAATCGGGCGCCGAACCGACATGGCGCAACCGACTGCGCAGGACGGCATAGACGCACAGACCGAACGCCAGCCCGGCGGAACAGGTGGCGAACGACGCCGCAGGGCCGAAATGGTCCTGCAACAGGGGCGTCAGCAGGATCGACGCGGTCGAGCCGACGTTGACGGCCATGTAATAGAGCGTGAAGGCGGAATCGAGCGCCGTATCATCGCCCTCATAGATCCGGCGCACCAGGTTGGCGGCATTGGGCTTGAAAAATCCGTTGCCGGTCGCGATCAGCGCCATGGCCACCGTCATCAGCCCGACATGCACCGTCGCCACCGCCAGCGCGGCATAGCCGCCCATCATGCAGGTAGCCCCCAGCAGCATGGTCCGGCGCGTCCCCAGCACCCGGTCGCCTACCCACCCCCCACCCACCGGCAAGGCATAGGCCATGGCCGCGAAGGCCCCCATCAGCAGATTGGCCCGCGCATCCGCCATGCCGAGCTGCCGCACCATGAACAGCAGCAGAACAGCCTGCATGCCGTAATAGCCGAACCGCTCCCACAATTCGATCGCAACCACGACAGCGAAGGACGAAGACCGCGTGATGGGCCGCGACGATATGGAAGTAAGGGCAGATGGCATGAGCTTCCTGACAGATGACAAGAGCAAGGAGGGACCCTTGCGGCCCCTCCAGGCGCGAAAATGGTTATAGATTTCTGTTTTCAATAGACTGTTCACCCAGCCGGACAAGCATGTCCGGCCAAGGCCTGCTTCACGAGCATGTTTTAGGCGTTTCGATATCGAGCGGAAGCGGTACGCCGCCCATTCGGCGCAGGAACGCAAGCGATGCGTCGCCGCCACTGGCCCACCCGATCCGATATCGGCATGTTGACGCCACTAGGCCGGAACACCCATGGCACGAGCGGAAAGGATCAGGGATGGAACAGAGCCACGACGACGCATCAGGTTCCACCGAGCATGTGGTGGGCTATCGTGGCCTGACGCTGCATGATGAGGTGCAGGACGCGGCGATCGAACTGGCGATCCTCTATCCCACCACCGGCACACCATATCCGCGCCGCTTCGGCCCCTATCGCCTACCCCTCGCCGAAGGACCGGTCGCGGGCCATGCTCGGCCGCTGGTCGTGCTGTCTCATGGCAATGGCGGATCGCCCTGGGTCTATCGTGACCTGGCAATGGCCCTGGCGTCGCGCGGCTTCGTGATCGCCATGCCGAAACACCCCGGCAACAGCCTGAACGACGACGCGCTGGCCCGCACACTGGCCAATCTGGAAAACCGCCCCCGGCACGTGTGCCTGAGCATCGCCGCCGCCTTCGCCGACCCGGTGGTCGGCCCCGCCCTGCGGCCGGAGCGCGTGGCACTGATAGGCCATTCCCTGGGCACCTACACGGTACTGGCAGCGGCGGGAGGGCAGCCATGGAGCGGCGGACGCAGCCCGGACGATCCGCCACGCCGCATCGCCATCACGCATGACCGGCGCGTTCACGCGCTGGTGCTGCTGGCCCCGGCCACCGGGTGGTTCCGCGGTCCCGGCGCCCTGTCGACGGTCCGCTGTCCGATCCTGATGCGCACGGCAGCCAAGGACGACGTCACCCCGCCGGCGCTGGCCGATATCGTCATGCAGGGCGTGCCGGACCCGGCGCTGATCGATAATCGCTGCGTGCCCGGCGCGGGACATTTCTCGTTCCTCAGCCCCTTCCCCGCGAACATGGTACGCCCGGATTTTCCGCCATCGCAGGACCCGCCGGGCTTCGACCGCACCGGCTTTCAACACGTCATGGCGGATGAGATCAGTGCCTTCCTGCACCGCACGATGGCGGACCAGCCGTCCGCGTGACAGCCTGCGCGATCGCTCACTCCGTCCGGATCAGGGCCAGCTTGGGCTTTTGCCGCGGAAATGCAGGCCGCATGTCTCTGCCGGACAGGACGAACCCCGCGACCATTCGCGTCAGTTCGTCGGATGTTGCCACCAGATTGCGCACCGCCGAGGCACTTTCCTCAGCGACGGCAGCATTTTTCTGGGTCGTCTGTTCCAACCCGCCCATGGCGATATTCAACTGGCTGATGCTGGCAGACTGCTCCTGTGCCGAATCCGAAATGGTCGACACGACATCGTTGATCTGCTGCACCTGCGACATGATACGCCGCAACGCATCACCGGCCTCATGCACCAGCGTCACGCCGGATTTCACCTGTCCGCCCGACAGACTGATCAACGCCGAGATTTCCCGGCCTGCATCGGCCGAGCGCTGCGCCAGCGCGCGGACCTCGCTGGCCACCACGGCAAAGCCACGGCCCACATCCCCAGCCCGTGCTGCCTCGACACTGGCATTGAGGGCCAGAATATTGGTCTGGAACGAAATTTCGTTAATGATCCCGATAATGCCTGCCATTTCCCGGGATGATTTCTCGATCTCCGAAATCGCTGCGATCGTGCCACGGACGACGCTGCCCGCATGCTCGGCATCGTCGCGCGCCATGTTGGCCATCTCGTTGGCCTTCCGGGTTTCCTCGGCCGTCTTCGCGACCCGTTGCGTGATCTGGCTCAGCGCCACCGACATTTCCTCCTGGGTCGCTGCCTGCTGTTCGCTGCGGCGAGCAAGATTCTCGGCCCCCTGGCGAATCCCGTCGGTGTTCGACACGATATCGGTCGCATTCACCGCGATCTTGGCCAGGCTGTGTTCCAGCGTCTCGGCCGTCAGGTTGAAATGCTGCTTCAGCGCATCCAGGCGCTCCGGTATCCGGCCGCTTTCGATGCGATGGGTCAGGTCACCATTGGCCAACGCCGTCAGGGCGCTGCCGATAATCTCAATCACCTCACGATCTTCCTGAGCACGGCGGTCCTGTTCCGCCTGCATCGCGACGCGCGCCTTGTTGAGGTCATCCAGATACGACGACACCGTCAGGTCGATCTCCATCAGCACCGCCTTGCACAGGCTGCCGATCACATCCCCGAGGTTCCGCGCCACCCGTGATGAGGTCCGGGAAAGGAAACCACGATGCGAGAGCATATCGCCGGTGACGGACTGAACGAGATGGTTCAGAATGATCCCATAACCACCGATATACAGGCTCGGATCCAACCCGATGCGGGCGTGTACCGAACCGATCGCCTGGACCTTTTTGACATATTCATCGTCGAACTGCGCACCGGAAATCCGTTTCCAATGCGTCCGCTGGGCATGTTTCGCATGCTCGATCTGTGATTCGGAAGAAAAGAAACTCCGCGCCTTCGGCGTCTGACGAACCTGGGCATAAAATTTGTCAAGCGCGACCGGTACTTCTCGATCAATGAGAGCCTGAACAGATCGGATGGAACGAAAATCACTTTCGTTCATCGAAACGAAATCTTGCCTGGATTTGAAGTCAGACAAATCATGATTGTTCATAAATAATTCTCTCTTATATCATGATTGAAAGTTGCCGGACAGGAGCATTATACTTTGACGGGCACAAACTTAATATTCAGATAACGGAAACCTATTAAGATTCTGTTTGGAAATATGGGCTGGTGAATGAGCGCAGCCCGGCATGGGTCGCGTCATGCTATTAATTATCAGCATCCCTCCAAACCCGCTTGTCCCAGGACCCTGTTCCGCGTCCCGAAAAGATACAACCCCCGCTAACGCCAGAGCGCCACCAAGGATTCGCACGATGCCGGCCTTTCCAGCAGGAAGGCCGCTGCAGATCAAGCGGCAGAATGCGAACCCCAGGGCGCTCCAGCTCCTCGCGCGGGCCGCGTCAGTAGCACGCGGGAACGATCATCGCATCCGGGGTCGGCTGCCGTTCGTAATCGGGATGATAGACGCGTTCGGGCAACACCACATCCGGCTTCGGCACCGGCCCGTAGGGTACGAGCGAGAGCAGATGGGCGATGCAGTTCAGACGCGCACGCTTCTTGTCGACCGCCTGCACCACCCACCACGGCGCTTCGTCGATGCTGGACCGCTCGAGCATCGTCTCCTTCGCACGGGTATAATCCTCCCAGCGGCGACGGCTTTCCAGATCCATCGGGCTGAGCTTCCACTGTTTCAGCGGATCTTCGATCCGCGCGCGGAAGCGGGCCTCCTGCTCGTCATCTGTGATCGAAAACCAGAACTTGACAATCTGGATGCCGCTGCGGACGAGCATCCGCTCGAATTCTGGCACCGAACGGAAGAACTCCTCATATTCATCCTCGGTACAGAAGCCCATGACGCGTTCGACCCCCGCACGGTTGTACCAGCTCCGGTCGAACAGGACGATCTCACCCGCCGCAGGCAGATGGGCCACGTAGCGCTGAAAATACCATTGCGTGCGCTCGCGATCATTGGGTGCCGGCAGGGCGGCGACGCGGCACAGGCGCGGATTCAGCCGCTGGGTGATCCGCTTGATCGCGCCGCCCTTCCCGGCGGCGTCTCGCCCTTCGAAAATCACGACCAGGCGATGGCCGGTCGCCTTCACCCAATCCTGCAGCTTGATCAGTTCGCCCTGAAGACGAACCAGTTCGCGGAAATAGACGCGCCGAAACGCGCGCTCGGACGCGTCGAGGGTTCCACCGATGGCCTCTTCCTCCAGGGAGAGTTCGAACTCCTCGTCCAGATCGTCGATGAGCTCGCGGCGCATCTGCACGCGCTCGCGTTCTTCCACCGACAGGCTCTTCAGATCCTCATCGTCCATTGTCGCTGCCTTCCATGCCGCGCACCATGCGCCGTACCGGCCGAAGTAGGCCTTTCCACAGGAAAACGCTTTGAAATTTTCATGAATCCCTGCGATCGAGTCTTCAGAACGTGGTGGTCATGTTCACGCCCAGCACGGCACCGTTACCGATGGGCCGCCCCGTCTGCGGGTCGAACGACGTGCCGCCGACATGCCAGAAATATTGAAAATCGGGCTGGATGATGAGGTACGGGGTCACGGCTGCCTGATAGGTCACCTCGATATGCTGCTCGGGCTTCAGCGCGCCTGCCAGGCTGGTGCCCAGACGCATGGCATCGCGCGCATTGTCGATTGCCCGGCTACCATAGAAACCAGTTCCCCAGGCGATGCCGATCGTGTCGTCAGTCCGGCCCGGGACCATCCCGTCGAACGTCACGCCGCCCTGGATCTCGGTGGAGAACCGGTTGCGCGAGCCGTCATTGGCGGTGGCACGCACGAACAGGCTGATCGTCTTGCTCGACCCCGGTGCCGCCCGCCAGATCATCTGGTCGGCCACCATGTAGATCATCCAATTATCACGATGGTAGCGCGGCTGGCCCGTACTGTCCGGTGCTGCCAGCAGGCCGCCGTGATCGTCGTATCGCTGGTCGGGGAAGCGGCCGGTGTCGTAAAGGCCGCCGAGCTTCCACGTTCCCGACAGGCTGGGGGTCGCTTGATCGGCTATCCTGCGGGCGACATCGATTGAAAGCTGGGCCTCACCGATGAACAGCGTCCCACCGCTGGTCGAAAATGCGGTGCCCGACGGGTCGCGCTGCGTGGGCGCGATGGCGCTGTAGAAGGGGCCGCGCGTCGGGTTGTCGTCGGTGACAGCGCCCATCAGCACCAGTTGGTCGATCGGCGTCCATTTCGCCCGCACCCCCAGGGCCGAGAAGGGCCAGGACGGCCCTCCGGAATACAGGTTACTGGAGGTCGAGAGCGGCCAGCCGAAACTGGAATTGAGGAAGAATGAGGCGTTCTGACTGACCAAAAACTCGGTATCGAGGTCGATCGACCCCACCCGGACATCCAGCAGGTTCGCGAAGAAGCCCTGGCCGTACCAGAGTTCGAACAGCCGGGTCGAGCGCCCGGCATCGTAGCCACTGACGGCATTCACCGCCCCGAGCCGCTCGCCCGTCAACGACCGGCCGCGGATCTGCAACGCGCTGACATTCAGCAACCCGTCGGGCCAGCCGAAGCCACGCTCGGTGTCGAACATCAAGGTCACGGCCGTCATGCCGTCATAGGTGGGTCCGGTATGCAGGCCGCCTGAAGCGAGGCCCCATAATTCCTCGACATCCTGCATGTTGATCCGGATGCCGTGGCGGGCCAGCCAGGGCCGCGCGCCCCCGGCCTCTCCCAGAAGTTCGCTACCCGGGTCTTCGGGCGGCTGCACTTCCACCGGCGTCGGAGGGGGCAGCGGCACGCCTGAAGGCAGGACATCGGTGACCAGCGGCGGGGTGGCGGCCAGAATGCCGTCCCCCATCGTCAAGGGGTAGAGTGCCGCCAGAAGGCCCGCCACGCGGCGCAGGGCCGGGGCGGGTCGTTCGGCTTTCATGGCCTCGTGTCAGAAGACATGCCTCAGGATAAAGAACAGCGCACCGCTGATCAACATGGCAGCGGGCAGTGTGATCACCCAGGCCATGGCCATGGTGCGCAACGTTCGCCATTGCAGGCCCGAGCCCGCCGCCGCCATGGTGCCCGCCACGCCGCTTGAGAGGATATGGGTGGTGGAGACCGGCAGGCCATAGCCCTCGGCCAGGCCGATCGTCCCCATCGCGACCAGTTCCGCCGAGGCGCCCTGCGCGTAGTTCAGGTGCGTCTTGCCGATTTTCTCGCCCACGGTGACGACGATGCGTTTCCAGCCGACCATCGTGCCCAGACCCAGTGCCACCGCGACGGCGACCTTGACCCAGGTGGGGATGAAGCGCGTGCCCGCGTTGAGCTGGCTCATGAAATTCTTGAGGCCGACGGCCTCGGTGCCTTCGAAGGCATTGGTCTTGCCAAGCACGCGGATCGCATCCGATACCAGATACATGTCCGTGCGGACGTTCGGCACCTGGGCGGCGGGGATGGCATTGAGGCTGCGATATCCCTTGACCGAGCCCGCGATGTCGTCCGACAGCACGGCCAGCGCGCCATAGACCCGGCCATCGGCGACCGCCTTGTCGCGCAGCGCCGCCGTCACGCGCGCGCGGGCCGCCGCGATGTCGTCGGCCTCGGTGCCCGTCATGTGATGGCGGAAGATGCCTGCGGCGTCCCCGGCCGACTGAACGAAGGCCGGCATGGCCGATTCCGGCATGGCGCGATTGAGCGCATAGGCGGTGGGTGCCGCGCCGATCAGGATGAGCATGATCAGGCCCATGCCTTTCTGCCCGTCATTGCCACCATGGAAATAGGAGACGCCGGTGCAGGTGCCGATCAGCAGACCGCGAATCCACAGGGGCGGGGGCTTGTGTCCCGCGGGCGTCTCGAACAGCGTCCGGTTGCGCACCAGCACGCGGAACAGCCAGAACAGCATCATGGACAGCGCGAAGCCGCAGAGCGGGCTGAACAGTAGCGCGCTGAAAACCTTCGAAACCTGCGACCAGTCGACGCCGTAGGTCGCCGCCCCGGCAGGCGCCATTAGCTGGTTGGCGATACCCACTCCCATGATCGAGCCGATCAGGGCGTGCGAGGAACTGTTCGGCACGCCCATCGCCCACGTTGCGAGATTCCATACAATGGCGGCGATCAGCAGGGCGAAGATCATCGCGTATCCCGCGCCACTGCCCACCTGGAGGATGAGTTCGACCGGCAGCAGCGTGACCACGCTGTAGGCGACGGCACCGGATGAGACCAGCACGCCCAGTAGGTTCCACACGCCCGACCATACGACGGCCACCATGGGAGGCATGCTGTTCGTATAGATCACGGTCGCGACGGCGTTCGCCGTGTCGTGGAAGCCATTGACGAATTCGAAGCCCAGCGCGATCAGCAGCGCCAGCGCCAGCAGGGCGAACGCCCCGACGGCCAGCCCTTGCTCGCCCGCCGCCTGCAGATCGGCCAGAACACTGTAGCCGACGAAGCCCAGCGCGCATGCCAGCACGGCCAGGAAGAAGATCCTGAATGCGGGGGTTCCCCCGCTGTCCATTCTAGGACGCAGAAAATGACTGCGCGGTACGGTTGTCTCCGACAAGGCATCCCCTCCCTTGGCCAAAGGCGCTATGACAGCGCACACTCAGCGGAAAGCCCGGGGCAAAAACAGTGAAGTTATTTTGAAAGAGAAACTGCCGTGCGCTTCATGAAAGGATGCAGACCCCGATGCCAGAGCCCCCAGGACACATCGTCGAAACCGACCGGCTGCGGCTGACGCTGCACGAAAGCGCCGATTTCGGCCCCCTGGCCGAGATGTGGAGCGATCCGGCCGTCGTCCGGCATATCAGCGGCAAACCGGCCACGGCGCAGGAAAGCTGGGCGCGACTGCTGCGCTATCGGGGCCTGTGGCCGGTGCTGGGGTTCGGCTACTGGGCGGTCTGCCTCGTGGCCCCCGATAACCGCCCTTCGCTCCGTGTGGCGGAAAAGACTGGTTTTCTGCCCGTCGGTCCCATTCGCATGGGGAGGGAACAGGCCGTGCTGCTGGAACGCCGGACATAGCAGGTCAGACGGACACCAGCACATCCAGCGGTGCCGCGTCGGCCAGCATGGCCAGGTCCAGCATCGCCGCACGGTCGAGAAGGCGGCCCGGGTAGAGCAGCGAGCGCCATGGGCCGGCCGGGGCGTCGTCCCAGTCCAGCGCCGTGCCGCGCCAGAGCATGGCGGGGCAGGACAGGTCGCTGGAGTCCGGCATCAGGGCGGCGGGCAGGCGCGGTGCGATCACCAGCATCGTCACCCCTGCCGTGACGCGGGCGAAGGCGGCCAGATGCTGGCGCCGGGTGCCCCTGACCCTGACGGGCCGGTACGCCCCCTCGGCGAACAGGTCGGGATGAGCGGCCCAGAACCGCAGTACTGCCGCGATCAGCGCCTGTTTCACCCTGCCGTCGCGCCAGTGCGGCAGCAGCGATCCGAAATCGGCGCCCTCGGCCAGCGCCGCCATGCGGGCCGCGAAATCGACCGGCCGGCGATTGTCGGGATCGACCAGGCTGAAATCCCAGAATTCGCAGCCCTGATACAGGTCCGGCACGCCGGGGCTGGTCAGGCGCAGCAGTGTCTGCGCCAGCCCGTTCAGCGCGCCCGCCGGGGCGATCTGGTTGACGAATGCATCCAGCATCCGGGGAAACCGGTTTTCGGGATGGGGGGAGAGCAGGCCGTCGAGGAAGGCCCCGCAGGCCTGCTCATAGGCGGGTTCCGGGTCGATCCAGCTTGTGTGGCGTTTGGCCTCGCGCAGGGCCTTGACCTGCCAGGCCGCCACGCGATCGCGGAATTCCGCCGTGATCCTGTGCTCGAGCGGGCCGTCCCCGACCGGCCAGGCGCCCAGCAGCGTCTGGTAGAGAATCAGTTCGTCCGCGCGGTCGGGCGCGGCGCAGGGGCCTGAGCGGGTCGTGATCCGCTGGCGTAGCGGGGCGTTGAAGGTGCTCCAGCGTGTGGCGACGCGCACCCATTCCTGGGCCAGTTCGGACAGCACGGCCAGGCGCGCGCGGGCGTCTTCGCCGCGCTTGTGGTCGTGGGTGGCGGTGGCCAGCATGGCGCGGGGCCAGTCGCGGCGGCGCACGATATTGGCGGCGTGAAAGGCGGCGACGGTGCCGCCGAACTGGCCGGGATGCGTGCCGACATCGTTGCGCGACAGCAGGCGGCCATAGCGATAAAATGCTGTATCTTCAACGGCTTTGGCAGCAAGCGGGGCCGTGAGGTGCGCGAAGCAGGCGATGGCGCCGGCGGCATCTTCCGGGGCTTGCGGGCCGAGTTGCCGCTCCAGCCAGTCCAGCACCGGTTGCTGTGCCGGCACCAGCCCGGCGCGCACGGACTGGCAGACCGTGTGCAGCACTTCGCCGCCATCGCCTTCATAGGTCCGGTAGACGGGAAAGCGGATGAGGAGGCGGCGCAGTACGCGTTCCAGCGCGGCGGGCGTGAAGTCGCGGGCGCGCGGGTCGCGGCGTGCCAGGGTGGCCAGGGCGTGGACCAAGCGGGCCAGGTCGGCGGCCAGCGTGCCGTCCAGCACCGCCTCGCGCGCGGCTTCCTGCTCCGCATGGAAGCTGGTGGCGCCGCCCGCACCCCATACCCACAGATCGTCCAGCGCGTCCGCGCCGCGCTGGTCGTGGAGCAGCAGGTCGACCTGTTCCAGGAAATCGTAGCCGGTGGTGCCGTCGACCGCCCAGCCGGTGGGGAGCACCTCCTCCACGGCCAGAATCTTCTCGACATAGAGGGGGGTGCCCGATGGGGCGCCGGGCGGGCGGGCCGAGGCGGCAGCGGCGAGGGCGCGATGCAGGCGCGCGGTATAAGCGCCCGGTTGGGTCAGCCCGTCGATATGGTCGACGCGCACGCCGTCGATCAGCCCGTCGGCATACAGGCCGATGATCGTGCGATGCACGGCGTCGAACACGTCGGGATGCTCGACGCTCAGCCCGGCCAGGCCGGTGATGTCGAAGAAACGCCGCCAGTTGATCAGGTCGGAGGCCGTGCGCCACCAGGCCAGCCGGTAATGCTGGCGCTCGAGCAGCGCATGCAGGCGGGGCCGTCCCTCGGGCCCGGCCATGCGCGCCAGCGCGCGCGCGACGGCGGCCGCGCCCCGGGGCGTGCGCGCCCAGTCCGCCAGACCGTCGGGCGGCGGCGTGTCTTCGGCCTCGAACAGGTCTGCATAGTGATCGGGGCAGATCGGGAAACGGTGTTCGTAATGCCAGCAGGCGAAACTGCCCTCGGCCGCGTCGTAACGCAGTTCCAGCGTGCCGTTTTCCAGGCAGTCGCCGTAGGGATCGGCCAGGAAGGGCAGCAGCACGCGGCCGCGCAGGCTGTCGTCGGGCGGAGACCAGTCGATGTCGAACATAGGGGCGCACCGGCTGGCCCGCCCCCAGGCCAGCACATCCTCCCACCACGCATTGCCACTGCCGCCCACCGCCATGTGGTTGGGCACGATATCGAGGATCAGCCCCATGCCGTGCGCGCGCAGCCGCGCCACCAGACGGGCCAGGGCCTCGCGCCCGCCCAGCTCGGGGTTGATGCGGCTGTAATCCAGCGTGTCGTAGCCGTGGGTCGAGCCCGGGCGGGCGGCCAGCAGCGGCGAGGCATAGAGATGGCTGATCCCGAGACCGGCGAAATACGCGACCAGCGGGACCGCGTCATCCAGCGTGAAGCCGGCGTGGAATTGCAGGCGGACGGTCGCGCGCACGCCCGCCGTCATACGCGGTTCCGGGCGGTGCGCAGCAGGTCCAGCCGGCGGGCCGCGTCCGGCCGCTCCAGCACCGGCGGGCCGGGCGGGTAGCGCTGCTGCCAGTTGGGGTGGCCGGAGATGGTGCCGGGCAGGTTGGGCTGCTCGGGCAGGCCCAGCGCATCTTCCAGCGGCAGGATCGCCAGTGCCGAGGCGGCGGTGCCGACGAAGCGCGCCGCCGCATCGACCACGCGGGCCGCGCCGTCGGGCGTGACGGGCGGCGGATCGGGCGCGGCCGGCGGATGCAGCGCCGCCCACAGCGCAGTACGGTCATGCGCGCGGGCGGCCAGCGCGTCCTCGGCCTTCGTGCCGCGCGCCAACTGGCGCAGGCTCTTGCGCCAGCCGATGTCGGTGGCCTGCCACCAGCCGGCTACCGTGGGCAGGTCGTGCGTGGTCGTCATGGCCACATCGTTCGCTCCCCATTTGTCGGGCGGCAGGAACGCGCCCTGTGCATCGCGCTGGAACCATAGCACGTTCATGCCCATGATCGACCGCCGGGCCGCGCGGGTGCGAAAACCCGCGGGCACGGTGCCCAGATCCTCGCCGATCACCACCGCCTGGTGCCGGTGCGATTCCAGCGCCACCAGCCGCATCAGGTCCCGCCCCGGGAAGGAGAGATAGGCCCCGTCGGCGGCCGACGCGCCCTCGGGGATCACCCACAGCCGTTCCAGCCCCATCACATGGTCGATGCGCACGCCGCCCTGGCGCGTGAGCGTGGCGCGCAGCGTGTCGATGAAGGCGCGGTAGCCGTGGGCGCGCAACGCGCCGGGGGAGAAAGTGGTCAGCCCCCAATTCTGTCCCAGCGGGCCCAGCGGGTCCGGCGGCGCGCCGACCGAGCCGCCGATCAGGAAATCATCCTGGTTGGCCCAGCACTGGCTGCCGGCCGGATCGGTACCGACCGCCAGGTCCGCGATCAGGCCGATGCGCATGCCGCCGTCGCGCGCCGCCTGGCCCGCGCCGTGCAGGCCGCGCGCCGCCAGCCATTGCAGGAACAGGTGGAAGCAGACGTCGTGATGGCGTTCCTCGGCGAAGCGCGCGACCTCGGGGCTGGCGGGATCGCGCAGCGCGGTGGGCCAGGCGCGCCAGTTGCCGCCGCGCGGGCCGCGGCCGAGCTGATGCGCCTGCAACGCCTCGAACACCGCGTGGCAATGCAGCGCGCGGCCATGGGCGGCGACGAAGGCCGTCAGTTCGGCCGGCGGCGCAGGGCGGATGACATCGTCATACAGGCCGCGCAGCATGCGCAGCCGCAGCTCGGCCGCCTGCGGCCAGTCGATCAGCGGCGCGTCTTCCAGCGCCCGCGCGGCCTGTGGCGAGATGCGCAGCCGGCGCATCGTCGCCCCGATATCGTGCGTGGAAAACCAGCTTCGCATATCGGCGAGCAGCACGTTCAGGAACAGCCGGCTGGAAGGAGAATAGGGGCTGAACTGCGCGGGCCGGGCGCTGAACATGGCATGGACCGGGCTGATGGCCAGCGCGTCGGCGCCGGCCGCGGCGGCCTGGCGCGCCAGATCGGCCAGGGCCCCGAAATGGCCGATCCCGGCATCATGCCGCGCGCGCAGGGCGTGGAGCTGCACCGACAGCCCCCAGCCGCGCGCGCCGCCCGTGGCGTCGGCCACCGTGCGGCAGCGGGCCGGCGCGATGGCCAGCACCGTGCGCCTTCCCGCGATTTCCAGCCTGTGATAGCCGAGATCCGAAATGGCGGGCAGCCTCGGGCAGCCGTCGCGCGCGTGGCCGGCCTGGCCCGTGATGACGCTGCCATCCTCGCATTCCAGCCGGAAGGCCAGCCGTTCGGACGACGGACGCAGCGGCAGCACCGTGGCCACGCCCGCCTGCCCCACCACCATCGGCGGCAGCGCATCGTCCTCCAGCCTCGCCCCGTCTTCCAGCACGCGCAGCAGGCCGCGCAGCGTATCGGCCCCGACACGGTGCGAAACGCCGGCGGCATCGCGCCATGCGGTGGCCAGCCCGGCCTTGCGTGCCCGCATGCGCAGGCTGCGGTCATTCATGGGCAGCTCCCGCAGGCGGCCGGGGCTCGGCCAGGTGGACGACCACGCCATGCGACGGCAGGGGCCCCTGCCCGCCCGGCTGCGGCGGGTCCTGGTACAGGATCGGGCCGGCCACCCAGTCCGGCAGGTCGACCGCATCCGGCCCGAGATTGAGGCCGATCGACAGGATCGCCCCGTCGCCCATCCGCCAGCGCGCGGCCACCGCGCCCGGCCCCACGACCCGCGCGCCCAGGGCCCGGGCGCCGGGCAGGCGCGGCGTGATGCGGGCGTGGCGCAGGCGCAGCAGCGTGGCGAAGAAACCCTGCCATGCCCGCCCCTCGGCTGAGCCTGCCTCGTCGGCCAGGGGGACCGACGCGGCAAAGGTGTCGGGGTGGTTGGGATCGGGGATCGTCTCGCGCCGGGCCGGGTCGCTGAAATGCGCGAAGGCGGCGAATTCGCGCCTTCGGCCGTCGCGCACGATATCGCCCAGGATGGGCGGATGGCTGGTGAAATAGAGGAACGGCCGGCGCGAGCCCCATTCCTCGCCCATGAACAGCATCGGGATCTGCGGCGACAGCAGCAGCAGCCCGTAGGCGGCGCGCAGCGCCTGCGGCGGGGCCAGCACCGTCAGCCGCTCGCCCATCGCGCGATTGCCGACCTGGTCGTGATTCTGCAGGAACAGGATGAAGGCGCTGGGTGGCAGGCCGCCCGTTTCCATGCCGCGCGGGCGGCCGAGGGTGGGAAACAGCTCGCCCTGGAAGGCGAAGCCCTCGCCCAGCACGCGCGCCAGGCGCCCGGTGGGGTCGGTGGCGAAATTGGCGTAATAGCCCTCGTCCTCGCCGGTCAGCAGCACGTGCAGGGCGTTGTGCCCGTCATCGTTCCA
The DNA here is from genome assembly GCF_014174395.1 of Gluconacetobacter aggeris. Classification (GTDB taxonomy): domain Bacteria; phylum Pseudomonadota; class Alphaproteobacteria; order Acetobacterales; family Acetobacteraceae; genus Gluconacetobacter; species Gluconacetobacter aggeris. The sequence continues at coordinate 64,269 of NZ_JABEQD010000001.1, forward strand.
TTGCGCGTCGAACCCCGAGCGCAGCAGGCCGGAATCGTTGTTCTCGTTCTCCAGGATCAGATGCACGTGGCGGCCGGGCTCGGTCCGGGCGCGGACATGGGCCGCCAGCTCGACCAGCCAGTCGCGCTCGCCGATGGCCTGCACCGCGTCCAGGCGAAGCCCGTCGAACCGGTATTCCATCAGCCAGTACAAGGCATTTTCGGTAAAATAGGCCTGCACGGCCGGCTGGCGGAAATCGATGGCGTCGCCCCAGGGGGTCTGCGGGCCGCCATGGAAGAACGGGGCGGCGTAGGCGGGGAGGAAATTCCCTTCCGGCCCGAAATGATTGTAGACGACATCGAGAAAGATCATCATGCCCAGCGCGTGGGCGTGGTCGACCAGCGCCTTGAGGTCGTCGGGCGTGCCGTAGGCGGATTCCGGCGCGTAGGGCAGCACGCCGTCATAGCCCCAGTTGCGGCCGCCGGGGAATTCGGACAGCGGCATCAGTTCGACGGCCGTGACTCCCAGTGCCGCCAGCCGGGCAAGCCGGTCGCGCACGCCGCGAAACCCGCCGGCCGCGCCGACATGGATTTCGTAGATGACGGCCTGTTCCCACGGCAGGCCCCGCCATTCGTTTTCCTGCCAGTCATAGGCGCGGGGGTCGACCACCTGGCTGGGGCCCGACACGTCGCGCGGCTGGGCGCGCGAGGCCGGGTCGGGCACCGCCAGATGCGGGGCAACCCGGTAGCGATAGAGCGCGCCGGCACCACAGGGGGCCGTGACCTCGAACCAGCCATGGGGATGGCGCTCCATCGGTACCGGGGCCTGCCCCTCGATCTCGACCGCGACCGAGGAACTGGACGGTGCCCAGAGGCGAAAGCGCGTCTGGTGCGGCGCGACCAGGGTGGCGCCGAAACTGCAGGCGAAAGCATGGGTCTTACGCATCGACCGTTCCCTTTGCATGCCGTGCGTCGGGGGTGAAGCCGAGCAGCACGACGCCGTGGGCGCCAACCGTCCAGCGTGCCAGCCTGTCCGCGACCGAGCCGGTCCGGGCCGGGTCGGCGCTGTCGAGCAGCAGCGTCCATTCGCCCGGAATCGGCGGCAGGGTGCAGTCCGCGTCCGCGTCGCCCGCGTTCATGATCAGGTAGGTGGTATCGGTGACGCCGGAATCATCGGTACAGGAGCGCAAAAGGCCCAAGATTCTGCCGTGCTCGTCATTCCAGGCGTCGGACGTCATCGGATGGCCCTCGGGATCGTACCAGGCGATGTCGAGCAGGCCGGCGGGGGTTTCGCGCTTGCCGTACAGGAAGCTGCGCCAGCGGACGGACGGGTGGGCGGCGCGCAGGGCCGCCAGCCGGGCGACATAGGCGGTCATCGCCTGCCCGGCGGGCGAGGCGGCCAGCGGCCAGTCCAGCCAGGTGACGGGGTTGTCCTGGCAGTAGGCATTGTTGTTGCCGCCCTGGGTCTGGCCGAATTCGTCGCCCGCCAGCAGCATCGGCGTACCCTGCGAGAGGAACAGGGTGGCCAGCATGGCCCGCCGCACCCGGGCGCGCACCGCCAGGATCGCCGGATCGTCGGTCGGGCCTTCCACCCCCCAGTTGCGGCCGAGATTGTCGGAATGGCCGTCCTGCCCGCCCTCGCCATTGGCATCGTTATGCTTGCGGTCGTAGCTGACCAGGTCCATCAGCGTGAAACCGTCATGCGAGGTCACGAAATTGACCGATGCCCACGGGCGCCGTCCGCGCCGGTCGAACACATCGGCCGAGCCGGCGAGCCGTGCCGCCAGGTCGCCGCGCGTCAGCGCATCGCCGCGCCAGAAGCGCCGCACCGTGTCGCGGTAGCGGTCGTTCCATTCGGCGAAGCCGGGCGGATGGTTGCCGAGCTGGTAGCCGCCGGGCCCCGGGTCCCACGGTTCGGCGATCAGCTTGAGCGTGGACAGGACCGGGTCCTGGCGCAGCACGTCGAAGAAGCCGCAGAACGGGTCGAACCCGTAGCTCTCGCGCCCCAGGGTGGAGCAGAGATCGAAGCGGAACCCGTCGATATGGAAATCGACCGCCCAGTGGCGCAGCGAATCCATGACCATCTGCAGCACGCGCGGGTGCGACAGGTTGAGCGTGTTGCCGCAGCCGGTATCGTTGATCAGGTGGCGCTCGTCCTCTGGCACCAGCCGGTAATAGACGGCATTGTCCAGCCCGCGATAGCACAGGGTCGGGCCGAGTTCGCTGCCCTCGCACGTATGGTTGTAGACCACGTCGAGGATCACCTCGATCCCGGCCGCGTGCAGGCGGCGGATGGCGGTGCGGATTTCGTGCGGCGAGCCGTCGGCCAGGTAGCCGGTCTGGGGCGCGAAGAAGGCCAGCGTGTTGTAGCCCCAGTAATTGGTCAGCCCGCGTTCGACCAGGAACCGGTCCTTGAGGAAGGCCTGGACCGGCATCAGTTCCAGCGTGGTGACGCCCAGATGCAGCAGATGGTCGACCAGGCGCGGGTCGGACAGGGCGCGGAAGGTGCCGCGTTCCACCGGCATCAGGTCGTTGCGGCGCATCGACAGGCCGCGCACATGCGCTTCCATGATCACGGTGCGGTCCCACGGCACGCGGGGCAGGCGGTCCTCGCCCCAGTTGAAGGCGTCGTTGGTGACCACGCTCTTGGGCATGGCGGGGGCGCTGTCGCGCCGGTCGATCGACAGGTCGCCGCGCGGCGAGTTGACGCGATAGCCGAACAGCGCGTCCGACCAGGTCAGGGTGCCATGCAGCGCGCGGGCATAGGGATCGACCAGCAGCTTGTGCGGGTTGAAGCGGTGGCCGCGCAGCGGCTCGTAGGGGCCGTAGGCGCGATAGCCGTAGAGCAGGCCCGGCCGCGCGTCGGGCAGGTAGCCGTGCCAGACCTCATCGGTGCGTTCGGGCAGGTCGAACCGCGCGACCTCGCGCCTGCCCGAGTGATCGAACACGCACAGGTCGATGCGGTGGGCGTTGGCCGAGAAGACCGCGAAATTGACGCCCAGCCCGTCCCAGGTGGCGCCCAGGGGCGCGGGCGCGCCGCGCATCAGCCGGGCGGGAAAGCGCATCATCGGCCGGACCCTGTCTGAGAGCCTGACCGAAAATGCGCGTGTGTGTTGCCGGGCATCGGAGCGGAGCGGCCTTGATGGCCATGAGCACCGAAGCGCAGGCAACGCGCGCTGGATCGCCGCCAGCGCGCATTTTCGGTCAGGCTCTGAACATGCACGGGCTTACTCCGGCGAGAGGTACAGGACCGCGAGGGGCGGCAGGATGAGGACGCAGGAATGGTCGTAGCCATGGGCGGCTTCGGGCTCGGCCTGGACGCCGCCGCCATTGCCCATGCCGGACCCCGCATATTCGCCTCCGTCGGAATTGAGCAGTTCGCGCCAATATCCCCCATAGGGCACGCCCACGCGGTAGGCGGGGCGCGGCACCGGCGTCATGTTGCAGACCACGAGGACCGGGGCGGCGTCGGGCGCGCGGCGCAGCCAGACGAAGACGGCATTGTCGACATCGTCGCCGATCAGCCATTCGAACCCGTCGGACGTGCAGTCGGCGCGATGCAGGGCCGGCCGGGCGCGGTGCAGGCGGTTGAGGTCGCGGACCAGCGCCTGCATGCCGCGCCCTTCCGGCTGGTCCAGCCGGTACCATGCGACCTCGCCATCCGCGCGCCATTCGTACGGCTGGGCCAGTTCGCCGCCCATGAACAGCAGTTTCTTGCCCGGATGGCCCCACATGAAGGCGAAATAGGCGCGCAGCCCGGCATGTCTGCGCCAATCGTCGCCGGGCATGCGCTCCAGCAGGGAGCCCTTGCCGTGGACGACTTCGTCATGCGACAGCGGCAGGATGAACCGCTCGGAAAAAGCATAGTACAGGCCGAACATGATTTCGGAATGGTGGTAGCGGCGCCAGAGCGGGTCGCGCCCGATATAGGCCAGCGTGTCGTGCATCCAGCCCATGTTCCATTTATAGGAAAAGCCCAGCCCCCCATCGGCCACCGGCCAACTGACGCCGGGCCAGGCCGTCGATTCCTCGGCGATCATCAGCGTGTGGGGACAATGTTCGGCGATGATCGTGTTCAGGTCGCGCACGAAGGCGACGGCCTCCAGGTTCTCGCGGCCGCCATGGATGTTGGCCAGCCATTCGCCCTCGCGCCGGCTGTAGTCGCGATAGAGCATCGAGGCCACGGCATCGACCCGCAGCCCGTCGACATGGTAGCGGCGCAGCCAGGTCAGCGCGCTGCCGATCAGGAAGCCCCGAATCTCGTTGCGTCCGAAATTGTAGATCAGCGTGTGCCAGTCGGGGTGGTAGCCCTCGCGCCGGTCCGCGTGCTCGTACAGGCATGAGCCGTCGAAATGGGCCAGGCCGTGCGCGTCGGCGGGGAAATGGGCCGGCACCCAGTCCAGGATCACGCCCACCCCGGCCCGGTGGCAGGCATCGACGAAGGCGGCGAACTGCTGCGGCGCCCCGAAGCGGGCCGATGGCGCGTAGAGGCCCAGCGTCTGATACCCCCATGACCCGTCGAACGGATGCTCCATGACCGGCATCAGCTCGATATGGGTGAATCCCATATCGACAACGTAGGGAATCAGCGTCCGTTCCAGATCGTCCCAGCGCAGGATGCCGTGCGGGTCGCCCGCCGGGCGGCGCCAGGAGGCCAGGTGTACCTCGTAGATCGCCATCGGCGCGGTAACGTCGTGCCGGCCGGCGCGGCCCTGCATCCAGTCCTCGTCGGTCCAGGCGAAGGGGGTGGTGTCCGCCACCACCGAGGCGTTGGCCGGCGGCTGTTCCGCCGCCAGGGCATACGGGTCGGCCTTGGGGGGCAGCAGCCGGTGTTCGGCGTCGATGATTTCGTATTTATAGCGCTCGCCCGGGCCGATGCGGGGAATGAACAATTCCCAGATTCCGGCCGCGTGGCGCAGGCGCATGGGGTGGCGGCGGCCGTCCCAGACATTGAAATCGCCGATCACCGACACCCGGAAGGCGTTGGGCGCCCACACCGCGAAGCGCACGCCGGCCACGCCGTCGACCACCATCGGCTGGGCGCCCATCACCCGGTCGAGGTCGCGATGCTGGCCCTGGGCGAACAGGTGCAGGTCCAGATCGCCCAGCAGCAGGCCGAAGGAATAGGGATCTTCGGTTTCCTCCCACCCGTCGGCCCAGCCGATCTTGAGCCGGTAGCGGGCGCCGGCGGGCACGGTGCCGACATACAGGCCGCGTTCGTCCACCCGGCGCATGGCGCGCTCGATCGGGGCCGAGCGCGGGCGCTGGACCACCAGCCGCACCGCCCGCGCGTCGGGACAGAAGGCGCGCACGATGTCGGAACGGCCGTGCGCCTGGCGGCCGAGGATGGCGAACGGGTCGGGGCAGGTGCCCCGCAGGAGGTCTTCGGTCCCGGGGGGAAGGAAAAAGGCACTGTCGTTCGAGGCAACGTTCATGAGGCGGGATTCCGGCGGGCAGGAATGCAGGCGGAGACGGGCGGACGAACGGGCGGGCCGCCTGTCAGGCGGCCCGGCGCCGCGTCGTCAGCCAGGCCGGCCGAACGGGTCGTTGGCGCGGACCCGCCCGCGCCTGGCCGCCTGACAGGCGGCCCGCACGCCCCGCGCGGACGGGACGACGCCGCCCGGCCCCGCCAGCGGCGTGCGACGCCGCACCGACGAATTGTCGAATTCGGCCATGCCGATTTCCGGCCGGCCGAGGACCCGGCGGAACAGCCGTGCATATTCCTGCGCCTTGCGCCCCCAGGAGACGTCGTAGCGCGCGCCGTTGCGTTGCAGCCCCGCCCAGCGCGCCGGCTGCCGGTACAGGGTGGCGGCGCGGTGGATGGCGCCGGCCAGGGTCTCGCCATCGACCGGCGAGAACAGGAAGCCGGTCGCGACATCGCTGGCCATCGCGGCCTCGTTGGCGTCGATGATGGTATCGGCCAGGCCGCCGACGCGCGCCGCGATGGGCACGCAGCCATAGCGCACCGCGCAGAGCTGGGTCAGGCCGCAGGGCTCGAAGCGCGACGGCAGCAGCAGGCTGTCGGCCGAGGCCTGGATGCGGTGGCCCAACTGCTCGCTATAGCCGATATGGCAGGCCAGCCGGTCGGGATACTGGCGCGCCAGCCGGGCCAGCGCGCGTTCCATCGCCACATCGCCGCTGCCGACCACGACAAGCTGCGTGCGGTGGTCGAGGATGCGGGGCACGATATCGGCCAGGATATCCACCCCCTTCTGCCCCGTCAGGCGGCTGACCAGCCCCAGCAGGAAGACATCCGGGTCCTGCCGCAGGCCGAATTCCGCCTGGAAGGCCCGCTTGTTGGGCCGGCGGCCCACCACGTCGCCGACCTGATAGGGGAAGAGGACCGCCGGGTCGGTTTCGGGATTCCAGTCATTGGTGTCGATACCGTTCAGGATCCCCCTGAGCTGGTCCGCCCGGGTGCGCAGCAGCCCGTCCAGCCCCATGCCCCATTCGGGGGACTGGATTTCGCGCGCGTAGGTCGGCGAGACGGTGACGATGCGCGCGGCGAAGAGCAGGCCGGCCTTGAGGAAGCCGATTTCGCCGTAACATTCCACCCCGTCGATCGTGAAAGCATGGGGTGGGAGGCCGAACCGTTCGAGATCCGCCACCGGGAAGCGGCCCTGGAAGGCCAGGTTGTGGATGGTCTGCACCACCGGCGCGGCCGGCTGGCCGTCATAATGCAGATAGGCCCCGGTGAGGCCGGCCTGCCAGTCATGCGCCATCACCAGGTCAGGGCGATACCCGCCTACATGCCCCTGGGCGATGCTGGCCGCGACGCGCGAGAGGCAGGCGAAGCGCACGCCGTTATCGGGCCAGTCGGTGCCGTCGGGCGCCAGATAGGGGTTGCCCTTGCGGCGGAACAGATGCGGACAATCGATGACCAGCAGGTGATGACCGGCGGCGTAGCCTTCCAGCAGCGCGATCTCGACGCCCGGCAGCGGCGTCATCGCGGCCACGCGCACCGGGCCTTCCAGCGCGTCCAGCACCGCAGGGTAGCCGGGCAGCAGGGTCGTCACCAGCACGCCCTCGGTACGCAGCGCCGCCGGCAGCGAGCCCACCACGTCGCCCAGTCCCCCCGTCTTGACGAAGGGGAACATCTCGGATGCTACGGAGAGCACCCGGATCGGGCCCGACGGCTCCCGTTCCTGCTGGTGACGGTTCATGCCACTACCCTTCTTGGTCAGGAGGAAAGGAAAACGCGCGAGCGCGGCGATTGCGGGCCCTTCAAAAAATCTAACGACGCCGGACGGCTGGAGAACCGTTATCACGTGAAAGTGATAGTTTCGAAAGAGTCCTGCCAACTCGGTGCGAGATTCGAACTTGTGATGCGAACTTTTCGCGCCCGGCGCGATCGCGTGCGGCCGATCGGCCGGAGCGGTTCGCCCTGATCGCGCAGCCCCCCATGCCATCGGCGGCGGTTGCCGCTAGAACGGGGGAAAGCAATCAAGGACCCGCCCCGATCATGACCTCCCTGCCCCCGACCGGCGCTGCACCTCCGATCCGCAGCCTGAGCGATGCCCGGCACATCATCGCCGCGTGCTTCCTGGGCTGGACGCTCGATGCCTGCGATTTCTTCATCGTGCTGTTCACGCTGGACAATGTGGCCCACAGTTTCGGCACCTCGCTGGAGGCGATCCTGCTGGCGCCGACGCTGACGCTGATCAGCCGGCCGGTCGGGGCCTATCTGTTCGGCCGGGCCGCCGACCGGTATGGGCGCCGCCCGATCCTGATGGCGACGATCGTGACCTATTCCACCATCGAGCTGCTGTCGGCCTTCGCGCCCAACCTGACGATCTTCCTGGCGCTGCGGCTGCTGTTCGGCGTGGCGCTGGGCGGGGAATGGGGGGTCGGCACGTCGCTGACCATGGAGACGGTGCCGCCGCACTGGCGCGGCACGGCGTCGGGCCTGTTGCAGGCGGGTTATCCGGCGGGATACCTGCTGGCGTCGCTGATGTTCCTGCTGCTGCCGGCGCTGGGGTGGCAGGGGCTGTTCGTGCTGGGGGCCTCGACCGGGCTTTCGGTCATCTATGTCGCGCTGTACGTCAAGGAAAGCCCTGTCTGGCTGGCCAGCCAGCAGCGGATGGCGGGCATGCCCCGCGCCGCCAAGCCGTCCATGCTGTCGGTCCTGCGGCGCTATCGCGGGCTGGTGGTATATGCGGTGTGCCTGATGGCGGCATTCAATTTCTTCAGCCACGGGTCGCAGGACCTGTTTCCGAAGATCTTCCTGGCGTTGCAGCGGCACCTGCCGCACCCGACCATTACCGTGATCGTGGTGCTGTACAATCTGGCCGCCATTGCGGGCGGGCTGTACTTCGGCGCGCTGTCGGAGCGGATCGGGCGCGCGCGCGCCATTGCGCTGGCCGCGGCGCTGGCCCTGCCGCTGCTGCCGCTATGGGCGCTTTCCACCGCGCCGGTCTGGATCGCCCTTGGCGCGGTGCTGATCCAGTTCTGCATCCAGGGGGCCTGGGGGGTGGTGCCGGCCTATCTGAACGAACTCTCGCCCGCCGACGTGCGGGCCACCTTTCCCGGCGTGGCGTATCAGTGCGGCAATCTGATCGCGGCCAGTACCGGGCTGATCCAGCACCGGATCGCGCTGGGCCTGGGGGGCGACCTGGCCCCGGCGCTGATGATCGTGGTGGGGGGCGCGGGCTGCGCGATCGCCCTGCTGGCCACGTTCGCGGGGCCCCGCTACCACTCGCATCTGGATGGCGCGCCGGAGTAATCTCCTTGCCTTGAACGCGCGGCCCCTTGCGACGGGACGCGCGTCTGCAAGGATTGTTCAGGGGATGCGGACGACGATGCGCCCGCGCATCCTGCCGTCCAGCAGGGCGGCCGCCGCTTGCGGCACGTCGGCCAGCGCGATTTCGGTGACCATCGATTCCAGGCGCGTGGGGTCGGTGAGTTCGGCCAGGCGCCGCCAGGCCTCGATCCTCTGGGGCCGGGGGCACATCACGCTGTCGATGCCCACCAGCGTCACCCCGCGCAGGATGAACGGGGCCACCGTGGCCGGGAACGCCATGTCCGCCGCCAGCCCGCAGGCGGTGACCGCCCCGTTGGGCAGCATCGCGGCGCAGACATTGGCCAGCACCACGCCGCCCGCGACATCGACCGCCCCGGCCCAGTGCGCCTTTTCCAGCGGCCGGCCGGGGGTGGAGAACCCGCTGCGCGGCAGGATCTCGGCGGCGCCCAGCGCGCGCAGGTAATCCTCTTCCTCCGGCCGGCCGGTGACGGCGGCGACGTGGTAGCCCAGCCGGGCCAGCAGCATGACCGCGACGCTGCCCACCCCGCCCGAGGCGCCGGTGACCAGCACCGGGCCGCGCTCCGGCGTCAGGCCCTGCCGTTCCAGCGCCATCACGCACAGCATGGCGGTATAGCCGGCGGTGCCGATCGCCATGGCCTGCCGCGTGGTGAAGGCCTCGGGCAGTTGCACCAGCCAGTCGCCCTTGACCCGTGCCCGGCCGGCCAGCCCGCCCCACCAGCGTTCGCCCACACCCCAGCCGTTCAGCACCACCCGGGTGCCGGGCGGGATGTCGGCGCGGGCCGAGAGTTCGACCACGCCCGCGAAATCGATGCCGGGCACCATGGGGAATTGCCGCACGATGGGCCCGCGCCCGGTGATGGCCAGGGCATCCTTGTAATTGAGCGTCGACCATTCGACGCGCACCGTCACGTCGCCATCGGGCAGGCGGGCGTCCTCGACCGAGCGGACATGGACCGTCTGTGCCCCGTCTTCGGATTTCTCGATCATCACCGCGTCGAACATTGTCTGATCTCCCATTCTGCTAAAGGCGCACCAGGGCGGTGAACCCGTCCAGGAACAGGTCCAGCGGCCGGGCCGAGCGTTCCAGCCGGGCGCGCAGCACCGCACCTTCCCACCCGGTCCAGAAGAAGGCCGCGTAGTGCCGCGCGGCCGGGTCGCCATACTGTTCGGCCAGGCAGGCGGCCAGCCTTGCCTCCCACGACGCCAGCACCGTGGCCAGCGCCTGGCGATAAGTCTCGGGCAGCACCGCCAGTTCCTGACCCAGATTGCCGATCAGGCAGCCGCGCCGGAAATCGTGCCGGGCCATGCCGGCCGCCGCATCGGCCACGAAATGGCGCACGCGCTCCAGCGGCGGGACCTGCGCCTGGCCCAGCCAGCGGTCCAGCCTGGCCGTGAAATAGGCGGCGTAGCTGTCGATCAGCGCCAGGCCGAAGGCCTCCTTGCTGTCGAAATAATGATAGAACGAGCCTTTTGGCACGCCGGCGGCGCGGAGGAGCCCGTCCAGGCCGGTGGCCGTGAACCCTTGCTCGGTCAACGCAGCGACGCCGGCGCGGATGAGCTGTTCGCGCGTTTGCGCGGGGCCGTCTGGCGCGCGCGGGGGGCGGCCGCGCCGGCGGGGAGGTGAAGCGGCATTCATGACGGATTTACTAGACCGATCGTCTATTAAATGCCAGCGGACTTTTCAGGGTGAGTGGTGCCAGCCTGCCCGCTGGCATTCTGCGGCGCCCGTAAATTTCTGCCCGCTATTGGGGGGAGGAATCGCCATGGCTCCGATGGAGCCGGATGCCACCTGACGGATGCCCGTCCTGTGGATTTGTGCCATAGTTCCAGCCCATGAGGGGTCTTTGGGGATCTGACCGATGAAGCCGTCCGAAATATTGGCCAGCAAGCGGGACATCATCCGGGACATGATTCTGGCCACCCGTTTCGCCCGAAATCCGCGCCTGTTCGGCTCGGTGGCGCACGGGGACGACCGGCCCGATAGTGACGTGGATATCCTGGTGGACGTGACGCCGGATGTGACGCTGTTCGACCTTGGCGGCTTGCAGGAGCAGTTGCAGGATGTGCTGGGCTTACAGGTTGACCTGTTGACGCCGGGCGACATCAAATCTTCCCTTCGGGCGCGCATCCTGTCCGATTGCGTCGCCCTGTGATGCGGAAGGATATCAGCGAACTGCTCGGGCAAATTCTGGAAGGTGCCGACAAGGCGCTTGCCTATACCGCCGGGATGACGCGGGAACAGTTCCTGGCCAATGCGCTGGTCAAGGATGCCACGGTTCTGGCCTTTATCATCATCGGGGAAACTTCTGCCAAAATTCTGCGCGACTTCCCGGATTTCGTGGATGATGGCATTCCGTTGAAGAGCATGCGCGGTATCCGAAACCGAATAACCCACGGATATTTCAATACAGACTTCGATATCGTCTGGAACACCGTTCAAACTGATTTGCCGCAACTGAAAGAGAAGATAACAATCATGCTGAAAGGACGTTGATCGTCCTTTCTTTCGGGCGACTCGATAGATAACGGTACCATGTCCCTTCTCCCGAAAGTTGCGGGATGAACGGTCTGGTTCTTTCCCTCCGCCCGTGACGGCGCCGGGTTACGTCAGAGCCTGTTTGGAAATGCGTGCTGGTGAGCGAGAGTGGCCCGGAACAGGTCGCGCCCGTCGTGTGTTTCCGAGCATCGGAGCGGAGCGGCCTTGATGGAAGTGAGCACCGAAGCGCAGGCAACGCGTGCTGGATCGCCGCCAGCCCGCATTTGCGGTCAGGCTCTCAGAGATCATATTCGATCGCTGTATGCACTTGATCACGGCATGGTGGGTTCATACATCAGATATGAGCGATTATGCGGTGGATAGGGTCTCAAGAGATCAAATATGAGCTATTTCAGCTTACCCAGGACGGCTGCGGAAGTGCAGGATGAGATTGCGGCGTCCGCCCGGGCGCGGCGGCTGGCAAGGAATCTGACGCAGGACGAACTCGCCCGGCGGTCTGGTGTGGCGATCGCGACGCTTCGGCGGTTTGAGGGCGGCGGACCGGCGAGCCTGTCAACGGTTCTGGCCATCGCGGAAGCGCTTGAGGCGCTCGACGGGTTTTCCACGCTTTTTCCGCTGCCCGAAGCGAAATCGCTGGATGAATTGGACGCTTCTGCCCGGCGGCGCCGTCGCGCAGCCGGGCGGAAAAAAGGATGATACGGCGGCTTTCGGTGCATCTGGACTTCGGCTGTGGCGCCGAACCGCGCCGGGTGGGAACGCTTGGTCGGGACGAGGCCCGTCGGAGTGCGGCTTTTGAATGGGATGCGGGCTTTGCGGCGAGCCCCCTGCCCGTCTCGCCGGTCGCCAGGATTGCCTATGATGGCTTGCTGCGGCCGAATGCGGGGCGTGGCGCGCGCCTGCCCGCGCTGTTCGAAGACAGCCTGCCGGATGGGTGGGGCCGGCTGCTGCTGGATCGGGAAATCGCGGCACGCGGCATCAGTCGCGCGGAGATCGGGGACCTGGAAAGGCTGGCCATGATCGGCCGCCATGGTGCCGGCGCCCTGACATATATGCCCGAGACCGGCGGTCAGCCGATCGGGGTCATCGATCTGGGCTGGTTCGAGGAGATCATTCCGCATGTCGAGGATGGTGCCTCGGCGGCGGACCTCTCCCGGTTGCGCATCATTTCGGGTGGCAGCCAGGGGGCGCGGCCCAAATTCATGGCGCAGATCCATGAAGACATGCGCACGCTGCGGGATCATCGCGCTTCTGTCTCCGAGGGGTGGAGGCAGGTGCTGATCAAGGGACGCGGCTCGTCCGATCCGGTCGGTGCCGTTCAGGCGGAGATCGGCTATGGCGCCCTTATGCGGAGGGCCGGCATCGACGTCAGCGGGATGTTTGCGCTGGAAGGTGTCCGGGAGTGCTTTTTTGCGACCGAGCGGTTCGACCGGCCGGGTGCGGGGCGCCTGCATATGGCGAGCGTCGCGGGGCTGCTCGACAGCGGAATGGCGCATGGGATGCTCGACTATATCGATCTGGTCAGGCTCACCAAGCTGTTGTGCGGGAGAGCGGATGCCGTCGAGCAGGTTTTTCGGCGCATGGTGTTCAATGTACGCGCGCTCAATCGGGATGATCACGTTCGCAACCATGCGTTCCTCATGAACGCGGAGGGAGAATGGTCGCTGGCCCCGGCCTATGATGTCTCGTTCTCGGAGGGGCCCGGGGGGGAGCATTCGATATCGGTTGGCGGCGAGGGCCGCATGCCTGGGAAAGAGGCGATGGCCAGGGTCGCGCACATAGCCGGGATCAGGCCTGCGCGGCGGGATGCGATTATCGAGGAGGTCGATGCGTCGCTTGCCGGATGGCGTGCGATCGCGACCGATCATGACGTGCCGCAGCGGATGATCCGGCAGATCGAACATGAGATCGCGAACGCGCGTCGTTGGGCGTAGGGCCCGTTTTAGAGGCTGACCGGACATATGGGCTGGTGCGCGGGTGCGGCCCGGAGGGCCGCGCCCGGGGTTGCGTTTCCGAGTATCGGGAACGCGGCCCTGATGAAAGCGAGCGCCGCAGCACGGGGCCGGGTTAGCCGAAAATCCGTATCAGGCGTGGCAACGTGCCAGACAGGACTCCGTCACGGATGCCGAACGGCCAGACCCGGGGACCAGATACCTCGTATCAGTAATGGACAGACAAGGAATCGATCGGCGTCGCCTTTGGCGGAGCGAACGTGGTCAGATCGATCCCTTCGACGGCAGCCTTGTATTCCTCATTGCTCGGCATCCGGCCCAGGATCGCCGACAACACCACGACCGGGGTGGAGGCCAGAAGCGATTCACCCTTCTTCTCGCCGGAATCCTCGACGACGCGTCCCTGGAACAGGCGGGTCGACGTCGCCAGGACGGTATCGCCCTTTTCGGCCTTCTCCTGGTTGCCCATGCACAGGTTGCAGCCCGGACGTTCCAGATAGAGGATGTTCTCGTATTCGGTCCGCGCGGTGGCCTTCGGCAGCAGGTCGTTGAATTCGAAGCCGGAATAGCGCTCGAGGATTTCCCAATCCCCTTCGGTCTTCAGTTCGTCGATGATGTTGTAGGTCGGGGCGGCGACGACCAGCGGTGCCTTGAACTCCACCTTTCCCTGCGCCTTCTCCAGATTCTTGAGCATCTGGGCCACGATTTTCATGTCGCCCTTGTGCACCATGCAGGAGCCCACGAAACCAAGGTCCACCTTCTTGTTACCGCCATAGTACGAAACCGGGCGGATCGTGTCGTGGGTGTAGCGCTTGGACACGTCGGGGTTGTTCACGTCGGGATCGGCGATCATCGGCTCGTCGATCAGATCGAGATCGACCACGACCTCGGCAAAATATTTCGCATTGTCATCGGGCGCCAGCGCGGGCTTTTCGCCCGAGCGGATCTCGGCAATGCGCCTGTCGGCCTTGGCGATCAGGCCCTTCAGCGTGCCCGCGGCATTTTCCATGCCCTTGTCGATCATGATCTGGATGCGCGACTTGGCGATTTCCAGCGATTCGATCAGCGGCTCGTCCTGCGAGATGCAGATCGCCGCCTTGGCCTTCATCTCGGCTGTCCAGTCGGTGAAGGTGAAGGCCTGGTCGGCGAGCAGCGTGCCGATATGCACTTCGATGACGCGGCCCTGGAAGACGTTGTCGCCGCATTGCTTGAGCATCTGCGCCTGGGTCGCGTGCACCACGTCACGGAAGTCCATGTGCGGCTGCATCGTGCCCTTGAACGTGACCTTGACCGATTGCGGGATCGGCATCGTCGCCTCGCCCGTGGCCAGTGCCAGGGCCACGGTGCCGGAGTCGGCGCCGAAGGCCACGCCCTTGGACATGCGGGTATGGCTGTCGCCGCCGATGATGATCGCCCAATCATCCACGGTGATGTCGTTCAGCACCTTGTGAATCACGTCCGTCATCGCGTGATAGACGCCCTTGGGGTCGCGCGCGGTGATCAGGCCGAAATCGTTCATGAATTTCATGAGCTTCGGGATGTTCGCCTGGGCCTTCTTGTCCCAGACGGATGCCGTGTGGCAGCCCGACTGGTATGCGCCATCCACGAGCGGCGAGATGACGGTGGCCGCCATCGCCTCAAGCTCCTGCGCCGTCATCAGGCCGGTCGTGTCCTGGGAGCCGACGATATTCACCTTCACCCGGACATCCGACCCCGCATGCAGGACCTTGCCCGGCGCCACGCCGACGGCGTTGCGGTTGAAGATCTTCTCGACCGCGGTCAGGCCCTGATCCTTGACCGTGATCTCCTTGTTCGGTGCGAAGACGGGGGTCGCTTCGATCCCCAGTGCCTGGGCCGCGAATGTCTGGAGCTTCTTGCCGAAGACGATGGCGTAGGAGCTGCCCGCCTTCATGAACTCCATCTTCTGGGGCGTGAACGCGGCGGCGACATCGACCAGCTCGTTGCCGGTCTCGTCGCGGAGCTGCTTGTTCTTCACGTCGATCTTCAGGACGGTGCCGGTCTCGACCGAGTATTTCTGCTCGAGGATGGGATTGCCGTCGTTATTGAGGATCGGCTTGCCGTCCGCGCCGGCCTTCTTGACCCAGTTCTTAAGGTTCAGGCCGATGCCGCCGGTCACGTCGACCGTGGTCGCGAAGATCGGCGAGATGCCGTTGGTACCCGCGACGACAGGAGCGAAATTGACAAAGGGAACGTAGGGGCTGGCCTGCTTGCCGGTCCAGAGCGCCACGTTGTTCACGCCCGACATGCGCGACGAGCCGACGCCCATCGTGCCTTTTTCGGCGATCATCATCACCCGCTTGCCGGGGTGCTGCTTCTGCAGCGCGACGATTTCCCGCTGGGCTTCCGGCGAAATCATGCATTTGCCGTGCAGCTCGCGGTCCGAGCGCGAATGCGCCTGGTTGCCCGGCGACAGGAGGTCAGTCGAGATATCGCCTTCGGCCGCGACGAAGGTCACGACCTTGATCTCGTCCTCGACATCCGGAAGCTTGGTGAAGAATTCGGCCCTGGCATAGCTCTCGAGCACGTCCTTCGCGATGGCGTTGCCCGCCTTGAAGGCGTCGCGCAGCCGGAACATGTCGGCGTCATAGAGGAAGACCTGGGTCTTCAGCACCTCGCCCGCCTGCTCGGCGATCGGGCCGTTATCGCCGAGGGCGATGTCAAGCAGCACCTCGATCGAGGGGCCGCCCTTCATGTGCGACAGCAGCTCGAGGGCGAAGGCGGGAGTGATCTCCGGGACGACCGCCTCACCCAGGACGATCTTCTTCAGGAACGCCGCCTTGACGCCGGCGGCGCTCGTGGTGCCGGGCAGCGTGTTGTAAATGAAGAACTTGAGGGCATCTGCCCGGTGTTCGTTACCGGCGTCCTCGATCAACGTGATGATGTCACGGACGAGCGCGCCGTCGTCGATCGGCTTGGGAGCGAGCCCCTGATTTGCTCTGTCCTTGATTTCGGTCAGGTAATCTGAATAGGCGTTCATCGCAATCCCAACGTCATTGAGGTGTATGGGCCTGAAATGCGGCCCCGCAAACCGGACATGGTCAAGTCGGCTTAAGGTTCGGACCCCAGTTACGCCAACCCCTGCCGACTGACAAGGCAGGGCATTTCAACAAAAATAGAACAAAAATGGCACTTGAATTCAGCATTGACCGCTTAAAAACGGCAATTCACATGCTTACTGGATTGGAAGATACAAATCACCAATCCTACCATACTGGGTTTCCCGATCTGACCGATGACGCAGCATTTGTCATTTCAATTTTTCGGCACTGGCAATCTATTCGCGACGACTCAGAGCCTGTTTGGAAATGCGCGTCGGATCGCCACCAGCGCGCATTTCCAAACAGGCTCTTACAAACAGGGCGGAAGCGGCTGTCCGGCATCGGCGATGACATGGCCGAGGCCCCGCAAACCAGCCTATAGAACTGTCATGTCCGGCTTCGGGACGCGGTTGGCGGCTGTGATCCGGCGATGAGGATATCGACCAGGCGTCGGGCGCTGGCTTCCCAGCCTGGGGCGGCGGCGACGTTGGAGACGCCGACCAGGGCGCGGAGGAAATCCAGCGGGTCGAGGTCGGGGCGGATGTCGCCGTTCTGGACCGCGCGGGAGACCAGCCCGTCGATCGTGCCCTTGATGATCTCGGCCGAGGCCGCGTAGAGCGCGCCCGTGCCGCCGACCAGACCGTTCAGGGCGGGGGCGATGACCTGCTTGGCGGCGATATAGTCCACGAACAGGAGCATCCACGCGCGCAGGGCCTCGACCGGCGGATGCGTGCCCGCAAGCTGGGTCGCGGCTGCGGCGAGGCGGTCCAGCTCGTTGCGATAGACGGCCTCGATCAGGGCGTCGCGGTTGGCGAAATGGCGGTAGAGCGTGCCGATTCCGACCCCGGCGCGGCGTGCGACTTCGTCCAGCGCGATGTCGGTCTCGCCCGACTGGAAGGCGGCTTTCGCCGTGTCCAGCAGGTGCTGGCGGTTGCGCTGGCCGTCGCTGCGCGGTTTGCGGCGCGATATTTTCTCCCCGTCCACCTCTCTGCCCCTTGTTAAGCGGAGTCATCCTCCGCATATCAATAAGCGGAGCATGCTTCCACATAACTCCCTTTCCCGCTGGAGGCCAATGATGGCACAGGATTTTGGCGCGACATCCACGACCGAGGATGTTCTTTCCGGGCTTTCCCTTGCGGGCAGGCGCGTGCTGGTGACGGGTGTTTCCGCCGGGCTCGGCGTCGAGACGGCGCGGGCGCTGGCGGCCCATGGCGCGCAAGTGGTGGGGGCGGCGCGCGACCTGGACAAGGCGCATCGGGCGACCGCACAGGTGCGCGCGGATGCGGAACGCGGCGGCGGTGCGCTGGAGCTGGTTGCACTGGACCTGGCGGACCTGGCCAGCGTGCGGGCCTGTGCGGACGCGCTGAACGCGCGCGCCCTGCCCTTCGACCTGGTGATTGCCAATGCGGGCGTGATGGCCACGCCGTTCGGCCATACCAGGGATGGGTTCGAGACGCAGTTCGGCACCAATCACCTGGGGCATTTCGTGCTGGTCAACCGGATCGCCGGGCTGATGCATGACGGGGCGCGGCTGGTGACTCTGGCCTCGTCGGGTCATCGGTTTTCCGATATCGACCTCGACGATCCGAATTTCGAGCGGACGGCCTATGAGCCGTTCCTGGCCTATGGACGGTCCAAGACCGCCAACATCCTGTTCGCGGTCGCGTTCGATGCGCGGCATCGGGCGCGGGGCGTGCGGGCGACGGCCGTGCATCCCGGCGGGATCATCACGGAGCTGGCCCGCCATATGAGCCCCGGGCAGATCGAGGCCATGGTGGCGCAGATCAATGAGCGCGCCGCCGCCGAGGGCAAGCCGCCCTTCCGGTTCAAGACCATTCCGCAGGGGGCCGCGACCTCGGCCTGGGCCGGTGTGGTGGCGGACGCCGACGCCGTGGGCGGACATTATTGCGAGGATTGCCATGTCAGCGCCGTGGTGCCCGACGACCGGCCGATCAGCCTGATCGAGGGTGGGGTGCGGGCCTATGCCGTCGATCCGGCCCGCGCGGAGGCGCTGTGGGCGGAGAGCGAGGAGATGGTCGGCGAACGGTTTGGCTGATCGGGACCCAAGGGTGATGACCGGCGCGCGGAGCAGGCGCGCCGGGTTGGCGCGGGTGGGGCGTTAGCGCCGCCCCGTCAACGCTCGCGCACGGCCTCGGGCATGGGCTGCGGAGCGGAGTTGGCTGCCGCGCCCTGCGTGGCGCACCCTGCCCCGGACCGGCCGCCCTGCATGGCCATGCCCGGCATGGCACGGCAATCGCCCTGCGGGGCGGCGTTCCGCGTCCGGTTTGGTGTGGGGGATGGGCCGGCCATCTGCATGCCCTGCATATTCTCCATCGGTCCTTTCATGCTCATGGACCCGTGGTCCATGCCGGACATGTCCATGCCGGACATTCCGGACATTCCGGACATGCTCTGCGCTGTGCCGGCGGTGCCTTGCGCGGCTGCCTGAACGGCGTGGAGCCCGGCCAGCAGGGCGGCCAGCGGCAGGGCGGTCCTGATGATGGATGGACGCATCGGAGAGATTTTCCTTCTGTCTGGTTTTGAGACCGTCGGGGCGATCACGGGCGGGGTCAGAACCATAGCCTGATTCCGGCGGTGACGTTCACGCCGTGGACCCGCTGCCCGCGCGCGCGGGCCATGCTGGCGGCCTGGTCGAAGCTGCTGGTGTAGGTCACGCCCAGATAGGGGGCGATCTTGCGGTGCCATTCGTAGCGCAGGCGCAATCCGGTATCGAGATCCGACAGGCCGCGCCCGTTGCCGCGGGCACGGTCGTTGGTGGAATAGAGGTTCATTTCCACCTGGGGCTGGAGGATCAGGCGGTTGGTCAGCAGCAGGTCGTACGATCCCTGCAGCCGGGCCGCCGCGCCGCGATCGCTGAAATAGGCGGTGGCTTCGAGCTGGAAGAAATACAGCGCCAGCCCTTCGACGCCCACCGCGCCCCAGGCGCGGGTCGGCCCGGCATCGATATCGACCCGCACGCCGGACTGCACGTCGAAATAGCGGGAGACGGCGCGGTCGTACAGCACTTCGTGGTCGCCGTCGCCGAAGCGGCCGTCTGTGCCGACCGTGCCTTCGGATTTCAGCCACAGCTTGTCGTAGTCGGTGCCGAACCAGGCCTGGCCGTCATAGCGGAACTGGCCGCCATGGCTGTTGGCGCGGGCTTCGAACTCGTCGAGCAGCGCGTGGCTGTAGAGCATGTGGTCCATGACGGGCGGCATGCCGCCGACATAGGCGACGGGGGCTTCGTCCATGCCGCCAGTCGTGCCGCCATCGGCCGCGTGGGCGGTGCCTGTGCAGAGGATGAGGGCCAGGGTGGCCGGGAGCCGCGCCCTCATGCCACCACCACGGTGCGGAACATGCCGACCTCCATGTGATAGAGCAGGTGGCAGTGATAGGCCCACAAGCCGGGCTCGTCGGCGGTGACGAGGTAGCTGAGCCTTTCGCCGGGCTTGACGATGATCGTGTGCTTGTAGGGGCGGAAGGCGCCGTGGCCGTTTTCCAGCTCGCTCCATAATCCGTGCAGGTGGATCGGGTGTTCCATCATCGTGTCGTTGATCAGCACGAAGCGCACGCGCTCGCCCACGCGCAGGCGGATCGGCGGGGCTTCGGAGAATTTCCGCCCGTCGAAGCCCCAGATGAAGCGCTCCATGTTGCCGGTCAGGCGCAGGGTAATCTCGCGCGAGGGGGGGCGCGGATCGGCGCCCGGGATGGTGGCGCGCAGGTCGGCGTAGGTGAGGACGCGCCTGCCGTTGCCCTCGAGCCCCGCGCCCGGTTCCGCCAGCCGGCTGGTGGGCATTTGGGCGATATTCTGCATTTCGACGCCCAGCGGTGGGGCGGGTGGTGTGGACGGCGTTGGGGCGGGCGCGGTGTCCATCTTCATGCCGGGCGGCATGGCGCCCTGTTCCTTGCCGGTCATGTCCATTCCGGGCATGTCCCTATGGGGCGTGTCCATGCCAGCCATGCCCATGTCGGCCATCGTGCGCAGGGGGCGCGGGTCCATGGGGGGGATCGGGCCGGTCTGGCCGGGGGCGGTGGCCAGCGTGCCGCGTGCGTAGCCGGTGCGGTCTTCGGATTGGGCGAAGATCGTGTAGGGGCCGGGGCCGGAGGGGGTGACGATCACGTCGTAGGTCTCGGCCGGGGCGATGCGGAATTCGTCGACCGGTACCGGCTCGACATCGTTGCCGTCGGCCTGCACCACCTGCATCGTCAGGCCGGGAATCCGCACGTCGAACAGCGTCATCGACGCCGCGTTGATCACGCGCAGGCGCACGCGCTCGCCGGGGCGGAACAGGCCGGTCCAGTTGGCGGCGGGGGCGCAGCCATTGATCAGATAGGTATAGATGATACCCGACACGTCCGAAATATCGGTCGGCGCCATGTTCATCGCGCCCCAGCGCAGCCGGTCGGCGATGGTGGGGCCCAGCCCCTGCCGTGCGGCGTCACGGACGAAGGTGCCGACCGTGCGCTGGCGGAAATTGTAATAATCGCTCTGGAACTTCAGGTTCGAGACGATGTCGGCCGGGTCCACGTCCGTCCAGTCCGACAGGACGATCACGTATTCGCGGTCGAACGGTTGGGCGTAGCCGGCCCTGGGGTCGACGATCAGCGCACCGTAGAGGCCGATCTGTTCCTGGAAGCCGGAATGGCTGTGATACCAGTAAGTGCCGCTCTGATGCAGGCGGAACCGGTAGGTGAAGCGGCCGCCCGGCGGAATGCCGGCGAAGCTTAGGCCGGGCACGCCGTCCATGTCCGCCGGCAGACGGATGCCGTGCCAGTGGATGGAACTGGGTTCGCGCAACTGGTTGGTGACCGTCAGTTCCACCGTGTCGCCCTGCCGCCAGCGCAGGATCGGGGCCGGGGTGGTGCCGTTGATGCCGATGGCGCGCGCCGGCCGGCCGGTGACGTTGACGCCGACCGGGCCGATCGCGAGGTCGAAGCGCGTATCCGGTGCGGCGGGGGGAATGCCCGAGGAGGGCGGTGCAGGGGTGGCCGGGGCCGCGAGAGCGCCCGCGCGGCACAGGCCGGTGCCGCCCAGGCCGGCACCGATGACGAAGCGGCGGCGCGTCAGCGCCCGCTGCCGCGCGAGGGGAAGAGAAATCATGTCTTGGTCATCCGCCAGGAAGAACGATCTGCGATCCGGCGCGTGCGAGCGGCCTGGTGGGCCGGTCGCCGCGGCGTTCAGGGACAGGTTCTCAGCCGCGGAGTCTGGGTGGACGCAGGGTGGGCGCAAGGACGCGGCCGGCACGGCGGTCGGAGCGGACGGGTTGCACCGAGGCGACACGGTGCAGGGCGGATGGGGCCTGGGCGGTCGGGGTGGGGAGCCAGGCGGCGCATGCGCCCTGTGGGCAGCAGGAATCGACGGCGTGGCCGTGGTGACGGCCAGGGGCATGGCAGGAGACGGGCCTGTCGGGCACGGGGGCGGCCGTGGCGTCGCAGCCCATGTCCATGCAGGGCATGGCCGCCATGGGGAACGACGCGGAGGTGGCGGGCGACAGGGTGGCGGGCAGCATCAGCCCGACCAGCAGCAGCAGGCTGGCCAGCATCCGTCCCGTCGCTGTCGAGATGACCCCCTGCATTCTCCCCGTCCCGTCACCGGCGCGCATGGCCGCACCTTCCACGGAACCTGCATTTTCGTCCAGCCTTTTCCCCCGCGCCTGCCGTGGGCGCGGGGCACTCTTCACAAAATCCGGACTGCGATTGCGGGGGCCGGGGTGCGTGCCCATCATCGGTGAGTCTCTAGAGCAAAGGCTGTACGCCATGAAAGTCCGGGACATCATGACATCACCGGTGTTCTGCCTCCAACCGACGCAGGGCATCTCCGACGCGATCCAACTGATGCTGGAGCGCAGGATCAGCGGGGTGCCCGTCACCACCGCGCAGGGGGAACTGGTCGGCATCGTGACCGAAGGCGACCTGTTGCGGCGGCACGAGCTGGGTACGGTCGGCGCGCATTCGTGGCTGAAGGACCTGTTCCTCTCGCCCGGGAGCCGGGCGGAGGAATATGTCCATACCCATGGCCGCAAGGTTGCCGACGTGATGACCGACCAGCCCGTCACCATCGAGCCGGATGCGCGCCTGTCGGACGCCATCGACATGATGACCGTCCATCACGTCCGGCGCCTGCCGGTGCTCCAGGATGGCAGGGTGATCGGTATTCTGGCGCGGGCCGATGTGCTGCGCGCGCTGCTGCCGCTGGCCGCCGAGCCGCCCGTGGCCACCGATGACGATGTGATCCGGCAGTCGGTCGAGGCCGCGCTGGAAAGGGGACTGGGTGCGGGGATTCGGGACCTCGTGAAGGTCGAGGTCTATCATGGGGCGGTTGTCCTGAGCGGCGCCGTGACCGATGAGCGGCTGGTCTCGGCCACGCGGGTGGCGGCGGAGAACACGCCGGGGGTGACGTCGGTGACCAATCAGTTGATCGTCGTCGGGCCCTTTGTGGGGGCCAGCGTTCCGACGCCGCCTTTGTAGGCAGGTCAAGCAGAAGCGGGTGCCGGCCCTAGCGGGCCGGCGTGCGGGCGGGGGAGAAATGCCGCGCCCCCGCCACGCAGAGCACGACCCCCATGGCGGTCAGCACGAGCTGGCCGCCGACCGGTTCGTGCAGCACCAGGAAGGCGAGGAAGAAGCCGAGGAACGGCTGGAGAAGCTGCAACTGCCCGACCGCCGCGATGCCGCCCAGCGCCAGCCCGCGATACCAGAACACGAACCCCAGGAACATCGAGAACAGGGTGACATAGGCCAGCCCGGCCCATGCGGAGGGCGCGATACCGCCCCACTGGCCCGGCGCCGTCGCCACCGCGCCGGCCGCCGACACCGGCAGTGCCACCACCAGCGCCCAGCAGATGACGCGCAGGCCGCCCAGCGTGCGTGACAGGCGACCGCCCTCGGCATAGCCCAGCCCGCAGACGATCACGGACAGGATCATCGTCAGGTCGGCGCCGTAGGACCCCGCCCCGCCCCGGCGCGCGGCAAAACCGCAGACCAGCGCCGCGCCGGCGACCGACCACGCCCAGAAGGCGGCGGAGGGGCGCTCGCCCCCGCGCGGGTGGCGCAGGTGATGGGGCTGGTGCGCCACCGGATCGAGCGGCGGTTGCTGACGCCGGGTGCCCGCCTGCCCTCGATCCGTGCCATGACGGACGGTGCGGGGGTGTCGAAATCCACCGTCGTGGAGGCTTATGACCGGTTGCATGCCGAAGGGGTTATCCGTTCCCGCCCCGGTGCGGGCTTTTATGTGGCCGCCCCGCTGGCACCGCTGTCGCTGGATGTGCCGTCATCGGAGCCGGCGCGGATGGTCGATCCGGTCTGCATGCTGCGGGCGTCGCTGGAGCAGGACCCGGCTGCGCTGTCGCCCGGATGCGGCTGGCTGCCCGCCGCTTGGATGCCGGAGGAGTTGGTGCGCCGGGCGTTGCGGGCCGTGGCGCGGGATGGAGCGCCGGATGCGCTGTTCGATTATGACACGCCGCTGGGGCATGCGCCGATCCGTGCCTTCGTCGCGCGGCGGATGGCGGAGCAGGATGTCGGGGTTTCTCCCGCGCAGATCCTGACGGCGGATTCCGGATCGCACGCGCTGGACCTGATCTGTCGTTTCCTGCTGCGGCCGGGGGACACGGTGATGGTGGACGATCCGTGCTATTTCAATTTCCTCGCGCTGTTGCGGGCGCATCAGGTGCGGGTGGTGGGTGTGCCTTATCTGGCCGATGGGCCGGATATTGCTGCCTTTGCGCGGGTCGCGGAGTCCGGCCGGCCGCGGCTCTACATCACCAATTCCGCCATTCATAATCCGACTGGCGCCGTCCTCTCCCCCGTGGTGGCGCATCGGGTGCTGCGGCTGGCCGAGGCGCATGACATCATCGTGGTGGAAGACGATATCTTTGCCGATTTCGAGGCGGCGCCGGCCGCGCGTCTGGCCACCTTCGACGGGCTGGAGCGGGTGGTGCGGATCGGCAGTTTTTCCAAGACCGTCTCGGCCTCTTTCCGGTGCGGCTATATCGCCGTGCGGCCGGACTGGGTGGAGGGGCTGGTGGATCTGCGCGTGGCCAGCGGCATTGCCTCCGGGCGGCTGGCGGCCGGGATCTGCCATGCGGTGCTGACCGATAGCGGCTATCGGCGGCATGTGGCGCAGATGCGCACGCGGCTGGACCAGTGCCGCGTGCGGGTGCTGGACCGGCTGAAACGGCTGGGCCTGACGCCGGTGGTGGAGCCGGCATCAGGCCCGTTCGTCTGGTGCCGCCTGCCCGCGGGGCTGGACGCCACCCGTGTTGCGCGCGGCGCGCTGGCGCATGGCGTGATCCTGGCGCCGGGCAATCTGTTCAGCGCCAATGGTACCGCGGCCGATTGCCTGCGCTTCAATGTGGCACGGATGGAGAATGAGGCCGTTTATCGTCTGCTGGCGGATGTGCGGGGGGTGGCTGGGGTGTGAGGCGGCAAGAGCCCTGTTTGACGGCCGCTTCCGCCCCCACTCGGCCGTTCCCAGCGGATCAGCCTCTTCCCGATTGCAGACCTTCCGAGAGTTTGCCATGCTCACGTGATGGACCGCTCAAACCAGCTTGATCCCGCCGCCGCAGGCCGTGCGGCTAGGGCGGGATTCTCCGCCGCGTTTATGTCGGACACCAAATGGCGGAAAGCCTTCCGAGCGATTGCCGAAGCGAGCGTTGGCATCCGCGAAATGCTGGTGAAGTTTATCGATGTCGACGAGCCGAAAAGGATGCGGTTTCCGCCAAGCCTTGCCTGTCCGCTGGCATATATGGACACGGTAGAGTTTGGCCCAATGGAACTCCGGTCGATCGAGTGGCTTGAAGTGGGAGCCGACATCGAACCATTGCTCGCGCCTCTCGGCAAGTTTCCGATCGAAAGGTCCGATCGCGGTTCGAGGCTTGTTGGTTACGGCAACTGACGCTCGGAGACGGCAATTCGGGCATGATCAAGGCTATTTCCAATGACGGACCACGATGCCAATAATCGGGAGTTAGCACTGCGGGGCGTGATATGGGGTTTTCGATATCGTGGGTTGGCTTACAAGTGCCAAAGGCGCACGCGCTTGAGATTATGGGCTTCCGAGACACAGGTCGCGCGGATGAGGCCAATGAAGCGCCGTTCTCGATTGCATATTTGCCAAGCGGGTGGTCTATTATCTGGGCAAACTCATTCGAATATGCGTCTCGGCCTGATGTCATCCACCGATCGTCTGCAGCGAAGATGCTCGGGTGCCATGTAGAAGAGCATGTAATGTTTAGCTCTTGTCATGCAGCGCAAGCCGGAGAGATGGTCTGGAACGTCTGGCACGATGCACAGAAGGGTATCTACGACATTCACTCAACCGGAGCCGTGCCGAAAGAGTTCGATGGTATCGCCGCGGTGCAAAAGGAACAGCAAGATGCTCACGGCGGAAGCAAAGGCGAGGTTGACTATCTGATCGACGCCCCAATCGATCTCGCGGCAGCGATCACGGGATACCGTTACGACCGTTGGCGCTACGCTTGGGGCGAGCCACACTTCACGATTATCGAGAAGCTCGGATAGCGGCAGCTTTCCCCTCATGCCCCCCGAAACCGGCCGGGGCGCTATCCTCCCCAAATCAGACGCTCTGCGGCGCAGCGTGCCGTTTTCGGACGGTTACGAACAAGACGGGATCGGGAAAATCCCTCGTACATCACCCCTTCCCGTTCCGGCGATCGAATGCCTGTCGGGCCTGTTCGACTTCCGGCATTTTTGCGTAGGTCCAGGCGTACAGGGCCTTGAGGGGGTCCTGGAGGGTGCGACCCAGGGGGGTGATGTCGTATTCGACGGCGACTGGGGAGGTCGTGATCACGCGGCGGGAGACCAGGCCGTTGCGTTCCAGACGGCGCAGGCACTGGGTGAGGGCCTTCTGCGTCACGCCCTCCAGCAGGCGGCGGATGGCGTTGAAACGCAGGGGGCCGGCATGGAGGACAGCCAGCACCATCATCGACCATTTGTCCGCGATCTGGTCGAAAAGTATGCGGCTGGGGCAATCGCCGGCGAAACGTTGCGGGTTGCAGACCGTCATCTGCGGTTTCCTTGCATATACCTGGGCGACTTCAGGTGCCTGATTGACGTCAGGTCTACGATGTATACCGTCCGGCGCCGGATCACAACGGAGCCTGTCGATGTCTCGTGCCGAAAACAGCGTGCTTTTTCGCCCCTTCCGCCTCAAGGGGCTCGAACTCCAAAACCGGATCGTCATGGCCCCCATGACCCGGCTGTTCGCGCCCGAGGGCGTGCCGGGAGAGGCCAATGCCGCCTATTATCGTCGTCGCGCCGAGCGGGAGGTGGGGCTGATCCTGTCCGAAGGGACCGTGATCGATCGGCCGACTTCGCGCAACGAGCCCACGATTCCCTTCTTCCATGGGGATGCCGCGCTGGCGGGGTGGAAGCAGGTGATCGATGCCGTGCATGAAGCCGGTGGGCGCATGGGGCCGCAGATCTGGCATACCGGGTCGATACCGGGCATGACCGGCTGGCAGCCGGAGACGCCAATCGAAAGCCCGTCCGGCCTGCTGGCCCCCGAGGCGCCGCGTGGCGAGGCCATGAGCGAGGAAGCGATTGCCGACACCGTGGCGGCATTCGCGAAGGCGGCGGTGGAGGCCAGGAAGCTTGGCTTCGACACGCTGGAGCTTCATGGAGCGCATGGGTATCTGATCGACCAGTTCTTCTGGTCGGGCACCAATGGGCGGACCGACCGCTATGGCGGTGCCACCATCCGGGAACGGTCGCGCTTTGCGGCCGAAGTGGTGGCGGCGGTGCGCCGGGCCGTGGGCGATGATTTCCCCATCATCCTGCGTGTCAGCCAGTGGAAGCAGCAGGATTACGCCGCCCGGCTGGCCGAGACGCCGGAGCTGATGACGGACTGGCTGGCGCCCCTGGTCGAAGCCGGTGTGGATATTCTGCATTGCTCGCAGCGGCGCTTCTGGGAACCTGAATTTCCGGAAATCGACGGCGAGAACGGCCTGAATTTTGCCGGCTGGGCGAAGAAGCTGACCGGGGCCGCGACCATCAGTGTCGGTTCGGTCGGGCTGTCGGGGGATATGGTGGCGACCTTTAACGGGGAAGGTGCGGATTCGACCGGGATCGCGCCGCTGATCGCGCGGATGGAACGTGACGAGTTCGACCTGATCGCCGTCGGCCGTGCGCTGCTCAGCGATCCGGACTGGGTGGTGAAGGTCAAGGCCGGGGACCATGAGAACCTGAAGGGTTTCGACCGCGCGGCACTGGCCGAACTCGTTTGAGGCGGTAACGATCTGTCCGCTGCCATGGTAGAGTTGGCCATGGCGAACGCGAAGATCCTGATCAGTGCCTGTCTTCTGGGCCACCCTGTCCGCTATGACGGGGGGGCCAGATCCGCCCGGCACCCGGCCCTGGACCGGTGGCAGGCCGAAGGACGGCTGGTGCCCGTCTGCCCCGAGCTTTCGGCGGGCTTCCCTGTGCCGCGCCCGCCTGCCGAAATCGCGGGCGGACAGTCCGGTCAGGCGGTGCTGGCGGGGGCGGCCCGTGTGATCACGACCGATGGCGCGGATGTGTCGGATCTCTTTATCGCAGGGGCCGAAATTGCCCTGAACCTGGCCCGGGAGCATACGTGCCGGTTTGCCATCCTGACCGATGGCAGCCCGTCCTGCGGGAGCCGCTTCATTTATGACGGGAGCTTCGGCGGCGGGCGGCATGACGGCGTGGGTGTGACGACTGCGCTGTTGCGCGCCCATGGCGTGCGGGTTTTTGCGGAGAGCGGGATTGGGGAGCTTCAGGCGCTTCTGGATATGGGGGGCTGAGGGGGGAAGCGGCGGTTGTTTCTGTTCTTTTTTGAAAAAAAGAACCAAAAAACTTCTTATCTTTTTTGGGATTTTGTTTTTTGAACGGGCATCGTTCCTGAATGGATGTTTTGAATCCGCATGGGCGGCCGGTTGATCATTGCGTGTGGCCGGTCTTTCATGAGGCGCCTGGACGGAGAGGCGAAATGGGCCTCGTTCGGTCCCATTCGCAGGAAGCATGACCATGAAACGCCATTTTGGGGCGGGGTATGCCGCGCTGATCGTCCTTTCGTCCGCATGCGGTGCGGTCTCTGCCGCGCAGGGGGCGCCTGTCCTGTCCGAGCGCTTCGATGGTGCCGACAGCTTCCCTCCCCTCTCGGGTCCTGGCTGGGCAGCTTCGCTGGTTGCGGGGCCGGGAAGAAACGAGGTGGTGACGGCGCATCCCGATAGCGGGTTTACGGGCCTGCACGCGATGCGGTTCGATGCGCGCGGCGTGCCGGTGCGTGCGGTCGTGAAGACGGTGCCGCCGGCGGGTCGGGCGGCGATCACGCCGGACAGCGTGCTGCGCTATATGATCTTTCCCGTCGATGATCCGCTGTCCCTGACCGACCCTGCGACCGGGACGGCGCTCGATATCGTCTTTGACGATGGCAGCCGGGCCTCGTCGCTGGGGGCGCGGGATATTGCCGGCGCGCCGCTGACCCCGCAGGGACAGGGACGGAGCCTGTATCCGAACCAGTGGAACATGGTCGAAGTGCCCCTGGGGGCGATCGCGCTTCACAAGCATATCGCGGCGATCGAAGTGCAGGCGGGGCGGCCCGGAGGTGGGGCCTATCACGTCTATTTCGATGATATCAGCATCGGCGATGCGGAAAGCATGCAAGGGGCCACGCCTGCCGAGCTGGTCGATACACGGCGCGGCACGAATGCAAACGGCCATTATTCGCGCGGGAACAATTTTCCCGCCGTTGCCGTGCCGCATGGATTCAATTTCTGGACGCCGGTCACGCGCGGCGATTCCGACTGGCTTTACCAGTATCAGGACCGGAACGACGCGCAGAACAGGCCGAGGCTTCAGGCGATCTCGCTCAGCCACGAGCCCAGCCCCTGGATGGGGGACCGGCAGACATTCCAGATCATGCCTGTGCCGGGCGGTGCGCCGCCCGCCGCCGACCGGGGGCTGCGGTCGGCAGGTTTCGATCACGCGCATGAGGCGGCGTTGCCCTATCGTTACCGGGTGGCGCTCGACAATGGGATCGTCGCGGAGGTTGCGCCGACGGACCATGCCGCCATCATGCGTTTTTCCTATACGGGTGACGAAGGGCAGATCGCGTTCGACAATATCAGCGATCACGGGCGCATCGTCATCGCCAAGGACGGCATGAGCGCCGATGGCTACACGGATGTTGCCAGCGACCTGTCGACCGGGGCGACGCGCATGTTCGTCCATATCGTCTTCGATCGTCCCGCCAGGGCGCAGGGACGCATGACGGGCCAGAAGCGCGACGATGTGCAGGCATGGGCGGCGTTCGATACCGCCGGCGGCCGGCCGGTGACGCTGCGGATCGCGACATCGCTGATCGGCATCGACCAGGCGCAGCACACCATGGCGATGGAATTGCCGGAGGGGACGACATTCGACGCCGTGGCGGCGGCGGCAAGGGCCGAATGGAACAGGATTCTGACGCGGGTGGCGATTCCCGGCGCGCCGATTGACGAACAGAAGACGCTCTACGGCAATCTTTACCGTCTCTATCTCTATCCGAACGAAGCGTACGAGAATGCCGGCAGCCCACAGGTGCCGTCCTTCGTGCATGCCAGCCCGTTCGTGGCGCCGGCGGGGCCGAACAGCGAGACGCATACGGGGGCGCGGGTCGAGACGGGGAAGCTCTTTGTCAATAACGGGTTCTGGGACACGTATCGGACGGCGTGGCCCGCCTATGCGCTGTTGAGCCCCGGCGAGGCGGGGACGCTGATCGACGGGTTCGTGCAGCAATATCGCGAAGGCGGGTGGATCGCGCGCTGGTCTTCTCCGGGCTATGCGGACCTGATGACGGGGACGAGTGCCGATGTCGCCTTTGCCGATGCCTGGGGAAAGGGTGTGCGGAATTTCGATATTTCCAGTTTCTACCATGCGGCGTTGAAGGATGCGACCGTGGTGCCGGATGATCCGGGTGTGGGGCGCAAGGGGTTGGCGCGTTCCATCTTCCGGGGGTACACGGACACCGACACGGATGAGGCGCTGTCCTGGTCCGATGCTTCCACGCTCAATGATTTCGCGATCGGCACGATGGCGGCGGATCTGGCGCGGATGGCGCGTGCGGGATCGGCGGAACGGGCGGATTTCGAGGCGGAGGCCTGGTATCTGCGGAATCGCGCGCTGAACTATGTCAATCTGTTCGACCGCGATGTTGGATTCTTTGTCGGGCGGCGGCCGGATGGCGCGTGGCGCGTCGGCAAGGACATGTTCGACCCGCTGGCGTGGGGGGAAGATTATACGGAGACGAATGCCTGGACCATGGCGTTCGATCCGGTTCAGGATGCGCAGGGGCTGATGAACCTCTATGGCGGTCGCGCGGGGCTGGCCCGCAAGCTCGATGCCTATTTTGCGACGCCGGGCGTCTATCATGTGGGCGCGTATGGCGGCGTTATCCATGAGATGCGGGAGATGCACGATATCCGCATGGGACAATACAGCCACAGTAACCAGCCGGCGCATCATATCCTCTATATGTACGATTTCGCGGGGCAGCCGTGGAAGGCCCAGGACAAGATCCGCGATGTCATGAACCGGCTGTATCGCGGCACGGCGATCGGGCAGGGCTATCCGGGCGACGAGGATAATGGCGAGATGTCGGCCTGGTGGGTGTTCAGCGCCGCCGGTTTCTACCCGTTGCGGGTCGGCACGCCGACCTATGCGATCGGCGCGCCGCGTTTCGAGACGATGCAGCTTGCCTTCGACAATGGGCGGCGCCTGACGATCGAGGCGCCGGGCGTGAGCGATCGCCGGCGATTTATCCAGTCCGTGACGCTGAACGGCAGGAAGCTGACGCGGTGGTGGTTGTCCCATGCCGAAATTGCCGCCGGCGGCACATTGCATTTCACGATGGGCGACCGGCCGTCGACGTGGGGGACGGGGGCGGATGCCGCCCTGCCCTCCCTGACCCGTGGGAGCGCCATGCCCGAACCGGCCGTGGACCTGATAGACCGGGAACAGGCGCGTGGACAGGGACCTGCCGCGCTGTTCGACAATGATGCGATGACCAGTGCGCCGGTGCCGGGCGACGGCCTGACGGCGGTGTTTCCTCATGCGGCGACCGCGCTGGCCTATACGGTCACGTCGGGCGGCGACCTGAACGATGGTGCGCAGGCGTGGGATCTTGCGGCATCGGATGATGGTGTACACTGGACGGTCATCGACCGTCGCGAGGCCCAGCATTTCGCATGGAAGCGGCAGACCCGGCCCTTCCTGATCGCGGACCCGCGCCCGCATCTTCTGTATCGCTGGCGGCCTGAGGGGGCGCATCCGGCGACGATCGGCGAATTCGAGCTGCTGGGGCACCCCGGGCAGTCCCCTTCTCCGATTCGTTAATACTGTTCTTTCACAGGGTATTTTTTGAATCGGGAGGGGCATCCCGACGTGGCGGGCTGCCACGCCGGATGCGCGTTCGGGACCGGAAGGGCGTCAATGCCCCAGGGTGCCTTCATAATATTGGTCGATCTGGTGACCGTATAATTGGTCGCTCCAGTTCGGCATGGTTTCCGAGGTGTAACTCGGGGCCCCCTTCAGTTGATCCGGTGTCAGGTCGACGACATAACCCTGGCGATTTACGTCGTAATGCAGGGTCCGCCATGGAAGGGGATGGTAGCTGTTGCCCATTCCGAGAAAGCCGCCGAAACTCATGACGGCATAGGCCACGTGGCCGGTCTGTTTATCGACCATGAAATGACTGATCGTTCCCAGCTTTTCGTTGGCTGGTGAATAGACCGCCGTGCCCTCGACCTTGTCGGAAGCGATGAGTTCGTGCGTCTCGTCAATTCTGGTTGTGGTATCCGCCATGATGGCCTCCTGTTGCTTGGACCACGGTGGGTAGGTCGGCACGATCGTGCGCCGGACAAGGGGAGAGGGGATTTTCTCTTACACGATCTCTTGAAGGGGCGGGACACACCGGATTCTGGAAGAAAAAGGAAAGAGTTGGGTTTTCCTGAAAAACGTGAGATCGTCATTGGCAGGCGCCGCCATTGCCGGATTGCGGGGTGGGCACGCGTGAAACCGCTCTCGCCCGGGCCTTCCGCGCTGCCTGGGAAGAGTTTTCCTATTTTAATAAAACGATACAAAATCGCCATGATTCGAGAATGGATGGAGGACGTGGTTTCAGGCGGCTCGCGAGTGGCCGTGGCGTCATGAGCCGTGGCGTCGTGAAACGATCATGAAGAGAGGGTGAGAGACGGAAGATGAACGACATGCCCCATATGCCCGGCAGCAAGCGTGCCCAGCCGCATATCCCGCTCAATGACGGCACGACGATGCCCCAGATGGGCCTAGGCGTGTGGCAGACGCCGGCCGGGGAGACGGCTGCGATCGTGCGGCATGCGGTCGCGGCCGGCTATCTGGCCGTGGACACGGCCGCGATCTATGGCAATGAAGAGGGCGTGGGAGAGGGGCTGGCGGGCCATCCCGATATCTATGTGACGACCAAGGTCCGGAATGATGAGCAGGGTTATGACGCGACGTTGCGGGCGTTTGACGCCAGCCTGCGCAGGCTGCGCCGCGAGAGGCTCGACCTCTATCTGATCCACTGGCCCAAGCCCGCCGAGGGCCGGTTCGTCGAGACCTGGAAGGCGATGGTCGCGCTCCGCCAGGAAGGGCGGGTGGCGTCGATCGGCGTGTCGAATTTCCGTGCCGAGGACCTGGCGCGTATCATCGATGCGACCGGCGTGGTGCCGGCGGTCAACCAGATCGAACTGCATCCGCGTTTTCAGCAGCGTGCGCTGCGTGCCGTCAATGACGCACATGGGATCAGGACCGAATCCTGGAGCCCGCTCGGCCAGGGGCAGATGCTGGACGACCCGGTGATTGCGACGATTGCCGCGAAGCACGGCAGGACCGCGGCGCAGGTGATCATCCGCTGGCATATCGACAGTGGGCTGATCGTCATTCCCAAATCGGCCACGCCGAAGCGGCTCGACGAGAATATCGCCGTCTTCGATTTTGCGCTCGATGCGGAAGATATGCGGCAGATTGCCGGTCTGGATCGGGCGGATGGCCGGATCGGGCCGGACCCGTCCACATATTAATATGAGCAGCTTAATATTGGCGGCTCGTTTGGAACAATCCTGCCAGTCGCGGCCGCCAACCGTTCATTCACGAAATTGTGGGTGCGCGCAACGAAGCGCGCGCCGGCAGGTTGCTGCACATGCTTGGAGAGGCAGAGGATGCCCGGGACGCGGAGGCGATGGTCCGGTGACGCGGCCTTCTTTCAGCGGCACGGCCAGGAACCTGTTTGGAAATATGCCCTGGTGAGCAGGATCGGACCGGAATGTATCACCCGCCACGAAGCACGGGACACGTATACGGGACGCGCCGCCGGCGCGCATTTCCTGACAGGTTCCAACGGATGTTCGACGTCCGGGCCCGCCCCTCCGGAACAATGAAGGACGCGGACGCATGACGACAAGGATCGCTGTGGCGCGGCTGCCCGCGCGCGGACAGAATGAGGGTTATCCGACGTTGCAGATACTGCGCCTGCTCGTCGGTATCAGCATTTTCATCGGTCATTGGTCGGAGCCCTATGTTGCGCGGCTGTTGCCGCAGGGGCAGATCCCGATCGACATTTTTTTCATGATCGAGGGCTTTCTCTCGATGCGTTATCTGTCGCAGCCGGCTGTCATGGCTGCGAACAGGTGGCGGGTTGTCGGTGACCGCATCGCCCATGTCTACCCGATATATGCAATAGCCCTTGTCGCGGGCCTCTGCGCCTTCGCGCCCTTTGCATTCGCCAATGCGGACGGGTGGACGGTTGCGAACTGGATCGGCGCCTTTTTCTCGGGCCTGGTCCTGCTGCCGGTCTTCTCGACGCTTGTCCATGGCTCGGTCTTTCCGCTCAATCCGCCGAGCTGGGCCATCGTGCTGGAACTGTTCGGCTTTGCGTTTCTGGCGTTTCTGCGCGTTCCCGGTTCTCCGCGACGGCTGTTCGCGGTGTGGGCCGGTGCGGTGTCGGTCTGCCTTGTGCTGGCCGCGGTCTGGCATGATCCCAATGCAGGCTGGTCCACGGTGCATTATTGGGGCGGGTGGCCCCGGATGAGCCTGGGGTTCTTCGGTGGGGCGCTGTTGTGGCATCTCCATGACCGCTATGGCGCGCGCACCCCGAAGCTCCACCCGGTCTGCGTTCTCGCGTCATTCATGGGCATGCTCCTGCTGACGACCCGCTTTATCGGCTGGCCGTTGCTGGGTGTCGGCGTGCCGCTGCTGGTCTGGTTTGGGGCTTCCTGCGCGCGCCCGGCCTGGCTCGACGCCATTGCCCCCGATGCCGGGCGGAAGGCGCTTGCTGTCTATCTGCTCGGTTATCCCGTCATGATGATCTGGCGCGTCGAGGGTATACATGTCGCTATGCCGCTATCGTTCGCCGGGAGCCTGGCGGAGTTCGCCGTGGTTCTTGGCAGCTTGCTGGCGGCCAGTGTGGCCATCGCGCGCCTGCAGAAAAACAGCGGCCAGCAAATGCGGAGTTGAATGTGTCGGGAATGGCTGTGGACGGAGGGCGCTTGTTGGGGAAACCGTGCTTTCCCCCTCCCCCGCCATTTCCGTCGCTGGCCGCCTGATCACGCGATCGCACCGTGCGCCTTATGATCGGTATCGGGTCAAGCGGACGTTTTATCGCTTGGCCAGTTCCTGAACGGCCGCCTGTTCCCGCAGCGTCTCACGCGCCAGTTGCATCTGGCGCTCCCGTTCGAGATTGCGTTTCACCTTTTATTGCCGCCGCGGGACCGGGCGTGGCGCGCCTGCATGCGGTCTGGGGTGCCGGCGGCGTCCGGCACGGCGGCTACCCGGGTCTTGCGTGTGGCGGCGGCGCAGGACCCACATGACGCCGCCGGAGAGCGAGAAGAAGAACAGGGCGGCGCCGGCGAGGCCGACGGCGGTGCGCCACAGGCCGGCGATGACGGCGGGGCCGGCCAGCTTGGCCTCGTGCAGCGTGTGCAGCCATATGAAGGTCAGTTCGCCCGTGCGCTGCCGGCCGGGATCGCGGGTGAAGCGCACCGTGTCGGCATCGGCGTCATAGCGCACGGTGGCCGGGCGGTTGGGGCCGTAGGCGGGCAGGATGATGGTGAAGGATTGCTCGGCCGGGCGGGCGCCCAGGCGGGCCGAGGTCAGGATTGCGTCGGGCATCTGGGCCTGCACGGCGGCCATGGCGGTGTCCAGCCCCTGCTCGCCGGGGATGGCGGGCGTGTGGCCGGCATGGTGTGTGTGGGTGTGGGCCGGGCGGTCGCCACCCTGGATGCCGAAGAGCGGGCGGGCGAAGGGGAAGGCCAGGACCGTGCCGCTGAGGGCCAGGAACAGCATGATCCCCGACGTCCAGAAGCCCAGGCTGAGATGGGTTTCGCGCCACAGGCGATAGCCCCTGGCGCGGGGGGAGATCGTGATCGTGCGGCGCCATTTGCCCGATGCCCACAAGGCCGGATGCGGCCACCACAGGATCAGCCCGGTGATGGCCATTACGCTCAGCAGCACGCCCATGATTCCGGTCGCGTTCTGGCCGTAGGGCAGCAGCAGCAGGTCGGCGTGCAGATTGTGCAGCACGCGCAGGATATGCGGCACGATGTGGGTGCGCAGGATTACGGCGTGGGTTGGGTCGACCATCACCTCGAATTCCGGGTGGCGCTCGCCGGCCGGGCCGAAGGCGACGACCGCGCTGTCGCCCGGCCAGCGTGGCGGGTCGAAGCGCAGGGGCAGCGTGCCGGCGGGGGCCGCGCTGCGGGCGGCGGCGATCATGGCCTCGGCGCCGATGCCCGGCGCGGGCGTCGCCCCAGGGGGCGGAACGGCGGGACGGCCGGCCAGCAGCAGCGGCAGGACCACCAGCAGGAGCCCGGTCAGGCCCTGCAACGCGAACGGCAGGATCAGGCCCAGCCCGATCCAGCGATGAATTTTCCGAAGCACGCGCCACCACGATAATGCGAATTATTCTCACGTTATCGAACGGGCAACGTTCGTGCAAGATCTGCGGGTTGATTGCAGGCTGTCGGATCGGGTGCAATCGTAACAATTGGTGTCGGCAGTTTATGCGGCAATCAGCGGTGCGGAGCGTCCATTCGGGTGTGACGCTGGCGAGAGCATGGCGGCGGACGCAGGTAAAGCCCATGGCGGGCCTGATGGCAGCATGGCCGGCGGGCGGCGTGACGGGGCATCGATTTCATGCTGACCGTTCCGGCCGGGGTGGCACGGGCCTTTCAACGCGGGTTCGCATACACGTCGCCACCGCCGTTCGGTGCCGGCCGGCCCGAGACGGCTCCGTCGATGATCCTGGTGTGCTATCATGCGGGGATCGCGCAGCTTCCCGCCACGCGCGAAAGGCAGGCATGCAGGGCCGCCGCCTGTCCGTTCATCAGGTTCTGAACCCGGAGGTCCGCTCATGTCTCGCCCGCCTTTTCCGCCCTTCGATACCGAAACCGCCGCGCTGAAGGCGCGTCTGGCCGAAGATGCCTGGAACAGTCGCGACCCGCAGAAGGTCGCGCTGGCCTATACGCCCGACAGCCAGTGGCGCAATCGCACGGAGTTTCTTTGCGGCAGGGAGGAAATCGTCCTGTTCCTGACCCGCAAATGGGCGCGGGAGCAGGAGTACCGGCTGATCAAAGAGGTCTGGGCGTTCCGCGAAAACCGGATTGCGGTACGCTTCGCCTATGAATGGCATGACGAGACGGGCCAGTGGTTCCGTTCCCACGGCAATGAAAACTGGGAGTTCGACGAGGCCGGGCTGATGCGCCGTCGCGTCGCCTCGATCAACGATCAGCCGATTTCGGCGGAACAGCGCCTATTCCACTGGCCGCAAGGGAGACGCCCGGACGACCATCCCTCGCTCTCGGAACTGGGTTTGTAGAACGTGTGGGCGGGTGGGGGCGATGCCCTACGTCCTTTGGAGCGGCCGGGGGTCGTGAAGAACGACCGCTTTGCGGGGCAGACATGACTATGACCAGAGGCCGGCATGAGGGCGGATACCGCCTGTCTACACGCATAGCAGACAGGCGTTTTTTGCAGGCAAGCTGACGGTCCGATACTGAGAATAAAAAACTAACAAGATAGATCGCCAGAGATGGACGGTTCGAAAAAAAGCGCCTCTTTCACGCTTGAGTGAACATCACAATCTATTGATGCTATCATGTGGGGAAGAAGTCTGAATAGGGTTTCGGACCGTCCACATGCATGACGATATGCTTGTCAGTCGTCATCTTGAAACAAACAGAGGCAGCTTGAATAGACCGCAACGAACTGTTACTGTTAGGCTTTCTAAAATATTTTGTAGTTCAGGAAATGGATGCAACTGGCTGCCCTGCAATGATAAATGACCGCCACCATTTTTTAAGTCTCGTCGACAAAATGGTCAAAATTCAAGGTCTTTCGAACTCCAGGAACTACACGGGAGCACTGGCGCACGTGTCGTCCACCCTTCATGAGGCTCTGGACCGCGTGAAAGAAGAGGGAGCGTTACTCCCACCCAGCCACCCTTTGAACGAGGCACGAGGGAGATGGCTACAGGCGATAAATGATATTCAGTGCATCTGGTCTGATGAATTAACGTCTTTGAAGCAACGCAGCGAGTTCACAACCAAGCGTGGTCACGGCCACATGGTCTGCGTTTTTGGAAAAGTGAAGGCCGGCAAGTCGTCATTGGGAAATTTTGTCGCCTATGGGGTTCCGACGCCTACGAAAGAGGACATAGAAGGGGCAACTCCAAGGCCAGAGTTCTTTTATGAAGCTGGCGGCGGTGTCAATGAGGCAATGTCCACCGACAAAATGGCCCGCCAGCAGTGTTTTGGTATAGGCGTCGGCGAAACGACGTCCTCAATCCAGGGCTTCACATTGCCCGGCTTCACTTGGGTAGATACTCCAGGTGTTCATTCTGTGAACGAAGAGAATGGAAAACTGGCTTCCCGATACGTCGATGCCGCTGACCTTGTCATCTACACCCTGAACTCCAGCAGTCCGGAACGCAGATCAGATCTTGAGGAAATCGTCCGGCTTCTTGGTCGGGGGAAGCCGCTACTCATTGTCATTACGGCCAGTGATGTTCTCGACGACGACGAAGGGCCAGATGGTGAACTCATCCAGGCCACTCTCATGAAGTCCGACAGCATCCGTAGAGAACAATGTGAGAGGGTCAGGGCTCTTATCGAGGGTGCCGTTGGAGAAAGCGGCATTGAAGCATGCGACTTCTCGGTCTTGTCCTTGTCAGTTCGTTTCGCATCTGAAGGTCAGGTCTCGGAAGTTGAAAGGTGGAGTGAGAGTGGGATGGAAGAGTTCTTCTCGATCCTGATAGAAAAATTCAAATCCCATGGAATGGACAGCCGGTCCAAAGCCACCCTCAATGACCTGAAGACATGCCTCAGCAAGACATCCGACAGCCTGAAAGCATATCAGTCCCCTTGCGCACTTTTCGAGAGGGAAATCCGTCAGAAAGAAAAGGAAGTCCGGATCGAGTGTCAGGCCACTGAATCCGCGATGAACCATGAACTCAGGCCGATCACGCATCAGATGGTCAGCAAATACGCCGGTGAGCAGCGTAATATGATGCTGAAAAACGACTTACGTGAGGCCTTTCGACATTCTCTAGG
Organism: Gluconacetobacter aggeris; assembly: GCF_014174395.1. Classification (GTDB taxonomy): domain Bacteria; phylum Pseudomonadota; class Alphaproteobacteria; order Acetobacterales; family Acetobacteraceae; genus Gluconacetobacter; species Gluconacetobacter aggeris. The sequence continues at coordinate 103,090 of NZ_JABEQD010000001.1, forward strand.
AGAAAACGGAAAGCTATTGTTTGGTATTTTCGGCCGTGACGGAGGAATTAGTTCATTCAAGGTCAAGCTGAAGAAGCCGAGTGGGATACCGCTCTATAAGGAAATCAAGGAAACAACCACGCATGAGAGCCATCTTGGGAGCAACATCACCGCGGCGGTCGGTACTGCTATCGGTGGTTACTTGGGGGTGGGTCTTTTCAGCCTTGTCACGGCCCCTGTGGGAGGCCTCATAGGCAAGGCGGCTGGTTCCCTTCTGGATGGACCCCGAAAAGTTACCGTCAGCCATGGTTTCAATACGGCAGAGGTCTTTAACGGAGCCTACCGGCAGATCGAAGAATGGTCGAAAGCCGCCAGGACACAGTTGCAGGAAACACTCAACGAGTGGATCACCAACAGAAATCAGACCTCACTGTCTTTTTTTATCGATAAAATCCGCGGCCTTGAAGCCAGCGTGAACCAGAGCGTACTGAGCATTCAAGAGGAACTAGTTAATGGAAATCCCTGATTTCGATAACATCCTGACCACTTTCGAGAAAGTCAGACCTGTCGTCAAATACTGGCTTGGACCGGAGAAAGAGGAAGAGATGGCTGCCAATCTGACAGCCAAATCCAAGACCGATCGGCCTCGGATCATGGTCTATGGAGTCTATAATGCAGGTAAAAGTACTTTGCTCAATGCTCTGATGGGAGCCGAGAAGGCTTCAATGGCCGATCGCCCGGAAACCGCAGAAGTCAAGGGATATGACTGGAAAGGATATTCTCTTCTGGATACCCCTGGCATAGACGCGCCGATCGAGCATGAAGAAGTCACTGAGGACTCTCTCAACCAGAGCGACGTGGTTCTGTTCGTAGTCGCAGCAGGAGGTACGGCAGCCGAAAATGCCACATGGGAAGCTATGGTGGACATTGTCGCCAGAAATCGCCGGGTCATGCTGGTCATCAACGACAAGCTGGGTCTCGAGCGCGATAGTGAGGATTTCCTGACTGTTATTGATGGCGCACGGGCCCACATGCAGATGGCAGCAGACAAGGCAGGGGTCCAGGACATCCTCGAGACGGTGCCTGTCAGCGTCGTAAACGCCCGCACAGCACTCAAAGGTCGTCTTGAGGATAAGAATCTCCTCATCAAACGAAGTGGGCTGGAGCAGCTTGAGCAAAAGCTGGCGGCCTTTCTTGATACCTGCGATTTCGCTACCGTCTGCCGTTCCGCTGCCAAGGATGTCCAAGACCTGATCGATGCCGCCGGCCGGAGCCTGGAAGAAAAGCAAGGCACTCGGGAAAGCAAAAATGTAGAGGAGCTTGACCAGGGTGTTCGCAAAGGTAAGGAGAGGATCCGGACCAGGACAGGAACGGCCCTCGATACAGCGGTCGTCAACAATAAGCCTCGCGTGGCCGCCTATTGCCGTTCGAAGGCGGAAGATGTCGGATATCCACCCGACGAACTCAACGCGATTACTGAGCAGATGGAGAAGAAAGTCTTGGAATCGCTCGTGAAGGAAGCCGAAGAGGTCTTCCGCGAGCTCGATCAGAACTATCAACCGACCGAGATCTCTTCAATTGGAAGGGTTGGAGCAGGTCACATTCACATGGATATAGGTACGGACGGCGGCCGCGGGGCCTTGGCAGGCGAACTTACAGAGATGACCAGGAGTCTCGGCCAGCATCTGTCGGGAATATCTTCCCAGGATATGGCCGGAGTGGCGAAGAACGTTCTGACCTACGGCAAAGAGCTCTCCAAAAAACCAGGACACAATATTCTGAAATCTCTCTTCAAGGGTGTTGGTGAAAAGAAGATTGGCCTAGCTGCCGAGAAAATCGGTAAGGCGGTTGGACCTGCCTTGGCTATTGGCACCGCTTTGTATTCAGTAGGCCACGCTATATCTCAGGACCGGGCAGAACGACAAGCCAAAGAGCGGATCATGCAGGCAATCCAAGATGCTGCTGACAACTATCTTTCCACGTTCAAGGACGCAGCAACCCAGTGGGTGAACGAGCAGATCATCGAGATTTTTTCGGGCATTGATGCGTCTCTACGCGAAAGCAAGGCGGAAATTCTTCAGGAAAATAAAACTTTGGCGCATGACCGCACCATTCTGGCCGAGGGAACCAGGAAACTCGAAAAAATCTACACCTGAAGCTTTTGCGAGGTGTTGTTACATATTAATCGAGCTTGTGAGGGAACGAAACAAACATAGAGTTTGTGATCCACAAGCCAGGCGGTTATGCGATGCCGAGCATGCGCATCTTGCGATAGAAGGTGGCGCGGCTGATGCCGAGGGTGCGGGCCGCGCGGGTGACGTTGCCCTGGGTGGCGGCGAGTGCCGTGCGGAGGACGCTTTCCTCCGCCTTGCGGAAGCTGGGGGAGTCGTCGCCTTCGAGGGCCGAGAGCAGGTTGGGCTGCTCGCGGATCATCTCGTCCGTCCAGTGCATCAGCGTACGCGCGGCACGGGTGGCGCCGACCACCTGCCCGTCTTCGTCGATCGCGACCAGCGGGGCGGAGCAGCCATCGGCCGCGTCCAGCAGCAGCACCTTGCGCCCGTCATAGCGGGTGCGGAACAATTGCTCCTCGATCCGGCGGCCGGCCAGGGTGAGCGTGTCCATCAGCAGGGGGGCGGCGGGGCGGGACGAATCGCCGTGGAAGGCGGCGAGATTGAGCGCCCCGACCATCTGCCCCTGGGCGTCGAAGATCGGGGTCGCGAAACTGGCCAGCAGCGACAGGCAGAAACGCCAATGCTCGCCCTGGCCGAGGAAGATCGGATCGCCGTCGCGCACGCAGGTGCCCACGCCGTTGGTGCCGGCGAGGGCCTCGTCCCACATCGCGCCCTGTAGCAGGCCCATCCGGCGGCAATGGGCCGACTGGGCCTCGTCCGCGCAGCGGGCCAGCAGCGTGGCGTCGGGGTCGGCCAGCAGCACCAGCAGGCCCATGGGATAAACCAGGTCGAACAGGCGGCGCATTTCGGGCAGGGCCGCCCGCATCAGCGGGACGGAGCGCCCGCTGACCTGGCGGAATTCGGCACCGCTGAGAATGTCGGCCGCCCAGCCCTGGGCCGGATCGACATTGTGGGCGGCGGCGCAGCGCTGCCACGAGCGTTCCACCATGAAGCCGCCGGCGCTGTTTCGCACCGTGCCGGTGCGGCCTCTCAGGAGACCTGCCTGTTCCATCGCCTGCCGCCGCGCCCGCTTCTTCACAACACGCTATGGAGCGCCGGACCGGCCGCATCGGGCCGGCGACGGCGCCCCCACAAGATCTGCCAGGACGTTCCGGTCCTGAATGTACGCATAATACATATACATCTTCTGGCCACCGTCAGGTCAATGCCCGGCACGGGGCGCGGCGGCAAGAAGTCGTGATGATGGGAACCGGCTACAGGCGGGTTACCGGCGGGCGGGTTACCAGAGATAGACCAGCTTGATGTAATAGGCGTTGCTTTCGGGCGTGTTGCGGCCTTCGACCGAATGCGTGTAGCGGGTGGTGAAGGAGAAGTTCTTCGCGATATTGAACATCATGCCCACGCCCAGCGCGACCTCGCGGCTGCTGGAATCCTTGACGTAGGTGCGGTGCGTGTTGTTGTAGGTGCCGGTGACGTTCTGCCAGTCGAGCGCGAAGAACGGTTCGAGCAGTTTGGTGGCCTTCCAGCTCCAGCGCAGGTTGGAATAGAAGACCACGCCGGGGAAATAGCTGTTCTGGCCCCTGATATGCTTCGTCGAGCCCACGACGGTACCCACGTCGCCGTCGAAGCTGAAATGTTTCCATTCATAGTCGAAGATGAAGCTGGAGATGTTGGACCAGTAATTGGGCGAGGTGGCGTCACGCGTGCCCACCGGGGTCTGCATGAAGGTCTGGAAGCCGAAAGTGCTGTGGGCGTTCGGCTTGAACCAGGCGGCGGGGCCGACGATGGTGGGGCCCAGGCCGCCATAGTTCTTGCCGTTGGCCAGGGTGAAGCTTTCGGCCTGGATGATCTCGAAGGCGAAGCCCACATGGGGAATGGCCTCGAAGCTGCGGAAATGGACGTATTTGGTCAGGCCCGACCAGGTGTGGCTGCCCTGCCCTGGCGTGCGCTGCCCCGAGCCGTTGTAATAGGAGCCGGCCGCGTTGCCGTCGCCGTACTGCACCAGCACGTTGAAGGGCTTGAAATCGACCGGCAGGTCGTATTCGTGGGGGCCGATGATGCCCAGTGTGACGTCCGACGCCTGCGCCGCGGAGGCCGCGCCGAGCAACGCGATGCCGGGGATGGAAAACCGGACCAGGGCCCGAAGCCATTCCGGCCGTTCTGTCAAACGCATGGGTTTGATTCCGTTGGGGGCGATGCCGGGCGCGCATCGTGCGCGCCCGGCATCTGTTGCTGTTTATTATTGATTATTGGGCGGTCGCGCCGGTTCCCTGCGCGCCGTCGAGTGTATAGGCGATGATGTAGTCGCCGCTGCGCGTGCCCAGGCCGCCATGGCCGCCGGCCGCGATCAGGACATACTGCTTGCCGCCGATCTCGTAGGACATCGGGGTGGCCTGGCCGCCCGCCGGCAGGCGGTCGCGCCAGATCACCTTGCCCGTCGCAAGGTCGAAGGCCCGCAGGTAGTCGTCGGCGGTGGCGCCCATGAAGACGACGCCGCCCTTGGTCACGATGTTGCCGCCGATATTATACATGCCGGTGGGCAAAGGCAGGTTGTCGTGCGTCCGGAACGGGCCGGTGTCGCGGGTGGTGCCGACCGGGTGCTGCCAGATGATCTTCTTCGTCACCAGGTCGATCGCCGTCAGCGTGCCCCAGACCGGGCCCTTGCAGGGGATCTGCAGCGGGTTCAGCCACGGGTTGGTGTAGGCGATGTAGGGCGTGCCGTAATCCGGCGAGACCGACAGCGCGTCACCCTTGGCCGCGGGCTCTTCGCCCTGGCCGTTCCATTTGGGCAGGATGCCCGGCCCTTCCAGCGTCTGGCGGTGGTCGAGCTTGATGCGGAACGGCAGGTAGCTCGCATTCGCCAGCATGATCTTGCGCTGCGGGTCGATCGTGATGCCCTGCCAGTCGACGATGCCGTAGAAGGCCGGGTAGACGATCGTGGTCTGGCCGATATGCGGCGGGGTGAACTGCCCGTCATAGGCCGACTGGCGGTACTGGATGCGGCAGATCATCTGATCCAGCAGCGTGGCACCCCACATGTCGGTCTCTTTCAGGTCCGGCGGCGAGACCGAGGGCATCGCGGTCGGGTAGGGCTGGGTCGGCGTGACATGGTCGTCGGGGGCGACGCCGGCGGTCGGCACCTTGCGTTCCTCGACCGGGTAGCCGGGGACCGGCTGGCCGGTGCGGCGGTCCAGGACGAAGAATTCGCCGCGCTTGGTGCTCTGCACCAGGGCGGGAATCATCTCGCCATTCGGGCCGGGGAGGTCGACCATCGACGGGCCGGACGGGATGTCCATGTCCCACAGGTCGTGATGCACGGTCTGGTAGGTCCAGCGGCGTTCGCCGGTCACGATATCCAGCGCGATCGTCGCCGAGGAGGTGGCGTCGTCGAACGGACGGCGCGAGCCGCCCCAGTTATCCGGCGGCGAATTGCCGGTGGGGATATAGACCAGGCCCAGGTCGGGGTCGGCCGTGTAGACGCCCCAGGCGTTCGGCGTGTCGCGCGTCAGCACGTCATCCGGACCGGGTGTCCAGGTTTCCGGCGTGTGGCCGGCATCCCAGGCCCAGGCGATCGCGCCCGTCGTGGCGTCGAAGCCGCGCACGGCGCCCGAGGGTTCGAAATTGGCCTGGTTGTCGAAGATCCAGCCGCCGGTGATCAGGCGGTTCTTGGCCACCAGCGGCGGCGAGGTGACGAAATGGAACCCGTGCGGCACATGGCCCAGATACTGGCGCAGCGAAATGAAGCCATGATCGCCGAAATCGTCGCACGGCTTGCCGGTTTCGGCATCGAGCGCCACGATGCGCACATCGGCCACCGGCGAGTAGATGCGCGTGCGGCAGTTGGTCTGGATTTCGTCCGGGATCTTGTAATAGGTCACGCCACGGCAGGAGAGATAGACGTTCTTCTCCTGGTCGGCCTTCGCCGGGTGCGGGTCGAACTTCCATTTGACCTTGCCGGTCGCCGCGTCCAGCGCCATCACCCAGCTATGGGGCGTGCACATGTACAGCGTGTCGCCGACCTTGATCGGCGTGACTTCCAGGTTGAACTCATGCCCCTGGTCGGGGCCGGCGACCGTGCCCTCGCCATCCTGACGAACGTCGCCCGTCCGCGTCAGCCACGCGCGCTTCAGATGGCCGACATTGGCGGTCGTGATCTGGTCCAGCGGCGAATAGCGGTCACCGCCCATGGTGCGGCCATAGGCCTGCCAATCGCCGGCGGGGATGCCGTCGGCGGCGGAATCGGCGGCTTCATGCGCCGCCATGCGGTCGGCCGGCACCGTGCCGTCGATCGAGTAGGCGGTGAAGCAACTGACCACCAGCGCCAGGGTGCCGACGCCGACCGCGCCCAGCATTTCGCGCTTGTCGGCCAGCCAGGTTCCGCCCTGCCGCCAGACCCATGGCAGCAGCATCCACACACCGATGCCCACCAGCGTGAGCAGGCGGACTTCGAGGTTCCAGATGTTGAAGCCGACCTCGTAGAGCGACCACAAGGTGGCGAACAGGAGCAGACCGGCATAGAGCCGCAGCGCCAGTTTGGGCGATTTGAATCCCGCCAGCGCGGAGCCGATCATGACGGCGCCCGCCAGGGCGTAGAACCAGGACCCGCCCAGGACGAGCAGGTATCCACCACCCAGGAAAAGAAAAAGCCCCACAAGGGCCATCAGGATCGAGGTGACGATCGAGAACACACTCGTAATCATCTCGCGTATGTTCCTATTCTTTATTGAAGTTTCCGTGATCCGGAACAACTCGTGAGGCTGCGGCCCCATGGCTATTGCCGACCAGCGTGCTTATCGTCACGAAGGTTTTCGGTTCGCTACGATCCAGTAAGCTCTTTCACACGAACGTGTCCCGGCCCGTCGCGACTGTCGCAAAGCTGAGACAGTCCCATCCAGCCGGGGAGCCAGCCGGGCCGGGCCATGGGACCGTTCCCCCTGCCCCTTCATATGATGTATGCGGGGGCTGTATCGCGATCGATACGTCCTCCCGCTGCGGATTGCCCCCATGTCCGATGTCGCCCGCTATGAGTATTTCCTGTTCCTGCTGCTGGTGATCCTGGCGCTGGAGCGGCTGGCGCGGCGGCTGGCGCTGCCGCCGGCGGCGGCCTTCATCCTGGGCGGCACGGGGCTGGCCCTGCTGCCGGGCACGCCGGAGCTGACGCTGGACCCCGACCTGGTCATGGTCGTGTTTCTGCCGCCGCTGCTGATGAGCAGCGCGTGGTTTACGGCCTGGCATGAATTCCGCCGCAACCTGCGGGGCATCCTGGCGCTGGCGGTCGGCACCACTTTGTTCACCACGCTGGCGGTGGGCGTTGCCGCGCGGCTGGCGGTGCCGTCGCTGCCCTGGGCGGTGTGCTTCACGCTGGGGGCCATCGTTTCGCCGCCCGACGCGGTGGCGGCCGAGGCGGCGATGGAGCGGTTGAGCCTGCCGGGGCGGATCACCTCGCTGCTGTTGGGGGAGAGCCTGCTGAACGATGCCACCGGGCTGGTGCTGTTCCGCTTTGCGCTGGCGGCGGCGCTGACCGGGCTGTTCGACCCGATGGCGGCGGTGGGGGCGTTCTGTCTCGTTTCGGTGGGCGGGGTGGCGATCGGGGCCGTGCTGGGGTGGGGCGGGCTGTTCCTGATCCGCCGGCTGCGGGACAGCGACCTGATCATTACCGCCACCGTGCTGCTGGCGGCGGCGTCCTATATCGGGGCCGACCGGCTGCATGTCTCCGGCGTGCTGGCGACCGTGACCACCGGGCTGATGCTGGGGTGGAACCAGCATGCCGATTTCAGCGCCGGCACGCGCGTGCGGGCGCAGGCGTTCTGGAAGGTGATGGTGTTTCTGCTGCAATCGGTGCTGTTCATCCTGATCGGCCTGTCGCTGCGCGGGGTGCTGCATCGGCTGGAGGGCACGGCGGACCTGCTGCACCGGCTGGTGATTCCGATGGCCGCCATTCTGGCGACCATGATCGTCTCGCGCTTCGTGTGGCTGTTCGGCGCCGATGGCGTGCGGGCGGTGCTGCGGCGCTGGTGGCCGCGCCAGTTCGCCACCCCTTCCCTGCCCGAGACGATTGTCATGGGGTGGTCGGGGATGCGCGGTGTCGTCACGCTGGCGGCGGCGCTGTCGCTGCCCGAGGCCCTGCCCGGCCGTGACCTGGCGCTATGCTGTGCCTTCGCCGCGATTCTGGTGACGGTGCTGTTGCAGGGGATCACGCTGGAGCCGCTGGTTCGGGCGCTGAAGCTGACCGATGACGAGGCGGCGCGTATCCAGAGCGATGAAAACACGGCCTGGGTGCGGGTGGCGGAGGCGCAGTTGCGGGCGATCGAGCGGGCATCGCGCCGGCCGGATGGTACCGAGCGGCATCCGCGCCTGCTGGAGCAGTATCGGCACCGCCTGCGCGTGACGCGCGATTATGCTCAGGACATGGCGACCCATCGGCCGGAGGAGATTGCGCATTATCAGGCGGTGCTGGCGGCCATTCAGGCGGCGCGCGCCGAGATCCTGGCGCTGCATCATCATGGGCAGATCCATGACCATGTGCTGCGGGAGATGGAGCAGGATCTGGATATGCAGGAGATTGCGGCGGGGACGCGGTTGTAGCGGGCGCGGCCCCGCAGGCCGTGACGGCGTGACCGCGCCCAGGGGATATCAGGATTCTTCGGCGGGCGCGCCCGGCGCTGCATTGTCGGCGGCGAAGCGTACGGGCTGGCGTGCGGTCGTATCGACTGTCAGACCGAATATGTCCGGGCGGGCATAATGACCGGCCACGTCGAGATCGTATTTGCCCCGAATGATGTCATCGAGATCGATATCCGCCGTGATGATCGCCTCGCGATCGTAGATCGGACCGGCGATGATCTCGCCCAGCGGATTGACGATGATGCTGCCGCCGCGAATCAGTACCGTCGCGGGGTCGTCGCCTTGCAGGCAGTCGTAATCGTCGGGCGCGTCGGCGCGTGTCAGGAACTGGCAGGCGCTGAGCACGAAGGTGCGGCCTTCATAGGCGATGTGGCGCATCGAACTTTGCCAGATTTCCCGTTCGTCCACCGTGGGGGCGCACCACAGGGATATGCCCCGGGCGTACAGGCTCTGCCGCAGGTCCGGCATATAGTTTTCCCAGCAGATCGCGGCGCCGATACGGCCGATCGGGGTATCGAGTACGGGAAGGGTGGAGCCGTCGCCCTGCCCCCAGATCAGCCGTTCGCTGCCTGTCGGCATCAATTTGCGATGCCTGCCCAGCAACGCGCCATCCGGCCCGAAGAACAGGGCCGAACAATAGAGGGTCGCGCCATCGCGTTCGATCACGCCGACCACGAGATGGGCCTTCATGCCGGCGGCGAACGTGCCGATGCGCTCGGTCTCCGGCCCCGGTACCGTGATCGCGGCCTTCCAGTAGCGCAGATAGTCTTCGCGCCCGGCGGGGAAGCGGCTGCCGACCACGGCGCCGAAATTCAGGCCCTTGGGGTAGCCCCCGATATAGGCTTCGGGGAAGACCGCCAGTTCCACGCCCTGCTGCGCCGCCGCCCGGCAATGGGCCTCCATCCGTTCGAGGGTGCGCGGGGTATCGAAAAGGGTGGTGCCCGCCTGAACGACCGCGACGCGGTGCTGGGTCATCGGATGATCTCCTGTTGCTCGGCCCGCGAGAGTGCGCTTGTCTGCATTATCAAACAAATTGAATGATCTGATGCAGACTATCACCTTGGTCGATATTGCGCGGTTCGATTTCAACCTGGTCGTCACGTTTCTGGCACTGTGGGAGGAACGCAGCGTCTCGAAGGCGGCGCAACGGCTGTCGTTGAGCCAATCGGCCGTCAGCACCGCGCTGGCGCGGCTGCGCGAGGCCGCGGGCGACCCGTTGTTCGTGCGGACGCAACGCGGCATGCAGCCCACCGCGCGCGCCATTGCGATGGCCGCGCCGCTGGGCAATGGCGCAGAGTTGATCCGCCGGGCGTTCATGCCGGTTGCGCCGTTCGATCCGATGAGCAGCCATCAGCATTTTTCCATTGGTATGTCTGATGATTTCCAGATTGCCATCGGGCCGATCCTGTCGCGCCGCCTGGCCATCGAGGCCCCAGGCGTCTCGGTCACGTTCAGGCAGAGCAACCGGCATATGGTGACATCGCTGTTCGAGGCCGGAGAGATCGACTTTGCCATGGTGGCCGGCGCCTCCGTGCGGTCGGGCCTGGCGCGGGAGGATATCGGCCAATCAGGCTATGCCTGCCTGATCGACGCCCGGCATTGCGGGGTGGCGCTGCCATTGTCGCTGGAGGATTATCTGTCGCTGCCGCATGTTCTGGTCTCCTTCTCCGGGCGGGAGGGCATCGTGGACGATGCGCTGCGCACGCTTAGCCTGAAACGCCGGGTCCAGTCGGCGCTGACCCATTTTTCGGCCCTGCCCGCCTTCCTGATCGGCCATCGCGCCGTCGCGACGCTGCCCGCGCATGCCGCCCGCCAGATTGCCGCCTTTTCGGGATTGAGCGTCTGCCCACCCCCCGTCGCACTGGGCCGCTACAACGTGTCGCTGCTCTGGCAGCGCACGCAGGATAATCCGTGGATGCGGCGCATGATGATCGATGCGTTCGAGACCGCGCTGAATGAGGAGACGGATAGCATACCGCATGCGGGGTGAAGGCCGGGCGGTGGTGTGAACCGCGCCGATCTGCTGATGCGGACCGGGCATTATGGACGGCCTGATTTTGGAGATTCGCGTCTTGTCGGGCTGGAAATCGCGGGGGACGTGGTTGCCATCGGAGATGGCCATAACGGGCTTCGGGATCGGGGATCGGGTGATGAGCATCACGGGCGGCGGCGCCTATGCGGAATAGGCCCGCCTCGATTACCGCATGGCGATGCCGATACCTGACGGGCTCGATTATGTTCACGCGGCGGCGATTCCGGAAGACTTCGTCACGGCGCATGAGGATCGGCGGATGGAGACGAATGAGAGTATCGGGAAGATCGTTCTGACGATCTGACGAAATGGCATGGGCATCCAGCGCGGAAGATAAAGGATCTCGGTTTTCAGCCGTGTTTTTCGAAAGTGGACTTTCCACGCCTATCCTCTCACGGCTTACACGGGCTCGGGCCGTTGCGTCGCTGTGCCGACAATGTGCTGCACGAAGTCCGAGAAGGCCCGGGCGCGGGCGCTGGTCAGCCTTCCGGCTGGGTAGAGGGCCCAGAGGTCCACAGGTGTCAGGTCCCAGTCTGTCAGGCACCGCACGACCGTACCGCTTGCCAGTTCGGGCTGGAACATCCAGTCGGCGGCGATGGTCAGGCCGAGATGGGCCAGGGTGGCGGCGCGGATGCCTTCGGCGGCGCTGAGGTGCAGGCGGGCGTGGAGGGGGATGGTCATTTCCGCGCCGTCGGGGCGGCGGAAGGTGGGTTTGATTGTGCCGCCGCGTGTGTAGAGGATGGCCTGGTGATTGGGCAGGTCTTCCGGTGTCTCCAGCAATGGGGCTGTGGCGAGGTAGTGGGGGGTGGCGATCAGTGACCGGCGGCCCTGGGCCAGGCGTCTGGCGATGACGGCGCTGTCGTTCATCGGGCCGATGCGGATGGCGATGTCGATGCCTTCCGTGACCAGGTCCACCCTGCGGTCGTCGAGTTCGATATCGACGTCCAGCCTGGGGTGGGCGGCCAGGAAGGCGCCCAGCCGGGGCACGATCTGGATGCGGCCGAAGGTTGTCGGCAGCGCCACGCGCAGGCGGCCGTCGAGGCTGGCGGTGCTGTCGCGCGCCGCGCGGTCGGCTTCCTCGACCTCGGCGATGATGCGGGCGACGCGCTCGAAATAACGCTGGCCGGCGCCGGTCGGGGTCAGGCCGTGGGAAGAGCGCAGCAGGAGCTGGACGCCGAGCTGGCCTTCCAGTTGGGCGATGGCCTTGGAGACCGCTGGCTGGCCCAGATGCATCCGGCGCGCGGCGGCAGTGAACGAGCCGGTTTCGACGACCCGCACGAAGGCGGTCATGGCCTGGAGACGGTCCATTATTATTCCAGACTGGAATGATGACTATGGAATTATCCTGTCTGCCAATCCGATCCGGAACTGTCCATCCTTGATTGCACCGGCGGCCCCTCGCCGCCGCGCCATCCGCCGGGTGGCGAACCGATGACAGGATAGTTTCGATATGACCGACCTGCTGTTCTCACCGAAATTCGTGGGCCCGATGCGGCTGGACCATCGCATCGTCATGGCGCCGCTGACGCGCATGCGCTCCAGCGCCGGCGACCTGCCCAATGACCTGATGCGGACCTATTACAGCCAGCGCGCGACGCCGGGTGGGCTGCTGATTTCCGAGGCCTCGCCCGTCGCGCTGACGGGATATGGGTTCGAGCGCGCGGCCGGGATCTATGACGATGCGCAGATCGCCGGCTGGCGGCGCATTACCGATGCGGTGCATGCCAAGGGTGGGCGGATGGTGCTGCAATTGTGGCATGTGGGGCGCCAGTCGGCCCGGGTGCTGCAGCCGGGGGGTGTGGCGCCGGTCGCGCCCTCGGCCATTCGGGCGGAGGGCACGGCCTGGACGCTGAACGGCACCGTGCCTTACGACATGCCGCGGGCGCTGGATCGCGATGAGATTCCGGGGCTGATCGCCGCCTATCGCGATGCGGCGGAGCGGGCGCTGAAGGCGGGGTTCGACGGGGTGGAGATCCATGGGGCCAATGGGTATCTGCCTGATCAGTTCCTGCAGGACGGGACGAACCGGCGGACGGACGATTATGGCGGCCCGATCGAGAACCGGGCGCGGTTTCTGCGCGAGGTGACGCAGGCGGCCGTCGATGTCTGGGGGGCGGCGCGGGTGGGGGTGCGGCTGACGCCCAGCGGGGCCTATGGGTCGATGGCCGACAGCGACCGGCATGCGACCTTCGGTTATGTCGCGGCGATGCTGGAGCGGATGGGTGTGGGGTATCTGCATGTGGTGCAGCCCCGGATCGGGGCGGATGCGGAGGCCAATCCGGTCGATGCCGCCACGTTGCGGCCGCTGTTTACGCGGACGATCATCGCGGCGGGCGGGTTTACACGGGACAGTGCGGAGCGGCTGCTGGCGTCGGGCGATGCCGACCTGATCGCATTCGGGCGGAATTTTATCGCCAATCCCGATCTGGTGGACCGTCTGCGCCATGACTGGCCGCTCAACCGCTACGACCGGACGACGTTCTATGGCGGCGATGCGCGGGGATATACCGACTATCCGTTCCACGCCGATCCTGTGGCGCAGGGGGCGGCCTGACGGACGATCGCAAAGAAACGGAACCGATGGATTTCTGTTGTTTCCGTTTCATTGCATCGCAATCGCTCATAACGTGACTGCAACGTCAACCGACGGACACGGACTTTCCGCTTCACCGGACCTTGCCAAAGGAATTCTCTGCCATGATCACGCCCGCCACCCGCGATGCCGCGCTGCTCGCTTCCCGCCTTGCCCTCTCTGTCCTGTTCCTCGTCATGGGGTGGGGCAAGCTGTCGGATTATTCGGGCGCCGTTGCCTATATGGCGCAGACCGGAGCCCCCCTGCCCGCCCTGTCCGCGCTGGTGGCGACGGGTGTGGAGCTGGGCATCGGCGTGGCGCTGGTGCTGGGCGTGTTCGTCGAGCCGCTGGCACTGCTGCTGGCCGCCTATACCATCGTGACCGGGTTTATCGGCCATCATTTCTGGACCATGGAGGGGATGCTCCGGTACGACATGATGATCCATTTCTACAAGAATATCGGCATTGCCGGCGGGTTGATCGCCCTTGCGGTGGCCGGACCGGGGCGGTTTGCCCTGCGGCTGGGCCGGTTCGCGAAAACGCCTGCACTCTGAACCGTCTTCATTCCCTGCAACCGCAAACGCGAATCCGAAAAGGACGGGACCATGACACGCTTTACCACCTCCGATGGGGTTGGCCTCCATTACAAGGACTGGGGCAAGGGGCAGCCCGTGCTGTTCAGCCATGGCTGGCCGCTGAGTGCCGATATGTGGGATGGGCAGATGCTGCATCTGGCGGAGAACGGCTTTCGGGCCATTGCTTTCGACCGGCGGGGCTTCGGGCGGTCGGACCAGCCCTGGCAGGGCCATGATTATGACCGGCTGGCCGACGATATCGCCGAACTGATCGCGCATCTCGACCTGCGCGACGTGATCCTGGTCGGGTTTTCGATGGGGGGTGGCGACGTGACCCGCTATATCGCCCGCCATGGCAGCGAACGCGTGGCCAGGCTGGCGCTGCTGGGGGCCGTGACGCCGCTGTTCATGAAGACGGACGACCATCCGGTGGGTCCCGAGAAGAGCGTCTTCGACGGAATCCGGGCTGGATTGCGGGCCGACCGGGCGCAATTTCTCAAGGATTTTTCACAGGTTTTCTACGGGATCAATCACGGGGCGCAGGTTTCGGACGGTGTGCTGGAGCAGACGCTGCAGATTGCGCTCCAGGGATCGCTGAAGGCCACGATCGATTGCGTCACCGCCTTTTCCGAGACCGATTTCCGACCGGACATGGCGAAGATCGATGTGCCGACGCTGATTATCCATGGCGATGACGATCAGGTGGTGCCTTTGGAGGCCACTGGGGCGCTGGCGGCGAAGATGATCCCGCAGGCGACGCTGACGATCTATGAGGGGGCGCCGCATGGGTTTGTCGTCACGCACGCCGACCGGGTGAATGCCGATCTGCTGGCGTTTGCCCGAGGGTAAAGCCCCTTCTTTTCTTCAAAAAAGAGCAGACGCCCCGCCCGGATATGCCGATCCGGGCGGGGTTTCGGGCAGGATTCGATCCTGCCCACGAGCGTCCGGGTGCCCCGATCAGGCGAGATGCCGCGCCGGATCGGTCTTTGCAGGCAGCGGCTGCGGCCAGTTGAAGACATCCTGTTCGGCCAGGCGAACGCGGTTGCGCCCTGCCCGTTTGGCGGCATACAGGGCGGCATCCGCTTTCGCGATGAGTTGCCGCCATGGGAGGCCGTCACCCGCCGCGACGCCGAAACTGGCGGTGACGGAGATCCTGGCACCATCGGCGGACAGGATCTCGAGATCGTCCACGCCCCGGCGCAGGCGGTGCGCCAGGGACAGCGCGGTTCCTTGCGTGTGTGCCTGGATCAGGATGGCGAATTCCTCGCCGCCGATCCGCGCGACCAGATCGTCAGGGCGCACATGCGCGCGCAAGGCGGCGGCAACCGCGACCAGTACCCGGTCGCCTTCGGTATGACCATATCGGTCGTTGATGGATTTGAAATGGTCGATATCCAGCAGGATGAGAAAGGCGCGCCTGCCCGATCCCGCGACATCCAGTCTTGGTTTCCCCAGCATCCGGAAGGCCCGCCGGTTGAGCAGGCGGGTCAGTTCGTCGGTCTCGGCCTGGTGCTTCAGGAGCCGCGCATGCGCGGCACGCTCCCGCAGCTTGACGTCCAGAAGCTCCACGGCCGCGAAGAGCGGCCGCAGTTCCGGGCTGCCGCGATGGGAGAGAGGCAGGCGAACGGGCTGGTCATGGACCAGGGCCACAACGGCCTCGCTCGCCTCCAGAAGGGGACGCAGCACCCGTCGATGTACCAGCAGCACCCCGCCGGCGATCAGGCCGACGACAGCCAGCATCATGGCCCCGACCACCCATGCCAGCGCCAGCGCCCGCCGCGCCCTCTGCCTGTAATGGGAAAGAAGCGTGTCCAGGCAGGCGGTCCGCCAGATTTCCAGTGGCGTCAGCGTTTCGACATAATGATTGGAAAATGCGGCGGCGCTTCGCGTATAGGCGCCGCCATGCGTTCCCTCGGCGATCAACCGGGTGACCAGCGGCAGCCCATCGCCGAAGAACGCGGCCTCGGCTTCGGTCCGAAGGGCCGTCAGGCGTGGGCCACGATCCGTCAGGTCGGGATTGAGCGCCAGCATCTGCCACTGCATGGCGATGCGTCCGGCCAGGCGGTCGCCAGCCGCGATATTGGGCGGTGGGATTGCGGTCCGGACGACCAGGGGCGCGATGATGGTCGACCCCAGGCGCCCGGCATCGTCGCGCAGGGTGGAAAGGAGCAATGCGTGCTGGACAGAGCCGGCCAATTCGGGATCGGAGCGGATGAGTGAGGCGGCCTCCCACATGATTGCCGCCTGGTAGGTGTCATAAGCCGCGAAGAGGGCATCGACCGCGTGCTGGACGGTATCATAGCCGGCCGGGGCCTGGCTGGCAGCCCGATCGACCAGTACCCGTGCCTGCGCCAGATAGCGCACGGCATTCTGGAACTGCGCCGCCGGCACGATGGCGGCGTCGCGCGCCAGGGCACAGTCGGTTTCGGCGCGCGCGGCACGCAGCCTGTCGCGGGCGGATGCCAGGCCGGGCTCGCCCGACATCAGCACATTGGACGGGGCGCGTTCGGCACTGATGCGATTGGCGGTGTCCAGGACCTGGCGAAGCTGCTCCAGGCCCGCCACGTTGTGCCGGGCGTGCAGGAAACGCTGGCAGACATGGACCAGAATGATGCCGGCCATCGTGGTGGACAGCAAAACGGCGACCACGGCGCCAACCCACAATCGCCTGCCGATCCACAGGCGGCGAAGCGACTGGCGTTTTCCAACTCGAACTGGCGTGACCAACGTTCACCCTTCGGTTACAACATTTCAGTAATTTTAATGAACATCAATAGACTCATGGAATTCAAAAATAAATACAGGCAATTACGCTCTGACATTATGTAGGTTAATAAAATTAAATCCACGTCCGGGCAGGATCACTCGGCCACGGCAGAACAGATTTCATTATCGCTCTCCATTCCATCGAGAAAACGCATGAATGCTTCAGGAACGGGCTCTTCGACAACGTGATCGAATCGCTCATGAAGGCTCTGCCCGATCCATGTCTTCACCATGGATTCCATTCGAACCTCGTGCATTCGAAAAACTCCTTTTTTTTCATCAATGAATCAAACCGTTCTCTTCCGGAGAGACATTCATCGGATGATCCAGGATGTTGCGAACGGCCATCCAGAATGCCGCCTCGCCCCTCCGGTCCGTCTCGATGCATCGCATGACGTGCGTATGCGCCTTTTTCCGCGCACGACTCCATCCGCAGGCTCGGACCAGGGCACCAGCCATGTCCGATGCAGACATTTCATTGGATATATCGTCATCTTTTTGTATCGCCAATCCGCTTCCCACCCTCGCACGACATGACGACGACGGAAGCAGGAGGAACACACGTTCCCCACGACCCGCCTGGCGTCGGGCGGGTCGAAAGGTGTTTTCCCAGTGGGCGTACGCACCTCCTGCCTATTCCCCTGCGGTGAACAGCCGAGACTGTTCACCGCAGGACCATAGGTCCGGGTGTTCTATTTGGCAGGCCACCCGACATAGGAGGCCGCCCACATGGAAAAAGCGCTTCGACACGCTGTCGTTAGAATAGCACATGGGCTGGCCCCAAACCACCCTTGCGAGGGCTCATAGAGCGCATTGCGCGTACGCAGGCTTGTTCGACAGGGGGGGGCAATGCAAGGGAGGGTTTTCGCAGCCTTTGGATGGGCAGGCACCAAAGGCAGAAAGCGTCTCCGTTCGGAACGGAGACCCCGTGAGCCGTGATGAAGGAAGCGGCATGGCGATAAAAGCCTCGTCGGGCACGCCTTCCCGCACCCCGCCTGGCGTCGGGCGGGTCGAAAGGTGTTTTGCACTGAGCATATGCACCTCCTGCCTATTTCCCCGTGGTGAACAGCCGAGGCGGTTCACCACAGGACCACAGGTCCGGGTGTTCTATTTGGCAGGCCACCCGACATAGGAGGCCGCTCAGTCGCAAAAAGCGTTTCGACACGCCGTTATTACGATAGCACGCAGGCTGGCCCCATACCACCCTGCGCGGGCATGGAGGTATCCATCCATAAGGCTCCCTCCTCATGGATAGGAACTACCGGAAAACCCGCGACGCTTCAGGACGCTCTCAGCAGCAGGTCGTGCGGTCCGCATCTCCGGCATGCCGGACCCGTTCGACCTTGCATTGACCTTGCCATCCCCGACCAGGAGTAGCGCCATGGTTCGCAACGATCGCCTTCTTTCCACCGCCCTGATCGTGTTCGGCGTGACGTTCTGCCTGGTCTATCCGCTCGCGGTCGTCTGGCCGTCCGGGTGGGCCTGGCATGCAGGGTCGCCTGCCGCCAGCAATTATTTCATGATGATCGTCGGCGTGTATGCGACCCTCGGCGTCTTCCTGATCCGCGCGGCGCGGAAGCCCTTCGACAACCGGTCCCTCATCTGGTTCACCGTCTGGTCGAGTATCGTGCATGCCGTTGTGATGGCGTTGCAGGCGCTGGGTCAGGATATGCACCGGGGACATCTTGCGGGGGACGTTCCCGCGCTGCTGCTGGTCGCGATCGTGCTTGCCGTCCTGATGAAGCGTTCCGAGAGGGCGTATATCCCCGACAGGCCCTGAATATGATCGGATTTGATCGCATGGTTCGGAGTGTGCGGCGTCGGCTGCGTGGATACGGTCGGGGGCATCGCAACTGATCGGAGGCGGCCATGTCGCACCCTCTCTTCCATGCCGGGTCGGCCGGCCGCATGATCGCTGCCCCGGCGGGGGCGGG
The DNA here is from genome assembly GCF_014174395.1 of Gluconacetobacter aggeris. Lineage (GTDB taxonomy): Bacteria > Pseudomonadota > Alphaproteobacteria > Acetobacterales > Acetobacteraceae > Gluconacetobacter > Gluconacetobacter aggeris. The sequence continues at coordinate 121,704 of NZ_JABEQD010000001.1, forward strand.
CAACCGGCATGATGCGCCGTCTGCGCGCGGCGGCCGGCATTGCGGGGGACACATCATGACGACGGAGGACGGGCGCACCGAGTGCGATCCGCGCTGGAGCAGGATCGTTCATCGGGACAAGGGTGCGGACGGCCTGTTCTGGTATTCCGTGACCAGCACGCATGTCTATTGCCGGCCCTCCTGCCCTTCGCGGTTGGCGCGGCCGGAGAATACGCGGATCCACGACACGATCGCGGAGGCCCGGGCGACAGGCGCCCGCCCCTGCCGGCGCTGCGATCCGGATGCGGCGTCATCCGAGGCCGGTCGTGATGCGCGCATCGTCCGGGCGTGCCGCCTGATCGAGGCCAGCGATGCGCCGCCGACGCTGGCCGCGCTGGCGGGGGCAATCGGGCTGAGCCCCGGTCATTTTCAGCGTGTCTTCACGAAGGCGACCGGGCTTTCGCCGCGCCAATATGCCGAGGCCTGCCGCAGCGGGCGCCTGCGCGAGGCCCTGCGTGCCGCGCCGAGTGTGACGGAGGCGATCTATGCCGCCGGATATGGGTCCAGCAGCCGCTTTTATGAGAAGGCCGACCGGCTGCTGGGCATGAAGCCCCGATCGCTGCGCGCGGGGGCGCAGGCCGAGCGGCTGCGCTTTGCTGTCGGCGATTGTTCGCTGGGGGCGATCCTGGTGGCGTCGAGCGACCGGGGGATTGTCGCCATTCTGCTGGGGGACGATCCGGATGGGCTGGTGCGCGATCTTCAGGACCGCTTTCCGCGTGCGGAGCTGGTCGGTGGGGATCGGGCATATGAGAATCTGGTCGCGCAGGTGGTCGGGTTTGTCGAGGCGCCGCGTATCGGCCTGGCGCTGCCGGTAGATATTCGCGGCACGGTGTTTCAGCAGCGCGTGTGGAACGCCCTGCGGGAGATTCCTGCCGGCGGCACCGTGACCTATACCGAGATCGCGCGCCGGATCGGTGCGCCCGCCGCGGTGCGTGCGGTGGCGAATGCCTGCGGGGCCAATGCCCTGGCCGTTGCCATACCGTGCCATCGCGTCATTCGCCATGATGGCGCACTCTCGGGATATCGCTGGGGTGTGGCGCGCAAGGAAAGCCTGCTGGCACGGGAAAAACCCTGATGGGTCCTGGCATGTTTTCCGTTATGGCGTGGACGATCATAACTGCCTGCATCAGGGAGACGGCGTGCTGTCTGCCGTCAACCAACGCCCCCGCAGGGGCCTGCGTGGCGATTATCGCGTGACGCTGCGCCATGGGGTCAGCCGTATCCGGAGCGGGAGCCGGCATGCGCTGGGGGTTATCTTCCATGATGCGGCGTGAGAGCCTGACCGGAAATGCGCGCTGGCGGCGCGTCCTGTGCGCGTTTCCGGTCAGGCTTTGAGGGGCGGAATGGAATTGACGGGGCACCATATATCCATGAATAAGGATATATGGATACCGAATCGGCCCTGCTTGCCCTGAGCGCGCTGGCGCAAGCCACGCGGCTGGAGATATTCCGCCTGCTGGTGCGCCATGAGCCGGGCGGGTTGCCGGCCGGGAATGTCGCGCGGCATCTCGATGTGCCGCAGAACACAGTTTCGGCCCATCTTGCGGTCCTGGCCCGTGCCGGGCTGCTGACCGCGCAGCGCCATAGCCGCCTGATCGTCTATCGCGCGTGCCTGCCGCGCCTGCGGGAGCTGATGCTCTTCCTGGTCAGGGATTGCTGTGCGGGCAGCCCCGAACTCTGCGCGCCCCTTGTCGCGGACCTGTCCGCCTGCGGCCCGACTTTGGAGACATGCACATGACCATCACGATCTATCACAATCCGGCCTGCGGCACGTCGCGCAATGTGCTGGCGATGATCCGCAACAGCGGCGAGGAGCCCCGGATCATCGAATATCTGAAGATGCCGCCGAGCCGGGCCGAACTGGTCGATCTGATCGGCCGCATGGGGGTTCCGGTGCGGGCGATCCTGCGGGAGAAGGGCACGCCCTTTCACGAACTGGGTCTCGATAACCCGGCCGCGACGGATGATGCGCTGATCGACGCCATGATGGCGCATCCGATCCTGATCAACCGGCCCATCGTCGTCACCCCGCTGGGTGCGGCACTCTGCCGTCCGTCCGAGCGGGTGCTGGACCTTCTTCCCGCGCCGCAGACGGGTGCCTTTGCCAAGGAGGATGGCGAGAAGGTTGTGGATGAGGCGGGAAAGCGGATCGTCTGATGCTGGCCCTTTCCATTTTCATTGCCACGCTGGTTTTCGTCATCTGGCAACCAAGGGGGCTGGGCATCGGCTGGAGTGCGATGGCCGGTGCCGCCGTGGCCCTGGCGGCAGGCGTGATCCACTGGCACGATATTCCGGTGGTCTGGCATATTGTCTGGGACGCGACCTTTACCTTCATTGCCCTGATCGTCATCTCGCTGTTGCTGGACGAGGCCGGGTTCTTCCACTGGGCGGCGCTGCATGTGGTGCGCTGGGGCAAAGGGCGCGGCCGGAGGCTGTTTCCGCTGATCGTGCTGCTGGGGGCGGCGATCGCGGCCGTGTTTGCCAATGACGGCGCGGCACTGCTGCTGACGCCGATCGTCATCGCCATCCTGACGCAACTGCGCCTGAGCCATGGCGCAGCCCTGGCCTTTATCATCGCGACCGGCTTCGTCGCGGATACCACCAGCCTGCCGCTGGTGATTTCCAACCTGGTGAACATCGTCAGCGCCAATTTCTTCGGCATCGCGTTCGATCGCTATGCCGCGATCATGGTCCCGGTCGACCTGGTGGCGCTGGGGGCGACGCTTGGCATGTTGTGGCTATGGTATCGGCGGCAGGTGCCGGCGGCCTATCCGGTCGCCGCACTGCCCGCGCCGGCCACCGCCATTCGGGACCGGCATGTGTTCCGGGCGGCTTTTCCGCTGCTGGCCCTGGTTCTGGCGGCCTATTTCCTGACGGCGCCGTTTCATATCCCGGTCTGTATCGTGGCCGGCCTGGCCGCCGGGCTGCTGCTGCTGGTCGCGGGATATGGGCGGGTCATCCCCGTCGGCCGCGTGCTGCGCGGTGCCCCGTGGCAGATCGTGATCTTCTCGCTGGGCATGTATCTGGTGGTTTATGGGCTGCGCAATGCCGGGCTGACCGATCATCTGGCGGCGGCGCTGGTCTGGCTTGGGCATCGGGGGATTTTCGCCGCCGCGATCGGTACCGGCTTTCTGGCGGCCATTCTGTCGTCGGTCATGAACAACATGCCGAGCGTGCTGGTGGGCGCGCTGGCGATCCAGCAGGCGCAGGACATCACGCCGCTGACCCGCGAGCTGATGATCTATGCCAATGTCATCGGCTGCGATCTCGGCCCCAAATTCACGCCGATCGGCAGTCTTGCCACGCTGCTGTGGCTGCATGTGCTGGCGTCCAAGAAGCATCGGGTCACATGGGGGCAGTATATGAAAGTGGGGCTGGCGATCACGCCGCCGGTGCTGCTGGCGACACTTGCGGCGCTGGCCCTGTGGTTGCCCCGGATCGGCCATCTGTGACCGGTGCGAGCGGCTGACCGTCGTGGCGGGCGCGGGGTTATCGTTCGTCGTATCGTGACTGCGCGTCCCGCACCTGCTGCCAGTTCTCCTTGACCCAATCGACCAGCCCCTGCGTTGGGCGCAGCAGGCTTCGGCCGAGATCGGTCATTTCATATTCGACGCGCGGGGGGATTTCGGGGAAGAGTTCGCGGGTGACCATTCCGTCGCGTTCGAGCATCTTGAGGGTGGAGGAGAGCATCCGTTGCGAGATGCCCGGGACCGCGCGTTCCAGCTCGGAAAACCGGGCGCGGCCGCCCAGGAGGTCGAGCGACAGGACGATGAAGATCGTCCATTTGTCGCCCACCTTCGTCAGCAGTTCCCGGACCGCCATCGGGTCCGAGCTGCGGCAGATGGCCGCCGGGTCGAGCTGTTTGGTCCGGGTTGGCTTTCCCATAACTTACCTCGACGTAAGTGACTGATGTAAAAGTGCCTTCTTATACTGAACAGGCTTACGATCTATATGGAGCTCTCGTTCCGTAAGCAACATCGCGAACCGTGGAGAGATCCGGATGCCAGATCGGGATTACGCAGCCTACCAACGTGCCGCCCCTTATTTCGATCTCGTCCGCAACGCGCTCGGCGTGCTGGTCGATGGCGCGCATTTCTTTGACGTCGTCACCGACGAGACGATCTATGAAGTGCTCTATGACGTGCCCGGCTGGCCGCGCGTCATCACGGGGCGGGCCGACCTGATGGCGGCCTTCAGGGGCTATGTCAGCGCCGTCGCGCTGCGGTCCGCCGACCGGCTGGTGGTACACAGGGCGGATGACGGCGCCGTCCTGATCATGGAATATGAAGTCCACGGCACGATCCTTGCGAGCGGCGTGCAATATGACAACCGGTTCTGCTCGATCATCAGGATCGAAAACCGCAAGATCGTGCATTGGCGCGATTATATGGACTCGCTCGCGGCCTGGACCGCGCTGACGGCGAAGCGGGGGGCGTGAGGCCATGAAGCAGGTTCTCATGATCGAGATCAGCCCGAGGGGGCAGGAATCGGCCAGCCGGGCGGTCGCCGATGCGCTCGCGGCCCGGCTTGGCGATCTTTATCCGTCGGCGCGGCTGGTGCGGCGGGATCTGGCGGCCGTGCATCTGCCGCATCTGGATGGGACCACGCTGCGGGCCATTGCGACGCCGGACCCGGCGGAAGGGGCACGGTTGGAAGACCATGCCCGCCTGTCCGACCGATTGACCGACGAGCTTCTGGCGTCCGATCTGCTGGTGATCGCGACGCCCATGTGGAATTTTGGCATTCCATCGGCGCTCAAGGCCTGGATCGACCTGGTCGTGCGGCCGGGCCGGACGTTTCGATATGGCCCGGATGGTGTCGATGGTCTGGCCAAGGGGAGGAAGGCGATCCTGGTCATCGCGTCCGGTGGCGTCTTTACGGAGGGGCCGTGGCGACCGTGGGATTTCGTCGAGCCGTATCTGCGTCAGATCCTGGGCTTTATCGGCATCGCGGATGTGCAGGTTGTTCGGGTCGAGGGCATGAACATTCCGGCCCTGGCGCCCGATGCCGTGCGGAAAGCGAAGGATTCTGTCGGGGCGCTTGTGCTGTAGCGATGGTCTGAAACCGGGCGCGCGGGCTCAGGATGGCGCGCGCATTTCGTGCCGTGGCAGGGCGACGAGTGCCGAGGCCAGCCCCGCCGCCGCGCCGACGGCCAGCGCCCAGCGCGGGCCGGAGGATTATAACTGCCTGCATCAGGATTTGTACGGTGTGCAGGTCCTCCCGATCCAGCTCGCGATCCTGCTGTCACGACCGGAGGTGGATTTTACCGGGGGCGAATTCGTGCTCTCGCAATCCCTTTTGGCATGACTCGCTGACCATCCAGATTTCGCTATTAGGGCGGCATTTGTGCCTTGCCGGCAACTGGTCGACGAAGGACGAACCGCATGATTTTTGCATGGAAAATTATAATATTCAGGAAAACCAATAAAGACCGTTCAGCATAACGAATTATTTTTCTCCATTATTTCATGACAGAGTCTCCCGATATGTATGTGGAGACTATGATGGCATCAGGTCCGTTTTTATCGACGCGTCGGCGTCTCAGTAGGATGGCGACAGTGGCAACGTCCTTGCTTGCCACCCGACTGATAACTGGCGTCCAAGCAAAGGAATCTGGTGTACAGCAGTCGTCGGGGCGATATGCTGTGATACTCAGTCAAAACACCAGCCCTACTGGACCATGCAACGAAGCCATCCGGGTATCAGACGCCATCACTCCTCATCTCCAGCATTATTGGCCGCATGGAGATGAATTGTCGCTGCTGGGACAAGCTGCGTCGAAACGTTACGGCATTGCTCCATATTTCATCAAGGCATGGAGCGGATCAAGTGACCCGGCCTTTCGCGCGGTCGTGGCATTTACCGGACCTATGCGAGGGTTGGTCATGGCCGATCCCTCATGGGAACTTATCTTCCAATCCGCGCCTCTGACGAGGGCGCCGGTCCATAAGGTTCCTCTCACACAAGACTATGCGCACGATGTGAAGTCGATGCGCGCGGCCAATCCGCATGCAGGTCTCTATTTTATCTGCAATCCCAACAATCCAACGGGTACTCTGACGCCGTACGAGGATATCGTATGGCTGTTGAAGCACAAGCCACGCGATGCCGTTGTTTTGGTCGACGAGGCTTATATCGAGTTTTCCGACGCAGAGTCCTGCATTCCGTTAGTTGAACAGGGACATGATATTATCGTGTTACGCACATTCTCAAAAATATACGGAATGGCGGGGATGCGGCTGGGCTTCACGATCGGGCGTCCAGATCTCATCGAGCGATTGCTGCCCTATGGATTCCCCGATAGTCCACTCTTCTTGTCGATGAACGCGGTGGTAGCCGGAACGGCGAGCTTACAGCAGAACGCTCTCGTTCCCGCCCGGAAAAAGGCCAATATGTTGGCACGGGACGAGACGTTCGCGTTTTTGCGCGACCATGGTGTCGGCTATATTCCGTCAGACTCGAACTGTTTCCTCCTTGATGTCAGGCGGCCTGGCGCTGAATTCGTGGCTGCGATGGCACAGCAAGGGATTATGGTCGGGCGAAGCTGGCCGATATGGCCGACGCGATCACGCATTACCGTTGAATCAGCGAACGACATGGCGGGTTTCCGCCATGCGCTCTCGGCGGTCATGAGTCTCTGAATAAAGGCCGTCACCTCGATCAGAGACGGATCGGGCGTAGATGTTCCTGTGTGGCTTCCATGACGGCGTCTCGGAACGCCTTTCGAGCAGGAGACAAGGGGCGGCAACCGTCATGCAGGCAAACTTCAATCCCGGGCCCACGAGGCAGCCCAGGTCGATCCGGTAGAACGGATAAATGATTGGGAAGTCCGACTGGAGTACGGAAGGTCAATCCCAATCCCGCACCTGTCGCGGCCCATAAGCCTTGAAGGCTGCGACTGGTAAAAGTCACGCGCCATGGCGTTCCCGCCTTGTCGAGCAGTTCCAGTCCGGTGCGTCGAAAGCGGCATGGATGACCGTAGAGGGCGAGGTCGATCGGCGCCTCTGGCGTCAACGCCAGAATTATATCAGGAGAGGGACCGATCCAGACCGTCGGAAGGATTGCAAGCGGTAAGGCATCCGGCCGACCACCGCCGCCGAAGGCCAGCACGAAATCCAAGGCTCCCTGATCCAGTTGCTCGAACAGCAGCCCATTGCGCTCGACAAAGACTTCGATCAACACGCCGGGGTGGGCGCGCTTGAAGATGCCCAGAAGCGTCGGCAGCCAGGATTCCGAAAAATCCCCGGGCAGGCCGAAGCGTACGCTGCCCGAAATGGAAAAGCCGTTCACTGCTTCCAGCGTTTCGTCGTTCAGCTCCAGGATTCGCCGCGCATAGGATAGCAGGCGCTCGCCCTGCTCGGTCAAGATGGTGCCGCGTCCCTCGCGTTGGAAGACTGGTTGGCCGGTCTGATCTTCCAGCTTGCGCATCTGCTGGCTGATAGCGGATTGCGAGCGACCGAGATGGGCGGCAGCACGATTGAAGCCGCCGAGATCCCGGGCGGTGACGAAAGTACGCAGCACGTCCATATCAAGATTGATGCGCGCCATCGTTCGTATTTCCTTCATCGGCAATTCAGAATAACGCGTTATTCGAAACTGTTCATAGGCGGTAGGAATCGGTTCCGTCAACACGGAGAACTTCCATGCGTGCCATTCGGGTTCATGAATTTGGCGGTCCGGACGCGCTCATTCTCGAAGATGTATCGCCTCCGGAACCGGGTGCGGGACAGTCGCTCGTCCGCTTGTATTACGCGGGACTCAATTACACGGAGATCTATCAGCGGAGCGGCGTGACGAAGGTGCAATTGCCCTTCATACCAGGCTCGGAAGGTTTTGGCGTGATCGAACGCTCGGCACGGTTTTCCGTCGGAACGCGAGTGGCCTGGGCCGGATACCCTGGTGCCTACGCGGAATTGGCCGTCGTGCCCGATCACCGGCTTGTCGCAGTGCCGGACGACATTTCGGACGATGTGGCGGCCGCTCTTCTGTTGCAGGGCATAACCGCACATTATCTAATCGAGGACAGCTATTGCGCGCGGGCGGGAGATGTGGCGCTCGTGCATGCGGCCGCCGGTGGTGTCGGGCTGTTATTGACACAATTGCTGACCGCGAAGGGCGTGGCGGTGATCGGGACTGTATCGTCGGACGCGAAGGCTGCTCTGGCCCGCGATGCCGGGGCGCATCAAATCGTTCGTTACGATCACGAGCACGTCGCTGCGGCGGTACGAGGCGTGTACCCGGACGGCGTGGACGTCGTTTATGATTCTGTCGGACAGGCGACATGGACGGCGAGTCTGGCATCGCTGCGCCGTCGCGGCACAATTGTACTATATGGCCATGCCAGCGGCAAGGTCGCGCCCGTCGATCCGATGCTGTTGGCGCGACACGGCTCGCTCACTCTGACGCGCCCTCTGATCGGCGATTTCATTCCCACGGCGAACGATTTGCAGGAACGAGTGGATCGCCTGTTCGGATGGGTTCGCAACGGTAGCCTGCGCCCCCTGATCACCCGCAAATACTCGCTTGCCGACGCGGCGCAGGCTCATCGCGACCTCGAAGCGCGGCGGACCAGCGGCAAAGCTCTGCTGCGTACCGCGAACTAACTTCTTTTGGAGGATTCTTGGAATGAAAACGCATCTGCATTGTCGTTCGGCCGTTCTGCTGGCTATGTCTCTGTTGCCCGGAAGTGCGCTAGCCACACCCATGCCATCACTCACCGGCACTTGGGAGCTAACTGCCGCCGACACCCTTTATGCTGACGGACACCGGGTTCACGGTTTCGGCGAGCACCCGCAAGGTCGCATGATGGTCGACGGTGAGGGGCGCTATGTCATCGAAATCTACCGTGTTCCTGGCATGAACTTCGTATCAGGCAACAAGGCGACCGGAACGGAGGCCGAGTTTCGCGACGCGATGATGCGTAACAGCGTGCATTACGGACATGTCATGCTCGACACGGTGCATCATCATATCATTTTTGACGTCGAGCGTGCGGTATTCCCGAATTGGGAAGGAAAGCGGCAGGTGCGGGACTATATGCTGGAAGGTGATCGACTCAGTTACCAGGTGCCGGCTTCATCCACAGGCGATGGAACTACGGCGATTTCGGAGTGGCGTCGGCAGGGAAATTAAGCGTTACGCGCGAATACGCCCATCTCAATCTTTGCCTGAATCAAATTGCCCTAATTTTCCGGATTGGGGCACAAAAAAGCCCGCGAGAATTATATGGAACAGGATGACAGACCGTCGCATGAAAGACGGGTTTCAGTCGTCCTGACGTTGCTCGCGGCTGTGCCAGATACGGAGAATGTAAATGCTGTCCCCGGCGATTTCATAACGCACTTCATAGTCGCCGATCAGGAGACGCCGGACCTCTCGGTGATCGTATTGCGCCAGGCTTTCGCCGATCCGTGGGAAGGCGATCAGACGTTCGGGAGCAGCGATGAGGGCCTGCACGTTTCGCGCCGCCACCGCCGGATTATGAAAGGCAAGAAAATCATGCAGGCGCGTGACGTCACCCGCCGCTTTGTCTGTCCATCGGATGTCCATTTATCGTACGATGGGCGAGGGCAAAGGCCGGTCCGTGGAGAGGCTGTCGGCCCAGGCCCGCATGGCGCTGTGGTCGATGACACGCCCGGCATCCACGTCCGCGAGGGCTTCACGGGTCAGGCGGTCGCGTTCTTCTTCCTGCGCCAGATAGGCGCTTAGCGCCTGTTTGACGATCCAGCCCCGCGAGCGTTCGAGCCGGTGGGCGATCTGATCGACCTGCTCGGCGAGCGCGGCTGGCACATGCGCGGTAATCACGCGGGTCTCCGGTGCTTGTCCCATGGGGGTCCTCCGGTCTTAATCGAATCCAATCATAGTCAATCAGCATACGAAACGCCACAGAAGCATGGGCGGGCACGCTGGGAAGGAAGAAATCAGGAACGTCCGGTCGTCCCGATGCTGCGCATCGGGCCATCAAAGGGATAGCCTTCGTTATCGAGGTTACGTGTGTCAGCAACGTATAGACGTCCATCATGCGGCGACCGGCACTCCCCGCCCCCTGAACGCGCGGCAGGTTTTGAAAAACCGGATGCCCGCTCAGGATGGCGCGCGCGTTTCGTGCCGTGGCAGGGCGAGCAGGGCGAGCAGGGCGACGAGGGCCGAGGCCAGCCCGGCTGTCGCGCCGACGGCCAGCGCCCAGCGCGGGCCGAAACTGTTGGCGACCCAGCCGACGATGGGTGCGCCGATCGGTGTGCCGCCGAGGGCCACGCCGACGCGCAGAGCCATGACCCGGCCGCGCATTTCGGGCGGGGTGGAAAGCTGCACCAGGCTGTTGCTGGTGTTGGTGACGGTCAGCGCCGCCACGCCGATGATGACGAGGGTGGCGGCGAAGGACCAGTAGCCCGGCGCGATGGCGGCCAGCGCGCAGCCGAGCCCGAAGACGCCGGCGCCGGTCAGCAGAGACTCGAAACGCGGTGCCGTGCGGACGGCGCCGAGAAAGGCGCCTGCCATCGAGCCCAGCGCCATGATGGAGGACAGGACACCATAGCCCCGGGCACCGGCATGAAAGACGGTGACGGCCATGGTGGAGATGAAGATGGGGAAGTTGAGGCCGAATGTGCCGATCAGGAACAGCATGACCAGGATCGCGCGGAGGTCCGGGCGGCCCCACGCATAGCGGAACCCCGCGATGAAATTGCCCTTCCTGCGGTGGGCGCGGGCATTGGGGCGCAGGGCGGCGACGCGCAGCGTGGCCAGCGAGATCAGGACCCCCACGAAGGAGGCCCCGTTGATCAGGAAGGCCCAGCCGGTGCCGGTGGCGGCGATGACCAGCCCCGACACGGCGGGGCCGATCAGGCGGGCGGCGTTGAACGAGGTGGAATTGAGCGCCACCGCGTTGTGCAGGTCCCGCTCCCCCACCAGTTCGGCCACGAAGGTCTGGCGGACCGGCGCGTCGAACGCGGCGGCGCAGCCGAACAGGAAGGCGAAGACGTAGACATGCCAGAGCTGGACGATGCCGCCGACCGTCAGCACGCCCAGCGCCAGGGCGAGGAGGCCCATCGCCGCCTGCGTGACCATGAGGAGCCGGCGCTGGTTGAAATGATCGGCGGCGAAGCCCGTCCAGGGCAGCAGGAGCATCTGCGGCCCGAACTGAAGGGCCATGACCAGCCCGACGGCGGAGGCGTCATGATGCGTCAGCTCGGTCAGGACCAGCCAGTCCTGCGCCGTGCGCTGCACCCAGGTGCCGATATTGGAGACGAAGGCGCCAACGGCCCAGATCCGGTAATTGACGTTCCGCAGCGACCGGAAGACGCGGGGGATGCGCAGCATGGATGATCTCGCGGGTCGTGTCATGCGACAGGGCGTTGCAGGATCATCGTAACCGCGTGGCGGGCGAACCGGCTACCGCCCGCGCGGCGAAAGCTGCCATGCCGACAGACGGTACGGGCATAAAAAAACGGGGGATACCCGGCCGCATGGGCCGGATATCCCCCGTTTGATGCCTGCCGGCCGGGGCGCGTTGCCGCGCCGCCGGCCAGAAGGGCAATCAGCGCTTGCTGAACTGGAAGGAACGGCGGGCCTTGGCGCGGCCGTACTTCTTGCGCTCGACAACGCGCGAGTCGCGGGTCAGGAAGCCGGCGGCCTTCAGGATGCCGCGCAGCGTGGGCTCGTAATGCGTCAGCGCGCGGCTGATGCCGTGACGGACCGCGCCGGCCTGGCCGGACAGACCGCCGCCCGTGACCGTGCAGTAGACGTCGAACTGGTTGTAGCGGTCGGCCACCAGGAACGGCTGGGTGATCAGCATCCGCAGCACCGGACGGGCGAAATAGGTGCCGACCGGACGGCCGTTGACCGTGATGTCGCCCTTGCCCGGCTTGATCCACACGCGGGCAACCGCGTCCTTGCGGCGGCCGGTGGCGTAGGAACGGCCCTGCGCGTCGCGCTTGGCTTCGTAGACCGGGGCCTCCTGCGTGGAGACGACCTGGCCTGCCGCGACGGCACCCTTCAGGTCGGCCAGCGTGCCTGTACGCTCTTGGGTTTCGGACATGGTGTCAGGCCCCGATCTTCTGGGTGTTGAGGGTGTTCTTGCGGTTCAGCGCCGCGACGTCGAGCGTCTTGGGCTGCTGGCCGGCATGCGGATGCTCGGTGCCTGCATAGACATACAGGTGCTTCATCTGCGCGCGCTGCAGCGGGCCGCGGGTGATCATGCGCTCGACCGCCTTCTCCACCACATGGCCGGGGTTCTTGCCCTCCAGCCGCTGGGTGATGGTGCGCTGCTTGATGCCACCCGGATAGCCGGTGTGGTAGTGGAACAGCTTCTGGCCGACCTTGTTGCCGGTCAGGCGGATCTTCTCGGCGTTGATCACGACGATGTTGTCGCCGCAATCGACGTGCGGGGTGAACTGCGGCTTGTGCTTGCCGCGCAGGCGCTGGGCGATAATGGCGGCGAGACGTCCCAGAACGAGGCCTTCGGCGTCGATCAGGATCCAGTCTCGCGTCACCTCTGCGGGCTTCAGCGAGAGGGTGGTCTTCATCTGTTTGTGTTCCGTCTGATGATAGGAGCGGTAACGGGTGGCGCGTTATCCGCGCAGGCGGGCATCGCGTCAAGCCAAAAACGGGTTTTGCGCCGATTTTTCGGGGAACTAGCCGTGTGGTATCCACATACCACATACCGGCCTTCATGCGGAGATTGCCCATCCCCATGGGAATGTTATAGCTGTCGCACCGGCCATAGACGGGTAACCCATACGTGAAAAAGCTGACTTCCGCCCTTATCCTGCTGCTGATCATCTTGGTCGTGGGAGGGTTGGGCCTGCGGCATCTGGCCCAGAGCCAAATGGAATCAGCGATTGCCGACCTGCGGGCAGCGATCGGGCCGGGTGCCAGCTTCACCTATGCCACGGCCGCGCCGCGCATCCTGGCGCGCGGGGCGCGGCTGACGGCCGTGACCTATCGCAACCCGGCGCTGAGCCTGACGGCCTCGGAAGCGATCGTGGGCCGGGTGACCGGCAATACGATCGATGGCCAGCATATCGGTACCCTGACGCTGCGGCAGGTGCAGATCATGGAGCCGGGGGCCACGGCCTCGGTCGCGTCGCTGGTGCTGAAGGGGCTGGTGCTGCCCAATACCGGCCCCGACCTGTTCCGCGCCCCGACCCCGCCGCGCCTGGACTCGCTGACGCTGGATTCGGCGCAACTGACGGACCTGCATGTGGCGGTGCCGGCCGGGCAGACCGACCTGACCGTTGCCCATGCCACCATCCGCGATTACGGGCTGGGCCGGACCTCGCACCTGGATGTCGACACCCTGGCGGTGCAGATCCGCCTGACGCCGACGCGCCGGATCGGGATCGGCCATCTGCGCATCGACGGGCCGGATTTTGCCGGGCAGATCGCCAGCCTGCTGCAATCGGGACATCTGATCCATACGGTCGGGCGCCGCCGGTTCGACGTGTCGGCGCTGACCATCGATACCGCCAGCCCGCTGCTGCGCGTCGGGCATCTGGAGGCCGAGCAGGAGGCGAGCGCCAGCCAGGACGAGCTGGAGACCACGATCACCGACCTGACGGCCTGGCCCACCCCGCCGCAGGACCAGTCGCTGCTGCGGGTGATCGGCTATGACCATTTTGCCGGCCGTATCCATGCCGTCAGCACCATCCAGCGCCAGGCCGGGACGATGACGCTGCATCCGCTGGATATCGACGCGCCGGAGATGGGCCACATGACCATCCTGGCCGATCTGGACCAGATCCCGGTCGACGACCCGGCCAACATGCCCGAGACGGCGCGGATCGTCTCCGCCACCATCGACTGGCAGGACCGCTCGCTGGCCGGCCATGTGCTGGACGGGCTGGCCCGAGCGCGGCAGGTCGACGCCGAACCCTACCGCCAGCAGGTGCAGGCCGCGCTGGCGACGTCGCCCGACCCGTCGATGCAGGCGCTGGGCCATTTCCTGGCCCAGCCCGACCAGCGACTGCGCGTGATGCTGCGGCCGCCCCGGCCGATCAGCGTGCTGATGCTGGGCGTGGCGCTGTCGATGGCCGGCGACCCGTCGACGGCGGGCATGCTGGGCCTGTCGATCAGCACGCCGTGACCCATTCCCCCGCCCCCGGCGATGGGCCGGTCCATGTCATCGGCGCCTCCGGCCGGTCGGGGGTGGCGCTGTGCCGGGCGCTGCTGGGCCAGGGCGTGCCCGTCATCCCCGTGGTGCGCGACGCCGCGCGCTGGGCGGCCACCGGCCTGCCGGGCGCGCCGGTACTGGCCGACCTGACCGGGCCGCCGGAGGCGCTGCGCCGGGCATTGGCCGGGGCGACACGGGTGGCCAGCACCGCGCATGCGCGGCATGTGCCGGCCCTGCTGGCGGCGATGCCGGAGGAGGCCACGCTGGTCTGCCTGGGCAGCACGCGCAAATTCACCCGCTGGCCCGATGCGCATGGCAACGGCGTGCTGGCCGGCGAGGCCGCGCTGAGGGAATCGGGGCGGAACGGGGTGATCCTGCACCCCACCATGATCTATGGCGCGCAGGGCGAGAACAATGTCCGCCGGCTGGCGGCATTGCTGCGCCGGCTGCCGGTCACGCCCCTGCCCGGCGGCGGGCACGCGCTGGTGCAGCCGATCCATCAGGACGACGTGACGCGCAGCGTGCTGGCCGCCTTGGCGCGGCCGTGGGACGGGCCGCATGCGCTGGTGATCGCGGGCGGGACCGCGCTGTCCTATCGGGATTTCGCCGCCATGGTGGCGCGCCTGTCGGGCCTGCGCCCGCGGCCGGTGCTGCCGGTGCCGGCGGCGGCGATGATGGCGGCCGCCTGGGTCACGCGGATGGTGCCGGGCCTGCCGTCCGTGGGCACGGCGGAAATCCGGCGGCTTCTGGAGGACAAGGCGTTCGAGATCGCGCCGATGGAACGGGAGCTGGGAGTGGTGCCGATCGGGCTGGAAGAGGGGCTGGGCCGGTTGTTCGGGCGCTGATTGGGAAGGCGAGGGCTCTGCCCTCGACCCGCAAGGGGTCGCGGACCCCTTGACCCCGATTCGTCACATCAGTGATTTTCGAAGATGCTGTTGTTTCCGAGGCTGCCTTGAGCGCCTGTCAGGAAATCGCTGGGGCGAACGACGGGACTCGAACCCGCGACCACCGGTACCACAAACCGGCGCTCTACCAACTGAGCTACGTCCGCCACACAGCGGGCTGTCATGTAGAGAACTGGTTCCGCCCCGTCAATCGTCCAGCATGCACGAAGGCATGAAAAAATCCCCTCCCCGCCGCAGAGGGGTCATGCGGCGCGCAGATCGGCCAGTCCGGCGCGCAGGCGCGCGACGGCTTCGGTCAGCACCTCTTCGCGCTTGCAGAAGGCGAATCGCACCAGATGGTTCGGCGCGTCCCCGGTGCTGTAGAAGGCCGAGACCGGGATGGCGGTCACGCGGCAATGCTCGGTCATGGCGCGGCAGAAGGCCATGTCGTCGCCGGCGAAGCCCGTGGGGCGGATATCGGCCACCACGAAATAGCTGCCGTCGCAGGGCAGGACGTCGAACCCCACGCCGCGCAGCCCGTTGGACAGCAGGTCGCGCTTCGCCCGCATATCGGACGCCAGGGTGGCGAAATAGTCGGTGTCCTTGTCCAGCCCCATGGCGACGGCGCGTTGCAGGTTGGGGGGCGTGGTGAAGGTGAGGAGTTGGTGGGCCTTGGCGATGCAGCCGGCGATCGGGGCCGGGGCGGTGATGTAGCCGACCTTCCACCCGGTCAACGAGAAGCTCTTGCCCGCGCTGCCGATGCGCACGCAGCGCGCGCGCATGTCGGGCAGGGTCATCAGCGGCACGTGGCAGGCCCCGAAGGTGAGATGTTCGTAGACCTCGTCGCAGATCGCGTAGACATCGTGGCGGGCCACCAGCTCGGCGATGAGCGCGCGTTCGTCGGAGGTGAAGACCTTGCCGGTGGGGTTCATCGGCGAATTGAGCAGGATCGCCTTGGTGCGCGGCCCGAAGGCCGCCTCCAGCTCCGCGCGGGGCAGCGACCAGTCGGGAGGCGTGAGGCGCACCGGGCGGGGGATCGCGCCCAGCGCGCGGATCATCGGCACGTAAGTATCGTAGAGCGGTTCCAGCACCACGATTTCGTCGCCCGGATCGAGCAGGGCCATCAGCGAGGACGCCAGGGCCTCGGTGGCGCCGGAGGTGACGATCACCTCGCTCGCCGGATCGATCGCAAGACCGTAGAATCGGGCGTTCGAGCGGGCCACGGCCTCGCGCAGTTCGGGCACGCCGGTCAGGGGCGGATACTGGTTGCGGCCGTCGCGCAGGGCGGCGGCGGCGGCCTCGATCAGGTCGGCCGGGCCCTCGGTATCGGGGAAGCCCTGGCCCAGATTGATCGCATCATGCCGCGCCGCCAGGGCGGACATCACGGTGAAGATGGTCGTCGGCAGGCCGGACAGCATGCTGTTCAACGGTTTCATGATCGCTCTTTCCTGGCAGCGGGGCAGCCTTGCGGTCGCCCGCGGGCAGATGTGCGTAAAATCCCGGCATTTTGCAATCCGCTCCGATTGCCTGTGGGCGCGACCCGTGCCACGGTGTCGCGGGCGGTCGGCCAGGCGATTTGCGCGCCGGACGGACCGGTCCGTCCAGGCACAGCGCGGTCCCGGCCCCCGGCACCGCCCCAGCATGTGGCGACGCGGGCATGAAGAAGATCGAGGCCATCATCAAGCCGTTCAAGCTGGACGAGGTGAAGGACGCGCTGCACGAAATCGGCCTGATGGGCATCACGGTGACCGAAGCCAAGGGTTTCGGACGCCAGAAGGGCCATACCGAGCTGTATCGCGGCGCCGAATACATCGTGGATTTCCTGCCCAAGGTGAAGCTGGAGATCGTCTGCGCCGACGACATGGTCGATCGCGCGGTCGAGACGATCGTGGCTGCCGCCCGCACCGGGCGCATCGGCGATGGCAAGATCTTCATCATGCCGATCGAGGACGTGATCCGAATCCGCACCGGGGAACGCGGCGACGATGCCGTCTGACCCCCGGCCACCCATCCCGTCTCCGCCAGGCGCAGGCCGGCGGACGATGGCAGGCCCCGTCATCCTATCGACAACGGGCCACTAGTTTCGTAACCGTTCCACTGCCGTGTCATGCGGCACCTTCAGTTCAAGGCAGGTATATCGATGGCGAAGAAAGCCCAGAGTTCAGCTCCGACCACCCTTCCGTCCCCTTCCGCTGAGGCTGTCGCCAAGGTCTTCAGCCTGATCCAGGAACATTCCGTGGAGCTGGTGGACCTGCGCTTCACCGACCCGCGCGGCAAGTGGCACCACACCTGCCAGCATGTCTCGACCATCGAGCAGGATACGTTCCGCGATGGTTTCATGTTCGACGGGTCGTCGATCGGCGGCTGGAAGGCCATCAACGAGAGCGACATGGTCCTGCTGCCCGACCCGACGACGGCGGTGATGGACCCGTTCTCGGCCAAGCCGCAGCTGATCCTGATCTGCGACATCATCGAGCCCTCGACCGGCCAGTTCTATAACCGCGACCCGCGCTCGACCGCCAAGCTGGCCGAGGCCTACCTGAAGTCGACCGGCCTGGGCGACACCGCCTTCTTCGGTCCGGAAGCCGAGTTCTTCATCTTCGACAACGTCAAGTTCGGCACCGGCCCGAATTTCGGCATCTACCAGCTCGACAGCATCGAAGGCCCCGGCGCGTCGCTGAAGGATTATCCGGAAGGCAATATGGGCCATCGCCCGGGCGTGAAGGGTGGCTACTTCCCCGTGCCGCCGGTGGACAGCGAGGCCGACCTGCGCGCCGAAATGCTGACCACGATGGGCGAGATGGGCCTGCCGATCGAAAAGCACCATCACGAGGTCGCGCAGTCGCAGCACGAGCTGGGGACGAAGTTCAGCACGCTGGTCGAATCCGCCGACTTCATGCAGATCTACAAATACTGCGTGCACAACGTCGCGCATTCCTACGGCAAGTCCGCGACCTTCATGCCGAAGCCGATCTATGGCGACAACGGCTCGGGCATGCATGTGCATCAGTCGATCTGGAAGGGCGGCAAGCCCGTCTTCGCCGGCAACGGCTATGCCGACCTGTCGGACCAGGCGCTGTATTACATCGGCGGCATCATCAAGCATGCCAAGGCGCTGAACGCCTTCACCAACCCCTCGACCAACTCCTACAAGCGCCTGATCCCGGGCTTCGAGGCGCCGGTGCTGCTGGCCTATTCGGCGCGCAACCGCTCGGCCTCGTGTCGTATCCCCTACGCGACCAGCCCCAAGGCCAAGCGCGTCGAGGTCCGCTTCCCCGATCCGACCGCCAACCCCTACCTGGCCTTCGCCGCCATGCTGATGGCCGGCCTGGACGGCATCAAGAACAAGATCCATCCCGGCGACGCCATGGACAAGGATCTGTACGACCTGCCGCCCGACGAGCTGAAGCAGATCCCGACCGTCTGCGGATCGCTGCGCGAGGCGCTGGAGGCCCTGTCGGCCGACCATGAGTTCCTGCTGGCCGGCGGCGTGTTCACCAAGGACCAGATCGAGAGCTATGTCGACCTGAAGTGGCAGGAAGTGTTCACGTTCGAGCACACGCCGCATCCGGCCGAGTTCGAGATGTACTACTCCGTCTGATCCCGTTCGGGATTGGAGAAAGGGGGCGCCGGGACCGTGAGGGGCCGGCGCCCTTTTTTTGTGCCGGCGTTCTGTTCTTTTTTGAAAAAAAGAACCAAAAAACTTCTGATCTGTTTGGGAGCCTTGTGCTTGCCTGTTGCGAGACTACCGACCGAATAAAAGTCTTTTTGCTTCTTTTTCTTCAGAAAAAGAAGATCTTAGCTCCCGGATCGCTTTTCGCCTGCCAGTTCCCGCCGGGACCGATCCAGTTCCTCGCTGTAGCGGCGCAGGGCGTGCTGTTCGGTCAGCATGCCGCGCACCTGTCGGCCTTCCTCGCTATCCACCACCACCAGCGCGTCGCTTTCGGCCTGGGCGAAGCGGGCGATGGCTTCGCGCAGGTTCATCTGCGGCACCAGCATCTGGTCGCGATACTGGGCGAAGCGGGAGAGGGTTTCGTCCGGCAGGACGGTGTCGACGTACAGGTCCGGCACCAGCACCAGGCCGACATAGCGGCCTGACTGGTCGACCAGCACGATGCGTTGCGCCGAGCCCAGCGGATAGGCCTGGCGGGCGGCCTGCACTTTTATGTCCTGGCACAGTGTTTTCACGTCGTGGCGCATCATCCGGCCCACGGTCAGGGTGCGAATCCAGCCGACATCGACCGCCGAGCGGATCGACTCCCCGCGCAGGTGGAAGCGCCAGGTGGCGAAGGAATAGCCGAAGGTGCGGCGCACCGTCAGGCTGGCGATGACCGAGGCCACCAGCACGGCGGCGGTCAGCGGCAGGCTGCCCGTCATTTCCAGTGCCAGGAAGACCATGGTCATCGGCGCGCCCACCACCGCGACGGCCATGGCGCTCATGCCCACCAGGGCGCAGAGCTCGGCCGAAAGCGGTGTGGCCGAGATCAGCGCCAGCCCGCCGGCGAAGGCGGCGCCGGTCAGCACGCCGAGATAGAGCGAGGCGAAGAACAGGCCGCCGCGGAAGCCGGCGCCGATCGACACCGAGGAGGCGAGTGCCTTCATGGCCAGCAGCGCCAGGACCCAACCGGTGGGGTAAGCGTGCTCCAGCGCCACGCGCATGGCCCAGTGGCCCGAGGACATGACCGTGGGCGAGACCAGCGCCAGCAGGCCCACCACCAGCCCGCCGATGGCGGGGCGCATCCAGACCGGCAGGCCGGAGCGGCGGAACAGGGCCTCGGCCAGGGTGACGCAATACATCAGGCCCACGCCCAGCAGGGCGGCCACGATGCCGAGTGTGGCGATGGGCAGGTAGTCGTCCACCCGCAATTCGGCGGGCAGGATCACGCTGACGCCGGGGGCTGCGCTGTGCAGCAGGTGCGTCACCCCGATGGCGCAAACCGATGCCGCCGCGACCGGGGCCAGGTTGGCCAGCGAATAGGTGCCGATGACCAGTTCGAACGCATAGAACGCCCCGGCCAGCGGCGCGTCGAACGCCGCCCCGATGGCCCCGGCGGCGCCGCAGCCGACCAGCAGGCGGAGATCCTCGCGCCGGACGCGGAACATGCGGCCCAGGCGCGAGCCGGTAGCGGCGCCGATCTGGGTAAAGCCGGCCTCCAGGCCCACCGAGGCGCCGACGGCGTTGGACAGCACCGTCTGGAGGGCGACGATGGCGCTGTCGCGCATCGACATCCGGCCGCCATGCAGGGCGTTGGCCTCGATGGGGTCGACCGGGCGGCCGGGGATGCAGCGCACGACGAGCAGCCCCAGCAGGCCGAAGACCAGCCCGCCCAATGTGGGCACCAGGAGCGCGCGGAGGGGGATGATGGCGGGCAGGCCCGAAATGCGGCCCTCGCCGGGGGCGGCGAACAGCAGGCGGTGCGCCAGTTGGGTGGCGTGGATCATGGCGCTGACCAGCAGGCCCGCGCCGCAGCCGACACAGGCCGCCAGCACCGCCAGCCATAATTCGTCGGCCCGTACCAGGGCGCGCAGCAGGCGCGGGACATAGGGCACCCGCTCGTCGCGTACGCCGCCCTCTGCCCCGTCCGGGGGCAGGAATGCGCCGCGATGGCGGCGCAGATGATTCAGCAGGCCGAGGGTGGAGGACGGCACGGTCAGGTCACTTTCGCGCGGCGCCCGGTGGCCGGTGACGTGCGGTACCGGGGCGCCCGTAGCGACTATTTGAAGTGATGGGCCTGTCGGATCAACCGGAATTCCGCCGTGGCGGCTGTTTGAAAAAATGCCGCTGCCGGCAATCCGACGCGCGTTTTCTGCGCTTCGCGGCGGGCGGCCATCAAGGCCGCTGCGCTGCGATGCTCAAAAACACATGCCGGCCGCGGCCCTTCGGCCCGCTCTTGCTCGGCATCGACACTTTTCAAACAGCCTCCTACCATGCCGCGCTTGCGGCCCCGATCGCGGAGAAATGCCCGTGTCCCCTGCCCTGCCCCCCACCATGCGCGCGGTGATCGTGCGTGAGCCCGGCGCGCCCGGATCGATGAGCCTGGCCGACATCCCCCTGCCCGTGCCCGGACCGGGCGAGGTGCTGGTGCGGGTGCAGGCGGCGGGGGTGAACCGGCCCGACCTGATGCAGCGCAAGGGCCAGTATCCACCGCCGCCGGGCGCCAGCCCGATCCTGGGGCTGGAAATCGCCGGCGAGGTGGTGGCGAAGGGGCCGGACGCGCCGGACTGGCCGGCGATCGGCACGCCTGTCTGCGCGCTGACCAATGGCGGGGGGTATGCCGGATATTGCGCCGTGCCCGCCGGGCAGTGCCTGCCCTGGCCGGACGGGTTCGACGCCATCCGCGCCGCCGCCCTGCCGGAGACGTTCTTTACCGTGTGGTCGAACCTGGTCATGACCGCGCATGTCGCCCCCGGCGAAACCGTGCTGATCCATGGCGGGGCGGGCGGCATCGGCACGGCGGCGATCCAGACCGTGCGGGCGCTGGGTGCCGTACCCTATGTGACCGTGGGGTCGGCCGAGAAGGCGGCGCTGTGCCTGAGGCTGGGCGCCGAGGCCGCGATCGACTACCGCGACGAGGATTTCGTCGCGCGGATCGACGAACTGACCGGCGGGCGGGGCGTGGATGTGGTGCTGGACGTGATCGGCGGCCCGTATCTGGACCGCAACCTGCGCTGCCTGGCGCCGGGCGGGCGGCTGGTGATCATTGCGCTGCAGGGCGGTGCCCGCGCGCAGGAAGTGGGTGTGGGGCGCATCCTGACCCGTCACCTGACGGTGGCCGGCACCACGCTGCGCCCGCGCGACGGGGCGTACAAGGCCCGGGTGGCCGATGGCCTGCGCGCGGTGCTGTGGCCCCTTCTGTCGGATGGGACGATCGCGCCGCTGATCCACGCGACCTTTCCGTTTGCCGAGGTGGTGGAAGCCCATAAGCTGATGGAATCGGGCAGCCATTCCGGCAAGATCGTGCTCGACCTGCGTTAGTGTTATAACATCGGTCAGGCCATCGCGGCCCATCGCGGACTCCTGCGCGGAACAAGGTGAAGGACCATGCCATCGTGCTGCTGAACGTCATCGCGCGTGGACCCGAGGATGTGTCGGACGCCTCGTCCGCCCGTCCGCCCATCGTTCTGCTGCATGGCCTGTTCGGGCGTGCCCGCAATCTGGGCTTCTTCCAGCGTCGGCTGGCCCGCACGCGGCGGACTTTGGCGATCGACCTGCGCAATCATGGCGACAGCCCGCATGGGCCGATGGACTACAACACCATGGCCGGGGACCTGCTGGACACGCTGGCCCATCATGCGGCGCTGCCCGCGACGCTGGTGGGCCATTCGATGGGCGGCAAGGTGGCGATGACGCTGGCGCTGACCCGGCCGGGCATGGTGCACAGCCTGGTGGTGGCCGACATTCCGCCCGCCCGCACCGGGCACGGGCAGTTCTCGCTGGGCGAACGGATGCTGCGGGTGCGCTTTCCGCCTTATCTGAACCGGGCGGAGGCCGATGCGCTGCTGCTGCCCGAAATCCCGAATGCCGATGTGCGGGCGCTGATGCTGCAGAATATCCGGCTGGGCGAGAATCCGGGATGGGTCATCGGCCTGAAGGAGATCGTGGGCTCGATGACCAATATCGAAAGCTGGCCCTATATCCCCGAAGGCTACACCTATCCCGGGCCGACGCTGTTCCTGGCCGGTGGCAATTCACCCTATATCCGGCGGGAGCATTATGGGGTGATGCGCCGGCTGTTCCCCAACTACCATCTGGAACTGATCGAGCATGCCGGCCACTGGCTGCATGTCGAAAACCCCACCCGCTTTGCGGCACTGGTGGAAGAGTTCACGAACCGGTACTGAGCTGAGACCCTGACCGAAAATGCGCGCTGGCGGCGATCCGACGCGCGTTTCCTGTGCTCCGATGCTCACGGCCATATAGGCCGCTCCGCTTCGGTGCTCGGAAACCCACGCCGGACGCGGCCCTGACGGGCCGCTCTCGCTCACCAGCCCCACATTTTCGGTCAGGGTCGACTACGCCGCCTTCGCGGCCTCGGCGGCGCGCCACAGATACCAGGCGGCGGCGGAGCGGTAGGGGCTCCAGTCGCGGGCGATGGCTGCCAGGGCGGCCGGGCGGGGCTGGGTGTCCAGGCCCTTGATCACCCGCCAGCCCTCGCGCACGCCGAAATCGTCGACCGGCATCACATCCGTGCGCCCCAGCGAGAAGATCAGCAGCATTTCCACCGTCCAGCGCCCGACCCCGCGCAGGGTGATCAGGCGGGCGATCAGCGCGTCGTCGCTCATCGACTCGGCCTGTCGCCGGGAGGGGACGGTGCCGTCGAGCCGGCCCTGGGCCACGCCCTGGATCGCGCGGATCTTGGTGCCGGACAGGCCGCAGGCGCGCAGATCGGCCTCGGGGAAGGCCAGCAGCGTCTCGGGGCTGGGGAAAGTACCGCCCGCCAGGGCCACCAGCCGCCCCAGGATGGCCAGGGCCGCCCGGCCGTGAAGCTGCTGGTGGGCGATGGCGTTGACCAGCGCCTCGTAGGGTGCGCGGCCGGCATCGACCCGCAGGCCGCATGGCCCGACACGCGCCACCAGCGCGGCGAGGTCGGGGTCGGCGGCGGAGAGGTGGGCGCGGATGGCGCGGTCCTGCGCCGGGGAGGGAATGGAGGATGTCATGATGGTTGGGAGCCTAGTGCAGAGAGGGGCCGACCGTTCAATCGGCGTGGCACCGCCCTGCCGACGGTGACAACATGATACGATCTCATGGCCGCATGATATCATGACAACGGGGCCGCCAGCGGCTAGGGTCCCGAGAGACCACGCGCCGCAGGCGAACACGCGGAGACTCCCGGCCCTTCATGACGGTGACACTCAGTCCTTCCTCCCGCCATCGCCAGGCCGAGGAGCCCGTCCTGATCCCGCGCGCGGATGTTCGGGAGCGTGCGGCACGCCGGCCCGAGCCGCCCGAACGGCCCGACGGGCGCGAGGGCCTGCGCCCCGAACCGGTCGGCCGCCCGGAGGGCTATCGCCCGCTGAAGCAGAGCGGCGCGCCGATGATCCGGCCGGATACGGTGGCCGAACCGGGGGTGACCACCGTCCTGGCGGTGTCCGCCGCGCTGCATCTGGTGTTGCTGGCGATCATCCTGCAGGCGGCGCGCCACCATGCCGGGGGATCGGCCGCGCCTGAATCGCAGTCGGTCGAGATGATGTTCACCCCGCCGGCCTCCAGCGGGCTGCAGGGGCGCAATTCGCCCGACCAGGCGGGGGGCAGCGGGTCGCAGGCCAAGCCCACGCCGACCACGCCGCAGCCCGACCAGCCGCAGCCCAGCGATTCCTCGCCCTCGCCCAGCGTCCCGTCGCCGCAGACGCCGGCGGCCCCGCCGCTGCCGCGTACGCCGTCGGACCAGACGCTGCCCGACCAGCCGTCCACCGCGCCGCCCAACCCGGCATTGCAGAGCCCCGGCCAGGCCGCGCACCCGACGGC
Organism: Gluconacetobacter aggeris; assembly: GCF_014174395.1. GTDB lineage: Bacteria > Pseudomonadota > Alphaproteobacteria > Acetobacterales > Acetobacteraceae > Gluconacetobacter > Gluconacetobacter aggeris. The sequence goes on from NZ_JABEQD010000001.1 coordinate 146,200, forward strand.
GCACCCGACGCCGCGCCACACGCAGACGGCCCGGCAGCGCACGCCCAGCCACGCGCCCTCGCCGTTCGATCATCCGATGGACCTGTCCTTCGCGCCCTCGCCGGGGCCGGTGCGCCAGCGGCGCGGCCGGGCGGGCGGTTCCGGCGGGCCGATCGACCTGTCGGTGGGGCCGGTGGTGCGCAACGGGCAGCTCAACGCCCCCTATTCGAGCCAGACCCAGGTGCGGGGCGTCAGCGAGGATTATGGCGAGGAGATCGACCGCTGGATCCGCAGCCACATGTATTATCCCGAGGAAGCCGCCCGGGCGGGCGATGACGGGGCCTCGACCGTGCATGTGGTGCTGGACCGCAGCGGGCGCGTGCGCGGGGTGCGCCTGACCGGCCAGTCGGGCTCGTACTATCTGGATGCCGCGACCACCGGCATGTTCCACGGAGCCGAGCTGCCCCCGGTGCCGCCGGACATGGCGGGCGACCATTTCGATATCGACGTGACGATCAACTATATCCTGATCCGGCGCTGATCCCTTGGGCAGGGAGCGCCGGTCGGGGCGCTTGCAGCGGGAGAATGGCGCATGAGTGACGATTTCGCCGCGATCCGCGATCGCGTGGGCACGGATTTCGAGGCGTTCGACGATGCCGAGGCGGCGGTGCGGCGCATTGCCGAGCTTTATGAATCGGCCGTGCATGAACTGCGCGCGGCCTTCGGCCAGCGGCAGCCGGCCGGGCCGGTGGCACCGACCTATCCGTACCTGGCCTTTGCCGTCAGACGCGCGCCGCTGGCCGAGGATACGCGCCCGCCCTTCGACGTGGTGCTGGAGCCGGGATTCTACGGCACCACCCTGACCCGCCCGGAACTGTTCCGCGATTACTGGCGCGAGCAGATCGGCATCCTGCTGCACCATTACCGCCAGCCGGTGCTGGTGGGGCGCTCGCGCCGGCCGATCCCGCTGCCCTATGTGATGGAAGAGGCGGTGACCGCCATCACCGAGGACGACCTGCGCCTGTTGCAGCGCCATTACGCCCTGCCCGACCTGCACGCCACCGACGACAGCATTGCCAATTGCGCGCTGATCCCGCGCCCGGACGAGCCCCGGCCGCTGTCGCTGTTCACCGCCGAGCGCACCGATTATTCGCTGGCGCGGCTGCATCATTATACCGGCACCGCGCCGCGCCATGTGCAGCGGTTCATCCTGCTGACCAACTACCAGCGCTATGTGGACGCATTCCGCGATTACGGGCATGCGCAGGTGGATGCGGGGGGCGAGTATGACCGCTTCGTGGAGCCTGGCGACCAGGTGCATCGGCGTGGCGATGCGGCCCGGCCGCCGATGGCGGGGTCCCTGCCGCAGATGCCGGCCTATCATCTGTGCCGGCCGGACGGCGATGGGATCACGCTGGTGAATATCGGCGTCGGGCCGGCCAATGCGAAGACCATTACCGACCATCTGGCGGTGCTGCGGCCGCATTGCTGGCTGATGGTGGGCCATTGCGCCGGGCTGCGGCGGACGCAGCGGCTGGGCGATTATGTGCTGGCGCATGGCTATGTGCGCGACGACCATGTGCTGGACGACGACCTGCCGCCCTGGGTGCCGGTGCCGCCGATCGCCGAGGTGCAGGTGGCGTTGCAGGATGTGACGGCGCGGGTGACCGGGCTGCACGATTCCGAACTGAAGACGCGGCTGCGCACCGGCACGGTGATGACGACCGACAACCGGAACTGGGAATTGCGGCTTCAGGCGCTGTTCACGCAGATCAACATGTCGCGATCCATCGCGGTCGACATGGAGTCCGCGACCATCGCCGCCAACGGGTTCCGCTTCCGCGTGCCGTACGGCACGTTGCTGTGCGTGTCGGACAAACCGCTGCATGGCGAACTGAAGCTGCGCGGCATGGCCAATGCCTTCTATCGCGAGCGCGTCAGCCAGCATCTGACGGTGGGGATCGAGACCATGCGCCAGTTGCGCGCGCAGGGGGTGGACCGGCTGCATTCGCGCAAGCTACGCGGGTTCGACGAGCCCCCGTTCCGCTGAACGCATCGCCGCGGGCCGAGCAAGGAGAAGAATGCGTGACCGATCCAGACCAGCCATCCGCCGTCCCCGTGCCGCCATCCGGCCAGCCGACCATCCGCGTGGTGGCGATGCCGGCAGATGCCAATGCGGCGGGCGATATTTTCGGCGGCTGGCTGATGTCGCAGATGGATCTGGCGGCCGGCACGGCGGCGGCCCTGCGTGCCAGGGGGCGTTGCGTGACGGTGGCGATCGACAAGGTGATTTTGCACCAGCCGGTGCTGATCGGCGATGAGGTGAGCCTGTATACCGACATTATCCGCACCGGCCGGACCTCGATGTCGATCCATGTGCAGACCTGGCGCCGGGCCCGCCATTCGCATGAGACGGTAAAGGTGACGGAGGGCGTGTTCACCTTCGTGGCCATCGACGACGAGCGCCGGCCGCGCCCGCTGCCGCCGGAGATGCCGCACTGAGGACGGGCATGTTCGGGCCCTCGGTGCCATCGTCGCCATCACGGACGCCGAGATGGGTGCGGAACGCGTCAGGCGTCGCTTATGCGCGCGAAGCGACCTGACCCGATGTGGCGCCCGCTGCGGGTGCGCGCGGCGACGTCAGGTCAGTTCGCTCTGGATCTGGCGGGCGACGCGGAAGATGGTTTCGCGCAGCCAGCGATGGACCGGGTCGTTGTCGCGCCTGGGGTGCCAGGCCTGGAAGGCTTCGACGCGGGGAAGCGAGAACGGGTAGTCGAACAGGGCCAGCCCGCGTTCGGCCAGCGGCACGCGGTAGAGGGCCATGTCGGGCAGGGTCACGATGAGATCCGTGTCGCGCATGCTGTCGATCATGGCCTTGTAATTGGGAATGACCAGCACGACACGGCGGGCCAGGCCGTACTGGTCGCGCAGGATGCGGTCGATCGGGCCATGGGCACGGCCTCGGCGCGAGACGCTGATATGATCGTAACGGGTCAGGGTTTCCGGCGTGATGCCTTCGGCGAAGATCGGATGGTCCTTCCGCACCAGCGCCTTCATGGTGTTGTAGAAAATGGTCTGAAGGCGGATTTCCGGCTTCAGCATGTCGGTCGCGCCGATGTAGAGGTCGATCGCGTCTTCGCGCAGGGCCTGGTTGGCGGCGTCGTCGACTTCGGGCGCGAAGACCAGTTCGCAGTTCGGGCAATCGTGCCGCAGCGCCCGCAGCAGCGGCAGCGCCAGCGGAGCGATGACGACGTCATTGGCGCGGATGGTGAATTTGGGCGCCATGTTGCGCAGGTCGGCCAGGACCTGGGTTTCGATCAGCCCGTCGGCGGCGCGTACGACCTCCTGGACGCGATCTCGAATACCCTGCGCGAAGGCCGAGGCGATGAGGTGCCGGCCCGATGGCACCAGGATCGGGTCGCCGAACACGCTGCGCAATTTGGCCAGGTGGCGGCTCATCGCCGGTTCGCTGACATGCATGCGCCGGGCGGCGACCGACACGCTTTGTTCTTCGATCAGTACCTGGAGGAAGCGCAACAGGTCGAGGTCATATCCGCGCATCTCGCCACCCTATCTTTCCGCAGAAGGGAAAGACCAGAAGAAATTCTTCCGGAAAGTGGAATCCTGGCATAATCGGAATGGCGGTTTTCCGCGTTTCGATTTCGATGATCATTCGGCCATGGTTTCCGATCATCCTGACACGCGCGGTGCCGTGGCGGCCGCCGATGGGCTGGCCATTCCGCCCCCTCCCGCTTCGGCGCCCATGCCAGAGGCGCCGGTGATCCATGCCGCGCCGCCGATGCCGTCCTACATCCCGCCTTTCGGGCTGCGGACGATCATCGGCTGCCTGGGCATGCTGCTGGCGGTACATGTGGCGGGCTTCAACGAGCATGTAACGGAGATCGGCCTGACCGACATTCGCGGGGCCATGCATATCGGCCACGACGAAGGGACCTGGCTGGTCGCGATCTATGAGGCGTTCAATATCGCCGCCATGGCCTTCACACCGTGGTTCTACATGTCATTCTCGATCTACCGGTTTTCGATCTTCGTGACGGCTGTCATGGCGCTGCTGTCGATTCCGGCGCCCTTCATGCCCGACGTGACGTCATTATGCGCGCTGCGGGCATTTCAGGGGCTGATGGCAGGGTGCCTGCCGCCGGTGCTGATGACCGTGATGCTGAAATATCTGCCACCCGAAATCAGGGTCTTCGGTATTGGCGGCTATGCCATGAGCGCCACCTTCGGCCCCAATCTGGGCCTGCCGCTGGAAGCGTTCTGGTTCGAGCATGTCGGCTGGCACTGGCTGTATTGGGAAATCATTCCGCTGGCGGCGCTGGCGATCGCCATGATGGCCTACGGCCTGCCGCGCGACCCGATGCATCTGGAACGGTTCGAGAAATTCAACTGGTTCGGATTGATGGTCGGCCTGCCGGCGATCTGTTCGCTGGTGATCGTACTTTATCAGGGCGACCGACTGGACTGGTTCCGTTCACCCGTCATTACCCATCTGACATTATGGGGAGGAGCCGCGTTTGTCGTGTTCCTGATCAACGAGGCGTTTCACCCCAGCCCATATTTCAAGATCCAGTACTGGCGGTCGCGCAATATCCAGGCTTCGCTGCTGTCTCTGGTGGGTATCCTGGCGATCTGCGGCCTGCTGTCGGAACTGCCGGCGACCTATCTGGCCGAGGTGCGGGGCTATCGGCCGATCCAGACCGCGCCGGTCTCTCTGGTGGTGGCACTGCCACAATTGATCATGCTTCCGCTGATCGCCGCGATCTGCAACAGCCGCAAGGTCGATTGCCGTTATGTACTGGCGGGAGGCATGCTGTGCCTGGCAGCGGCGTCGTGGCTGGGTACCTGGCTGACGCCGGACTGGGTACGGGACAATTTCTACGTCATCCAGGCCTTGCAGGTATTCGGCCAGCCGATGACGGTCATCCCGACCCTGATGCTGGCGACACTGGCGCTGGGACCGGCGGACGGGCCGTTCATCTCCGGCATGGTCAACATGCTCAAGGGGCTGGCCAATGCCGTGGCCTTCGCGCTGTTCGCCGCACTGACACGGCGGCGGGAGCAATATCACTCCGCCATGCTGCTCGACCATCACGGCGCGCAGGGGCTGGCGTTGCAGGGCCTCGGCGATCCGATCGGCCAGCAGCTTTCCAGCACGTCTCCCGACGCGGGGCATATCGCGCATAATGTGCTGGAGGTCTTCCATACCTTTATCGAGGAGCAGTCGCTCGTCCTCGGACTGACGGACATCTATTTCGTCCTGATGTGGGTCTGCCTGTTCTACGCCGCGCTGAACGTCATCCTGCCGCGCCGCGTCTATCCCCCCCGCCCGCCGTCAGCGACGGCTCCTGCTCACTGAAACACGCGGACCCTACGGAATGATTTACAAGAAACCTCTTCTCTATGCCGGCAGCACGGCCATCGTGCTTGCGCTCGCCGCATGGGGTGGCAGCCGGATGATCATGGGCAACGGCGTCGATCAATATACGAACGATGCCTATGTCACCGCCGATTTCACCGCCGTTGCCCCCAAGGTCTCGGGCCGTATCGACCGTGTGCAGGCCGAGGACAACGAGACCGTGCATGCCGGCGATGCGCTGGCCCATATCGAGGACGACGATTACCGCGCCGCCCTGGATGCCGCACGCGGCCGATTGCAGGCGGCGCAGGGCGCGGTACGGAATCTGGAAGCAGAGCTGACGCGCCAGGATTCGGTGATTGCGGGCGCACGAGCCGCGGTACAGGCCGACCAGGCCGCGTTGCAGTTCGCACGGCAGAACATGACGCGTTATCGCGACCTGTCATCGGGTGGAGCGGGTACCGTCGAGCAGAAACAGGCGACCGAATCCCGCGAGAAGGAAGATGAAGCGATTGTGGCGCGCGACGAAGCGGCGGCGGACGGCGCCGTACGACAGGTCGATGTGCTGAAGGCCCAGCTTGCGCGGGCGCAGGGCGAGTTGTTGCAGGCCCAGGGTGACGAACGGCAGGCGGCGCTGAATCTCTCCTACTGCACGATCCCGGCCCCGGTCGGCGGCATTGTCGGCGAACGTGGGGTGCGCGTGGGTGCCTATGTGCATCCAGGCACCGCCATTCTGGCCGTGGTGCCGACAAAGGCGGCTTATATACTGGCGAATTACCAGGAAACGCAACTGACGCATGTGCAGACGGGGCAGAGTGCGACCATCTGGGTGGATACGTTCCCCGGTCATCCACTGAAGGCACATGTGGATTCGCTGGCACCGGCGACCGGTGTGGCCTTTGCGCCGATCCAGCCGGACAACGCGACTGGCAATTTCACCAAGGTGGTCCAGCGCGTACCAGTCAAGCTGACCTTCGACCCTGACCAGCCGCTCGCGGCCAAAGTGCGCGTCGGCATGTCGGTGGAAGTCAGCATCGATACGGCCTCCCAGCCCTCGGGACCTCATGCCGATGATGCACGCTATGTCTGGCGCTGAGGACGTGTCGGGTCACGCACGACGGCGGCGGTGCGGCCACCGGGCACTGATGCCGGCCTTCTGCCTGGCGGCGCTGACGGCCTGTACCGTGGGCCCGGATTATCGCAAGCCGGTGGCCGGCAGTCCGCGCGCATGGCACCAGAGCGTGACGCCTGCGGCCAGCCACCCGGTGATGGCCTCGACCGATCCGCAATGGTGGCGGCAGTTCAACGACCCGGTGCTGACGGCGCTGGAGCAGGATGTGGCGGCGGCGAATCTGGACCTTCAGGCGGCATCGCTGCGGCTGATGGAAAGCGCGGCCGAGCGGCGGATTGCCAGTGCGGCGCAGTTTCCGCATGCCGAGGCCAATGCATCCTATGCGCGCGAACGCGCCAGCACCAACGGCATTCTGGGCCTGCTGGGGACCATGGAGCGCGAGCAGGCCGGGACGGTGGCCAGCGGCACGCAGGGTTTCGGCCCGACCGCGCTGCCGGGCAGTGTGGGCAATCCGTCGTTCAACCTGCCGCAATATGGCATGAACGCGTCGTGGGAAGTCGATCTGTGGGGGCATGTAAGGCGGCAGGTGGAAGCGGCCACGGCGGCCATGCAGGCCAGCGAGGACATGCGCCGCGACGTGCTGGTGTCGCTGATGGCCGAGACCGCGCAGGATTATATCGACCTGCGGGGCGTGCAGGCGCGGCTGGCCATTCTGGACCACAACATCGCCATTGCCCGCGACAGCATGCGGCTGACGACGATGCGCTTCGACCACGGGGCGGCGACGCGGCTGGATGTGGCGGATTCGACGGGCCAGTTGCGCGGGTTCGAGGCCCAGCGGTCGCCGCTGGAGCGCCAGCAGGTGCACCTGCTCAACGCGCTGAGTTTTCTGGTGGCGCGCGCGCCCGGCGCGGTGAATGCGCAGCTTGGCAAGCCCGCACCCATTCCGCCGGTGCCGGCCGAGTTGCCGGTCGGGCTGCCGTCGCAATTGGCCGAGCGGCGGCCGGACATTCGCATGGCGGAGGAGCGGCTGCATGTCGCCACCGCCAGCGTCGGCGTTGCGGTGGCGGATTTCTTTCCGCGCATCACGCTGTCGGGCAGTCTCGACATCCAGGCGCTGCAATTCAGCGGGCTGGGGTCCTGGGCGTCGCGCCAGTACGGGTTCGGGCCGACGGCCACCCTGCCGCTGTTCGAGGGTGGGCGGCTGACCGGGCAGTTGCGTCTGCGCAGGGCCCAGCAGAAGGAGGCCGCGATCCTGCTGCGCCGGACGGTGCTGAAGGCGTGGCAGGAGGTCGACGATGCGATGACCGACCTGGCGACCGCGCAATCGGAACGCGACCGGCTGCGCGAGGCGGTGCGGGAGAACGAGATCGCCGTGGAGACCGCGCGGGCGCAATACAAGGCTGGGTCTTCGGATTTCCTGACCGTGCTGACGGTGCAGAACCAGCTTCTGGCCTCGCAGGCCCGGTTCGTGGATGCGACGGCGGAGATTTCGCGCGCGGTGACGCAGCTTTATCGCGCGCTGGGCGGCGGGTGGGAGGCGACCTATCCTGATGCCACGCCCGTGACGGCGCATGGCTGAAGAGGATCAGGACCCGATGATCACGATCCGGCGTGCGAATGCTCTGGGCCAGGTGCAGCGGGGGGACGTACTGCTGCGCTGCCATTTCGCCTTCGGGGCCTATCAGGACCCGCAGCATGTGCATGACGGCCGGCTGCGCGCGGTCAATGTGGGGCATCTGCCCGCCGATGCAGCGTATGTGCTGGGGCCCGAACGGAATGTCGATATCGCGACCTGGGTGGCGGACGGCACGCTGACGGTGCGCAGCGACCTGTTTGCGGACGAAAGCATCGGGACCGGGGGGCTGCATCTGATCTCGACCGCCGCCGGGTGCCTGTCGATGGGCTGGCGCGCGGGGGCGGCCGGGGCGACGTTCGTGCAATTCTGGTTCTTGCCCGATGATGAAGGGGGCACGCCGGTGCAGGAGGCGCGCCCGGCCTTTGCCGAGCTGGAAGAGGGTGGTTTCCGCATTCTCGCCTCCGGCTTTCCCGAGGATGACCCGGAGGAGACGGGCACCATCACCGATGGCGCGCCGGTGGTGCTGCGCGCCCGCGCCCGCCTGCTGCATGCGGCGATCCCGCAGGGTGAAGGCGCGTGTTACCGGACGACGCCGGGCCGTGCGCTTTATCTGGTCGTGGTGCGGGGGGCCGTTACGCTGGAGAGCGCGTGCCTCGGCCCCGGCGATGGCGCGCGGATCGACGACGAGCAGCAATTCATCGCCATGGCGGGCGAAGATGCTGTGATCCTGCTGGCCGATACGGCAGCGAAATAGAAACCTGCGTGAAAAGGCGTGCCGGCGGTGACGCGGCGATGGAAGCGGGCGGCAAGACGACCTATGATCGCGCCGGGCGCATCATCGCGCAGGAGGGAGCATTTCATGGCCGTTGCCGTGCTGCTGTTTTTGGTCGCTGTCGCGGCCTTTGCCCTGAGCGCGGTGTCGGGCGGCGGGGCCGGGCTGATAGTGATGCCGGTGCTGGGGCTGCTGCTGGCGCCGGCGCAGGTGCCGGCGGCGCTGTCGGTCGGCACGGCGCTGAGTTCGTTCTCGCGCATCGTCTCCTTCTTCCGCTCCATACGCTGGGATGTGGTGGTGCGCTTCGTGCCGCTGGCGCTGCCGGCCGCGTGGGGCGGGGTGTGGGCGCTCAGCCGGTTGCAGCCGGTCTATCTGGACCTGCTGCTGGGCGTGTTCCTGATCGGCAATCTGCCATTCCTGCTGCGCCGGGGGACGCGGACGCCGGGCGTCGTGCGGCCCTTTCGCCCCGCGCTGCTGCCCGTGCTGGGGGCGGCGGCCGGTTTCATATCGGGCTTTACCGGGGCGGTCGGGCTGCTGTTCAACGGGTTCTATCACCGGATGGGCCTGCGGAAGGAGCAGATCGTCGCCACGCGGGCGGCCAATGACGTGCTGCTGCATCTGACCAAGCTGTGGCTGTACCTCTCCTATGGCATGCTGACCGGGCCGGCGCTGCGGGCCGGCCTGGTGGTCGCGGCCGCCGCGATTGCCGCCACGCTGCTGATGCGCGTGCTGATCCATCGCCTGCATGACGATCTGTTCCGCCATGTGGGCCAGGCCGCCGCCTGCATCGCCGGGGTGGCGATGCTGTTCCAGGCCGGGCAGCAGATCGTGCGGCAGGACCATATGCAAGCCCGCTATGCCACGCATGCGGGCGAGGCGGTGGCCATGCTGAGCTGGCGCCAGCATGTCTTCTCGGTCGAGATCGAGAATCCGGGGGACATCGAATTCCGCCATGTCCACCCGGCATTCGGGTCGGGGCAGGTGCCGCGGCAGGGCGAGGGGTGGTATCGCACCTCGGTCCTGCATCTGTCGCCGGCCCAAGGCATCTTCATCACGCGCCGCCTGTCGCGCGCGCGGCCGGCCTGAACGATCCGCCGGAGAGCCTGCCGCAATGCATTTCATCCAGACCTTCAACGGGCCGGCCTTTCTGGACACGATCGTCAGCTACCTCTCCGCCTTTCTGTTCGGCACGCTGATCGGTGCCGAGCGCCAGTACCGGCAGCGCACGGCGGGGCTGCGGACCAATGTGCTGGTGGCGGTGGGGGCGGCGGCCTTCGTGGACGTGGCCCAGCGGATTGCCGGCGATGTGGAGGCCGTGCGGGTGATTTCCTACGTAGTGTCGGGCATCGGCTTTCTGGGGGCCGGCGTGATCATGAAGGACGGGACCAATGTGCAGGGGCTGAACACGGCCGCCACCTTGTGGTGTTCGGCGGCGGTGGGTGCCTGCACCGGGTGCGACATGGTGGCCGAGGGCGGGTTGCTGACGGTCTTCGTCATTGCCGGCAACACGCTGCTGCGGCCGCTGGTCAATGCCATCGACCGCATTCCGTTGCAGGGGCGCGGGGTGGAGGCGAGCTATACCGTCAGCCTGCTGACGGACCGCGCGCATGTCGACACGCTGCGCGACCTGCTGGTGGCGCATCTGGAACAGGCGCGCTTCCCCGTCGCCGACGTGGAACTGACCGACCGGGGCGCGGACCAGGTGGAGATCGCGGCCACCCTGACCAGCACCGCCGTCGACAGGGCCGAGTTGCAGCGCGTCATCGCCCATCTGGGCACCACGCACGCGGTGGCGCACGCAAGCTGGCTGGTCACGCCTGAATCCTGACCGGGCGGGGCGGGCGCGAGTCGGCGGGCGTGCTCAAAACGGCAACAGACTGATGTTTCTTTTATCCTTGAGGTGCCTGCGGCGCCTTCGTAATTTCGAACCCGAACCGATCCGGGAGGCGATCATTCGTCTTTCGTAGTAAGACGGGCTATCAGGCTCGCCCGTCTCGGGATCATGCGTGGCGCGAACGCGCCCGGCACGAACCGGACGCGCCGAAGACGAAGTGAAAAGGATCGAGGAATGACGTATCTCTCCCGCATGCCGGGACTGCGGGGCCGGTTGCAGGCCATGACCTGCCTGGCCGGCGTGTTCTGTATCGCCACGGCGCCGCAACAGGGGGCACGCGCCGCGACCGGCCCGCATCATCATCGTCATGCCTCGACCACCCACCCGGCGACAGCCGGCGCGGCCCCGGCCGTCGCGCCGCAGGCCCCTGCCCGCGCCGTTCCGGCCGCCGGCACCCCGGTCCGCGCCGCCGCCCCGCGCGCGGCGACGGCGGAAGACATCTCGGTCACCTCGTCCCGGCAGGCGCTGAATGGCGGCGGCGGCATGATGCGGCTGGAAACGGCGCCGCACACCGTGCAGACCGTTGCCAAAGAATATATCGACATGCGCGCGCCGACCAGCACGGCGCTGGACCTGATCAAGAACCTGCCCAGCCTCAGTGTCTCGACCCCCGACACGGCCGGCATGCAGGGCGGCATGATCCAGGTGCGCGGCCTGACCGACCTGGACATGGGACTGATGGTGGACGGCGCCCCGGCGGCGGCGGCCAAATACATGGCCGAGGACATCGATTCCGAGAACCTGGAAGAGGTCAACATCACGCCCGGCAGTTCGGGGACCGACCTGCCCGTCATGTCCGCCGCCGGCGGCGTGATGGACGAGCGCAGCCACACGGCGGCGCAAAAGTTCGGCGGGCTGATGGATTTCTCCTACGGCACCAACAATCTGTCGCGCGAATTCCTGCGCCTGGAATCGGGCGAGATCGGCAATAGCGGCGTGCGCAGCTATCTCTCGTTCTCCAACACCCACAGCCGGTCGTGGATGGGATCGGGCATCAACGAACGCCACCATCTGGATTTCGGCATCCAGAAAGACTGGCAGAACGGCTCGACCGCCAAGGTGTTCGTGTCGTGGAACAACGAGAACTTCACGATCGACAACTACCCGACCGCTGACCAGTTCTATCGCTACAAGCACACCGGCCAGGGCTGGGGCCGTTCGGACAATCCCAGGAACGACAATTACTGGCAGAACAGCAAGGACCATTGGAACCAGGTCTTCCTGACCGCGCCGCTGCACCTTGTCCTGCCCGCGCGCTTCAGCCTGGACCTGCAACCCTATTTCAGCTTCGGCCAGGGTTGGGATGCCTCGCCCGCCAATCCGATCTCCAACGATGACGGCACGCCCTATAGCGGCCCGAACCTGACCGGCTTCTTCCTGCAGAATGACACCCGGCAGGTGGGCACGGTGGCCAAGCTGGGCTACCAGATCGACCCGCATAACGCGTTCTCGGTCGGCTACTGGTACGAAAACACCTATACGAACCAGTCCTATCCCAGCGGCAACACCAATGCCGACGGCACGCCGCCCAGCCCGTGGAACCTGTACAAGACCGGAGGCTTCACCTTCGGCCAGAATGCCGGATACGAGATCCATTCGCTGTTCATCCAGGATACCGCGAAATACCTGCATGACCGGCTGGTGATCCATGCGGGCTTCAAGTTCGCCATGATCAATAGCTGGACCGCCAGCTTCGCCAACATCGACGGCACCAAGGTGAAGGGGTCGGTCTGCGACAATAGCGACAATTTCCAGCATTGCAGCAACAACCGCACCGAGCCGCTGCCGCAACTGTCGATCGGCTACACGTTCAACGAGCATCACCAGATCTATGTCAACGCCGAAGGTGATTATCGCCAGCCGAGCGCGGTGGATATGGGCTGGCTGCCATCCGGCCCGAATTTCCTGAAAAACCAGTATTCCATCAAGGAAGAGCTGGGGTACCGCTATCACGACAAATACATCATCGCCGACCTGGCGCTGTTCAACTACAACGTCACGAACCGTATCGTGAACCAGTATGTGGGCATGAACAGCTTCTCGCCCATGTCGATCGGCAGCCAGACGATGCGCGGCTTCGACGCGATGATTTCGGGCCGTTCCATCCACGGCTTCAGCCCCTATGCGTCGTTCGAGTATCTGCACGCGACGCAGGACAGCAACGTGATGGACCCGTATACCAACACGCTGATCCATTCCAAGGGCACGCAGGCGGTGATGGCGCCGCACATCATGGCGAATTTCGGCCTGACCTATACCTACAAGGGCTTTTTCGCCAATGGCAGCGTGCATTACACCGGCCCGCAATCGGTCAGCGTTGCCGGCGACCAGCGTATGCCGGGCTATGTGACCGACACGCTGTCGCTGGGCTATCACTTCCCGGCGTTCCTGTTCGCCAAGTCGCCGACTTTCCGCCTGAACTTCACGAACCTGACCGGTTCGATCGTCCGCACCGGGGCGATGGGCGTGGTGTATCGCGGCAGCGACCTGAACACGCACTATGTCTATAGCGGCAGCAACGCCCCCACGCTGGGCTACGGCAATTCCTTCATGGTCGAGCCGCGCTTTACCATGACGGGCACTGTCTCGACCGCTTTCTGATGATCCGGCCGGCCCTCCTGCGAGGGCCGGTACGATTTTCGGTCGTGGCGGGGTGCGCAGGGCTCTGCCCTGCACCCGGAAGGGGGCGTGGCCCCCTTCACCCCCATTCGTTTTGCAAGTGTGCCGTTTGAGGATGGGTCGGTTCGTCTTCTTTTAAGTTTCCGCTCAGAAAAACAGAATATTATCCAACATGGAATATAGTGTTCCGGCACTATGTCTTGCCACTTCTGGAAAATATTCCCTTGATTGATCAGCCTATAAGGCTTCCGTGGGTCGAGCCACTGTATAGAGAAAACAGAGTCTTAATCATGGGGGAAAGCCATCATTGTGACACGGGAGATGAATACTCCATTGATTTGACCATCCGCGCCGTTCAGGAGGCAATAAATGGAACATTGCCGTCGTCATTTTTTGATAAGGTGAAAGACACTGTACTACTGTACTAGGTGCCACGTCCGCAGACACGCCAGCGGGGCAGTTCTGGGGTCAGTTTGCCTTTGCCAATTTCTGCCAGGGAGCGGTTGTCCGGCATACGGGTGAACTGGTCCTGCTCAAACCGAGAAAATTTCTACTCTTTTCCAAAAGAGCATGGACGAGATATACCAACGACATTCCAGCGGTTTCCCGGCATGGGCCAAGCTTGCCTATCCTTGATTTGACGTCCCCATGCATGGAAGAGCCAGAAGCGTTACCGATGCCAGAAAGTATCGGCGCAAGAGCTTTATACCCAGCTCATTTGGAAGATTCTGGCCAAGCGACTGACGAACTACAGTAACTCCGTCCTGACACCAATATGCGGTCCAGCTTCCGCAAGGCGGCGGTCCAGGGTGCAGAGTGTCGTTCCGTGGTCCGCGCAGATGGCGAGATGCAGTGCATCCCCTGCCCGCAGGCCCAGAGCATATTGGTCCGAAAACCGGGCTGCCGTCCTGCATTGCTGGCTTGTTATAGGCAGAGTCTCGAAGCTTTCGGTAGAAAGACGCATAAACAATGCCAGAGCATTCGCGCGGTCCGTCACCGTGATCTGGCCGGTTCGCAGCTTTATCGACAGTGCCGAGGAAAACTCCGTAAAGACCCAGTCACTGATGAACAAATCCTCCGGCGCCTGTCCCGCGAGCCACGATTGCATACGGGCGGTCTGTGACCCGTTGGTCAACGCTGCGACCAGCACCGATGTGTCGATATAGAGGCTCAATAGCGTGCTTCGTCACGCATGGTCCGCACTGTTTCAGCGGCTGACTCGGCTTGCCGGGTCATGTTGTCCGTCAATGTGCGTAAAACATTCAGATCAACAGGTTTGCGGTCGGGCGCGACCCTGGTGATTTGTGCAACGACCTTGCCACGACGCTTGATGCGGACAGGCTCGCCCTCCATCGCCTGCTCGACCAGGCGGCTCAGATGGGCCTTGGCGTCCACCAGATTCACAGTCTGCATCGCTCGCTCCTGACCATTAAACTGGTCACTTGATAGCACGGGCAGCCTTTTCGGCGCATTAAGATTTGATAGTGAAGCGCAAACCCGTCAAATCAATGTCTGCTTCCATCAAACTGCCCGAAAAAGCCGGTTTCCAAAGGCCGCCGGCCTTGGTGGGGTTCGGGGCAAGCCCCGAGAAGCCCGCCGGTCCGGTCATGCGTTCAATAGCCGGTATAGCGGCCCGGGCGGTGGAAGGTGGCGACGACGCCGCTGATGGCGATGGCGCTGATGGCGGACAGGCCGACATGGGGGAGGTCGATCCGGAGGGTCGACATCGCCAGGATGAAGCAGTCGATCGCGAGTTGGACCTTGCCGACGTTCCAGCCCCGGTGCTTGTAGAGCCACAAAGTGACGACGCCGGTGCCGCCGACGCCGGCCTGGTGGCGGGCGAGCGAGAGGATGCCCATGCCGATGACGGTGCCGCCGAAGAAGGCGGCCCAGAGGGGGGCGATGAAGCCGAGTGTCATGATGTGGGGGAACAGCAGGGCGAACAGGGTGATGCTGCTGCTGACGAGGAAGGTCTTGACCGTGAAGGCCCAGCCCATGGTACGGCTGGCGAAGATGAGGAAGGGGATGTTGATCAGCGTGAACAATGTACCCGCCGAGAGCGGCAGGACGTAGGAGAGCAGCAGCGCCACCCCGGCCACGCCGCCGGTGACCAGCCCGGCGCGATGCAGGCAGGCCAGGCCCAGCACGATCAGCGAACAGCCGATCACGAGCGCGTAGGCGTCCTCGAACAAAGAGTGGCGGAGGGCGGTGGACTCGCGGGTGGACGGGCTGGACATGGCGGCCATGGGTCACGGATCAGGGGAAGGGGCTTTTTCCTAGAAAGCCCTCTTCGGCCTGTAAAGGGCGGCCGCACGGCAGCCCTCAATGCGTGGCGCGATCGATCTCGCGACCCAGTCTTTCGGCCGGACCCTTCGGCGGGTCCACGGTGTCCTGCACCCTGTTGCCCAGATTGTCGATCTTCTGGCCCAGTGTCTCGGGCTTCTTCTTGCACGCTGTCAGGGCGACGCAGCACAGGGTGGCGGCAAGTGCGGCGCGGACGAACGGACGCATACGAAATCCCCTTGTTTTTCGTGAGGATACAACGTCTTCGGTCCCCGAAGTTTCCGTGCCCCGGTCAGGGGCCGGGCGGGGCGGCGGGGGGCGGTGCGGGGGGTGTGTCGTCCTGCTCCTGCACCTCGACATCGGCCAGGCGCGACTGGGCGAGGCTGAGGGCGGCCGAGGCCGGGGGGCCGGCGCCCGGCTGGACATCGGAAAAATAGAGCATGCGGGTGGGGAAGGCGAACAGCACCCGGCGCCCGCGGAAGAAATCCATGCCCAGGATGTTGAACTGCGCGTCGGTGACATCGGCGGCCAGGCTGTCGCCGTGCCAGGTGCCGATGACGGGATGGGTGAAGCGGTGCCGATGGCCGATGATGGCGTTTCCGGCCTCGGTGCGCGAGCGCGGGTCGTCGGCCAATGCAGCCTGCCCTACCCCGATATCGGCGGCATCGGCCGCGCGCACGATCGAGGCGTTGGAGCCGGGTTCGACCTGCATGCCGACCGGCGCGCCGTCGATCGCGACCTGGACCGTGACATCCATGCCCAGCGGGTTGGGCATCAGCAGGGCGGTATAGGCGTGCGCGCCCACCAGCGCCGGCAAGGGGGGGCAGGCGGCGGCCCCGGTTTCCTTGAACAGGGTGACGGTCTGGCCGGGGAAATCGATCAGCACGTCGTAATTGCCCAGGATATCGTAGCCCACCACGCCCAGCACCGGGCGCCCCGCCACCTTCCTGTCGCCGATCTGCCCCAGGATCACGGCCGGGACATGGTGGGCCGAGCCGCGATCGAGCTGGAGCCGGTCGACGACGGTCTCCCTCGTCTCGCCCGCGCCGGTGACCGTTTTCATCTGCAACGACCGGCCATGGTCGTAGCCTATGCCGGGGCGTTCGAAGACGCCCAGCATCTCCTGCGACAGGCTGAGGAAGGCCATGCCCTCGGCCGCGTTGAGCGTGATCGGCACGCCGGGGCTGCCCTCGCCCGTCAGCAATGGCAGCGACAGGACATGGGCGATGCAGCGGCCGTTCCGTGGCGCGGGGGGCGGGGGATCGGTCGCGCCCGCAGGCGGCGCGGCGGGTTGCCCGTGGGCGGCCATCATGGGCCAGGGCAGCATCGCCGCCAGCAGGAGCGGCAGTGGCCTGAAGCCGGAGCGGGCCGCACGCCGCCATGCCGACATCAGCGTTTGCCCATCATCGTTCCGCCACGCCCTGCCCCACCATGCAGCGATTTCACCGCATCACGATGTGTGCCGGCGGTCGATATGGTAGCGGATCTCGGTGAGCACGCGCGCGATCACCTCGGCGGGCGGGCCTTCGCAATCCACCGTCAGCGCGTGCTCGTCGGGTGTCGGCACTTCCAGCGTGGCAAGCTGGCTGGGCAGCAGGGTGGGCGGCATATAGTGGCCCTCGCGGTGGGCCAGCCGCGTCTCCAGCACCGATTTCGGCACATCCAGATAGATGAACGTCACCCGGCCCGCCCCCTGGCGCAGGATGTCGCGATAGGCATGTTTGAGCGCCGAGCAGGTCAGGATGCCGCCGCCGCCATCGGCCAGCCGCTCCACGATCCAGGCATGGCAGAGCGCCAGCCAGGGCAGGCGATCCTCATCGGTCAGGGGGATGCCGGCCGCCATCTTGTCGACATTGGCCTGGGGGTGGAGGTTATCGCCTTCCTGATACGGCCAGCCCAGCAGATTGTGCAGGCCCTCGGCCACCGAGGTCTTGCCGCTGCCCGACACGCCCATCAGCACGATGACATGGGGGGGAATCCCCTCCGCCACCGGCAGCGGCGCGTGCCGCTCCGTCTCCGGCGCGCTCATGCCGCCACCAGGCGGGTCAGGCCCTGACGGCCGGCCACGATGACCTCGGACGTGCGATGGACGAACAGGCCGCTTTCGATCACGCCGACAATGTCGCCGATCGCGGCCTCCAGCGCCCTCGGGTCCTCGATCGGGCCGAAGGCGCAGTCCAGGATCAGGTTGCCGCCATCGGTGACGAACAGCTCGCCGTCGCGCTTGATGCGCAGCGCGACCCGCGCGCCGAGCTCGCCCAGTTGCCGTGCCGTGCTTTCCCAGCCGAAGGGCGTGACCTCGACGGGGACCGGCGAGCGGCTGCCCAGATGGTCGACCAGCTTGCCCTCGTCGACGATGACGACGAAGCGCCGTGCCGCCGCCGCCACGATCTTCTCGCGCAGCAGGGCGCCGCCCAGGCCCTTGATCAGGTCCAGCGAGCCGCGCTCGACCTCGTCCGCGCCGTCGATGGCGAGGTCGAGCCGGGCGTGGGTGGAAAAATCGACCAGGGTGATGCCCAGCGCCCGCGCCTGTTCCGCCGAGCGTTCGGAGGTGGGAATGCCGACGAAGCGCAGCCCGTCCGCCCAGCGCCGGCCGAGCGCATCGATCATCAGCGCCGCCGTGCTGCCCGTGCCGAGGCCGACGGCCATGCCGTCCTGCACCATCGCGGCGGCTTCTTCCGCCGCCCTGCGTTTCAGTTCGACCATCGGGTCTGAATTCTGGCCGCTCATCCTGTTCCCTTTCCGGAACCTGCCGGCGGTACCGGCGGTTCTCTTATCCTTATCCAATTGCCCCCTGACTGCGGGGAGCGGTGATCGTCATACGCCAGCAGCCGCCTTGTCCACCAGCCAGGTCAGGTCGCCCTCGGTCGTGATGTGGCTGGCGGGTTCCACCGGATCGCCGGCGCGTACGCGGGCGAAGACTTCGCGCTTGCCCGCGCCGGCCAGCATGAAGACCACGTGCCGGCTGGAATGGATGGCCGGATAGGTCAGCGTCAGGCGGGTATGGGGGGCGTCGTCGGGCACGCAGGTGGACACCCACAGCTTGCGCTCCTGCAACACCGGCTGGCGGGGGAAGAGCGAGGCGGTGTGGCCGTTATCGCCCAGCCCCAGCAGCACGACATCGAACAGCGGGCGGCCGGGTTGCAGGTCCGCCGCGCCGTAGAGTGCCTGCAAGGCCGCCTGGTAGCGCGCGGCGGCATCGGCCGGGTCGCCGTCGGTGGGCATGGGATGCACCTGCGCCGGCGGGATGGCGACATGCGACAGCAGGGCTGCCTGCGTCATGGCGTAATTGCTGGCCGGATCGGAAGGCGGCACGAACCGCTCGTCGCCGAAGAACAGGTGGGTGCGCGCCCACGGGAAGCGGGTGGCATAGTCCGCCGAGCCCAGGATTTCATACAGCCGCCTGGGCGTGGACCCGCCGGACAGCGCGACCACGAACGGACCATCCGTCTTGGCCAGCGCCTGCCCGGTCAGCCATTCGGCCATATGGCGGGCGATCGCCTCGCCATCGTCCAGCACGACCACCCGGCCGTTCGTCACATCATGACCCATTACGAATCCTCTCCGAGAATATAACGCTCGACCCCCACAGCGAACCCTTCCTCCTCGGACGAGGTGGTGACATGGGTGGCCTGCGCCTTGACCTCATCCGACGCCTGGCCCATCGCGATGGACAGGCCGCTGGGGCGGAACATCAGCACGTCATTGGGCTGGTCGCCCAGTGTGGCGATCTGCGCCGCCGGGATGCCCAGCAGCCGCACCAGCGCCGCCACCACGCCGCCCTTGTTGGCATCGTGGTGCGTGACATCGACATAATAAGGCTGCGACCGCGCGGCGGAGGCCGCATCGCCCAGCGCCTGCTGCAGATCGTGCTCGACCCGCTTCATCAGGTCCAGATCGTCGGAGACGCCGGTGATCTTGACCACCTGGTCCAGCGCCGCGCCCACATCCGCGACCTTGGGCGGGAATTTCACCGTCCATTGCTCGCGCGCCACATGCGGGGCTTCGGCGTTGGAGACGATCCAGTCATTGCCGTCATAGACCCAGGGGTCGACCTGGTGGTCGCGCAGGATCTCCAGCGTGCGGCGGGCGACCTGCGGCGTGAGCGTGTGGGATTCGATCACCGAATAATCGGGGCGCACGATCATGCCGCCGTTGAAGCCGGCGATCGGCTGGTCGATCCGCAGCGGGTCGATGACCATCTTCATGCCCAGCGGCGGGCGGCCGCTGGTGATGGTGAACAGGATGCCCTTCTCGCGCAGCCGCTCCACGGCCCGGATCGCGCGCGGGGTGAGGATCTTCTCACGCGTGACCAGGGTGCCGTCGACATCGGCCAGTACCAGCCGGATTTGACCTGCTTCAGTTCCCATTCGCCTGCGCTCCGTGAAGATCGGGCTCTGCCCGAACCCGGAAGGGGACAATCGTCCCCTTCACCCCTGTTCGTTGCCCGACAATTGGTTTCCAAAGGCGACCGCCTTTGGTGGGGTGCGGGGCAACGCCCCGCGAATCAGGCACGAGGAAGAACATAGTCGTGCATCGCCTGCGCCCAGCCGCTTTGGGTGTTGGGGCCGGTTACGAAATGGGCGTGGGTCTTCACCGCGTCGGGGGCGTTGCCCATGGCGATGGCGACGCCGGCTTCGTCGAGCATCGGCACGTCGTTGTTCATGTCGCCGATGCACGCGACCTCGCTGATATCGACCTCCATCAGGCGGGCCAGTTCCATGGCCGCGTAGCCCTTGTTGGCCTGGGGGTGGGTGATATCGAGATAGTAATCCGACGACCGGTGCACGCTGGCATGGCCGGCCAGCAGGGTGGCCAGCCGGGCCTCGGCTTCGGCAAGGCGGGGATAGTCCGCCGAGGCGCCCATGATCTTGCCGACATCATGATAATGGCCGGTGAAATCGGGCACCACCACCGGCTCGGTCCGCACCGTCTCGCGCTCGCGCGCCACATAGGGGCCGTGGGGGTCGGTGATCAGCCAGTCGCGGCCGATGAACAGCCAGGCGCTGACCTCGTCCTGATGCAGCGCACCGACGGCCTCGCGCGTTGTCGCGGGGGCCAGCGACAGGCGGGAGAGGATGGTGCCGTCGGGCCGTGCGACCAGCCCGCCATTCAGCCCGGCATAGGGCGTGTCGATGCCCAGCGGGCCGAGGAACATCTCCATCCCGCGCGGGGCGCGGCTGCTGACCAGGCACAGCGTGATGCCCGCCGCGCGCAGGGCCCGCGCGGCCTCCAGCACCGGGTGGGTCAGGCGCTTGTCGGGTGTGACCAGCGTGCCGTCGATGTCGGAGACCACCAACCGCACACGTCCGGACGGGCCGGGACGCTGCGGCAATCCGGGCGCGCTCATGCCCCCAGCGCCAGCCAGTGGCGGCCGTCGCGGGCCAGCAGGGCGTCGGCCTCGACCGGGCCGGACGAGCCGGCGGCGTAGGCGCAGAGCGGTGCGGCGCCGACATGCGCGCCCCAGTCCAGCGCCGGCTGGACGACCTGCCACCCGGCTTCGATATTGTCGGCGCGCTGGAACAGGGTCGCGTCTCCGATCAGGCAATCGTAGATCAGCGTTTCGTAGCCGGTGCTGGGGCCGTCGCTGAACCATTCGGAATAATCGAACTTCATCCGCACGCCGCCCAGGCGCACGGTCGGGCCCGGCACCTTGGCGCCGAATTGCAGCGTCACGCCCTCGGTGGGCTGGATGTGCATGGTCATGATGTTGGGGGTCAGCCGCTCGACCGGCGTGTCGCGGAACAGCGCGTAGGGCGCGTGGCGGAAATGGATCGCGATCTCGGTCCGGCGCTCGGCCAGGCGCTTGCCGGTGCGCAGGTAGAACGGCACCCCGGCCCAGCGCCAGTTATCGACCGCCAGCTTCATCGCCACATAGGTTTCGGTCTGCGAATCCCGCGCCACGTCGGGCTCGTCGCGATAGCCGGGGACGTCCTCGCCGCCCAGGGTGCCTGCGACATACTGGCCGCGCACCACGTCGTCGGCGCCCACGCAATGGGCGGCCTTCAGCACCTTCGATTTCTCGTCGCGCACCGCGTCGGCGTCGAACGAGACCGGGGCTTCCATCGCCGTCATGGCCAGGAGCTGCATCAGGTGGTTGGGCACCATGTCGCGCAGGGCGCCGGTGCCCTCGTAGAAGCGGCCGCGCCGCTCCACGCCCACGGTTTCGGCCGCCGTGATCTGGACATGGTCGATATTCTGCCGGTTCCACAGGGGCTCGAAGAACCCGTTGGAGAAGCGCAGGGCCAGGATGTTCTGGACCGTTTCCTTGCCCAGATAATGGTCGATCCGATAGATCTGCCGCTCGCGCAGCACGCCCAGCAGGCGGCGGTTCAGCTCCCGCGCCGATTGCAGGTCGTGGCCGAAGGGTTTTTCGACGATCACGCGGCGGAAGGTGCCGTTGGCCTCGGTCACCAGGCCGGATTCACCCAGGCGGTCGCTGATGGCGCCGAAGAAGCGGGCGGCGACGGCCAGGTAGAACACGGCATTGCCCGACCCGATCCGCTCGCTGAGGGCGGCGTAGGTCGATGCGTCCTCGAACGAGCCGCGCAGGTAGGAAATCCGGCTGCTCAGCCAGGTCCACATATCCTCGCGCAGGGTGGCGGCGGCGGTGCCGCGCCGGGCCACGAATTCCTGCAATGCCTCGTTGAACTGCGCGCGCAGTACCTCGTCGGACAGATCGGCCCAGTCCACGGCGACGATCGAGAATCCCTCATCCAGCAGTCCGGCACAGGCCAGGTTGTAGATGGCGGGCACCAGCAGGCGCTTCGTCAGGTCGCCGCCGCCACCGAAGATGACGAAGACGCATGACGGGGCACGCCGTGGCGGAGGGCTGCTCCCTTCGATCTCGGAGGACGCGGACGCGATGATTCCATCCATATGGGGCGTTTCCCTGCACTGTTTCCATCTGGTGTTGGGGACACTGAGGGTTCTGCTAAGGATCTCTTCTTTTTCTGAAGAAAAAGAAGCAAAAAGACTTTTATCCGTTCAGGAACATCGTGTGTCCCCAGCACAAGGCTGCTGAACGAATCAAAAAGTTTTTTGGTTCTTTTTTTCAAAAAAGAACGAAGACCGCCGCCCTTCGTCGTTGGTCCACAACATGATCATTCTTCTTCTGCCTGCCTGTGGAACGCATTCCACAGGCAGGAGCTTACCGTTCCCGAAAGACTGGTCTTACTTTTTCTCGACATGCCCGCCGAAGCCGAAGCGCATGGCGGAGAGGATCTTCTCGGCGTAATTGTTACCGGTGCGCGAGCGGAAGCGCGTGAACAGCGAGGCGGTGATGACCGGGGCCGGCACCGATTCCTCGATCGCGGCTTCCAGCGTCCAGCGGCCTTCGCCGGAATCCGCGACTTCGCCGGTGAATTCGGACAGAGACGCGTTCTTGGCCAGCGCCTCTGCCGTCAGATCCAGCAGCCAGGAGGAGACGACGCTGCCCCGGCGCCAGACTTCGGCGATGTCGGCCATGTTCAGGTCGAAACGCTGGTCCTCGGGCAGGAGCGGCGAGTTCTTGGTCTTCATGATGTCGAAGCCTTCGGCGAAGGCCTGCATCATGCCGTATTCGATGCCGTTATGGACCATCTTCACGAAATGGCCCGAACCGGCGGGGCCGCAATGCAGATAGCCCTTCTCGGCGCGGGGATCGAGGTCCGGCTTGTCGCGATCGGGGGTGGGGGGCACGTCGCCCTTGCCCGGCGCCAGGGCGTCCAGGATCGGGTCGATATGGTCGGCCGAATCCTTGGTGCCGCCGTACATCATGCAATAGCCGCGCTCCAGGCCCCACACGCCGCCGGAGGTGCCGACGTCGATATAGTGGATGCCCTTTTCCGCAAGCTGGGCGGCGCGGCGGATATCGTCCTTGTAATAGCTGTTGCCGCCGTCGATCAGGATATCGTCTTTTCCCAGCAGGCCGGCCAGTTCCTGCACCGCTGCCTCGGTGATCTCGCCGGCGGGCAGCATGACCCATACGATCTTGCGCGCGGCCGTCAGCTTGCCCACCAGGTCGGCCACGCTGTCGGCGGCGATGCCGCGCCCGCCTTCGGTCCGGTCGCGGACCTTGCCCACCGTGGCGGGATCGCGGTCGAACAGGACCACGTCATGTCCGTGGCGCGACAGGCGGACGGCGATGTTGCCGCCCATGCGGCCCAGGCCGATGATGCCGATTTGCATAATGTTACGTCTCCATGGCGCGGAACGACGCCGCGCATAAGCCAGCCCCCGGACGAGTCTTCATGAAACCGGGGGTGCCCCGCCCGCGTGGCGGGCGGGGCCGTCCAGAGTTCAGAGGGCGGCGCCGATCGCCTGGCCCAGTGCCCGCAGGCCCGATGCCAGATCGCCCGTGATGTGCACCCGCAGCGCGCGCCGGCCGCGTTCGGCCAGGACGTCGAAATCGCCCCGCGCCTGCGCGGCCTTGACGATGCCGAACGTGTATTTCTCGCCCGGTACCGGCAGGTCGGCCACATCGTCCGCCGTGATCTGCAGGAACACGCCGCTGTTGGGCCCCCCCTTGTAGGCCTGCCCGGTCGAATGCAGGAAGCGCGGTCCGAATTCCGCCGCCGTCGCCACCTTCAGCGCGTCGCGGATGGCCAGGCGGGTGGCCTGAATCCATTCGATGGTGGCGGCATCGCGCTCCACATAGGCCAGCAGGCCGACATAATCGCCCGCGCCGACCCGGCCGAAATGGGCCTTGAGGATCTCGGCCGTCGAAGCCCCCTTGAGCGCCGCCGCATTGGCCGCGTCGGCGAAGAAGGCAAAGGCGCCATCGGTCGCGAACGGGGTTTCCGCCGGCAGGGTGCCGGTTTCGTTATAGGCGGTCGTCAGCTTCTTGGTTTCGACCTTCGAGGCCTCGACATCCGGCTGGTCGAACGGATCGATCCCCAGGATCGCGCCGGCGACGGCGGTGGCGAATTCCCAGCGGAAGAATTCCTGCGCGATCTGGCGCGGATGGTGCAGCGTGATCGTCACCACCGGCTCGCCGGCCGCGACCAGGGCGCGGATCGCCTCGTCCTGCCCGGCGTCGGGCTTGGAGGCCAGGCGCAGATAGGCGAAGACGCGATCCTTGCCGTACAGCGCGGGCGCGCCCAGCGTTTCCTGATCGATCGGCACAAGACCCTTGCCGATCTTGCCGGTCGATTCCGCAATGAGCTGTTCCAGCCACGCGCCCAGATCGTGGATGCCGGGCGAGGCGACGATGGTCACCTTGTCACGGCCGAACTGCGTGGCGGCGACACCCAGCACGGTGCCCAGCAGCACGCCCGGATTGAGCGTCGGCGGCACCGAGGCGGCGGAGGCGCGGACGCCATAGAGCGCGCTGTCCAGGAATTCCTTGAGCGCCACGCCGGAGGCGGCGGCCGGGACGATGCCGAAATTCGACAGCACCGAATAGCGGCCGCCGATTTCCTTCTCGCCGTAGAAGATCTTCCAGAACCCGTCCTTCTTCGCGACATCTTCCATGTGCGAGCCAGGATCGGTCACCGCCACGAAATGGCTGCCCACCTTGTCGCCCAGCACCTTCTTCGCGGCTTCGAAGAAATAGGCCTTGAGGATGTTGGGCTCCAGCGTGCCGCCCGATTTGGACGAGACGATGAACAGCGTCTTCGCGAGATCGATCTTCTTTTCGAACGCGCGGATCTGCTGCGGGTCGGTGCTGTCGAGCACGTAGAGGTGCGGGAAGCCCACATGCTTGCCGAAGGTTTCGGCCAGCACTTCCGGACCGAGGCTCGATCCGCCCATGCCCAGCAGCAGGATATCGGTGAAGCCCTTGGCCTTCACCTCGGCCTGGAAGGCTTCCAGCGCCGGCAGGCCGGCCAGGCGGTCATCGACGATGCCGAGCCATTTCAGCCATTTGGCCTCGTCCTTGCCGGTCCACACCGTGGCGTCGCGCGCCCAGATGCGGCGGACGGTGCCGTCCTGGCGCCAGGATTCGAGGCTGGCCTTCACCGCCGTGTCGATCTCGGCCGGCAGGTCCAGCTTCGTGTCGGTCAGATGATCGCCCAGCAGCGCGTTCTGCTTGCGCGCGACCGTGCCCAGCAGGTCGTCGAACGCATCGGCGAACGAGGCCACGCCTTCATCGACCAGCGTGACGGTCACGCCGGCCAGGTCCAGCCCCAGGCGCTCGGCCTCGGCCAGCACGTGGCGCGCGCCCTCGACATCCTCGGTCAGCGAGGCGCGGACCTTGCCGTGGTCGCGGAAGGCATCGAACGTCGCGGGCGGGATGGTGTTGACCGTCTCGGGCCCGATCAGTTCCTCGACATACAGCACGTCGCTGTAGGCCTTGTCCTTGGTACCGGTGCTGGCCCACAGCAGGCGCTGCGTCTGCGCGCCCAGCGCCGCCAGCTTCTGCCAGCGCTCGGACTTCGTGACCTCCTGCCAATGGACATAGGCCAGCTTGGCGTTGGCGATGGCGACCTTGCCGCGCAGGGCCTTCAGGGCCTCGGCGTCCTTGTCGCCGGCGGCCACGCGCTGGTCGATCTTCTTGTCGATCTTGCCGTCGATGCGGCTGACGAAGAAGGAGGCGACGCTGGCGATGCCCGAAACCGGCAGCCCCTTGGCGTGGCGGTCTTCCAGGCCCGCGATATAGGCTTCCAGCACCGCCTTGTAGGCGTCGAGCGAGAAGAGCAGCGTGACGTTGATGCTCAACCCGTCGGCGATGACGGTGCGCACGGCGGGCGCACCCTCGTCGGTGCCGGGGATCTTGATCATCAGGTTGCGGGCATCGACCGCCTTCCACAGGCGGCGGGCCTCGTCGACCGTGCCATGCGTGTCGCGCGCCAGGTAGGGCGAGACTTCGAGGCTGACATAGCCGTCCAGGCCCTTGGTGGCCTCATAGACCGGGTACAGGACCTTGGCCGCCGCCTTGATGTCGTCGATGGCCATGGTCTCGTACAAGGTGCCGGCATCGACGATGCGATGGGCGAGGATGTCCTTGTATTGCGGGTCGTAATCCGTGCCCTGGCCCATCGCCTTCTGGAAGATGGCGGGGTTGGAGGTCACGCCCTTCAGCCCGTCCTCGTCCACCAGCTTCGTCAGGCTGCCATTCTCGGTATACGACCGCTGGATGAAGTCCAGCCAGGGGGACTGGCCGAATGATTCGAGCGCCTTCAGCGGATTGGCGCTGCCCTGCACACCCGCCTTGTGTACGACGTTCATGGTGTTGCTCCTTACAGATTCATGGCGGGCGATGGCCGGCGCCGGGCCGGCCATCCCCGTCTCTTTCCGATCAGTCCGGGCCGGGCCGCCCCCTCGCCGGGGGCGGCCACGGGTGATCATTTGGCCAGCAGCGCGCGGGCCTGTGCCAGCACGGCGTCGACCGTGAAACCGAACTTCTTCATCAGGGCGCCGGCCGGGGCGGAGGCGCCGAAACCATGCATGGCGATGATCGCGCCCTGCGGCCCGACATAGCGGTCCCAGCCGATCGGCGACGCCATCTCGACCGCCACGCGGGCGGTGACGGAGGGCGGCAGCACGCTGTCGCGGTATTCCTGCGGCTGGGCCTCGAACAGGTCCCACGACGGCATGGACACCACGCGCGCCTTTACCCCCTCGGCCTTCAGCGTCTCGTACGCCGCGACCACGAGGCTGACCTCGCTGCCGGTCGCCATCAGGATGATGTCGGGCGTGCCGTCGCTGTCGGCCAGCACATAGGCGCCCTTGGCCAGGCCGGAGGCCGGGGCATAGACGCTGCGGTCGAGCGTCGGCAGGTTCTGGCGGCTGAGGATCAGCACCGACGGGCGGTCGGTCATCGGGATCAGCGTGCGCCAGGCCTCGGCGACCTCGTTGGCGTCGGCCGGGCGCAGGGTGGTCACGCCCGGCGTGGCGCGGAGCTGCACCAGCTGCTCGATCGGCTGGTGGGTCGGGCCGTCCTCGCCCACGCCGATCGAATCATGGGTGAAGATATACACCACCGGCTGGTTCATCAGCGCCGAGAGGCGGATCGGCGGCTTCATGTAATCCGAGAAGATGAGGAAGCCCGAGCAATAGGCCCGGATGCCCGCCAGCGAGATGCCGTTGCAGATCGAGCCCATGGCATGCTCGCGCACGCCGAAATGCAGGTTGCGCCCGCCATAGGTGCCGTTCCATTCCGGCGGCTGGAACGCGCCCGCGCCCTGGAAGGTCAGGTTGGTCTTGGTCGAGGGCGACAGGTCGGCCGAGCCGCCGATCAGCCACGGCAGGTTCGGCGCGATGGCGTTCAGCACCTCGCCCGAACTCTGGCGCGAGGCCACGCCCTTGGCGCTGGCCTCGTAGGTCGGGATGTCCTTGTCCCAGCCGGCGGGCAGGCTGCCGGACAGGATGGCGTCCAGTTCCTTCGCCAGGTCCGGATATTCCTTGGCGTAGGCGGTGTACAGCGCCTTCCACCGCGCGCTGGCCGCGGCGCCGCGGGCGCCCAGCCCCTTCTGGAAACAGGCCTGCGCGCCGTCGGGGACGTAAAACGTTTTCTCTTCAGGCCAGCCGTAAGCCTTCTTGGCGCCGCGGATCTCCTCGTCACCCAGCGGCTCGCCATGGGCCGAGGCGGTGCCGGCCTTCTTGGGGGCGCCGAAGCCGATGACGGAATGGACGATGATCAGGGTCGGGCGGCTGGTCTCGGCCTTGGCGTCGGCCAGGGCGGCCAAGAATGCCGCCTGGTCGTTGGCATTGCCGACCTCCAGCACGTGCCAGCCATAGCCCTCGAAGCGCTTGCCGACATTCTCGGTGAAGGCGATGTCGGTCGAGCCTTCGATCGAGATCCGGTTGCTGTCGTAGATCCAGGTCAGGTTGCCCAGCTTCAGGTGGCCGGCGGTCGAGGCGGCCTCGCTGGCCACGCCTTCCATCATGTCGCCGTCACCGCAGAAGGTGTAGACATGATAGTCGAACAGGTCGAAGCCCGGCTTGTTGAAGCGTGCGGCCAGCCATTTCTCGGCGATCGCCATGCCGACGGAATTGCCGCAGCCCTGGCCCAGCGGGCCGGTCGTGGTCTCGACGCCCGCCGTGTGGTGGTATTCCGGATGGCCGGGGGTGCGGGAGTCAAGCTGGCGGAACTGCTCGAGGTCCTGCAGCGTCAGCGCCGGGGCGTCCAGCACCCTGCCGTGCTTCACGTCGCGCACGCCGGCCAGGTAGATCAGCGAATAGATGAGCATCGACGCGTGACCGATCGAGAGCACGAAACGGTCGCGGTTCGGCCACAGCGGGTCGGCCGGGTCGTAGTTCAGAACGTTCTGCCACAGCGCGAAGGCGGGGGCCGCCATGGCCATCGGCGTGCCCGGATGCCCCGAGTTCGCCTTCTGGACGGCATCCATCGACAGCGTGCGAATGGTGTCGATGCACAGCAGGTCCTCGGCGGACGGCCCAGCCGCCCCACCCTCGAACGCCCGGACGGGCTGGGTGATCATAGAACGCATTAAACCATCTTCTCCGTATGGGGGTGACCCTGTCTCGCTCATCTGACCGGGCTCCGCGCCCGACAACCGCGCCATGCGTCAACGCGCATGGCAGCGGACAAGCTTCGTCACAGATGGGCGGGCGATTACCCGTCCATTGGGACCTTGTTCTTCATATTTTTGTCATCCGGTTATGGTCTTGACAGTCAGACCGGATGAAAGAACCGGGGCAACCTTCTCACGGTCTCCCCTCCCTGGGCAAGTCGCCTCGCAACTCCGGAGCGGCCACAGGCATTAGAGCGCCCCTGCGCGGCAGGTTTCCAGTACCGGATATTCACGAATCCTCGACCGGTTTTCCGAAACGCGGATTTTCCACGCGAGGCCGGACAGGCCATAAGAGAATTTGGGCAAAAGGAGACCGCCTATGCCGCCATCCCCCCTTCCGATGTCGGATCATTGCGATGGGCGCCGATTCTTCAATCCGGCCTCCATCCTGCCCGTGCCGCCGCGCGCCCGGCATGTCGGGCTGGGAGAGATCCTGCGCTGGCAGTGGCGCCGGCGGCGGCTGCCCGCCTGGTCCGCCCCGCCCCCGCCGCCGCCCGCGGGCGATCCGCATGCGCTGCCCGACCCCGGCACCGCGCATGTCACCTTCATCGGGCACAGCACCTTCCTGCTGCGCCTGCCGCGCGCCGGCGGCACGGCGCTGACGGTGCTGACCGATCCGGTGTTCTCCGACCGCTGTTCGCCCGTCCGCTGGGCCGGGCCGCGCCGCGTGCTGCCGCCGGGGCGCGGGCTGGACACCCTGCCCCGGGTGGACCTGGTGCTGGTGTCGCACTGCCATTACGACCATCTGGACCTGCCCAGCCTGGCCGCGCTGGGCCGCCGCGACGCGCCCGCCGTCATCACCGCGCCGGGCAATGCGCGCCATATCCGCAAGGCGGGCCTGCGCGACATCGTGGAATGCGACTGGTGGGAGAGCCATGATTTTGGCGGGATGCGCATCACCAGCACCCCGGCGCGGCACGGGTCGGCGCGCACGCCCTTCGACGCCAACCGGGCGCTGTGGTGCGGGTTCGACATCCGCCCGGCCAGCGAGGGGCCGGCGCCCTCGGTCTTCTTTGCCGGGGACAGCGGCCATGGGCGCCACTGGGCGCAGATCCGCGCACGGCTGGGCGCGCCGGATATCGCGCTGCTGCCGGTCGGTGCCTATGACCCGCGCTTTCTGATGGAGCCGGTGCATGTCACCCCCGAGGAAGCGGTCTCGGCCCTGATCGACCTGGAAGCCGGGCAGGCGGTGGGCATGCATTACGGCACCTTTCGCCTGACCGACGAACCCTATGACGAGCCGTTGCGCCGGCTGGCCGTCGCCCGTGCGGCCGCCGGGCTGGCGGCGGAGCGGTTCGTGGAACTGGGCCATGGGGAATGCCGCGTCATGGCCGCCGGGCGGGCCGTCATGCATCGCGGCCTCGCGCCACAGGGCGCCAGCGGCTAGAACCCGATCCAGATGACCCGCAGCGAGGCCGCGATGACCCAGACCGATCACGAAACCCCGAATGCCCCGGTGGATGAAGACGCCGCGTCCTTCACCCCCGAACAGATCGCCCGCCTGTTCCTGGACGCCGCGCGCGACGGCCAGGCCGACCTGGTGGCCAGCTTTCTCGCAGCCGGGATGGACCCCGATACCCGCAACGAGCGCGGGCATTCGGCACTGATCCTGGCGGCCTATAACAGCCATGCCGATACCGTCGCCGCCCTGCTGGCCGGGGGCGCCAGCGTGGACCTGCGCGACGACAAGGGGGCGACGGCGCTGGCCGGCGTGGCCTTCAAGGGCGATCTGACGGTGGCGCGGCAACTGATCGCAGCCGGGGCGGCGATCGATGCGCCGAACCATGCCGGGCGCACGCCGCTGATCTTCGCCGTGATGTTCAACCGGGGCGCCATGGCCGCCTTCCTGCTGGAGAGCGGGGCCGACCCCGACCTGCGCGACAGCGAAGGCAACAGCGCGCGCCTGCTGGCGGCGCAGTTGGGACTGGCCGACGTCACGGCCCTGATGCCGCCCCCGCCAGCCGCCTGACGGCCATGCCGGACGGGACGTTTCCGTCCGGCGCCTGTTGGATTAGAACGAACGCGGCCCGGCACCCTGCCGGGCCATTTCCATGCCCTGCGTCAGCGGAACCCGTCATGAGCCGTTTCTGGAGCCCGATCGTCCACAGCCTGACGCCCTATGTCCCCGGCGAGCAGCCGAAGCTGGCGAACCTGATCAAGCTCAACACCAACGAATCGCCCTATGGGCCGTCGCCCGCCGCGCTGGCGGCCATTCGTGCCGCCGCCGACGACACGCTGCGCCTGTATCCCGACCCGGCATCGGACCGGCTGCGCGCCGCCATCGCCCAGGCGCATGGGGTGGGGATGGAGCATGTCTTCGTCGGCAACGGGTCGGACGAGGTGCTGGCCCATACGTTCCAGGCACTGTTGCAGCATGACGCGCCGCTGCTGACGCCCGACATCACCTACAGCTTCTATCCGGTCTATTGCGGGCTGTACGGCATCGCGCACCAGCCGGTGCCGCTGGATGAGGCGATGCGCGTGGATGTGGAGGCCTATCGCCGCCCCTGCGGCGGTATCGTGCTGCCGAACCCCAACGCGCCCACCGGCATCGCCCTGGGGCTGGACGAGATCGCGACCCTGCTGCGCGCCCACCCCGAGCGGGTGGTGGTGATCGACGAGGCCTATGTCGATTTCGGCGCCGACAGCGCGATTCCGCTGGTGCGCCAGCACCCCAACCTGCTGGTGGTGCGCACCCTGTCCAAATCGCACGGCCTGGCGGGGCTGCGCGTGGGCTATGCGATCGGCCAGCCGGACCTGATCGAGGCGCTGAACCGCGTCAAGGACAGCTTCAATTCCTATCCGCTGGACCGTCTGGCCCAGGCTGGCGCGGAAGCGGCGATCGCCGATCGGGAATGGCTTGCGCAAACCACGGGAAAGATCATAGAAACGCGAAGCGGGCTGGTCTCCAGCCTGAAGAATCTGGGGTTCGAGGTCCTGCCCTCGCAGGCGAATTTCGTGTTCGCCCGCCATCCTGATCGTGACGCCGCTGCCCTGGCCGCCGCCCTGCGGGAGCGGTCGATCATCGTGCGTCACTTCAGGACACCCCGGATCGCGGAATGGCTGCGCATCACGGTGGGCACCGACGAGGAATGTCGGAGCCTGGCCGAGGCGCTGAAAGCCATCCTGAACCGAAACGCGGACTGACCGCCGATCCGCCACCGGATACGGGCCCATGGCCCCCGGTGGGGGCGCCGTGCGGCCAGGGACTTCTTGTACCCGCTCATGGCCGTTCGCGCGTCTGGCGCGTTTCTTTATCTCTGCCCGGGCCCGCCCGGCCGTTTTTCATTTTTTTCACATGGACACCACCATCATGCGCGCATTTCACGGCCAGATGTCCGATAACCAGCCGATCCGGCGCACGCACGCGGAAAAGCAGAAGCAACTGCGCGACCTGCGCGAGACGCTCGCGACCATGAAGTCGCACACCGCCCCCACCCTGCGCGAGAGCGTGCAGAAGCGCATCCGCCAGCTTGAAGCCGAGCTGGCCGCCGCCCCGGCGCTGAAAGAATCCAACGCCGGCCCGCGCAACCCGCGCCCGACCGGCGGCACGCCGCGCCGTCCGCGTTCGATCTGATACCGGCTGAGGCTTGGGTTAGCCCCACAAGGGCGTTGCCCCTGAACCCACCAAAGGGCAGTCCCCTCCGTTGGCATTCCATCGGCCGTTCCGGCCGACGGAACCTTGGCCAACTCCGCCCTTTGGAAACCCATTCGTTGTCAGATGATTGGGATGCAGGGCCTGAGAGCCCTGGGTGCCGGTTTTCTTCGGCACCAGCAGTTTGAGACAAGGGAAAGCCTGCCCGGCACCGTGGGCTGGTGAGTGGGAGCGGCCTTGATGGCCGTGAGCAGCGAAGCGCGGGAAACGCGCGCCGGACCGCCACCAGCGCGCGGTGACGGGCAGGCTTTCTTCAGCCTACGCGGGGGAGGCTTCTGGCCCGGTTCCTGAGCACCTGCTCCTCGTAATCCATCTCCTGCATCAGGAGGGATTCGGTCTCGTCATTGATATACTGGGCGTCTCGCAGATTACGCAGTTCGATCCGCGAGGTGCGCAGGTTGTTCAGGCGCAGGGCCAGTTCCAGGCGCATGCGGCGGATCGAGGTGATCTGGGCCACGCTGGCCTCGCCATTGCTGTTGCGGCGGAGCTGGTTCAGCCGGTTTTCATATTCCTGCATCAGCCGGGCGATGATCTCGATGCGCATTTCGCCGGCCTCGTCGCGTGTCTTGGCGCGCGTGGTCAGGGTCTGCTGCTCGTCACGCATGGCACGCAGCATCGTGCGCACCAGGACCAGCCGCGCCCAACTGACTTCCCGCGCCTGGGGGTCGACCATTCCGTCCATCAGGCCCCTGGTCAGCCAGGGCAGCGAGAAGCTGGCCGTCAGCAGCGATACCAGGATCACCCCCACCGACACGGTGACCAGCAGGTCGCGCGCCGGAAAGCCCGCAACCCCCTCTGCCGCCTGCGGCAATGACAGCACGGCCGCCAGCGTAACGGCGCCACGCACGCCCGCGACGGTGCTGACCAGCAATCCGCGCCAGCCGGGCCAGCGGAACACGCCGTGATCGTGCCGGGCGCGCCAGGCCGCGATGCCCAGGATCAGCGCCAGCCCGGCCGCGCGCAGGATGCACATCGCCCCATGGATGGCGACGATCAGCAGCAGCAGCATCCATGGCGAGCGGTCGGCGGCGCGCACCAGCGCCATGCCGTTGGTCGCCAGGGCCGGCAGTTGCAGGCCCAGCAGCAGGAAGATGACGGAATTGAAGATGAAGCCGACCATGTCCCACATCGTGCGGGCCTGGAGGCGGGTCGTGATCTGGGTTTCCTGCAGCACGCCCGTCAGCTTGATGGTCATGCCGCCCGCCACCGCCGCCAGGATTCCCGAGCAGCCGACCGCCTCGGCCGACATGTAGGCGGCGAAGGGCAGCAGCAGCATGAAGGTGATCTGGGTCGGCGGGTCGTCATAGCCCCGGGCGAGCAGGATCTTGTCCAGCCGGGCCGCCGCCAGGCAGACGGCGATGCCGATCGCGATGCCGCCCAGCGACAGCAGGCTGAAGGTGGTCAGCGCACCGCGCAGCGAGAAGGCGCCCGTCATGGCGGCGACGGTGGCGAAGCGGAAGCAGACCAGGCCCGAGGCGTCGTTCAGCAGGGATTCACCTTCGAGCATATGGACGATGGTGCGCGGCACCGATGTGCCCAGCATGCCGCCCACGGCCACGGCATCGGTCGGTGACAGGACCGCCGCCAGCGCGAAGCAGACCGGCAGCGGCATGGGGGGCAGCATCCAGTGGATGGCGTAGCCGCACAGGATGGTCGTCGCCAGCACCATGGGCCCCGCCAGGGCGAAGATGATGGTGCGCAACTGGCCGAATTCGCGCATCGGCATATGGAACGCGTCGCGGAACAGCAGCGGCGGGATGAACAGCAGCATGAACATGTCCGGGTCGAGCGCGACATGCAGCCCGGCGATCGACCCCAGCACGCCCAGGGCGATCTGCAACAATGGCAGGGGGACCGGAACGGGCATCAGGCGGGCGGCCAGACTGCTGAAGGCCGCGACGAATAACAGGATCAGGCTGAGGATGACGTCATGCATGGGCGGTCCCGGGCTCGTGCCCCCGCTTCGGCGCGCGAGGCAGGCACCACCCCCGGTCCGAAGTGCGCGCACCATACACACGCCCCCTCATGCTGACCATTCTGGGGCGCCATGACAGGATGGTGACAGAAAGGCACCACCGACGACCGACAAGGCGTCTCCCGCGCCGGGCATGCGGACAGTACAAGCGCCGTCGGTATGGCGTCGGTGGCGGCGCCCCTCCCCCCGCGATCGGGCCTTTCAGACAACGAGGACAGGCGACCATGTCATCCAGCAATTCCGCCCTTCAGGCGCGGCGCGAGGCGGCTGTGCCGCGCGGCGTCGGCTCGGCCACCACCATCCATGCCGCCCGCGCGGAAAACGCCGAATTGTGGGATGTCGAGGGCAGGCGCTACATCGATTTCGCCGGCGGGATCGCGGTGCTGAATGTCGGCCATCGTCACCCGAAGGTGATGGAGGCGGTGCGGCGGCAGCTCGACCTGTTCACCCATACCGCGTTCCAGGTTGCGCCCTACGAATCCTATATCGCGCTGGCCGAGCGGCTGAACGCGCTGGCCCCCTTCCCCGGCCCGGCCAAGACCATCCTGTTCACCACCGGCGCCGAAGCGACCGAGAACGCGGTGAAGATCGCCCGCGCCGCCACCGGGCGCAGCGGCGTGGTGGCCTTTACCGGCGGGTTCCATGGCCGCACGCTGCTGGCCTCGGCCCTGACGGGCAAGGTGCAGCCCTACAAGGCGCCGTTCGGCACCATGCCCGGCGGGGTCTATCACCTGCCCTTCCCGGCCGGTGATATCTCGGTCGCTGAGAGCCTGCGCGCGCTCGACCTGCTGTTCGCAGCGGATATCGACCCGGCGCAGGTTGCCGCCATCATCATCGAGCCCGTGCAGGGGGAAGGCGGTTTCCGCCCCGCCCCCACCGAATTGCTGCAAGCCCTGCGCGCGGTCTGCGACACACACGGGATCAAGCTGATTGCCGACGAGGTGCAGACCGGCTTTGCCCGTACCGGCAAGCTGTTCGGTATCGAGCTTTCCGGCGTGGCGCCCGACCTGGTGTGCGTTGCCAAGTCGCTGGGCGGCGGCATGCCACTGTCGGGCGTGATCGGCCGGGCCGAGCTGATGGATGCCGTGGGCCCCGGTGGGCTGGGCGGCACCTATGCCGGCGCGCCGCTGGCCTGTGCGGCCGGGTTGGCGGTGCTGGACGTGATTGCCGAGGAAGGATTGGTGGAACGCGCCAACGTGATCGGCGCGCGCATCCGCGACCGGCTGGACGCCCTGCGCGGCAAGCCGGGCCTGGTGCCCTTCAGTGCCGCGCGTGGGCCCGGTGCGATGATCGGCTTCGATATTCTGGAAGCCGATGGCAAGACGCCCCGCAAGGGTGGCGCCGGCACCATCTGCGCCCGTGCCGCCGAACGTGGGTTGATCCTGCTGTCTTGCGGTGTGCTGGGCGAGACTGTGCGCATTCTGGTGCCCCTGACCGCGCCTGACAGCGTGATCGAGGAGGGGCTGGCGATTATCGAGCAGGCTCTGGCGGGGTGAGATGTGGGGAGGCTGTTTTGGAAAGATCCGTTTTTGACGGGATTTTTTGGAACAGCCTCTTCTTTTCCCGGACTATTTGCCGGGAGGGCTTGAATCCAGGGCGCTGCCCTGGACCCGGCAGGGCCTGAGGCCCTGCACCCCAATCATTTGATAACGAATGGGGCTCCAAAGGGCGAACTGCCCTTTGGTGGGTTCAAGGGCAGCGCCAGCCTGATCAGGCTGCCCCGGCAGTCGCCTTGGCTGCTGCCCGCGCGGCCTGCTTCTCTTCCTCGGTCCAGACTTTGCGCTCGCGCTTCTGCTGCGGCTTGACTTCCTTGGGCGGCGCGCCGCCCAGCAGGGGCGGACGCATGGTCGAGTTGCGCGCCGCTTCCGAATGCCACGGGTGATCGTCCTGAACGGTCAGGGTGCGACCGATTTCCCGCTCCACATCCCGCAGCCAGGCGCGCTGCTCGGCATCGCATAGCGTGATGGCGAAGCCGTTGCGCCCGGCGCGGCCGGTGCGGCCGATGCGGTGGACATAGCTTTCCGGCAGGCTCGGCAGGTCATGGTTGAAAACATGCGTGACGGTATCGACGTCGATGCCGCGTGCCGCGATATCGGTCGCCACCAGGACCTGCGCGGTACCGGCGCGGAAGGCATCGAGCGCGCGCTCCCGCTGGCCCTGCGACTTGTTGCCGTGCAGGGCCTCGGCCGTGATGCCGGCCTCGGTGATAAAGGTGCAGACTTCATTGGCGATGTTCTTCTGCAAGGTGAAGACCACGGCCTGGCCCATGCCGGGCGTTTGCAGCAGTTCCAGCAATGCCGCCTTCTTGTCGGCAGCATCGACGAACATGACCGATTGCTCGATCCGGTCGACGGTGGTCGAGGGCGGGGCGATCTCGACCTTCGCCGGGTCGCGCAGGAGGCTTTCGACCAGTGCCGCGATGGATTTCGGCATCGTGGCCGAAAACAGCACCGTGTGCCGGTCCTTGGGCAGCGTCGCGACGATGCGCTCGATCGGCTTGGCGAAGCCCATGTCGAGCATCTGGTCGGCCTCGTCCAGCACCAGCGCTTCGAGTTGCGACAGGTCGCACAGGTCCTGATTGATCAGGTCCAGCAAGCGCCCCGGCGCGGCCACGATGATGTCCACGCCTTCCTTGAGCGCATTGATCTGGTGAAACTGGCTGACGCCGCCGAAGATCGTCGTCACGCTGAAGTTGAGGTGGCGACCGAAGCTTTCGAAACCATCGGCGATCTGCGAGACCAGTTCGCGCGTGGGCGCGAGGACCAGGACGCGGGCACCGCCCTTGGGCGCCGGGCGCGGAGACGCGGCCAAGCGATGCAGCAGCGGCAGCGCGAAGGAGGCGGTCTTGCCCGTGCCGGTCTGGGCCATGCCCAGCAGGTCGCGACCTTCCAGCAGCAGCGGGATGGACTGGGCCTGGATCGGCGTGGGGGTGACATACCCTTCTTCGGCCAATGCGCTCAGCAGGGCCGGTGCCAGGGAGAGATCGGCGAACGTCATGGACATGGTCAAGCGGCGCCTCCGGCGCTTAGGTCAAGGCTGCGCCTGTTCGGGCTTCGCTGGTTGGGGAGGCAGGTTCTACGGAGGATGTTGCAGCGCGTCAACGCGGAGATGAGGGGCGGTGGCTTTTCCCTCCGCCCGTGCCTGTCATAGGCCCTACCCGCTGAACCACCGCGCCGGCGGGGAAACGTCAATCAGATATTAGATATTTAGCCGCCTCGTAGCCGACCGTCAGAACAAAACTGGTTTAAGCGGAATCAGCGCGTCATAGGCTAAATGGCCCTCGATATCGACGCGCACTCGGTAGATGCCATCGGCAAGCGGATGCTTATAGATCCAGCGTCCTTGGGCCGGGGTCGCTGCTAGATCGGCATGATCGAAACGCGCCACGTGATTGCCAAACTCTGTCCAGAGCTGGATCGTGATCGCGACGCCACGACCATCGTGGCGCCGGTTGAGCGCAAACACCACGCCCTCATGCGTGAGCCCGATGTCCTGGACGAAGCTATAGCGCTTCTCGAATACTTTAAGTGCCTCGGACACATGACAAGCCTCGGCCCAACGCGCACGATGCGGCCCAAGCAGGTGAAGCAACGTGTCGCGCTCAGGCTCCGAGCGAAGGAAAACTGCGCGCAGGCACTGACCCAGGTCGAGTGGCGAGGTCGGCAGTACCTCAGCACAACGATGCGAGGGGATCGTCTCGTCGCCACCAGTCGGGCCTTCATGATAGACTTTGTCGAACGGAATTTGACCGAAATAGGCTTCGTCGTCGCCCGCGACGGCTTCGCCGCGCTGCATGTTTCGGTCGCAGAAACGCGTGCCCGGCATCGTCAGGATACGCTGCGCGTCGAGGATCAGCATGACGAGTACCGGCGCGTGGGTCTCATCGCCGAAGCGACATTCCCCCGGTTTGCGGACGCCTTCGATATGGAACTGAGTTGGAGTCTTGGGCCGGAAATAGAGTCGGACACGGTCGTGGGCATGATCGCGCGCCGCGTTGACCTCTCGCGCGGCGACATCCCGCGGTTGCAGGTTCTCCGGGTCGTTGCGCGAACGCAGCATGCCTGAAGCAAGAATTGCTGCGGCATTCTCAAGCGGTGCATGGTGGAACAAATATGCGGGCCAGTAGCGTCGGTGGTTGTACCAGGGTCGATCAAGCTTGGCCTGCCAACACCCGATGTGTGCCGCGACGAACGCGTTGCTCAGTGCCATGCAAACGCGGTTTGGCTAGGTGGAAGCGCAACTGGCGACAGTTCATGCCAAGTTGTTACGCGCTCGACGGCGAGTTCGGGATCGGAGGCGTCCTTGCGCTGAATCTCGATCGGCCGGATGCCAGGGAGCATGCTGAGCATTGTCACTAGCTGGGCGCCCGCATCGCGCGCGGTCCAGCCAGCGCGGTCCTGGGTCACCACCCCCGATTGAAGTTCAAGCCACACTCCGCGTAGAGCTTCCTCCTCGAATTGCCACCGGGTATCAGCTGTCTCGATCGTTAGCACGTCGGGTTCATTCATCGCAGCGCGGAACGGTGCCTCACTGCCGAGTTCGACCAAACGGTCCCCACCGAGATCGACGACCTGATGTAGCGCGCGCAAGAAACCCTCAAACGACGGTTCGGGCACAGCCGAGCGACGAAGCGCGTCGGCGATCGCCTCCAGATGCTCGGGCAAACCAATATCCTTGGTGAAGTCGTGGATATAGACCTTGATTGGTAGGCGGCCAAGATAGGCTTCCATCACAGGCCGGACCTCGTCCCAATCGAGATTACCATTGCCGCAGCCCAGTTTGGGGAACGAGATCTCGGTGATGCCTTGCGATTTGTAGGCTAAGACAAATTTGGCAAGCCCCGCCTCGATCCATTCGAGCTTTGAGGAGTTCCGCCAGTGCTGCTTGGTCGGGAAATTAAGTACCCAGCTCGACGAGCCGCGCCAGAGCCATAGCTTGCCAGGCTCGAGAAGATGCTGGCCACAAATGCGTTTATAGGCAGCGAACATCTGAGGTTCGCGCTCCTTGAAGGCCTGCGCTAAGCCCTTGCCCATCACCCCCACGCAATTGACAGTGTTGACAAGTGTCTGAGCACTCGACTCAAGAAGGCTGGTACGCCGGTAGATCAGCATGCGGGAGAACTCGCCGATCCTGATCTGAGCATGTCGATTATCCTTGCAGGGTCTCAGCGGCAATGCTGGAACAAAATTAGAACCTCTTATACCTCTCGACAGACCGCCTGTCCAGAAATGGCGCCGCAGCGACATCACCGCCTAAGCGGCTTCATCCTTTTCAAAGCCGTCCCATCCCTCGACGAAGGGCAGGCCCGGCGCGCAGCTGACGTCAAGCTGCTATGCTGCATGGCCGCTTTCGAGATCGAATTGACGCGCCTCCAATGACAGATATGACGCGAAAACGGACGGAACGTTTCCTTCCATTCGACTGGGTTTCCAAAGGGCGACTGCCCTTTGGTGGGTCCAGGGCAAAGCCCTGGCCGTGCTTCATGCCGCCGCGGAACGGCCGGGCACGGTGGGTAGCAGGGCTTCGACCTGGCGGCGGGTGTTGACTACGTCGCGGGCGAGGATGGTGCCGTTGTCGTCGAGCAGGACCAGGGTGGGGAGGCGGTTGACTTGCAGGACCAGGCCGAGTTCGACGCCGGTGATGAAGGGGATGTTGGTGAGGGCGAGGCGGTCGCGCATCGCGGTGAGTTCGGGGGGGGCGCCGTCGCCGACGAGGACGGGGTCCAGGCCGCGTTCGCGGGCGACGTCGAGGGCGATGGGCAGGACGCGTTTGCAGACGGGGCAGTCGGCGCCGACGAAGAGGAGCATGCGGATGGTGCCGGCGGGCAGGCGTTCGCCGATTGGGAAGGGGGTGCCGTCGAGCGTGCGCATGGTGATGCGGGGGATGGGTTGGCCGACGTCGAGGCCGCGCTGGGGGTTTTGCTGGCCGATGGGGGCGATGCGTTCGTGCAGGATGCCGATCTGGCGTGCGAGGGCCAGCACCACCAGCACCAGGGCGACGATGGCGGCGAACAGCAGCACCTGCGACACGATCAGGGCAGTCATCATGCGGAATGTTCCTCGGGGGCGGGGGTGGCCGATATCAGGTGCGACAGGGCGATGGCGAGTGCCAGCAGGCAGGCGCCGGCGGCCAGGGCCTGGTAGCGCAGCAGCAGGGAAGCAGGCTGGCCCGTGAGGGCGGGCAGCAGGGAGGCGGGGGCCAGCAGGGCGCTGCGGGCGACGGCGCCCCAGGAGAGGCGGGCGGCTGCCATGCCGGGCAGGCAGCCGCAGGAGAGGTCGGTCCGGCCGCGCAGCAGGTTGATGGCCATGGCGAGGGCGAACAGCACGAACAGCAGGGCGGCGCCGAGGCCGGCCGTGAGGGGGGCGAGGCCGGCCAGCAGGGTGGCGCCCATGGCGGTTTCGGCCCCGGCGAGGGCCCAGGCGGTGGATTCCAGCAGGGCGGCGGGCACGAGCCGGTAGGCGGCCAATGTGGTGAGGAAGCCGTCGTGATCGCGCAGTTTGGCGAGGCCGGCGGCGAACAGGAGCGTGCCGATGCCGCCGGCCACCAGCGTGCCGGCGAGAGGGAGGATGGTGGGGCCGGTCATGAATGGGCCCCGTGATGGAAAGAATGTGTCATCTGCCTCGTCCGTTGCCGGTCTGCCGCCTGCCCTGTTCGGGGCGCCATTATTGGCCCTCGCGCGCCGCCTGCGCCACATCATAACCGTGCAGGCCGGCCGCGGCCGGGCAGGCGCGGGTGACGGCGCGCACGATCTGCGCGCGGTAGCTGTGCAGGTCGGCCACGCGCAGGGGGTTGGCGCGCAGGGCGGCGATTTCGGCGGTGGTGTAGGGGCGGCTGTTGGCGGGCACGCTGGCGCCGCCGAAGGTGAAGACCACGAAGTTCATCATCCGGGCCAGATCCTCCGACGAGAGGTTGGCGAAGGCGACATTGGGCAGGCGGACGAGATAATCCCGCCCCTCGGGCGTGCAGAGGAAATAGCCGACCTGGCCGGCGAGATCGGGGACGACCTCGCGCCCCGAACGGCCCTGTATGCCGTGGCAGCCGCCGCAGCCCACCAGGTAATGGCCCTGTGTCGCCGGGATGACGGGCAGCGCGCCCGCCATGGGGGCGGCACGGGCCAGCCCCAGCACGGCGAGGGCGGGCAGGAGGATGAGGGAGAGGATCGGGAATCGCTGACGCATCGCCGTCCGGCGCCACCCGTGGGCGGTGGCCCTGCCCTTCATCCGGCCTGGCCGATGATGGCGGCGGTCGAGCAATGATAGGCGGTCGAAGCCGTGCCGAAGCACCAGATGATGTCGTTGCTGGCCTGGGGACGATAGATCGGCATTTCGCGATCGGCGGTGTTGCAGTCGCAGGATTTGGGGGCGGCGCAGATATTGCGGCCGCAGCAGTCGCGATAGGCGATGACGTAGGAGCGGCCATCGTCGGGGTTGCGGCAGGTGCCGATCCAGGAGACGGGCGAGGGTTGGGTGCCCGGCGGGCAGGTGTGGATGCCGCCGCCGCAGCAGCCGCACAGCACGCCGTCGATGGCGCAGTGGCGCCAGTAATTGCATTTGGTCGGGTCGGTGCCCTGCGCCCGGCGTTCGAAATCGGTCAGGGTGGCGGCCGGGTTGGGGGCGGGGGTCGGCGCGGCGTCGGCCCGGCGCACCGGCAGCAGCGGGAAGGCGGGGGCCACCGCCATGGCGGCCCCCATGCGCCCCAGCACGCCGCGCCGCGAGGAGCGGGCCGCCAGCCGGCGCGTGACGGCTTCGCCCAGCGTGTCGAGAAAGGAAACCGGCATTGGCGTGTTACTCCTGAAGGGTCCGGAGGCCGGGGCGGGCCGGCGCGATCATGCCGCGTGGGGCCGCGCGTCCAGATAGGATTGCACCGAGACGTGGCCCGTTTCCCCGGCCACAACGAGGCTTTCGAGATGTTCGCGGTTATTGACCAGGCCCTTGGCCACGATCGTGCCCGATGCATCGAGCAGCAGGGCGAAGGGCAGCTTGTCGATGCCGAGGATGCGCCCGATCTCGGGATCGTTGACGAAGCGTGAGGGTACCAGCCCGAAGCGGGCGACCAGATCCTGCTGCATGGCGTCGGTATCGTCGCCCAGGCACAGCAGGGCGATGGCCTCACGCCGCACGAAATCCTGGGCGATGGGCAGCATCTTGCGCGAGATGGGGCAGGTACCGGACACGAACAGCAGCAGCGTGCGCGTGCCCTCGGGCCGGGGGCCGCCCACCGTCAGCATGGTGCCGTCCAGCGCGCGCAGGGGGTGGGCCGGGAGCGTCTGGCCGGGGGACGGGCCGCCGGACGTCATCAGCGCGCCGACCGGCGCCACCTTGGCGAACAGATGGCGCATGCGGCGGAACAGCAGCGCCAGCACCGGCACGAGCGCCAGCAGCAGCAGCCAGTCCAGCGCCTGGGCCCAGGCCAGGACGGTCATCGACGCAGGCTGGTCCATCATCCGTTATGGCCGGGCATGAGGTCCGGCGCCACGATCATGGATTCCGCATGGGCCTCGACCGTGCGGCGGACGGCGCCGGAGCGCGCGTCGAGCACCGTCATGGTGCCGTCCTGCGACGTGGCGTAGAGCAGCGGAGCGGCGTCGCCGCTGACGGCGATGCCGCGCGCGGGCTGCGGCAGGTCGATGCGGTGCAGCAGCGTGTGGCGGATGGGATCGAGTTCCCACACCTCGGTGCCGTCGGTCTTGTGCGTCCAGTGCGGGCCGACATGCATCAGCACGAACAGGTGGCCGCTGGCGCGGTTCCAGGCGAAGGGCTGCTTGCCGCCGGGGCGCCAGGCCTGTTCCTGCACGCCGGTGCCGGCGACGGGCTGGCCGGCCGCTGCCTGGATGGACCAGGGGGCGGCGATCTCGGGCTTCTGGCCCAGCGTGACGTTGTAGACCTTGCCGGTATAGGAGATGAACAGGGCCTGGCCGGTCGCGTGGTCGACCAGCCCCTGCTCGAAGATCGGGTCGTTATTGGCGTCGAAGAACGGGGCGCTGTGGGTGACGGTCGGCTTGTCGCCCGCATAGCCCACATTGGTCAGCGAGCCGTCGCCGCACAGGCTGGAGAA
This sequence comes from Gluconacetobacter aggeris, assembly GCF_014174395.1. GTDB lineage: Bacteria > Pseudomonadota > Alphaproteobacteria > Acetobacterales > Acetobacteraceae > Gluconacetobacter > Gluconacetobacter aggeris. The sequence continues at coordinate 189,916 of NZ_JABEQD010000001.1, forward strand.
CCCGCCCTGCTTCCACGGAAAGACCAGGGCGCAGCCGGGGATGTCGACCGTGTGGGCCACCGCGCCCTTTGCCAGATCGACGATCGTGACCGAGGTTGCCGGGCTCATGTCGAACACATAGCCCCATTTGCCGTCGGGGCTGACATCGAAATCCTGGCCCTTGTAGACCGCGAGCGCGCGGGGCGGCAGCGTGATCTCGCGCCGCAGGGCCAGGGTGTGGGCGTCATATTCCTGGATCAGGTCCTGGCGCGTGCCGTGATCGACGCGCGACCAGATCGTGTCGGCGACATAGAAGGTGCGCCGGTCGGGCGAGAGCGCGATATTGCCCAGGATGCTGGCCGGCACGGTGCCCAGAATCCTGCCGGCATCGGCATCGTAGATCGTGTAGGATTCGCGATCGGTCGCGGGCAGGACCCAGTGCGCGCCGACCGGCGGCAGGGTTGCGACGTCGCTCTGTTCGGCCTGCAGGACCGGCGGCGCGGCCAGGGCACTGCCCGCCGGCACCGCCAGCATGGCGGCCATTGCAGCACGGCATGTGGTCTTCATGTTCCAACCCACCATCGCGGCTTTCCTGCCCCCTGTTGAACGTGGCGTGTCCGGACCGCATGGCCCGGACACGCGTCCCTGATCAGTATTCGGCGCTGATCGTGCCGAAATATTCGCGCACCGCGCCGCGCTCCAGCGACTGGTAGTCGCCGCCGTCGCCGGACTGGCCGCCGATGGGGAAGCCGTTTTCGCCCATCATCGCGATATATTTCTGGTTGAAGAGGTTATAGACCTCGAACGCCAGCGTCACGTTCTTCAGCACGCTGAGATTGCCGAAGCGGTATTTGGCGCCCAGATTGGCCATCCAGTACGGCGAGATGTGGGTGTCGTTCATGTACGAGAAATAGCGCTTGCCGTAGTAGTTCACATCGAAATGCGCCGATGCGCCCTTGTACTCGTAGGACAGGCTGGTCTTGTACATCACCTGCGGATAGGCGAGCATCTTGGTGCCCTTGATGTCGCAATCGCCCGCGAGCGGGCAGATATTGACGTGGTCCGCATAGGTGAAGTGGTTGTAGCTGATCGAGTTGGTCCAGGCGAGGCCGCGCGCCAGCCCCTCGAAGGGTTGCAGGGTCAGCGCGGCGTCCATGCCCCACATCACCGCGTGCTTCGAATTGACCACCGAGGTGATCGGATTGTTCAGCGAACCGACCGAGGCCGAGATCAGGCGGTTGTAGACGTCGGAATGATAGCCGTCGATCGAGGCCTGGAGCTTGCGCGAGGTGTAGCGGTAGCCGACGACATAGGTGAAATCACGCTCGTTCGGCAGGCTGTGCTGAAGGGCCTTGAACGCGTCCTGCGACGACACCGCCCAGGGCGAGACCGATCCGCCCGAGGGGGCCACCATGAACGGGCGCATGTTCTCGGCGAAGTCGAAATAGACTTCGTGACCGCGTCCGAAATGATAATCGAGGTTGACCGCCGGCAGGAACGCGGCCGCCGACGTCATCGACCCGCTGGGCAGGCCGGAATCCACGCCGACGCCGGTGCCGTAGCCGGCATCGACATTGCCATAGTTCGCACCGCCCGCTGTCGTCTGCAGCATCGAGCGGAAACCGTACGTCACCGTCAGCCCTTCCACCGGACGCCAGGCGTCCATGACATGGAACTGGAAGCTGTTGGTGTTCCACGTGAAGCCATAGCCCTGCTGGAACGCGGCGCCATAGGTGGTGTAGGGGCCGACCGTCTTCAGCGGGGCACCCTGGCCGTAGACCGGCTCGTTGTACCAGTACAGGCCGGCGCGCTGGGAATTGTTCTCGTACCAGCCGCCGACATTGATGGTGTGGCGACCGATATGCCAGGTGAAGGCGCTGGTGAAGCCGAAGCGGCGATAGGCGTTCTGCCACACTTCCTCCGACAGCGGCGCGCCGGTGCCCGGCGACTGCGTCCAGGGATCGCCATAGGTCGCATCACCGTCGAACGCGCCGGCGTAGAAGACCGTGTTCCAGCGCAGGGCGTTGGTCAGCGCCAGGTCGGCGTCGATGCCGCCCAGATAATCCCGCGTCGACTGGCCCGCGTCGTAATAGGCGGTGCCGACACCTTCGTTCGTGTTCTGCCACGAGGCCGGAATGGTGGGCGTGGTACCGGCGGGGAAGACCAGCGGCGTGCCGCTGCCGACATCATAGGTGCCGGGGCCGGTACAGGCCGGCGTGCAGGTGCCGCTGTTGCCGGCGCCATTCATCCACGCATATTCGGAGGCATTGTAGGCGCCCCGGTAGTTCGGCGCCCAGGATTCGGTCCGCCAGCCGGCGTTCTGGAGAATGCTCAGCGACTTGTCGGCGTAGCCCCAGACCTCGGCGTCGTTCCAGTTGAACATCGCGGTGATCCGGCTGTCATGGCCGATCGGCTGGACGAGCTTGCCGTTGACCGTCTGCATGAAGCCCGGCGTGTCGGCATCGTATTTCCGCTCGTCCGACCGTGAGTAGGCGGTGTAGAATTTCGTCCCGGTCTGGTTCAGCGCGCCGCTGTCGACGCGCGCATAGGTGCGCAGCGTGCCGTAGCTGCCGAAGACCTGCGACACCTTGGCGCCGGCCTTGTCCTTGGGATCGGAGGTATGGAAGCGCATCGTGCCGCCCAGGCTGGAATTGCCCGGCAGGTCCACGCCGCCCGCGCCCTGCGAGGTCTCGACGCCCGCGATGTCGTCCGAAATCCAGGCATCGGCGATATTGACGCCGTTGACGCTGGTATAGGTCTGATCGTTCAGCGGGATGCCGTCCAGCGTCATCCCGATCGAATCCTGGAAGAAGCCGCGCACATAGACGCTGGTGCCCCAGGTATCGATGCCGAGCGGATCGCTGGAACTGAAGCTGACGCCCGGCAACTGGCCGACCGCCTTGAGAATGTTCGTGCCCGCGACCTGCGATTCCAGCATCGCGCGGCTGATGCTGGCTTCGGCGCCGTGCGAGACATGGCGGCTGGCCGTGACGTCGAGCGCCTCGGCCGCCGCGCGGGGAGCGGCGGTGGGGCGCACGGAGACATGCGTACCGCCGGACGACGCGGCGGGCGCCGCGGCCTTCGCCGCGCCGTGGCGCGCATGGACCGGCTTCTTCGCGGACGGGGCCGATGACGTGGCGGGCTGGGGCGCCGTCCGGGCGAATGCCGGGGCGCCGATCATGCTGCCGACGACACCGCCCAGGACCGCCGTTCCGAGAAGTCGCGCACGCAAGAATTGTCCGTTTCGTACCCAAACCCGTCCTGATCGCATATGCCGTCTTTCCCCCAAACGCCGCGTCGCGCGTCCCCGAATCCCCGGTTGCCCGCTTCAATTCAGTCTCGAAACAAGAAAGTTCCGTTGACAAGATAATTTGTTCCGGGACGTCCGCTTTTGGCGAAACAGATGCACCCGCGACACACCCGTTAACCCATCGAAATAATATGTAAAAGTTGCCTTCGTTGCCATTGTGGTGACCAAAAGGCACCACTATCCTGTTCCGGAGACCCGTTCGTTTCCTCCCGTTTCCGGCATGCCATGGCAGACAGACGCAATTTTCCGCCCTTTGGGCCGCTCCGTGCCTTCGATGCGTTCGGCCGCACGCGCGGCATCCGTCGCGCGGCCGAATGGCTGCAGATCGACCACGCCGTCGTCAGCCGCCATCTGCGGGCGCTGGAAAAATGGGCCGGGGTGCCGCTGCTGGACCGGGCCGGCGGCGGGCTGACCGAGGCGGGCCGGATCTATCACGACCGGATCGCCACGGCGCTGGACGAGATCGCCCGTGCGACCGAGGCACTGCGCGCCGGCGACCTGCCGCAACTGAGCGTGTGGTGCGTGCCGGGCTTCGCCTTTCACTGGCTGGTGCGCCGGCTGGGGAATTTCCGCGCCGAATATCCGGATATCGACCTGCTGCTGCGCCCGACCGACGCGCGCGCGCGCTTCTGGTCCGACGGTGTCGATGCCGATATCCGCTACCAGATCGACGGCAAGCCCCACGAATCGCAGCCGGGCATTCGCCGGGCGGAGCTGGCCCGGCCGCCGGTCTTTCCCGTCGCCAGTCCGGATTTCCTGCGCCGGGCCGGACCGATCCGCGCGGTCGGCGACCTGCTGTCGCACCCGCTGCTGGCCGAGGAAGACAGCAACGAATGGCTGACCTGGCTGGCCCGGCAGGGGGTGGCGGCGCCCTCCATGATCCCGGCGGTGCGGCTGTGGCATGCGCATCTGGTACTGGCGGCGGCGCGGGAGGGCCAAGGCGTAGCCCTGGCCAATCCGTTCCTGCTGGAAGACGATCTGCGCAACGGGACGCTGGTGCGGGTGGGGCCGCCGGAGGCACCGTTCGACGGCGTTGCGATCGGCGCCTATACGCTGTTCATCCCCGAAAACAGTTGGGAGCGCCCGGCGCTGCTGCGGCTGCGGTCCTGGCTGATGCATGTTGCCGGGGCGTTTCTGCCCCCCAAGGAGCCGCCTGCCGGCGGAAGCTGAGCAGCCGGGGGCATCAGGACGGGCGCGTCGGAACCTCAACCAGAGGATGCGGGCCGGCTCGCCGCCAGCGCGTATTTTCCGTCAGGCTTCCAGGCGGCCGAACAATGCGATGTCCTGGCGGTAGATGGCCTGGATGCGTGCCCGCTGCCGGTCGGTCGGCACCAGGGAATGGGGCCGGCCTTCATTCAGGCGAGGCAGGCGGATGGGGCCCAGTTCCGGCATCAGGTCTGACAGGTGCGCGACATCCTGGATGCGCAGCAGGTGGCGCACCGCCGGCTTGCCGGCCCGGCCGGTGACGTACCAGGATTGCGGGCGGAAGATATGGTCCATTCCGTAGACCGAACGTGCCTGTTCGACATGATCGAGCGCATCGTCCAGCGACTGGAAGCCCATATAGCGGTCGCGGAAGGCGGGTGCGACCATGCGGTCGCGCGTGCCGCCGTTGCGGGCATAGCTGTAGGCCGACAGGAACCGCTCCACCGGGTCGCGCAGGATGGCGAAGCTGGGCAGGTCGCGCACCAGGTCCGGCACCACGCCCTGGAAATAGCGGATGGATTCGTGCGAGAGCGCGCGGCCATACAGCGCGGTGGCGATCGAAGTCCCGGCATTCTTGGGCACATGGACGAACAGGACGCCGCGCCGGGCGATCAGCGCCATGCGTTCGCGCCGCTTGACGCCCATGGGCAGGCGGATGCCGGCCCGTGCCGTCCATTCATGGATGTCGGTCGGCAGGCGGAAGCCCATGAGGCGGGTGACATGCGCGAAGGCCCGCGCGGAAGACGAGACGACGGGCGCCCGGTCGAAGGCACTGCTTTCCTTGACCGCCGGCAGGGGTGACATCGTCTTCTGATGGGCAGCCATGGTTTGTCCTCCGGTCGAAACAGGTGAACAGGACCCTAGCAGCGGAAGCGGGCATGGAAAGCCATGGAGCCCATCATGTTACAATTGGAAATTATTTGTACAAGTGGAAATAATTCTTCGGCGCAATGCCTGTCTTTCTCTATTCCCCTGATAAGGAAGACATATTTTTGCCGGGTTCTTTTGGTTCGGCCTCTGGCCGGCGTGCGACGGGTGCGCAGTCCGGCGTGACGGGCGTGCCGCCCATGACCGAACGGGTGAAGACAGCGGAATCGGGCAGCGACGCCATCACCGTCTGCGAATGATCCAGCCCCCGATAGAGATGGGCCTGCACCGTCGTGCCGGCCCGGCATGCGTCGCGCACCAGCAGGAGTTGCCCCTGGGGCGCGACGTCGCGGTCTTCGCTGCCCGTCCCGACGAAAAGCGGCGCCGCCAGCTTGAGGGTTGGAAAGGCCATGGCCTTCAGCGCAGGGGCCAGGGCGCGCGGCAGGGTCGGCCGGAAGCTGTTGGCCCGTGTCAGCCCGTCATCGCGCACGATGTCCAGCAGGGCGGGAAGACATTGTTGCGACGCCGCATGGAAGGCGTGCATCGCCCGGGGGGTGAAGGCCTCCGCCGGATCGAAGGACGGGTCGAGGCCCGCCGACGATGCCGCGATCAGCAGGGCATAGGCCACGACCGGGTCCACCTCCCCTTTTGGCGTCTTTCCCGCCGCGCCGTGGGGCCCGGCCATGAGGGACTTCGCGATCTGGGGCGTCATGTAGGGAATGCCGGTCGCCACCGTCCCCCTGATATCGAGCGCCGGCGCATAGGACGGCGCATAGGACGCGGCGGCGAAGGCGGCGCCCGCGCCCTGCGACTGGCCGACGATCATGACCGTATTGCGCAGGTGCGGCAGGCCCGACAGGGCGGCGCGCACGCCGTCCAGCACGCTGTAGGCCGCGGCGCGGGCATTGAGGTAGGGATGGGTGCCGCCGCTGCCCAGCCCCTGATAGTCGGTCGCCACGATGGCGAAGCCCCGGTGCAGCCACGCGCCCAGATAATCCTGGTCCCGCACCGAATGCGGATTGCGCGAGGGGGCGCAGGCCATGGCGATGCCCACCGTGCCATGCGCCCAGGCGACGATGGGCCAGCCGCCGGGCGGCGGCGAACCGGCGGGATAGAGGACCTCGCCAGTGACGGGCACGAGGCCGGTGCCCGTCACCCCGTCGGTGGAGAGATAGGTGATGGCCAGCGCCTGCCCCGCCCCCGGAACGCCGTTGGCCGGGTCGAGCGGCGCCTGCCCGGTCAGCGTGCCGACGGCACGGATGGCGGGAGCCGGCGGTGCGCGGAGGGGCACGGCCTGGCAGGCGGCAAGAGCGGGCAGACATGCCGCCATCAGGAGAGAACGCAGGTTCATGACATGGCCCCGATCCTTGCTGTCGCGCCCGGCCGGCGCGGGGGAATTAGCGCGCCGGCTTGCGGAATTTCAGCACGACCTGGTCGGTATGGCCGCGGATCGCGGGATCGAAGACCGGCAGGTCGTGGGTGTCGTCCGGATTGGCGAGCACCTTGCTCTCGCTTTCGAAATGGAAGCCGGCGGCCTGGACCTGCTGGCGGATGATCGCCGGGTCGATCCGGTGCAGCTTCGCCACGTCGCCCCCTGCCCCGGGATTGGCCACATGGTCGATCACGATGAACGCGCCGCCCGGACGCAGGGCGGCGAAGACCGATCTGTCGAACGCCAGCGCGGCGTCGGGGCCGCCAGCATAATAGATGTCGTGATAATTCTGCGACGTCCACACCAGGTCGAGCCGCTTCGGCACCTGGATCGCGTCCAGCGGCTGGACCAGGACCGAGACATTGGCGAATACCGGCATGGCGGCAATGGCGTTGACCGCATCGGCCGCCGCCGGCTTCTTCGCCACCAGCCAGGTCGGGACGATGGCCCAGACATGCCCGTCGCCACCGACCACGTTGCTGAACAGGCGGGTGAAATAGCCCTTGCCGGGCATGATGTCGGCGACGTTCATGCCGCGCTTTAGGCCGGCGAAGGCGAGCAGGCTGGCGGGCTTGCGATCCGCATCGAGGGCGACGTCCTCGTCCGGCCGGTCCTTGCTGGCGACGGCGGCGGCGATGCCGACCGCGGCACCGCGCCGGCCCTGATAGAGGGGAGATTGCGCGCAAGCCGGCACGATGGCGGCGGCGACAACCGTACCCATCATGACGGTGGCGAGAAGACTGCGAACGGCCATGCCTTGTTTCTCCATACCCGCGCCACTGCGGCGCGCCGGCGGCCGGTCTGCCGCCCTGTCAACCGCCGGGAGGGTCGGGGCCGGATCGGCCTGCCCTGCCGGGACCTGCGAGGAGCATAAAACCGATTGGGAACAGGCGAAAGGCCATGGGACATGACCGGATTCAACGGCCCGCCCGCCCGAGCGTTCCTGCCCCCGTTCCCCGTTCCCCGTTCCCGCCCATGACATTTCGATACCGATATCTATAATCGGACCCGACAGGCCCCGGAAGAGCAGGACAGGACACCACGCCGATGACCGAACAGCCCGCGCCCTCCGTCCTGCACAAGCGGCATGTGGCCATGATCTCGATCGGCGGGGTGATCGGCGCCAGCCTGTTCGTGGGCTCTTCCGCGTCGATCGCCACGGCGGGGCCGGGGGTCTTCCTGTCCTATCTGCTGGGCGGGCTGATCATCCTGTGCGTTACGCGCATGCTGGGGGAAATGACGGTGGAGGCGCCGCGGGCCGGATCGTTCGTGGCGCATATCCGCCGGGGGCTGGGGACGCGTGCCGCCTTCCTCGGCGGCTGGACCTATTGGGTGATGTGGGCGACGATCCTGGGGATCGAGACGATTGCCGGCGCCAGTTTCCTGGCCCCGTTCGTGCCCCTGCCCTTCCTGGCGATCGAATGTGCCGTGCTGGGGGCCATGACCGCGATCAACCTGTTCTCGGTCCGGGGGTATGGCGAATTCGAATACTGGTTTTCCATGACCAAGATCTTGACCATCGTGCTGTTCATGGCGCTTGGCGTGGCCGTGCTGGCCGGGGTGGGGCACCGGCATGTCGACATGGCGGCCAACCTGATGGCGGGCGGCGGGCTGTTTCCGCATGGCGGCTTTGCCGTGATGGCGAGCATTCCGGCCATCATGCTGTCCATGTCCGGGACCGAGATCACGACCATCGCCGCCACCGAATCCAGCCATCCGGCCGACAGCGTGCGCCGGGCCGCGCGGTCGGTCGTGATCAAGATCCTGGTCTTCTATCTGGGGTCGATCGGGCTGATCCTGTGCCTGATGCCGTGGAACCGGATCGTGCCCGGCCATTCGCCGTTCCTGGCGGCGCTGGAACATGTGGGCCTGCCCTATGCCCCCATGCTGATGACGGCGGTGATGCTGGTGGCCACGCTCTCGGCGCTGAATTCGGGCCTGTACATCACCTCGCGCATCCTGCGCGAACTGGCCGAGGCCGGCGATGCGCCGCGCTGCTTCGGCGCGCGCGGCGGCAACGGCACGCCGCGCGTGGCGATCCTGGCCGGCAGCGCGGTGGCCGCGATCGTGGCGCTGGCGGGGATGGCGGCGCCGGGGAGCGTGTTCGCCTTCCTGGTCAGTGCCACGGGCACGTTCGTGCTGTTCGATTATGTGCTGGTGGCGCTCGCACAGATCCGGCTGCGGCGGGAAGCCGTCGCGCGGGACGCGCGGCCGGCGCTGCCGATGTGGTGCTTCCCGTTCCTGTCCTATGCCACGCTGGCCGTGCTGGTGATGTCGCTGCTGACCATGCTGGTCGCCAGCCCCGGCACACGGCGCGAGATCGTGCTGGGGGCGTTGACGCTGGGGCTGATCGTGCTGGCGGAGCGGGCGACGCTGGGGCTGCGCGACAGCGGACACGACGGTCGGGGCGCGAATGCGGCGTTGCAGGGCGACACGCTGGGCGCGCCGCCCTGATCCCGGCGATCAGAAATCCGTCGTGAAGGAAAATTTATAGGTCCGGGGCAAGCCTTCGAGCAGATAGCCGCCATAGGCCGACGCCCAGTAGCGGGCATTGCCCACATTATCGACACCGAAGCGTAGCGTGACCGGTTTGTGCGCCGTGACGAACGTATAGCGGGCCCCGAGGTCGAAGCGCGTCCAGACCGGCAGGTGCAGCGTGTTGGCGGTATTGACCCACTGCTTGCCGGTATTGACCACCCGGCCGGTGATGGTGCCCCCACGCAGGAACGGCAGATCATATTCGATATTGGCGTTGATCGAATAATTGGGCACGCCGATGGCACTATGGCCGTTCTGCAGCCCCCCGGCGGTACGCCTGAGATCCGCGTCGATCAGCGTGGCGCCCCCGTTGAAGCGCAGGCCGGGCATCAGTTCGCCGTTGACGTTCAGTTCCGCCCCGCGATTGCGCTGCATGCCGTCGACCGTGAAGATATACTGGCCACTGGTGCCATAGGCCGCCGTATAGGAATTGGGCTGCGAGATCTGATAGAAAGCCAGCGACGCCGCGAAACGCCCGATATCGTATTTCGCGCCGACCTCGTACTGCACCGAGCGATAGGGCGGAAAGACCTGTCCCAGATTGACGACATTGCCCGATGCCGTCGGCCCCTGCGAAAGGCCTTCGATCCGGTTGAAATAGATCGAGGTCTGGCGTGTCGGATGCACGACCAGCCCAACCACCGGCGTGATCGCCCCCTGATCGTAATCGGCATTGCGCGCCCCGCGTCCGGGAGCGTTATAGTCGAAACCGGCGACCATCAGGTTCTGGTACCGGAATCCGCCCGTCAGCGCCACGCGATTGTCAAAAAATGACATCGTGTCCGAGAAGAACAGACTATAGAGCCGTGTACCGCTGATCTGCTGGGGGTTAGCGACATTGCCCCCGGTCAGGGTCTGGTCTGGCGCCCCGGTATAGACAGGGTGATAGAGGTTCGTGGAACTGTAGGGCCATGCATAAGCGTAGGCACTGTCACTTTCTTCCCACAACGCGGAACCGCCGGCATTGATCTCGTGCTTGACCGGCCCGGTCGCGAAATGCGCACGCACGCCGCCGCGCGTACTCTTGTTGGTTTGCACATATGGCACATAGAGATTGCCGTTGGTGCTGTCACCCGTGCTTGCGTCATTGACCGTCAGGACCTGGTAATTGCCCTGCTCGTGCCCGCTCAGCCCACCGAAGGCGGCATAGAGCGTGACGTGCTTCGACAGGTCATGTTCGACATTGAGCATCCCGAAGATGTAGTTGAGATCGTTATATGTCCAGGGCTGACCGAAATTGGCGCCGGGCGAGACCGGGCGCGGAACATGCGTGACATCGGCGCCGAGGAAGATGGCCGGACGCCCCCAGTTGACGCCCTGATTTTGGAAATTCATATCCAAGCTCACGTGTGTCCGGTCATCATGCCAATCGAAATCGCCGCCGACCGCGACGGAATGGCGGCGTTCGTGCGCAATGGAATCGGTGCCATCCATACCCGCGACGTTGATGCGTGCGCCAAACGCATGGTCGGTACCGAAGCGCCGACCGACATCGACGCTGCCGCCCCCCATGGCGCTGCTGGCGTAATCGCCAGTCAGACGGGTGATCGGGGCATCGGTGGCGTGTTTGAATATCAGGTTGATATTGCCGCCGATCGCCGATCCGCCCGGCGCCGCGCCATTGAGAAAGGCGCTGGCCCCGTTGAGGACCTGCACCTGGTCATAAAGCTGCGGCGAGACGAGCTGGCGCGGCGTGATGCCATACAGGCCGTTGATGGCAACGTCATCGCCATAGACCTGAAAGCCGCGAATGATGAACATCTCGGAAAAATTACCGTAGCCATAGGTCGTGCGGACCGACGGATCGTTTTCCAGAACCTGGCCCAGCGTCTGCGACTGCTGATTCAGGATCAGGCTGGCATTGTAACTGCGGATGTTGAAGGGAACGTCGATCCCTTTCTTGTTGCCCAGGACGCCGAGCTGCCCGCCGCTTGAGACCTGCATCTGGTTGCGGCGCTTGGCCTCCACCACGATGGCCTCGTCCCGCGTCGCCTGCTTCACCGGTGCCGGCGCTGCCCCCTGTGCCGCATGCGTGGCGGCCGGCTTTCGGCCATCGGTCTGCGTGCTGTCGGCCGCGCGGGCGATCGCATGGGGCGACACGCCCGCCATCAATGCCAGCAATGCCAGATTGAAGGGCCTTTTATACCCGGAGCGGTTCGGACGACAGGGGTTGGGCATGATGGGGCACTCGCGATGCTGCGCCTCGACCGAGGCATTGAGGATATGATTTTGAAAAGATATTTATTGGAACAATCTTTTCTATATTTTTATACTTCCTCGGCAATACGCGCTGGGCGACATGCCGAAGATCCGGTGGAAGGCGGCGCTGAAGGCACTGGGGCTGTCGTAGCCAACATCGTAGGCAGCGGTCGTGACCGAATGCCCTTGCTCCAACAAGGCGATCGCCTCGATCATCCTGGCCTGCTGGCGCCAGCTGGCCAGGCCCATGCCTGTCTGTTCGCGAAACAGGCGCGTGAAGGTACGCCGCCCCATTCCGGCCTCGAGCGCCCAATGATCCAGGTCGCGCCCGTCGGTCGGGTTCAGCAGCAGGGCACGGCAGACACGCACCAGCCGCCGGTCGGAGGGCATGCTGATCTGCAACCCGACGCTGGGCATGCGATCCAGCTCGTCCAGCAGCAGGCTGGTCAGCCTGACCTCGCGCCCCTGCGGGGGATAGGGAAAGCGGAATTGCAGGACTTCATCGATCAGCGCGCGCACCAGTGGCGTGGTCTCGAACACATGGCAGCGATCGAGCCATTTGTTCAGCGTGTTGTCGACATAGAGCGTCCGGAACTGTACCGCCGCGCGGGTCGTCACCTGATGGTGGGTGCCACCCGGAATCCAGATGGCGCGGTTGGGCGGCAGGATATAGCTGGCCGAACCGGTCGTCACCGTGATGATGCCCGACAGGGTCAGGGCAAGCTGGCAGCGCTCATGGGCATGGAACGGATCGGAAAAACCCGGCGGATAATGATCGGCCAGCCCAACGACCGGGCTGGCATCATGCGGCAGATCGCTGCTGCGCTTGATCGGAAGGATCTTCGCCTGCGTTGACATTCTTCCCTCCCCTCCCTCACCCCGGTTTTTGGTGGCATTGGCTCATGACCATATCGTTACGTTAATAGGTCGTTGCGATTTCGGTCTGTTCAGGCAGGGCCAGCCACCGTCTCGATAGGGCCAAAACAGATCCGCCAGGACGGGCTGCCCGGGCTGTCGGCAATGGGCCGAGCTTTGTCTCGAACAGGCCGCCCCGGCGCCCCGGAACAGGTCACATGCGCCGTTTCCGGTTCCAGATCAATCTCTTGGCCAGAAAGCCATCCTCGGCGCAGCCCGGAGACGACCGCATGGACAAGATGGCATGCCGGTGAAACGATATCCCGACAATCGCAACGAATCCCGTTGCCCGCCCCCATGACGCACTGCCCAGACCGGGACCCGATAATGGCGCGATACGGTTTTTCCTTCTGTCTTCCGCTGGCGCGCTCCGCCGCTGCCCTGTGCGCGCTGCTCGGCGCGTCCTCCCTTGCCCGCGCGACCCAGCCCGCCGCCCCGGCGATCATGCCGGAACAGATCAGCACGCTGCGCGGCGTCGGCGATGTCGCTCTGGCGCCGGACGGCCGGCACATCGTCTATGGCGTGCGTGCGTTTGCCGATCCGGCACGGCCGCCGGTCACACGGCTCTGGTTCCAGCCCGTCGCGCCGGATGCGCACGCCGTCCGGCTGGAGGGGTCGCAGGACAATGACAGCCATCCGCGCTGGTCGCCCGACGGGCGGCATCTGGCCTATATCGGCCGGCATGGCGGCGCACATGACACGATATGGCTGGCCGGCCCGGCGGGCGAGGCCCCGCGCGACCTGGGGCCCTTCGCGGGGGACGCGATCGATTTTCGCTGGTCTCCCGATGGTGGCCGTCTGGCGGTTCTGGTCCGTCCCGTCCCTCCGTCCGCGCCCGTCGCACGGGTCGACGGGTCCGCGCCGGACGACATGCCGCCAGGGCCTGGCCTGGTGATCCTGACCGTGGCGGACGGGCATATACAGCCGGTCGCGCTGGACGCGCATGCGGTGTTCGACGTCGAATGGGCACCCGATGGACAGTCGCTGGCCGTGCGCGCCGGCCGCTCGGACGGGCTGGACGCATTCTGGTACCAATCCGCCATCAGCATCATCGATACCGCCGGTCATGTCCTGCACCGCCTGCCGGGCCGGGCGACGGCGGTGCATCCGGTCTTTTCGCCCGATGGTGGCCATCTGGCATGGGGGCATTTCGACCAGGACGGCATCGTGGGCACCGTCAGCCGCTACGATCTGGCGGATGGACGCGCCCACAAGATAGGGGCCGGCTGGTCCGGATCGGTCCGGGCCATGGCATGGAACGCGGATGGGCGGAGCCTGACGGTGCTGGGTTTCCATGACATCGCGCCCTGTCTCGGCCGGATGGATGCCGCGAACGGCACAATAAGCCAGACAGTGGATCTGGGCGGCGAGCCCTATGCGTTTTCCATGGCCCGCGACGGCACCGTCGCACTGCCGGCCAGCACGCCGACGCGTGCCGAGGATGTATGGATCGTTCAGGATGGCCACGGCCGGGCGCTGACCGACCTGAATCCGCAGGTGAGCGGCTGGCCTCTGGGCGCGCAGCGGGTCGTTCGCTGGCAGGGCCGCGACGGCACCGCGCTGAGCGGCCTGCTGGTCCTGCCGCCGGGGCAATCGCGCGACGTGCCGCTGTTCACGCAGATTCATGGCGGTCCGTACGATGCCTGGGCACAAGGCTGGCTGGGCTCGTGGCATGACTGGGCGCGGATGCTGGCCAGCCATGGCATAGCGGTGTTCATGCCCAATCCGCGCGGGTCGGACGGGCGCGGCGCCGCCTTCGCCGAGGCCACGCGCGGGGATTGGGGCGGGGCGGACGCACGCGACATCCTGGACGGCATCGACATGCTGACCCGCCAGGGCGTTGCCGACCCTCGCCGCCTGGCGCTGGGGGGATGGAGCTATGGTGGCTTCATGGCCGCCTGGATGGCCGGACATGAAAAGCGGTTCCTGACGGTGATCGACGGCGCGGGCATCACCGACCTGCGGACGATGGCGCTTTCGACCGATGTCGGGCCCGGTTTCCTGCCGCCCTATTTTGGCGATCCGGTCGACCGGGCGACGGAATATGCCGCCCATTCGCCGATCAACGCGGCCAATTTGACGCGCATGCCAATCCTGTTGCTGCACGGCATGAGCGACGCACGCGTGCCACCGGAGCAGGCGATGATATTCTTCAACAGTCTGAAGGCGCAGGGCACTCGTGTGGAGCTGGTACGCTACCCCGATGCGCCGCACTGGTTCGGCGGCGCGGTCGGCGCCATGGTCGAGGAAGACGTGCAGCGCCGGGTTCTGACCTGGCTGACGCCCATCCTGAGGCCCGCCCCATGAGCGCGCCCCGGACATTGCGCCGGGCGCTGGGCCCGGTAGACCTGCTGCTACTGGGCGTGGGCTGCGTCGTCGGGGCCGGGATCTATATTCTTCCCGGTGTCGCGGCGGCGGAATATGCCGGGCCCGCCGTCACGCTGTCCTTCCTGGCCGCCGGAGCCGCCTGCGGCCTGACGGGGATCTGCTACGCCGAACTGTCGACCGCGATGCCGATCGCCGGAGCCTCGTACAGCTACGTCAGCCGTGCGTTCGGGCCGGGGGCGGCCCTGTGGGTCGGCTGGATGCTGACGCTGGAATTCCTGCTGGCCGGCGCAGCGGTCGCCACCGGCTTTGCCAGCTATCTGCAAAGCCTGCTGGTGGCGCTGGGGCACGGGCTGCCGGCGGCACTGATCCAGCCCAGCGTGGGGTCGGCCGCCGGCATGGCGGGACCGCATGCCAATCTGACCGCATTCCTGTCCCTGATGCTGATCGCGGTGGCGCTGGTGCGGGGGGTGCGGGAATCGGCCCGCGTCAACACCGCCCTCGTCGTGGTGAAGACGGGCGTCCTGCTGGTGTTCCTGGGCATCGGGATCGGCCATGTGAATCCGGCCAACTGGTCGCCTTTCCTGCCGCCCTCGGAGGGCGGGTTCCGTTTCGGCGTGCCCGGCGTGCTGCGCGCCGCGTCGATCGTCGTCTTTGCCTATCTCGGCTTCGACACCGTCGCGACGGCGGCGGCGGAGGCCCGCCGCCCGGCACGCGACCTGCCGGTCGGCCTGATCGGAACGCTGCTGGTCAGTGCGCTGCTCTATGCCCTGGTTTCGCTGGTTCTGACGGGCCTAGTGCCCTTCCGTGGCCTCGACGTGCCCGATCCGGTGGCGGAGGCCATGGCGGCGGTCGGCTATCCGCGCATCGGCATCCTGCTGCGGATCGGCGCGCTGACGGGCCTGGCATCGGTGATGCTGGTCAATACCTACGGCCATTCGCGCATCTGCTTCGCCATGGCGCGCGACGGCCTGCTGCCCGGATGGTTCATGCGGCTGCACCCGCGCCACGGCACGCCGGGGCTGGGCATCGTGCTGGCCGCCGCACTGGCGGGCCTGCTGGCGGCATTGTTTCCCATCGGCGTGCTGGCGGACCTGGTCAGTATCGGCACCATGGTCGCCTTTTCGGGCGTGGCGCTCAGCGCCATGCGGCTGCGAGTGGTGGCCCCGGACATGGCGCGGCCGTTCCGCATCCCGCTGGGCGGCGTGCGGGCCTTCGGTCTCTGGCTGGGAATGGTGCCGGTCTGCGCGCTGATCGTGTCGGTGGGGACGATCTGCATCGTCCTGGCCGGGATCGGCCAGCAGGCCATGTCCGGCCGGCCGTCGGCCGCCATCTTCCTGCTGCTGTACCTGGCGGCGGGGGCGGTGCTGGCCCGCCGCCAGTCCCGCCGCCGCCGGGGTGAAGGTGCTGATAGGGGGCTCTGACGCCCCCGTCCCGCTTTTTCAGGCGCCGGAGATCACGCGACCGAACGCCGCCATGTCCTCGGCCACACGTCGCTGTTGCAGGGTGCCGCATGACAGCGCGTCATGCACCCCCTGCCAGTCCTCGGGGCCATTATGCTGACCCAGCCGGATCTGCCCCCGCAGCGTGTCGAGGGGGATTTCGAACCCTGCGATGCCGCCGAGCAGCCGATCGATATAGGTTGCGACCTGCGCCGGCCGCCACGTCCCCCCGGCGGGCACCGCCAGGGCACTGCCGCGCTCCAGGATATCGCGCAAGGCAGCCGCATCCTCGATCACGGTCGGAATGCCCGTCGCATGGACGGCGCTGTACAGCCAGGTCGGAACGCGCGGGCTGGTGTGGTACCAATCCGGCGAGACGCCGGCGTCGGCCCCCAGGAACGTCACCAGCACCGGCCGGCCGGCGGCCAGATCGGCCAGTTGCGGGTTACGGCGATCGAGGTGGCCGACCAGCGTGCCCAGCGGCCCGCGACGACGATCCAGCAGCAACGGCAGATGACAGGCTTCAGGCGCACCCCCATCGGAGCCCGCCGACATGGTAATGACCGTGCCCAGACGCGCGCGCGCGATCAGGTCGTGCAGACAGGCGGTATCGTCGCAAACATAGTCTGGTGGAACGTACATGACACAGAGGCTTCCGGCTGAGTGGGGATCGTACATCCTACCACCCGCGCGCCGACAGGCCGTTGTCACCGGGCCAGAACATGCCGCCACCGGGCCGTGATCGTAACGATTCCAGATCGTTCCGCCTCATGGCCCGACCGCTGGCCTCTTTGACCCTTTCCGACACGCCCGCCGCACCAGTTTCGACAAGAATGGGCTCGAGACAGCGGAGCCCCACAATCGTGACCTCAGCCCTTCCTCCAGGCCTTCTGGACCCCGAGATCGCGGCATTTCGCCGGCATATGGCGCAGGCCGGACGGGATTTTCCGCCGTTCGAGACCCTGCCGCCCGAAACCGCCCGCAGCCTGGCCGCCCAGGCCCGCGCGACGCTGCCGGCCAGGGCGCCGGCCCTGGCCGACGTCAGCGACATTGTCCTTGGCGAAACCACCCCGCCGCTACGCGCGCGGATCTTCTCCCCCGGCCCGTCGCCGGATGGCGTGCTGGTCTATCTGCATGGCGGCGGGTGGACCATGTTCGGCCTGGATACGCATGACCGGCTGATGCGCGAATATGCGGCGGGGGCCAACATGGCCGTCGTCGGGCTGGATTATGCCCTGGCGCCGGAATACGTATTCCCCGTGGCGCTCGAACAGATCATGGATTGCCTGCGCGCGCTCCCCGTCCATCTGCCGGCGCTGGCAGGCCTGCCGCTGTTCATAGGCGGGGATTCCGCGGGCGCCAACCTGTCGCTGGCCGCAGCGATCGGGCTGCGCGACGCTGGAAGCGCGACCGGGCTGCACGGGCTGCTGCTGAGCTACGGGGTGTATGACAGTGCCTGCGACACCCCATCCTATGCCCGTTTCGCCGGGCCTGATTTCATGCTGACGCGCGACGAGATGCTATTCTTCTGGCAACGTTATATTCCCGATGCCGACCGGCGCGCGCTGCCACTGGCCTCGCCCCTCCGGGCGGAGGTCGCGGGCCTTCCGCCGGTATTCATGACCATTGCGGAATGCGACGTGCTGGCCGACGAGAACCACGCCATGGCCGAGCGCCTGCGTGCCGCCGGCAATGCCATCATCGCCCGATCCTATCCGGGCGCCACCCATTCCTTCCTTGAAGCGCTGGACATGTCCGCAGTGGCCGCCCGCGCCGTGGCCGAGCAGATCGCATGGCTGCGCGCGAACATCGCCGAACACGAGCCGACCACATGACGCTGCGCCGGGGCCTGTTTCTGGCACACCGGTATGCCGGGCTGGGCATTGCACTGTTCCTGATGGTCGCGGCCGTGACCGGCACGCTCCTGACCTTTCGCGACCGCGTCGATGCTCTGCTGAATCCCGGCCTGTTCGGAGTACCAGCCGGCCCTGTGCGGCCGGCACCGGAACTGGTGGCGCGTGTCCTGACCGCGCACTCGGCCTGGCGGGTCGTGCACTTTGCCCTGCGACCGCGCTCCGGTGAGGCGCTGCGGGCCATCATGTTGCGCACACCCGATGGCGACCCCGAGGAGATCTTCATCGACCCGCGCGACGGAAGCGTGACCGGCACCCGTAACCGGCAGGCGGGTCTGGACCGGGCCCATGCGATGCAATTGCTGTACGCGCTTCATGCCACCCTGGCCCTGGGCACGGCCGGGCGCCTGCTCATGGGGGGCGTCGCCGTCGGCTGGCTGGCCCTGACCGTGATCGGGCTGGTGATCACGCTTCCCCGCCGCCGGCCATTGCTGGCGGCCTGGCAACCGGCCTGGCGCCTCAATCGCCAGATGCTGGCGCGCCGCCCCTGGCCCGAACTGCACCGCGTGATCGGGCTATGGACGATCCCGTTCATGATCGTGATGGCGCTGACATCGGTCGCAATGAATTTCTTCGACGAGGCCTTCGCGCCCATCGCAACCTTTCTGTCGCCACCCCGTGCCGGCTCGCCCTTCGCCGACGACGCGCCACCCGCTGCCATCCATGCCGGCCCGCCTCTGGGCTACGCGGCAGCCGAGGCCATTGCCCGGACCTGGGCCGCGCATGTCCACCCCGACATGCTGCCGGTCGCCCTGGCCGACGACCCGGCGCGGGATCTGTACGGGGTATCGTTCGCGCCCGGCGGCACCGCGCTCTATACCGGTTTCGGGCGGATCACCTGCCATATCGACCGGCATGACGGACATATCGCATGGATCGATGATCCGCATCTGGACGGCGCGGGTGCGCTGGCGATCCGCGCGCTTTATCCACTGCATAGCGGGCAGGTCGCCGGATGGCCGACGATGGCCTGCGTGCTGGCGACGGGTATCGCCACCAGCATCATGATCGTCTCCGGCGTGCTGCCCTGGCTGCGACGGCAGCGCCAGCCCGGCCGGCGGGCATGACGATGCGGCCTGCCCCGCTTTGCCTGATGATCGGGCTGATGACCTGCCTGAGCGTCCCGCGACAGGCAGCGGCGGCAATCCCGCCCTGGTTGCGCGACCTCTTCCCCAGCACCTACAGGCCGCTGCCGCGCGAGGACACGCTGATCGTCCATGCGACCATCCTGGACGGTGCGGGCCACCGGATCGAGGACGGATCGCTGCTGATGCGTGACGGCAGGATCGCGGCGATCGGGCCGCATCTGACGGACGCGAAGGCGCACGTGATCGACGCGCGGGGGCGCTGGGTCACGCCCGGGCTGATCGATATCCACAGTCACGACGGCACCTATGTCGTGCCGATCACGGCAATCGACGAAGAGACGTCGGACGTGAGCGAATTGTCCGACCCCAATGCGGCGGATAGCTGGATCGAGACCGCGATCAATCCGCAGGACCCGGCCTTTGCCCGTGCCCTGGCGCACGGAGTGACGACCTTGCAGGTCCTGCCGGGCTCCAGCCCGATCTTCGGCGGTCGCTCGGTGGTGCTGCACCCCATCCCGGCGACCACGATGCAAGCGATGAAGATGCCGGACGCGCCGTGGGGCATGAAGATGGCCTGTGGCGAGAACCCCAGGAGCGAGGATGCCGAAAAAGGGCGCGGCCCGACGAGCCGTGAAGGGGAGATCGCCTTCATCCGCGCGGCGTTCGCCAAGGCCGGCCGCTATCGGCAGGACTGGAAGCGCTACCTGGCCGGACAGGGCACGCAGCCCGACGACGATGCTCGGCTGGACACGCTGGCGGCGGCGCTGGACGGCATGATCGCGGTACACATGCACTGCTATCGCGCCGACGAGATGGCGGTGATGCTGGATCTGAGCAGGGCCCTGGGCTTTCGCATCGCTGCCTTCCACCATGCGGTCGAAGGCTACAAGATCGCCCCCCTTCTGGCCCGCGCCCATGTCTGCGCCGCCGTATGGTCCGACTGGTGGGGCTACAAGATGGAAGCGCTGGACGGTATCCGTGAGAATGCCGCCTTCATCGATGCGGCGGGCGGATGCGCGATGATGCATTCGGATTCCCCTTTCCTGGGCCAATGGCTCAACATCGAAGCCGGCAAGGCCGCCGCCGCCGGGCGACGTGCCGGACTGGACCTGCCGCCCGAGCATGTCATCGGCTGGCTGACGGCCAACCCCGCCCGCGCCCTGGGGCTGGACAGGCGAATCGGCAGCCTCGAGCCCGGCAAGGACGCCGATGCCGTGATCTGGTCGATGCAGCCGTTCAGCGTCTATGCCCATGCCGACATGGTGTTCGTCGACGGCGCGGTGGCGTTCGATCGCACCGATCCGCACCGGCGGCCCCGGACGGATTTCGAACTGGGCCGCACGCCGCCGGAGGCGCCATGACATGGGCCCGCCGCACTGCGGCCATGGCGATCCTGGCCACCCTGGGCCCATGGAGCCAGGCGCGGGCAGATGGCGCCCCGGCTCCGGTCATCGCCATCGTGCATGCCCTGGCCATGCCCGTCACCACGCCCCCCGTTGCCGACGCCACCATCGTGATCGCGGGCGGGCATGTACGCTCAGTCACCGCACAGGGGCCGATCCCGCCCGGCGCGCGTCGGATCGACGCGCACGGGCAGATCGTAACCCCCGCTTTGTTCAGCGCCGCGACGCAACTGGGCCTTGTGGAGGTTTCCGGTGCGCGCGATACCGATGACCGCACCCTGTCACACGGCCCGCTCGGCCCGGCTTTCGACGTGCAATATGCCCTGAACGGGCAGTCCAATCTGCTGCCGCTGGCGCGGGCCGATGGTCTGGCCTGGGCGATGAGCTACCCCGGCGGCACGCAGATTGCACCGTTTGCAGGCCAGGGCGCGCTGATTCACCTGCGCCCCTCCGGCGACATTCTGGCCCGTGCGGGCGCGGCGATGGTGGCTCTCACGGGCGACATGGCCCTGGCGACGGCCGGCGGCTCAAGGGCCGCGCAATGGGTGCTGCTCCGCACCGCCCTGGCCGAGGCGCGACGGGCCCCATCGCCGCGCGATCCGGCATCCGCGCTCATCCTGTCGCCTGTCGACCGCGCCGCGCTGGCACCGGTGATCGCCGGCACCATGCCGCTTCTGATCGCCGCAAATCGTGAATCGGACATTCGCCAGGCCATTCGCCTGGCACGGGAGAGCGCGATCCGCGTGGCGGTGCTGGGGGGCGCCGAGGCCTGGCGGGCGGCGGCGGAACTGGCGGCGGCGCATGTGCCGGTCATCCTCGATCCAGAGGCCGACCTGCCGCAGACCTTCGACTCGCTTGGCGCCCGGCTGGACAATGCGGCCATGCTGGCGAAAGCGGGGGTGGAAATCGCCTTCTCGGTGCCTGGCAACGGAATCTACCTGAGCTACGATGCCGGCCTGGATCTGCGCGAAGGCGCCGGAATCGCGGTGGCCAACGGATTGCCTTACGCAACGGCGCTACGCGCAATCACGGCGGCCCCTGCCGCGATCTGGGGCATGCGCGGCGCGGGAACCCTGACACCCGGCGCCGGCGCGGACCTGGTACTCTGGGATGGCGACCCGCTGGAGCCCGCCAGCAATCCGGCAATGCTCTTCATCGATGGGCACGAGGTTTCGCTATCGACCCGCCAGAGGACCCTGCGGGACCGCTACGCGCCGACACGCGCCGGCACGCCGCCGGACAACGCCACCTTGCCGCCCGCCTATCGCTGAGGAGATCCGATGCGCTCGTCTGCCCGCACCCTGCTGCTTTCCACCCTGTTGCCCGCGGGCCTGGCGATCATTCCGGCAGCCCGCGCCCAGGAGGCCGGCGAGCCACCATTGCCGTTCCTGTCGCCCGCCGCGATCGGCCATGCACTGCCCGACCGCACCCGACCGATCCAGCCACCGGGACAGACCCTGCCGATGATGTCGGCGCGGCGCCTGGTTGCCGACGTGCGGCACGGCACCTGGATGTCGCTCGACCTGTCGCCCGACGGGCGGCACATCGTGTTCGACCTGCTGGGCGATCTCTATACCCTGCCGACGGAGGGGGGCCAGGCAACGCGGATCAGCGGCGGCCTGCCGTTCGACACCGCGCCCGCCTACGCGCCAGACGGGCGATGGATCGCCTATGTCAGCGACGGCTCAGGGGCCGACAATCTGTGGATCGCCCACCCCGATGGAAGCGCGGCGCGGCAGGTCACGTTCGGCGATGACGACACGGTCCTGACCTCACCGGCCTGGATGCCCGACGGACGGTCCCTCCTGGTCAGCCGCTACCGGGCGGACCTGAACGCCTACGAACTGTGGCGCTACGATCTGGCAGGGCATGGCACCCTGGTGGTGCCGGTGCGCGACAGGCCCGACAGCCCGCGGGCCATGTGGCGCAGCACACTGGGGGCTGTCGCCGCGCCGGACGGGCGGACCGTCTACGCCGCACGCCATCTGGGTGGCCTTTCCTTCGAGGACGTCGATCACTGGACCATCATCCGCCGCGATCTGGCCACCGGCGCGGAGGAGACGGTGGTGACCCTGCCCGACGGCCCGCGCACCCCCCTCTTTCCTGGCGCATTCTTCCGCCCATGCCTGTCGCATGACGGGCGCCTGCTGGCCTATGCCGCCCGGCGGGACGGAGGCACCGAATTACGGGTGCGCGACCTGACGACGGGGCGGGACAGGCGGGTGGCCTTTCCCATCACGCATGACCAGCTTCAATCCTCGATGTGGCAGGATCTCGTGCCGCGCTATGCCTTCACGCCGGACGATGGCGCGATCGTGCTGAGCGTGGGCGGCGGGTTCGAACGGATCACCCTGACTGACGGTGCCGCGACACCTCTTCCGTTCACCGCCCATCTCGATGTCGCGCTCGGCCCTTCCACCCGTCAGGATATCCGTGAGGAGACAGGCCCCGTCCATGCCAGGCTGATGATGGCGCCCGTGGCGTCTCCCGATCGTCGCACGCTCGCCTTCTCGGCCTTGGGCAGGCTGTATCTGATGCGGCTGGACGGCCATGCAGCGCCTGTTCCTTTCGCTTCTGGCGGCGACCCGGCTTTTCAGCCTGCCTGGAGCCCCGACGGCCGGCAACTGACGTGGGTGACGTGGAGCGAGCAGGGAGCGGGTGCCATCTGGTCCGCCCCCGCCGACGGCTCCGCGCCGCCGGTGCGTCTATCGGGCCTGCAGGCCTATTATACCGACCCGGTCTTTACTCCCGACGGGCGCCAGGTGCTGGCGCTGCGGTCCGGCCAGCAGGCACGGCTGGACGTCTATATGGAATATGGCCGGCTGCGGAACGCCGAGTTGATCGCCCTGCCTGCTGGGGGCGGCGCGGCTCGCACCATCGCGCGCGGCACACTGGGCGGCCCGGTGCAGTTCGCGCGCGGGGCCGCCTATCTGCAGACGGATGACGGGCTGGACAGCATCGATCTGGTCCATGGCACCCGCCGTCTGGCCGTGCGGGTCGACGGCCCTGGCTGGTATTTCCAGGATGGTGCGGTGCCGGTGGACGATCTGCGGATCAGCCCCGACGGGCACTGGCTGCTGGCGCAGGTTTCCCAGCAGCTTCATCTGCTCGCCATGCCCGCGCGGCCGGGGCGGCATGTCGATCTCAGCGACCCGCGCCTGCCCCATCGTCGCGTGTCCGACACGGGCGCCGATTATATTGCATGGTCCGCCGACGGACGGTCGATCGACTGGTCTACCGGCCCGGTCTTTCACACTCGCCCGCGCGCCGACATCCCGCTCGCCCCGCCGAACCGCCCGGACTGGCACGCCACCTCCCCTTCACCGGCCGAAACGCAATACCGCGCCGACGTGACTGCTCCCCGCGCGGTAGCGCGGGGCCGGCTGGTGCTGCGTGGAGCCAGGGTGCTGACCATGGCGGCCGGTGCCCCCGTGATCGACCATGCCGATATCCTGGTAGAGGATGGGCGCTTCAGGCAGGTCGGTCCGACAGGCAGCTTTGCAATACCGGCAGATGCCACGATCCGCGACGTGACCGGGCGCATCATCGTCCCCGGCTTTATCGACACGCATGACCATGTGGCGACAATCCGCCGGACTGTACTAGGGCTGGAGGATTGGGGGATCGCGGCCCGTCTGGCCTGGGGCGTCACGACCAGTTTCGATCCCTCCACCCTGTCGATCGACATGCTGGCCTATCAGGACCTGCTGGACGCGGGCCTGATGACGGGGCCACGCATTCGCCAGACCGGCATTGCGCTCTTTTCAATGCAGCGTTTTTCCTCGCTGTCGGACGTCCTGGCGGTCATGCGACGTTATCGCGACGATTATGGCCTGCGCAATATCAAGGAATATCGCACCGGCAGCCGCGAGGTCCGCGAATGGGTGGCGCAGGCGTGCCGCATGCTGGGCATGCAGCCGACGACCGAAGGCGCCCTGTCGATGAAGCTGGACCTGACCCAGATTCTGGACGGATATGCCGGCAACGAGCATGCGCTGGTGGCCTCTCCGTTGCAGGAAGACGTGCTGGCGTTGCTGCGTGCAACCCGAACCAGCTACACGACCACGTTAAGCATCACCAATGGCGGCTCGCCCGGCATGGACTGGGCGATCGCGCGCGACGATCCGCGCGGCGACGCGCGCGTGAGGACCTTCTGGCCCGAACTGTTCCGCGAGCAGATGACATTGCGGCGCGACTGGCGGCCACTGTCCGAATATCGCTTCCCTTCCATTGCCGCCGATGCCGCCGCCCTTGCCGCCGCCGGCGGACTGGTCGGAATCGGCAGCCATGGCGAAATGCCAGGCATCGGCTTTCATCAGGAAATGGAGTTGCATGCGCTGGGCGGCATGACGGCGCAGGCCATCCTGCATGCCGCCACCATCGGCTCGGCCGAAACGATCGGCCGCAAATCCGACCTGGGCAGCATCGAACCAGGCAAGATCGCGGATCTGGTGGTGCTGACCGCCGATCCGCTGACCGATATCCGCAATGCGCGCGCGGTGGCGCAGGTCATGCGCGACGGACGCCTTTACGATACCGCGACGCTGAAAGAACTCTGGCCGGCACAGCGGCCCCGCATCCGGCCATGGTTTGCCGGACAGGATGCGGAGGCACGCTGGCTGCCTTCCCCGGCCCGAAACATGCGTTCAGACGAAACCGACTGAACGCAGCGAAGTTTTTTCAAGCCGTCCGCAGGAGCATGCCCTCGCGGACGGCCATGTTTTCAGAACTCGGCCGAAACCGTGCCGAAGAACTCGCGGGGTGCCGCGACATAGAGGACCGGGTTGTCGTCACCCGAGACCGACGCCGCGCCGTAGACACCACCGATATAGTTCTTGTTGAACAGGTTGGTGATGCCGAGGGTCGCCTTCAGGTTGTTGGCAAAGCCGAGATGCCCGAAATTGTAGGCGGCGCTGAGGTTCGACGTCCAGTAGGCAGGGATCTTGACGTCGTTCATGTACGTCATCGGCCGCGCGCTGTTGTAGGTCGCGTTGAAGTTGAAGGTCGCCTGACGATAGGTATAGGACAGGTTCGCCTTGTACATGAACTTCGGATAGAAAACCTGATGCTTGCCCTTGTAGGGCAGGCTCGCGTTTTCGTAGACCGCGTCGTTCCAACTGAAGCTGTTGGAAATCTCCAGCCCGCGCACCGGACGGATGGTGCCCATCACGTCCGCGCCGTTCATGCTCTCACGTCCGATATTCTCGATCGAGCTGTACTGGGCGCCTGTGGGGCCGGCCGTGATCGCCGCCAGGCGATTGTAGTAGTCCGTGTGATAGTAATCGACGCTGGCCGAGAACAGCTTGGAATCGTAGCGGTACCCGACGACATAGTTCCATGTCCGCTCGGGCTTCAGGCTGTTCTTGTTGGCGTTGAACACCGCCTGGGCCGGGTTGCTGGAATTGCCCAGGCCGCCCCACGGATTGCCGCTGCCGCTCTGGGTGCCGTAATCGTAGGCGCGCATGTTCTCGGCGATGTCGAAATACACTTCATGATGATCCAGGAAGTGATAATCGAAATTGAAATGCGGCAGGAAGGCATTTGCCGCCGTCATGCTGCCCGACGCGGGATGGCTGTAATAGACGCCCCAGTCCGACAGGCTGCTGGTATTGTCGACGCTGGTGCCGCCATGCGTCGTCTGCAGCAGCGAGCGGAAGCCGGCGGTGACGGTCATGCCCGGAATGATGTGGTAGGTGTCCTGCAGGTAGTACTGGAACGTGTTCGTGTTGAACGAATCCGCCCACCAGGTCGTGGCCTGCGAGGCCTTGAAGGCGCTCTTGGAATTGTGCGCCGCGTCCACGCCGTCTTCGTACATCCGCATCGCGTAGTTGAACGTGTCGTTCTCGTACCAGATGCCGGTCTTGATGTCGTTCTTGTTGACGGTGATGTCGAAGCTCTGGGTGAAGCCGATGCGGCGGACGTCGACATGCCCGGTTTCAAGCGCCATCGGCACCTGCGAGGTGGGCGAGATCAGGAACGGATTGGTGCCGCTGTAATCGCCGCTGGACACGTGGGCATAGGCCGCGGTCTTGGACAGCACGTTGGGGAAGAACTGATAGTCGGCCTTGATGGCTGACAGGTAGTTGCGCTGCGTCTGCGTGCCGTCATAGGCGTAGTCGCCGATTTCGTCCGGCGTCAGCACGCCCTGCAGGTTGGTGGGCACCGTGCCCGCCTGGGCATTGGCCGCCCATTCCTTGGACAGCGCATAATCGGGCTTCAGATAGGTCGTGTCACGGCCCATCTTTTCCCACATGTTCTTGGTCAGGCCCAGATAATTGTACTGGATGAAGTTCGAGTAGTCGAAGATGGCCGTGACCTTGCCCTTGTCGCCCAGCGGCTGCACGAGCTTGAAATTGGCCTGGTGTTCCTGCTGGTCGCCAAAGCCCTTCCACAGATTCTGCGCGGTGCGGGCATAGGAGGCGTAGAATTTGGTGCCGGTGGCATTCAGCACGCCGCTGTCCACGCGGGCGAAGGTGCGGAAGGCGTCGTAGCTGCCGAAGCTCTGGCTGACACGGCCGCCCGCCTTGTCCAGCGGATCGGCGGAGGTGTAGGTGATCGCCCCGCCCAGCGTCTGCGCCGAGGGCGTGTCCAGCGCGCCCGCGCCCTGCGACACCGTCATGCCGGCGAGGTTTTCCTGGATTTCCATCTGGTCGACGCCCAGGCCGTTCCAGTTATGGAATCCCTGGCCGCCCATCGGGATACCGTCCAGCGTCGCGCCGATCTGGGTCTGGTTGAAGCCGCGGATATACAGCGTGCTGGCCACCGTATCGAGGCCCAGCGCGTCGTCCGAGCCGAAGCTGACGCCGGGGGTGGTGAGTGCCAGCACCTGGAGCGGGCTGGTGCCGGCCACGAACTGGTCCATGGTGGCGCGCGTCACGGCCGTTTCCGCCCCGCGCGAATGGAAGCGCGCGCCGCTGACCTCGACCGTCTCGGCCTCGGCACGGACGCGGGCCGCCGGACGGGCAGCGGCCGGCTGCGCGGCGGCGGCCGAAGCATGATGCGCCGCCTTGGCGGCACGATGGCGGGCATGAGCCTTGCCGTTCTCGCTGCTGGCGGCAAGCGCGGGCAGGCTGGCCGAGGCCATCAGAAGGGAAGCCGATCCCAGCAGGAACGATCGGCCGTGGCGTCGGAGAAATCCGGTCTGTCTGGTCATACTCACCTTGTCAGGAAAGGGCACGCGCGCCCGCGCGCGGCGCCGTGCGGCAGCCCGCGGGACCGTCATGCCCCCTTGTCGATCGCGTCGGACGGGATCGTCGCGCCGCGTTTTGGCGGATCAGGAATCGCGGCGGGAAGCACCTGGAACGATGTCGGTCATGTCAGGCGCCCAGGCTCCCTTCGTCGCATTCCACTGGGATTGTGGCCGCCGGCATCCACGGGCAGCCATTGGGACTAAATCAAGCGTAATCCGAGATGAAAATGCAACAGACCCGGAAGATGCTCGCCTCTCATTCTTTAATGATGCGGCAAATATGACACATTTATGAATACATTACGTTTCTTTTTTCACAACTCTTATAATTTGACATATAATTTATACGCATAAATTCTGAGTAATATTATTATAGTAAATTATCTATTTTGATACCCAATATTCGATCGTATCGTATATGCATTTATATTCGTTTCATTTTCGTCTTTTATTTTTCTGAGCCGGCCGCGGTGCGCGCGGCGGCGTGCGCTGTCAAGCCCGGCGGACGCATGGTTTCGTCTTCTGCAAGGCTCGGTTTCCCAACTGGAGCAAGACAGGGACGTTCCCGAGGGAGGACAATGCGCGATCAAGAAAGAACCGGAATGGACATAGCCATGGACCAGATCTCCCTCACCGAGCGCGATGCCATCGGAATCGGGATGCCCGACCTGCGCACGATCGATTGCGACCCCGATTTCTGGTACCCGGTGGCGTGGTCGCACGAACTCAAGGCCGGCAAGACGATCGGCACCCGCTATGCCGGCCAGCCGGTCGCACTGGTCCGCCCCACCGAGGGCGAGGTCTTTGCGCTGGAGGATCGCTGCGCCCACCGGCAGGTGCCGCTGAGCAAGGGCACCGTGAAGGGCCAGGCGGTGCAATGCTGCTATCATGGCTGGGCGTATGGCCGGTCGGGGCGCTGTATCGACGTGCCCTATCTGGGCAAGGGCAAGCTGCCCAATGGCGTGCGCACCTATCCCTGCCGCGAACAGGGCGGGCTGATCTTCATCTTCCCCGGTGATCCGGCCCTGGCGGATTCCGTCCCCATGCCCATGCTGGCGCATGTCGGCGACCCCGATTTCCGCACGCGGCGGTTCGGGCCCCGCGTGGCCTGCCACTATACCTTCATGCATGAGAACCTGATGGACATGAACCATCAGTTCCTGCACCGCCGCCAGATGGGCCAGATCCGCGCGCGCTTCCTGGGCCAGGACCGGGGCGAGAATTTCGTCGAGGCCCGCTACAGCTTTGCCCGCACCGATACCCACCAGCCGCTGGCCGAGGCGCTGATCTTCGGCCGCCACCGAGACCTGAAGGGGCGCGAGCAGCCGGTCGAGGAAGTGGTGACGGTGCGGACCGAATATCCGTACCAGACGCTGCGGATCGTCGACAAGGATGGCGACCTGATGATGGATCTGTGGGTGGCCTATGTGCCGCAGAGCGCCGACCAGCGCACGACCCGCGCCTTCGGCCTGCTGTCGGTGCGGCGCCCGAAGATTCCGTTCCTGATCGACCTGATCTGGCCGGCGCTGGCGGTGTTCACCAACCGGATCTTCGAGGAAGACCGCGAGGTGGTGGAACTGGAACAGCAGGCCTGGGACGCCCAGGGCGGCGACCGGAACCGCGAGGTCTTTCCCGTGGTCAACCATCTGCGCGCGCTGCTGGCGCGCAGCGGGCGGCCGGGGCAGGCGGCCGGGGCCAGCCAGGCCGTTTTCTCCTGACCCTGCCCTGACCCTGCGCGCCTGCCCGCGACCGGCCGCGTCGGGGCAGGCTTATGGGGCCTCGCGGGCCAGGAAGGACGCGACCTCGGCCGTCAGCCAGTTGCGGAAGCGCGCGAATTGCGGGCGGTTCCAGTTGCTTTCGGGCGCGATCAGGTAATAGCCGCCGATGAACACGCGACGGAATGCCTGCCCCGGCACGGTGACCCGCACCAGGGTCCCGCGTTGCAGATCGTCCGACGCCAGGAAGATGTTGGCCAGCGAGATGCCCTGCCCGTGCCGTGCCGCCGCCAGCGTGATGCTGGCATGCCCCAGCCGCCCGAACGGCACGAACGAGGCCGGGCTGACCTTGTGGCCCGCGAGGAAGAGATGCCATTCGCGGCTGTCTTCCGCCTCGATCAGCGGCTCGCCCAGCAGGTCGGTGATCGTGCGCAGGCGCCCTTCGACCTCGGCCGCCAGGACGGGACTGGCGACCGGGAACATGGCGGGCCGCGCCAGCAGCACCTTCTTGAAGCCGGCAGGAAAACTTTCCAGATCCTGGTCGCGCAGGTAGCGGATATCGGCATGCAGGTCGTCGCGATCGAAATCGGGAAACCGGTCGAACGGCCGCACCACGAGGTTGATCGACGGCTCGCTGCGCCGGAAGGCGCCGACCCGCCCCGCCAGCCACAGCGAGGCGAAGCCCGACACGCAGCCGATGCGGATCGAGTCCTCCATGCGCGGACGCAGCCGCTCGGTCGCGCGGGACAGCCCGTCCAGCGCCTCGGTGATATCCTTGTGATAGGACAGGCCCTTCTGCGTCAGCGTGCCGCTGGCCCGGTCGATCAGCGCCACCCCGACCCAATCCTCCAGCGTGCGCAGGTGGCGCCCGACGATCGTGTGGCTGACGCCCAGATATTCGGCCGCCTTGCGTACGCCGCCGGTGCGGCCATAGGCATCGAAGGCGCGCAGCGCCCCGAAGGGTGGAAGAAGTAGCCGTTTCTTCGTCGACACGATTCAATCCGCCGGGCTGTCCGGCGGAATCTTACGGGGCGGCGACCGGCGCTGTAAAGCGATTGGAAACCCAGGGTTCCCACCCGCGAACAGGAAGTCACCTTCGCGACGGGCCGCTTCGCCCTCTACCCTGGGCCCGGCATTTCCGTCAGCGAACCGGGACCATGATCATGAACGACCAAGAGTTGCGCGAAGACCTGGCGGCGGCCTACCGGCTGATTGCCCTGTTCGGCATGAGCGACCTGATCTACACGCACCTGTCCGTGCGCCTGCCCGGCGATGGAAACCGCTTTCTGGTCAATCCGTATGGCTGGCTGTTCGAGGAAATCACCGCCAGTGCGCTGGTCGAGGTCGATGCCGACGGCCAGCCGGCCCAGCCTTTGTCCTTTCCGGTGAATCCGGCGGGTTTCGTCATCCACTCCGCCATCCATCGCGCGCGGCACGACGCGGCGTGCGTGATGCACACCCACACGCTGGCGGGCATGGCGGTCGCGGCCCAGACGCAGGGCATCCTGCCGCTGAACCAGATCAGCATGGAATTTACCGACCATATCGCCTTCCATGCGTACGAAGGCATCGCCGCCGACGACAATCTGGGCGAGCGGGAGCGGCTGGTGCGCGACCTTGGCGCGCATCCGGCGATGATCCTGGAAAATCACGGGCTGCTGACCGTCGGCGCCACGGTGGCCGAGGCCTTCTATCGCATGTACTATCTGGAGCAGGCCTGCCGCATCCAGATCGCCGCGCAATCGACCGGCGTGCCCCTGAGCCTGCCCGGCGCCGCGACGCTGGAGCGCACCCATGCCCAGTTCGCGAACGAGCCCGACAAGGGCCGGCTGGTGTGGACGGCGCTGCGGCGCAAGCTGGACCGGGAACAGCCCGACTATCGAAACTGAGCGGCCGACACCGCGCGGCGCCCGTTATCGCCGCCCATATCCGTACCGTACCGGATTATCGCGCCCGCGCCTGACCTTCGATCCGGCGCGACGCGCGCATGCGCTGGGTGGAAACTTCTGGTTTCCATGCGCGAAGAAAAAGTCGCTTCCGAAACATTCTCGACCGATGATATCGTCAATCGTAATGAAATGGCTCTTCTCTCCATTTCTAAATAAATCCAAAGAAACACGCGCCCAATACGGTCATTTCTTTCTATTCGCCGACTATTCCGCGGAACGAGACTATGCAGGCCGGATGCGGCCAGATACTTCGCCCCCAGGAGGTCCTGTCATGCGATCACCGATCATTCCCCGACGACGGCTGCTGATTTCCGGAACCATGATCGCCTGTACCGGCATCTGGGCCCCGGCCCCCGACAGCCGGGCCGCGACCCAGGCCGCGACGCCCGCCACCGGCCATGCGCGCCCGGCCGCGCCGCCTGCCCACACCGTATCCGGCCCGGCCCCGCGCACCGCCCCCCGTGCCGCGCCGGCGGCCGAGACCATTTCGGTTACCGGCGGCATCACCACCCCCACCGGCGTGCGCAACACCACGCCTGGCGGCGGCATGATGCCGGTGCAGACCGCGCCGAAATCCCGCAGCGAGGTCACGCGCGACTTCATCGCCAAGAAACCGTCCAACACCACCGTGCAGGCCATGCTGGCCAGCATGCCGGGCGTGTCCTATGCGCGCTCCGATCCCTATGGCCAGATCTCGCGCGGGATCATGGTCCGGGGGCTGAACTACACGCAGGTCGGCTATCTGGTGGAAGGCGTGCCGCTGACCGACGGCGTCTATCTCAGCCCCGATGCCATCGGCGGCAGCCCGGACATGGAAAACGTATCGTCGGTGGCGCTGACACAGGGTTCGCCCGACATCAGCAGTCCGGCCTATTATTCGGTGGGTGCGGAAATCCGCACCACGCTGCGCGATCCGGCACGCACCGCCGGCGGCCTGCTGGAATCCAGCTACGGCACCTGGAACATGAAGAAGGAATTCGCCCGGATCGATACCGGCGAAATCGGCCATACCGGCGTGCGGGCCTTCATGTCCTATTCGTGGAGCTACAACCAGTTCTGGCAGACGCCCGGCTCGCTGATGCGCCACCATGTGGATGCCAAGGCGATCAAGGAATGGGGCCATGGCAACAGCGCGGGCCTGACCTTTTTATGGGGGCATTATACCTCGGCCGGCATCAACGCCAACGGTTCGGCCACGCCCACCAAGGCCGCGTTCGAAAAGCTCGGCACCTCTTCTCTATATTACAACACGAACTACGCGCCCGGCGTCGGCAGCTACTGGCAACTGGCGCGCCTGCGCAACGACGTGCTGTCCATCATCGCGCCGGTGCATCTGAATCTGGGCGGCGGGTTCAAGCTGTCGGCCACGCCCTATTTCATCAACTGGGACAAATGGACCAACTATGGCGAAGCCATAAGCCAGAAGAACAGCTATTACGGAACCCATCTGGTCGGGCCGCTCAGCCTGCCCGATGTCGGCCCCAACGGCAAGCAGACGGTCGAGGTCGTCGATCCGCAGCACCAGCATACGCTCAGCCTGATGACGGACCTGGCCTGGACCCGTGGCCACAATACGCTGCGCGTCGGCTACTGGTACTCCTACCTCGACATGACCGAGCGCGCCAATTACGCCGCGACCAGCAAGCAGGGCCTGCCGGCCAATGCCTGGGGGCGCTTTGGCGTGACCACCGCCGACGGGCAGGTGATGTCGGGATGGGACATCGTGTTCCGCCAGCAGACGAACGCCATATTCATCGAGGATACGTTTACGGCTTTCAACGACCGTCTGAAACTGAATGCCGGATTCAAGGAGGTCATGATGCAGCGCTGGGTCAGCAACCTGATCCCCGGTGCCGCGACCTACAAGAACGGCGCGAACTATGCCGAACCGCTGCCGCAGGTCTCGGCCAGTTTCGACATCACGCCCAACGACCAGATCTATGTCAACGGCACCACCAGCTTCAAGGCGCCCGACCGCAGCGAAGCCTATATCGACATCTATGACGCGGCCTCGCCCATTCCGATCCAGGGCCATCCGCAGGACATGAAGCCCGAATATGCGATCGGCGAGGAGCTGGGCTATCGCCATAGCGGGCTGGTGCATGTGTCGGCCGCCCTGTTCAACTACAACATGGTCAATCACGACGTGCTGTCGACCGCCTTCGTCGGCGGATCGCTGGTGACGGCGCCGATCATCCTGGGCGGGCAGACGATCCGTGGCGCGCAGCTCGAGGTCGGGCTGCGGCCGTGGCATCAT
The DNA here is from genome assembly GCF_014174395.1 of Gluconacetobacter aggeris. Lineage (GTDB taxonomy): Bacteria > Pseudomonadota > Alphaproteobacteria > Acetobacterales > Acetobacteraceae > Gluconacetobacter > Gluconacetobacter aggeris. Next base: position 223,643 of record NZ_JABEQD010000001.1, read on the forward strand.
TTCAGCCCCTATGTCTCGGGCTCGTACGTCCACGCCACCACCGACAATGATTTCAAGGTGGGCAATGACGTGCTGCCCACCGCCGGCAAGATCGCGGTGAACACGCCCGCCTTCACCGGCGCGATCGGGCTGGCCTATGATGACGGCACGTATTTCGGGAATTTCAACCTGAACTATATCGGCCGCCGCTACAGCACCTTCATGAATGACGAGAGCATTCCGGGCTATCTGACGTCGGACGTGACGCTGGGCTACCGGCTGCCCAATGTCCATGTCGCCCACGCCACGCTGTACCGGCCGCAGATCCAGCTGAACCTGATGAATATCGGGAACAATCTCTACTACGCCCAGACGGCGGGCCTGACATCCAACGCGCACACCATGACGGGCCTGCGCGGCACCACCATCGCGGGCAAGAGCCCGACCTACCAGATCGGCGGCGGCTTCGCGATCGCCGGCGCCGTCACGGTCGGGTTCTGACGGGGAAGGCGACGTGCGCAACAGACAGGAACCATCCAGCCCATGACAGACGATATCATGACACCGGAAATGCGTGACGCCCGCTACGTCATGCACCCGCTGACCGATGCCCGCGCCAACCTGCAAAGCGGGCCGCTCATCATCGACCGGGGCGAGGGCATCCATGTCTACGACCTGGCGGGCAACCGCTATATCGAGGCGATGGCGGGCCTGTGGAGCGTGGGGCTGGGTTTCAGCGAGCCCAGGCTGGTCGCGGCCGCGACGCGGCAGATGGAACGCCTGCCCTACTACCACCCTTTCAGCCAGAAAGGGCACGGACCGATGGTGGATCTGGCGGAGCGGCTGGTGACGATGGCGCCGGTGCCGATGAGCAAGGCGTTCTTCACCAATTCGGGCTCCGAGGCCAACGACACCGTCATCAAGATGCTGTGGTATCGCGCGAACGCGCTGGGCCAGACGCAGCGCAAGAAGATCATCAGCCGGCAGCGCGCCTATCACGGCATCACCATCGCGGCCGCCAGCCTGACGGGCATACCGGCCAATCATACCGGTTTCGACCTGCCTCTGCCCGGCTTTCTGCACCTGACCGCCCCGCATTACCGCCGTTTCGCGCGGCCGGGCGAAAGCGAGGAGGATTTCGCCACCCGCCTGGCCGCCGAGCTGGAAGAGCTGATCCTGCGGGAAGGCCCGGAGACCATCGCCGCCTTCTTCGGCGAGCCGGTGATGGGCGCGGGCGGCGTGATCGTGCCGCCGCGCACCTATTGGGAAAAGATACAGGCGATTCTGGAACGATACGAAATTCTTCTGGTCGCCGACGAAGTGATCTGCGGCTTCGGCCGCACCGGCCGGATGTTCGGCTGCGAGACCTATGGCATCCGCCCGGACGTGATGGTGCTGTCCAAGCAATTATCGTCGTCCTACCTGCCGATTTCCGCCATCCTGCTGAACGGGCGAATGTTCGAGCCGATTGCCGACCTGACGCATACGATCGGCACGTTCGGCCACGGCTTTACCGGCGGCGGCCACCCCGTCGCCGCCGCCGTGGCGGTCGAGACGCTGCGCATCATCGACGAGCGCGACCTGGTGGCGCGCGCCGCCGAAGCCGGCGCCTGGATGCAGGAACGCCTGGCCACGCTGGCCGACCACCGGCTGGTCGACGAAGTCCGGGGCGTGGGCCTGATGGCGGCGGTGGAACTGACGCCCGCGCGCCTGGCCGACCCGGCGGCGTGGCCCACGGGCGCGCTGGGACGCCGCGCCGCCCAGTTGCTGCAACAGCAGGGCGTGATTTCGCGCGCGATGGGGGACACGCTGGCCTTTTGCCCGCCGATGATCATCGACCGCGAGGGAATCGACGCCATTGTCGCGGCCCTGCGCACCACGCTCGATCTCTGCCTGAAGGAAGCGACGCCATGACCGATCTGTGCGATCTCGACGCCACGACCCTGCTGGCGCTGTATGCCGCCGGCGATACGTCGCCGGTCGAGGTGACCCGCGCGGTGCTGGCGCGCGCCGATGCCATGCAGGGGGTGCTGAATCCGTTCGTGCGCGTCGATGCCGACGAGGCCCTGGCCGCCGCCGACGCGTCGGCGCGGGCGTGGCGCGCCGGCCTGCCGACCCGGCCGCTGGAAGGGATTCCGGTATCGGTCAAGGACACCGCCATGACGCGCGGCTGGGTGCTGGGGCGCGGGTCGCGCCTGTCGATCGGCCAGGCGCCCGCCACGGAGGATGCCCCGTCCGTGGCGCGGCTGCGCGCCGCGGGGGCGATCATCTATGCCTGCACCACGACGTGCGAGAATGGATGGAAGGCGGTGACCGACAGCCCGCTGACCGGCATCACCCGCAATGCCCACGACCCGGCCGTCAGCCCCGGCGGCAGCAGCGGCGGCGCCGGGGCGGCGCTGGCGTCGGGCTGCGGCCCGCTGGCGCTGGGCAGCGATGGGGGCGGATCGGTGCGCGTACCCTCCAGCTTCAGCGGCGTCTTCGGCATGAAGGGAACCTTCGGGCGGGTGCCGCAATGGCCGATCGGGCCGCATTATTCCGATATGGCGCATTACGGACCGATGGCGCGCTCGGTCGCCGACGCGGCGCTGATGCTTTCGGTGATGGAGGGATATCACCCAAGGGACCCGTACAGCTTCCCGCCCGCGCCGCCGGGCGCCTTTCTGGCCGGGCCGCTGCCGCTTTCGGGCCTGCGCGTGGGCGTGGCCGAGGATTACGGCTGCCTGCCCGTCGACCCGGATGTACGGGCCGTCTTCCGCGCCAGCGTGGCATTGGCCGAGCTGGTGGGCGCGACCCTGGTGCCGGTGCCGGATTTCGAGGATTGGCGGCCCACCTACCGCACCTTATGGCAGGCCGGGGCGTGGCAGGCGCTGCGCCGCCTGCCGCCCGAACGGCTGGAGCTGGTCGATCCCGAATTCCGCACCGAGGCCTTCAAGGGCGCGGCCATCGCGACCGGCGACCTGATCGACGCGCAGATGCGGCGCATTACCTACCGGCAGGACGCCGCGCGCCTGCATGAGACGATGGATGTGGTGCTGTCGCCCAGCGTGTCGGTGCTGCCGTTCACCGCCGGGCAGACGGTGCCCGACCCGTCCTGGCCCGACTGGCTGGAATGGGGGGGCTTTGCGTTCCTGGCCAACATGACGGGGCAGCCGGCGGCGTCCCTCCCCGCCGGGTTCTCGGCCTCGGGCCTGCCGGTCGGCGTGCAGGTGACCGGCCGCTGGCAGGACGATGTGACCGTCATGCGCGTCTGCCACGCCCTGGAAGGGCTGCTGGTGGAAGGGCGCCGCGCGCCGTCGCAACTGGTGGAGCGGCTGGGCGACTGACGACACGCAAGCAGGAACAGGGGAGGCCCGCCAATGGGTATCGCGTTCGGAATCGTCGGACTGTTCTGCGCCGGGCTGGTGGTGCTGCTGCAGGCCAGTTACCGCAAGGACCGCTCGTTCTCGGATTACGCGGTCGGCGGCCGGTCGTACGGGGCGTGGCTGCAATCCATGTCGTTCCTGAATAGCTGGTGGCCCGGCGGCATCCTGCTGTCGCTGACCGGCATGGCGCTGGGCAGCGGGGTGGTGGCCTTCTACATGCCGATCTACAGCCTGCTCACCGTGCTGCTGATGTATGTGATGGCGCGGCGGGTGTGGCTGTGGGGGGCGGCGAACGACCTGAAGACCCAGGCCGACCTGCTGCGGCTGCGCTATGATTCCACGGCGCTGGCGGTCACGTCCTCGGTCATCAGCGTGCTGTCGATCATGCCCTGGCTGGTGCTGGGCTTCAAAGGGCTGGGCGCGATGTTCTCCGCCCTGTCGATGGGGCGGCTGACGGCGGGACAGTCGGTGGCCTGCGGCGTGGCGCTGATCCTGGTGCGGCAGGTCTGGACCATCCGCATGGGCATGCGCGGCCTGGTCATTTCCGACATGTACCAGGGCATCGTCGCCTATGTCGGCGGCACGGCGCTGATCCTGGGGCTGATCGCCTGGATGGCCGGCCAGGGCCTCTCGCCTTCCCATCTGCCCGCGCACATGCTGCGCGTGCCGGGCGTGGGCGGCAATGACGGCGGGCCGCTGACGCTGTTCTCGATGATCCTGACCGGCACGCTCGGCGGCTGGTGCTGGCCGCCGATCTTCGTGCGGCTCTACACCGCCGACAGCGTGCGCAGCATGCTGCGCGCGGGCGTGTTCAGCGCGCCGCTGTCGATGCTGTTCTCGATGGCGCTGGTGGTGATGGGGCTGATGGCCGCCGCCCTGCCCGGCCTACATGGCGAGGCGGACATGGCGTGGTTCGAGGTGGCGCGCCTGGCGGCCGGGCCGGTGGGGCTGGGCCTGGCCGGCACGGTGATGCTGGCGGCGACGATGGGCGGGGTGGATGCCATCATCCAGGCCATGGGCACGCAGGTGGCCAACGACATCGTGGGCGCGGGGCGGACCCTGCCCTACCGGACGTCGATCCTGACGGCGAAGGGAACCATGGTCGTCGCCACCGCGCTGGCGGCCGGGATCGCCTGCCTGCCCATCGCGCATCTATCGATGCTGGCGCTGCTGTCCTATCAGGGGATCATCCAGGTTGCGGTCGCGCAATATGGCGGGCTGTTCTGGCGCCGGGGCACCGCCGCCGCCGGCATCGCCGGCATGGTCGCGGGCTTTGCCACCGCCATCGTGCTGGAAACAGTCTTCCACGGCGCGGCGGCCCATGTCGGGGGGCTGAGTTCGGGCGTGATCGGGCTGGCGGTCAATGCCGCCACCTATGTCGCCCTGTCGCTTCTGGCCCCCCATCCGGCGGCCGAGACCCGGCGCGTGGCCCGGCTGTTTGCCGGCGCCGATACCAGCCGGCGTGACACCGCGCCCCCCATCGCCCTGGCGCAGGGAGACGCCGCATGAGCCCCGCCCGCCCCCGCGCCACCCTGGTCGTGGCGTGGATGATCGGCAATCTGGCCGCCGCCCTGCTGCCGCCGGTCTATCTGGCGCTGGGCACCGCCGCCCCGGTCCTGCCGGGTCTGCCGGGCTCGATCGTCTATTTTGCGGTGCTGGGCCTGTCGATCGTCCTCTGCCTGCTGGCCGCCTATCGCGACGACGAGAAACGCGGCTATTTCGCTACCTGCCGCCTGCCCGAGCGGAGGGGAGACGAACCGCCCGCCCCGCCTTGACGCCCGGGGGGAAAGGGCGCGATGGAAGACCATGCTGATCCGCCCCATGATCCCGGCCGATTTCGATGCGGTCTGGCCCGTCCTGCGCGACATTGCCCGCGCGCGCGAAACCTATGCGCTGGACCCCGAACTGGACCGCGCGGCGGGCTGGGCCCTGTGGGGCGAGGCGCCGCGCGCCACCTTCGTCGCCGAGCGCGATGGGGCCATTCTGGGCAGCTACTACATCAAGCCCAATGCCGCCGGGCCGGGCGACCATGTCTGCAATGCCGGCTATATCGTGGCGCCGGCGGCGCGCGGGCAGGGTGTGGCGGCCGCGCTGTGCGCGCATTCGCTGGCCGAGGCCGCGCGGATGGGATTTGCCGCCATGCAGTTCAACATGGTGGTGGCCAGCAACCAGGTTGCGGTGCGGCTATGGCGCCGGCATGGATTCCTGATCGTCGGCACCCTGCCCGGCGCCTATCGCCACGCCACGCTGGGGCCGGTGGACTGTCATGTGATGTACCGCCAACTGGACGATCAGGCTGTTTGAAAAGAAGCCTTTGAAATATCAGGATGGTTCGGGAGCTGGCATGCCGGCGGCCGGACGGTGGACGGCCATGCCGGATAGCACGCTGGCGCAGACCAGCAGCATCGCCGCGATTTCGAGCGCCGTCGGCAGGCGCTGGTCCCACAGGAAACCGTAGAGAAGCGCGAACAGGGTTTCGAACAGGATCATCTGTCCCGCCAGCGTCAGCGGCAGCAGGCGGCTCATGCGGTTCCAGAAGGCATTGCCCACGATCGACACCAGGAGGCCGCTGCCGGCCGCCACGGCCACGAACCGCGTCCAGTCCCATCCGCCGGGCGTGCCCGGCACCCCGAGCAGGAAGGCCGGCCCCGCGGCCAGCACCGCCAGGATGAAGGTGGCGACCCCGGTCAGCAGGTTCCAGTCCTGTGCCGAGATGTGGCCCAGCCGCGCCAGCCAGCGCTGGTTGCTGACGGCATAGGCCGCCCAGGACAGCATCGCGCCCAGGGCGCACAGCCAGCCCAGCAGGGACGCCCCCGGCGCCGGGCCAGCCATGCCGATCGTCCCCCAGCCGATACAGCCTATCGCCGCCAGGCTGAACAGCAGCGAGGGCGCGAGCCGCCCCAGCGACACAGCGCCGTCGTCACGGCTGCCGATCAGCGTCAGCACCGTCGGCAGCAGGCCGATGATCAGCGAGGTGGCGGCGATCCCGCCCAGCCGCACCGCATAGGACAGCAGCACGTAATAGAGGATGTTGCCCAGCAGGCCGAGCACGAACAGGGCCCGGATTTCCCGCGCCCCGACCATCGCGCGCACCGTCGGCCAGCGCGGCGCCAGCGCCAGCAGCGAGAACGCGCCATAGGCCAGATAACGGCCGATCGAGATCTGCACCGGCGTGAAATCGCCCGCCAGCGCCGGTGCCAGGAACGCCAGCCCCCAGAACGCACCGGCCGCCACGCCGTATCCCAGCCCTGCCCCGAGTCCGGTCGTCACGACCCGCCCCCGGCATGCCGCCTGCAACACTGCCCCATGCCGCCGCTCAGTCCGCGTTCTCGGCGAAGGCCAGCCGGTTTCGGCCCGCCTGCTTGGCCGCGTACAAAGCCTTGTCCGCCCGCGCCAGAACCTGCTCGCCGTTCCTGTCGGTGGGCAGCATCGGGGCAATGCCGATGCTGACCGTCAGCGAAATGGCAATGTCCTCGAACCAGGCCTGCGTGTCCGCGATCTCGGCCCGCAGGCGGTCGCCGATGCGGCCGGCTTCCTCCATGCCGAGATTGGGCAGGCAGACGGCGAATTCCTCGCCCCCCATGCGCCCGGTCATGTCGTTGGAGCGCAGGACGGAACACATGATGGCGGCGACATGGCGGATCACCTCGTCGCCCGCCGCGTGGCCGTACCGGTCGTTGATCGATTTGAAATGATCGACGTCGATCATCATCACCGCCACCCGCTCGTGCCGTTCCTGCACCAGGGCGGACCAGGTCTTTTCCATGCGTTCCAGGAAAGCCCGCCGGTTTGCCAGGCCGCTCAGATGGTCCAGCCGGGCCAGGTCGTGAAGCTGCTGCTCCATTTCCATGCGCTCGGTCACGTCCGTCACCAGCCCGTGCCACAGCGTGTCGCCATCCGGCAGCCGGGCCGGCCGGGCGTCGATCTGCCGCCAGCAAAGTCCCCGCACCGGCAAGTCGACACGGAAGATGCATTGCCAGGACACAAGATCGCGTTGGGATGCATCGAGCGACGCATGATACATCGCCCGGTCGTCGGGATGGATACGATCATGAATCGCCGCGGTGCTGATCGCCACATCTTCGGCCGTCAGCCCGAAGATCTCGCCGATGCCGGAACTGACATAGGTCATGCGGGCCGCGCCGTCGGGCGCGCGCCGGGACTCGAAGATCAGCCCGGGGATCTTGTTGGTCAGGTTGGCAACCAGGTCGGTCGTCTGCCGCAGCCGCTCGGACATGAGATGGGTGGACGTGATGTCGGCGGTCGTGCCGACCATGCGCAGCGCCCGGCCCCGTTCATCGCGGCTGATGACCATGCCGCGGCTCAGCACCCATTTGTAGTTGCCATCCTTGCAGCGCAGCCGGTGCTCGACCTCGTAGACCGATGTGCGTCCGTCGAAATGATCCTGCAGGGTCGCCTGGACATAGGCCAGATCGTCGGGATGCACGCGGCTGTAGCTGTCCTCTACCCGTGCCGAGATCTCGTCGCGCGCATAGCCGAGTATTTCGGCCCAGCCGGCTGAATACCTGATTGTACCGGCGATGACGTCGCGGTCCCATATGCCGGTCCCGCTCCCCTCGATCGCCAGTGCCATGACGTCATGAAAATCGTCCACCATGCGCCATCAAACCCCGTCCATCCCCCGTTAACTTTCATAGCCGACCTTGGCCGCCTCGGGAACCGGGTGGCAGCCATGTCCGGCTACGGTAACAATCAGGCCCCCTCCGCCGCCCGGACGATGGCGCGGCCGGCACGGATCGCGGGATGCAGGGCGGTGAAATAGGCGTCCGCTCCGGCGACCGCCGTGATCCGGTGCCGGTCCATGTCGGCACGCAGATAGGGCGAAACGCGGCCGAACAGCACGCGCACGCCATGCCCGTGCAGTTCCGCCAGCAGGTCGCGCAGCGTGCCGGCGGCCGAGAAATCGAGATCGGTGATCGCGCTGGCATCGACGATCAGGCAGCGCAGCCGGGCGGGCGCGCTGTCGGCCAGCAGCCGCGCATCGTCCGCGAAACGGGAGCAGTTGGCATAGAAGAGGTCGGCGCCGAACCGATAGATGATCAGTCCGGGCTCGGTCTGCATGCCCCGGCCGACCGGTACCGGCTCCAGCATGCCGGTGGCGTCATCCACCAGCAGCACCATGCTGTGCGGGCGGTAGCTGTGGCGGACATGGCGGAACAGCGACAATGCGATCGCCAGGAAAATGCCCTGTTCCACCCCCACCCCCACCACGGCGGCGGCGGTGGCCAGGGCCAGTTGGAATTCGCCGGGGCTCTCGCGGCGGATATCCAGCAGGCCGCGCCAGTCGATCATGCCCGCCGCGACGGCGAAGACGATGGCGGACAGCACGCAGCGCGGCAGGTCGCGCAACGGCCCGGTCAGCACCAGCAGCACGAGCAGCGTGGCCAGCGCGAAGACAAGCTGCGCGCGCTGGCTGCGCGCGCCCGCCCGCAGCGCCATCGCCGTCTGGGTGGGGCTGCCATTGACCACGAAGGTTCCGGTCAGCGCGGCGGCGGCATTGGCGGCGGACAGGCCCAGTATGTCGGCGTTCTCGTCCACCTCTTCATGACAGCGCAGGGCGAAGGCGCGCGAGGTGGCGGCGCTCTGCGCGATGATCACCACCACGCAGGAGCCCGCGACCGGCAGCAGGGCCAGCATCTGGTTCCACGTCACGTTCGGCGGGCGCAGCGACGGCAGGCCGCCGGCGATCGGGCCGATGACCGCCACCCCGTGCCCCGCCAGGTCCAGCGCCCGGCTGGCCGCGATGGCGCCCACCACCGCGACCAGCGCCATCGGCGCGCGCGGCAGCAGGCGGCTGCCCGCCAGGATCAGCGCCACCACCAGCAGCGACAGCCCGGCACACAGGACGCTGGCCCCCGGCAGCCCGCGCACGACCTGCAGCAGTTGCGCCAGCGGATTATGCGCCGGGGCCGCCACGCCCAGCATGTCGCGCGACATGGCGATGCAGACCTGTACCCCGACCCCGGTGAGGAAGCCGACCAGCACGGTACGCGAGAAGAAATCGGCCAGGAAGCCCAGCCGGAACAGCCGCGCCCCCAGTAGGAACGACGCCACCAGCCACGCCACCGCGCCGACCAGCGCCACGTAGCGCGGGCTGCCCGCCGCCGCCATGCCCGCCAGCCCGCTGGCGATGATGGCGGCGGTAGCGGAATCGGCCGCCACCACCAGATGCCGCGACGACCCCAGCAGGGCGAAGGCCACCAGCGGCAGCAGCACCGTATACAGGCCCGTGACCGCCGGCATGCCGGCGATGGCGGCATAGCCCAGGACCTGCGGAATGTTCATCGAGGCCAGCGTCAGCCCGGCCAGCGCGTCGTGCCACCCGCCGGGCGCGCGCAGGGCCGCCGCCGCCCTGGGCTCCTGCGTCTTGGGCCCCTGCGCCCGCAGGCGTGCCAGCAGGCCCCCAGGCGGCGCGGCCTCGTCTCGCGGCCCGGCCTTGTCTCCCGGCCCGGTTCCGGCCGTCATGATTCAGACCCCTCCATTCCCCGCCGGCAGGCGCCCGGCGGCGATCGCCGCCCGGAACGCCGCCCAGTCGCGGTGGGTCTGTGCGGCATAGAGCAGCGAGAAGCCGCCGATCGCATCGGCAAAGGCGCGGCCCCGGCCCAGATAGGCCGACAGCGCCACCACATCGCCGGTGCGGGCATGGGCGCGGGCCAGCGTGCGGCCGCAGAGCGGCGCGTAATCGGCCAGCCCATCCTGCGCGACTTCGGTACCGATGGCGGCCAGGCGGGAATCCTTGAGGCGGCGGACATAGAATTGCCGGCCGGCGCCCGAGAGATCGTGATGCGCATCCTCGGCCTCGTCCTGCGTGTGGGTCCAGCCCAGGAAGACGTCCGACGCCGCCTGCATCATGCGCTGGCCGGCCACCACCCGCTGCCCCTGGTTGCGGAAGGCCGAGACCCCGGCGAAGGGTGCGAGCACGGAATCCTGTGCCTCCTTGATCTGCAGCAGCAGGCTGTCGCCATCGGCGGTGGTGAACAGGCCGATGGCGCAGAACGTGCCGACGCTGCCCACCCCCACGACCTTGAAGACCACATCGCGCAGGCGGTACTGCGCCAGCAGGATCGCGCGCTCGGGCGGCTGGGTGGCGACATAGCGGGCGAAGGCGCCGCGCACGATCTCGTCATGCTCGGGCAGGCGCATCACCAGCGGCGGCTTTTCGCGCAGAGACGGCGTGCCGCCATTGTCGGCCACCAGCCCGAAATGGCGGCGCGCGCTGTCCATCCGTTCGGCCAGCAGCGTCCCCGCGCGCCGCCGCGCCCGTTTATCGTCGAATGAAGCGATCGCGGCGGCGAGGTCGATCCGGTTGGTCCAGATCTCCAGCGGCGTCAGCGGGGCCAGGCGCGCCATCTCGGTGGCGTAGGCCTGTGCCGCCAGAACGGCCAGCGCGCGCGCCGCCTTGTCCGACAGGCCGGCCTCCTGCCCCGCCAGCACCAGGGATGCCCCCAGGCGCTTGATGTCCCATTCGAAGGGGGCGGGCAGGGTTTCGTCGAAATCGTTGATATCGAAGACGGGCGCGCCCTCGGGCGAGGCATAGGCGCCGAAATTGGCCAGGTGGCAGTCGCCGCAGCCCTGCACGCGCGGGCCGGTCCAGACCGTCTGCGCCAGGTCCGCCGCCATCACCGCCGCCGCGCCGCGCAGGAAGGCGAAGGGCGAAGCCGCCATGCGCTGATGGCGGATGGGCAGCAGGCCGGCGATCCGGTCCGCCCCCTGCCGTTCCAGGATCGCGACCGGGTCGGCGCGGCCGGGCGGCGGCGTCCAGTCGGCATGGGCGCCGCGCGGCAGGCTATGCCGCAGGGCGCGGCCGCCGGCATGGCGTTCGCGCCGGGTGGAGAGGGCGGCGGCCCGGTTCAGGGTCGGGAAATCGGCAGGATAGACAATCATTTCCCGATCCTTGCAGGTCGCAATGCCCCCGTCACGTGCGAAAACCGCGCCCCTTCGTCCGCAACCAGCAACCCGTCATCATGTCGTTTCGAACGGTCCGCCCGGCCCTTCGTTTCAGACGGACCAGACATGCCGCGCGTCCAGAACCAGGCCCTGAAGCCAGCACAGCCCGGCATCGTTCCTGTTCGCGACGGGGGACAGCAGACGGATCTCGCGCGGCCCCACGATATCGGGCAGGCCGGCAACACACAGCCCGGTCATCTCGCGAAACGCATGGGCGATATATTCGGGCACCACGGCCACCGTCCGCGCCTTTCGCAGAAACAACGGAAGATGCCCGAAAGACGGCACCACCGCGCGGATGGTCCGGCTGAATCCCAGATTGCGCAGGGCATGGTCGAACACGCTGTGCTGCCGCGCGCCTTCGATCAGGATCTGATCCCACTGGCAGAGTTCCTCGAGCCGCAGGATCTCGGGCAGAGTGACGAATTCCGGGTCCCCCACGCACACCATGCCGTATGACGCCAGGGACAGCGCGACGCAATCAGGCCGCGTCAACGGATAGATCGTGACGGCAAGGTCGATTTCCCGGCGCTCCAGCGTCAGGTTCATCGTATCGGCCGGAACGGCCCGGGCCGTCAGCGTCACATTGGGCGCCACCTCCCTGATTTTGGCCATCAGGTACGGTCCAAGCGCATAATCCAGGCCGCCATCGCAGCCGACCACGAAGCTGCGCGACGAAAACGCCGGATTGAACTCGCCCCGCTGCCCCAGCGCGCCGCGCAGCGTATCGACGCATTCCTCCAGGACCGATGCCATCGTCGTCGCCCGGGAGGTCGGCTGCATGCCGTAGCGCGTCCTGACGAACAGCTCGTCACCGCAGAGGGCGCGCAGGCGCCGCAGGGAGGCGCTGACGGCCGGCTGGGTCAGGGCCAGCCGCACCGCCGCGCGACTGACGCTGCGCTCATGCCACAGGGCGAGGAACACCTGGGCCAGATTCAGGTCCATCCGCGAGATATTCATAAGATTTATAATAAAGCAGAAAACTCGTTATTTGACGATCCCTTTCGAAATCAAAACAGTATGCGACGGAAAAATTCTCACCTGCCCGCCCGTTCCGCCAGAAGGAGGACCTTCCCTTGTCCCGCACGCCCAGCCCCCTCCTTGCCCTGCTCCTTGTCTCGACCACCCTGATTTCCGTCACGGCGCAGGCCCGCGTGCCGTACGATTCCAGGCACGCGCCCCCTCATCCGCTTTCACGCCACGCCACGCCGGCCACCGCCGCGGCGGCGACGGCAACGGCCCCGGCGGCGGCGGCGGCGGCGCATAAGCTGCCCGCCGGTATCCAGGCTGCCAGGGGCGAAGACGTTTCAGTCACCGGCGGCATGCGCACGGCCAACGGCGTGACCAACACCACGCCCGGCGGCGGCCTGATGGCGCGGCAGACCCTGGCACGCTCGCAAAGCACGGTGACGCGCGACTTCATCGCCAAGCAGGCGCCGACCGGCAACGCGATCGCCATGATTGCCGCCTTGCCGGGCGTCATTTCCGCCAGCACCGACCCGCTGGGCCAATCGAACACCGCCATGTCGATCCGTGGCCTGCAGCAGGCGGAAATCGGCTTCGTCTATGAAGGAATTCCGCTGAACGACAGCATCAACTACACGCCCTATACACAGGCGATGGTGGATACCGACAACATCCAGTCCGTCACGGTCGCCCAGGGCGCGCCCGATATCGGCGCGCCGGTCTATAACGATGTCGGCAGCCTGGTGACCGTCGTCCTGCGCGGCCCGCAGGATCACCGGGGCGGCATGGTCGATTTCAGCTTCGGCTCGAAATCCCTGCAGCGGGAATATATCCGCTACGACACGGGCGAGATCGGCCATAGCGGGGTCAAGGCATTCGCCTCCTTCTCCTCCACCACCAACGACCAGTGGCGCGGATCGGGCGTCTTCAGGAAATATCATGTCGATTCGAAACTTATCAAGAGCTGGGGCGAAGGCAGCAGCGCGGGCCTGACCTTTTCCTACGACAACTGGCAGCAGGGCAATTATCGCCCCGTAACGCTGGCACAGTGGCAACAGTATGGGACATCCTTCAACTATACGAAGGAATATTTCCCGGGAAATACGAACTGGATCGGCCTGCAGCAGTACCAGCGCCGCTCGACCGTGCTGATCGCCCCCATCAAGCTGAAGCTGAGCCGCTCCACGACGCTGGACGTCACGCCTGCCTATATGAACTATTCCGAATTCTACTTCGGCGGCGTCACCATAAAGAACAGGGGATCGTATTTCGGGAACCAGGCCATTCCCGACCTGAACCTGCCCTACCAGACCCATGGCGTCATGACCGCCTCCAGCATCAACCCCGTCCCGCAGAAGACGGGATTCCTCAACGCGGCCCTGACGTGGAAGGCGGGAACCAACATTTTCCGCGCCGGATATATCTACAGCTATATCGCCCTGGAAGAGCCCATCTACTACGCGCCCGTCGGTTATGACGGCAGCATCGCCAACCGATATAGCAGATACATGGTCACCCTTCCCGATGGCCGCGAGTACAGAACGCTCGACATGAATTTCAAGCATCAGATGAACGAGATCTTCATCGATGACGAGCTGAAGCTTCTGGGAGGCCGGCTGACGCTGGATGCCGGATTGCGCTATCTGATGATCACCCGCTGGGCGACCAACCTGATCCCCGGCGTCACCCACTACAATGTCGGTGGCAGCTATTCCCAGCCCCTGCCCCAGCTTTCCGCCAGCTACCAGATCACGCCCAACGACCAGATCTATATCGACGGAACGACCTCCTACCGCGCGCCTGCCTCCGTTCAGGTCTATGGCGAGGTCTTTTCCACCTCCAGCCCCAATCCGGCCTCGAAGCAATCGTCGCTCAAGGGCGAATATGCGATCGGCGAGGAAATCGGCTATCGCCACTATTCGACGGTCAACGTCGCCCTTTCGCTGTTCAACTACAACATCACCAACAACCAGATTACCTCGTCGCAATATATCAACGGCATTCCCCTTCCCTCGCCGATCGAGGCGGGTGGCAAGACGTCGCGCGGCGCGCAGGGCGAAATCGGCCTGCGCCCCTGGCATCACTGGAGCCCCTATGTCTCTGCCCAGTACCTGCACGCGACGACGGACAACAATATCATGAAGGGCAACGACCTGCTGCCCACGCGCGGCAAGCGCGCCGTGCAGAGCCCCGAATTCTCGGCCGCGGTCGGGATTTCGTATGACGATGGTTCGGTCTTCGGAAACTTTGCGTTCAATTACGTGGGCTCCCAATATTCCACGATCATGAACGACGAGAAGATCCCCGGCTACGAGACCGCCAACATCACGCTCGGCTATCGCATGCGCAAACTGTGGTTCGCCGAGCATCCGCAGTTCCAGCTCAACGTCGTCAATATCGGAGCCAGGAACTACCTGTCCGGGTTCCAGAGCATCTCCACCAACGCCAAAGCCACCCGGGGCATTTACGGCACCACCATTGCCGGTTCCTCGCCGCTTTACCTCAGCGCCGGCGGCGTGGCCGCCATCGCCTCGCTCAGCACCGGCTTCTGATTTCATTCAAGGGTTCAAGACGCACCATGTCTCGATTTTCCTTCCTGGGCCTTGCCACCATGCTGGCCTCGACCGCCCTCGCCACCCCCTCCCTGGCCGCGTCCGGCCCCTGGCCGACCAGTGAGGGGCGCGGAGCCTGCGCCGTCACCAAGACATCGGACGTTCCGGCGAAGATGCGCGACGGCACCATTCTCCGCGCGGATGTCTACACCCCGGCCACCAGTGGGAAGGTGCCCGTCCTGCTGATGCGCACCCAGTACGGCAAGGAGGCCGCGCAGGTGCAGCCTTCGCGCTTCCAGTCACCCGCCTGGTTCGCGTCGCAATGCTACATCGTCGTTGTCCAGGACATCAGGGGACAGGGAAAATCCGGCGGTACGTTCTACGAATATCGCTATGATCGCGACGACGGGTACGACACCGTGCAATGGGCAGCCGCGCTGCCGGGCGCGGACGGGCAGGTCGCGATGTACGGCTCGTCCTATGTCGGCGCGACCCAGTGGCTGGCCGCCACCGCGACGCCGCCGGCACTGAAGGCCATCATCCCCTCCAACACGGGCGACGATTATTACGATGGCTGGAGCTACGAGGACGGCGCCTTCCGCCTGGCCTTCGTCACGCCCTGGATGATGGAGACCATCGCCTCGTCCGCCGCCGCCAATCGCGGCGACAAGGAGTTGTCGAAGGCGCTCTTCGCCGACGGCAAGAACCCGTCTACCTGGCTGTCCTTCACGCCCTACGCTGCCTTCCCGCCGCTCCATCCGGAAAGGCCCGAGGTCGCCCCCTATTTCTACGATACGGTCGCCCACCCGACACGCGACAGTTTCTGGGAGGCGTTCCAGATCCGCACCCATTACGACCGCGTCACGGTACCCGTCCTGGCCTTCGACGGCTGGTATGACTCGTTCCTGACCGGCGCCATCAACAATTTCAACGGCATGAGAATGTCGGGCGGCAGCGCGCGGGCGCGCGCCAACCAGCGCCTCGTGCTCGGCCCGTGGGAACATATCGGCTGGGGACGCCCCGACGCGGTCGTCAGCCCCATGCTGAAGGATATCGGCCCCGTCGCCAACAGCCCCGTCAACGAACTGACCGTCCGCTTCCTCGACCATGTGCTGAAAGGCAGGGATAACGGCTACACCGACGGTCCGCGCGTCGATTACTTCACGATGGGCGAAAACCGGTGGCACACGGCAACGTCCTTCCCCGTCGCGGGCACGCAGTACCGCACCTGGTATCTGGGCAGCGAGGGACGGGCGAATTCCTCGATGGGCGACGGCAGCCTGACGCCGGACAAACCCGCCGGCTCCCCGTCCGATCACTTCCTCTACAATCCCGCGAACCCCGTTCCCAGCCTGGGCGGTCATTCCTGCTGCGCCTGGACGTCGGGGCCGCAGGGCCAGTTCGACCAGTCCGCGATCGAGCAGCGTCCCGACATCCTGGTCTATACCAGCGCCCCCCTGAAGGAGGCGCTCGATGTCACCGGCCCGATCACGGTCGACCTGTTCGCGGCGACGGACGCGAAGGATACCGACTTCACGGCGAAGCTGATCGACGTCCTGCCCGATGGCCGGGCGATCAACCTGAACAACGGCATCATCCGCGCCGCCTACCGGGATTCGCTCAGTCATCCGACCCCGATCGTTCCCGGCAAGGTCTACGAATATCACATCAAGGTCTGGCCGACCTCCAACTTGTTCAAGCCGGGCCACCGGATAAGGCTGGAAATTTCCTCCAGCGATTATCCGCAGTTCGCGCCCAACCCCAATACAGGGGAGCCGCTCGCCACGGCGCGCACGGCGGTGATCGCCAACCAGACCATCTGGCATGACGCAACGCACCGTTCGTCGGTCATCCTGCCCGTCCTGCCGGCAACAATCGCAGGCGACGGCGCGGACCATCCGCCACAGGACTGACGCCGCCCGGTGCGCGGCGCCGGGGGACGGGCCTCAGTCCCCCGGCGCGTTCTGGTCCACCAGCCGCCGGATCGCATCCAGATAGGCGATGAAGGCGGACCGGCCGCTGTCTGTCAGTATCAGCCGCGTCAGGGGGCGCCGGCCCGCGAAGCCCTTGTCCTGCACCACATAGCCCGCATCCTCCAGCTTGCGCAGATGGGTCGACAGATTGCCGTCGGTCACGCCCAGATGGGTGCGCAGCGCCGTGAAATCCGCCATTCCGGCCGAGGACAGATAGGCCATGATGCCCAGCCGCACGCGGCCGTGGATCACGTCGTCGATCTGCCCGATATCGAAATTATCCATGATCCGTCACGCCGCCGCCCGGCCTTCGCGGCGCAGCAGGACCCAGCCCGGCAGCGCCACCAGCAGCAGGATCAGCAGCCCGTAGAGCAGGAGGATGGCGGGGCTGTCGATCGCAGCCGCCACGGCCAGCGCGCCGGCAAACGCCCCGGCCGCCACCGCCCGCAGCCATGCCTGGCCGGAGATGAAGGCCGTGGCGCTCCATCCCGCCCCGTACAGCGCCAGGACCAGGGACGGAAACATCACCCAGACGATTGGCGTGCCGCAGCGCCAGGCCAGGATCATGCCGGCGACGAACATCACGCCGATCCCGGTCCCCAGCCCGCTCCACATCATGCCGATGGCGCGGTTGACCATCACCACGCTGCCGGGGCGGCCCGGCTGCGCGCGGTTGAGGAACCAGATCACCGGCAGGTAGGCGACCGTCGCCGCCAGCCACACCCAGACCTGCGCCTGCGGCGGCAGGACCGTCCGGCCGGTCGCGACGGCCCAGGCGGCGAAACTGGTCAGGCCGAACAGCAGGCCGGCGCTGAGGAAATAGGGGCCGCTGGTCAGCGGCGCGTTGCGCCCGGCCTCGGCCAGGCCGCGCAGGAAGGTCAGGTCGTCATGCAGCGACGTTTCGGTTCGGGTGGTCATGGGGGCCTCGGGTTGAAGGTTAAGGGGCGCATCGCACTCGCCCCGGCAAGACGGAGCATAGGCAAACTACTCTCTATTTCAAAGTTATTTTTTATGAAGATTTTTCTCTCCCGCCAGCCTTGCAGCGCTGAACGACGCGCGGGCCGCCCGGTCATTGCGTCTCTGACAGGGATGGCGCCGGGCCGGGAGGGGCCGGGTGCGGGGCCATGCGGAACCGCGCCCCTCCGTGCATGTTTATGACGCGCAGGCGCCGGTTTCCCTTTCCTGCGTCGGAATCACGCTTTCATGTGCATGGCACGGGCGAACGAAAATGATATTCCTCAGGACTGGCCACAAAGATAAGAATTTTCCAATCTCTGCGCCGTACAACATAAAATGTCGTACCGTGGAGCCTGTGCCAGGCCTGACAAGGAAAAACGTGGCGTGCCGGAGGTTTGAGCTAGAACTCCGCAATAAAAATACATAAAAATATCGACGATGTGGACAAAATCACGTGGCAAAGCCCCATCCGCCATCCCCTCTTTCCCCGTTTCCCTTGAAAAGGACTGTCGTTTTGGCTTATCCGCCCCGACAAGATGCGAGAGCGTGATCAATTTTCCCGGAGCCCGAGCCCTGGGCGCGCTGGCGCTGGCGGCCGCCTTCGTGGCGTCGGGCGCCCTTCCGGCCCGGGCCGCCGACCCGGATGCCCCGGCCACGTCGCCCTTCGCCCGGCCGAGCCAGGCGGCGGCGGATACCCAGCCGGCCGGCAATCTGGAACAGACGATCCCCGGTTTCCTGCAATCGCCCTACGGGCCGCCGTCATTCGGCGCGCCCTATGGCACCACCCATGCGCTGGGTGACTGGGGCGGCGCGCAGCCCTGGCTGCAGAAGCACGGCGTCTATGTCGCCCTCGCCCTTTATGAAGGCATTTCCGGCAATGTCTCGGGCGGCAAGACGCAGAGCTACACGCTGGCGGGCCAGGTCGGCGGCACGGTCGATATCGACTGGCAGAAGCTGCTGGGCGCGGGCGCATGGTCCAACGATCTGTGGCTGCATGTGCTGGCGGTGAACGGCAACGGGCAGAATCTCAGCCGGCTGTTCGGCGACAACGGCAACCAGGTGCAGCAGATCTATGGCGCGCGCGGCAACGTGGTGGCGCATCTGGTCTGGGCCTATTTCGAGAAATCGTGGTTTCAGCACAAGGTCGACCTGGCTGCCGGCTGGATTCCGACCGGCACGTTCTTCAACAACTCGCCCTGGGTATGCAGCTTCATGAATGTCTGGCTGTGCGGCAACGTGACGCCGACGAAATACCTGACAGCGGGGCGCGACTGGCCGTCGGGCAATATCGGCACCGTGCTGCGCCTGATGCCGACCCGCCATTTCTATGTCATGGGCGGGCTGTTTGCCGTATCGCCGCATTCCTATAATGGCGGCATTTCTGGCTGGGCCTGGGGACAGGACAATCTGGGCAAGCTGGGTACCGAGGTCGAGATCGGCTGGATTCCGGAATTCGGGCCCGACCGGCTGGTCGGCCATTACAAGGTCGGCTTCCTCTACGACAATTCGCGCTATGACGATCTGTACGAGGGTGTGAACGGCCGGCCGTGGATCGTGAGCGGCCTGGCGCCCCGCCGGCACAGCGGGCAGACATCGGCCTGGGTCATGGCCGACCAGATGCTGATCCGCCACGGGCCGGGCGAGATGAACGGGCTGGTGCTGGCCGGGCAATATTCCTATGCCGACGGCCGGACGTCGCAGATGAACCATCACCTGGTCGCCGCCCTGCTGGATACCGGCTATCTGTGGGGCCGGCCGCTGGACAGTGTCGGCATCAACTTCCAGTGGGCCAATTTCAGCCGCAGCGCCACCCTGTCGCAGGAAGCGGCGGTGGCCTATGGGCTGCCGTTCCGGGGTGCCAATTTCGGCACGCCCTACGGCATCCAGGGGCATGAGGACATCTACGAGGCCTTCTATTCGGCCCATCTGATGACCGGCGTGTCGCTTCAGCCCGATTTCCAGTATGTCAACCATGTCGGCGGAACGACGGTGTTCAAGGATGCCGTGGTCCTGAGCACCGCGCTGAACGTGCTGTTCTGAAGCCTGTGCGGGCCGGAGCGGAAACCGCCCGGCCCCATGGCCATGCGGGCGGCCATGCGGGCTTCGAGATCGCGCCGATCGTCTTCGGCGGCAATGTCTTCTTCGGCGGCAGTGTCTTCGGCTGGACGATCGACGAGAAGGCGCGTTTCGACGTGCTGGATGCCTTCGTCGATCACGGGTTCGATGCGATCGATACCGCCGATGTCTATTCGGCATGGGCGCCGGGCAACAAGGGTGGCGCGGCGGCCAGCCACCCTGCCAACCGAGGCCCGGCGGCTCTCCATGGGGCGTCAGGCAGTGGCGGCACCCGTCCGGGCGGCCTCGATCCGCGCGATGTCGATCCGGCCCATGGTCATCATGGCTTCCATCGCCCGCTTCGCGGCTGCGCGATCCGGGTCCTGCAATGCGGCCAGCAGGAGGCGGGGCACGATCTGCCATGAAAAGCCCCAGCGGTCCTTGCACCAGCTACAGGCGCTCTCGCAGCCGCCATTCCCGACGATGGCATCCCAGTAGCGGTCGGTTTCCGCCTGGTCTTCGGTCATGACCTGGAAGCTCACCGCCTCGTTCGGCATGAAGCCGCGCCCGCCATTCAGGCCGACGAAGGCCTGGCCCAGCACGGTGAATTCCACCGTCAGCTCGCTGCCCTCCTGTCCGCCCGGATAATCGGCGGGCGATCGAAGCGTCTGCCCGATATGACTGTCCGGAAAGGTGGCCGCGTAGAATTCCGCCGCTTTGCGCGCCTCGCCATGGTCGAACCAGAGGCAGGTCACGATCTTTCCGGGCATGGATATTCTCCCCGAGCCCCACCGCACCATCGGTGCGAACAGTCAGGACATGGAGCGCCATGGGCCTGTTTCAAGGCCGGGCCGTTCGTCCGTCCGCTCAGGATCGGGGAACGGATACCGTGCCGCGGTCCTGGTGTTCCGGAGCGCCCACGCGCAGGATGCCCAGCATGCGGGGGACGTCACGCCCACGCTGGGGCGTGTGACCCGGAATGCGCTCCCCGCGCCGAATGCGGGCCGGCGCACGCAATCGATGGAGGTCGCGATTCCATCCGCGTTCCGGAGCGATCTGGAGCAGGAAAAACGGATTGCGCAGGCTGCGCCGGTACCCGCAGAAACGTGAAGATGGCTTCGTGCAGGAAGGATTTCCTCAGCGACAGAGGCCGAAACCAGTGGCCTGCAGATGGAAATGCCCGGCATGCAGGCTGTTATAATCGGGCGACAGGACGGTCCCGAAAATGGGGCAGGCCCTGTCGCGCATCCGATGCAGGTAGAGGCCGCGGGTCCCGGCCTCGTTCCAGGCGCTGATCGGAATTTCCCGCCCGTCGGCAAGAATAAATGCCGAAACGTCGATCGCGTCGGCCGTGGCATGGCTGCTCTGGGAACCGGGCCGGTCGCGGACGTCGCGACAGGCGAAGCTGCCCTCATGCTGGATGCGCCCGAGGCCGGTATGGAACACATCCCGTGTCACCGGTTCGGCAACCCGGGTTTCGAACAGGGACCAGCGCACCGCGAGATTGCACGACGCCAGAAAGCTGGCGGGGTGCAGGGGAACGTCCTGGCCGCTGACCGTGAAGGCGTCATGCAGCGGACAGGCGGCGGTACCGCTGAGTGCATGTTCCCGAACATGCAGGGCGGATGTGCGCAAGGCCGCATCGCACAGTTCTGGCGAATGGGACAACAGGCGGAGCTTTACGGGCGTCATGAAGGTCCAGCCCGCCCTGAGATCGAGCGGCCGGGTGGGATCATAGGCCGCCGGCAGCCAGCGCCGGTGGAATATGGCAAGGACGATCAGGGCGAGGCCGAAAAACAATAAGATGAGACGCCGTGTTCTCATGGTGCGTTCTCGCCCGCTCCCTGCATGCAGGGCTAACGGGCCATCGCGCCCTTTTGTTGCGATTTTTCATTCACTGAAGCTTCGACCTTGAAAAAATCGGCGAATGGATCGCAATTCGTCCTGCCCGCAACGGCATCGTCGACAAAAAAAGCCCCGCCGCAGGTGCGGCGGGGCGAAGTCTGTACTCTTTCAGATCAAGGCGCGATTGTTCTCGCCTTACTGGGCCGTGGTTCCCTCGGGAAGGGCATAGGCGATCACGTCGTCGGCCACGTCGGGCGAATGGCTGGCGCCGCCGACCGAGATCACGACATATTCCTTGCCCGTCTTGGGAGATTTGTAGATCAGCGGAGCCGCGACCGCGCCGGCGGGCAGCGGGGCCTTCCACAGTTCCTTGCCGGTCATGCTGTCCAGCGCGCGCAGATAGTAATCCTGCGTGCCGGCGAAGAAGAGCAGGCCGGAGGCCGTCGTCGTCGGGCCGCCCAGGGTGGGCATGCCCATCGGCATCGGCAGGTGGCTCTTGATCCCCATCGGCCCGAGCTGCTCGGCCGTTCCCATCGCCACCTGCCACAGCAGCTTCTTGGTGCGCAGGTCGATGGCGCTCATGGTGCCGAAGGGTGGCGTGTTGCACGGCACCTGCAGCGGCGACTGGAGGATGTCGATGCGCACGCCCGAATAGGGGCCGGCGATCTGCGGACGCAGCGTGCCCATGAAGCCCGGGACCTCGTCGGTCGAGATCTTGTAGTGCTTGGCGTCCTCATGGTTCACCAGCATCATCCGCAGCGGCATGCGCATGTCGTTGACGAACATGATGTCGTTCGCCTCGTCGATCGAAATGCCGCCCCAGTTCATGCCGCCCAGCAGGCTGGGCCACTCGATATAGGGCTTCTCGCCAGGCGGCGTGAAGGGGCCCTCATAGACCGAATTCTTGAACATGATCCGGCAATAGAGCTGGTCGAAGGTGCTGACGCCCCACATCGACTGCTCGGACAGCGGATCGGCGCCGATGGTGGGCATGCCGACCGAGAAAGGCTGCGTCGGCGACAGGTGCTCGTCCTGCGCGGCCGGAGAGGTCGGGACGGGCCGCTCTTCGACCGGGGTCACGAATTCGCCCGTGCGGCGGTCGATGACGAAGATATGGCCGGTCTTGGTGGTCTGGATCAGCGACGGGACCTTCTCACCCTGCGGGTTGGTCACGTCATACATCACCGGCTGCGACGGCAGGTCGAAATCCCAGACGTCGTGATGGATCAGCTGGCGGACCCATTTGGTCTTGCCGGTCGCGGCGTCGACGGCGACGAGGGCCGCGCCGAACTTGTTCTTCACCGCATCACGGTCGCCGCCCCAATAATCCGGCGGGCCGCTGCCGGTGGGCAGGTAGACCTGGTTCAGCGCCTTGTCATAGGTCGGGACGGCCCAGACATTCGGCGTTTCCAGCGTGAACTGCCTGTCGGCATCGGGGGGAACCGGGCTGTCGGGGTTGCCGACGTCCCACGCCCAGACCAGGGCGCCGGTGCGGGTGTCATAGGCACGAACGACACCCGAGGGTTCGCCATGCACGATGTCACGCACCCAGCCGCCGATCACGGCCAGATGGCCCATGACGACCGGCACCGCCGTCGGGTGATAGCGCTTGCCGTTTTCCGTCGGGCCCATGTTCTTCTTGAGGTCGACATAACCGTTTTCGCCGAAGCCGGTGCAGAGCTGGCCGGTATGGGCATCCAGCGCGAACAGGCGGGCGTCGACGGCCGAGACCAGGATACGCTGCTGGCAGGGCTGGTCGGCAGCTTCCTGCCTGTCCGCGTCGGTCAGGCTGTCATCCTTGGTGATGTCGTAATAGCCGACGCCACGGCACGAGACATGCTCGGCGGTGTGGGCGTGCGGGTCGAATTTCCAGATCTGCTTGCCGCTGTCGGCATCGATCGCGGAAATCACGTTTTCCGGCGTGCAGGAATACAGGACCGAGCCGATCTGCGCGGGCGTGTTTTCATCGACGCCGGCACCGGGGCCCTTGGTGCGGCGGCCGGTATGATACACCCAGGCCACCTTCAGGTCGGCGACGTTGCGCGGGGTGATCTGCGTATAGGGCACGTAGCGCGTGCCGCTGGCATTGCGCCCGTAGAACTGCCAGTCGTCCGGCTGGGGCGGCACGGCGGAGGCGACGCGCGCGTTCTTGTCCAGCGCCTCGCCCTGGATTCCGCCATGGGGCGAGAACATTTCGACCAGGGTGACGACCACTCCGAGCATCAGCGCCAGGCCGCCGCCCGCGCTGATCCGCCGGGTGGACGACGGCACATAGGGCAGGATCGCCGTCAGCAGCAGGCTGAGCATGAACAGGATGGCAGGCACCATCAGGCGCGGCAGCAGCGGCCAGAAGGCAAGCTGCGGCGCGTCCTGGAGCGCCCACAGGAACGTTGCGACGAAGATCGCGACCGAGAGGGCGAGCGCCCATGAGACCCGGCTCCTGACCAGGAAGAGCGCGCCCAGCGCCACATAGGCGATGCCGGCCAGAAAATAATAGAAGGAGCCGCCAAGAGTGGCGAGCTGGAACCCGCCGGCGACAAGGGCCAGTCCGACGGCCAGGCTGATCAGGACGAACGCAATCCGGCATCCGTCACTGATCATAGATCGCTGATTTACTGTATTGTCCATTCTATCGTTCCAAGGTTGCAGGCTTCGCTGTCACACGCATCGCGTTCGGGCCAAGCCGGATCGGGAGCGGACGCATGGGAATGCGTTCATCCTCCACCCGATAATGTTCGGGATGTCTACGCCCGTTCCCGTGCTCTTTCCATAACGGGAAGAGAAACATTGTTACGATTTTCATTAAAACTTTTTAATTGATACCTGATCGTCCTCCTTTTACGCGCGACGCATTGCCTCGTCCGGTCGCGGCGAGGGCATCCACGGGATTGGCGGTCCCTCTCACATGCTTGTGATAACCGGCTTTCCAGTACCATGCGGGGCCGCGCCGATGGCCTGCCCACTTGGCACCCCGCAAGGAATTTCAAAGCATCATCTTGTTTTTATAATATTTTTTAGTTTTTCTCCGGATGGCTTCCGGGTCGCGGCAAGATGCCGCCGCGACCATCGATACCGATCAGGTATTGATGGATGACGGTTTAAGTATTTTACACCGGTGTCGGATTGCTTTGTTTTTGGAACAGGAACAACAGGATTTCTGCGTCACAGGGGCAATTTTCGTCGCGTCATGCCTGTCAGGCGCCTCCCGCATCACGATGGGAGCATGGCCCGGGAGGGTGGGAAAGGAAATTACATTTAGTTCATTTTTTGTTATAAAATTATGAACAAAAATTAATTGGAACCGCGCAAGGCAGTCCCCTGCCCGGCACGATTCCGGCGTCGGTATTTCGTTTTCATGCCGGTTCGATCCGGGCACGTGCACCTGCCCCCACTCTGAAAAAATCGCGATCCTGTCAGCATCAGGCCTGCACAGGGCCGTCGGCCGCATTGCGCCGACATTATTGCGGCCCTACTGGTCGCTTTTATGTAATAACAAGCCTGCACAAGGCATGTAACGGGACCTCCCCTTGAAAAAAGGCGGAGCATCGTGTTCTTGTTATCGTTAGTTAGGTTAATATATAACAATAATGGAGCCTCGTCGTTGTGACAACTTTCACTACCAGAACAAACGGCGAAACTTTATTCCCCCATTCGTTCCGCCGGTTGACTGTCGGCGGTGTCTGCCTGGCCGCTCTTGTCGGGTTGGCCGGTGAAGCCGGAGCCCTTTCCGCCGCGCATGCCGCCACGCAGGGTGCTGCCCCCACCATCAGGACAGGGATCGACAGCGGCACTGATCCGTCCCGTCCGGGCGTCCTGATCCAGCCGAAGGGCACCGTGTCGGCGAAAACGCCCGGCCCGGCCGCATCGAACGCGCGCGCCGCGAATGGGTATGATCGCAGCAATCATCACCATGCGATCGAACTGGACGCCCTGACCGACCAGGAAGGCCTGTCGTGGCTGCTGCCCTCCGAAGTGGACGCGCAGCGCCGCACCGACATGGCGGACCCCTATTACGTGCCGACCGGTGCCGCCGGGCATCTGCTGCCGCAGATCATGCCGTTCCGCGAGCGCCTGCAAAAGAAGGGCTTCACCTTTTCGCTGACCTACAAAGCCGAAGCCATGGGCGATATCGATGGCGGCATCCGGCGCGGCATGGACTATGTGCACGAGTTCACGCTCCAGATGCTTTTCGATCTGGGCAAGATGTCGCACGCTCTTGACGGCTGGACCGTCCATACGCTGGTCATGAATCGGGCGGGACGGGAAGTGTCACACGATCTGGTCGGCGATTACTATGTCAACCTGATGGAGGTCTACGGCCTGTCAGGCCATGTCGTGGCGCATCTCGTCGATTTCTACGCTCAGAAGAAAGCATTCCATAATCGCCTCGATGTCGCTTTCGGCCGCATGGCCCTGACCCATGTATTCGCGACCTCTCCCCTGCTTTGCTCGTTCATGGTCACTTGTTCGGCACCTGTTGCGTTGAAAGTCGATCCGGCTTTCGCCGTGTATCCCAAGGCCACATGGGGGGCACGGGCACGCTTCCGCCCCACCCGCGACACGGCCATCCAGGTCGGCGCCTACGAAGTCCAGCCGCTCGCCGACGGTCCCAGCGGTTGGGCCTGGGCCAGCGAGAACGCCACCGGCCTGATGCTGCCTGCCGAATTCACATGGGAACCTTTCCTTACGCACAACAAGCTGCCGGGCCATTATGTCATAGGCTATGCCCACGACACCACGCGCTATCCCGACGCCCTGGGAACGAAACCAGCCGCGCTGGTTGCACAGGCCAGGCGTGAGCGCAGTGCGCCAATGGACATGTTCTGGCTCGAAACCGAGCAGATGATCTATCGCCTGGGCGGACCGGGCCAGATGTCCGGAGGCTATCTGATGGCCGGCTATGTCCACAATACACCGCATGTCGCCTCGATCTCCGATGAGGCTTACGGCGGTCTCTCGTTCAACGGCGTGATTCCCGGACGCGCGAAGGACCGCCTGGGCATCCTGTATTCGTGGTACCACGTCAGCGATCGCAAGAGGCAGGGGCAGGTCATCGCCCAGGATGCCGGCCTCTCCCTAGGTAGCCAGGTACGTGGCCCGCAGACGAATTCCCAGGTGATCGAGGCTTACTATGGGATAGACACCTGTCCGGGATTGGTCATCCAGCCCGAATTCCAGTACATGATCCATCCTGGCGAAACCTCTCATATTCCCAACGCCGCGCTGGTTGGCCTCAAAGTGGCCGCATCGTTGTAGGAGATTGCTGAAACGCGCGCCGGCGTCGCCCGGCACGCGTCTTTCGTCCGCCGCATGGCCGTTCCGCAGCCGGCGGCCCACAGAGAATTTGACTTGAAGGCGCGCCCACCCACATCATGCGGGTGGAGGCGAAATGGCCCACCCGCCGCGGCGCGTGGGCCATTTCGCGTTCGACATCATCAACCCTACGGACATCCGACGAAGCCGGACAACGAAACGATAAGGTTCAGACCTCCATGATTCCCGCCCTGATGCCCACCTACAACCGTGCCGATCTCGCTTTCGAGCGGGGCGAAGGCTCCTGGCTGTACACGGCGGACGGGCGACGATTCCTGGATCTCGGGGCGGGGATCGCGACCTCGTCCCTGGGGCATGACCATCCGCAGCTGGTCGCGGCCATTGCCGGGCAGGCGGCGCGGGTGATGCATGTGTCGAACCTGTACCGGGTGCCGCAGGCCGAGCGGCTGGCCGCGCGGCTGGTCGCCGCCAGCTTTGCCGACAGCGTCTTCTTCTGCAATTCGGGCGCCGAGGCGAACGAAGGCATGGTCAAGATCATCCGCCGTGCGCAGGCCCATGGCGGCCATCCGGAACGCACGCGGATCATCTGCTTCAACGGCGCCTTCCATGGCCGCACGCTGGCGATGCTGTCGGCCACCGGCAACCCGAAATATCTCGACGGGTTCGGACCAGTGGTCGAAGGGTTCGACCATGTGCCGATGAACAACATGAACGCCCTGCGCGCCGCGATCACGCCCGAGACCGCCGGCGTCATGATCGAGCCGGTGCAGGGTGAGAGCGGCGTCAACGTCGCCGATCCGCGCTTTCTGCAGGAGCTGCGCGCCGCCTGCGACGAATTCGGCCTGTTCCTGGGCATGGACGAGGTGCAGAGCGGCATGGGCCGGACCGGCCGGCTGTTCGCCCATGAATGGTCGGGGGTGACGCCCGACGTGCTGTCGACCGCCAAGGGCATTGCCGGCGGCTTTCCCATGGGGGCCATCCTGGCCACCGAGGCGACGGCGAAATACCTGACGGCGGGCTCGCACGGCACCACGTTCGGGGGCGGCCCGCTGGCCTGCACCGCCGCGAACACGGTGCTGGACGTGATTCTGGCCCCGGGCTTCCTGGACCAGGTGCAGACACGCGGCACCCAGTTGGGGCAGGTGCTGGATGCGCTGGTCGGTGAGTTCCCCGACCTGTTCGCCCAGTGGCGCGGCATCGGCCTGCTGCTGGGCCTGCGCTGCATCGCGCCGGTCGCGCTGATGCAGGACGCGGCGATGCACGAAGGCGTGCTGAGCGTCACCGCCGGCGACAATGTGCTGCGCCTGGTGCCGCCGCTGGTGCTGACCGAGGAGGATTGCGCCGAGGCCGGGCGCCGGCTGCGCCGTGCGGCGCTGCGCGTGCGGGCGCATCTGGCCGCTTCGGCGGAGGACGCGGCATGAACGCGCTGCCTGCCACCCCCGTCACGCATCCCGCGCCGCGCCATTTTCTGGACCTGCGCGATTTCGATGGCGCGACCCTGCGCGCCATCCTGGACCTGGGCAGCCGCATCAAGCGGATGCAGCATGGACGGGCGCGACCGCTGCACCCGCGCCTGCCGCTGCTGGGCCGCACGCTGGGGCTGATGCTGTCCAAGCCCTCGACCCGGACCCGCGTGTCCTTCGAGGTCGGGATGCGCCAGCTTGGCGGCGAGGTGATCCTGCTGTCGCCCGCCGACATGCAACTGGGGCGCGGCGAGACGATAGCCGATACCGCCCGCGTGCTGTCGCGTTTCGTCGATGCCATCGTGCTGCGTACCGGCAACACGACGGCGCTGCGCGAACTGGCGCACTGGTCGAGCGTGCCGGTCATCAACGGTCTGACGCCGCATTCGCACCCGGTGCAGATCCTGGCCGACATCATGACGTTCGAGGAGCATCGCGGGCCGATCGCCGGCCGCACGATCGCCTGGATCGGGGACGGCAACAATGTCGCCACCTCCTTCATCGAGGCGGCGCGGCTGTTCGGCTTCCGCCTGCGCCTCGCCACGCCCCACCGCCACGCGCCGTCGGCCGAGGCCGTGGCCTGGGCCCGGGAGGGCGGTGCCGACATCACCCTGACCACCGACCCGCGCGAGGCCGTGGCGGGGGCGGACTGCGTCGTGACCGACACCTGGGTCAGCATGTCCGACAGCGGGTCGGCGCAGCGCCTGCTGGATTTCGATCCCTACCGGGTCACGGCGGGGCTGATGGCGCTGGCCGCATCCGATGCCCTGTTCATGCACTGCCTGCCGGCCCATATCGGCGAGGAAGTGACCGAGGACGTGTTCGAAGGCCCCCGTTCGGTGGTGTTCGACGAAGCCGAGAACCGCCTGCACGCGCAGAAGGGCCTGCTGGTCTGGGCGCTGGGCGGCGCGCAGTGGCAGGATTACGGAGAAGAGGAACCATCGCGATGACCGGACCGGCCGAGACGCCAGCCCACCCGACGGCGACCGAGGATGTCCCGTCCACTCCCGGTTGGGTGGAAGGCAGCGTCGAGGCCGCCTTCGCCACCCTCCCCTGTTCCGGGCCGGGGGTGATGGTGCTGCGCAACGCCTATCTGGACTGCCTGGCCAACACGCCCCGCACCGAAGACCTGGACGCGGCGCATGACCGCTGCCGGCAGGCGCTGCTGAAGGCGCTGGCGGCGCGGGAAAAAATCGGCCCCGAGGCGCTGCGCGCCTTCGAGACCCGGCTGGAAGCGGTGGAAGCCGAGATCAGCGCCCGTATTTAAGAGGCGGCCTGACACGCCCCTTCTGCCCTATCCGGAACTTGCCATGATCGATACCCCTGCCTTTCTCGACGCCCATCGACCGGATGTACCCGACCTGGTGATCCCGCAGGGGGTGACGCCGTTCTATCTGGCCGGGCGGCCGGTGCGCGGGCGGCTGGTGCGGCTGGGGGCGCTGGCGGATGCGCTGCTGAGCCGGCACGACAATCCCGACATCGTGCTGCGCCTGGCGGGCGAGGCGCTGGCGCTGGTGGGCGGCCTGGCCTCCGCGCTGAAATTCCAGGGCTCGTTCTCGCTCCAGGCCAAGGGGGACGGCCCGGTCTCGCTGCTGGTGGCGGACTGTACCAATGCCGGTGCGCTGCGCTTCCATGCCCATTCCGACGACGATGCGGTGGCGGCGCTGGCGGTAAGCGAGCCGGATGCCGATGCGGCCCGGCTGCTGGGCAGCGGCTATCTGGCATTTACGGTCGATCAGGGGCCGGATACCGATCTGCACCAGGGCATCGTCGCGATTGCCGGTGCGTCGCTGTCGGACATGGCCGCCCATTATTTCGAAACCAGCGAGCAGCATGCCTGCTGGGTACGGCTGGCCTGCGCGCACACCGATGCCGGCTGGCGCGCGTCGGCCCTGGTGCTGGAACGCATCGCGACCGAAGGCGGCATCGCGGCCGAAACCCCGCCCGACAGCGACGAGGACGAGACATGGTCCACCGCCGTCACGCTGGCGGCGACGGTGACCGACGCGGAACTGCTGGACGATAATCTGTCGTCCGACGACCTGCTCTATCGCCTGTTCCATTCCGAGGATGTCTGTGCCGACCGTCCCCGCGCGCTGGCCTTCGGCTGCCGGTGCAGCCGGGCGCGGCTGTCCGGCATCCTGGAGACCTTCGGCCGCGAGGATCTGGACCATATGGCCGAAGACGGCACCATCAGCATGCATTGCGCGTTCTGCAATATCAGCTTCCGCTTCGGTCGCGACGAGGTGGGCGGCCCCGTAACGGATTGACCGGACAGGGCTGGAGCGGCAGTTTTCTCCGACGTCCTGTATCGATCCCACCGTCGGAGAACTCCTTCATGCGTCCGTCCCGCCGGGCCGCCCGGTTGCCCATGCTGCTCCTGCTCGCCTGCCCGCTCCTGCCGCTTGCGGCGTGCAGCGACGCGCCGCCGCCCAATTTCGCGCCGATGCGCTACGACTACCTGCCGGTGCTGCGCCTGAATGTGGCGACGATCAACATCGTCGATAACGGGCAGCCGGGCACGGTGCCGGGCGATGTTTCCGGCCGCGCGCCCACGCCGCCCGACCAGGCGCTGCACCAGATGGCCACCGACCGGCTGATGGCGGCCGGCAGCACCGGCGGCGCCGTCTTCACCATCGACCGGGCCTCGATCCTGCACCAGCCGGGCGGCACGCTGGAGGGGCAGATGGACGTGCATCTCGACGTCTCCAGCCCCAACGGCCAGCGCCAGGGCTATGCCGAGGCCCATGTCCGGCGCACCTTCAGCTCGACGGCTTCGGACAGCGACGGCAACGCGGATTCGCCGGCCAACCTGTATGCGATCACGTCGCAGATGATGAAGGACATGAATGTCGAGCTGGAGTTCCAGGTCCGGCATCATCTGGCGGACTGGCTGGTCGATGCCGTCGGCACCACGCCCAGGGCGATCCAGCAGCAGCAGCTCGGCCTGCCCGGCAGCCCCGGGGCGACGGCTCCGGCCACGGCTTCCCTCGCGGCCACCCCGACTGCCGCCGCGGCCGTTGCCGGCCCGGCCTCACCTGCACCCGCGGCACCGGCGCCGGCCGTGGTTCCCAGCGAACCCAACGCGATCTTCCCGACCGGCGGCCCGGCCACCGACGGCAGCGCCGCCCCGGCGCCGCGCGTGAAGTCGCCCCAGCCCGGCTACCTGACCCTGCCGTCCGGAACCGCGACCAGCGCGCCCAACGCCAGCAACGGCTACTGAGCCGAGGGACGGGGGCGGAGACGATCCGCCCCCGCCGCGCCTATCCTTTCAGCGCGTCGAGGACCAGCCCGCTGGTCAGGATCTGCGGCAGGACATGGCCCTGCGCATCGCCCGGCGCGTAATAGACGTAGAACGGGACCCCTGCCCTGCCATGCGCTTCCAGGAAGGCGCTGATGGTGGCGTCGCGATTGGTCCAGTCGCCTTTCATGTAGACCACGTGCCGGTCGCGGAAGGCCGCCTGCACGGGGGCGGATGAGAGGGCCACCCGCTCGTTCACCAGGCACGAGATGCACCATGCGGCCGTCATGTCGACGAAGACCGGCCGCCCCTGCGCCCGCAGCGCCGCCAGCCGGGTGGGCGAAAAGGCCTCGGTGCCCGCGGGGCCGGAGGCGACCAGGCCCGCATCGGCACCGGCCCGCCCCGCCCGCAGGCCGGGCAGCATCGCCATGGCCACCGCCAGCGCCACCAGGGCCAGGGCGCGGCACAGCCGGATCTGCCGCGCCGGACCGTCGCGCATGGCCATGCCCTGGGCCAGCCCGGTCAGCCACGCCGCCAGCCCGACCAGTACCAGCCCGGCGCCCAGAACCGCGATGGCGGTCGCGCCGGCCTGCAGGGCCAGCACCCACATCAGCCACACGCAGGTGGCGAGGATGGGAAAGGCCAGCCCCTGGCGCAGGATATCCATCCATGCCCCCGGACGCGGCAGGTAACGTGCCAGTGCCGGCACACCGGCCAGGACCAGGTAAGGCGCGGCCAGCCCGGCACCCATGGCGATGAACACCGCCATCGCCACCCAGGCCGGCGCCGTCAGCGCCCCCGCGATGGCCGCCCCCATGAACGGCGCGGTGCAGGGCGTAGCCACCAGTACCGCCAGCACGCCGGTCATCGCGTCGCCCAGATAGCCACCGCGCGTGACCCCGGCACCGCCCAGGGCCGCGATGCCGTTGCCCATGCCGAACACGCCCAGCAGGTTCAGCGCCACGGCGAACAGCAGCCAGCACACGGCGGCGACGAAGGCGGCGGACTGGAACTGGAAGCCCCAGCCGGCCACTGCCCCGGCCGCGCGCAGGGTCAGCATGATGCCGCCCAGCACCATGAAGGCACCCACCACGCCGGCGGCATAGGCGCCGGCCCCGGCCAGACGGGCCATGGTATGCGCGCCGGCCAGACGGGTCAGCGCCATGGCCTTCATCATCAGGACCGGGAACACGCAGGGCATCAGGTTCAGGATCAGCCCGCCCGCGAAGGCCAGCAGCAGCATGCGCAGGCCGCCCGCCGCGCCCTCCGGCACGGGCAGCGCCATGGCCGGCGCGCCTGCGGGAGCGGCCGGGGCGGCCATCGCCGGGCCCGGGCGGGCCGCGATCGACAGCGCGCGCGTCTCGCCCGCCGGGTCCTTCAGCACCAGCACGCCGTCCAGCGTCGGGGCGGCATGGAAGGCGTCGCCGGGCTTCAGCGCCAGGGTCAGCGTGCCGTCCGCGATCTTCATCGGCTGGTCGGCGTCCTGGTCGATGGCGCCGGTGGTGAGGGGCATGAACCATGCCTCGCGCACGGCGGCCGGGGTCAGGCCCGCGCCGGTCAGGCTCAGCGTTCCGTCGGGCGCGATGGTGGCGGCGAAGGGCGATTCCATGGGGCGTGCCTGGGCCGCGCGCGCGAACAGCGGTGCTTCGGCCGAAGGCGCCGGATCGCCAGCCGGCAGGGTCAGGGTGAACTGCCCCTGTTCGGGCACGCAGACGGCCGCGCAGACCAGCCACTCGGCGGTGGCCTTCAGCACCATCGGCGCGTCGCCGGTGCCCGAGGGCTGCAATTCGGCGGGCAGCAGCACGTCGCCCGTATAGCCGTAGGACATCAGCGGCCCGTCGCGCAGGCGCTCCGGCGCCGGCCAGGCGATGGTGCCGGAGGCCCCGGAGGCGCCGCCGCTGGCCTGCACCGAGAGCGTCGGCGCCTCGCCCGCGTCGCCGGGATTGATCCAGTAGGTGTGCCAGCCGGGCTTCAGCCGCAGCCGCAGGCCGACATGCAGCTTCGTGCCGGGGCGATAATGGTCGGTATCGGTCACCAGGGTCGCGATATCGCGTTCGCTCGTCTGCGCGGCACTTTCGGCCGCCAGGGCGTGGGTCCCGCCGGGGGCAAGGGACAGGACGACCAGCATCGGCACCAGCCACGACGGCAGCGGGCGGGGGTGGCAAGGCGCCGCGAACGCGGACATGAACCGGGACAGGATCAAGAACGGAGGCTCCGGAAAATCAGGAAGGGCGAGTGGCGGAACGGCGGTGCAAGCCGGTGGATTGCCGGTTCCAGGCCATGGACGCATAAGCAGGATATGGAATTCGACCCCGCCCTGCAAAGCCCCGCCCATCCCCGGCTGTCGATTCCGGCCGAACTACCGGTGAGCGCGATCCTGCCCGAGCTGTGCGCCAGCCTGATGGAAACCCCGTCCGCCGTGCTGGTGGCCCCGCCCGGTGCGGGCAAGACCACCACGGTGCCGCTGGCACTCCTGGACGCGGCCTGGCGCGGCGACGGGCGGATCGTGATGCTGGAGCCGCGCCGGCTGGCCGCCCGCGCGGCGGCCCAGCGCATGGCGGCCCTGATCGGCGAGGAGGCGGGCGGGCTGGTGGGCTACCGCACGAGGCTGGAATCCGCCGTTTCGGACCGCACGCGGATCGAGGTGGTGACCGAGGGGCTGATGGTGCGGCGCCTGCTGTCCGACCCGACGCTGGACGGCGTGGCCTGCGTGATCCTGGACGAAATCCACGAACGCTCGCTGGACGCCGACGCGGCGCTGGCCTTCTGCCTCGATACCCAGCGCAGCCTGCGGCCCGACCTGCGGCTGGTGGCGATGTCGGCCACCATGGACGGTGCCGCCCTGTCCGCGCTGATGGGCGCCAACCTGATCGAAAGCGCGGGCCGGGCCTTTCCGGTCACCATCCATCACGCGCCGCGCGACATCACCCATCTGCGCGAATTGCCCGACGCCATGGCGCGCGCGATCCGCGCCGCCCTGGCCGAGCATGAGGGCGATATCCTGGCCTTCCTGCCCGGGGTGGGCGAGATCCGCCGCGCCCAGACGGCGCTGGCGGGGGCGCCCGCCGAGATCCTGCCCCTGTATGGCGAGATGCCGCCGGGCGAGCAGGACCGTGTGCTGCGCCCCCGGCCGGGGACCGGACGGCGGGTGATCCTCGCGACCTCGATCGCCGAGACCTCGCTGACCGTGCCGGGCGTGCGGGTGGTGGTGGATGGCGGATGGCGGCGCAGCCCGCGCCTGGACCCCGGCACCGGCCTGACGCGGCTGGATACGGTGCGGATCTCGCGCGCCGCCGCCACCCAGCGCGCCGGCCGCGCCGGGCGCGAGTCGGCGGGTGTGGGGATACGGCTGTGGAGCGAGGCCACCGGGCGCGGCATGGCCCCGCATGACCGGCCGGAGATCCTGGACGCCGAACTGACCGGCCTGCGGCTGGACACCGCCGCCTGGCAGGCCGCCATGGGCACGCCGCCCGAGCAATTGCCGCTGCCCGACGCCCCGCCCAACGGCGCCTTCGAGGCCGCGCGCGCCCTGCTGACGGCCCTGGGGGCGATGGACGAGGATGCGCGTGTCACCCGGGAAGGCGAGCGGATGGCAGCCCTTGGCGCGCATCCGCGCCTGGCGGCGATGATGCTGTCGGCCCGCGACACGGGCGAGGCCGCGCTGGCCGCCGACCTGGCCGCGCTGCTGGAGGAACGCGACCCGCTGCGCGCGCGCCCTGCATCGGGAGGGAAGGGCGGCGCCCCCGCCGTGCCGCCCGCCGACATTGCCCTGCGGCTGGAACTGATCGCGGGCGGCGACCATCCGGATGCCGATCGCGGGGCGCTGGTGCGTATCCGCCAGGCGGCGAACCAGTATCGCCGCCGGCTGGGGCTGCGCGCCAATGCCGTCGCACAGGGCGACGCGGGGGCGCTGCTGGCCGCCGCCTTCCCCGACCGCATCGCGCAACGGCGGGGCGAGGCCGGCAGTTTCCGCCTGTCGGGCGGCGGTGGGGCGAAGCTGGGGCGCGCCGACCGGCTGGCGGATTCCGGCCTGCTGGCGGTGGCCACGCTGCATGTGCGCACGGCGGCCGAAATCCGGCTGGCCGCGAAGCTGGACCCGGACAATCTGCCCGAGACCATCCGCCGCCGCGCCACCGAACAGGTGGAAACGACGCTGGACCCGACGACCGGCGCGGTGCTGGCACGGCGGCGCCTGCGGCTGGGGGCGCTGGTGCTGCGCGACCGCACGGTAACGGCAGCGGCCGACGAGGTGGCGGATCTGCTGCTGCGGCAGGCGGCCGACCGGCTGGACACCACGCTGGGCTGGACGCCGGCGGCGCGGCAGTTCCAGGCCCGTGTCGCGCTGGCCCGCGCCCTGCCGGGGCAGGAGGACCTGCCCGACCTGTCCGATAGCGCGCTGGCGGCGGAGGCCGCGACGTGGCTGGCCCCGTGGCTGGGCGGGCTGAGCCGCCTGTCCGAGGTCGCGGCGCTGGATGTACTGGCGATGCTGCGGGCGCGGCTGGACCATCAGCGCCTGGCCTGGCTGGACCGGGCCCTGCCCACCGCGCTGGACCTGCCGGGCGGGCGGGTACCGATCGACTATACGCAGCCGGTGCCCACGGCCTCGGCGCGGGCCCAGACCTTCTACGGGCTGCGCGCGACGCCGCGCCTGGCGGACGGGCAGGTGAAGCTGCTGATCGCCCTGCTGTCGCCGGCCGGGCGGCCGCAGGCCATCACGGCGGACCTGGCCGGTTTCTGGACCGGGGGCTGGGCGGACATGCGCCGCGACATGCGCGGCCGCTACCCGCGGCACGACTGGCCCGAGAACCCGGCCGAGGCCGCGCCGCCGGCAGGCGCGCGGCGGGGCGGACGATCATGACGGCGACGTTATCCTGCGGTATCGTGGACCCAGCACAACGCGCCGACCATGCGCCCTGATCAGGATTCCCAGCCCATGCGGCGGATGGCTAGCCGGCCCTTTTTCCTCGCGGCGTCCACCTTGGCTGCGTCCGCCCTGGCCGTTGCCCTTCCGGCCGGCCCGGCGCGGGCCGACGACACGGCGCTGTTCGCGCCCCCCGTGCCCGCAATCGTCACCTCTGGGCCGCTGACCTTCGCGCCGCTGGTGCGCAAGGTGGTGCCGGCGGTGGTCAATATCGCGGTGACGCAGGATGCGGACGATCGGGCCAAGCGGCAGCCCGTGCCGCCGGGCGTGAAGGGCACGCCCTTCGAGCACCGGTTCCGCGATCGGATGCGCTCGCGCGGCGAGGAGATGATCGGCGCCGGGTCGGGCTTCATCATCGACCCTGGCGGCGTGATCGTGACCAATACCCACGTGGTGGGCGAGGCCGACCGCATCACCGTCTCGCTGTCCGACGGCACCGAATATCCGGCCCGGCTGGTGGGCAGCGACGATCTGACCGACATCGCGGTCATTTCCATCCAGGCGCCGAATCCGCTGCCCTACGTCACCTGGGGCGACAGCCGGCAGGTCAATGTCGGCGACTGGATCATGGCGGCGGGCAACCCGTTCGGGCTCGGCTCGTCGGTCACGGCGGGCATCGTCTCGGCACGGGGGCGCGATATCGGCGCCAGCCCGTTCGACGATTTCCTGCAGCTCGACGCCCCGATCAATCCGGGCAATTCGGGGGGGCCGTCCTTCAATCTGGGCGGGCAGGTGGTGGCGCTGAATACCGCCATCGTCTCGCCCACCGGCGGATCGGTGGGCATCGGCTTCGGCATTCCGTCGGAAATCGTGGCGCCCATCGTGGCCGAACTGCGCCGCAGCGGGCATATCGACCGCGGCTGGCTGGGCGTGACCCTGGCCGACGGGGACAGGCATGCCGGCGTGCGCATCACCGACATCGACCGGGGCGGCCCGGCGGAAAAGGCGAAGCTGCGGACCGGCGACATCGTGCTGACGGTGGGCGAGGAACCGGTCGACAGCGCGCGGACGCTGATCCGCGCGGTGGCGGCGGAACATCCGGGATCGACCGTGCAGGTGCATATCCGCCGCCGTGCCACCGAGATGACGGTACCGGTCATCGTCGGCCACCGCCCGGCGGACATGGACGACTAGCAACCTTGCCGCTCTGGCCAGCCCCCCCGCATGCGGGGTAAGGTCCTCGTTTGGTGCGGAGAAGCGTGCTTCGGCCGTGCCGATGCGAAGCCATAGCGGAGCGGGACCGACATGCATATCCTGGTCGTCGAGGATGATCCGACCGTACGCAATTTCGTCGCCAAGGGCCTGCGCGAGGCCGGGCATCTGGTCGAGCCGGTGGACAACGGCAAGGACGGGCTGTTCCTGGCGGTCAGCGAGAATTTCGACCTGATCATCCTGGATCGCATGCTGCCCGGCGGCATCGACGGGCTGCGCCTGCTGGAGACCATCCGCGCGCAGAACAACACCACCCCGGTCCTGCTGCTGTCGGCGCTGGCCGATGTCGACGACCGGGTGCAGGGCCTGAAGGCGGGCGGCGACGATTACGTGACCAAGCCCTTCGCCTTCAGCGAATTGCTGGCGCGGGTCGAGGCGCTGTCGCGTCGCGGGCGCAGCGACAACGCGCCGCAGACGCGCCTGACCGTGGCGGACCTGGAGATCGACCTGCTGTCGCGCAGCGTGCGGCGCGGCGGCCAGCGGATCGACCTGCAGCCGCGCGAATTCAGGCTGCTGGAATATCTGATGCGCCACGCAGGCCAGGTCGTGACCCGCACCATGCTGCTGGAAGGCGTGTGGGACTATCATTTCGACCCGCAGACCAACGTCATCGACGTCCATGTCTCGCGCCTGCGGCAGAAGGTGGACAAGCCCTTCGACACGCCGCTGATCCACACCATCCGCAATGCCGGCTACATGCTGCGGGCGGATTAGGGCGGGAACGCACGAACTGGCCATGTCCTCTGCCCCGCAGACGCTTCCAGCCAAGCCCCAGGGCGGCGCGGAACGGCCACAGCGGCGATTCCGCCTGCCACGCTCGGCCGGGCTGCGTTTCTCGCTGGGCTATGGGCTGCTGTTCGCCCTGTCGTCGATCCTGTTCATGTCCTTCATCTGGTGGGGCACGATCGGCTTTCTGGAGCGGCAGGTGGAAACCGCGATCAATGCCGACGCGCGGGCGCTGAGCCAGCGCTGGGCGGAGGGCGGGCTGCCGACGCTGGCGCTGACGATCGACGACCGGCTGGAACAGAACCTGGACGACGATGCGATCTACCTGATGGTGGACCCGACCGGCCGCCGCCTGGCGGGTAACCTGTCGGAATGGCCGGCGCAGGTGATACGCAACGACCGGTGGTATTCGCTGGAAGTCACGCGTGCGGGCATGCGCGACACGGCGCAGATCCATGCCTTCAGCCTGCCCGGGGGCTTCCGCCTGCTGGTGGGGCGCGATGTGCGGGCGCGCGCGGTGCTGCGCCGGCTGCTGACGGATTCGCTGCTATGGGCGTGGATGATGGTCACGCTGCTGGCGATCAGCGGTGCCGCGCTGGTCCACAGCATGTTCCGCCGCATGATCAAGTCGGTGGCCCAGACCACGCAGGCCATCGCGCATGGCGACCTGTCGCGCCGCATGCCGCTGGTGGGCAATGGCGACGAGCTGGACCAGGTGGCCGAGGCGATCAACGAGATGCTGGACCGCATCGTGCGGCTGATGGATGGCGTGCGGCAGGTCTCCAACGCCATTGCCCACGACCTGCGCACGCCGATCACCCGTGCCCGGACCCAGCTTGAAGATGCCGCCCTGCATGCCCGCGACACGGACGAGCTGCGCGCGGCCGTCGAGCGCGCGGTGGGCGACCTGGACAATGTGACTGCCGTGTTCGAGGCCCTGCTGCGCATCGCGCAGATCGAGGCCGGGTCCCGCCGGTCGGCCTTCGCGCCGTTCGACCTGGTGCCGCTGCTGACCGATATCGGCGACCTGTACGAAGCCGTGGCCGAAGAGCGGCATATCCACCTGGTGCTGCGCCTGCCGCCCAGCCTGCCCTTTTACGGCGACCGGGCGATGATGCAGCAGGCGGTGGCCAACCTGCTGGACAATGCCATCAAATTCTCGCCCGAAGGCGGCACCGTGACCCTGGCCGCCGCCCTGGGGCCGGCACTGCCGGGGCTGACCCTGGGCACGCCGACGCGCGACGTGGTCTCGATCGCCGTCACCGACGAGGGGATCGGCATGAACGAGGCCGACCTGGCCCGTGCCTCGGACCGGTTCTTCCGCGCCGAAGCCGCGCGCAATACGCCCGGTGCCGGGCTGGGCCTGTCGCTGGTGCAGGCGATCGTCCAGTTGCATGGCGGCACGCTGCGCCTGTATCCGCGCCAGCCGGGGCTGGCGGTGCGGATGGTGATGCCGGTGCCGCGCGAAGCCCCCAAGGCCGGCCGGCAGCCCCGGCGCGCCGCCGCCCCCACGCAGGTCCCGACCCGGGTGACGCAGACTTCACGATCGCCCCACGAGGGCGACACATGACGAACCC
Organism: Gluconacetobacter aggeris; assembly: GCF_014174395.1. Lineage (GTDB taxonomy): Bacteria > Pseudomonadota > Alphaproteobacteria > Acetobacterales > Acetobacteraceae > Gluconacetobacter > Gluconacetobacter aggeris. Next base: position 263,717 of record NZ_JABEQD010000001.1, read on the forward strand.
TAGGCTCGCGTCCATGAATTCACAGCCTCTTTCGATCACGGCACTGGCGGTCATGGGCCTGTGCCTGTGCGGCATGGCCCCGCCGCCGGACATGGACGCGTCGCTGGCCACGGGCGGCCGGGGCGCGGACGACCCCAACCACCCCGTCATCATCACCAGCGACAGCCGCGCATTCTGCAACCGGCTGGCTGCCGTCATCGACGCCTACGGGCCGCCCCTGCGGCACGAGGTCGACGATCTGCGTGCCCAGGGCACGCATCTGTGCCATGAAGGCAAGGTGCGTTCGGGCATCGTTCAACTGCGCCGGGCCCTGATGGCGCTGAAGGAAGACACGCATTCATGACCGAGTTCCGCCTTCCTGCCCTTGGGGCGTTTGCCCTGACCGCCGCGATCCTGCTGCCCCTCGCCGCCTCAGCCCAGGACATGCCGTCCGATCCGGGGCCGGGCATGCCGGAGATGCTGCCCCGCCACGCCCCGGCCGGCACCGCGCTGACCCTGTCGGGCACCGGCACCGTCCATGCCGCGCCCGACCGGCTGACGGCCACGCTGTTTGCCGAAGCCGGCGCCGCCAGCGCGGCGGCGGCGCAGGAGCATGTGAATGCCCTGGCCGGCACGGCCATCGACGCCGCCAAGGCGGCCGGCGGCATTACGACCGTGACCGAGGATTATTCGGCCGAGCATAACGAGGGCGGCAAGGCACCGGCCTGGACGGCCCGCCAGACCGTCCGCCTGACCGGCGCCGACGGCGCGGCGCTGCTGGCCCTGCTCGGGCAGCTCCAGGCCAAGGGGCTGGCCCTGAGCGGGCTCGACTGGTCGCTGTCGTCCGACCGGCGCCGGAGCCTGACCCGCCAGGCCGAGGCCGGCGCCCTGACCGATGTGCGGCAGCGGGCCGAAGCGGCGGCGAAGGTGCTGGGGCTGAAGATCGCCTCGATCCGCTCCATCACGCTGTCCGACCATGGCATGCCGCGCCCGATGCCGATGATGATGATGGCCCGCGCCGCCTCGGCACCCGTGGCACCTGGCGCGCCGGCCGAAGAGCAGGATGTCTCGGCCAGTGCCTCGGCGACCTTCATGCTCACGCCCTGAGGGCATGGTCGTGGCCGTTCGGGCATGTTTCTCGCACCCGTCACCCTTCTGAAACCATCGCGACCGGACTGACGATCGTTTGCCCCTGCATGTGACCCGGATTTTCATCGATGCCGATGCCTGCCCCGTCCGGGACGAGACCTATCGCGTGGCGGTGCGGCATGGGCTGCACACATTCGTGGTGTCGAACCGGATGATCGCCATTCCGTCCTCTCCGCTGATCGAGCGGGTGGTGGTGACCCAGGGGATGGATGTCGCCGATGACTGGATCGCCGAACAGGCGGGCGCGCACGATATCATCATCTCGGCCGATATTCCGCTGGCGGCGCGGTGCGTGGCGCGGGGGGCCTGCGTGCTGGACCCGCGCGGACGGATTCTGGACGCCGACGCGATCGGCATGGCGCTGGCGATGCGCAACCTGATGGAGGATCTGCGCTCCGCCGGGGCGATCATGCAGGGCGGGCGCGGCTTTACCCGCGCGGATCGCTCGGCCTTCCTCTCGGCGCTGGATACCGCCGTGGTCCGGGCCAAGAAGCGCGGGGCGGGCACCGTGCGGCCCCAGTGGAGACCGCTTCCGGACGCCGACACGCCATAAAAAAAAGCCCGGACAGGCCGTCCGGGCTTTTTCGCTGGTCAGGGGATCGTCCCGCTCAGCGGGGCGAGAGCACCATGATCATCTGGCGGTTTTCGAGCTTGGGCATCTGCTCGACCTTCGCCTGTTCGTCCATCTCGGTGCGGATGCGTTCCAGCACCTTGATGCCGAGGTCCTGGTGAGCCATCTCGCGGCCACGGAAGCGCAGGGTCACCTTGACCTTGTCGCCCTCGCCGATGAACGACTTCATGGCGCGCATCTTCACCTGATAGTCGTTTTCATCGATGTTCGGCCGGACCTTGACCTCCTTGATCTCGATGACCTTCTGCTTCTTGCGGGCCTCGTTCCGCTTCTTCTGCTGCTCGTACTTGAACTTGCCGTAGTCGAGGATCTTGGCGACCGGCGGTTCGGCGTTCGGGCTGATTTCCAGCAGGTCGAGGCCAACGGCATAAGCACGTGCCAGAGCATCACGCGTGGGCATGACACCGAGCATCTCGCCCTCCGCGTCGATCAGACGCACCTGCGGAACGCGGATTTCCTCATTGACACGGGGGCCCTCGCGGTTAGGCGGAGTGGGCATCGGAGGTCTGGCTATGGTCGGCTCCTGTATTTGTCTTCATGTCCGGAGCATCTGTCGCCCGAGCCCGCCAGGACCGGCGCGTTCGCCTGCCGCGCCCGCGTCCGCGGAATGAAGCGTGACCGCATCCCGCGCGCCCCGGGCGGTATCCATCCCCAGGGCCTGTTCCAGCTATAAGGCCGGAACGGCGCGATGGCTTTCCGGACTGGCCGTTATTGACCCAAAGAGGCCATCCAGATCAAGCATTCTCGTCGCATGGGCGTTCGATTCAGCCATGCGCGGGCAGCAGACGACCCGCATCCGCCATTCCCCCTTTCGCTGGATGCGGCCCTGGCGGGCCGCATCCGGGACGAAAAGTCCGGCTTATGCCGCGGGCGCGGCCGCCCGACGCAAGTCCGGCGGCAGGGCTTCCTGCGCCAGGCTTTCGACCGCCGCGTCCAGCGACAGGACCTCCTGCGCCGCGCCGCCCAGGCGGCGCATGGCGACCGTGCCGTCCTCGGCTTCCTTGCGGCCCACGACCAGGATCACCGGCACGCGGGCCAGGCTGTGCTCGCGCACCTTGGCGTTGATCTTGTCGCTGCGCGTGTCGGTCTCGACCGTCAGGCCCGCTGCGCGCAGTTCGGCCGCCACCTGCTCGGCATAGGGCGCGGCATCGGTGACGATCGAGGCCACGACCACCTGAACCGGCGCCAGCCACAGCGGGAACCGGCCCGCATATTGCTCGATCAGGATGCCCAGGAAGCGCTCGAACGAGCCCAGGATGGCCCGGTGCAGCATCACCGGCCGATGACGGGCGCTGTCCTCGCCCACATAGCTGGCGTCCAGACGTTCGGGCAGAACGTAATCGACCTGCAAGGTGCCGCACTGCCAGTCGCGGCCGATGGCGTCGCGCAGCACGAATTCCAGCTTCGGGCCGTAGAAGGCACCCTCGCCGGGGTTATATTCATACTCCACGCCGGCCAGGCGGCAGGCCTCGATCAGCGCGCCCTCGGCCTTGTCCCATGTCTCGTCGCTGCCGGCGCGCTGTTCCGGACGGTCGGCGAACTTCACGCGGAAACTGTCGAAGCCCAGATCGGCATAAACTTCGGCCAGCATGCGCACGAAGCGCGCGGTCTCGGCGGCGATCTGGTCGTCGGTGCAGAAGATGTGCGCATCGTCCTGGGTAAAGGAGCGCACGCGCATGATGCCGTGCAGCGCGCCCGAGGGCTCGTAGCGATGGCAGGCACCGAATTCCGCCATGCGCAGCGGCAGTTCGCGGTACGAGCGCAGGCCGTGGCGGAAGATCTGCACGTGGCACGGGCAGTTCATCGGCTTCAGGGCGAGGGTCTTGTCCTCGTCCTCGACGGTCGCGATGAACATGTGCTCGCGATATTTGTCCCAGTGGCCCGAGGCCTCCCACAACGCGCGGTCGACGAGCTGCGGGGTGCGGACTTCCTCGTACCCGCCACGGATCTGGGCGCGGCGCATATAGTCCTGCAGCGCGGTGTAGATCCGCCAGCCCTTGGCGTGCCAGAAGATCGAGCCCACGGCCTCTTCCTGGATATGGAACAGGTCCATCTCGCGGCCGATGCGGCGATGGTCGCGGCGCTCGGCCTCTTCCAGCCGGTGCAGGTGGGCGTCCAGCTCCTTCTGGTCGCGCCAGGCGGTGCCGTAGATGCGCGTCAGCATCGGGTTGCGATGGTCGCCCCGCCAATAGGCGCCGGCCACCTTCATCAGCTTGAAGGCGGTGCCGATATCGCCGGTGCCGCGCATATGCGGGCCACGGCACAGATCCAGCCATTCGCCCTGGCGGTAGATCGAGATCGTCTCGCTCTCCGGCAGGTCGCGGATCAGTTCGGCCTTGAAGCGCTCGCCCTTGGCCTCGAAGAAGCGGATCGCCTCCTCACGCGGCCATTCCTCGCGCTCGAAGGGGGCGTTGGCCGCCACGATCTCGCGCATCCGGGCCTCGATGGCCGCGAAATCCTCGGGCGAGAAGGGCTCGTTGCGATAGAAATCGTAATAGAAGCCGTTTTCGATCGACGGGCCGATCGTGACCTGGGTGCCCGGCCACAGCGACTGCACCGCCTCGGCCAGCACATGGGCGGCGTCGTGGCGGATCATCTCCAGCGCCGCATCGTCCTTGCGGGTGATGAAGCGCACCGAGGCGTCGTGCGCGATCTCGCGCGACAGGTCCATGTCCTTGCCGTCGACCACCATCGCCAGGGCGGCGCGGGCCAGGCCGGGCCCGATGGAGGCCGCCACCGTCGTACCCGTCACCGGCCCGTCGAAATGGCGAACGGATCCGTCAGGCAGGGTGATGGCAGGCATGATGTCGATGCTCCGATAAACAGGAAGAGCCTGTAATGGCGTCAGGCGACCGAGGCCGCAACCCTATCCACGCTCAGAAGGGCCAGATCGTCAACGCGCAGCACCCGCACCTGGCCGGGCGCGCGGCCCTGCGGCGCGGTGCGGGCCGGGTCGCTGTCGCGCGAAAACAGGACGGTACTGGGGCAGCCCATGGCGGCGGCCAGGTGCATGGGCCCGGTATCGTTGCCCACCGCCAGCGCGGCCCGCGCGGCCAGCCCCGCCAGTTCGACCAGGCTGGTCCGGCCTGTCAGGTCCACGGTTTCGGGGCAGGCGGCGCGGATGGTGGCGGCCAGGGCGGATTCGCCCGCCGTGCCGACCACGACCGGCGTCAGCCCACGCGCCGCCAGCAGGCGGGCTAGGGCGCCGAACCGTTCGGCGGGCCAGCGTTTGGCGGGTCGGTGGGGTGCCGCCCCCGGCACCAGCAGTGCATAGGGGCCGGGCAGAACCGGGCCGCCTTCGGCCAGCCAGGACAGATCGGGGTCGGGCACATGATCGATCCCGGCGCGGCGCAACTGGTCGCGCTGGCGGGCCCGGGTGTGCATGAAATCGCGCTGCGGATTGTCGTGCGGCCAGCAGGCGCCGGCCGCGATCCCCGACCAGCGGGGGCGGCCGGCCAGCCGGAAATAGCGCGAGGAGCGGCCGGAGGTCTGGAGGTCGTACACCGCGTCGAACCCCGCCATCAGCCGGCGCAGGCGCAGCAGGCCGCGCAGGTCCCGCCAGGCAGGGCGCGAATCCACCACCACATGGTCGAACCATGGGGCGGCTTCCATCAGCGCCGCGAACGGGGCGGTGGTCAGGAGGGTGATGTCGGCATCGGGATAGCGCGCGCGGATGGCCGCGAAGGGCGCGAAGGCCAGGACGAGGTCGCCCAGCGCCCCAAGCTTGATCACGAGAACGCGCGTCATGCGCCCTGATTAATCCAGAACGTCCGGGATGCAAACAGCACCGGGCGGCGGCAGGGCGAGCGGGATGGGCGCGGGGGAGGAAACAGGGGATAGCCCGGCACCGCCCCCGGAAGCCGACACAGGTCGGTCACAGGCAGGGCGGCGCCGGGAAAAGGGACGACAGCAGATGCTGGCCCTTCTTCATGAAGGTTTCCGTCTCTTCTTGATTCTTCTTGTTCTTCTCTCTTCTTGGAGGCGCTTCGGCCTCTTGACCCTCTCTATACCCAAGGACGATGCCCCTGTCGATGTTACACGATCACATATCACGTAATCGTGATAATTCCGAAAAAGCCGCCTTCCCCGGCCGATGCGTGACCGATCCGTTCGTGCTAGAGAGGCAGGATGGACATGCCTGTCGCCCGCCCTGTCATTCTTCAGGTTCTGCCCGCGCTCGATGCCGGCGGGATCGAACAGGGCACGGTCGACATGGCCCAGGCCATTGCGCAGGCCGGGGGCGTGGCGCTCGCGGCCTGTGCCGGCGGCCGCATGCTGCCGCGCCTGGCCTATGCCGGCGGTGTCCATGTGCCGCTGGACCTGCGGCCCAAGAACCCGGTCTCGATCCTGCTCAACGCGCGGCGGCTGGCGCAGGTGATCCGCGAGCGCGGCGTGCATCTGGTCCATGCCCGCTCGCGCGCGCCGGGCTGGTCGGCGGCGCTGGCCTGCCGGCTGACCGGCGTGCCGCTGGTGACCACCTGGCATGGCGTCTATCGCGAGAATGTTCCGGGCAAGCGGCGCTATAATGCCGTCATGGCGTCCGGCCGGCGGGTGATCGCCATCAGCGCCTTCATCGCGCGGCGCCTGGCCCGCGACTATCGGGTGGGGCCCGACCGGCTGCGCGTGATTCCGCGCGGCGCCGATACCGTGCGCTTCGACCCGGCCGTGGTACGCGGCCCCCGCATCCAGGCGCTGGCCGATCAATGGGGCCTGCCCGAGGAGGCCGCGATCATCATGCTGCCGGGCCGGCTCACGCGCTGGAAGGGCCAGGCGCTGCTGCTGGAAGCCCTGGCGCGGATGGAAGCCCAGGGGGGCTGCGGGCGCCCCTGGGCGTGCGTCTTCGTGGGCCCGGCCCGCCGGCGCGACCGGTTCGGCGACGGCCTGAAACAGATGGCGCAGGCCTATCCGGCCCTGCGCGGGCGGGTGTTCTTCGCCGGCCACTGCGCCGACATGCCGGCGGCGCTGGCGATGGCGGACGTGGTGGTGGTGCCCTCGCTGGAGCCCGAACCGTTCGGCCGGGTGGTGGTCGAGGCCCAGGCGATGGGCCGCCCGGTCGTGGTCGCCGCCCATGGCGCGGCGATGGAAACCGTGGTGGACGGACAGACCGGCCTGCTGGTACCGCCCGGCGACCCCGATGCGCTGGCGGCGGCGATCGGCGCCATGCTGCGCCTGACGCCGGACGAGGCCGAAACATTGGGGGCCGCCGCCCGCGCCCATGTGCTGGCCCGCTATACCACCCGGGCGATGCAGCAGGCGACGCTGGCGGTCTATGATGAGATCCTGGGCTCGAGCCTGGCGGACTGGTTCGCCTGGCAGGGGACCCAGCCGGCCGGGGACGCTCTTCACGAGACGCCCCCCCTACAGGAAGCGACCCTACAGACCGATGTCGAATGATCCGTTCCGCGCCGCCCCGCCGCGCAAGCACCCCACGCCGCGCCTGGTGTCGTGGGCCCAGAGTGCCGCCCTGTTCTGCTTCGGCGCCAGCATCCTGCTGGAAGTCGGGCAATCGCAATGGCACTGGCCGCTGCTGGGCCGGGGCTGGCCGATCCTGGGGCTGGATATCGCCGGCGCGCTGCTGATGGCGGCATCCCTCGTCATATTGTGGACCAGCCGACGCCGCAGCCGCTGACCTCTCCGAATACGGACCATTTTCAATGACCGATTCCTCCCCCCCTCCCCTGACCAAGGCCGAGAAGGCCGAGATTGCGCGGCAGGAGCGCCTGGCGCGCGAGGCCGCGGCCCTGCGGGCAAACCTGCGCCGCCGCAAGCAGCAATCCCGCGCCCGCGCCGACACTGCCGGCGACGAGGCGGTGCCCGCCCCCGCCGGGACGACAAACAGCGGGAGTTGATTGCGGTCGGGCCCGGCCTTCGCTAGTGGTCGGGCAGATACGAGAAGACATTCGCCCCACGCGACGCAAGGGACCGTACATGCCTATTATGCCCGATAGCTGGATTCGACGCATGGCCCAGGAGGGCGGGATGATCGAACCCTTCGTGGAACAGCAGAAGCGCGAGGGCGTGATTTCCTACGGCCTGTCATCGTACGGCTACGACGCGCGGGTGGCCGAGGAATTCAAGATCTTCACCGATGTCGACAACGCCCTGGTCGACCCCAAGGATTTCGCGTCCAACAGCTTCGTCACCCGCACCGGGCCGACCTGCATCATCCCGCCCAACAGCTTCGCGCTGGCGCATACGGTGGAATATTTCCGCATTCCGCGCGACACGCTGGTGGTCTGCCTGGGCAAGTCGACCTATGCCCGCTGCGGCATCATCGTGAACGTCACGCCGCTGGAGCCCGAATGGGAAGGCCAGGTGACGATCGAGATCAGCAACACCACCCCGCTGCCGGCGCGCATCTACGCCAATGAAGGCATCTGCCAGTTCCTGTTCTTCCAGGGCGCTTCCCCCTGCGAGGTCAGCTATGCCGACCGCGCGGGCAAATATATGGGCCAGCGCGGCGTCGCCACCCCCCGGATGTAGGACACAGGCCATGGACCGTTTCATCATTCACGGCGGCCACCGGCTGCGCGGCGACATCGTCATCGGCGGCGCCAAGAACGCGGCGCTGAAGCTGCTGGTCGCCGGCCTGCTGACGTCGGAACGGCTGGTGCTGCGCAACGTGCCGCGCATCGCCGACATCACGACCATGCGCCGCCTGCTGGAACAGCATGGCGTGACGGTGGAGGACATCGAAGGCGACGGCGGCACGCTGGCCGTCGGCGGCAGCATCACCAACACGGTGGCACCCTACGACATCGTGTCGCAGATGCGCGCCTCGATCCTGGTGCTGGGCCCGCTGCTGGCCCGCTGCGGCGAGGCCCGCGTCTCGCTGCCCGGCGGCTGCGCCATCGGCACCCGCCCGGTGGACATGCACCTGAAGGGGCTGGAGGCGCTGGGCGCCGAGATTTCGCTGGAAGGCGGCTATATCAACGCCCGCGCCCCGCGCGGGCTGGTGGGTGATCGCATCGTCCTGCCCTTCGCCTCGGTCGGAGCGACCGAGAACCTGCTGATGGCATCCTGCCTGGCGCGCGGGCGGACCGAGATCATCAACGCGGCGCGCGAGCCGGAAATCGCCGACCTGGTCGCCTGCCTCAACAGCATGGGCGCGCGCATCACCGGCTCGGGCTCCGGCACGCTGACGATCGAGGGCGTGGAAGCCCTGCACGGCACCACGCACAGCGTGATGCCCGACCGGATCGAATGCGGCACCTATGCCTGCGCCGCCGCCATCACCGGCGGCGAACTGCGCCTGATCGGCGGCCGGGCCGATCATCTGGGTGCGGTCGTCCGCGCGCTGGAGGAGGCGGGCGTGGAGGTGTTCCAGGAGGACGACGCCCTGCGCGTGCGCCGCACCGGGGCGCTGCGCGGCGTGGACATCATGACCGAACCCTATCCGGGCTTCCCCACCGACATGCAGGCCCAGTTCATGGCGCTGCTGTCGGTCGCCGAAGGGGCGTCGATGGTGACCGAGACCATCTTCGAAAACCGCTTCATGCATGTGCCTGAACTGAACCGCATGGGCGCGCGCATCAACGTCCATGGCTCATCCGCCATCATTCGCGGCGTGCATTCGCTGTCGGGCGCGCCGGTGATGGCGACCGACCTGCGGGCTTCGTTCTCGCTGATCCTGGCGGGGCTGGCGGCGCATGGCGAGACGATCTTGAGCCGGGTTTATCATCTGGATCGTGGCTATGAGGCCGTAGAGCGGAAGCTGGCGCAGTGTGGGGCGCAGATCGAACGGGTGCGGGATTAAGGCCTTCTTTTTCTGAAGAAAAAGAAGCAAAAAGACTTTTATTCGTTCAGGGGCGTCGCATGCCCCGGCAAAAAGCTCCTGAACGAATCAGAGTTTTTTGGTTCTTTTTTGCAAAAAAGAACATCAAGCCTCGCCCGGTAGCGCGATGGCACCGCCGACGAACAAGACAGCAATCCCCAGCGCGACCGGATGGAAGACCCCCATCAGGACCAGCGCACCGGATGCCGCCAACAGGGCGAAGGCGGGGACATAGGGAAATCCCGGCACTTTCCACACCAGATGCGCACTGCCGTCGCGCCGGCGCAGCCTGAACAGGCTGGCCATGGTCAGCACATAGACGATCAGCGCGCCGAATACGGATAGCGTCACCAGCGAGGCCGTCAAAGACTGGCCGCCGAAACTGGCGAAATCGTCGCAGAGGATGGCGATGATGCCGATTATGCCCCCGGCGAGGGTGGCGACCCAGGGCGTGCCGCGCCGGGGGTGGCGGTGTGCGAGCAGGTGCGGCAGGCCGCCGTCGCGCGCCAGTGCGTAGATCTGCCGCGAATAGCCCATGATGATACCGTGCAGCGAGGCGATGAGCCCGAACAGGCCGAGCCAGACCAGCATGTGGACGTAGCCGCTATGCGGGCCGACGACGATACGCATGGCCTGGGGCAGCGGGTCGTTGCGGTCGGCAAGCGCGCGCCAGTCGCCCACCCCGCCGGCCAGTACCATCACGCCGAGGGCGAGGGTGACCAGCGTGAAGATCGAGGCGACATAGGCCAGCGGCAGGGTGCGGTGCGGGTCGCGCGCTTCCTCGGCGGTCAGCGCCACGCCCTCGATGGCGAGGAAGAACCAGATGGCGAATGGCACCGACTGCGCGATGCCGCCGAAGGTGGCGAATGAGAGGTGCCCGCTGCCCGCCCAGCCGCCATCGGTAAAGCGCGCCATCGAAAAGCCGGGCCAGACGATGGCCATGAAGATCAGAAGCTCGATAATCGCCGCCAGCGTCACGAACAGTTCGAACCGTGCCGCCAGGTGCACACCGGCGATATTGAGCGCCATGAACGCGCAGAACGCGCCTGCCGCCGCCATGGTCGGCGACAGCCATGGATATTGCACGTGCAGGTAGGCGCCGATCGCCAGCGCGATGGCGGGCGGCGCGAAGACGAATTCCATGACCGAGGCGATGCCCGCGATCAGGCCCGCCCGCCGCCCGAACGCGGCGGTGACATAGACGAACGGACCGCCCGCGCGCGGCATGGCGGTCGTCAGCTCGGTGTAGGAAAAGATCAGCGACAGGTACATCAGCGCGACGGCGAGGGTCGCGACCAGAAAGCCGAGCGTGCCGGCACTGGCCCAGCCGTAGCTCCAGCCGAAATACTCGCCCGAGATGACCAGCCCGACCGCGATGGACCAGAGATGGATGACGCCCAGATGGCGGGGCAGCGCGTCGGTCCGGCTGGTCATGGCGTGGGCGGCGGCAATCGTGCGGTCATGCTGTCATCCTTGAGGGCAACGCCGCTGCGCCCCAGCGTACGCGCGCCGCGTAGCAGCCAGGCGAGGCGGAAGGCGGCTTCGTCATGCGCCATGCCGCCATGGGCGTGGATGTTGGAGAGACAGTTGCGTTCGGAATCCATGCGGCCGACTTTCGGGTCCCATGTCAGGTAGAGGCTGAGGCTGTCGGCGGCGCTCAGGCCCGGGCGCTCGCCGATCATCATGACCACGCAGCGCGCACCGACCAGAGTCCCGATCTCGTCCCCCAGCGCGACCCGCGCATTATGCGCGACGATGAGGGGGCCGATGGACCAGCCCGGCAGGGACGCGCGCGCGGCCTCCAGCACGCCGGGCGCCTGGCGCGCCGCCGCCAGCGCCGAAAGCCCGTCGGCGATGACGAACAGGACGTCGCAGGGTGCCTGCGGCAGGCGCGCCGCGTCCAGCGGGCACAGCCGCCGCCCCAGATCGGGGCGACGCACGAAGACGCCGCGATCGGGCGCGCGGCTGCGCACTTCGAGGAACGGCTCGGCGAGGGAAAGCCGGGCCGGATCGAGCGCGGCATGAACTGCCCGCCGGGCCGCCGCATGCGCGGCCTGCAAGGCACGCACATCCGCCCCCGCCAGCGCGTCGCCGGCCCGGCCGAGGCCGATGCGGGCGTGCGTCAGGCCACGCAGCGCGATCCACGGGTCGCGGGCGGGATCTGGCCGGCTCTCACTCATCCAGGAAGCCGGGAAGGGCCAGCGGCGCGTTGGCGTTCAGGCGGCGCCTGCCGTCCAGCAGGGCCATCCGTTGCAGCCAGCGTTCGAATTCGGGAGCGGGCGCGGTGCCATAGACGGAGCGGACGGTCAGGATGTCGTGGTAGGAGAGGCTCTGGTAATTCAGCATCACATCATCCCCCCCCGGCACGGCGATCAGGAAATTCACCCCTGCCGCCGCCAGCAACATCATCAGGTCGTCGCTGTCATCCTGGTCGGCTTCCGCATGGTTGGTGTAGCAGACGTCACAGCCCATCGGCAGGCCCATCAGTTTGCCGCAGAAATGATCTTCCAGGCCAGCGCGAATGATCTGCTTGCCGTCATAGAGATATTCGGGGCCGATGAAGCCCACGACGGTGTTGACCAGCAGCGGCGCATATTCCCGGGCCACCGCGTAGGCGCGCACTTCCAGCGTCTGCTGGTCGACCCCGAAATGCGCATCGGCGGAAATCGCGGCCCCCTGCCCGGTCTCGAAATACATCACGTTCTCGCCCACGCTGCCGCGCCGCAGGCTTCGCGCCGCCTGATGCGCCTCGTCCAGCAGCGCCAGCGAGACGCCGAAGCTTTCATTGGCGCGCTGGGTGCCGGCGATGGACTGGAAGACCAGATCGACCGGCGCCCCGCGCTCGATCATCGCCAGCGTGTTGGTGATGTGGGTCAGCACGCAGCTCTGGGTCGGGATGTCGTAGCGCCGGCGGATTTCGTCGAGCATGTGCACCAGCACCATGCCGGTTTCGATGGAATCGGTGGCTGGGTTGATGCCCAGCACCGCATCGCCTGCCCCCAGCAGCAGCCCGTCCAGCAGCGCGGCCGCGATGCCGCGCGCGTCGTCGGTCGGGTGATTGGGCTGGAGGCGCGCACCCAGCCGCCCCTTCAGTCCCTGCGTGTTGCGGAAGGCGGTGACGACACGCACCTTGCGGGCGACCGCGATCAGGTCCTGGTTGCGCATCAGCTTGCTGACGGCCGACACCATTTCCGGCGTCAGGCCCCGTGCGATGGCGGCCAGCGCGGCCTCGTCGGCCTCGTAGCCCAGCAGCCAGTCACGCCATTGCCCGACCGTCATATGCGCGATCGGGGCGAAGGAGGCGGCGTCGTGCCGTTCGACCACCAGCCGCGTGACGTCGCACTGTTCGAAGGGAATGACGGCTTCGTTCAGGAAGGCCCGCAGCGGCACGTTGGCCAGCGCCTCCCGCGCCGCCACCCGTTCGACGGGATCGGCGGCAGCCACGCCGATCAGCTCGTCGCCCGACCGCAGGGGCGAGGCCCGGGCCAGCAGGGTGCGCAGATCGTCGAACCGATAGCGTTCGCCCTGGAGGGTCGCGTAAAACACCATGGGGCCGTTCCGTCGTCGAGAGAGCGGGTCTGGCAGGGCGGAAGGCCCTCTCGTTCCTGTGTAAGCGGCCGGTCGCGCAGGCGGCAAGCGCCGTATTCCGCCAGTCACGGCTGTGCGCCCTTCCTGTCGCGGGGCGGAATGTGATAAGCCGCAGCGCACCTGGCGCCTGGACGCGGCCCTGGCGGCCCAGCCGCCACCGCAATGGGGGCGCGCTTGTAGCCGGAGTTCGCATGACCGCCCCAGTTCAGGAAACGACGACTCAGGACACGAAGCTGGTCCTCGCCCTGCCCAAGGGACGCATCCTGAAGGCCGCCGCCCCGCTGCTGGCCGGCGCCGGTATCCTGCCGGCCTCGGACTGCCTGGACGAGGGCAGCCGCCGGCTGCGCTTTCCCACCGACGACCCGACGCTGGACGTGGTGCGCGTGCGCTCGTTCGACGTCGCGACCTTCGTGGCCTTCGGCGGGGCGCAACTGGGCATCTGCGGTGCCGACGTGCTGATGGAATTCGACTATCCCGAAATCTATGCGCCGCTGGACCTGCACATCGGTGCCTGCCGCGTCTCGGTCGCCCGCCCCAAGGGCCAGGGCGAGGGCGACAATCCCGCCCGCTGGTCGCGGGTGCGGGTGGCCACCAAATATCCGGCCATCACCCGCCGCCATTTCGCGGCGCGCGGCATCAATGCCGACATCGTGCATCTGCATGGCGCGATGGAACTGGCCCCGGTGCTGGACCTGTCGCACCTGATCGTGGACCTGGTCGATACCGGGTCCACTCTGCGCGCCAACGGGCTGGAAGAAACCGAAACGATCGCCAACGTCACCAGCCGGCTGATCGTCAACCGCACGGCGCTGAAGACCCAGCCGGAGCGGATCGGCGCGCTGATCGCGCGCTTCCGCCAGGCACTGGCCGCGCCCGCCACCGCCGAGACCCTGCCCGCATGAAACGCCTCGACAGCACCCACGCCGATTTCCGCGCCGGTTTCACCCGCCTGCTGGCCGACCGCGAGGGCGATACCGCCCGCGTCGATGCCCCCGTGGCCGAGATCCTGGCCCGCGTACGGGCCGAAGGCGATGCCGCGCTGTGCGCCTATACCGAGCGGTTCGACCGCATGCCGATCACGCCTGACCGGCTGCGGGTGACGGAAGCCGAGATCGAGGCCGCCTGCGCGCAGGTCTCGCCCGACCTGCTCCGGGCGCTGGACGTGGCCGCCGCGCGCATCGAATCCTTCCATCGCGCCCAGTTGCCCGCCGACCTGCGCTATACGGATGCCGAGGGCGTAGAGCTGGGCATGCGCTGGACGCCGCTGGATGCGGTGGGGCTGTATGTGCCCGGCGGCACGGCGGCCTATCCGTCTTCGGTATTGATGAATGCGGTGCCGGCGCGGGTGGCGGGCGTGGAGCGGCTGGCCATGTGCGTGCCGACGCCCGACGGCGTGCTGAACCCGCTGGTGCTGGCCGCCGCCCGCCGTGCCGGCGTCAGCGAGATCTATCGCGTCGGCGGGGCGCAGGCCGTGGCGGCGCTGGCCTATGGCACCGCCACCATCCAGCCGGTGGATCGCGTGGTCGGCCCGGGCAATGCCTATGTGGCCGAGGCCAAGCGCCAGGTCTTCGGCCGGGTGGGCATCGACAGCATCGCCGGCCCGTCGGAAGTCGTGGTGGTGGCCGATGCGGGCGCCGATGCGCGCATCGTGGCGCTGGACCTGCTGGCGCAGGCCGAGCATGACGCGCTGGCCCAGTCGATCCTGATCACCACCGATGCCGCTCTGGCCGACCGGGTGGCGGCGGCGGTCGAAGCCGAGCTGCGCACCCTGCCGCGCGCCGCCATCGCCGGGGCAAGCTGGACGACGCATGGCGCCATCATCCTCGTACGCGACCTGGACGAGGCGGCGGCGCTGATCAACGAGATCGCACCCGAGCACCTGGAACTGCTGCTGGCCGAGCCCGAGGCGCTGTTCGCGCGCGTGCGCCATGCCGGGGCGGTGTTCCTGGGCTATCAGTGCGCCGAGGCGATCGGCGATTATGTGGGCGGCCCCAACCATGTGCTGCCGACCAGCCGGACGGCACGTTTTGCTTCCGGCCTGTCGGTGTTCGACTTCCTCAAGCGCACCACCTTTATCGGTGCGGGGCCGGATGCGCTGCTGCGGATCGGCCCGGCGGCGGTGGCCCTGGCGCGGGCCGAAGGGCTGGATGCGCATGCCCTGAGCGTGTCGGCCCGGCTGGACGCGCAACGCTCGGGCGCGGACAAAGCTTGACCGCGGCCCCGACAGACCGCACATATCCGCCTGCATTTCATCCGACCGGCCGCGGGGCCGCCCCAATAGGCCGGGCCCGCGGCCACGCCTGCTTCCTTATTTCCGGCCCGATGCCGGCCAACCAGCATGATCGAAGGATACAATGTCGAAAGAAGACATGATCGAATTCAGCGGTACGGTGACCGAACTGCTGCCCAATGCCATGTTCCGCGTGAAGCTCGATAACGAGCACATGATCCTGGCCCACACCAGCGGCAAGATGCGCAAGAACCGCATCCGCGTGCTGGCCGGCGACCGGGTGAACGTCGAAATGACCCCGTACGATCTCTCCAAGGGTCGCATCACGTTCCGCTTCAAGTAAGGCACAAGCCTGTGTCCGACAGTGCCACGGGACCAGGGCTGATCCTGGCTTCCGCCTCGCCGCGCCGGCGCGACCTGCTGGCGCAGATCGGACTGGTGCCCCGGCGGATCGTCGCCGCCGATCTCGACGAACAGCCCCTCGCCGGCGAACTGCCGCGCCCCTACGCCGAGCGTCTGGCGCGGGAGAAGGCGGCGCATGTCGCCGCCATGCTCGACGAACCCGCCCTGGTGCTGGGCGCCGATACGGTGGTCGCCCTGGGTCGGCGCATCCTGCCCAAGGCCGAGGACCGGGAGACCGCCCGCCGCTGCCTGTCCCTGCTGTCGGGCCGGCGCCATACGGTCCTGACCGCCATCGCCGTGCGGCCGACCGCCGCGTGGGCCGAAGGGCGGCCCGCCGAGCGCACGGTCGTCAGCACCGTCACCTTCGCCCGGCTGGCGGAGCGGCAGATCGAGGCGCTGCTCGATGCCGGCGATTGGGAAGGCAAGGCCGGGGGCTATGCGCTGCAAGGCCATGCGGCGTCGCATATCCGCTTCCTGTCGGGCTCGCCCTCCGCCGTGATCGGCCTGCCTGTGTTCGAGGTCGCGCAGTTGCTGCGCGGCCAGAAAGGGGCCTGGCTGCCGTGACGGCGCGGATCCTCGCCGCCAGCGCGCCGGGCGAGATCCGCATCGCGGTCACCGATGCCGCCGGCCTGCGCGATTACGCGCTGTGGCGCCCGGGCTGGCCCGATGGCGTGGGCGACCTGCATCGCGGCCGCGCGGGCGCGCGGCTGACGGCCATGGGCGGCACCTTCGTCGACCTGGCCGATGGGGCCTCCGGCTTCCTGCCCGACTCGGCGACGCCCGGCCCGCTGGCCGAGGGCGACCCCGTGCTGGTGCGGATCGTGCGCGCCCCGCAGGACGGCAAGGGCGCGCGCCTGACGGCAACCGGCCTGGCCCTGCCCGAAGGCCAGAGCCCATCCGGACCGCCCGCCCTGCTGGCACGTGGCCCGACGCCACTGGACACCCTGGCCGCCGCCTGGCCCGACGCGCCCATCGTGATCGACGATGCCGCCCTCGCGGCCCGCCTGCCCGCCGGGCTGCGCGGCCGGGTGCGGCGGGAACGCCATGCCTTCGATGCCGAGACCGAGGCCGCCTGTGCGGCGCTGGCCGAGCCCTCGGTGGCATTGCCGGGGGGGCTGCGGGCCACCGTCACCCCCACCCCGGCGCTGGTCGCCATCGACATGGATGGCGGCACTGCCAGCAGCGACCGGCGCGCCAAGCAGACGGCGCAGTTCGCCGCCAACCGCGACGCCCTGCCGGCCCTGCTGCACCAGATCCGCCTGCGCAACCTCTCCGGCGCCATCGTGATCGACGTCGCGGGATTGGCCATCCGCAAGCGCCCGGCCCTGCGCGAGACGATCGAGGCCGCCCTGGCGCAGGACCCGCTGCGCCCGCGCTTCCTCGGCTTCAGCGCCCTCGGCCTGGCCGAAATCATGCGCCCGCGCATCCGCCCGCCGCTGCATGCGCTGCTGTCGGACGCGCCGGGCCAGATGCTGCGGATGCTCGATGCGTGGGCGCGCCAGGTCACGGGCCAGCCGGGCCGGGCGCCTGCCTTGCGCGTCGGCACCGATCTGGCCCGGACGCTGGACCATGACCCGGGCGCCATCGCCGACACCGCCCAGTTATCGGGCCACCAGCCGGCCTGGCGGCTGGACCCGTCCTTGTCCCCCCTGAGCTGGACGCTCGACCATGTCTGATCCCACCGCACCCGCCACCCCCGCCCGTCTGCCCCCTTGCCCGATCTGCGGCCGGCCGGGCGAGGCGGCGTTCCGCCCCTTCTGTTCCAAGCGCTGCAGCGACGTGGACCTGGGCCGCTGGTTCTCGGAAAGCTACCGCGTGCCCGACCAGAGCGAAGGCGGACAAAACTTCGACGAAAACGATCCGAGACGGGTTGATCCCGATGACGAGGTGGGATAGATCACACCCCCACGGCGGCACGATCCCGATCGCACCGCCCGCGCCGGTCTCGGCCCGGTGCCCAAGTAGCTCAGTTGGTAGAGCATGCGACTGAAAATCGCAGTGTCACTGGTTCGATTCCGGTCTTGGGCACCATTTCCATAAAAATACCTTCAAATCAAAATCCTGGTTTCGGGCCTCGACCCGCACGATGTGCGTTCGAGGCGGAATTCCATCGAACATGCATTTAAAAAAGATCACAGGGCATCCTTCCGGAGGCCGGGCCGTTTGTTTTGCCGGGGCGGCGAAACAAGGAGCAGAATCTCATGATCGCGCTATCCGATATTCATGTCGGCATGCATGTCGTCGGTTCAGACGGCCAGCCGGTCGGCAGAATCCGTGCCGTGGAAGGCGCGACGCGGCTCCTTCTCCAGGACACCACGCTGGCGGACGGGGATACGCATTACCTGCCCACGAGCCATATCGTGGAGATCACCGATCAGGTGCATCTCGATTGTTCGGGAGCCATCGCACGCACGCTCTTCGACAAGGATCTGCCGGCGGGCGAGAACACGACATAGACGGTCGGAACCATCATCGGCATCGTGACGCAAGAGCCGCCCGGGACACTCCGGGGCGGCCCTTCGTCATATCGTTTACGACTTGCGGCAGAGTTTCTTCAGAATCACCACGCCGGTTGCCACGACGGCGATGGCCGCCACGGTACGGACCAGCGGACTCATATTCCCAATCGAACGCGCGGGCACCTGCCCGCTTTCCAGCTTTGCCAGCGCGCCCTGCGCGCGGTCGGCGACCTGGCCGAGCAATGTCGCGGCCTGCTCCGCGCGCTCTTTGGAATTGCCGACCTTTTCCAGAACCTTCGTGTTCAGCTCGTTCACCTGGCCGACCGCGGTATCGCCGAGTTCCTGCAACTGTTTGGCGGTCTGGCGCAGGGCGGTCGCCCCGCTCCGCAGGCCCCAGGATTTGAACTCGGTCCGCAGGGCCTTGTCCGTCTCCCGAAGATCTTCCCCGAGGGCATGAAGATCGGCCCGGAGCTTTTCGACCTGATCAGAAATATTGGCCACGATCTCTCTCTCCCGTTTTCTGCTCGGTGATATGGCGCCCGCCCTGTCAGCCGGTGCCGGCCAGGAACGCCTGGCGCAGCTTCTGCTCCGCCTCGGGCGACAGGGACGTCTGGACGATCTGGGGATTGCCTTCGAGCGCGCGCAGATGGTCCACCACCTTTCCCGGCTGGACCTTCCGCACCAGGACGAACAGTTCCGATGTCCCGGGCTTCAGGTTGGCGCCCACTTCCCTGATGAAATGGTCGTTGATTCCATAATCGAAGAGCGCGCCCCCTCCGGCGCCCGCGACCCCACCCGTCAGCGCCCCGACGGCGAAACCGGCCAGCGGGTTCATGAAGACCAGCCCCACCAATGTTCCGAGCAGCATCCCACTCCAGAATCCGTCCAGCGCACCGAGCGCCACCGTATGAACCGACTGGTCGAGATGCAGCCGCCCGTCATCGGTACGGCGCACGACAACCGCGTCATCAACATCAACGAGATACGCGTTTTCGAGTTTCCATATTTCCGCGCGGGCGCGGGTAGCGCCGTCGAGCGTATCGAAGCCAAGAACCACGAGATCGGACATGTCCTGCCTCCTTCGTCACGCGGGGGGCTTTGCCCCGCTGCCTGGTTTTTCGCCACATGAGAAGACGCCCATTCCCCGTGGCCCGCAAGACCAAGCGCACCGGCCGGGCCGGCGGCTCGCCTGAACGTGCGCGAACGCAGGACCATCATCCACGGGAAAGGAATTTTTCATATTAAGATCGTGATATAAATATCGCACGCGACAATCGCCTCGATAACACCTATCTGCCTTCTTCTGTCGCACATCGTTCATTCAACATATTGTATATAAATAATTCTTTTGCCGGATATTTTCATCCCCGACAGCGTGCGAGCGGAATACAGGTAGGGGCGCCCTCCTGCTTCTTCATGCAAATCCCCGTCTTGATCGGGAGATCACCCGACCATATACAACGCACGGAATGCGTATATTTCTTCTCCTGATCAGGTCCCCTCGATGATTTCTCTCCTATCCCAGCCCCGCCGTGCCTTTCTGGGCCTGTTGGCGACGGCGCCGCTGCTGCGGATTGCCCGTGCCGCCGAGCAGAAGACCCTGCGCATCGGCATCATGTCCGGCGAGGACGAGGATATCTGGCGCCTGATCGCCACCCATGCCGCACAGGCCGGCCTGACGCTGAAGATCGTGACCTTTTCGGACTATAACGCGCCCGACGAGGCCCTGGCGGAGCATGAGCTGGACGCCAACGCCTTTCAGCACGGTCCGTTCCTGGAGGCCCAGAAAGCCGCGCACGGCTATGGTATCGTGCCGGTGGGCAATACCTATTTCTCGCCGATCGGGCTGTATTCCACCCGCTGGCCGTCGGTGGCGGCGTTGCCGAAGGGTGCGGTGATCGGCGTGCCGAACGACCCGAGCAACGAAGGCCGCGCCCTGCGCCTGCTGGAGGTACTGGGGCTGATCAAGCTGGCACCCTCGGCCGGCCTGCTGCCGACCGCGCTGGATATCACCGACAATCCGCGCGACCTGTCGGTCAAGGAACTGGATGCCGGGATCGTCGGCCGCACCCTGCCCGACCTGGATGCCGCTGTCGTCAATACCAACTGGGCGTTCAAATCGGGCATCCAGGTCGACAAGCAGCGGATCGGGCAGGAAACGCTGGCCAATAACCCGTATGTCAATTTCGTCGCGGTCAACGCGGAAGACGCCAAGGCGGCGTGGATCGCGCCGCTGATGAATGCCGTCCATCAGCCGGACGTGCGGCAGGCCATCCTGGACATCTATCACAACGCGATCGTCCCGGCATGGTGACGAGCCTTCTGCGGGTCGAACATGCCTGCCGCCGCTTCGGCGGCCAGACGGCGCTGGATGATGTCTCGTTTCAGGTGCGGCCCGGCGAGATCCTGGGCATTATCGGCCGGTCGGGCGCGGGCAAGACCACGCTGCTGCGCTGCCTGAACGGGCTGGAGCGGCCCGATAGCGGGCGCATCCTGATCGAAGACCGCGACATCACCACCCTGCCCGAGCGCGAACTGGTGCAGGTGCGGCGGCGGATCGGGCTGGTGTTCCAGCATTTCAACCTGCTGAATTCCCGCACCGTCGCCGGCAATATCGAACTGCCGCTGCAGATTGCCGGCGTGCCGCGCGACAAGCGCCGCGCGCGCGCCGACGAATTGCTGGAACTGGTGGGACTGACGAGCCATGCCGGCAAGCGCCCCGGCCAGTTGTCGGGCGGCCAGAAGCAGCGCGTAGGCATCGCGCGGGCGCTGGCGGCAGATCCGGCGCTGCTGCTGTGCGACGAGGCGACATCGGCGCTGGACCCGGAAACCACGCTCTCCATCCTGGACCTGCTGCGCGACATCAACCGGCGGCTGGGGCTGACGATCATCCTGATCACGCATGAGATGGATGTGATCCGCCGCATCGCGCAGCGGATTCTGGTCATGGATCACGGCCGCGTGGTCGAGGACGCGGAGACGGCGCAGGTCCTGCGCGGCGGGGCGCGGCACAATGTCACGCGGGCTTTCCTGCATGGCGAATCCGCGCGCCTGCCCGACGCCCTGCTGGCCCGGCTGCGCCCGGACCCCTTTGCCGGGGGTGCCCCCGTGGTGCGCCTGACGCTCGATGCCGAAGCGACCGGCACGCCCGTGCTGTCGATCCTGGCGCGCCGCCACGGGATCGACGCCACGATCCTGCAGGCCGGCATGGCCGAAGGCAGCGCGCACATGCGGGCGGAATGCGTCGTGCGCCTGTCGGGACACGATGACGGGGCCATGGGTTTTCTGCTTCAGGCCAGCCCGTCGATGGAGGTACTGGGCTATGTCCCGGCTGATTCTTGATCTGATCCTGCACGCCACGGTCGAGACCATGGAAATGGTGCTGGCGTCCGGCCTGATCGCGGTGATCGGCGGGCTGCCGCTGGCGATCCTGCTGATCGCGACCGCGCCGGGCGGCATCCTGCCCCTGCCGGCATTCTCCCGCGCGCTGGGGCTGGTGATCGACGCCGCACGGGCGGTGCCGTTCATGATCCTGCTGGTGCTGCTGATTCCGGTGACGCGGCTGGTGGCGGGCACCGCGCTGGGCACCGGGGCGGCCATCGTGCCGCTCTCGATCGCCGCCGTGCCCTATTTCGCCCGCATCGCGGAAGTGTCGCTGCGCGAGGTCGACCGCAACCTGGTCGATGCCGTGCGGGCGATGGGCGGCACGCGCTGGATGGTCATCCGCTTCGTCCTGCTGCCCGAGGCGCTGCCCGGCCTGATCTCCGGCCTTACGGTCACGCTCGTCACGCTGGTCGGGGCCTCGGCCATGGCGGGCGTGATCGGCGCCGGGGGGCTGGGCGACCTGGCGATCCGCTATGGGTACCAGCGCTTCAATACGACGATCATGCTTTCGGTCGTCGCAGTGCTGATCGCGCTGGTGACCTTGATGCAGGCTGTCGGTAACGGGCTGGCGCGGCGGCTGCGGTGAAGGAAGGTCTCTTCTTTTTCTGAAGAAAAAGAAGCAAAAAGACTTTTGATTCGTTCAGGGGCATCGCGTGCCCCAGCAAAAAACACCTGAACGAATCAAAGTTTTTTGGTTCTTTTTTTCAAAAAAGAACAGAAACCGATCCCCGCTCAGTTCTTCCCCGCCGCCATGCCCTTCACCAACTGCGCCGCGACCAGATAACCCGCCGTGATCCCGCCCATCGCCAACAGTACGCCCGCGCCGGGCACGGCGAAAGCGAGCCAGCGCCCCGCGATGGTGAAAGGCAGGACCAGCGCCACGCCCAGGGCGCACAGGGCGGAAACCAGGAGCCACGGATCGGGTGGGGTGCGCCAGGGCAGGCCGCGCGTGCGGATCAGGAAGACCACGAGGATCTGCGTCGCGATGGATTCCTCAAACCAGGCGGTACGGAATTCCGGCGCCGCGACGTGGAAACCATGGAGCAGCACGACAAAGGTAATCCCGTCGAAGACCGAGGAGAGCGGCCCCATGATCCCGGCATAGCGGACGATCCCGCGCATGCTCCAGCGTTGCGGACGGCCGAGATCGGACGGATCGACGGTATCGAACGGGATGCCGATTTCCGACAGGTCGTAGAGGAGGTTGTTGAGCAGGATCTGCGTCGCCAGCAGGGGCAGGAAGGGCAGGAACAGCGACGCCATGGCCATCGAGAGCATGTTGCCGAAATTGGAGCTGGACCCCATGCGGACATATTTGAGGATGTTCGCGAATGTGCGCCGCCCCTCGGCCACGCCATCGGCCACCACATTCAGGTCCGGAGCCAGCAGGATCATGTCGGCCGCCGCGCGCGCGACGCCGGTCGCGCCATCGACGGAAAGCCCGACATCGGCCGTGCGGATACCCGGCGCGTCGTTGACGCCGTCGCCGAGGAAACCGACGGTCTCGCCCCTGGCCTGCAGGGCGCGGACCACGCGCACCTTCTGGTCGGGGGTCAGGCGACCGTAAAGCGCGACACCCTGGACCCGCGCGGCCAGGGCCTCGTCGCTCAGCATCTCCAGTTCCGGGCCGGCCAGGACGGCATCTGCGTTCAATCCGACCAGCCCCGCGATCCGCGCGACCACCAGCGGGTCGTCTCCCGACAGCACGTTCACGCGCACGCCAGCCGCCGCCAATCGTTTCAGGGCGGCGGCTGCACTCTCCTTCGGGGGGTCGGCGAAGGTGCAGAACCCCTCGAAGATCAGATCCGCCTCATCTTCGGGCGCCAGCGCATTGGCGGGCGTGGCCCAGGGTTTGGTGGCCACCGCGATGGCGCGGAGACCCTGGGCGGCAAGGCCGTTCAGCCGGGCCGTGATCGCGTCACGGGCCGCGTCGTCGAGGACCGGTGCGTCCGTGCCCGCCCGTCGCCGATCGCAGACCGCCAGGATCGCTTCCGGCGCGCCCTTGCAGATCAGCACGCACGCCCCGGCCTGCGCCGCCAGCACGGAGCCACGCCGCCGCTCGTAATTGAACCCGATCCGGCCTTGCGCGGTCCAGCCCTCGGCGGCCCGTGGCGCGGCGGTGGCGAGCGCGCCATCCATGGCGCCGCGATCGCCCGCAAGCTCGGCGCACCGGCCGGCCAGCGTTGCGATATGCGGATCGTCCTCGCCATTGGCATTGAGGCTGCCGGCCAGCACGATCTCGGCGGAGGTGAGGGTGCCCGTCTTGTCGGTGCAGAGAACCGTCATGGCGCCGAGATCGTGGATCGCGGTCAGACGCTTGACGATCACCCGGCGCCGGGCCATCCGCACGGCGCCGCGCGACAGGGTGACGGTGGTGATCATCGGCAGCAGTTCGGGCGTCAGTCCCACCGCCAGCGCCACCGCGAACATCAGGGATTCGATCAGGGGCCGCCCGAACAGCAGGTTGACCGCCAGCACCGCGACGGACAGGACGCCGGCCGCGCGCGCGACGACCAGGCCGAGGGCGCGCAGATCGCGCTGGAACGGCGACGGTGCGGTGTCCTCGGCCAGCACGGACGCGACCGCGCCGAACAGGGTCTTGCGCCCGGTGGCCACCGCCAGGGCGGTCGCCTCGCCCGTCTGCGCGATCGCCCCGCGGAACAGCGCGTTCGCCGCGTCGGCGGGCGAGCGGGAGAGAATGGGACCGGGGCGCTTTTCCACCGGGTAGGGCTCGCCGGTCAGCGCCGCCTCGTTGGCGGTAAAGCTGGCGACTTCCAGGACCAGGGCATCGGCCGGAATGACATCGCCGGTCCGCACGCGAAAGACATCGCCCGGAACGACTCCGGCGGTGGGGATGCTGACGA
The DNA here is from genome assembly GCF_014174395.1 of Gluconacetobacter aggeris. Lineage (GTDB taxonomy): Bacteria > Pseudomonadota > Alphaproteobacteria > Acetobacterales > Acetobacteraceae > Gluconacetobacter > Gluconacetobacter aggeris. The sequence goes on from NZ_JABEQD010000001.1 coordinate 288,177, forward strand.
ATTTTCCGTCGCGCCTGACTTCCGCCGACAGCGCCACCGATTGCCTGAGCGCCTCGGCCGCACGGGCCGCACGGCCTTCCTGGATCGCGTCCAGCGCGATGGAGCCGATGATGATGGCGGCGATGATGCAGGCGCTGGCCACGTCGCCCATGCCCGCCGACACCCCGGCGGCGAACAGGAGCAGCAGGATCAGCGGCTCCAGAAACCGCTGGCCGATCGCGATGACGGGCGAGAGCCTGCGGACGGGCCGGTCGGTGTTCGGGCCGATACTGGCCAGACGGGCTGCTGCCTCGCTGCCCGTCAGCCCCTGCGCGCCGGATGAGACCGCGGCAAATATCGCGTCCGGCGGCTGGGTCCAGAACGGCACCGAGGCTTTCGTTGCGCGCGGCGGATGATCCATCCCCCTCCCCTCTGCCCTGTGACGACCCGGAAGGACGGCGAAAGCGGCTCCGGCCGGGTGACGTTATTCCGTGTGGGACCGCCGCCGCCACGGTAGCAGATAGGGCGCGCGCCCATGGTGGCCGAAATGGGCCACCCGCGCCTCGTACAGTTCGATCGCGCCCAGGGCGCCCAGCCGCGCCAGCGCCACCGTCAGCGCCGCACCCGTGAACGGGGCCACGCCATAGATCCAGAAACTGCGCCACTGGCCGGAGAACAGTGCCGGCCCCAGGCTGCGGGCCAGGTTGGTGCTGTCGCCCGACAGCCAGGCCTCGAACGGATTGAGCGTGAAGAAGAGCGGACCGGCCACCAGCGGCGTCACCCAGCGCAGGCCGGCGGTCCCGCCGGTGAACAGCAGGGTCCCGATCAGCAGCGCGGTGGTGCAGACCTCGCCCAGGAAGGGCCAGGAGAGCGGCACCGCCGCCGAGGGAATGGTGGCGGCGAAATGGGTGACCCGCGACCACGCCGCCCAGCGCGGCCAGAGCAGCCCCACCAGCGCGACCAGCCCGGTGCCAAGAACAGCGCCCGTCAGTTGGGCGGCCATGTAGCCCAGCATGTCCCGCCACGCCAGGCGACCCATCAGGGTGAAGGCCAGCGTCACCGACGGGCTGACATGCCCGCCGCTGACCCGGCCGAAGGGCGACAGGGCCGCGATGGTGCCGCCCATGCCGAAGAACAGCCCCTGCAACGCCACCTGCAAGGCGGGATGGGCCATCAGAAGCCGCCCCGCCGGACTGCCGGCGGCACCCAGCAGGACATTGGTGGCGACACCGAAAATCATCAGCAGCACGGTCCCCGCGCACTCGCAGGCATACAGGCGGGGATGCGCCAGCCGTCCCGGATGCGGCGCCCCGGCCAGCGGCCGGTCCTGCGGATGAGGATAACAGGCGGGACCAGGCGCCGCCGGGGGAATGGAAACGGACCCGGCCACTGCTATCCTTGGTAGGATGCGATCTCGACCAGATTGCCGTCCGGGTCCTCGCAATAGACCGAGGTGACGGGGCCCAGCGCCCCCAGGCGGGCGACCGGCCCGTCGGTGACGCGGACGCCGCACCCTTCCAGATGCTCGACCACGTCGGCGCTGGAAACGGCGGTGATGAAGCAGAGATCGTTGGTGCCGGGCAGCGCATCGGTGGCCGTGGCCCAGCCTTCCGCCCCATGGGGGCGGAGATTGAGCTTCTGGCCGCCGAATTTCAGCGCCGTGCGGTTGTTGCGGCCATATTCCTCCCGCTCCATGCCCAGAACCCGCTGATACCAGGACGCCGAGACCTCCAGGTCACGGACGGTAATGACGACATGGTCCAGCCGATCGACGGTAAAGCGCATGGAACGGGGATCTCCTTGTAGACGGATGGCGGGACGGCGCCCCGACTCAGCCCGTCAGGCCTTCGTAGAAATCATTGCCCTTGTCGTCGATGACGATAAAGGCCGGAAAATTCTCGACTTCGATCTTCCAGACCGCTTCCATGCCCAGTTCCGGATATTCCAGAACCTCGACCTTGCGGATGCAGTCCTTGGCCAGCCGCGCCGCCGGGCCGCCGACCGAACCGAGATAGAAGCCGCCATATTTGTGGCACGCCTCGCGCACCGCCTTCGACCGGTTGCCCTTCGCCAGCATGACGAACGACCCGCCGGCAGCCTGGAGCATGTCGACATAGCTGTCCATGCGCCCGGCGGTGGTGGGGCCGAACGAGCCGGTCGGCAGCCCGTCCGGCGTCTTGGCCGGACCGGCATAATAGACCGGATGATCCTTCAGGTACTGCGGCAGGCCCTCGCCGCGCTCCAGCCGCTCGCGGAACTTGGCATGAGCGATGTCGCGCGCCACGACCACGGTGCCGGTCAGCGACAGGCGGGTCTTGACCGGGTACTGCGACAGTTGCTCGCGGATCTCGGTCATCGGCTTGTTGAGGTCGATCAGCACCTCTTCGCCGCCCAGATGCTCGTCGGTGGTCTCGGGCAGGAAGCGCGCGGGATCGGTCTCGAGCTGTTCGAGGAAGAAGCCGTCGGCGGTGACCCGGGCCTTGATCTGCCGGTCGGCCGAGCAGGACACGCCGATGCCCACCGGCAGCGACGCGCCATGGCGCGGCAGGCGCACCACGCGCACGTCATGGCAGAAATACTTGCCGCCGAACTGCGCGCCGATGCCCAGGCCCTGGGTCAGCTTCAGGATCTCCTGCTCCATCTCCAGGTCGCGGAAGGCATGGCCCTGCGGGCTGCCCTGCGTCGGCAGGCTGTCCAGCCACTTGGTCGAGGCCAGCTTGACCGTCTCAAGCGTCTGTTCGGCCGACATGCCGCCGATCACCACCGCCAGATGGTAGGGCGGGCAGGCCGAGGTACCCAGCGTGCGCACCTTGGCGTCCAGCCATTTCAGCAGGTTTTCCTTGGTGGACAGCAGGGCGCGGGTTTCCTGGAACAGGAAGGTCTTGTTGGCCGACCCGCCGCCCTTGGCGACGAACATCAGGTCCATCTGCTCGGCATGGTAGTCGCCCGGCGTGGCCGAGATGTGGAACTGCACCGGCAGGTTGGTGCCGGTATTCACTTCCTCGAACATCGACAGCGGCGCCATCTGCGAATAGCGCAGGCTGGTGCGGGTGTAGGTGTCGTAGACGCCGCGCGAGAAGGCCTCTTCCTCGTTGCCGTCCACCCAGACGCGCTGGCCCTTCTTGCCGTAGACGATGGCGGTGCCGGTATCCTGGCACATCGGCAGCACGCCGCCGGCGGCGATGCAGGCATTCTTCAGCAGGTCCAGCGCCACGAAGCGGTCATTGTCCGACGCCTCGGGGTCCTTCAGGATCTTGGCAAGCTGGGCCAGGTGGCCGGGGCGCAGCAGGTGCGCGATGTCGTGGAAGGCACGGGCGGCGAGTTCGCTCAGCGCCTCGGGCTTGACGTGCAGCACGGTGCGGCCGTCGCAGACCGTGGTGTGGACCCCTTCGATCTCCAGCCGCCGATAGGGCGTGTCATCGTCATGGAGCGGAAAGAGCGGACCGTAGACGAATGGCTTCAACGGCGGCTTGGGGGGGGTGGATGAGGCGTTCAATGGACAGTCTCCCTCTGTGTGCCTGTCTCCCCCGGATTGGTTCCGGGTGGTGGCGATGCACGGAGAGCCCGGCCGCATCCGGGCCCCCCGGATGGTGTACGGTTCAGCCCGGACCGGAACCCTTCTTGCGGAAGGCGGCCAGGCTGACCACTTGTGGCGAGGACGGCGCTTCCTCCACGGGTTCCGCGGCCTCATCCGCCGGGGCCGCCAGGTCGGAGGCGGCGGGCGCCTCGTCTTCCTCGACCGGCGTCTCGGGCGGGGTAAAGCGCAGCGCGAGCCGGACATGGGGATCGGCGAAGGCGGTCACGGCGTCGACGGGAATGACCAGGGTCGACCCCACGCCGCCGAAGGACAGGCCGACCGAAATGGTCTGCGCGTCTTCATCCACCTTCAGGTCCCAGAACTGGTGCTGCAGCACGATGGTGATCTCGTGCGGATACTGGGCGCGCAGCCGGTTGGGCAGGACCACGCCCGGCCAGTCGGTGCGGTAGGTGATGTAGAAATGATGCCCGTCGGGCAGTCCCTCGCGCCCCACATGGTCCAGCGCGCGCAGCATCACCCCGCGATACGCGTCCTCGATCCAGGAATCATAGGGCAGGAGGCTTTCGGGAATCGTGGTGTCGAAACCGTTTTCCTCGTCGCGATCGTCGGACATGCGGGATACTCCGTACCGTCCGGCCGCCCCGTCGGGGGTCGGCCGGGCCATGATGGCCGTGTGGGTCGCGCCACGCCCTGCCACAGCCTTCAGCCATGCGTCAAACCGCGTGAGGGCACAAGGGCCGCCTCGGCAGGTCAGACATCACAACCGCAGGAATAATGGCATGATTTGGCGGCGAAGTGGGAGGGCTTCTGTTGCCCGGTGCCCTCCCGAACCGCGCTTGTCACTTATGCAGCGACAGCGAGCACCTCAGAGTTATCGTTGGCACTTGTAAGTTAGCCCGATGACGGCGGTACAATGCCGGGCAAAAGGCAGGTCTTTACCATGCGTGTCGAGCCTGTTTCGTCCCCATGCTCCCCTGCCCCGAAGGGTCATGGCGGGGAGAGTTCTGGTGGAGACGCCGGGTACTGCCCCCGGGTCCACTACACTTATTCCACGTGCCGTTTATCGCCATAGCCAAGGAGCAAGCCCCTCCGGCACTCCGGTATATAAGGATGCCGCATCATGGGCGCAAGCCGTGTCCGCGGCCGGGGATTCGTGGTATGCGCCCCTTGGACTCAGCGGCAGGAACGGAGCGCGGCAATGTTTTCAGCGGACCAGAAATCGGAAATCGACGCGGCCCGCGCCGACTGGGCCCAGACGCGCCGCACGGTCGTCCCCGCCGTCGAAGAGGCGCTGTACGAGCCCCAGCCCGTGCTGGGCACCGGATTCGTCCGGCTGGTCGATTATATGGGCGGCGACGAAGCCATCGTGCAGGGTGCGCGCGTCTCGTACGGGCGGGGCACGCGCAGCACCTCCGACGACCGGGGGCTGATCCGCTACCTGATGCGCCACCGGCACACCAGCCCGTTCGAACTGGCGGTGGCCAAGTTCCACGTCCGTGCCCCGATCTTCGTGACCCGCCAGTGGTTCCGCCACCGCACGGCCAGCATCAACGAATATTCGGCCCGCTATTCGGTGCTGGAGAAGGAATTCTATTTCCCCCGCCCCGAGGACATCGCCCACCAGTCGGCCAGCAACAAGCAGGGGCGCGGCGACAGCCTGCCCCCCGATGCCGCCCGGCACGTGCTGGACCTGCTGCGCGAGGACGCCACCCGCTGCTACGACCATTACCTGGAAATGCTGAACCAGGACGAGGAAGGGAATGTCGTCGATCCCGACCGCCCGGTGGTGGCGCGCGAACTGGCGCGCATGACGCTGCCGGTCAATGTGATGACGCAGTTCTACTGGCAGCTCAATTTGTGGAACCTGCTGCATTTCCTGCGGCTGCGGGCCGATGCCCACGCGCAGTACGAAATCCGCGCCTATGCCGACACGATCCTGAGCCTGGTGGAACGCTGGGTGCCGCTGACCTACGAGGCCTTCCGCGACTACATGCAGGAAGCGGCCCTGCTCTCCGGCCCCGCGCTGCGGGCCCTGCGCGACGTGCTGGCCGGGCGGGAGGTCGATCTGCAGGCGTCCGGCCTGTCGAAGCGCGAGGTCACGGACCTGATCGGCCTGCTGCCCGAGATCGCGCCCCGTCTAGGCCGGTAACAGGTTCGAAGGCCCCTCTTCCAGCACCCGCACCCCATCGCCCACGGCGATCCGGCCCGGCCGCACCACCACCGCGTTCTGGCCGAACATCACGCCGCCCCGGGCGCGGCGGGTGCGGGCCAGCGTCGCCAGCGGTTCGCGCGGGTCGGGACTCTCGGCCGTCCGCTGGTCGATGGTCGTCATGATGCAGCGCGAGCAGGGCTTGACGACCCGCAGCAGCGCCTCGCCCACCGCCAGCAGGCGCCAGCCATCCTCGGCCCAGGGTGCCGCCCCTTCCAGCACCAGATTGGGCCGGAAACGGTCCATCGGCACCGGGGACGGCAGGTCGCGGTTCAGGGCGTCCAGCGATGCCCGGCTGGCCAGCAGCACGGCAAACCCGTCGGCGAACCCCACGGTGGCGCCCGGCGGCGCGAAGGCCGGATCGGCCGGCCGCGCCCCCGTATCGTGCAGGTAGACCAGCCGGCAGGGGCGGCCCAGCGCGGCACCGAGCCAGGCGGCCGCCGCATCGCCCGCATCGACGGCCGGCACGCTGTCCTTCCACACCCGTACGATCCGCCGCGTGCCGTCGACGGGCGGACGGGCGACCGCATGCGCGCCGTGGCCTTCCATCGCCAGCACCAGCCCATCGGTGCCGCGCGCCACCGTCACCAGCGCCATCCGCGCCTGCTGGCGCTGGGTCAGGAAAGCGCCATCCGGGTCGGTGACCATCCAGCGCCGGTCATCCTCCAGCCCGCACGGCCCCAGCAGGCCGGCCGATACCGCGATCCCGCCCAGTGACTTGACGGGATGGACATGCAGCGCCACGACCCGCGCCACGCACGCCCCGGCCGCCGGGTCCGTCCTATCCTGCATCATTCTTCTCCCTGGCTTCGCGACAGGATGCCGCCGCAGGCCGCCACCGGTCAATCACGGGAACGTGAACGACTCCGCCTGACGGCATCCCGCGCCCCCGGTGCGGGTGCTGGCCGCATCGGCCCCGCCGGGCTGTTCCGCGCGATGACGAACCGGACCGTTCCGGTGGGGGAACAGGCCTGACATGCCGAAGGCGGCCTGAAAACCCCTGCCGTCCCCACGCCCGCTCCCCAGGCGCATGACCGGTCGGTCAACGGCGACGATTGCACACGCCGCGTCCCATGCTAGAGAGAGGGTTCGCGGACACGCGTCGACGCCCGCGGCATCCATTGGCTTCCCGCGCATGAGTGGCGTTCGGGAACGGCAGACCAGGGAAACGGGAACGAGCATGCGTGCAGTGACAGGATCGAACTTACAGCCATCCCGGTCATGTACTCCCGCCCGCCGCCCGCGCCGGATCACCCGCCTCTTCGCCGGACTGGGGCTGGCCGCACTGGCCGGCTGCGCGGCCCCGCCCCCCAAGGACCCGGACGCGCTGGCCGAATATCGCGAGGCCAACGATCCGTACGAATCCCTCAACCGCAAGATGTACGACCTGAGCATGACGCTGGACAAATATTCCATGCGTCCGGTGGCCAAGGCCTATGTCTGGGCCGTGCCCTATCGCGTGCGGCAGTCGCTGGGCAACATGGTCCAGACGATGAACGAGCCGGTGGTGTTCTTCAACGATGTCGGCGCCGGCAGGCCCCGCCGGGCGGGCGATGCCTTCGTGCGCTGGTGCATCAACATGGTGGCCGGCGTCGGCGGGCTGGTCGATGTCGCGAAATATGCGGGCTATCCGCACCACGACAATGATGCGGGCCTGACGCTGGCGACATGGGGCGTGCCGTCCGGCCCCTATCTGTTCATGCCGATGCTGGGCCCGTCATCGATCCGCGACGGGATCGGCTACGGCATCGATACCGGCCTGCAACCCTTCAACTACGTTCCCAGGGGCTACGGGCTGCTGACATTCAACTGGGCCTACAACATCATGGGCATGATCAACGGGCGGGCCGACCATCTGGACGCGCTGGACCAGTTGCAGAAGGACGCGCTGGACCCCTACGCCACCATCCGCAGCGCCTACCAGCAGCAGCGCAAGGCCCAGGCCGAAGCCATCCGCAACGATCACCGCGCCACCGTACCCGACTGGTACAACTGAACAGGGACACAGAGATGAAGACAGCCCTCTCCCGTCGTCATGCGCTGGGTCTTGTCGCCGCGGCCGCCACCCTGCGGGTTGCGGCACCAGCCCGCGCCGCTTCCGCCGGCGATGCCCGCGCATTCGTCAGCAGTTTCGGCCAGCAACTGATCGCAATCGTCAATTCCGACCACTCGCTGGCCGACAAGAAGGTCGCGATCCTGCCTCTGCTGCAGGAGCATGTCGACATGGACGCCATGGGCCGCTACTGCCTGGGCCGCTACTGGCGGGTCGCCACGCCGGAACAGCAGACACGATTCCTGGCGCTGTTCCACCAGATCCTGGTCAATTCCATCACCGACAAGATCGGCGATTATCGGGGCGTGACCTTCACGATCGGCAATGTCGCCTCCTCCGGCCCCGATCAGGCGGTGGATACGGTGATCAGCCGCCCCGAACAGCCGGCCTTCAACGCGCAATGGATCGTCAGCTTCAGCAGCGGCAAGCCCATGGTGGTGGACGTGATGGCCGAAGGCCCCAGCCTGCGCCTGACCACGCGGCAGGATTATGCGTCCTTCCTCGGCCGGCATAATGGCAGCATCGACGCCCTGCTGCATGCGCTGGACCATCAGGTAGAGGCGCACGCCTCGCCTGCCCCGTAAAACCTGCCGGAATAGCGCGCCGGCGATCCGGCGCGCTATTCCGGCAACCTGACCGGGCGGCGCGGCGGCAGGGGGGGCAGCGGCTCGGGCGCGACGTCGCGGATGCTTTCATAGACCAGCATCTGGTGGCCATCGCGTTCGAAACTGTCGCACTGGGTCATGCCGATCCCGCCCAGGATGGTGCGCGAGGCGATGTTGGTGTCGCGCGTCACCGCCATCACGCGGCGAATCCCTGCATCATGGGCGAAGCTCAGCGCCGCCGAGGCGGCCTCGCGCGCCAGGCCGCGCCCGGCCGCCCACGGCCAGAGCGCGAAGCGCAGGCCAAGCCCACGCCCATCCGGGCGTTCGTGCAGGCCGGTCATGCCGATGAAGCGGCCATCCTCGCGAATGATGAAGATTCCGACCCCGCGCCGTGCCCAGCAGGCCATGTCGTCGGCCATGTCGGCCTCGGCCTGCTGGCGGCTGCGCACGCCGCCCAGCATCATGCCGAACGCCCCGGCATCGGCCTTCAGCCGGGCCATGTCGTCCATGTCCCGCCACGAGACCGGTTCCAGCACCAGGCGCGGCGTGCGGATCGACCCGCCCGTGATCCGGGGATAGGGCGCCCGTTCGGTGCGGTCGGCGGGCAACCCCCACGGGCCACGGCGCAAATGCCGCGCCCCGGCGGGGTCCGGCCCGTCAATGCCGCGCGGCGGACGCGTCACGGGGGCCCGGCAGGACGATCGGGACGTGCATGGCCGCCCCGGCGGTTCAGCGCGCCAGGGGGCGGTACTTGATCCGTCCCGGCTCGGTCGCATCCGGACCGAGTCGGCGTCGCTTGTCCTCTTCGTAGGCCTGGAAATTGCCCTCGAACCATTCGACGTGGCTGTCGCCCTCGAAGGCCAGGATATGCGTGGCCAGACGGTCCAGGAACCAGCGATCATGGCTGATGATCACGGCGCAGCCGGCGAATTCGGCCAGCGCGTCTTCCAGCGCGCGCAGCGTATCGACGTCCAGGTCGTTGGTCGGTTCGTCGAGCAGGATGACGTTGCTTTCCTGCCGCAGCATCTTGGCCAGATGCACGCGATTGCGCTCGCCGCCCGACAGGATGCCGACCTTCTTCTGCTGGTCCGCGCCCTTGAAGTTGAAGGCGCCGACATAGGCGCGCGACGGCACGGCCCGCTTGCCCAGATAGATGACGTCGGTGCCGCCGGAGATTTCCTCCCAGACCGTCTTGTTGTCGTCCAGGCTGTCGCGCGACTGGTCCACATAGCCCAGCTTGACGGTGTCGCCGACCTTCAGCGTGCCGGAATCCGGCTGCTCCTGGCCCACGATCATGCGGAACAGGGTCGACTTACCCGCGCCGTTCGGCCCGATGACGCCGACGATGCCGCCGGGCGGCAGCTTGAAGCTGAGATCGTCGATCAGCAGACGGTTGCCGAACGCCTTGCGCAGGTCTTCGGCCTCGATCACCGTGCCGCCCAGGCGGGGGCCGGGCGGAATGACGATATCGGCCGTGCCCGTCGCGCGCTCGGCGTTCTGGGCCAGCATTTCCTCGTAGCGGGCGATACGCGACTTGCTCTTGGCCTGGCGCGCCTTGGGACTGGAGCCGATCCACTCCTGCTCGGCGGCCAGGGCGCGCTGGCGGGCGCTCTCTTCCTTTTCCTCCTGGGCCAGGCGCTTGCGCTTCTGTTCCAGCCACGAGGAGTAATTGCCCTGGAACGGATAGCCCCGGCCACGCTCCAGTTCCAGGATCCAGTTGGTGACGTTGTCCAGGAAGTAGCGGTCATGGGTGATGATCATGACCGTGCCTTCATAGTCGCGCAGGGTCCGCTCCAGCCACGCCACGCTCTCGGCGTCCAGATGGTTGGTCGGTTCGTCCAGCAGCAGCAGGTCGGGCTTTTCCAGCAGCAGGCGGCACAGGGCCACGCGGCGGCGCTCACCACCCGACAGTTTGGTCACCGGGCTGTCGGCCGGCGGGCAGCGCAGGGCGTCGAGCGCGATGTCGATCTTGCGGTCCAGTTCCCAGCCGTCGCCGGCGTCGATCTTTTCCTGAAGCTCGGCCTGTTCGGCCAGCAGCGCCGTCATCTCGTCGTCGGACATCGGCTCGGCGAACTTCATCGAGATCTCGTTGAAGCGGTCGACCGCCACCTTCAGGTCGCCGAAGCCCAGCGCCACGTTCTCGCCGACGGTCAGGGACTCGTCCAGCTTGGGCTCCTGCTCCAGATAGCCGATCCGGGTGCCTTCGGCGGCCCAGGCCTCGCCGCCATATTCCTTCTCGATCCCCGCCATGATCTTCAGCAGGGTCGATTTACCGGCGCCGTTCACGCCCAGCACGCCGATCTTCACCCCGGGCAGGAAGGACAGGGTGATGCCCTTGAAGACCTCGCGCCCACCCGGATACGCCTTGGTCAGGTCCTTCATCACATAGACATATTGCGTGGCGGCCATGACGAAGGCTCCCGATGATCCAGAGTAAAAGAAAGCGAACGGCCGGCGTTCCCCGGTGCGACGCGCGACGCGGGCTGCGGCCTGCGCCCGGCAGGACTTGAACCCGCAACCAAGCCGTTATGAGCGGCCCGCTCTAACCAATTGAGCTACGGGCGCGCAGGCCGGTCCTCACTTCGCGCATGTGCGGGCTTTTGGCAAGATGCACATTGGCCCGTACCGGCGATTCCCGCCATCGAAACGACGCTTGGCAACGGCCGGCGGCGTCGATAGGTTCAGCGCCATTCTGTTCCTGTTTCCAAGAGTATGGAGCGCCGCCATGGATGTGTCGAAAATCTCGCCCGGCAAGGATGTGCCGTTCGATATCAACGTCGTCATCGAGATCCCGCAGGGGTCGTCGGTGAAATACGAAATCGACAAGGACAGCGGCGCCGTCGTCGTCGACCGCATCCTGTTCACGCCGATGGCCTATCCGGCCGCCTACGGCTTCATTCCCGGCACGCTGGCCGCCGACGGCGACCCGGCCGACGCGCTGGTGCTGATCCCGGCCCCGGTGGTACCCGGCGCCGTGATCCGCGCGCGCCCGATCGGCATGCTGCGCATGGAAGACGAAAGCGGCCAAGACGAGAAGATCATCTGCGTCCCGCACGACAAGGTGCATCCGCATTATTCCAAGGTCGAGAAGCTGGAAGACCTGCCCGAGATCACCCTCCAGGCGATCGAGCATTTCTTCACCCGCTACAAGGACCTGGAAAAGGGCAAGTGGGTGAAGGTGACCGGCTGGGCCGGCCGCGAGGAAGCGGGCGAGATCATCAAGGCGTCACTGGCCGCCGCCCAAAAGGCCTGATTCTCTCCCCTCCTGTCGCTCCGGGGCGGCAGGAGGGACCTTCAGGCACCCCGGCCGGCTATCCGGTCGATCAGGGCGCGATAGCGCGCCATGTAATCCGCCATGTCCAGCGTGCGTTCGGCCTGCCGGCGCGCGCCCCGGCGCAGCCGGGCGGACAGGCGGGCATCCTCCAGCACCTCCAGCACGCCCTCGGCGATGCCGTCGGGGTCCAGGAACGGCACCAGCCGGCCGGTGCGGCCATCGGCCAGGAATTCGCGCACCGGCATGGTGTCGCTGCCCACGATGGCACAGCCCATCGCCATCGCCTCGCGCAATGACCAGGACGCCACGAACGGGTAGGTCAGGTAGACATGCGCGTCGGATCGGCGCAGCAGCGCGCGGAACGTCTCGTAATCGACCCGTCCCGCGAAATGGACCCGATCCGGATCGATCCGCCCCGCCAGTTCCGCCATCATCCGCGCTCGCCACGCACCGTGCGGCTGCTTGGCGCCGTAGCTGACGCCATCGCCGCCCACCAGCACCACCCGCACATCCGGCCGCGCCGCCAGAATGCGCGGCAGCGCGCGCATGAAGACATGAAAGCCGCGATAGGGCTCCAGGTCCCGCGCCACATAGGTCACCAGCCGGTCGTGCGGCGCGATGACCGTACCGGCGACATGCAGGGGCCGCTGGAAGGCCGAGGGATCGGGGGAGCAGGCCTCCAGATCCACCCCTTCGGGCAGCAGGGCGATCCGCTCCCGCGCCCAGTCGGGATAAGTCATCCACTGGAAGCGGGTCGGGGTATGGCCGTGTGCGCCCAGCGCCAGCGCCTGGAGATTGACCGCGTTCTTGGCGCGGATGGTCGGCCGGATGCTCTCGGGCGAAGGAAATTCCGGATCGAACCCCACATCCAGCGCGTCGGCATGGTAGAAGAATTCGAAATAGCCCAGCAGCGGCACGCCGGGAAACACGTCGCCCAGGTTCAGCAATTCCCCCCAGCCGTGATGGCCGATCACGATATCCGGGCGATAGCCCAGATCGCGCAGGCTGGCGGCCGCGCGCGCCACGCATTCGGCTCGCAGGAGTGCCAGGTCGAACTCCCGCGCGCCCGGATGCACGCCGTCCAGCCCGCCGCGCGGCAGGCGATAGGCCACGCGGCGCACCCCGGGAACCTGATTGTCGTTCGGCTCGCTGATGAAGACGATCTCGTTCCCCGGGTCCTGGCCCAGATGTCGCAGCAGGTGCAGGAACTGGCCGGGAAAATGCTGGTGAACGAACAGATATCTCAAGACATCATCCCGGCAGCCCTGTGGGACGGAAACGGGGCGGGCGCACGCCGGCCGCCGGTCACGGCTCCTGTCGGGACCGGCGGCGCGACGCCATCTGCCGGCGCGCCTTCAGCAGGCCCAGGCGCGACCCCTGCGCCTTGCGCCCCCGGCCCGGCCGGAGGGCATCGATGGACACAATGTCTTCGGCCGGTTCGGCACCCTTGCGCCGAGGCTTCCCCGCGATTTTGGCTGGCGCGTCCTGGACCGGATCGGCGGCTCCGGCCCGGCGTTTCCGGACCGTCCCGGCGGGCGCCTCCGCCACCGGCGGGGGAGCCGTCACGGGTTTCGGGGGGCGACGGGTTTTTTTCTCCGCCGCCATGGTGCTGGCCAGCAGCGCCTTTTCCCCTTCGTCGGGAAGCTCCGATTCCGTCACCGGCACGATCTCGATGCGGAAGGCTTCCAGCGGGGCCGCGCTTTCAGCCTCCGCCACCCCGCCCTCCGTCACCGGCCCCACCCGGCTGCCATCGGTAAAGCTGGCCCAGACGCGGCACCGATACCGGCCGGCGGCCTGCGGCTTGAGCCGGACGCGCAGGCCCAGGATCGGCAGCGCCATGCCGCGACTGCCGCAGAACTGCCCCCCCGAGGCCCAGGGCGACAGCCAGCCGCGCCCCAGCACCGCCTGATATTCGATCTCCTCGGCCGTGATCAGCCGGGTAGGCGCGATGGCGAAGCCCTCGATCCAGTTCCGGCTGCCGGGCGTGCCCATCCACTCGGCCATCGCGGTCGCCACATCGCCGCGACGCTGGATGTGGGCCGTCAGCTCGCCGGTGGTGGGTTTCCCGGCCGGGCGATCCCCTGTCGGCCGCTCCGCGGACGCGGGCGGTAGCGGAAAGGGCGGCGCGGCACCGGGGGCCGGCCGGGGCGACGCCATGGCGGGCGCCGGGCCGGCGGCCGGCGCATCGGCCAGACGCACCACCTGAAGGCGCGGCGTCTCGGCCATCTGGGCCGGGTCCTGATAGATGGTGATCAGGATCTGCCCGGCCGCCCCCGGCACACGGACCAGTGCGGCATTGCGTGCCGCCCCAAGCCAGCCATCTTCATCGAAGGTCGCGATCCCGACCCCAACGCCGCCCGGCCCCGGAGCGCGCGAGATGCGCACGCCAGGCAGGTCTTCGCCCGCCCCCCCAGCAGGCATCTCGCCCCCGGCGGCATGGAAGATGCAGTACAGTCCCGGCTCCAGTGTCATCAGGCGGCCGGAGACCTTCAGGTCCATGAGCCGGCCCGGATTGTCGGTCGTCATGCTGTCCGGCATCAGCGGGCTTTCCGTCGTGGGGTGGAGGAACAAGAGGCAGTGTCCTGCGCCGGCAGGCAGTCGACTGGATGCAAGGTCGGGATCTCCCTTTTCTCCCGGCGACACGTGCTGGCCGCCCCGATCCGCCCATAAGACAGCAAAAACGTATTCAATTCGTGAATCGGCAGACCGGGCGGCAGCACGGCCCCGCGACCGGTCCGGCGCACACGCTCCGCCATCGCACCCAGATCGAACACCACCGCATCCAGCCCCGCCTGCCACGCCAGCCCCAGGGCGAAACACCAGGTCTCGGGCCAGATCGAGGGCAGGAAGGCCAGGTCCGCCCGCTGCGCCGCCAGCAGCGCGGCGCCGTCGCCTTCCGCGTACGGACCCGTGACGAACACCCGGCCGGTGGCCATCAGCGCGTCATCGTCCGGCGTATGCCCCACCACGATGAATTCCAGATCCAACGCCCGGGCGGCGGCATCCTGCGCCGCTTCCAGCAGCACGCGGTACCCTTTCTCGACCCCGATCGCGCCGGGCACCGCCACCCGTATCCGCGCTGCCGGACCACGGGCCGCCACCGCCGGCGGCGCATCCGCCGGATCGTCCGCCAGCGCGACCACGCCGACCGCAAGGCCGGGAAAGGCCCGTTCCATGCGGCGAGCGGTATCGGCGGAGGGGGCCATCACCGCGCCCGCTCCGCGCAGCACGGCATTGGACCGCGCACGATAGGCCGACAGGCGCCCAGGCACCGGACCGGCGCCCTTCAGCAGGCTGTCGCCCGCCTGCAGGCAGGCGGCGCATCCCGCCGGCCCGGGCGCGCCGCAATACCGGCCGGACGGGTCCACCAGCGCGACGCGGGGACAGAACCAGACATAATCATGGATATGCACGCTGTACGGCACACCCAGCCCGGCAGCCAGCGTCGGCGCGTCGATCCCGAGCCCCAGCCCGTGATGCCATTCCAGCCTGTCCACCCCCGATGCCCTCAACACCGCCAGCAGCAGATCCAGTTCCGCCGGCAGGTGGAAGCGCGGGCTGGCGGACCAGGCGCCCCCTGCCGCATCTTCCAGCCGGCAGCCATCCGGCGCGGGGCGCAGCACCACCGGCCGCGCGCCCCGCGCGCGCCACATCCGGGCCCGGTCCCGCACCACCCGTTCCACCCCGCCGCCCTGATCGTGCGTGACCAGCAGCACCGCGTGGCGCCAGCCGGCCCCGCCCCTTCGCCAGCACACCAGATCCAGCCGCCTGCGGGCCGCGAACAGCGGATCGACGACGGCATGGGCCGCCACCAGCGCACCGTAATCGGGATACAGCCGATCCATGATCGCCAGATTGCGCCGCAGCAGCGCCGGGCGGGCGGCGCCGAAGGAGGCGGACCCCGCATGACCGACAAACGCGCCGGGCGCGGCGACATGCCGCCAGCCCGCCACGGCAGTGCGCCGGCAGAATTCATTCTCCTCGCCATAGCCCTGGGCGAAGAGGTCGGCGCGGAACGGGCCGGTGGCGGCCAGGCAGTCATGCCGGATGAACAGGCAGAATCCATGCCCGGTCGGGACATCGACCGCCTGCCCGCGATTGGCCGCCCGCGCCGCCGCCATCAGGCGCTGCACCGTCGCCAGATCGGGCATCGGCGCGGGCGCGTCGCCCGGCAGCGCATCCGGGCCGGGCCATGAGAAGAGGCTGGCCCGGTTGGACAGCGGCGTGACGGTGCCGATATCGGGCGCGCCATAGGCGATGTCGGCCAGTTCCTCCAGCCATCCGCCGGCCACCAGCGTATCGCTGTTCAGCAGCAGCACATCGTGCCCCGCCGCCGCGCGCATGCCGTCATTGGCCGATTGCGGAAAGCCCAGACGGCGTGTGTGACGGATCAGGCGAATGGCCCCCTCTCGCGCCCGCCGGTCCAGTTCGGCGGCCAGAACCGGGTCCGGCGTCGCATCATCGACCACGATCACCGGCACCGCGTCCCCCACGCTGGTCCGCACCGAATCCAGGCACGCCAGGGTGGCGGCGCCATCACCATGCACCGGGATGACGATGGCCGGACCGGACCGGACCGGCGGCTCCAACGGTGGCGGATGCGTGGACGGTTCCACGTCGGAGGGCGTAACCGGGCGCACCGTCAGCGGGCTGCCCGTCAGGTCGCTGCCATCCGGCCCCAGTACATGCAGCGGGCCGGGCGGCAGGTCGGCCGCTGCCAGGGCAAAGCGGCGGGGCCGGGCCAGCGGGAACATGCTCTCCGCCCCCGGCGCAGGATCGGCGGCGAGGACGCGCCGGATCATGCGCCCCCGCGCGTCGCGGATGTGCAGCACCGGTACCTGATCCGGGTCCGACGGATGCCAGGCCCAGCCCGACAGCCCATCGGGCCCGGCCTCGACCAGCCCGTCGGTCCGTTGCAGGGCCGCCGGGTCCAGCGGGCTGCCCAGCAGATTCGCACCGCCGGCCAGGACCTCCACCCGCCGCGCGCGGCGCCACCGCGCGGGCAGTACGGTCCCATCCTGCGCACCGGGGACAGGCCGGCCGTCGATCAGGACCGTCACCACCGACGCCCCTGCCCCCAGGCACAGCCGCCCGGACACAGACAGGCCGCACCAGCCCGGCCGGCCGGCCCGCGCCGCCAGCCGCGCGAGCAGGGGCTGCATGTCGTCGGGCGGCGCATGATGGGACAGGGCATGCTGCGCGGCGGCGATGGCGACGCTGTCCTCTCCCGCCATCAGCAGGGCGGCCGCCAGGGCGACCCAGCCCTCGCGGAAATCGAAACGCCCGGTCAGCGTGCGCAGAAGCTGCGCGGCGCCCGCACCATCGCCGCCGCGCAGCCGCGCCATCGCCAGCGGAAAGGCGACCACGATACTGTCCGGTGCCAGACGATGGGCGCGCTCGTACCAGGCCCAGGCGCTGCCATGGTCGGCGGCATCCTCGCTCTCCCGCGCACGGCGAAAGGCCGACTGGGCCTGGGCGTCGGCCCAGACCTGCCAGGCCGCGCGGTCCTGCGGCGTGACCCGGCCGCGCGCGGGCTGCACCCTATGCCCTGCCACCGCTCAGCCCGCCCCGGCGCCGGCGGCCGGGCCCGCCCCTGCCCCCAGCCGGGCCAGTTCGGCCGCGGCGTCCGGCACGCCCTGCGCGGCGGCGCGTTCCAGCCATTGCCGGGCCTCGGCCGGGTCGGTCACGCCAGCCAGTCCGCGCAGCAGATAGCGCCCCAGCATCAACTGCCCCAGCGCGTTGCCACGCTCGGCCGCCATGCGGAACCAGTGCTGGGCCTGCGGTCGATCCACCGGCACGTCGTGGCCGCCGCCCAGCAGCGCGCCCAGCGAGAACATGGCATCGACCTGCCCCTGTTCGGCCGCCGCCCGATAGAGCACGGCCGCCGCCGCATGGTCGCGCGGACCGCCGCGCCCGGTCAGCATCAATTGCGCCAGTGCGACCTGGGCATCGGCCATGCCGGCCTCGGCGGCCCGTGCGATCCAGCTTCGGCCCGCCGCCGCGTCGGGCGCGCAGCCGCGCCCGTCCAGCAGCATGCGGCCGTACCAGTATTGCGCATTCACCACCCCGTCGGCGGCGCGCAGCATCCAGCCCGCCGCCGCCTGCTCGTCCCGCGCCATCCCCAGCCCCTGCGACAGGCAGATGCTGAAATTGAAGGCCGCGACCGGGTCCCCGGCCTCTGCCGCATGGGCGAAATATCGGCCAAGATCGCGCCGGTCATCCTCCGACACATCCTGGTCCAGCAGCAGGTTGCCCAGATCGGCGCCCGCCCGCCCGTCGCCCAGCGCCGCCGCCTGACGGAAGCAGCGCACGGCCTCGGTCACATCGCGGGGCTGGCCGGCCCCGGTCAGGGCCAGCATCCCCAGCGCCCGCCATGAGGCCGCATGGCCGGCGGCAGCAGCCCGGCGATACCATTGCGCGGCCTCGATATAGTTCGGCGGCAGGTCGCCGCCGCTGGCATACAGATCGCCCAGCAGCGATGCCGCCTCGCGATCGCCGGCCAGGGCGGCACGGCGCAGCCAGCTTTCCGCCCGCGTCGCATCGCGCGCGCAACCCCGCCCCTCCAGCAGGGCCAGACCGAACCGCGCCTGGGCGGCGCGTACCCCGGCCTCGGCCGCGCGCCCATACAGCGCGGTGGCCGCCGCGCTATCGCGGGCCACGCCGCGCCCCTGTTCGGTCAGCGCCCCCAGCAGGAACTGCGCCGACCCCAACCCGGCATCGGCCGCCAGGCGCAGGGACGCCGCCGCCCGCGCATGCCCGGCCTCATCGGTCGCCGCCCGCATCCAGACCAGCCCGAGGCCGAGATGACCCTGCGGACAGCCGGCGGCGGCGGCGCGGGAGAACCAGCCCTCCGCCGCCGCCGGATCGCGCATGTCGGCCGGCCCGTCGGCGAGGATATAGCCATAGAGCGCCTGCGCGTCGGGCGATCCGGCCTCGGCCGCCAGACGGGCCCAGCGGGCGGCCTCGACCGGGTCCGGCACCCGGTCGCCCGGCGTTTCGGCCACCAGGCGCACGCCCTGTCCCTCCGCGCTTTCGCGCGGCAGGCCGAACAGATAGAGCGTGCCCAGCACCATGCGGGCCTCGACCCACCCGGCCTCGGCCGCGCGACGCATCCAGCGCGCGCCCTCCACCAGGCTGGGCGGCACGCCGGTGCCATCCAGATAGGCCCGCCCGACCCGAAACTGGGCCTCCGGCATGCCGGCCTCGGCCACGCTGCCCAGCAGCGCCACCCCGGCCACCACATCCCCGTCCTCGATCAACCGCAAGGCATGCGCCAGACGCGCCCGTGAAGAAAACCGCGCCCCCAGCGCGGAAAGAACCCGCCTCACGCCCCACCCCGGATCAGACAATCGCCAGAACAGACAATAAGTGTTTCGGAAGATCCGAGCGGAGCAGCCTTATCCGCCACGAACACCCGACGCCCGAAACGCGCCCCGGATCGGGTTGGGCTGCGGAGTTTGGGCCCGCAAACGTGGGCTGGTGAGCGAGAGCTGCACGGAGTGCAGCGTCCGGCGTGCGTTTCCGAGCACCGGAGCGGAGCGGCCTTGATGGCCGTGAGCACCGGAGCACAGGAAACGCGCGTCGGATCGCCACCAGCGCGCGTTTGCGGGCCCAAACTAGGGTTCGCGCATGCCATTGGTCATGGCCGGCACCAGATGATTCATCAGATACTGCATGATGGTACGGCGGCCGACATGGATATCGGCTTCGACCGGCATGCCGGGCTGCGCGTGGAAGAAGGGCGGCACGCCATGCAGCGTGTAGCGATCGACCCGTACCCGCGCACGGTAATAGGCGTCCATCCCGCCGGCGGCATCGGCCGGCTGGGCCGGGGCCGGCGATCCCGGGGCGCCGCGCCCGCTCTCGCCGGGGGCGAAGGAATCCGCGCTGATGACGCGCACCACGCCTTCGGCCCCGCCATATTGGGTGTAGGGGAAGGTCGCGAATTTCAGCAGCACGTGGTCCCCCGCCCGGATGAAGCCGACATCGGAGCCCCGGATCGCCGCCTCGACCTCCAGCCCGCTATCGACCGGCACCAGGGTCATCAGCTGCGTGCCCGACTGCATCACCGACCCCACGGACAGGGCCGCGATGCCCAGCACCACGGCATCGCGGTCGGCGCGCATCACCACCATGCTGTGCCGCAGCCCGGCCTTGCGGGATTCGTCGCGCGCATCGGCCAGATGGTGCTGGGCGGTGGCCAGATCCTCATAGACCGTGGCCTTCCAGTTCTGGACGAAACCGTCGCGTTCGGCCGTCACGGCCTCCAGCTTGGCGCGGGCGCTGTCGGCGGCCTGATGGGCGGCGATCTGGGCGCGCTCGACTTCCATCAGGTCGTTCTGCGCCGAAAGGGTGGACAGGCGGCTGCCCACCTGGTCGCGTTGCAGGCGCTGGCGCATGGCCAGCACGTCGGCCGCCACGCGGGCACGGGCGCCATACATCGCCGCATCGGCCAGATTGCCCTGCATGTCGCTGCGGGCGCCGGCGATCTGCTTGTCGTAATTCTCGATCCGGGCGGTCAGTTCGGCCCGCCGCCGCGCGAAGGCCGCAGCTTCCTGCATCGCGGCCGGGTCGCCGGGGTTGGGCGCATATTCCCGCCCGTCGGCCTCGGCCGTCAGGCGCGCGACCTGGGCGGCATAGGCGCTGGCCTGCTGCCCCATATCCTCGACATCGGCGCCGGTCACGGTCGGGTCCAGCCGCGCCAGGATCTGGCCCTTGTGGACGAAATCGCCCTCATGCACGTCGATGGTGCGGATGATCGCGGTTTCCAGCGGCTGGACCACCAGCGTCGCTTCGGTGGAAACCATCCGCCCCTGCGCCGTCACCACCTGGTCGAGCGGGAAGACCGACATCACGATCACCCCCATGATCGCGAGCGCCGAGATGATCCAGACCAGATAGAGCGCCGAAGCGGTGGGCGGCAGGTCGATCAGCGCCAGGCTGGGCGAATGGAATTCCAGCAGGGCGCGCGGCATGTCGCGGTCGGTGGTTTCGGGCAGAACATAGGCTTCGACCGCGTCGGAATCGGGCGGCACCAGGGGGGTGGCGGTCATGGCGCGTCCCCCTCGGCCAGCATCGCCGCCGGATGGGCGTGCGCGTGCGCGCCCGATTCATGCCGGTTCTGTTGCAGCCACAGCGCGCGATAGATCGCGCAGCGTTCCAGCAGGACCGCATGCGGGGCGATGTCGACCACCTGCCCACGGTCCATGACGCAGATCCGGTCGCAATCGACCAGCGAGGACAGGCGGTGCGAGACGATGACCATGGTGCGCCCGCGCGCGATACGTTGCAGGTTGGCGTTGACCACGGCCTCGCTTTCCGGGTCCAGGGCCGAGGTCGCCTCGTCCAGGATCAGCAGTTTCGGGTCGCAGATCAGCGCGCGGGCAATGGCCAGCCGCTGCCGCTGGCCGCCCGAGATGTTGGTCGATCCTTCCTCGATCCAGGTTTCATACCCGGCGGGCATGCGCTCGATGAATTCCTCGGCTCCCGCCAGCCGGGCGGCCCGGATCACGTCATCCAGCGTCAGGCCCGGCCGCCCGGCGGTGATGTTGTCGCGCACGGTGCCCCGGAACAGGAAATTGTCCTGCAGCACCACGCCGAGCGAGCGGCGAAGATGCATCAGGTTGATCTCGCGCAGGTCCACCCCGTCCAGCCGCAGATAGCCGGTATAGGACCGGCTGACGCCCTGGAGCAGGCGGGTGATGGTGGATTTGCCCGACCCGCTGCGCCCCACCAGCCCCAGCGTGCTGCCCGCCGGAATCTCGAAGCTGACACCCGACAGGGCGCGCGTGGTGGCGCCGGGATAGGAGAAATAAACCTCCTGGAACGACAGGGCGCCCCGGATGGCCGGGCGCAGGCCGGTCGTCAGGGCCTGGCGCTCGGTCGGCTGGTTCAGCACATGGCCGGCCTCGGCCAGCGCGGTGCGCACCTCGCTGAAATCGTCCAGCAGCCGCGCCAGTCCCACCAGCGGCGACGCGACGCGGCCGCCCAGCATCATGAAGGCCATCAGCGCCCCGGCGCCCATGTCACCGCGATGCGTCAGGATCAGCCACGCCCCCACCAGCAGGACGCCGCGACTGATGAAAAGCTCGAACGGCTGGGCCACGGTCGCGGCCATGTTGCCCATGCGCCCCGCCGCCAGCCCCCACAAGGCGGCCTCGGCCGAGCGTTCGTCCCACAACTGGCGCCGCGTCTGTTCCAGCGCCAGCGTCTTGACGGTGCGGATTCCGGCCACCGTTTCATACAATACGGCGCCGCGCCCCATGTCGGCGGCCATCTTGCGCCCGACCAGTTGCCCGACCGGGCGCATGAAACCGAACACCACCAGGCCGATCATCCCGGCGGCGCAAATGGTCATCCAGGCCATGGGCGGGCTGAAATAGAACAGGAACGGCAGCACGACGACCAGCGTGAACAGGTCCAGCACCGTGTTCATCAGCTTGCCGGTCATGAAATCGCGCACCCTGTAGATGGCGGATACCCGGCCGATCACCTGCCCGGCCTGCTCGCGCTCGAAGAATTCCAGCGGCAGGGACAGCAGCCGGTCGAACACCAGCAGCGAGATCCTGGTATCCAGCCGCGTCGTCACCACCAGCGCCAGTTCCCGCCGCGCATAGGTCAGCAGGATCTCGTAGAAGCTCATCACGCCCAGGATCGCCGAAACCGAGATCAGGGTGGCGAAGGAATGATAGCTCACCACCTTGTCGATCACCTGCATGACGATCAGCGGCGGGAAGATCGCCAGCACGCTCAGCACCATCGAGGCCAGCAGGATGTCGCGCATCATCCGCTTCTCGCGCAGCACCACGCGGCCCAGCCACGCGGCGTCGATCGGCGCATCGGCCTCGCTCTGGTCGCGGCGACGCTTGACCAGCAGCACGTCGCCCGTCCAGACCTGCGCCAGGCGCAGTTCGTCCAGCGGCACGGGGGGCGTGCCTTCATCGCCCAGCGGGTCGCGCAGCCACACGACGCCCCGGTCCGGGTCGCCCGCCACCATCAGCCCCGCCGAGCCGTCACGGAACATCAGCACCATGGGCGGCACGCTGCGCAGCCGCACCAGGTCGCGCCAGCGCAGGCGCATGCCGCGCGCCACCGCGCCTTGGTCGTTCAGCCAGCGCGCCAACGACGCCGGCGAGGGCGTGACCTCGCCGGGTTCGGCGATGAAATCGCGTACATCCATCGACAGGCCATGGAAGCGCGCCGCCGCGACCGCCGCATACAGGCGGATCATCGTCGGCGTCGGCCGCGCCCCTGTCTCCTGATCTGTTCCCTGATCTGGCTGCGCCACGGATCGTCCTTCGCTGGTCCCGATGGCACGATCCTAGGGCCCGAAAGACGAATGGACGGTTAATGCCCCGCGTCGATGGAATGCCGGACGGAGCGATAACGCGCCACGACCACGCGATTTTCCTCCAGCGCCTGCCGCGTCCCCTCGCGCAGGGCCGCGGGCACCACCACCATCACGCGGTCGAACCACGGGCGCTGGCCGGTGACGCGGGCACGAAACAGATCGGCCAGCATGGCGGCGATCGCCCCGTCCGGCGTGCAGCAGACACAATTCGCGCCATGACCGAAGGGCGTGGGCGCCGGCATGGCGACGATGCCCAGCCACTGACCGCCCTTGCCGCCATCATCGCCCGCGCCTCCCACGCGCAGCACCAGTGTCGCGCCATCGCCGGGCAGGTCGGCAAACATCGCGTCATCCACCAGTTCCAGCGGGATCAGCCCGTCACCGCGCTGCATGATGCTCCTCCCTGGCCATTCGTCGTCATGATAGCCGATCGCCCCCCGAGTCGCCATCTGGCAGGCCGCCCGTCGCCCCGGCTTTCCGAGGCATCATGAAAAACCGATAGAAGCATACAAACTATTTAATTCATGGCTTTCCATTTTCATGGCCTGTTCACGCACGTCACAGGACATGAGCGAAATGAAGGACGCTTGCATGATCGACCGCACACCCATCCAGACCAGAACGACCTGGGGCGCCCGAATAGCGGCGGCCCTGCTCGCGATAACCATGGCGGCCATGCATGACGCGGCCGCAGCCGACAGCGACGCCGCCGCCCGGCCCACACAATCGTCTCTGATCGTTTCCTATCGCAGCACGCCAGCCGGACGGCCAGCCCTGCTGCGCACGCTGCGCGCCCAACTGGCACCCCGCCTGCATACATTGCAGGCCCAGGGCAGATTGACGCATTATCGCATCCTGTTCAGCCGCCTTGCCGATGCGAATAGCTGGGACGCGCTGTTGATTCTCGATTTCCGCACCAGTGCGCAGGCGGCCTCCTGGCGGGCGGTCGATGCGGAAACACCGGCCGGGCTGGCCGCGACAGACCTGGCGAACGTAACGGCAGTGGAAAGCACCCCCTCCGATCCGGTCGGCAAGGGCGGCTCTGCCGATGATGGCCCGGACCCGGTCTACATGGTGGTTCCCTACGATTATTTCGTGCCGACGAAGGATTACGTCGCCTATGCCCGCTCCTATGTCTTTCCGCAGACCGACGGGTGGATCGCGGCCGGTGCCCTGAATGCCTACCAGCTCTACGTCGCCCGCTATGGCGCCGGCCGGAACTGGATGTCGATGCTGGTGCTGGCCTATCACGGCGATAACGGGCTGGACCGACGCAATGACGTCATCGCCGCCACCCGCAAGGCCTTGAACGCGAACCCCGACTGGGCCGCCAGGGCAGCCGGCAAAGGCCATATCCGCACGGAAAAGGCCGTCATGATCGCGGATCTGATCGCCGGCGGCTGAATCCCTTCGGGGGAGACGATCGGAACCCGGCCGTCTCCCCCCTGGCTCCGCCTTTACTCGAACAGCGCGCCTTCGCTGGGAATGTTCTTCTCCAGTTCCGAACGGACCTCAAGCGCGCGCCTCAGGGCCTCGACCTCATCGGGCACCGCATTCAGCCGCATCTGGTCGACCATCATACCGACGGTCCGTCCCTGGGCATCGTTCAACGTCATGGCAACTTCATAGACATTCTTCTGCGGCAGGCGCGCCACCATGATCTTGGGCTTGCCGATCAGTGCCAGGTCGCCCTTGCTGGACGGCTTGCCGATCCGCGCCTGATCGTTGCAGGCGATGATGACATTGTTCTTGCTGCCCGGCACCGTCGCATGCACGCCCAGAAGCACCATGTCGTCATGCCGCATGGCGATCTGCTGCACCAGCGTCTGCGCAGTCGGGGCATGGACCGGATCGTAATGCACCGGCGCTTTCGTATCCGCCATGGCCGCACCGGCCGCGAGGCACGTGAACGCAAACGCGATGTATGCTGATTTCATCAGACGAAGACCTTTTTTTGAATACGGAAATATGGCCGTATCGACGACAGGGACAGGCGTATGGCCCACACCTGCCGCCGGACGGCGTGCATGCATTACCATCGACAAGATACAATAATTATTAAATTTGCTTTATAGAAAACAATCTATGCAAAATTATAATCTGAAATCCCGAAATGGATTCGAATATGAGAATTTTCAATCTCCAATAAAGACATTATCACGACGACACCTTCCAGAGGAACCATCCAAAACGGAGGATCGTCCAACGACCATATTTCGTGAATGTTTTTTGAATATCGCTTGTATCCGAAACCATGTTCTCGCGATGCCCGATGCGCCCATTTACACTTCCGATACAAAATCGAAAGGCTGACGCGCAATGTCGAAAAGAATGTTCCTGTTCCTGACCCTGTCGACCCTGACGGGCGGACTCCCCGTGATCACCATGTGCGGCGCCGCGGAGACACCATTCGCCACCCTGGTGCAACATGGCGATCGTGCGCGCGGCCGCGACCTGGCGGACGGCATGTGTTCCGAATGCCATAATTTCGATCGCGGCGGCGCGGCAATGATCGGACCGAACCTTTATGCCATACAAGGCCGCCCGGTCGCCTCCATGGCCGATTTCAATTTTTCGCCTGCCCTGCTCGCGCACAAATCGCAAGTCTGGACCGTCGACACGCTCTCCGCCTGGCTGAAAAACCCGGCCGCCTTCGCGCCGGGCACACGCATGGCGTTTGACGGCATCACGGATGATCGGGACCGGGCGGATATCGTGGCCTATCTGGACAGCCTGTCCGACAGGAAATGATCGGCACCCGTCACCGGGGGCGGAGACGCGGCAGCATCCGCCCCAGCGTATCGTCGCGCCTCACCAGATGATGCCACAGGGCGGCGCCGGCATGGCCGCATGCCAGCACGATGATGGCCCACGCACCATAATGATGCAGCCAGGCCAGGGCATTATGCCAGGACCGATCCAGCCGGCAGGCGCCGCAGCTTATGTTGGCGCCAAAGACGTAAAGCGGATGGGTGCCCGTCAATCGCCAGGCGACCCCATCGATCACTTCGGCAATCAGCAGGCCGTATAACAGCGCATGAACCCCCGGCACCAGCCGGCCAGGCAGGGGCGGCATACCGGTCCGGCGTGTCCAGCGCCAATACAGACGCACCAGAAGAAGCAGCGCGAACGCCACCCCGACACTGGTATGAATATTGCGGGCCGTCGCTTTCCAGACCGGCCCGAACCAGCCCCAGCTTTCGCCCATGGCGAATTGCAGGATCACGATGGCGGCGGTGATCCAGTGCAGCCGGCGCGTCACAGGATCGTAGGAAAGAGAGGGAGGATTCTGCATCGTGATCATTTCGCTTGGACCGACGGAATCCGATAGCCGTCGGTCAGGGTTTTCAAAAAGGCCACCAGGTCATCGACCTCGCGTTCCGAAAGAATCGGCCTGCCACCGCGTGTCTGGGCGGCGAAAGGCATGTCCGCTCGGTCCACGTTTCCGCGCAGATCGGGCGGCAGCCCGTCATAGGGCAGCGCCGCATCCTGCCGTCCATACCATCGATCGGGGTCGGTATCACGGGTGACATAGAATTCGACGACGTCGCGCAGGCTTTTCAGCGCCCCGTTATGGAAGAAGACATGCCGGCTGGCAACATTTCGCAAAGTCGGCGTCATGAACAGCCCGCAATACGCCCGATTGGCCGGGTCGCGCGCCAGGGTCAGGTCGGCGCGTAGCGGGCCGCACAGCCCCATGTCGTAGCCCCTGTGGCCGGCCGGTGCGTTATCCGGATTGGCGGGAACACCGATATCCTTGAAGAAGAAATCGGTGAACTGACCCACCGATGTCGCGCCGTCGCGTCCCGGCCCCTGGCCGGCCGTGTGACATGATGCACAGTTCGCACGGTCGGCATCGTTGAACAGCGCCATGCCCCGCTGTTCCTGCGCGCTCAGTGTCGCCTGGCCGCGCGTATAGAAATCATATTTGCTGCTATAGGGGTGAAAGGACGTATCCTCATGCTGGAAAGCCGCCAGCGCCGTCCCCATCGCCTGGACCAGGCGATCGGGCGTGGCGAATATGTCCGCGCCGAATAATTTGGTAAATGTTTGCACATAGTCCGGATTGCGCCGCACGCGCGCGCGGACCGCCGCGAGGTCGGGGTTCGCCATTTCGAAAGGGGTAGTCAGCGGGCTGGCCGACTGCGCCGCCACCGATGGCATGCGACCGTCCCAATCATAGCCGCCACCGGGACCACTGGCCGATTCATCCGGATTCTCCAAAGACACCGAGAAATCCGGATTTTCATCCCTGTATGTCAGGGTCGGGACGGCCCGGATTCCGGCCCGATCCAGGGCCGCGCCTCCCATCTGCACCCGCCGGGCATTGGCGGGTGCATAATGATTGGCCGGATCATGGCAACTGGCACAGGATTGCCGGCCGGAGGCCGACAGTCCGGAATCGAAGAATAATTGTCGGCCCAGCAGGGCAGCAGGCGACAGCCCGCCTGCCGCCCGCACGGTACCGGCGCCGCAGGGCGCGGACAGCAGGATAGCCAGCACGCACCACCCGGCGATCCGCCCGGCGGACCGGCTCGCCTTACCCGTGCGTCCCCGCCCGCCTGCCATCAATGTGCCGCCAGGGCGAACATCCTGACCATCGGCACGACCGGCGTCTGCACGAACGCGCCATCGGCCGGCTGGACGGCCGTTCCGTCATTGGCATGGCCGATATGCTCGGCGATGCCGAACGCATCCTCCATCGTGCGCAGCAGCGAATAGTGATTATAGGGCGTGTCGTCCTGCACGCCGCGCACACCGTGATTGGTGATCACCAGCATGGGAATGCGTCCGCCACCCTGATTGACCACGCCCTTGTGCGGCTGTCCGGCAGCGACCGGATGATAGCCGCAGCAGCCCTGTATGCCGGCGCCACCGCTGTCATCCTCGTCGAACGTGACCACGATCGCCACATTCATCCTGGACTTCCATTGGGGCGAAGCCTGGATATGATCCACCAGGGTCTGGACATAATTGTCGCCTGTCGTCAGCAGCGGCGACGGTCCGTAGCCACGGCCCTTGCACTCGGGGTGGTCGTTCATGGGGCCGGACGGACCATGATCGTCATGACACTGGTCAGGCACGAAATAGGCGAAACGCGGCAGCTTGCCCGTCGCCAGGTCGTTGAAGAAGGCCTGCTCGCCGCGATTGTGCGCGTGGAAATCCGCCGCCTCGCGGATATCGTCGAAATTGACCGATGGATTATGCTTGGACGCATACAGGCCGCGCACGTCGGCAGTGGTATCGTCCGATGCCGGATAGGTGGGCATTTCCGGCATGCTTTCGCCAGTCTGCGGATTGGTGGGCATGCTCTGGCTGTACATCGACCAGGAAATGCCAGCCTTGTTCAGTTGCGCAAAGAAATTCGGCACCGTGAAATGGTGCGCGACATAGGCCTTGTTCTTCTTGATGCCGTTACAGGGCCGGTTCATCGGCGCCATATCCGGCTTGCCGGCCACGATCGCCTTGTCGGCCGGCAGCGACGTGCCGTCGGCCTGGCAGTACCAGCCATCGTCATCCAGGACACCTTCCTGATCGCCGGCCATCATGGCGATATAGTTCGGTTCGCTGGGGTGGGTGATCCCGTAATAGGACGTGGCCGAATTATAAGTTCGCGCCAGTTCCGTCATATGGGGCGAGCTGGCCGGATCGGCACCGATGATTTCGCCATACTGGCGATTTTCCATCTCGATGACGATGATATTGTCGTAATGCGGCACGCCTTCCAGCATCGGAGCTGCGTGATGCGCGGCATGAGCCTGCTGGCCCGCCGCGAGCGCCGAAGTCACGAGCAGAGTAGCCCCGAGACGGCTGAAGATCGATCGCTTGGTCATGACTACCTTGTTTTTCATTCGTGAAACACGGCCGGGGAACATGTTTCCTTGCAGGATTCCGTCATACTGCCCCGACCGGACCGCCAGAAGGACGAAAACGCCCTTCCAGCATGAACTTTTTCGGACATTATTGACTGGAATTTACAAAGAGACATCGACACCGAACATGTAGGCCGAACCGAAATATTGCAGCTCGACCATTCTTTTCGCGGAGATGCCCTGTGTCGCGTTCTGCATCGTATTGGTGAAGTTTCGGGCCTGGAAATTGACGCTGACCCTACGATTGATCCGGTAGCTCGCGCCGATATCGAAATTCAGGAACGGCTGCACGTAGCTGTCCAGTGACGGGTCCGAACCCAGGCCAGTCATGGTCAGTCCCTGGTAATTGCCGTTGAACTGCACGTTGACCGGTCCGTAATTATAGAAGGCTTCGAAATTCCAGATATGGCTTGTGGTGTTGGGCAACGTCTCCTGCGTGCCGTTACGCTGCTGGCCGCGCGAATTCACATAGGTCATATTGCCGCCGACCCCGAACCCTTTGAGAAGGCCGGGCAGGAATTCGAATTGCTGCCGGTAGTTCAGTTCGAATCCGCGGGCGTAGGCGTCGGGGATATTGGCATAGGTGCTGACGGTGGCCTGACCGGGCAGATTGTAGCACCCCGTGCAATAATTCGTGTAATTGACGACATAGTTCTTGAACAGCTTGTAGAATGCGCCGCCGGAGATGATGCCACCATGCGGCAGGTAATATTCCATCGACACGTCGAAATTATTGCCGGTGGTCGGCTTCAGACCGGGATTGCCGATGCTGACCGCGTTCGTGGACGTATTGACCGTCTGGCTGGCCGTCACCTGGTTGAAGCCGGGCCGGCCAACGGCGGTGGACCAATTGGCGCGGGCGATCAGATTATCGGTGATATTGTAGCGCAACTGTACGGTCGGAAAGAAATTGGCATATTCCTGCCCCACCGCGCGCGGTGAGAGCGTGGTGACACCGCCCTGCGTAACCGTCTGCGTACCACGATAGACACCATCCGTCTTTTCGTAGCGGAAACCGGCAAGAATCCCCAAGCGACGCCAGGTCGCCTGGTATTGCAGATAGGTATTATAGACGTTCTCGTTATCGTTGATATATTGCTGCTGCGCCGTCGTACCGGCTGAGCTGGTAACATGTGGATAGATCGCGCCGTTCGCCAACTGGCTGACCTGGTGCGGGCCGGCCGGGTAGCCGATATTGTAAAGCCCGTCGAAGAACGTCCATCGGTCGCTGCCCGCAAGCTGCCCGGCAGTGACGCCGGGCAGGTTGGCGTAGGTAT
Organism: Gluconacetobacter aggeris; assembly: GCF_014174395.1. GTDB lineage: Bacteria > Pseudomonadota > Alphaproteobacteria > Acetobacterales > Acetobacteraceae > Gluconacetobacter > Gluconacetobacter aggeris. The sequence goes on from NZ_JABEQD010000001.1 coordinate 318,335, forward strand.
AGGTCGGGTCATAGTGCTGGATATGCGCCATGCGCAGACCGCCGCCGAAGCTGAGCATGCCCTTGAGCTCGCGGAACAGGTTCAGTTCCGTCGACGCCCCGACATGGCCGGTCCATTCATAATCCTTGTCATGCTGGATCTGGTTGCTCAAGGAGGACAGCTTGTACGCATTGTAATTCAGCGGGTTGACCCCGTTCAGCACCGTGACCATCGGGCGCAGGGGATTGGTCACATTGTCATAGCTGACCGGAACATTCTTCGGGCCAGCGAAATTGGAGACATAGGACGAGGTCTGGTCGACATTGTTCGCGGCCCAGGCACCGAAATAATCCAGCTTGAACCGGCCCAGCCTGCTGTCGCCGCCGAATTTGTAAACCCGTTCCATATCCGTGGTCTTGGTATTGGTCACGCCCTGCGTCAGGCTTGCCGTCCCCTCCTGCCCCGGATCGCCCAGCCCGGTCTTGGGGCTGAACGCGTAGATCAACTGATTCCTGACGACCGGCGCATAGATCGCCGATTCGAACATTTTCAGATAGATCTTGTTATGATGGTCGATATCCCAGCCCAGCGTGCCGCCGTAGGAATAACGCACCTTGTGCCCCGCATACATCACCTGCGATGCCTGCGCGACCTTGTTCGCCTGGCTGCCGACCGGATCGCCCGGCGCGAATTTCTGTTGCAGGTCCCCCATGTTCAACCAATCGGTCAAGCCGTTGAGGAAGAACGATACGCTGAACGGCCTGTCGCCCGACGCATGGGGATTGAAGGGGTCGCCATGCAGGCCGAACCGCATGCCGCCCGCCAGGGTGCCCTGAAAAACCGGCGTCGCGCTGGGGTCGCGATAGCCGCCCGCCAGGTGGAATTTCAGGAACGGGTCCTGATTTTCGCCAATATCGCGCGACAGGATGTTCATCTGGCCGCCCAGCGCGATAGCGTCCTGCTCGGGGCGGTTGGTCTTGGTAAGTTCCAGCGCCCCGGCCAGCGATGCCGGCATGGAATCCAGCGGCATGGCGCGGCCAGAGCCGCTCATCGAGCCGGCGGGCAGCAGAACGTCCTCGAACATCACGCCGTTGAGGCTGGAATCCAGGCCGCGTATCTGTAGCGCCCGCGATTCGCCGCTTTTGAAGATGATCGAGGCTCCGGGCATCCGGCGCATCGCATCACCCAGAACAAAATTCGGAATCTTCTCGATTTCCGACTGCGGCATCAGAACGACGATATTGGGCGCGTTCTTCTGGACCAGGCGCGCTTCCTCGATGGTGCCGAGGGCATTGGCCTTGGGCGGGCGCTTGAAACCCACGACCTGGAGATGCTCCGGGGCGGAGGAGCGCGCCGCGTCCGCGTGCCGCGCGCCACGTCCGGCGTCACTGCCATGAGATCGCTCGGCATCGGCATGCGACGCCCGCTCACCATGGTGCTTCTTGTTTTCCTTGTGCTTCTTCCCGTCATGATGGGATTTTTCCACCTTCTGTACATCCTGGGCATACAGAAGGGGAGCCCCGACGGGGGCCAACGCGGTCGCCAGGCATAGAAGCGTGCTGCGGCATAGCATCGGATGGATACGCATCGAAAATGACGACTCCAGGCGGTGCGGGCACGCTGGGCGGCCTCGCTGGATTTGACGGGGAAAGATCGGGATATCGGGGCCGCCGCACCCCGGAACGGGGTGCGGCGAACGGGATGTCAGGGCTTCTTCCTGGCGGCGACCTGGGCGACCGGATCGGGCGCCACGGAGTAGATGTCGAGCGCCGCCGGACCGTCCGGTGTCTTGGCGTGGGCGATATAAAGCTGCTTCAGCTTGTCGACATAGACGGAGACCTTGCCGGTCTTGGTGTCGATGCGCTGGATTTCGGTGAAATGATCGGCATCGTCGCGATGAAAGACACTCAACCCTTCGCTGCCGCTGACATACAGACGGGCATTTCCGCCGTCCCAGGTGATGCCGTCGGCCGTATCCACCGAACCGGCGGTGGAGAGCAGCGTACCATCGGTCGCATCGATCACCGACAGCTTGCCCGGCTTGCGGCCGATGACGAACAGGCGCTGGGTCTTGCCGTCATAGGCCATCGGCGTGATCAGATTCAGGCCGGGAACGGTCCAGATCGTCTTCAGCGTCCGCGTCGCCAGATCGATGACGGCGATCTGGTTCTTGTCGCGCAGGTTGGCGAACATCACGCCGCGCGCGTGATCGATGGCCATCATCTCGATATTGGACGACGGAATCGCGATCCGCGCGACTTCCTTGTAAGTCTTGACGTCGATCACGCTGATCGACGAGTTGTCGGACTTGTCCTTCTTGCCGCCGTTGCCGATATAGAAGAGACCCGCCTTCTTGTCGAAGACGGCTTCATCGGCGCCCTGACGCAGGGGGATGATCCTGGCGATCTTCAGCGACGGCACGTCGACCACGACGCAGCCCAGCTTGTCGTCCGAAACGAACATCTGATGCTGGCCGGCGACATAAGCGGGCGTATGCGGCAAGCCGAACCCGCCGGCCGAGGCCAGGTGCGCCCCGTCGCTGAGGCGGAACATTTCAACCGTCGCATGTTTTTCCGCCATGATCAGAAGGCGATCATCCTTCTTGTCCACGGCGAAATGATCGAAACCGCCTTCGGTGATTTCGGGCAATGGCGTGCTGCGCAGGAATTGCACCGGGCCGCTATCGGCATTCAACGGCGCGGCCATCGCCGTTCCGCAACCGACCAGAACCGTGCCCACAAGAAGGAAGAATTTTCTCATTTCTACAACATCCCATCCGTTCGGCAGTCATGGACCACCGGAAAAGGCGGTCTCCGCGACAACGGCGGATCAACTGCGAAATGAATGGCGGTGTTATAGTCGAGCGTATTGGAAACCTGCGTGAAGGTTATGAAGAACAATTGCGGCTGAATTTTTAAAACATTGGAAATTTTTTAGACTACCCGCAATCGCTGATGCCAGCCAGGTGCGCTGGCGCATATGTTTCATGCACGGATAGACGACGGGCGTGGTGAACAGGGTCAGCGCGTTTAAGTAATTCCCAAACTTCGTTCCGTCACGAACCGCGGGGTATCGCAATGGTGCAGCGCAGGCCAGGATCGTTGTCCGACAGGACGATGGTGCCGCCATGCAGCCGCGCGATCGCCCGCGCCATGCTCAGCCCCAGGCCGCTGCCCGGCACCGACCGGCTGGCATCCAGCCGCACGAACCGGTCGAAGACCTTCTCGCGACTCTCCGGTGGAATACCGGCTCCATTATCGGCAACGACCAGGATCGCGCAATCGTCGCGCACCTGCCGCGTGACCATGATCATGCTCCCGGCCGGCGTGTGGTTGATCGCGTTTTCCACCAGGTTGGACAGCATCTGCGACAGCAGGACGATATCCCCCCGTACAGTGATCGGCGCGGCATCGCCAGCCGCCAGGGACTGGCCCCGGTCCTCGGCCAGAGGGCGATACATTTCCACGATCTGGCCCACCAGAACGTCCAGCGGGACGGGCGACAGCACATCGGTGGCGATCCGGGCTTCGATCTGGGAAAGGCGAAGAAGAGAGGAAAAGATTTCCAGCGCTCCGTCCAGATCGTCCAGCGCGCCCTCGATCATGTCCCGTCCTTCGGCGGGCACGTTCGGGAACGCCGCCGCCGTCTCCAGCCTCTGGCGCAGGCGCGACAGCGGGCGGCGCATGTCGTGCGCGATATCGTTCGATACCTGGCGCAGGCTGGCGATCAATTGCTCGTTTTTCTCCAGCATCGCGTTCAGGCTGTGCGACAGATGGTCGAATTCGTCGTCACCCCCCTGATAGGGAATGCGCCGGGACATATCGCCATTCATGATCTGCCGCGCGGTGACGCTGATCGTCTCGATCCGCCCCAGGATGACCGCGCTGAGCAGCGTACCGCCGCCCACCCCCAGGACAGCGAAGCCGATGACACCCCACCCGAGCAGCATCCAGACATCACGCCGCAATTCGGTCAGGGAGCGCGCATTGAGGCCGACAAACAGATAGCCGTCCTTCAACAGGACCCCTTCGCCGAAGATCATCTGGGTCCGCTCGCCGGATGGCCGCCGATGTTCGTGCGACAGCCAGCGCAGACCGGGCCATGGATGCAGATGCAGCATGTTACCGGCGACCACGCGCTGCGAATCGTCCTGCAGGAGATAGAAGAATTCGGGTTCATGCCGCACAAGGCTCTGGATGACCGGCTGGATATCCGCCAGGTTGCGTCCCCCGGCGGATGACAGGATCTCAGCCACTTCCGCAGTCACCGCCCGGCGGATCTGCTGTTCCATGGAATGCTGGCTATGCAGGGCGGCCAGAAGAACGACAAACAGGCCGGACGCGATCAGCAGCCCGGCAAACAGCAGCACGATCCGGAAGGAGAGGCTGGACGCGATCCGGTACAGCCTGTCCAGCCCGAGCTTCACGGGGCCGTATCCGCTTGATCGGAGGAGGACCAATCATGGGACACCATGATGTAGCCGGCGCCACGAACGGTGCGGATCAACTGCCGCCCGTCAGGCCCCAGCTTGTCACGCAGGCGGCTGATATGATTTTCGACCAGATTGGTATGAACGGGAAAATCGACGTTCCAGGCATAATGCAGCAGCATCTTCCGCGACAGAATGACACCGGGATTGTGCATGAAATATTCCAGGACCTTGACCTCCTGGGGTTGCAACTGCAGTTTCACGCCGAAACGCGTCACGTCGCGTGACAGCAGGTCCAGCGTGATGCCGGCTGTCCGCAGAACCGTCGCAGCGCGCGCCGGGCCCGCGCGACGCACCAGCACGACCACCCGCGCCGCCAGTTCGCGCATGGCGAAAGGCTTGACCAGATAATCGTCCGCCCCGCCGCGCAGCCCTTCCACCCGACTGGACACGCCGTCCATCGTCGTCAGGACCAGTACAGGCGTGCGGATCTCCTCCTTGCGCAGCCGGGTCAGCACCTGCATGCCGTCCATGCCCGGGAGCATCCGGTCCAGCACGACGACGTCCCAGGGCTCGCGCAGGATATGGATCAGCCCTTCCATTCCATCGAAGGCGCATGTCACCGCAATGTCGTACTGCGCCAGACCTTCGCGGATATAGGCCGCCATGTCCGCGTCGTCCTCGACCAGCAGCAATCGTATCGGGGAATATTTTTTGCTCATGCCGGCGCGACAATAGCGGCAGCCGCCCCCCGAGCGTAAGCAGGACATCGACGATATGGGGATTTTTTAACCATCCTTCCCTACCGACCTGTCCCGTCGGCTCACAACGGGCTGGACAGGGGAGGACGCCATGGGAATAACTCCAGCCTTTACCCTGCCCTCCATGCCGGATCACTATACACGATGACCGCTCGCCCCCATCTTCTCGATGCCCTCCGTGACCAGGTCCTGCTCTGCGATGGCGGCATGGGCTCGCGCGTGCAGGTGCTCGACCTCGATGTCGAGCGCGATTACTGGGGGCAGGAGAACTGCACCGAGATCCTGAACCTGTCCCGCCCCGAACTGGTGCGCGAGATCCATCGCGGCTATTTCGAAGCCGGCGCGGACATGGTCGAAACCAACTCCTTCGGCGGCTCGCCCATCACGCTGGGCGAATTCGGCCTGACCGACCGGGCGCGCGAGATCAACCGCACCGCCGCCCACCTGGCGCGCGAGGCCGCCGAAAGCTTCGCCGACGGCCGCCACCGCTATGTCGTCGGTTCGATCGGGCCGGGCACCAAGCTGCCCTCGCTGGGCAATATCGATTACGACACGCTGGAAGCCGGCATCGCCGAGCAGTGCCGGGGCCTGATCGAAGGCGGCGTCGATGCGCTGCTGATCGAAACCTGCCAGGATACGCTCCAGATCAAGGCGGCGGTGAACGGTGCCAAGATCGCCCGCGCCGAGATGGGCACCGACACGCCGATCTTCGTGCAGGTGACGGTCGAGACCACCGGCACGCTGCTGGTCGGGCCGGACATCGCGGCGGCGGCCACCGCCATTCACGCGCTGGACGTACCGCTGATGGGGCTGAACTGCGCCACCGGCCCGCAGGAAATGGCCGAGCATGTGCGCTGGCTGGCCACCAACTGGCCAGGCCTGGTCTCCATCCAGCCCAATGCCGGCCTGCCCGAACTGGTCAACGGCCAGACCCACTACCCGCTCTCGCCCGCCGACATGGCAAGCTGGGTGGAACGCTTCATCACCGAGGACGGGCTGAACCTGGTCGGCGGCTGCTGCGGCACCTCCACCCCGCATATCGCGGCGCTGGACGCCATGCTGCGCCGCCGCGCCGAGGGCACCGGCCGCCACCGCCCCGCCCCCATCGTCCGCCGCCCGGTGTGGATTCCCTCGGTCGCCAGCCTCTACACGCAGGTACCGCTGCGGCAGGAAAACAGCTATTTCTCGATCGGCGAGCGCTGCAACGCCAACGGGTCCAAGAAATGGCGCACCCTCCAGGAAGAGGGCGATTGGGACGGCTGCGTCGCCGTGGGCCGCGAGCAGGTAGGCGAGGGCTCGAACGCGCTGGATGTCTGCACCGCCTTCGTCGGGCGTGACGAGATGCGCGAGATGAACGAGGTGGTGACCCGCTTCACCGCCTCGGTCAACGCGCCGCTGGTGATCGATTCCACCGAAACCCCGGTCATCGAGGCCGCGCTGAAACTGTATGGCGGCAAGGCGATCATCAACTCGATCAATTTCGAGGATGGCGAGGGCCACGCGACCGACCGCATGCTCCTGGCCCGCAAGTTCGGCGCCGCCGTGGTGGCGCTGACGATCGACGAAGTCGGCATGGCCAAGACGGCCGAGGACAAGCTGCGCATCGCCACCCGGCTGGTGGAGTTCGCCTGCGACCGGCACGGCCTGCCGCAGTCGGACCTGATGATCGACCCGCTGACCTTCACCATCGGCACCGGCGTCGAGGACGACCGCAAGCTGGGCCTGTGGACGCTGGAGGGTATCCGCCAGATCCATGAGCGCTTCCCCGAGATCCAGATCGTGCTGGGCCTGTCGAACATCTCGTTCGGCCTGAACCCGGCGGCGCGCGCGGTGCTGAATTCGGTGTTCCTGGATCACGCGGTGCGCGCGGGCATGACGGCGGCGATCGTCCATGTCTCGAAGATCCGCCCGCTGCACCTGATCCCCGAGGAAGAGGTGAAGGTCGCCGAAGACCTGATCTTCGACCGCCGCACGGAGGGCTACGACCCGCTGCAGAAGCTGCTGGAACTGTTCGCCGACCGCAAGGCCGGCGACGCGGTGAAGAAGGTCCGTGCCGAGACGGTGGAAGGCCGCCTGAAGGACCGCATCGTCGATGGCGACCGCAAGGGGCTGGAAGCCGATCTCGACGAGGCGATGGCCACCATCCCGCCGCTGGACATCATCAACACCATCCTGCTGGACGGCATGAAGGTGGTGGGCGAGCTGTTCGGCGCCGGCAAGATGCAGCTCCCCTTCGTGCTGCAATCGGCCGAGACGATGAAGGCCGCCGTCGCCCATCTGGAACCGCACATGGAGCGCGTCGAGGGCCAGGCGCGCGGCATCATCGTGCTGGCGACCGTCAAGGGCGACGTGCATGATATCGGCAAGAACCTGGTCGATATCATCCTGACCAATAACGGCTACCGGGTGATCAATCTGGGCATCAAGGTGCCGGTCGCCGACATGATCACCGCCGCGCGCGAGCACAACGCCGACGCGGTGGGCATGTCGGGCCTGCTGGTCAAATCGACCGTGATCATGCGTGAAAACCTGGAGGAAATGGCCCGCCAGGGGGTCGATCTGCCCGTGCTGCTGGGCGGCGCCGCGCTGACCCGCAATTATGTCGAGGAAGATTGCGTCGCCGCCTACGGCACCGACGGGCGCGTGGCCTATGCCCGCGACGCGTTCGACGGCCTGTCGCTGATGGATCAGGTGGCCAAGGGCGAGTTCGACAATTACCTGGCCGCCGTGCGCTCCCGCCGCGCCGGCAAGGCCACCCGCGCGCGCCCGCGCGACATGGAACAGCAGGAGCAGCGCGGCTTCGGCCCCGTCGACGCCGCCGCCGCCCGCGCCCGCCGCCACCGCCTGACGCGGGACGAGCCGGTCGTCACCCCGCCCTTCTGGGGAGCGCGGGTGCTGGAAGCCACGCCGGATGCCGTGCTGCCGTTCCTGAACGAGCGGTCGCTCTATCAATTCCAGTGGGGCTTCCGCAAACAGGGCCGCTCGCTGGACGATTTCATGGGCTGGGCCAAGCAGGAACTGCGCCCCGTGCTGCGCCGCATGCTGGCGTTGGCGGCCGAGCACGACATCCTGCGGCCCCAGGCCTCCTACGGCTACTGGAAGGCGGCGGGCCAGGGCAACGACCTGATCCTGTTCGCCGAGGACGGCACCACCGAGGTCGCGCGCTTCGCCCTGCCCCGCCAGCCGCGCGAGGACGGTGCCTGCATCGCCGATTTCGTGCGCGACGTGGATGACGAGGCCCGCGACGTGATCGGGCTGCAGGTCGTCACCGTGGGGCAGAAGGCGTCGGACATGGCCCGCGAATGGTTCGAGGCCAACCGCTACAAGGATTATCTCTACCTGCACGGGCTTTCGGTCGAGATGGCCGAGGCGATGGCCGAATATACCCACAAGCGCATCCGCGCCGAGCTGGGCTTCGCCGCCGAGGACGACCGCGACATGGCCAAGCTGCTGCAGCAGGGCTATCGCGGATCGCGCTATTCCTTCGGCTATCCCGCCTGCCCGAGGCTGGAAGACCAGGAACCGATCCTGAAGCTGCTGGATGCCGAGCGGATCGGCGTATCGCTGACCGACGGCTACCAGTTGCACCCGGAGCAGTCGACCTCGGCCCTGGTGGTCCTCAATCCGCAGGCGAAATATTTTTCGATCTGACGGCAAACCGCCATGCACGGCGCCAGCGCGATGTTGACCGCATGATCCGCCCCCCGGCATCATCGCGCCATGGCATCCACCTCCCCACCACCGCCGGGTAACGACAGCGCCGTCCCGCCGCCCGACGCACGGCGGGCGGTCGAGGCGCTGTGGCAGGCCCTGTCGCGGGATGCCGCCCAGGCCCCGCCTCCCACCGAGCGGGATATCCGCCGCCTGGCCCGCGCCTTCGGGCTGCATGGCGACCATTGCGTGGTGGGGCTGATCGCCGAGGACAAGGGCCAGCTCATTCGCGAGAGCGCCCATGTGCTGACCTGCCTGATGCGGATCTGGGCGGCGCGCGACCTCTCGGCCGGCGCGGTATGGACCGAGCTGGACCGGCGCACCCAGGTCGGCGAATTGCTGGTGATGCTGAACAATACGCAGCGCCGCCGCGCCGGCCGGCCCGCCGGACGGTCCCTGGACCGCCCATGGAAGATCCAGTCCACCAAGCTGCCCTGACGGAGCGGATGCGATCTTTCCTTTGGCACCACGGGGGCCGGGTGGCATAAGCGCCCGTGGATAACGCCCCTCGATCACGCCCTCCGGGCCGGATGGCCCGCCGCAGCACAAGGACAGTCCCGCCCCCATGTCTCGGGTCCCTTTTTCCCCAGCGTCCGGCCGGGTGGCCGGTCCTGGTCCATGAACGGAGCCTGGGTGGATCTGGCGGCTGCGCTGGTGGTGGTGGCTTCGGCGCTGTTCGGATGGGGGCGCGGCCTGGTCCGCGAAATCCTGGGCCTGGCGACCTGGGCCGGCGCGCTGGTCCTGGCCATGCGCTGGATGGAGCCGGTGCGGCAGGCGCTCACGCCATGGATCGACAACCCGCTGGTCGCGTCCGCCGCCGGCTTCGTGCTCCCCTTCATCGGGCTGCTGATCGTCTTCACGCTGGTGGCCCAGCTTCTCGGCCGGATCGTCCGCGACTCGGCGTTGGGCGGGCTGAACGGCCTGCTGGGCCTGCTGTTCGGCGGGCTGCGGGGCTATGTTCTCCTGGCCGTGCTCTACCTCGCCGTGGGGACGGAAGTGGCTCCGGCGGAATGGCCCCAGCCGGTGCAGGATGCGCGGGCAACGGCTTTCGTTGCCCGGGGGGCCTTCTTTCTGAGCGGGTTCCTGCCCATTTCCATGCAGGCACGCCTTGCGCAACCGCCGCAGACGCGCCATGACGCCCCGATATGACCCCTTAGCGGGGCCTCCCCAGTGCCAGCCCGGGGTCTCCGCCCGGTCGCCCGCCGAGGAAAGAGAGAACTGATCATGCCGATCCGCCCCACCGTCCCGCAGGCCGCTACCCACGGTTGCCCGGCCGCCGCGTGTCCGTCGGGCCACCGCGACGACGTGCCGCCGCAGTGGCACGACGACGACAAGCCGCATGAGGAATGCGGCGTCTTCGGCGTCTGGGACGTCAAGGACGCCTCGGCCCTGACGGCGCTGGGGCTGCACGCGCTCCAGCATCGCGGGCAGGAAGCCACCGGCATCGTGTCCTATGACGGCGAGCGTTTCCACACCCACAAGGGCCTGGGGCTGGTGGGCGACGTGTTCGGCGACGCGCGGGTCATGGCCACCCTGCCCGGCCACCGGGCGGTGGGCCACAACCGCTATGCCACCACCGGCGCCACGCTGATCCGCAACGTGCAGCCGCTGTTCGCCGATTTCGAGTTCGGCGGCCTGGCGGTGGCGCATAACGGCAACCTGACGAACGCCGAGACCCTGAAGCGCGCGCTGGTGCGCCGTGGCTGCATCTTCCAGTCCACGACCGACAGCGAGGTGTTCATCCACCTGATCGCCATCTCGCTCTATGCCTCGGTGATCGACCGGCTGATCGACGCGCTGAAGCAGGTGCTGGGCGCCTATTCGCTGGTGGTGCTGTCGCGCGACGCGCTGATCGGCGTGCGCGACCCGTTGGGCGTGCGGCCGCTGATCCTGGGCCGCATCCCCGGCGAGACCGAGTCCGCCCCGCCATCCTGGGTGCTGGCCAGCGAGACCTGCGCGCTGGATATCGTGGGCGCGGAATTCGTCCGCGATGTCGAGCCCGGCGAAGTCGTGATCATCGACAATGACGGCGTACGCTCGGTCAAGCCCTTCGGCGAGCAGAAGGGCCGGTTCTGCGTGTTCGAATATATCTATTTCGCGCGCCCGGACTCGGTGCTGGACGGCATGCCGGTCTATGAGGCGCGCAAGCGCATCGGCATCGAACTGGCTCGCGAAAGCGGGATCGAGGCCGACGTGATCGTCCCGGTGCCGGATTCCGGCGTGCCCTCGGCCATGGGCTATGCCATGGCCAGCGGCATTCCCTTCGAGCTGGGCATCATCCGCAACCATTATGTCGGCCGCACCTTCATCGAGCCGACCGACCAGATCCGCCATCTGGGCGTGAAGCTGAAACATTCGACCAACCGCCCGGTGCTGGACGGCAAGCGCGTGGTGCTGGTCGATGACTCGATCGTGCGCGGCACCACCTCGCGCAAGATCGTGGACATGGTCCGCGCCGCCGGCGCGCGCGAGGTGCATATGCGCATCTCCTCGCCGCCGACCACGCATTCCTGCTTCTACGGCATCGACACGCCCGAGCGCAGCAAGCTGCTGGCCGCCCAGCACGATCTGAAGGAAATGGCCGAGCTGATCGGCGTCGACAGCCTGGCCTTCATCTCGTTCGACGGGCTGTACCGCGCCCTGGGCCATGAGGGCCGCGAGGCGGCGGCGGGCCGCTACTGCGATGCCTGCTTCACCGGTGACTACCCGATCGCCCTGGTCGATTACGAGGCCGCCGGCGGCGACCCGCACTGCGCGTGACCGCCGGCCGGGCATGAGGCGGCAGGGCGCCCCCCCATCATGCTGACGGGCAGCGTGGCGCTGGTGACCGGTGCCAGCCGCGGCATCGGCCGTGCCACCGCCCTGGCCCTGGCCGATGCCGGAGCCCATTGCATCCTCACCGCCCGCACACCGGGCGGGCTGGAGGAAACCGACGATTTGATCGCACGGCGCACCGGCCGGCACGCGACCCTGCTGCCCATGGACCTGCGGGACGGGGCGGCGATCGACGCGCTGGGCCCCTCGATCGCGGCGCGCTTCGGCCGGCTGGACGTGCTGGTCCATTGTGCCGCCATGCTGGGCGTGCTCACGCCCGTCACCCATATGCGCGACATCGACTGGGACACCACGCTGGCGGTCAACGCCACCGCCGCCTGGCGGCTGATCCGCACCACGGCCCCGCTGCTGGAGCGCGCACCGGCCGGCCGCGCCCTGTTCCTGACCGACGGGCATGCCGCCCGCCCCGCCAGCTTCTGGGGCATGATGGCGGCCTCGAAAGCGGCGATGGAGGCCGCGGTGCTGGCCTGGGCCGATGAAATCGGTCCGGATTCGGCATTGCGGGTCAATCTGTACGATCCCGGCCCGGTGGCCACCCGGCTGCGGGTGCAGGCCATGCCCGCCGCCGACTTGTCCGCCTTGCCCCGGCCCGAAGACGCCGCCGCGGCCATCGCCGCCCTGTGCCGTCCTGACGCGCAGCTTCACGGGCAGAGGATCGTGGCCGCGGGAGCCTGACGCGCGCGCCCGATCCTGTTATGACACCGACATGGCCAAGAAACCCCAGATACCCGGCACCCCGGCGACGCTGGCGCTGACCCGTGCCGGGATCGCCTTCACCCCCGTGACCTACACATACGACCCCGATGCCGACCGGCTGGGCGTACAGGCCGCCGAAGCGATCGGCGAGCCCCCCGCCCGGGTGTTCAAGACCCTGATGGCGGAAATCGACGGCAAAGCCGTCTGCGTCGTGGTGCCGTCGGACCACGAGGTCAGCATGAAGAAGCTGGCCGCCGCCTTCGGCGGCAAGAGCGCGAAGATGATGAAGCCAGCCGATGCCGAGCGCATCACCGGCTTTCGTGTCGGCGGCATCAGCCCGTTCGGGCAGAAGAAGCGCGTGCCCACGGCTTTCGCCCGGCAGGCGGCCGATCTGCCCTATCTCTACACCAATGGCGGGCAGCGGGGCTTGCAGATACGCCTTGCCCCGGCCGATGCGCTGCGCGCCAGCGAGGCCATGCTGGCGGATCTGACGGCGGAGTGATCTTCTTTTTCTGAAGAAAAAGAAGCAAAAAGACTTTTGATTCGTTCAGGGCCCTCGCGTGGCCCCGCAAAAAAACGCCTGAACGAATCAAAGTTTTTTGGTTCTTTTTTTCAAAAAAGAACGCCTTCCTTTTTTATCCCTGCTGCTGCGAGGGATCGGCCATCTGGACCGGCGCGGTCGGGAACTTGCCCGATTTCGCGACCACTTCCGGGTCCTCGTTCGCTGCCGGCAGGTAGACATGAGGCAGGATGGCATTCAGCCGGCTGGCCACCTGGTCGCTGATATCGACCTGCGGCCCATGCAGTACGGTCAGGCCCGACTGCACCACCAGGGTCAGCCCGCGCGCCTTCGCCACACTGTTCACCACCTGGCCGATTTCGCGCTGGACCTGGTTCAGCGCGATCTGGATATCTTCCTCCAGGATCCGGTTGCGGTTGCCGAACTTGCGCTGGTCGGCCGCCACGCGCTGCTGCAGGCTGCGCTGCTGGGCTTCGGCCTCGGGCCGGGGCGCGTTCATCATCTGCTGGCGCAGGGCCTGGATCTGCCCCTCCTCGGCCCGCACGTCGCGGATCAGGGCGTCGCGCCGCGTGCCCATTTCCTTCTCGACCTCCTGGATCGCGACGGATTGCCGCATGATCGCATCGGTGTCGAACACACCGACGATCGGGGCGGGCGGCTTGGCACCGGCCGGCAGCGGCCCGAAATCGGGCACCGGCGGTGCCGGCAGCAGGGGCTGCTGGTCGGTGGCGGCGGGTGCCGCAGCCGGCGCGGGGGCCGCGACGGCAGGGGTCAGGACGGCGCCCATCCCGGTCACAACGAAGAATCCGGCCAGAAGCCGACGGCACGAGGTCCGGGAAATATCGGTCATGATCGCAATCCGTAAGGCAGGGAGCAAACGCGACGGCGCGAGGGCCGGAGACGGCAAAAAGAGCAATGCTGCCCTGCCTAGCCGATCACCGGGAGCATGACCAGTCCTCGGCCGTTCAAACACATGCATGCGCGCGAGGATCGGGCCTATACTCGCCCTTCCACGCCCCCTCTCCGAAAGGCCCTTCGCCATGAGACCGCGTTGCCACCTTGCCGGGTGCCTCACCTTCGCCGCCCTGTGCCTGCCACCGGCGCTGCCCCTGGCGCATGCCGCACCTGGACCTGCCACACGGGGACCTGCCACACGGGGACCTGTCGCACGAGGACCTGCCACGCCGGCGCCGCATTCCGCCTATCCCGATGGAACCGGCGATTCGCTGGTCGACCGGCTGAACGCGGCCCAGTTGCCGCAGAGCTATCGCGGGCCGCTCTATTATCAGGGCCAGCCCATTCCCCCGGCCCAGCCGCTGGATGTGCAGTCCCTGCCCCCGAACGTGCCGCAGATCGTGCCCCCGCCACCGCCCGGCGCCCGCGCGCCCGAGCCCTCCATGCGGCCGCCCGGCCTGACCGGCAGCACCCTGCCGCCACCGGAGCCCCCCTGCGCCGGCGCCTGCTGAGGGGGCGGGCCGCGCCATAATTCCGCTGCAATTCCAGATCAGACTATATGTGTGACGTCGGTGCGTGATGCAAATGTTCCCGGCGTCACACCGCTGGTTACAGCATCCCGTACAATCGCCACATCACGGGCGTATGGGAAAGGAAGATCAGCCCCAGCCCAGAGGCGAACAGCAGTTTCAGCCCCAGCGGGCCACCCGCCGACACCAGCGCATCCAGCGTCAGGGCCTGCATGCACGGGTCGACCGGCCGTATCGGCCGCCCCCGTGCGTCGCACACCGCCGGCGCCGCGACCCGCGCCCGCCATTCCTGCCGCTGCCGCGCTTCTTCGGCCGCCGAAATCCGCGCCCGCCCGTAGAGCAGGGTCACATAGCGATCCAGGTCCTCGACCCGATACATCAGCGTCCGCCCGTTCCGCGCCGCCGGGCGCGGCCCCGCGTGCAGCAGGCCGAGCATGCGCAGCCGCCGCGATGGAATACCCAGATAGACGGCAGCATCGGCCAGGGGCAGCATGCGCCGCAGGGGAAAGACATGAACGGTCGCCAAACCGTCATTGGCGCCATCCGGAGGAGTGAGGCCGCTCATTCCCTCGACGATGTTGCCCCACGGCTCCGCCTGTCAATCATAACCTGCTCCGACAGCGGGACCGTTTCCGGATAACGCTTATGCCGGATTGCGGGTCACAGTCCGCTAGCGGCAGATATGCCGTTCGCCATCCGCACCGATATAGGTGCCCGTCAGAGGGTCGAAGCAGGCATTGGCCGTGCAGGCATTGCCCGATACCAGCGGGGCCGGATTCAACCGGGCCGCCATGCCCTGCGTCGTATGCGCGGCGGCGCCGCAGAGCGGCGTGTCGAGCGGGGCGGAAGGGTCGTTCACCAATTGCGCCTCGTTGGCAGGCGGCGGGGCTTCCACCGCCGTTCCGGGCGCGAACTGCAGGGGCGGATGCCGCACCGGCTTGGGGGCCACGGGCGCGGGGGGCTTGGCGCAGCCGGCCAGCAGCGCCATGGCGCACAGCGCCGACAGGCCGGTGAGCCGGGTGAAAGAAGACCGGGGACGTTCGTTCATGGCTCTGTCCTGTGCGCTCCGGCCGGCCATCGGGCAAGCCATTCCCGTCCCATCCATCATCCGCCTCATCGCCATCATCTGTCTTATCGTTGGTACGGTCAAAGATCGAGCTGCCCCTGCGATGCGTCGGGCCGCAGGGCACGGACCTCCGCCACGCCGTCGGCGAAGGTCAGTTCCAGCCGCCCGCCCGGCCGCACGTCGGCCGCACGGGTCACCGCCATGCCCGACGGATCGCGCACCAGCACATAGCCGCGTTCCAGCACCGCCATGGGCGAGAGCGATTCCAGCCGCCCCGCCAACCCGTTCAGGTGGGCGCGCCGCTCGCGCACCATCGCCGCCAGCGGAGCGGCCGACAGGCGGGCCCGGTCGGTGCGCGCCCGGCGGTCGCGCAGCGTCTGCCGCAGGCCCGACAGCAGATGGCTGGCCACGAGGTCCAGCCGGGCGCGGCCCGGGCCGGTCAGCAGCAGGGGCGAGGGCATCATGCGCCCGGTCGCCAGCAGGGCGGCGCGCCGCCGTTCGATCAGCCCCGGCAGCGCGCGGTCCAGCCGCGCGCCCCGATCATCCACCCGCATCCGCGCCGTGCCCAGCAGCGACGGCAGGTCGGGCATCCGCGCCGCCGTCCGGTCCAGCCGCAGCCGCGCCGTCTGCGTCAGGCGGGCCAGTCCGCTGGTCAGGCGCGCGGCGCGATGCGCCAGGTCGGCCACCAGTTCGGCCCGTGCCGGCACCGCCATCTCGGCCGCCGCCGTGGGGGTGGGTGCCCGCCGGTCGGACACGAAATCGATCAGCGTGGTGTCGGTCTCGTGCCCCACGGCCGAAATCAGCGGAATGCGGCAGGCATCCACCGCCCGCAGCACGGCTTCGTCGTTGAAGGCCATCAGGTCTTCCAGCGACCCGCCACCGCGCGCGACGATCAGCACGTCGGGACGCGGCACCGGCCCTCGCCCGTCGATCGCATCGAAGCCCGCGATGGCGGCGGCGATCTGCGCCGCAGCACCCTCGCCCTGCACGGCGACCGGCCAGACCAGCAGCCGGCGGGGAAAACGCCGGGCCACGGTGGTGCGGATATCATGCAGCACCGCTCCCTGCGCCGAGGTGACGATGCCGATCACATCGGGCAGGAACGGCAGCGCCCGCTTGCGCGCGGCGTCGAACAGCCCTTCTTCGGCCAGCTTCAGGCGCAGCCGCTCGATACGCGCCAGCAGCGCGCCCTCGCCGGCATATTCCATCCGCTCGACGATCAACTGGTAGGACGAGCGCTCGCCGTACGACGACACCTTGCCCGTCGCGATGATCTCCAGCCCGTTTTCCGGCACCAGCCCCAGCCGCGACACCGACCCGCGCCAGACCACGCCCGAAATCTTCCCGCCTTCGTCCTTCAGCGAGAAATAAAGATGCCCGGACGGGTAGCGTTTGAATTCCGTGATCTCGCCGCGCACGCGCACGCGGCCGAAATTGCCCTCCAGCGTGCGGCGGATCGCCCCCGAAATCTCGGAGACCGAATATTCGGGCACGTTGCCCGCCATGGGGCCCGGTCCAGCGCCGCCGGAAGTGCGAAGAGTTTCGTCCATCGGCACAGGGTATGATAGAGACGGCCTCCCCGGAAGGCCCGGGGCGTACGAGGAACAGGGAAACGAATTGATGCGGGTGCTTCTGGTCGGATCGGGTGGACGGGAACATGCGATGGCGGCGGCGATCGCGCGCTCGCCCGCGCTTGAGGCCCTGTTCATTGCACCGGGCAATCCGGGCACCGCCGCGCTGGGCACCAATGTCGCCATCGCCGTCGACGACGTACCCGCCCTGGTGGCCTTCGCCAGGGCCGAGCGGATCGACCTGGTGGTGCCCGGCCCCGAGGCGCCGCTGGTCGCGGGCCTGGCCGATGCCTGCCGCGATGCCGGCATCCCCTGCGCCGGCCCCAGCCGCGCCGCCGCCGAACTGGAAGGCAGCAAGAGCTTCACCAAGGAAGTCTGCGACGCCGCCCATATCCCCACCGCCCGGTGGGAACGGTTCGACTCCGCCGCTCCGGCGCTGGATTTCATCCGCCGCCGTGGCGCGCCGATCGTGATCAAGGCCGACGGCCTGGCCGCCGGCAAGGGCGTGGTGGTGGCCATGACCGTCGCCGAGGCCGAGGACGCCATCCGGTCCATGATGGACGACGCCACGCTGGGGGCCGCCGGACAGTCGGTGGTGATCGAGGAATGCCTGATCGGCGACGAGGTGTCGCTGTTCGCCTTCTGCGCCGACGAAACCGCCGTGCTGATCGGCGCGGCGCAGGACCACAAGCGCATCGGCGAGGGCGATACCGGCCCCAATACCGGCGGCATGGGCGCGGTCTCGCCCCCCACCGGCTTCGACCGCGCGCGACAGGAAGCGGCGCTCGACCTGCTGGTCCGCCCGATGCTGGCCGAAATGGTCCGCCGCGGCACCCCCTTCCGCGGAATCATCTTCGCCGGCCTGATGCTGACGGCCGAGGGCCCGAAGCTGATCGAATATAACGTCCGCTTCGGCGACCCCGAGGCCCAGGCCCTGCTGATCCGCCTGCAATCCGACTTGCTGCCCGCCCTGGCCTCCGTCGCCGCCGGCACGCTGGACGCGGCGGACATCCGCTTCTCCGACGAACACTCCATCAGCATCGTGCTGGCCGCGCGCGGCTATCCCGGCAAACCCGCCGCCGGCGGCGTGATCACGGGATTGGAAGACGCCGCCGCCGAACCCGGCGTGCGCATCTTCCATGCCGGCACCAAACGCAATGACCAGGACCAGATCGTCGCGGCCGGCGGTCGCGTGCTGACGGTCTGCGCCACCGGCGCGACGCTGGGCGAAGCCCGCAGCCGCGCCTACCACGCCATCGAAGCCATCACCTGGGATGATGCGGTATGGCGCCGCGACATCGGCGACCGCGCCCTGCGCGCCGCATCGGGCTGATCGCTTTCTGCCAGCCTGTCAGGCGACGCTCCGGAAAGCATGCCGCCCCTTGGCCGGCATGCTTTCCAACGAGGGCGTCAGTCGACGACAACCTGGAAATAGATGCTGCGGCCGTAATAATCTTTCTCGTTGATGCGTTGCAGGTTCGTCCCCTGCACGTAGGTACGATGCGCGCCCACGAGATTGTCGACCTCGTATTTGAGACGAATATGGTCGGTGATGTCGTTCCATGCCGCCAGGTCCAGGCTGAGCAGTTCGCCATACCCGACATTTTCCCACGGCTGTGACGCCGGGTCGGTCAGATATTTCGGGGTGTAGGACAAGGTTGCCCGGACGGCGCCGCGCATCTGCGGAATATGCCACGTCGCGGCACCGTTGAAGATATAATTGGGCTGGTCGGGCAGTTGGTTGAGTTTGTACGACCCGTTCGATGACGCATAGATCATCGATCCGTGCATCCAGGTCCCGTTGATCGAAATATCGAAACGCTGCCCGAACGGACCCCGCAGCCCTTCTTCGACCAGCGAGCCTTCGACCCCCATCAGCGAGGAGTTGGTGGCGTTCAACGGCTCGGTCACCGATGTCGGCATACCGTTGATCATCTGATGATCCAGCAACGTGTAAATGTCGTGCTTTATCATCTTGTCGAAATAGGCAACGCTGACCACGCCATGGTTATGATTGAAATATTTTTCGACAGATGCATCGAAGTTATTGGCGCGGCGTGGCCGCAGATTGGGGTTGCCGCGTGACAGCGTACAATCGGTCCCGCCCCGCATGTCGTCGCCGCATGTCAGTTTCTGCACCTGAGCAATCTGCGAGGGCATGGGGCGCCCGACCGTCTGGCTGAACGACGCGCGCAGGCGGACCTCATAGGGAAAATCATGCAGGAAGGTCACCGACGGAAGCGGATGCAAATAGCCGCCTCGATTGGTGCCCAGACTGCCGGTCGCGTTGCCGTTCTGCACCTCGGGCAGCAGGCTGTTGAAGCTGACGCCATCGGCCCGCACACCGGCGATCAGCAACGTATCCTTCCATTTGTAATGAAGCGACAGATACCCGTCGATCAGTTGCTCGCGATAGCGATAGAACGATTCCAGCGTATCGTTTCGACTGGTCACGACATCGAGTTTCTGCTTGGACCAGGGGAATTTTCCCATATCGATCCAGGGCAGGGTATAAGGTGCGCCCGGCGGCACGAAGTTGGGGAAATACATGTAGCTCGACGCGTCGCCACCCGTGACGTAATCCTCATAATTCATCTGGTCGGTTACGTTGAGCGAACGCCATTCGAACCCGGTCGCCAGACCGAAACCGTGGGCATGCGGCCCGATATTGCGGGTATAATCCAGACGGACGTTCGTCACCCCTTCCCGCGCATCGTCATGATAGCGCTGGATCTGGCTCAGACTATATTTCATGGCCCGCAGCTTGTCGGGGTCGTTGACCCCGACCATCGAGGCAAAATCGTCACTGACATTATAATCGGCATAAAGCGGGTAAAGACCCTGCTTTTTCGGATAGGCATATGCCGTCAGGCGAGGCTGATAATTGTGATACGACTCCCAGGTGTAACCGACGCGCAGCTTCAGGGACGAGATATTGTCATGCCAGCCGACATTTCCCAGGACACCATTGCTGCTGCTCTGCCAGCGATCCTGCCGGACATAACTGGATGAACGATAGATCAGCTCCCGGCCGCTGGTGGGCGTCTGGTTCCAGATCTGAGGGTTGTCCAGCAGAAGATAGGTATGATCCATCATGGAATGTTCCCATCGCTCATAGGAATATCCCATCAGTGACGCACTCCACCCCGAATCGGTCGGGCGCCACTCCAGCCGGCCGGAACCACCGAGATTCGTGATCGAATTCGAATAATTTCCATATTCGATATCCTGTGGCGCCTCCCATCCATTCCAGCCCTGTGCCCGACTGGGGATGTTGTT
Source organism: Gluconacetobacter aggeris (assembly GCF_014174395.1). Taxonomy (GTDB): domain Bacteria; phylum Pseudomonadota; class Alphaproteobacteria; order Acetobacterales; family Acetobacteraceae; genus Gluconacetobacter; species Gluconacetobacter aggeris. The sequence continues at coordinate 338,666 of NZ_JABEQD010000001.1, forward strand.
GCTCATGCCACCGACCGGCAGGCCCTTGTCATCGTAGAAATAGCTGTCGGTCTGCCAGTTCTTGTAGGAATTGCGAACGCGGTTCTGATATCGGATCGAGACGATCGCCCCGAATTCCTTATTCTTTCCGAACCGGTCGGCAAGAACGGCCTTTGCGCCCTGCGCAAGATGTGGCGACTGCCCGGAGACGCGATTCGATCCCGCTGCACCCTTGTAGGTCGAATAGACACCATAGGCGGTAAAATATTTATACAGCCCCTTGTAATCGAAGGCACTGCGCGGAACCATATCGATCACCGCGCCGATGGCGCCACCGTCCTGCTCGGCAGTGAACGTCTTGTAAATATTGTCTTCGCCCGTCAATTCTCCTGGAATATTCTGAAGATTGACGCGCCGCGTGCCACCGCCGTTATCGCCGATCGTCGCCAGCGTAATGCCGTCCAGCGTCGTCTGGTTCAGGTCCGGAGAAATGCCGCGCACGCTGACATATCGCGGCTGATCCCCATCCTGAATACCCGTCACACCCGGCAGCAGGACCAGAAGATCCGCAACCGAGGATGCCCCGCCCCCAAGGCTGGATGTATCATTATAGGCAATACTGTCGACCAAGGCATCGGAGTTCCGCTTCGTGGTCACGACCGAACGGTGCCCGATGACGTCGAGCTTTTCATCGTCGTCCACACGCCGCTGTTTTTTTTCGATACCTGAATCGGGCTTCCTGCGGATGACGGCACTGCGGCCGTTGAACTCGCCAACCGTCAGGCTGGTGCCTGCCAGAAGCGCGGACAGGGCAGCCCGATCGTCCATCGTCCCCTTGATGGCATGAATCCTGATATTCTCGGAACTTTTCGCGGACGCGATGACACCGATCCCGGTAATTCTCTCATACTGGGCCAGGGCCGCCGGCAGGCTGGGCGTCGAGATATCGAAATAATGCGTCGCGGCCATAACCCGGTGCGACGACATGACTGTTCCAACAAACAGCGCGGAAACCAGGGCGCTTGAACGACGCATTGTCCAGAAACCTCTAATGCAGAAGGGCGTGCATGAGGGAAGACGTGCGCCGGACCTGCTCCCCCTCCCCTTGCGGGATCGGAAAGAGGTTAAGAGTTTGCGTCAGAAGTGTTTCAATATTGTTACATTCGATCCGTCGGATGCGGAAAGCCGCCAAACAGCGTCTTTCTGCCATCCCAGGCATGGTCGCCGCCCGACAGGCGTGATCCGAGCCCTCTCTTTACGACGCCCCATGATGCTGCCAGGAACCATCGCGCCGTCATCAGAGGAAAGTCCGTACCGACGTGAGTGGAGACAGTGAAGCCCGTCCGGCGAAACCTGCGACTACCGTCCCGGATGACAGGCGCCTATCCTGGATCGTGGACGAGATCCTGCCTCATGAGCATGCTGTCCGGCAGTGGCTGCGGCGTTTCCCCTTGGTGGATGTCGGCACCGAGGATATCGTGCAGGAATGTTACGCCCGGCTATGCGCAGCCCAGCCGGGTGACATCCGCAACGGCCGCGCCCTGTTCTTTCGCTGTGCCCGCAACCTGATGATCGAAGCGGCCCGCAAGGCGAACATTCACTATCTGGACCGCAGCCTGGATTGGGATGATGAAATCGCCGATTCCGCCCCGTCTCCCGAACGTATCGCCGCCGGGCGGCAGGAAATCGACCATCTGAAAGCGCGGATGCTGAAACTGCCTGCCCTGTGTCGCGATGTCTTCGTCATGCGCAAGGTCTACGGCCTGAGCTATGCACAGATCGCCCAGAAGCTGCGCATCTCGGAACGGTCGGTCGAACGGCAGGTCTCCAATGGCCTGTCGTGGCTGGCCACGCACGACGAAACCGCGCGGCCCAGGCAAACGCCTGCCGACAGCGACCTGGAAGACCGGCCTCAGTCCGGCCGTCCGATCCGGGCGGAGAAGCGGTCATGACCGATACTGGCCGTCCGGTCTTCTTTCCGCGTTTCGGCGGGGGACGACATTCCCGCACCGATCAGGCCAGTCAGTGGGTCGCGATGCAGGACCGGAAGATGCTGACGCCCGGCGAACAAGCCCGCTTCGACCGGTGGCTGCAGGCGGACAGCCGCAATCTCGGCGCCTATGTCCGCGCGCAGGCGATCTATAGAACATTGAACTACACGGCACCCGCTACCGCAGCACCCGCCTTGATGACGGGCCCGGACCGCAAGGCCGCCCAGGTCCATGGTCGGCGACGCGTGCTTGTCGGGGCTGCGGCGGCGTGCATCGCCGGCCTGGCAGGACAGCCCGTTCCGCCGGATCAGGTCTTTCTGCTGCGCCGCGACCATGAGGCGCCGCGCCGCTATCACTGGCGCGGCGCCACGCTTACACTCGACGCCCTGTCGGCTGCCTATGTGCCTGATACGGGGCGTGTGGGACATGCCATCCGTTTTCTGTCCGGCCGGATCGGCGTGCAGGCCACCGATATGCCCATTCATCTGTCGGCCGGCCCGCTGCTGATGCAGGCGACCCATGCCGATTTCGATCTGACCATCGATGACGGTCGGGCGGCGCTGATCGCCTATGCCGGCACCATCGCGCTTTCAGCCGGCAGTACGAACATGTTGCTGAAGGGGCCCGCCTTCTACCATCTGCCCTCGGCCCCCAGCCTGGCCATGAACGCCACCCTGTCCCCGCACCCGCTTTCACCGACCGATATCCTGTCCGGCCGGGCATGGCGCGATGCGCAGGCGGTGCTGAACGACACGCGCCTGGCGGACGCCGCAGCGCAGTTCAACCGCTATTCCCGCACCCGGATCATGATCGAGAGCGACCGCATTGCCCGCAGCCGCGTGACAGGCAGCTTCGACCTGCTGCGGCCTGTGGAATTCGCCCGCTCGGTCCAGAGGCTCCTGCGCTGTCGGCTGTCGGAAACCGGCGACAGGATCGTCCTAGCCTGATCGACAGCGGAGGTGATGGGATTGCCGGGTGCCCTTCGTGGCGTTAATTCCCGCTTATGAGCACCACCCTTCCCACCTGCCCGCAATGCACCCTGGACGATACCCATATCGAGGGGACGCATCATGTCTGTGACACCTGCGGCTATGAATGGCCCGCCGATATTGCCGAAGCGGCACCGGCCGACGAACTCGTGCGCGATGCCAACGGCGTGACGCTTGCCGACGGTGATACGGTCGTCGTGATCAAGGATCTGAAGGTGAAGGGGTCTTCGACGACGCTGAAGGTCGGCACCAAGATCAAGAACATCCGTCTTCGCGGCGGCGACCACGCGGTGGAAGCAGGCGGATACATGCTGAAGGCCGAATTTCTGCGCAAGGCGTAGCGGAGCCGGGGGCTACATCCCGGCGATATCCCGGATAAAAAAACGCCCGGCCACCGAAATGGCCGGGCGCAACGAACATCGGACCGGAGCGGGCGATCAGATATGGATCGCCCGCTTTTCCACATCCAGCGCCGCTTCCTTGACCGCTTCGCTCAGCGTCGGATGCGCGTGGCAGGTGCGGGCGATATCTTCCGACGAGGCGCCGAATTCCATCGCCAGCGTGGCTTCGGCGATCATTTCGCCGGCGCCGGGGCCGATGATGTGCACGCCCAGCACCTTGTCGGTCGTGGCATCCGCCAGCACCTTCACGAATCCGTCGGTCATGCCCATGGCGCGGGCGCGGCCGTTGGCGGTGAAGGGGAACTTGCCGGTCTTGTAGGTAACGCCAGCGTCCTTCAGCTCTTCCTCGGTGCGGCCGACAGTCGCGACCTCGGGCCAGGTATAAACGACGCCGGGGATGGCATCGTAGTTCACATGCCCCGCCTGGCCGGCCAGGATCTCGGCGATGGCAACACCTTCATCCTCGGCCTTGTGCGCCAGCATCGGGCCGGCGATGACGTCGCCGATCGCGTAGACGCCCGGCACGCTGGTCGCATAATGGGCATCGGTCACGACGCGGCCGCGCTTGTCCAGCGCCACGCCGGCCTCCTCCAGGCCCATGCCCTTGCTGGCGGCGGTGCGGCCGATCGACAGCAGGACGATGTCGGCTTCCAGCGTCTCGGCGGTGCCACCGGCGGCCGGCTCGACGGTCAGCGTCACGCCCTTGCCGGTCTTCTCGGCCTTGGTGACCTTGTGGCCCAGCTTGAACTGCAGACCCTGCCTGGTCAGGATACGCTGGAACTGCTTGGCGATCTCGCCATCCGTGCCCGGCACCAGACGGTCGAGATATTCGACCACCGTGACCTCGGCACCCAGACGGTGCCACACGCTGCCCAGTTCCAGACCGATCACGCCGCCGCCGATGACAACCAGCTTCTTCGGCACCGCCGACAGTTCCAGCGCACCGGTCGAGGTGACGATGATTTTCTCATCGACCTCGACACCCGGCAGGCCGGCGCTGTCGCTGCCGCTGGCGATCACGATGTGCTTCGCCGTCACCTTCTTGCCATCGACCGTGATACGACCGGTGCCTTCCAGCTTGCCGAAGCCCTTCAGCCAGGTGACCTTGTTCTTCTTGAACAGGAACTCGACGCCCTTGACGTTGGCATCGACCACTTCGGCCTTGCGCGCCATCATCCGCTTCAGGTCCAGCTTGACGCTGTCGATCAGGATGCCATGGCCCGCATAATCATGGCCGGCGGCATGGAAGTTCTCGGACGATTGCAGCAGTGCCTTGGAGGGAATGCACCCGACATTCAGGCAGGTGCCGCCCAGGGTCGCGCGCTTCTCGACGCAGGCGACCTTGAAGCCGAGCTGGGCCGCGCGGATGGCGCAGACATAACCGCCGGGGCCGGCACCGATGACGATGACGTCATAATCGGTCTCGGCCGGGGGCGCGCCCGCCGGGGCCGGGGCCGGAGCAGGCGCGGCCTTGGCTTCGGCAGGCTTCGCCGCGGCCGGTGCTGCCGCCGGCGCGGGCTTGGCGGCCGGAGCGGCACCGGCGGCGCCTTCCTCGACGGTCGTCAGCACGGCGCCGACCGCGACTTCGTCACCTTCGGCCACGGCATGCGTGCCCAGACGGCCGGCCGCCGGGGCGGCGACCTCGACGCTGACCTTGTCGGTCTCCAGTTCCACCACCGGCTCGTCGGCGGCGACGCTGTCGCCCGGCTGCTTCAGCCATTTGCCGATCGTGGCCGTCGTCACGCTCTCGCCGAGAGTCGGCACCTTGATTTCAATGGTCATATTCTTGTCCTGCGTTCGCTGCGTCGGAAGGAGATCGGCGAACCGGGCCGAAGACCCGGTCCGCCCCGGCGCATCAGACCTCGAGCAGCAGACGGCGCGGGTCTTCCACGTTCTGCTTCACGCGCACCAGGAAGCTGACGGCTTCCTTGCCGTCGACGATGCGGTGATCGTAGGTCAGGGCGATATACATCATCGGCCGGATCACAACCTGGCCGGCCACGGCGATCGGACGATCCTGGATGGCATGCATGCCCAGGATCGCCGACTGCGGCGCGTTGATGATCGGCGTCGACATCAGCGAACCGTAGATGCCGCCATTGGTGATCGAGAACGTGCCGCCCGACAGCTCGTCCAGCTTCAGCGACCCGTCACGCGCGCGCTTGCCGAAACCGGCGATCGCGCTCTCGATCCCGGCGAAGCTGAGCTTCTCCGCATCGCGGATCACCGGCACGACCAGCCCGTTCGGGCCGCCGACCGCGATGCCGAGATTAACGAACTCGCGATAGATGATGTCGTCGCCGTCGATTTCGGCATTGACCGCCGGGAATTCCTTCAGCGCCGCCATCACCGCCTTGGCGAAGATCGACATGAAGCCCAGCTTGGTGCCGCCATGCTTCTTCTCGAAGATGTCACGATATTCGGCGCGCAGCTCCTTCGCCGCCGTCATGTCCACCTCGTTGAAGGTGGTCAGCAGGGCGGCGGTGTTCTGGGCGTCCTTCAGGCGGCGGGCGATGGTCCGGCGCAGGCGGGTCATCTTCACCCGTTCCTCGCGCGGGTCGTCGGTGCGCGGCGTGGCGGGGGCGGGGGGCGCCTTGGCCACCGGCGGCTGCGCCAGGAACGACAGCACGTCACCCTTGGTCACCCTTCCGTCCTTGCCCGTGCCGGTGCCGATCTCGGCGGTCGAGATGCCCTTCTCGGCCATGATCTTCTGCGCCGACGGCATCGGGGCATGGGCCGCACCCTGGGCCGCGACATCGGATGGCGGGGTGGCGGGACGCGCGACCGGGCCGGCAGCGACCGGCTGGGCCTGGACGCCGGCGGGGGCCTTGGCGGGCGCCGCCCCCTTGGGGGCGCCGCTGCCGGCCTCGACCGACGCCAGGATGGTCCCGACCTCGACCTCGGCGCCTTCGGCGACGAGCTGCGGACCTAGCACGCCGGCTTCCGGCGCCGCGACCTCGACGCTGACCTTGTCGGTCTCCAGCTCTACCACCGGCTCGTCGGCGGCGACGCTGTCACCCGGATTCTTCAGCCACTTGGCAATGGTGGCGGTCGTCACGCTCTCGCCCAGCGTCGGAACCTTGATCTCGGCAGACATCTTTCTTTCCATTCCCTCTGCCGGTCAGATCCGCGTGCTGGACCGGGGCACGATCGTCCGCGCCCCCACCCGTCGTCTGCCGGCTTGTGCATTCTCAACATAACCAGACTGAAGCCGGCGCGGGAATACCGCGCCGGCCGACCTTCGACGTCCCGGCCGGCGGGCCGGGACGCAACCTCAGGCCACGCCCAACGCGCTGGCGACCAGGGCCGCCTGTTCGCTGGCATGGATTCGGGCCAGACCCGTAGCCGGGCTGGCGGCCGCCACGCGGCCGACATAGGTCGGACGCCCGCCCTTGCGGCCTGCCTTGGTCATCACGCCCTCGATCAGGCGATCGACGAAGGTCCATCCCCCCATGTTCTCGGGTTCTTCCTGGCACCAGATCACCTGGGCCTTCGGATACAGCGCCAGTTGTTCGGCCAGCAGCTTTTCCGGGAAGGGATAGAACTGTTCCAGCCGCAGGATCGCGACCTTGTCCAGCGCGCGCTCCCGCCGCTCGGCCAGCAGGTCGTAATAGACCTTGCCCGAGCAGATCACGACCCGCTCCACCTTGTCGCCCGACGCGATCGGATCGATCTCGCCGATCACCGGACGGAAGGTGGTGCCCGACGCGAACTCCTCGAGGTTGGACACCGCGAGACGATGACGCAGCAGCGATTTCGGCGTCATGATGACCAGCGGCTTGCGATAGCCCAGCTTGAGCTGGCGGCGCAGGGCATGGAAATAGTTCGCCGGCGTGGTGATGTTGCACACCCGCATGTTGTTCTCGGCGCAGAGCTGGAGGTAACGCTCCAGACGGGCCGAGGAATGTTCCGGACCCTGGCCTTCGTAGCCATGCGGCAGCAGCAGCACCAGGCCCGACATGCGCAGCCACTTGGTCTCGCCCGAGGCGATGAACTGGTCGATGATGACCTGCGCACCGTTGGCGAAATCGCCGAACTGGCCTTCCCACAGCACCAGCGCGTTCGGATCGGCCAGCGAGTAGCCATATTCGAAGCCCAGCACGCCGAATTCGGACAGCAGCGAGTTATAGACCTCGAACACGCCCTGCGCGGGGTCGATATTGTTCAGCGGCGCATAGGTGTTCTGGTTGACCTGGTCGATCAGCACCGCGTGGCGCTGGCTGAACGTGCCGCGCTGGCAGTCCTCGCCCGACAGGCGGACGCGATGCTTTTCCAGCAGCAGCGAACCGAAGCCCAGGGCCTCGCCCGTCGCCCAGTCGATGCCTTCGCCGGTCTGGAACATCGCCGCCTTGGCCTTGAGCTGGCGCACGATCTTCGCGTTGACGTTGAAATCGGCCGGCGCGGTGCTGATCGCGGCACCGATCCTGCGCAGCGTCTCGACCGGGATACCGGTCGCGGGTTCGGGGTCCACCGTGCCGACCGGCGGCGGCTTCAGGCCGGTCCAGGCCCCTTCCAGCCAGTCGGCCTTGTTGGGCTTGTAGGTCTGCGCGGCCTGATAGGCCTCTTCCAGACGGTTCTGGAACGCATCCCACTGCCCGGTGGCCTCGGCTTCGGTCACCACGCCTTCGCGCACCAGACGGTCGGCATACAGCGTGCGGATCGTCGGACGGGCGGCGATGGCCTTGTACATCGTCGGCTGGGTGAAGGACGGCTCGTCGGATTCGTTATGGCCGTGGCGGCGATAGCCGACGATGTCCAGCACGATGTCGGTGGCGAATTTCTGGCGGAAATCGGCCGCCAGACGCGCGCAATAGATCACGGCCTCGGGCTCGTCGCCATTGACGTGCAGGATCGGCGCCTGCACCGCCTTGGCGACGTCGGTGCAATAGAGGCCGGAGAACGCATGCGCCGACACGGTGGTGAAGCCGATCTGGTTGTTCACCACGATATGGACCGTGCCGCCGGTGCGATAGCCGATCAGTTGCGACATCGCCATGGTCTCGTAGACCAGGCCCTGGCCGGCGAAGGCGGCATCGCCATGCATCAGCACCGCCATGTGGCGGCTGCGCACATGCGGGTCGTCATCATCCTGGGCGGCGCGCACCTTGCCGATCACCACCGGATCGACGGCTTCCAGATGAGACGGGTTGGGCTGCAGCGAGATGTGGACGGAATTGCCGTCGATATCCACGTCGGTCGAGGTGCCGAGATGGTATTTGACGTCGCCCGAGCCCTGCACGTCGTCCGGCTTGAACGAGGCGCCGGCGAATTCGCTGAAGATGGCCGTATAGGGCTTGCGCACCACGTTGACCAGCGTGTTCAGGCGGCCGCGATGCGGCATGCCGATCGCAACCGTGCGCACACCGTCCTTGGCCACCTGGTCGATCAGCGCGTGCAGCGCCGGAATGGTGACGTCCTCGCCCTCCAGTCCGAAACGCTTGGTGCCGACATAACGCTTCTGGCAGAACGCCTCGAAGCCCTCGGCCTCCGTCAGGTGCTCCAGGATGACCTTCTTCTGCTCGGCCGAGGCCCCGGCGCGCCAGTTGTCGCCTTCCAGCCGCTGCTGCAGCCAGTTGCGCTGCTCGGGGTCCTGGACATGCATGTATTCCGAGCCGATCGGCCCGCAATAGACGGCGCGCAGCGCGTCCAGCACCTGGTTGATCGTCGCCGACTGCATCTGCGGGCCGATCAGGTTGGCGACGATCTTGCCCAGATAGATCGGACGGTCGAAATCCTGCGGACCGAACCCGTAGGTCGCGGGGTCCAGATCGGCATGGGGCTTGGGCACCTGCAGGCCCAGCGGGTCCAGCCGTGCTTCCAGATGGCCGCGCACGCGATAGGCGCGGATCAGCTGCGTCGCGCGCAGGCTGTCGTCGGCCGCCGCATTCAGGCTGGCCGTCGACACGGGCGCGGCCTTCGCCGGAGCCGCCACAACGTCGCCGCCATCGATGCTGGAGGGGCGCGGCGCCCACGAGGCACCTTCCGCGTCATGCAAAATCGCAGCGCCTTCCTCGTCCATCGCCGAGAACAGCGATGCGAAAGAAGGATCGACGCTGCCGGGGTCCGACACCCAGCGAGCATACAGGTCGGCCAGATAGGCCGTGTTGGCTCCGCTGAACGCGGTCGACAGGATATCTACGCCCGCCATCTTGAAGACATCTCCTCGTTCATGACCTGATCGGCCACGTCATTATCCGGACCCGGACCCTCTCCGCCGATCACGGCGAAAAGACGATCCTCACCCTTTATCGTCCCAACCCTAGCGTCACCTTTGGCCATCCGCCGCCATCTTTCGCCACGGGCTGGATTGCTTCGCACGCATACTCACCTTTCCGTTTCCACCTGCTCACGCAACGGTGTCACGAAACCGGCATCAGGCGCGCGGCACACCGAACAGCGACGGCACCGGCAGATGACCCGAAGGGCCGTCCATACCCAAGCAAAGAGCGAACCACTTGCCTACCACCGCGCCGCTCACACCACCGCCATATGCGTCACGATACCGTGACAGCAGGGAACGACCGCCCCCGAGCCCAAACCGCCCCGACCGCCGCTGGCGCATCCGGACGCACGCCGCCGGAACACACACTGGCAGGGCGAGGCGCCGCCGCATTGGAAATGCTGAAAAGAAAGGCAGATCCTGCATGGATTTTGGCTGAGCCTGCCGGACATGATCAGGACAGGTGCGGCAGGTCCAGATAGGCGGCACTCTGCATCTCCTCGAGCCGCGAGGCAGTCCGTTCGAAGGCCTGCGCGCCTTCGCCCTTCTGGTAGATCGCATCCGGCTGGTCCTCGGCCGAGGCGAACAGCTTCACCTTCTGTTCGTACAGCGTATCGACCAGAACGATGAAACGGCGGGCAACATCGAAATTATCGGGTCCCAGACGGGGAATATCGTCAAGCACCAGGGCCGGGAAGCGCATGGCCAGGGCCAGATAGTCGCCCGCGCCCAGCGCCCGGCCGCACAGGTCGGAGAAGGTAAAGCGCGCCACCGGGCCGGCCGCGACCGTCACCGCGAGCTTGCGGCCCATCACCTCCAGCGTCACGGGGCGGATCGGGGCGCCATCGGCCAGGCGCATGAAGAGCGAATCCAGCTCCTGCGTCGCATCGGGGCCGGGCGGCACAATCCAGGTCGTCATGCCGCGCATGCCGCCGCGACGATAATCGCGCGGCGAGTCCAGGACCACCGTATCGACCTCGCGCTGGATGATCGCGATGAAGGGCTTGAAGGCATCGGCCCCCGGCCGGTTCTGGAACAGGTCCTGCGGTTCGGTGTTCGAGGTCGCGACCACGACCACGCCATCGGCGAACAGATATTCGAACAGCCGCCCCAGCACCATCGCGTCGGCGATATCGTTCACCTGGAATTCATCGAAGCAGAGCAGCCAGGCTTCCTGCGCGATGGCGCGGGCCAGCGGCGGAATCGGATCGGCCAGGTCCGGGTTCCGACGCTTCATGTCGTGCAGCCGCTTGTGAACATCCTGCATGAAGCGGTGGAAATGCACCCGCATCTTGTGTTCGACCGGCGCCAGTTCGAAGAACAGGTCCATCAGCATGGTCTTGCCGCGCCCGACCTGCCCGACCATGTAGACCCCGCGCGGACGCGGCGCCTCCGCCGCGCCGCCATTCAGGCCCAGCCGGGCCTTCAGCCCGCCCAGCAGCCCCTTCGGCGGCGGGCGCCGCACCACGGGGTGATAACCGGGCAGTTCGCGCCACAGCCGGTCCAGCCGGGTGGCCGCCTTGGCCTGCTCGGGGTCGCGGGACAGCAGTCCGGCGGCAACCCGCGCCTCGTACGCAGCCAGGGGCCCGGAGCCAGGGGGCAGATTCAGATCGGATGCGAAGGCTGTCAGCGCGGATTCCATGATCTATCGCCGATAGCGCCGGCAACGCCTCTCAGCAAGAGCATCCACTCGCCAAACCGTGTCGTGACAGGCCTGCTCTCCATCTGGTGAACTCCGTCGCGGTCCATGACCACACATCAAGGATGTTTCACGATGATCGACTGGTCCGCCTACCGCCATTTCCTCGGCCGCGCCGTGCCCGCCTTCGCCGCCCTCTCGCCGGGAACGGTCGAAGGGCTTACGACGCTGGACAATGCCCCCAAGACCACCAACCGGCTGGATGCCAAGACACGCGAACTGATCGCGCTGGCCGTCGCCGTCACCACCCGCTGCGACGGATGCATCGCCGTCCATTCCAAGGCCGCCGTGCAGGCCGGCGCGACGAAAGAGGATATCGCCGAGGCCCTGGGCGTTGCCGTGGCGCTGAACGCCGGCGCGGCCGCGGTCTATTCCACCCGGGCGCTGGACGCGGCCGAAAAGGCTGCCGGCGCGGCCTGACACCCGCGCGGCGGGACGCACCGTTCCGCCCCACCTTGATTTCCCGCCGGCTCCGGCACTAGGAATCGGGATGTGGTCTTCCTCATCCCGATCCCGTGCAGGTTCCATGACCGTCACCACGCCCATCCGTCCCGATTACGCCGCCCTGGAAGCCGCCCAGGTTTCCGACACGCCGTTTGCCCATGTCGTGGTCCGGAACTTCATCCGGCCGGACGATCTGGCGGCGCTGGTGGCCTCGCTGCCCGAACTGTCGTCCGGCGGATCGTTCCCGCCCTCGGCGCTCACCCTGTCGCCGCTGGCGCAGGGCCTGATCGCGGAGATGGAAGGGCCCGTGCTGCGCCAGGCGATCGCCCGCAAATTCGCCCTGGACCTGGACGACGCGCCGACCATGCTGACGCTGCGTGGCCGCACGCGGGCCAAGGACGGGCGCATTCATTGTGATTCCGTGGCCAAGCGCGTGACGGTGCTGCTGTATCTCAACCCGGCCAGCGAGGCCTGGGCCCGGCAGGAGGGCTGCCTGCGCCTGCTGCGCGGTCCGGACGATGTCGAGGATTATGCAGCCGAGATCCCGCCCGTCGACGGCACGCTGCTGATCTTCCCCAACGGCCCGACGACCTGGCACGGCCACCGGCAATATGTCGGCCGGCGCTACACGATCCAGCTCAACTATATGCAAAACGACGCCAAGGCGCGGAGCGAACTGCGCCGCCACCGCCTGTCGGCCCTGGCAAAGCGCCTGTCGCCCGCCGCCTGATCCGCACCGGGCGTCGGCCCTGATTCTGACACGATCCGCGCCGATCATCCTGACATGAAACAGGATTCGGCCCGCCATGGCCGAACTGACTTTAGATTATAGGAGTCCCGTCATGCGGGTCCGCACACTCCCCCTTCTGATGGCCGGCATCCTGCTGGCCGGCGCCACGCCGATCGCAGCCTCGATGCCTGCCCTGGCGGAGCACTGGGATCGTGGCCGCCACGACCATGGCTGGCACGATCACGGGCCGGACCGTGGCTGGAACCGGGGCGACGGCCCCGGCTGGCGCGGCGATGACCGCGGCTATCGTCGCGGCCCCGGCGTTGGTGCCGCCATCGGCGCCGGTGTCGCCGGCCTGGCGGTGGGCGCGCTGATCGGCGGGGCGCTGGCCTCGCAGGCCGCGCCACCGCCGGCCGCCTATTATCCGCCTCAGCCGGAACCGCCGCCGCCCCCGCCGGCTTATTATCCGCAGGCGTCCTATGGCCCGCCGCCTTACTGAACCCGCCCGCCTGACACGCCCGGCCCGTTCAGCCCCATGATTTCCCGGAGACCTCCGTCCATGACCGTCCGCCGGTTACCCCTCATTGCCGCCCTCGCCCTGCTGACCACGCCCGCGCTGGCGGCGCCCGACACCACGGCCCCGACCGCCACCGCCGCCCCGGGCTCGGCCGTCCCCGTCCACACACCGCACGATCCCTCGCCGGACCAGCTTGAAGCCCATATCGCAACGCTGCATCAGCAACTGGGCATCACCCCGGCGCAGGACAGCGCGTGGAATGCCTTCGCGCAAGTGATGCGCGACAATGCGGCACGCTTCCATGACACGATCGAGCAGCGCCGCGCCAAGCTGGCGACCCTGAGCGCGCCCGACAACATGCAATCCTACGCCGACCTGATCACCCAGCGCGCGCAGGACCTGCAGTCGCTGAACATGGCGTTCCGCACGCTCTATAACGGACTGAGCGACGCACAGAAGAAAACCGCCGACACCCTGTTCCGCCAGTCGGACAACCACCCGAAACAGGCTGCCGCGCACTAAGCGTTCAGGGCTCTGCCCTGAAACCCGCCAAAGGGCATTGCCCTTTGGAAACCATTCGATATCAACGCATTGGGATGCAGGGGGCCGCGCCCCCTGTCGGGTTCGGGCAGAGCCCGTCCCTTTATGTGCCGTTCAACGGGTACCAGGCCCGCCCGTCGCGGGCCAGCAGCGCGTCGGCACCGGCCGGGCCGGTGGCCCCGGCATCATAGAATTCCAGCCCCTCGGCCGCGTGCCCCCAGGATTGCAGCACCGGATCGACCGCCGTCCAGGCCGCGTCGATATTGTCGGCCCGCTGGAACAGCGTGGCATCGCCGGTCAGGCAGTCATACAGCAGCGTTTCGTACCCCACATTGGGTTGCAGGTCGAACGCGTCTTCATAACGGAACCTGACCTGCACCCCGGCCAGGTCCATCGCCGGGCCCGGATGCTTGGCGGCCATCTCGATCGTCAGGCCCTGGGCCGGCTGCACGTTCAGGATCATGCGGTTGGGCGGCAGGCTGTCGGTGGCCGTGCCGCGAAAGATCGCCACCGGCGGCTTCTTGAACTGCACCACCACTTCGGTCCGCCGCCCGCCCAGCGACTTGCCCGTCCGCAGGTAGAAGGGCACGCCCGACCAGCGCCAGTTATCGACACACAGCTTCAGCGCCACATAGGTCTCCGTCACGCTGTCGGGGGCGACACCGGGCGCCGCGCGATAGGCGACGACCGGCTTCCCCTCCACGGTGCCGGCGCGATACTGGCCGCGCACCGCGTCCTCGGGCCGGACCGGGCGCACGGACTCGAATAATTGCTCCTTCGCCGTGCGCACCGTCTCGGCCGAGAACGAGGCCGGCGGCTCCATCGCCACCATGGCGAAGAGCTGGAACAGATGGTTCGGCACCATGTCACGCAACGCGCCCGTGGGCTCGTAGAAGGCGCCGCGCTGTTCCACCCCGATGGTCTCGGCCGCCGTGATCTGCACATGGTCGATATATTCGTTCCGCCAGAGCGGCTCGAAGATCAGATTGCCGAACCGCATGGCCAGGATGTTCTGGACCGTCTCCTTGCCCAGGAAATGATCGATCCGATAGATCTGCTGTTCGTCCAGCACGCTCAGGACCTGCCGGTTCAGCGCCCGCGCGGTCGCCAGGTCCGAGCCGAACGGCTTCTCGATCACCACGCGGCGAAAGGCCCCTTCCTGCTGGGCGACCAGCCCCGCCTGCCCCAGCATCTCGACCAGCGGGCCGAAGAAGCGCGACGGCACCGCCAGGTAGAAGACGGCATTGCCCTTCACCCGCTCCGCCAGCGCCCGCATCTGCTGCAGGTCCGCAAAATCGGCCTGCATATAATCCAGCCGGTCGGCAACCCAGTTCCAGGCATCCTGGTCGATGGTGGGCGTATAGAACTCGCCGTCCGGGTCCTTCGTGAAGTCCTGCATCGTGGCGGCCAGCCCGTCCCGCCAGTCGGCGGCGGTACCCGCCACGCGATCGACGCCCAGCACGCGGAAATCGGCGTCCAGCAACCCGCTGCCGGCCAGATTGTACAGTGCCGGGATCAGCAGCCGCTTGGTCAGGTCGCCGCGCGCACCGAAAATGACCAGCGTGCAGGCCGGCGCCGGCCGGCTGCCCGATGGCGGAATGGCGTGTGCGCTGCGCGCCGGCGACGAAATATCGCGAAAGAACGACATGACGGGACATCCCCCTGGACAGGCCGCCAGCGCATGGACCGGCGGCGGAAACGGACGCATTGCGCCGGATCGACCTGCACCATCTGACACCCGCATGGCCGTCGTGACAACGCGCGGCGGCGCCATCCGCGCACACAAGCGTGGGACCCGGGGCACTCCCCGGGGCCCGGAATGGGGAAAAACCGGGCCTGACGGCGGCTCTCGCTTGCGTCGGGCCCGGTCACGCACTACCTCTCAGCGTCTCCGTTCCGGAGTTTCCAGCAGGCCCACCGGATAGGCCGGGGGCACAGATCAGGGATTGTGTTCGATGGGATACCGCGTCGCGGTCGTAGGCGCCACGGGAGCCGTGGGGCGTGAGATGCTCAAAACGCTGGCCGAACGCGCGTTCCCGATTACCGAGATTGCCGCCCTGGCCTCGGCCCGCTCGGCCGGACAGGAGATCTCGTTCGGCGAGAAGAAGGTACTGAAGGTCCAGAATCTCGAGACCTTCGATTTCACCGGCTGGGACATCGCCCTGTTCTCGCCCGGCGCCTCGGTCTCGGCCGTGCATGCGCCGCGCGCGGCCAAGGCGGGCTGCATCGTCATCGACAACACGTCGCATTTCCGCATGGAACCCGACGTGCCGCTGGTGGTGCCCGAGGTGAACCCCGACGCGCTGAAGAAGGCCAGGCGCGGCATCATCGCCAACCCGAACTGCTCGACCATCCAGATGGTGGTGGCGCTCAAGCCGCTGCACGACCTGTTCACCATCCGCCGCGTGGTGGTCTCGACCTACCAGGCGGTGGCCGGCGCGGGCAAGGAAGGCATGGACGAGCTGTTCACCCAGTCGCGCGGCAGCTTCGTCGGCGACCCGGCCAGCCCCGAGCAGTTCACCAAGCAGATCGCCTTCAACTGCATTCCCCATATCGACCGCTTCATGGATGACGGCGCGACCAAGGAGGAATGGAAGATGGCGGTCGAGACCCGCAAAATCCTCGACCCTGATATCTCTGTTTTCGCTACCTGTGTGCGGGTGCCGGTCTTCATCGGGCATTCCGAGTCCGTGGTGGTGGAATGCGAGGAAAAGGTGGATCTGGAGCGCGCCCGTGCCGTCCTTCGCGACGCGCCGGGGGTCATCCTGCACGACAAGCCGGAGGATGGCGGCTATGTCACGCCGATCGAATGTGTTGGCGAGGACGCGACTTACGTGTCGCGGCTGCGGATCGACCCCACCGTCCCCAACGGGCTGGCCTTCTGGTGCGTCGCGGACAATCTGCGCAAGGGGGCTGCGCTGAACGCGGTGCAGATCGCCGAGACCATGATCGCGCTGGACCTGATTCACCCGCGCACCCGCTGACCCCGAATGCCGCGAAACCGGAACGGTTCGACTCCGTTCCGGTTTCCGCGAACCGGACCCCGGCAAGGCGTCTCGCGACCTCGTGTTCCCCCCTGCGTTGACCGCGCCCTTTCCCCGGCGTAGGACCGAACAGGCACAAGGCGACGGAACAAACCGGAGCCATAATCAGGGAAATCGACGAGACGACCATGCAGGATGTCCGTGATGCGCTCTATATAGGGCACCGAAGCGACGGAACACTGACCCGGCGACCCATGTCCCCGCATCTCCAGGTCTATCGCTTCCGCCTCTCCATGTTTCTTTCGATTGCCAACCGGGCAGCCGGCGTCGCGGCGGCGGCAGGGTCCGCCCTGGGCGTCTGCTGGCTGAACGCCGCGTCGAAAGGGCCAGAATCCTTCAAGAAGGTTCAGAAGGTCACCCGCAATCCGCTGGGCAAGCTGGCCCTGGCGGGGTGGACGCTGGCGCTGGTCTATCATTTCGTCGCGGGGCTGCGGCATCTCGCATGGGATGCCGGCTACCGCTTCGAGAAGAAGCAGATCAACGAGGACGGCCCGGTGGCTGTGGGCGTGACCGTGGGCGCCACGCTGGTGCTGGTCGCCAGCATCTTCGGCGTTGCCGCCTGCCGCTCCAGAAAGAAGAAGGCATCCTGACATGAACGCGTCCCATACGCCGCGCATCGATGTCATGCGCTCCCAGCTGGGCCGGGCCCGTGGCCTCGGCTCGGCCAAGACCGGTGTCGACCATTGGTGGCTGGAACGGATGTCCGCCGTGGCGCTGGTCCCCCTGTCGGGCTGGTTCGTGCTGCAGGTCCTGCGCCTGGCCGGCGCCGAACAGCAGGACGTCGTGGAATGGGGCGGCAAGCCCGCCAATGCCTCGATGCTGCTGGCCCTGATGATCCTGACCTTCTACCACATGCAGCTGGGCCTGCAGGTCATCATCGATGACTATGTGCATGGCAAGGCGCACCTGCCGGCCAGCCTGCTGCTGAAGGGCGCGGCCCTTCTGATCGGGCTGTTCGCGGTGATCGCCGTCCTGAAGCTGGCGCTGGCTCCGTCGACCAAGGCGGGTGCCTGATCGGGCACCCCCGGACGGTGTCCGGGGGGCCACGAAGCAAGTGACACAGAGGACAGTTCCGGCCCCGGAGCAGCCGCCTGAGGCGCCCATCGGGCCGGACGAGCATCGGGACACGTCCAAACAATGAACGCGATCACTCTTCCATCATCGAATGCCTACCGCATCATCGACCATGCGTACGACGTCGTCGTCGTCGGTGCCGGTGGCTCGGGCCTGCGCGCGACGCTGGGCATGGGCGCCGCCGGCCTGAAGACCGCCTGCGTCACCAAGGTCTTCCCCACCCGCAGCCACACCGTCGCCGCCCAGGGCGGCATCGGCGCGTCGCTGGGCAACATGGCCGAGGACAATTGGCGCTGGCACATGTACGACACCGTCAAGGGGTCGGACTGGCTGGGCGACCAGGACGCCATCGAATATATGTGCCGCGAGGCCGTGCCGGCGGTGCAGGAGCTGGAACATCTCGGCGTTCCCTTCTCGCGCACCGAAGACGGCAAGATCTACCAGCGTCCGTTCGGCGGCCACATGCGCAATTACGGCGAGGCCCCGGTGCCCCGCGCCTGCGCCGCCGCCGACCGCACCGGCCACGCCATCCTGCACACGCTGTACCAGCAGTGCCTGAAGCATAACGTCGAATTTTTCGTCGAATATTTTGCCATCGACCTGATCATGGACGACGAAGGCGCCTGCCGCGGCGTGGTCGCCTGGTGCCTGGAAGACGGCACGATCCATCGCTTCCGCGCGCAGACGGTGGTGCTGGCGACCGGCGGCTACGGCCGTGCGTACCAGTCCTGCACTTCGGCCCATACCTGCACCGGCGACGGCGGCGGCATGGCGATGCGCGCCGGCGTGCCGACGCAGGACATGGAATTCGTCCAGTTCCATCCCACCGGCATCTACCCGGCCGGCTGCCTGCTGACCGAAGGCTGCCGCGGCGAAGGCGGATACCTGACGAACGCGGAAGGCGAGCGCTTCATGGAACGCTACGCGCCGACCGCCAAGGACCTGGCGTCGCGCGACGTGGTCTCGCGCTCCATGACCATCGAGATCAACGAAGGCCGTGGCTGTGGTCCGAACAAGGACTACATCATGATGCATCTGGAGCATCTGGGCGCGGACCTGCTGCATGAGCGCCTGCCCGGCATCTCCGAAACCGCGCGCATCTTCGCCGGTGTCGACGTGACCAAGGAGCCGGTGCCCGTCCTGCCGACCGTGCATTACAACATGGGCGGCATTCCCACGAACTATCATGGCGAGGTCATCCGCCCCACCGCCGACAATCCCGATGCCGTCGTCCCCGGCCTGATGGCAGTGGGCGAGGCCGCATGCGTGTCGGTGCATGGCGCCAACCGTCTGGGCACCAACTCGCTGCTCGATCTGGTCGTGTTCGGCCGCGCCGCCGCCAAGCGCGCCGCCGAGATCATCAAACCGCTGGAAACCATCGCGCCGCTGCCGCCCAAGGCCGGCGAGGCCGCGCTGGACCGTCTGGACAGGCTGCGCAACGCCCGCGGCGGCACCCATGTGTCGGCCATGCGCGACACGCTGCAGCGCACGATGCAGAAACACGCCGCCGTGTTCCGCAATTCCAAGAGCCTCGCGGAAGGTGTCGAGAAGATCAAGGACATCTGGACCGGCGTGCCCGATCTGGAAATCTCGGACCGTTCGCTGATCTGGAATACCGACCTGATGGAAGCGTTGGAGTTCGAGAACCTGCTGGCCAATGCCACGGTCACGATGGCGGGCGCCGAAGCCCGGCACGAAAGCCGCGGCGCCCAGGCGCACGACGACTATCCCGACCGCGACGACAAGGAATGGATGAAGCACACGGTCGCCCATCTGGACGACAAGGGCGGCGTCACCCTGACCTACCGCCCGGTGCATATGAAGACGCTGACCGACGAGGTCCAGGTCTTCCCCCCCAAGAAGCGCGTCTACTGAGCGAAGCGGCGGAAAAGGAACGAGACGATGGTCGAATTCAGCCTGCCAAAGAACAGCACGATCGGAAAGGGCCGCACCTTCCCGGCCGCACCCGGTGCCAAGAACGTCAAGCCCTTCCGGATCTATCGCTGGAATCCGGACGATGGCGCCAATCCGGTGGTCGACACCTACGAGCTCGATCTCGACGCGATCGGCCCGATGGTGCTGGACGCGCTGATCCACATCAAGAACAACGTCGACACGACGCTGACCTTCCGGCGTTCGTGCCGCGAGGGCATCTGCGGCTCGTGCGCGATGAATATCGACGGCGAGAACACGCTGGCGTGCCTCAAGCCGATCAGGGACGTGAAGGACGCGGTGTCGATCTATCCGCTGCCGCATATGCCCGTGGTCAAGGACCTGGTCCCCGACCTGAACGGCGCCTATGCCCAGCTCCGCTCGATCGAGCCCTGGCTGAAGGCCGACACTGCGCCGCCGCCGGATTCCGAGCGCCGCCAGAGCATCGAGGAACGCGAAAAGCTGGACGGGATGTGGGAATGCATCCTGTGCTTCTGCTGCACGACCTCCTGCCCGTCCTACTGGTGGAACGGCGACCGGTATCTGGGCCCGGCCACCCTGCTGGCGGCCTATCGCTGGATTGCCGACAGCCGTGACGAGCATACGGGCGACCGGCTGGATGCGCTGGAAGATCCGCTGAAGCTCTATGCCTGCCGCACGATCATGAACTGCACCCAGACCTGCCCCAAGGGCCTGAACCCGGCGAAGGCGATCGCCCGGATCAAGGAACTGCAGCTGGAACGCAAGGTCTGACCGTCGATATCCCATCCCGCCTGCCGGGAGGAGATTGCCAGGCGGGAAGAGATTGACTGAGGGGGCGCCGGATGAGACACATCCGGCGCCCTTTCTTTTTGCCCCGACCGAGGAAGCCGCCTGCCGTGTTCGAAGGATCTCTGGCCGCGCCCGGCGGCAGAAGGCGGGCGTGGATCGACAGCCTGTTCGTCGATCACGCCATCTTCCGCATCCCCTGGACCAATCTCGCCCCCGTCATCCCGGGCAAGGTCTATCGCTGCAATCACCCGACCCCGGCCCGGCTGGCGGCTGCCATGCGCCGCTATAACCTGCGGACGCTGGTCAATCTGCGCGGGCACCGCAAATGCGGATCGGACGCCCTGTCGCGCGCGGCCGCGGCCCGGCTGGGGCTGATGCATCTGGACATGGCCTTCGAAAGCCGGGGCGCGCCGCATCGCGACCGCATCCTGCGCTTCGCCGCGATGTATCGGACGCTCGATTTCCCGATGCTGATGCACTGCAAATCCGGCGCCGACCGGGCGGGCCTGGCCTCGGGGCTGGTCATCCTGTTCGAAGGGGGGAGCGCCGCGCAGGCGCTGTGCCAGCTTTCATGGCGGTTCGGCCATTTCAACCGCTCGCGCACCGGCATCCTCGACGCGTTCTTCCTGCGCTACCAGCAGCAGGCCGAAGGCCGCATCCCTTTCCTGGACTGGGTGCGCGACGAGTATGACGAAAAACAACTGCGCCAGGATTTCGTCGCCGGCAGGCTGGCATCCTTCGTCAACGACCAGGTACTGCGCCGCGAATGAGGCGAGGGCTCCCGCCCCTGTCCCCAAACGACCGGTTTCCAAAGGCGCCGCCTTTGGTGGGGCGCAGGGCAGAGCCCCGCCAAAGCCCCCTTATTCAGGCGGAACCATCATGCGGATCAGATCCAGCACCCGCCGGCGGGTCGCCGCATCCTCGATCCGGTAATAGGTGCGCACCAGTTCGATCGTCTCGCGGCGCGACAGCAGGGCCATTTCGCTGACCGACGCCACCGGGCCGTCGGACGAGCCGCCGAAGGCTTCCTGGGCCTGGGCAAAGCCGAGCGCTTCAGCACCGCCCCGGCCGACCGGCCGGCGGCCATGCTCCAGCCCGTCGAAAAAGAAACTGACCGGCACGTCCAGCACGTCCGACAGCTCATAGAGCCGCGAGGCGCTGACCCGGTTGGTTCCGCGCTCGTATTTCTGGACTTGCTGGAAGGTGAGGCCCAGCGCCTCGCCAAGGCGCTCCTGCGACATGCCCAACAATGTACGGCGGAGCCGGATACGACCGCCGACATGAACATCCACAGGTTTTGGACCAGCGCTCAGCTTATCGGTCAACAGATCTTCTTGTCCCTTGGCATCAGCGTGGTCCGGCATGCGACGGGTCGGATAATGCGACATTAACATTTCATTTACCATCATCCTGTCAGGCCGCTAACTGACAATTCAACAATCAATCTGTAAGATGGATGAGGCAGACGATCCGCTCGGCATCGACGCTTGGCTGTGCCATACGGCAAGCGCATATCTAATACCAGAAATGGTTATATATCGCCACGGAATCGTGCGGAATTCAGCTACAAGCGGCGCGCGACCGGCCTTCTGCCAATTCCGGGCACCCAGGCCCCCAGCGCGGGCAGCAGCATTGCCGCTGCCAGCAGGATCGGGACCCAGCGCCCCCAGCGACCGAAGAACGTCTCGGGCAGGGGGCCCCCCAGGGAAACGACCAGCGCCCCCTGCCGGTCCCAGCCCAGTCGCGCCAGTTCATGCCCATGGGCGTCGAACGCGGCGGAAATGCCGGTATTGGCGGCGCGCGCCACCGGCAGCCCTTCTTCGACCGCACGCATGCGCACCGCCGCCAGATGCTGGCGCGGGCCGGCACTGTCGCCGTACCAGGCGTCGTTGGTGACATTGACCAGCCAGTCCGGCCGATCCTTCGCATCCACGACCTGGCCCGAGAAGATCACCTCGTAACAGATCAGCGGCCCGACAGGCGCCACATCGGGCAGATGCCAGGTCTGGACACCATTCCCCGCCGCCATGCCCTCGCCGGGGACGACGTGGAACGGCAGAAAACGAGGCTGATATTCGCCGAACGGCACCAGATGGGATTTATCGTAGACATCGGCTATCTGTCCCTCGGGACCGGTGACCGCCATCACGCTGTTGCGCCATCGGCCTTCGGAATCGGCACGCATGGCGCCGATCAGCCCCGCGGTAGCCCCTTCGCCGGCGCGGGCAATCATCTGTCGGGCGATATCGTCCTGCTGCAACAGGCCCGGAAACGCCGATTCGGGCCAGACGAACACTACCGGCCGCTCGCCGGCCTCGGGCAGCGCGCGGGCGACGCCGGAGCGCGTCAGCGCCAGATAGCGGCGGAAGATCGCCACATTGTCACTGCCATCGATCTTCTCGGTTTCCGGCACGTTGCCCTGCACCAGCACCACGGTCGGGTTGCGGGTGGGGGGCGGCGGCGTCAGGGCCAGCCGGCTCCAGCCTGCCAGCCCCCAGGCCGTCAGCCCGGCCAGGGCCGCCAGCACGCCGCGACGCCCCGCCTGCGGCAGCAGCGCCAGCAGGACGGTACACAGGGTCAGCCCATCGACGCCGATCCAGGCCGCCGGCTGGATCATCACGTCGCCCAGCCGGCCCGGCAATTCCCAGGTCGTTCCCAGCGGATTCCACGGAAAGCCGCTGAAGATAAAGACGCGGGCCATGTCGAACAGGGTCCACAAGCCGGCGAACGCCAGCAGGCGCCGCCAGCCTACGGGGGCCAGGCGGCACAGCGCGGCCGGCAGTGCCGCAATGGGGGCGAGGATCAGCGCACAGCCGGGAGAGGCCAGCGGCACCAGCCACCAGAACGTATCCGCACGGACCAGAATCGCATCGGTCAGCCAGTACAGTCCGGCCGTGTGAAGCCCCAGCCCGAACAGGAAGCCGCGCCGCGCGGCCCCCCGCCACGAGCCGGCGGCGTCGATCGCCGCCGTCAGCACGGCGAAGCAGGGAATCAGGATCGGAAACAGATCGACCGGCGGAAAGGCCAGCGCGGCCAGCGCGCCGGCCAGCAGCATCAGCAGGTCAGCCCGCCATCCGCCGGCCCCGATCACGCGCGCAAGCCCGCCCCCCAGCCAGAAGGGCGGTATCGGCGCAACGGGCAGAGCCGCATTCGGCGCAGATCCCTCCGCAAGAGCCCTAGTCGAGAGCGTCACGCAGCCGTCGTTCGTAATGACGGTAATATTTGTCGGCCAGCAATTCGCTCTTCACGATCACGGCCACGTCGGTGGTGTTGAACTGATCGTCCACCACGGCCCCGTCGCCGATATAGCCGCCCAGCCGCAGATACCCCTTGATCAGGGGCGGCAGCCGGGCGAGGCAGCGGCGATGATCCAGCAGGTTCGGATCGGCCCGCAGCATCTCGACCCGCCGATGCGGCAGCGCGCGCAGCCTGAGCGCGGGCGGGGCCAGATGATTGTGATAGAGATAGGTCAGCTCGTCGGCCAGCGGGGCCGGATCGGTTCCCGGCAGGCTGGCGCAGCCGAACAGCACATCGATCCGGTGCAGGAAGATGTACGAGGCGATGCCGCGCCACAGCAACTGCATCGCCGCCCGGCCGCGATAGTTCGGATCGACGCAGGAACGCCCGACTTCCAGCAGCCGTCCCGGAAAATCGGTCAGCGGCGACAGATCGTATTCGCCCGAGCTGTAGAAGCGTCCGACCTTGCGCGCATTGTCGCCCTGCAACAGCCGGTAGGTACCGACCACGCCCTTGGCGCCCGAGGAAATCGCATGGTCGATCACCAGCAGATGATCGGCATATTCGTCGAATTCATCGACATCGCGGCGGGTGCGCAGGGTCCGCTCATCCGGCCGCGCGCCCATCTCCTCGTAGAACACGCGATAGCGCAGCGCCTGGGCGGCATCGCGTTCGGCATCGTTGGCGGCGATGCGCACACCCAGATTGCCGCCGCGCAGTTCGGGAAACCCGTCCCGTTCAAATTCCAGGGTCGACAGCGACCGGATCGGTTTTTCGAGGCTCAACGACGTGATCCATCCTTGCTTGCCGCACGGGCGGCCCGGGCCGGCTTGTCATCCGGCGATGCCGGCTTGCGACGCGCGAACAGTTCCAGACGATGGGAAACGAGGTCGAAGCCCAGCCGCTCGGCAATCCGATGCATCAGGGCCGTATGTTCCGCATCTTCAAATTCGATGACCTTGCCGGTGTCGACATCGATCAGATGATAATGATCGCCTTCCTCGGTCGCCTCATAGCGCGCGCGCCCGCCGCCGAAATCCCGGCGTTCGAGGATACCCTTTTCTTCCAGCAGGCGCACCGTCCGATAGACGGTCGCGACCGAGATCCGGGCATCGAGGCTGACCGCGCGGCGATACAGTTCCTCGACATCCGGATGATCCTCGGCCTCGGACAGTACGCGCGCGATCACGCGGCGCTGGCCCGTCATTTTCAGGCCCCGCTCTATGCACATCCGGCCGATGCGCGATTCCATGGCATCGCCCGACGCTACCATGTCGGCAGTCCGGCCCGAACCTCAGACGTTTGGTCCAACGAAGCTACCGCCTCCTCCGACAAGGGCCGACCCGTCGCCGGGCGCCCCATATTCATTCCTCGCGCTTCGTACCCAGTCCGATTTTCCGCGCGAGGGACGACCGGTGGCTCGCATAGTTCGGTGCCACCATCGGGTAGTCATGCGGCAGGCCCCACCGCTCCCGATACTGGTCCGGGGTCAGGTTATAGGCCGTTTTCAGGTGCCGTTTCAACATTTTCAGCTTCTTGCCGTCTTCCAGGCAGACGATATAGTCCGGAAAGACCGACCGCTTGGGCGAAACCGCCGGCACCGGGCGCTCGGGCTCCGGCGCCACGCGGCCCAGCCCGTCCAGCGTGCCGTAGATCTGCCGGATCAGGTCAGGCAGGGCAGCGGCCTCGACAGCATTGCCCGAGACATAAGCCGCCGCGATCTGCGCGGTCAGGTCCCGCAGAGTGTTGTTTGCCATTTCAGTGGCCATGTCCAAGATCCTGCCAGTCAAAATAAACGCATCTCTATATAATTGAACCCGACGCCATCGCAACCATACTCGGACAGAAGGAGATAGTGATGAACGATCTGGAAAGCGCGGCACTCGACATTACTGGCGAGAGCTGTCCCATGACTTTCGTACGCACGCGCCTGGCGCTCGATCGACTGCCGAACGGCGGTTGTCTGCGGGTTCGGCTACGGGGCGCGGTGCCGCTGGACAATGTCAGCCGCAGCGTCCGGCAGTTGGGTCACGCGATCACGGCACAGACCGATCACGGTAACGAGATCCACGAAATCCTGATCGTCAAGGCATCTGCCTGATCCCGGCCCGTCATGAAAATTTCACGCGTCACGGCGCCGGAGGCATTCCGTCCATCAACGCCCGCTCAAGCACCAGCGCATCGGCACCATCGGGATAATAAGCGCGGCGCCGACCGATTTCGCTGAATCCCGCCCCCCGATACAGCGCCTGGGCGGCCGCGTTGGCCGCCGAGACTTCCAGGATCAGCCGGGCCGCCCCCCGGGCCGCCACCTGCCCTTCCATCCAGTCCAGCAGCGCGCGCCCCATACCCCGCCGACGCGCCGGGCCCGCGACGGCCAGGGTCAGGATCTCGGCCTCGTCGGCCGCGACCCGGCCGATGATGAACCCGTCGGGCACCGGCTCGTCCCCCATCCGCCCCAGCCCCACCAGCACGCCGGGCATCGCCAGCACCGCCTCCATCGCGGCGGCGTCCCAGCATTCGGCGGATGGAAAAGCGGTGCGGTGCAGGGCGGCGAGCAGCGCCCCCACATGCCCGCCACCCGGGCCGATGACGGGTCCCGCTTCCCCGGTCACAATGCGCCGGGGGCCGGGCGCAGCCCCGCCGCAGGCAGTTTCGCCTCGGGCGGATCGACGTAAAGCGGCAGGATCTCGCGCGCCGCCAGTCCGGCTGCCCGGCGGTCCAGGGCCGCCTGCGCGATCATCACCCCATCGGGTACGGTTCGCGATGACAGCACGATATCGGCCCGCCCCGCGCCGCGTGCCGCCAACATGCCGGCCGCCGCGTCGCCCGCCAGCAGCAGCCTGCCGGGCGGAAAGACGAAATCGTCACACATCGCGGCCCGAACCACGCCATCCTGCTCGACGAAGATGCGGCCACGCCGCGCGAAGGACAGGCACAGCACCGCCCGCCCCGGCCCGGCCTCTTCCCGCAGGGCACGCGCCATGGCCTCGCCGCTCGTGATACCCGCCAGGGCGCAGCCCGTCCCCAGCGCCAGACCATGCGCCAGAGCCAGCGACGCCCGCAATCCGGTGAACGAGCCCGGCCCGACGACCACCGCGATCAGGTCGAGATCCGCCGGCCGCCATCCGCAGGCCGCCAGCAGCGCGCTGCAATGAGCGGGCATCGCCTCCGCCCCCCCGCGCCCGGGCAGGTCGAGCATCCGCACGGGATGCAGCGCGCCCGTCTCCCCCTCGACACAGCCCAGCAGGGCGGTCGCCTCCGCCCCGGCCGGGGCAGCGTTGATCACCAGAATCCGCACGTGGGGTCAGAGCATCAGGCAGGCATCGTCGAAGGACAAGCGCGGTGCGCGCGGCCGCTCGGGCTGTCCATCGGCATAGCCCAGGCTGACCAGGAAATTGACCCGCCAGCCCTGTGCGGCCAGGAACGCATCCTCGACCGCATAGGCGTCGAAGCCGGAAATCGGCAGCACATCCAGCCCCAGCGCCCGCGCGGCCATGATCAGGTACCCCCCTTGCAGGGTGCCGTTGCGAAAGGCCGTCTCCTCGGCCAGCCCGACATCGGCGGCGAACCAAGCCCGCAGGCCCGGCTCGGGGTTCAGGGTCGCGAAACGGTCGAAGAACAGCGGATCATGCGCCACGATCACCGTGACCGGCGCGGACAGCACCTTGTCGATATTGCCCTCGGACAGGGTGGCACGCAGCCTTTCGCGATTGTCGGCGGTGCGCAGGAAGACGAAACGGGCGGGCGAGCAATTGCCCGAGGTCGGCCCCAGCCGCACCAGGTCGTACAGGCGATGCAGCACATCGTCCGTCACCGGTTCGTCGCGCCAGCGCTCGGGCGTGCGCGCCGTACGGAACAGCAGGTCCAGCCCGGCTTCGTCCAGAACCATGTCGTCTCCCACCTTGCGTAACGGTGACCGGAAGGTCAGGCGTCCACCTGCTCGACCGACACCACTTCCGGCACATAATGCCGCAACATGTTCTCGACGCCATGCTTCAGCGTCGCCCGCGAGGACGGGCAGCCCGAGCAGGCCCCCTGCATCGTCAGGCGCACCACACCGTCGCGATAACCGCGGAACACGATGTCCCCACCGTCGCCCGCCACGGCCGGGCGAACGCGCGTGTCCAGCAGTTCCTTGATCTGGCGGACGATTTCCTCATCTTCCGGCGCGATCAGCTCTTCCTCGACCGCCGTATCCTCCTCGACCACCGGGCGGCCGGAGACGAAGAAATCGACCAGGACCGACAGGATCTGCGGCTTCAGCGCCGACCATTCGACCGTCTCGTCCTTGGTCACGGCCACGAAATCGCCACCCAGGAAGACCCGTGCCACGCCGGGCTGGTCGAACAGGGTTTCCGCCAGCGCGGACCGGCCGGCAACCGCGTCCGGGCTGACGAAATCCGCGGTGCTGCGCCCGGGCATGACCGTGCGGCCCGGCAGAAATTTCAGGGTCGCGGGATTGGGGGTATCTTCGGTTTCGATGAACATCGATATGGACCTTATCCGGCTGGGGGCAGCGCAAGGCGGACCGTGGCGGTCCGGTTACTGTCCAGATGTGCCAAGACGCGCGGCGAAACAAGCCCCTGATGGCGGAATGGAGGCATGCCCCCACCTGCGGACCGGCCGCCGGAGATGACGGAAACGCAATCTGTCCTTGCGCGAAGTCATGGCGAAAGCAGCGCCCGATGTCCGAAATGCATTGACACACAGAAAGGGCTCTGGCCTTGCATGATGTGGGAGCCGGCCCGCATTTTCGGTCAGGTTCCCGGGCCCGGCGAGGGACGTGCGATCCACGGCGAGGGCCTGTTCTGACCAGCCGAGGCACCGAATCCACCATGCGTTCCGTCCCGCTCAGCCCTACCCGCCTTGTCCGCCGCGCCAGCATGCTGATGATGGCATGCGCGTCGATGGCCGTTCTCTCCGCCGGGGCCGCGCGGGCCGAGCGCCTGGCCTTCGTGCTGAATTCCGCCGACGCCACGATCAGCGAATTCGATATCGATACCCATCAGGAAATCCGCCGCGTCTCCGTCCTGCGCGAGCCGCACCACACCGCGCCGACGCCCGATGGCAAATATCTGCTGGTCGGCGATACCGCCGGCAACATGCTGTTCTTTCTCGATGCGGTCACCGGCGCACGGGTGAAGCAGATCCCCGTTGCCGATCCCTACCAGCTTCAGTTCAGCCCCGACGGCCGCTTCTTCACCGTCGCCGGACTGGCCCGCAACCAGGTCGATATCTACGACGCCGCCGACTATCACCTGCTGCACCGCATCCATGTCGACGCGATGCCGAGCCACATGAACTACGCGCCGGATTCCTCGGTGGTGTATGTCAGCCTGCAGGATACCGGAAAGCTGACGGCCATCGAAACGGCGACCGGCAACGTGCTGTGGACATCCGATGTCGGGTCCACGCCCGCCGGCGTGCTGTGGCATAACGGGCAGATCCTGGTCGGCGTGATGGGCACCAGCTATGTCGCGGCCGTGGACCCGACGGACGGGCATATCGCGCGCAAGATCGAAATGGCGCCGGGTCCGCACAATCTGTTCGTGTCGCCCGACCAGAAGCACCTGTATGTGACCTGCCGCGCCTCGGGCATCATCGAACGGCTGGACTGGGATACGCTGAACGTTGTGCAGTCCTACCACGTGGCGGGCGGCCCGGATGACATCGTCTTCGCGCCCGACGGCAAGATGTGGGCGACGCTGCGCTGGCGGCAGCATGTCGCGATCATCGACCCCACGAGCGGCGAGATCACCGGCACCATCCGCACCGGCCGCTCACCACACGGGATCTGGCTGAACACCAACCAGCCCCTGCTTCACCTGTCGCTGGCCGACCGCCCCGCCCTGCCGACACCCTGAGGCTTGCCCGCGCCCTGAGCCTTGCCCCCATTCTGGGCCTGCGAGCGGGGCAGCAGGATCTCGGCCCGCAATCCGCCTTCGGGCCGGTTCGCCAGGGTAAACCGGCCCCCTTCACGCGCCACCTCGCGGTTCACGATCGCCAGCCCCAGCCCCAGACCGCCCGTGGACCGCGACCGCGATCCCTCCACGCGATAGAAGGGCGCCAGCACCCGCGTCAGTTCGGCTTCGGGCAGGCCCGGCCCATCGTCATCGACCCGTATCCGCAGCCCGTCGGGCACAACCGACAGGCCCACCCGCGCCGCGCCGCCATAATTGACCGCATTGTCGATCAGATTGCCGAAGACGCGCTTCATCGCCAGCGGCCGGACTTTCGCCAGGCAGTGCTCCACGCCGTCATACACGACATCCCGCCCCTGGTCGGCCGCATCGTCGGCCAATGTCCTCAGGATCGAGACCAGATCCACCGATCGCGCGGCTTCGGGGTCATTCTCGCCGGACAGATAGGCCAGCACGCCGCCGACCATCGCCTCCATCTCCGCGACATCGCTTTCGATCGCGCTCTGCGCTTCCGGATCGCTCAGAAAGCCGGCCCGCAGGCGCAGGCGTGCCAGGGGCGTGCGCAAATCGTGCGACACGGCGGCCAGCGCCTCGGTCCGGTCGGCGATCAGCCGGCGGATGCGATCCTGCATGGCATTGATCGCCCGCGCGAGGTGACGGACCTCCCGCGGCCCCTTCTCCTCGACCGGCACCCAGCGGCCTGAACCGACCCCGTCCGCCAGATCCGCCAGGGCCCGCAGCGGCATGCTGAGCGTATGCACCAGCATCGCCGCCGCCAGCAGCACCGCCCCGGCCAGAATGGCGGCCGAGGCCAGGCCCCGCGTCATATGGTGCGGCTGGAGGATATCCGGCGCCACGAAGCCCAGCCGGCTGCCATCGGGCAGCCGCACGATGCCGCGCACGTCGGAGGTGCCGATCTGGGTCGGAGACAGGTTGAGAACCGCCCCACGCAGGGCTTCGCGGTTCGCCACCAGCCTGTCATGCAGGTCGCGCAGCGCCGCCGGCTCCGGTTTCATGGGCCGGCCCGCCACAGGCGGCCGCCAGTCGAGCGTCAGGTCGCCGGTCGAGAGCATGGCCGCCAGGATCGGCCGCTGGGACAGCGGCGTGGCCGCCAGTACCCGCGCATCGACCGCCAGCCGCTCGCCGATGGCGTCCAACTGCGCATCATCGACCGTATAGGTCTCAGCCTCTTCGTAAAACGCCGAACTGCCCAGGAACACCAGCGCCACCGCCGCCAGCAGCACAAACGTCACCCGCCCGACCAATCCCCGCGGCCAGAGCGTGATCCGCCGCACCCCAGGCGAAGACCCGACAGTCAACGCCCGACCCGGGGCGCATGCCAGATCGCCACCGGCGCATATGGCCTGGCGTGTGTGCGCGGAAGCGTGGACTGGTAAGCGAGAGCGGCCCACAGGGCCGCGCCCGTCGTGTGTTTCCGAGCACCGGCGCGGAACGGCCTATATGGCCGGGAGTGTGTGCGCGGAAACGTGGGCTGGTGAGCGAGAGTGCCGCGCAGCGGCACGGCCGTCGTGTGTTTCCGAGCACCGGAGCGGAGCGGCCTTGATGGCCGTGAGCACCGGAGCGCAGGAAACGCGCGTCGGATCGCCACCAGCGCGCGTTTCCGCGCACACACTAGAGGCGTTCTACGGGGGCGGTGAAGATATACCCCAACCCCCGGACGGTCCGGATCAGGGCTTCGGAATCGTTGCCCAGCTTGCGGCGGAGGCGACTGACCAGAACGTCGACACTGCGATCGGACACATCGCCCAGACGCGTGCGCGACAGTTCCAGCAACCGGTCGCGCCCGATCACCCGTTGTGGATTGTCCAGGAAGCTGGCCAGCAGATCATGCTCGGCGCCGGAAATATCCACCACCGCCCCCGAGGGGTCGGTCAGTTCACGCCGGCGCAGATCCAGCGTCCAGCCGGCGAATTTCAGCGTTTCACGGCGCGGGGTGCTGGGCTGAACCCCGGTCACGCCACCGCTGCCACGCCGCAGCACCGCGCGGACCCGTGCCAGCAATTCCTTCTGGCTGAAGGGCTTGGCCACGTAATCGTCAGCCCCGAGTTCGAGGCCGAGCACGCGGTCCAGCTCCTCGCCCCGGGCCGAGACCATGATGACGGGCGTGTGCCGATCAGGCTGGATGGCCTCGCTACCCGGCGTGCCGCCCCGCCGCAGCGAGCGGCAGAGATCCAGCCCGTTGGTCCCCGGCAGCATCACGTCCAGCACGATCAGGTCGGCGGGTGATGCCGCCAGCGCGGCCCACATCTCGCGCCCGTCCTGCACGCCCCGCACGCGATAACCATCGGCCTGCAAGGCCCTTACCAGCAGGGTGCGCATGCCGGGATCGTCCTCGACGACCAGAATGCGGGCAGGCAGGTCGGAATCTGGGGCAGTCTGGGACATCGTCACGAGGTGAATCGTCATTCCTGAAAACACCGGCCGCCGGATCGGGCCGGGATGAGGGAAAGATACCGCAAAATCGGCATCGGCGAAAAGAACCCCATCAATCAGCAAAGGCCGGGCGGAACGATCCGCCCGGCCTCGCCGTATGCCGGGTCATCATGCCGGGCTGTTCATGCCCGGCTACCGCTCAGTGATGGGCGGCGGCTGCC
Source organism: Gluconacetobacter aggeris (assembly GCF_014174395.1). GTDB lineage: Bacteria > Pseudomonadota > Alphaproteobacteria > Acetobacterales > Acetobacteraceae > Gluconacetobacter > Gluconacetobacter aggeris. The sequence continues at coordinate 370,773 of NZ_JABEQD010000001.1, forward strand.
GGGGCCAGCTTGAGAATCCAGAGCTGGGCGATATCCCGGGCGCCATTTTCGCCCGCAACGGTCTTGAGCGTCGCGATGGCGTCGGCGGTATGCCCGGCCGCCGCCTGCGCCAGCCCGTAATGCAGCTTGCCGATATTGGGGTCCAGCGGCCCCTTCGTCAGCCCCTGCTGCATGACCGCAAGGCCCTTGTCCGCCTGGCCGAAGGTCACGTAATTGTAACCCACGGTCAGCAGAGCATTGCCCGTCGGCGCATTGGCCGCAGCCGCTTCGTCCGCCGCGATGGTGGCCTTCTTGTCGGCCACAGCCTTCACGACCATGGCTTTCAGCTTGGCCTCGCGCGCGGCCCCCGCATCCTTGCCCAGGGCGCCGCTGGCGTAACCGGCGTTCATCAGGTCCAGCGCCAGTTGCGGCAGGCCCGCCTGCATGGCCAGTTCCGTCATGTCCATGAAATCGGACGGCGCCGTCAGCACACCCGCCGCCAACCGGATGCGATAGACATCAAGCTGCAGGCCGGGTGCCACCTTGGGGTTGGTGATCAGCCCATGCAGGATCAGCGCCCAATATTCCGGCTTGGGATAATAGGACACCAGTGTCACATAGGTGTGGTTCAGCCCCGACTGGTCCTTGAGCTGCGTCTGGCAGGCCGCCAGAAGCTGCAACTGGGACTCGGCGGGCACCTTGCCGGCCTTGAGCGCGGCATCGATCTGCGCCTGCTGGACGCGCGCCGCGTTCTTGTAATCCTGCTGCAGGTAATAGGACTGGATCAGCAGCGTTTCCATCGCCGGGTTGCTGCCGGCGGCTTTCAGATACTGCTCGGTCCCGGCAACGGCCCGGGGATAATCCTTGGCGGTGTAGGCCATCGTGGCCTCCGCCATCATCATCTGCAGCTTGGCATCCTTGGGAGTGCGGCTGGACGCGATCAGCTTGTCATAGGCGGCCGTCGCCGCCGCCACATCGCCCGACTGCGCCGCGATGGCGGCGCGCATCTGGGTGATGGTATATTCTTCATAGTCCGATTTGCCCGGCACGGCCTCGGCCGCGTCGACGGCGGCCATCGCCTTGGCGTAGCTGTGCGCGGCCAGGGCGGCCTGCGCCTGCTGCAAGGGCTTGCCGACCTTGGCACTCAGGGCATCGGCCGCCAGGGCGGACCCGACCGGCGAGACGGAAAACGGAACGGCGGCGATCACGCCGGCAAGCAGGCCGGCGCGGAACAGACGTAACGACATCAGCTCATTGTCCTTCCATGAACTGATCCTGACCTACGATACCCAGCTTGGTAATGCCAAGCCTCTGGGCATCCGCAAGGACATGCGCCACCGTCTTGTAGTCGGCCAGACGATTGGGGTGGATATGCATTTCAGGCTGGTCGGGCTCGGCGGCAGCCTGCTGGAAATGCGCCAGCAGCGATCCCTCGTCCCCGATGGGTTCGCCATTCCAGGAAATGCTGTTGTCGAAATCGATCGCGAGCGTCACGACCTTCGGCACGTCGGTCGAAGGCGGCGGGTTGCCCTGGGGCAGGTCCAGCGCAACCGAATGGGTCTGCAGCGGAATGGTAATGATCAGCATGATCAGCAGCACCAACATGACGTCGATCAACGGCGTCGTGTTGATATCGACCATGCCTTCGTCTTCGTGGGTACTCTCGGAGCCGACACTCATGCCCATGGCGGTGTACTCTCTAAAAAAACGCGGACTGCCGGACCGTTCAGGCCGCCCACCCCTGAACCGGTGCGGACGGGCGGACGCGGCGCCCTGATGTGAGATTCCCGGAAGTCCGGGGCCGGCTCACGCCGGCCCCTTGTTCCCCGTCGTTCAGTCCGAGTGCGGCTGCTCGGTGATGAAGTCGACGTGGTAGATCCCGGCTTCCTGACAGGTGGCGATCACCCGCCCCACGGATTCGTAGCGCGACTTGGCATCGCCACGGATCTGGATCTGGGGCTGCGGCTTGATCACCGCCACCTTCTCAAGCCTGTCCAGAAGGTCAGCGCGACTTTTGATCGCGATTTCATTCCAGTAGATCTGTCCGTTCTCCGTCACCGCCAGCACCACGTTGCCGGGCTTGGTCTGAGTAGGCTGGTTGGCGTCCCTCGGAAGGTTCACCTTGATCGTGTGTGTTGCGACTGGGATGGTGATCAGGAAGATGATCAGCAGCACCAGCATGACGTCGACAAGTGGAGTGGTGTTGATGGCGGACACCACCTCGTCTTCATCGCCGCCGCCTCCGACTTGCATCGCCATGATCAGGCAACCCGGTTGGAGGTCGTGGTGGTGGTCGGCGAGTTATCGGGATGAACCACGATTTCCGGCGCGGCACCATGACGGAAGCCACCCAGCAGGATCGACTGCAGGTCGGCGGCGAAGTTGCGGACCTTGTCCATGGCGCCCTTGTTGCGGCGGACCAGCAGGTTGTAGCCCAGCACGGCCGGAACGGCGGTGCCCAGACCGATCGCGGTCATGATCAGCGATTCACCGACCGGGCCGGCAACCTTGTCGATCGACGCCTGGCCGGCGATGCCGATGGCGGTCAGGGCGTGATAGATACCCCAGACGGTGCCGAACAGGCCGACGAACGGCGAGGTGGAACCCACGGTGCCGAGGAAGGCCAGGCCACCCTGCATACGCGCCTGGATGGTGTCGACGGCGCGCTGGATCGACATCGAGGTCCAGGTATGCAGGTCGATCGATTCCTGCATCGTGCCCTCATGGTGCTCGGCCGCGACGATGCCGGTATCGGCGATGTAGCGGAACGGCGAGGACGGCTTCAGCGCGGCGGCGCCTTCCTGGATCGAGGACTTGGTCCAGAAGGTCGTCGCGGCTTCCTTGGCGGCCGAGAACATACGCATCTGTTCGAAGAACTTCGTGATCATGATGTACCACGTGCCCAGCGACATGACGACCATGATCAGCAGGACGCCGCGGGCGATGATGTCACCATTGCGCCACAGCGCATCCAGGCCATACGGGTTGCCCGCCGGCTTGGCCGGGGCGGCATCTTCCGCCGGCGGCGTCACGGGAGCCGGGGCAGCAGCATCGGCGGCCGGAGCGGCAGGGGCCGAACCGTCGGCCGGCGCGGCCGGAGCGGCGGCGGGGGCCGACGCGTCGGGCGCCGGAGCGGCCGGCGCCGTGGCGGCGGGGGCCGACGCGTCAGGAGCGGGAGCGGCGGCCGGAGCGGTGGACTGTGCGTCCTGAGCCACCGCGATCACGGGCGACGAGACGCTCAGAATGGCAGCCAGGGCCGACGCGGCAACGACAGGAACACGGTGCAGTCTGGTCATGTACTCCAAATCCTCTGTGGTAAATGGCCCGTTTACCGGAACCCCGGAGCCGCCGGACCTACATCCGGCCGGCCCCGGTCGTTAGGTGACCCTCAGTCGTTGCTGAGCCTGAAGGTAATCGTATACGGATGGCGGAACTCCTTGATGGGCACGCCATTCTTCACCGCCGGCTGATACCGGGCGCGGCGGACGTAATCCAACGCGGCCTGGGAGAAAGCCTGCCCACCCTGCACGCTCGTCACGGCGCAGTTGCTGGTCGACCCGTCCGGCTCCACGTCGCACACCACGGTCACGCGGCCTTCCCGATTCTCCTCGAGCATTTCCTCGGGATATTCGAGCTTGACGTTGTTGACCGGACGCGCACCCGCCAGATGATCCGGAACCGGCGGCCCGACCGGCGCGTTCTGCGCCGACGGCGGCACAGGCGGCGAAGGCGGCACAGGCTTCGGCGGTGGCGTATGCGTCACCTGCTTGATCACCTGCTGCGGCGGCGGCTGAATCTGGATCTTCGGCGGCGGAATGTACGGCGGCGGCGGCTGCGTCATCACCGGCGGCGGCGGCGGTGGTGGCGGCGGCGGCGGCGGCTTTGGCTCCGTAATAATCTTGGTCTGGATGGGCGGATGCAGCTCCTGGACGATCTTCGCCCCGAGCCCGTTCATCAACGCCCAGATCAGAACCACGTGCAGGAGAACAACGACAGTTATGCCGATGATATGTTTCGTCGGACTGCGTTGTTGTTCTGCGTAGTTCATGTCGAAACCTCCTTAACCCTCTCGTCCACGCCGGTTTCGGCACTCAAAACCACAACAAATCAGGACCACTGCGCAGCGTCCGACCCTCCACCCGGGCAAACCCGGGCCATGCCGTGGCGCGAACCACGGACACGTGCGGAAGGGCGCAACAGACTACATCGGGATCGTGCATCCCCTGCGTTCCGACCTGACCGGACAGACATCGAAATGCCGCCAAGCCGTCGAATTGGGCTATTGCGCCCATCCGATGTCAAGCAAGATATTTATCGAATTTGAAACGAGTAATTTGTCATCAGTGGCCCAAAAAATGGCCATATTAACAACCTGTCATAAACGGCCAAAAACTGGCGATTTTTTAGATCGTGCCCATTTTTCTGCCATTTTTCGCGCCGAGTCCGATTCCGTTGCGAATCCGACACGATACCCGACCGGCGCCACGCGGCCTCGTTCACCGCGCTGACGAAGCCTCAACGCAGGAGGCCGGGACCAGGTTCGAATCCATCGCGCGGCACCGAACCGCCCCATGGAGACGACCAAAAAAAAGGGCGGCCGAAGCCACCCTTTCCTGCCGCCGGGGATAACCCGCGATCACTGTGCGGAGGCGCTGGCCTCGGACCGGGTGGCTCCCACCCGGGCGGCCAGGGCCGCCGCCATGAAATCGTCCAGGTCGCCATCCAGCACGGCGCCGGGATTGCCCCGCTCGACATTGGTCCGCAGGTCCTTCACCAACTGGTAGGGCGCCAGCACGTAGGAACGGATCTGGTGCCCCCAGCCGATATCGGTCTTCGCCGCCTCGGTCTGGGCTGCGGCGGCTTCGCGCCGCTGCAGTTCCTGCTCGTACATGCGGGCCTTCAGCATCGTCATTGCCGTGGCCCGGTTGCGGTGCTGCGACCGGTCGGTCTGGCAGGCCACGATGATGCCGGTGGGAATATGGGTGATCCGAATCGCGGATTCCGTCTTGTTGACGTGCTGTCCGCCCGCGCCCGAGGCACGGAACGTATCGACCTTCAGGTCGGCTTCGTTGATCTCGATCTCGATCGAATCATCGACCACCGGATAGACCCACACCGAGGCGAACGAGGTCTGCCGCCGCGCGGCGGCGTCGAAGGGCGAAATCCGCACCAGCCGATGCACGCCGGCCTCGGTCTTCAGCCAGCCATAGGCATTGGGACCGGACACCTGGATCGTCGCCGATTTCAGCCCCGCCTGCTCGCCCTCCGAGCTTTCCATCAGCGTGACCTTGTAGCCATGCTGTTCGGCCCAGCGCGTGTACATGCGCAGCAGCATCTCGGCCCAGTCCTGGGCCTCGGTACCGCCCGCGCCGGCATTGACTTCCATGTAGCAGTCATTGCTGTCGGCCTCGCCGGACAGCAGGCTCTCGGTCTCGCGGCGCTTGGCCTCGTCGGCCAGGTCGCGCAGCATCCGCGTGGCGTCCTTCAGGACGGCCTCGTCGCCTTCCATCTCGGCCAGTTCGATCAGATCCAGCGTATCGCGGACATCGGCTTCCAGCCGCTGCACCCCTTCGACCTGCCCGGCCAGGAGGGTGCGCTCGCGCATCAGCTTCTGGGCGGCATCCGGATCGTTCCACAGATCCGGGTCCTCCGCCCGGTTGTTCAGTTCGGCCAGGCGGCCAAGTGCGACATCCCAGTCAAAGATGCCTCCTCAGCAGTGCCACCGACTGCTTGATCTGGTCGTTGAGAGCCTCGGTCTCGGCGGACATGGAACAGGAACTCCATCGGTCAAGAGGGGCAGCCGACCGGCGGCCTGCCCGACAGGAAATGCAAACGGGGTCAATACAGGCCGCCCATGCCGATGTCACCCCCGGCGGCCGGGGCGGCGGCCGACGGCACGGGCTGGCCCGGCACGGCGCCTGGGCCGGTCGCGGGGCCGCCTGCCGGCGCGGCGGAGGGCGATGCCGCCATGTCGCTCTCGGAATCCGGCATCGTCTCGGCGCCGGTATCCTCGGCGGTCAGCGCGCCGGTCGCGGTGGCGTTCAGGTCGGCACTGATGCCCGGCACCTGGTCGGGCTTGAAGGCGTCCATCGCCATGCCCATCCCGGTATCGTAACGCGTCAGCGTCACCCCCTGCGGCACGGGGAAATCCAGCTTCGGCCGGTCGGCCAGCACTGCCTTCATCACCCGGTTCCAGATCGGGCCGGCGATCGTGCCGCCGGTCTCGTTCTTGCCCAGGGTCTGCGGCGTGTCGAACCCGATCCAGACGATCGTCACGATATCGGGCGAGAAACCGGCGAACCACGCATCGTTGAAATTCTGGCTGGTGCCCGTCTTGCCGGCGATGGGGCGGTCGATCCCCTGCCCCGCCCGGGTCCCGGTGCCGCGCAGGATCACGTCGCGCATCATCGTCACGATCTGGAACGCGCTGGCCGGCGAGGCCACCTGCGGCCGCGTATCGACCAGCACCGGCCCATCGGCCGGCGCGGCCGTCGCCGCCGCCATCGCCGCCTGTGCCAATGCCGGCGTCTGGCCACCCGCGGAGGCCGATTGCGGCGCCGCAACGGCAGACGCGGGGGCGCCAGATGCGGGCGTGGCGGGACCGGGCGTGGCCGCCGCCTGCAAGCCCAGGCCCGGCGGCTGCCACAGCACATGGCCGTCGCGGTCCTGCACATTGTCGATCAGGGTCGGCGTCACCAGCCGCCCGCCCGCCGCGATGGTGGCATAGGCCCCGGCCTCGCGCAGCACGGTCGTCTCCACCGCGCCCAGGGCGGCGGGCAGGACATGGGGCATGGCATCGACCAGTTGCAGCGACGTGGCCATGTTCGCCACCGCTTTCATGCCGATATGGGCCGCCAGGCGAATGGTCACCAGGTTGCGCGATTCCCGCAGCGCGTCATGCAGGGTGGTGGGGCCCCAGAAATCCTTCTCGTAATTGTTCGGGTGCCATGTGCCGTACGAGACCGGGGAATCGTCGAATTTCTGCGACGGCGAAATCCCCTGCTCCATCGCCGTCAGATAGACGAACGGCTTGAAGGACGATCCGGGCTGGCGCAGCGCCTGGGTGGCGCGGTTGAACTGCGACTGGCCGAACGACCAGCCGCCCACCATCGCCAGCACCCGGCCCGTCCGCACGTCCATCGTCACCAGCGCGCCTTCGACCTTCGGCACCTGGCGCAGCGCGACCCCGCCGCCCTCGGCCTGCGGCTCGACCATCAGCAGGTCGCCCGCGTGCGGGGCCCGCATGCGGCGCATCCAGGCCATGTCGCGCCCCAGCAACCGGCCGGTGCGCGGTTCGGCACGCGCCGCCGGCCCTTCCAGCCAGCCGATTTCGCCCGTCGACGGCGACAGCAGGACCCCAAGGCGCCAGGAGTCCAGCATGCCGGGCGGCCGCGCCGCAGCGGCCAGGGCGGGGACCCACTGGCCGGCGTTCGCCACACCGTCCAGATGCCCCACCGGCCCGCGCCAGCCGCCATGATCATGGTCATAGGCCATCAGCCCGTCACGCACCGCCGCGGTGGCGATCTGCTGCAGATGCGGGTCCATGCTGGTATGGACCAGAAGGCCACCCTGCATGGTGGTGTCCTGCCCGTATCGCTCGATCAGCTGGCGACGCACCTCCTCGCCGAACCATTCCGAACCGGGGACCGGACCCGGGCGGGTGAAGGATTGCGGCACCAGCGGCTCGTTCTGCGCGGCGCGGGCCTCGCTATCGGAAATGGCGCCGATCTCGGCCATGCGTTGCAGCACCCAGTCGCGTCGGCCCTTGGCGGCCTCGGGGAAGCGATAGGGGTTGTAGTTGGTGGGCGATTTCGGCAGCGCGCCCAGGAACGCGGCCTCGGCATCGTCCACCTGGTCCAGCGGCTTGTTGAAATAGGTCTGGGCCGCGGCCCCCACGCCATAGGCACCCGCGCCGAGATAGATCTCGTTCAGGTAGATCTCGAGGATCTTCTCCTTGGGCAGCGTCTGCTCGATCCGGATCGCCAGCAGGGCTTCCTTCGCCTTGCGTTCCAGCGACAGGGTCTGCTTCGATCCCAGCAGCATGATGCGCGCCACCTGCTGGGTGATCGTCGAGGCCCCCATCGGGCGGTGGCCCCGATGCACGGTCAGGTCGCTCAGTCCCGCGCGGATGATCGCGAACGGATCGACGCCGCCATGGGTATAGAATTTCTGGTCCTCGGCCGCGATGACGGCATTCTTCACCCGTGCCGGAATGGCCGAATAGGGCACGAAGATGCGCCGTTCAGCCGCCAGCTCCGCCATCACCTTGTCATCGCCGGAATAGAGGCGGCTCATGACCGGCGGCTGATAGGTGCGCAGCCCGTCCACCGTCGGCAGGTCGGCCACCAGTTGCTCGTATTTCGTCCAGGCCACCAGCCCGCCCGCCAGCGTCACCAGCAGCACCACGGCCGCCCCCCCACCCAGCAGGCGGCGGATCAGCCGGAAGCGCGGCCGGCGCGGGCCGCCACCCGGCCCGGTCAGGCCGAAGCCACGCCGGGGCTGGCCCGAGGCCGCGCCTTCGACGACATCGCCCCCGACGCGCGAGGTGACAAGCAGCCGGCCGTCACGGCCTGATCCGTTACGAAAAATCATCCAGGGTCCAATGGGCGAGGGGCAAGGGAACGAGATCCGTCATGACGGGCAAGGACGCCTCTCCTAGCATTCTCGGGCCGCGGCGTCGCCCCCCGGGCAGGGGCGTCAACCATCCGCCTGACGGCGCCATTCCGCGCGCCCCTCCTGCTCCAGCCGGGTGAAGGTCGCATCGTCCAGTGCCAGTCCGGCGGCGGCCACATTCTCTTCGACATGCGCGGGGCTGCCGGTGCCGGGGATCGGCAGCATCACCGGGGCGCGGCGCAGCAGCCAGGCCAGCGCCACCTGTCCCGGCGTGGCCCCCATATCGCGCGCCGTCCGATCCAGCACGCCGCCTTCCCGCGCCAGCGAGCCCGCCGCCAGCGGCGCCCAGGGAATGAAGCCGATCCCGCGCGCGGCGCAATAATCCAGCACGTCCTCGGACGCGCGGTTGACCAGATTATAGCGGTTCTGCACCGTCACGACCGGGAAGAAGCGCTGGGCCCGCTCGATCATCTCCACCGACACTTCGGACAGGCCGACATGACGGATCAACCCTTCCGCGCGCATCGCGGCGATGACCTCGAACTGCACCTCCGGCGGGCAGTCCGGCCCCACGCGATGCAGCTGCCACAGATCGATCCGCTCCACGCCCAGGCGGCGCATGCTCATCAGCACGCACTGGCGCAGATAGTTCGGATTGCCCACCGGGCGCCAGATGTCCGGTCCATGGCGGGTGTGGCCGCCCTTGGTCGCGATATGCAGCCCGGCATAGGGGTGCAGGGCCGCGCGGATCAGATCCTCGCTGACATAAGGGCCGTAGGCGTCGGCAGTGTCGATCAGGGTAACCCCGCAGGCCACCGCGCGGCGCAGGGTTTCCAGCGCACGCTCGCGGTCGGGCGGGTCGCCCCATATTCCGCGCCCGGTAATGCGCATGGCGCCGAACCCCAGGCGCACGACCGGCAGGTCGCCACCGATCAGGAACGTGCCGGCCTGGCGTGCATCGGGACGGGGCATGAAGGCTCTCCTCGAACATGCGCGCCGGGCGGAGACGAACGCACCGTCCCGGCAGCTAGGGCAGGAAGATGGCGGCACCAAGGCAGTCCGGCCTTTCACGCCCGCGCCGGATCGCCACCAGCGCGCGTGTCCGGGCGGAGATTCAGCCGAGCATTCTGCCGATAACCCGCGCCGTGTAGTCCACCACCGGTATGATACGCCCGTAATTGAGCCGCGTGGGGCCGATCACGCCGATCGCACCCACGATGCGATTGCTCTCGGTCCGCGCCGGCGCCACCACCACCGAGGTGCCGGACAGGCCGAACAGGCCGCTTTCGGCCCCGATGAAAATCCGTACACCATCCGATTCCTGGGCCAGTTCCAGCAGGCGCAGCATCGTCTCCTGCGTTTCCAGCCGCTCGAACAGCATCTGGATGGTGGACAGGCGCTCGATCTCCGTCACATCGGCCAGCAGGCGCGCCTGGCCGCGCACGAACAGCGTGCCGCCACGGTCCACATCGCTCCACGTCGCCAGCCCGCTGGCCACGATCTCGGCCGTCAGATGGTGCAGCTCGCTGCGATTGGCACTCATATCCGCGCTGACATGCGCGCGCAGATCCTCCAGCGAACGGCCCGCCAACTGGGCGTTGAGGTAGTTCCCCGCCTCGACCAGCGCCGAGGGCGGCAGGCCGATCGGGGTCTCGATCACCCTATTTTCCACCTGCCCGTCCGCGCCCACCAGGATCACCAGGGCGCGCCGGGGGCCCAGGGCCACGAATTCGATATGCTTCACCGCCCCGTCGCTCTTGGGGGCCAGCACCAGCCCGGCGGCCGAGGACAGGCCCGACAGCATCGACGACGCCTCGGCCAGCGTGTCCTGCAACGAACGCCCGCGCATCTCCAGCGAGTTGGTGATGGTCTCGCGCTCATCCTCGCTCAGGCTGCCGAACTGCAGCAGGCCGTCGACGAACAGCCGCACCCCCTTTTCCGTCGGCAGCCGGCCCGCCGACGCGTGGGGCGAGAACAGCAGACCGGCCTCGGTCAGGTCCGCCATCACATTGCGGATGGTGGCGGGCGAGAGCGGCAGCGGCAGGCGCCGCGACAGGGTGCGCGAGCCGACCGGCTCGCCGGTCTCGACATATTGTTCGACGATCTCGCGCAGGATCGCCGCCGAACGGGCATCCAGCCCCGGCGGCAGGGCCGGACGGGAAGACAGCGTGCCGGGATTCATCCTGCTTGAAGCCTCCACGTTCGCAGCCGGAAATACCGGATGAATTGAGCATTATACGAGGTTGCCGCCAAAGTTTCGATGCCGCCTGAACAGGTGGCGCGCGGGCAACCGCTGCACCGGAATCTGGAGGCACCGGCAGGCGATGACAAGCCTCGGGCTGGCCATTATCCCCCGGCTCGGGCTATGCCCGCCTTTTCGGCGGCCCGCCCCGGAATACCTGTCGATGCGGAGTATCGTTTGCCCATGACCACCCGCCCCTCGGGCCGCGCTCCCGACGCGCTGCGCCCCGTCTCCATCGAAACGGGCTTCGCCCGCCACGCCGAGGGATCGGCCCTGATCCGCATGGGCGGGACCGAGATACTGTGCGCCGCCAGCGTCGAACCGCGCGTGCCGCCCTTCCTGCGCGGCCAGGGCAAGGGCTGGGTGACGGCGGAATACGGCATGCTGCCCCGCGCCACCCACGCGCGCGGCGCGCGCGAGGCCGCAAAGGGCAAGCAGTCGGGCCGCACGCAGGAAATCCAGCGCCTGATCGGCCGCTCGCTGCGCGCCGTGACCGACCTGAGCGCGCTGGGCGAAATCTCGATCACCGTCGATTGCGATGTGCTGAATGCCGATGGCGGCACCCGCTGCGCCTCGATCACCGGCGCCTGGGTCGCCCTGCGGCTGGCGCTGGAAAAGCTGGTGCGCAACCGCGTCCTGGCCCGCGTGCCGCTGACGGCGCAGGTCGCCGCGATCTCCTGCGGCCTGACCGGGGCCGGGGCCGTGCTGGACCTTGATTATGACGAGGATAGCGCGGCCGCCGCCGACGCCAATTTCGTCCTGACCGAGGCCGGCGGCATCGTCGAGATCCAGGGCACGGCCGAGCAGGCCCCCTTCTCGCAGGCGCAGTTCGAGGCCCTGCTGCGCCTGGCGCAGGACGGCACGCAGCATCTGTTCGCCGTCCAGCGCGCGGCGGTGGATGCCGCGCTGGCCGCGCGGAGCGACGCATCGTGAGCGGGGCGGAGGCACGCCGCCTGGCCGGTGGCGAACGGCTGGTCCTGGCCAGCCACAACAAGGGCAAGCTCGCGGAATTCGACGCCCTGCTGAACGGGTATGGCATCACCATCGTCTCGGCCGGCCAGCTTGGCCTGCCCGAGCCCGAGGAAACCGCCGACAGCTTTACCGGCAACGCGGCGCTGAAGGCCGTGGCGGCGGCGCAGGCCAGCGGCCTGCCGGCACTGGCCGACGATTCCGGCCTGTGCGTCGCCGCCCTGGGTGGCGCGCCGGGGATCTATTCCGCCCGCTGGGCCGGCCCCGACAAGGATTTCCCCGGCGCCATGGCCCGCATCCACGAAGGCATCGGCACGGACGAGGACCGATCGGCCTGGTTCATCTCCGTCCTGTGCCTGGCCTGGCCCGACGGCACCGTCCGCATGTTCGAAGGCCGGATCGACGGGCAGATCGCCTGGCCGCCCCGTGGTGCCCACGGCCACGGCTACGACCCGATCTTCACGCCGGACGGCGAGACCCGAACCTTCGCCGAGATGCCGGAAGCCGAGAAGAACGCCATCAGCCACCGCGCCCGCGCCTTCGCCGCCTTCCGCACCGCCTGCCTCCCTCCCGGATGAGGCAGGGGAAAAGGGCGTTGCCCTTGACCCACCAAAGGGCAGCGCCCTTTGGAAACCCGTTCGTTATCAGCAGATTATCATAATTGGTCGCCTGAAACGCGAACGGGCCCCGATGGGGCCCGTTCCGGCAATGCGCCGTGTCAGCGTCCGGTCAGGATGCAATCGACCAACTGGCCGACCGTCGGCACGAACCCGTTGGCGTAGAACGGGTCGGTGCCGAAGCGCCACGCATTCGTGCCGCCGAACATCAGGTTATTGTCCATCACCGCGTCCGCGCCCTCAGGGCCGGCATGGGCAATGGCCTGCAGCGTCTTCTGGATGCAGAACGAGCGCGGATCGGCCTTGTGACCGTTGGAATAGTCCGGCCCCCGTTGGCTCCAGTTCGAGAAGCGGCATTCCGACAGGCAGCCCATGCACGCCACCTGGTCGGCCAGGATCTCCCGCGCCTTCTCGGGTGCGACGAAGATCAGGGTGGAATCCGGGGTGCGCATGGCCTCGGTATAGCCCTCGCGCTCCCACAGAAGGACATGCTCGCGGTCGGCTTCGGTCATGAAGACCAGCCGGCCACGCGCACCCACGCCATAGGACGCCGTATGCTCGCCCACCGGTTCGGTGGAATAGGCAACCTGGCGCTCGGACCGCGCCTGGAGTTCCAGCAGGAACGGATTGTTCACCGCCGAGGAATAGAATCCGGTCGGCGAGAAGCGGTTCAGGAAGACATCGCCCTTCTTCAGGGTCAGCAGCCTGCGCTTCCACGCATCGGGGATCGGGCTTTCCTGCGTCAGCAGCGGCCGGGTGCCGAACTGGAAGGCGATCGGCCCGAGTTCGGGATTGTCGATCCAGTCTTCCCATTCCTCCAGGCACCACACGCCGCCGGCCATGATGATCGGCGTCTCGTGCAGGCCGAAGCCGCGCATCGTCTGGCGCAGCGCCAGCACGCGGGGGAACGGGTCCTCGGGGTTGAGCGGATTTTCGGTGTTCGACAGGCCGTTATGCCCGCCGGCCCGCCACGGGTCTTCGTACACCACCCCGCCCAGCCCGTCGGGGTTCTTGTGGAACGACCGCTTCCACAGGGCGCTGAAGGCCCGGGCGGACGAGACGATGGGATAATAATGGATGCCGAACCGCGCCGCGATCTCCGACAGGCGATAGGGCATGCCCGCGCCGCAGGTCAGGCCATGGATCAGCCCCGGCGCACCTTCCAGCACCCCGGTAATGACGTCCTCGGCGCCGCCCATCTCCCACAGGATATTGGCGTGGATACGTCCGCGCCCACCGGCCAGATCATGCGCGATCTTCGCCTGCGCGATGCCGCCATTGATGGCATAGGCAATCAGTTCCTGCTGCCGTTCGCGCCGGTTGCGGCCATGATAGACCTGCGGGACGCGTCGTCCCTCGGCGTCATAGGAATCGGCATTGACGATCGACACCGTGCCGGCGCCACCCGCCGCCGCCCAATGTCCGGACGATATGCCGGTCGAAACCGACACGCCCTTTCCACCTTCGATCAGCGGCAGGACATCCACCCCGCCCATGCGGATCGCATTGATCGCCTTCATCACTACCCTATCGTCCTCGCGCGGTCCCAACGGACCGGCGTCTCGTCCATACGTGCCCCGCACCCCGCGGGGCCGCGGCGGTGGAGCAGGCTGCCCCACCGCCGACCGGCTTCAGCGCGCCGGCGGCCGAGCGGGCTTGGCTCCGACATTCTCGGTGATGTCGGCGCCGGTCTCCTGATCGACGACGCGCATCGACAGCTTGACCTTGCCGCGATCGTCGAAGCCCAGGACCTTCACCTTGACCACATCGCCCTGGTTGACGACGTCCGTGGTCTTGGCAACCCGGCCCTGCGACAGTTCCGAGATATGGACCAGACCGTCGCGCGCGCCCAGGAAGTTCACGAACGCACCGAAATCGGCGGTCTTGACCACCTTGCCGGTGTAGATCGCGCCCACCTCGGGCTCGGCCACGATGCCGCGGATACGCTCGATCGCCTTGTTGGCCTGCTCTTCGGCCGACGCCGCGATCATGATCGTGCCGTCATCGTTGATGTCGATCTTGGCACCCGAATATTCAACGATCTCACGGATCACTTTACCGCCCTGGCCGATCACATCGCGGATCTTTTCCTTGGGCACGGTGATGGTGGTGATCTTCGGCGCCGTCGAGGACACGTCGCTGCGCCCCTCGGTCAGGGCCTTGGACATCTCACCCAGGATATGCAGGCGACCGTCGCGCGCCTGGCCCAGGGCGATCTTCATGATCTCCGGCGTGATGGACGTGATCTTGATGTCCATCTGCAGCGCGGTGACGCCCTGCTCGGTGCCCGCCACCTTGAAGTCCATGTCGCCGAGATGGTCTTCGTCACCCAGGATGTCGGACAGCACGGCGAAGCCGCGATCTTCCTTGATCAGGCCCATGGCAATACCCGCCACCGGCCGCTTCAGCGGCACGCCCGCATCCATCAGCGCCAGCGAGGTGCCGCACACGGTCGCCATCGAGGACGAACCGTTGCTCTCGGTGATCTCGGACACCACACGCATGGTGTACGGGAAGGTGTCCTTGCCGGGCAGCAGCGGATGCACCGCGCGCCAGGCCAGCTTGCCATGGCCGATCTCGCGACGGCCGGGCGAGCCCATGCGGCCGCACTCACCCACCGAGTAGGGAGGGAAGTTGTAGTGCAGCATGAAGTTGGTGCGGTACTCGCCTTCCAGCGCGTCGATCACCTGCTCGTCCTGGGCGGTGCCCAGGGTGGCGACCACCAGGGCCTGGGTCTCGCCACGGGTGAACAGGGCCGAGCCATGGGCACGCGGCAGGATGCCGACTTCCGACACGATCGGGCGCACCGTCTTCAGGTCGCGGCCGTCGATGCGCAGGCCGGTATCCAGCACCGCGCTGCGCACCACGTCGGCTTCCAGGTCCTTCAGGATCGGCTTGGCCGCATTGGCGTCCAGGCCTTCTTCCGTCAGCGCCGCCAGCACGGCGTCCTTCGCCGCGCCGACCTTCTTGTAACGCGCCTGCTTCACGCGCTCCTGATACGCCTCGGCGATCGCGGCGCGGCCCAGCTCGTCGACCCGCTTGCGCAGCGCCAGCTCCTCGGCCGACGGCTCGGCCAGGTCCCACGGCGCCTTCGCGGCATGCTCGGCCAGCGCGATGATGGCGTCGATGACCGGCTGGAACGATTCATGACCGAAGGTCACGGCGCCCAGCATCACCTCTTCGCTCAGCTCGCCCGCCTCGGACTCGACCATCAGCACGCCTTCCGACGTGCCGGCGACCACCAGGTCCAGCGCGCTGGTCTTCAGCTCCGCCAGGGTCGGGTTCAGCACATAGGCGCCGTTCTCATAGCCGACGCGGCAGGCCGCGACCGGGCCGAAGAACGGAATGCCCGACAGGGTCAGCGCCGCCGAGCAGCCGATCAGGGCCACGATCGACGGATCGTTCTCCAGATCATGGCTCAGCACGGTCGCGACGACCTGAACCTCGTTGCGGAAGGATTCCGGGAACAGCGGACGGATCGGACGGTCGATCAGGCGCGAATTCAGGACCTCGATCTCCGACGGGCGCCCTTCACGCTTGAAGAAGCCGCCCGGGATCTTGCCGGCCGCATAGGCCTTTTCCTGGTAGTTGACCGTCAGCGGGAAGAAATCCTGGCCCGGCTTGACGCTGCGGGCACCGACGGCGGTGCAGAGCACGACCGTGTCGCCATAGGTCACGACCACGGCGCCATCGGCCTGGCGGGCGATCTTGCCCGTCTCCAGCACCAGCGTGCGGCCGCCCCACTCGATCTCTTTGCGGTAGTAATTGAACATTCAGACACTCCCTGTCCGAAAGCCGCCCCGAACGGATGGGAGGGGTCCGGACAAGGGGATGAAGGACAGCGTCTCGGACGGCATGGAGCGATGACGGTGGCCCGCCAGAACACCATGTGGCCTGAAACGCTGCGACCCGGTCCGGATGTCTCCACCGACATGGGGGCAGCGTGTGACCCGGCCCAGGATTGGGCGTCGGGCAATGGCGGCCCCGCGACAACGGGGTGGCCACGCCATCCCGTCGGCGGAACGCACCAACGCGACCCGGTCCGTTGCCACGCATCGCGCGGCAGCGGACCGGGTCGCGTGTCATCTCAGCGGCGCAGACCCAGGCGGCCGATCAGGGCCTGATAGCGGGCCTCGTCCTTGCGCTTCAGATAGTCCAGCAGGCCACGGCGCTTGCCGACCATCACCAGCAGGCCGCGACGCGAATGGAAATCCTTCGCATGGGTCTTCAGGTGCTCGGTCAGGTTCGTGATCCGCTCGCTCAGCAGAGCGACCTGGACTTCCGGCGAGCCGGTGTCCTGGGCGGCGGTCTGGTATTCGCCAATCAGCGCCGTGCGGCGTTCAGCAGTAATCGACATCGGGTTCTCCACATTCAGATTCGGTTAAAGCATGCGGTCCGGGCGCAGCCAGCCATCTTCCAGCCGGCACAGCCCGATCACGCGCCCCCCGTCCATCCCCCGGACGATCCCCTGCTCGGGATCGGCGGCGTCCGGAATGCGTCCCATCAGCCCCAGCAGGCTGATCGCCTGCCCGTGCGAAAGGGACTCTGCTTCCTCGTGGGTCAAGGCCAGCGCCGGGATGTCGGCCAGCGCGGTCGCGACCGGAAGAAGCAGATCCGGTGAGGCAGGCGCGTTGTCGTCGTTTGGCGCCAGTTTGTCCAGTGGAATCGCGTCTTCCTCGGCAAAAGGGCCAACCCGCAGGCGGCGCAGGGCGGCCACATGGCCGACCGTGCCGCAGGCCCTGGCGATATCGCGCGCGAGCGAGCGCATATAGACGCCCTTGCCGGATTCCACCTCGAAAATCGCGGTGTCCTCATCAGGCCGTGCGACCAGTTCGAACCGGTCGATCCGCGCCGGCCGGGGCGGCAGCTCGGGCGGGCGGCCGTCGCGCGCCATGTCATAGGCCCGTTCGCCCGCCACCTTGATCGCGGAATAGACGGGCGGCACCTGCATGATGTCGCCCCGAAAGGCCGGCAATGCACGGCGGAAATCATCGTCCGAGGGACGAACCGGCGAGGTCTCGGTCACCACGCCGTCGGCATCGTCCGTGTCCCTTGCCTCGCCCAGGCGCAGGGTGAACTGGTAGCGCTTGGTCCCGTCCATGATGTAGGGCACCGTCTTGGTGGCCGCGCCGAAGGCGATGGGCAGCAGCCCGGTCGCCAGCGGGTCCAGCGTACCGCCATGCCCCGCCTTGGCGGCATCGAACAGACGCTTCACCCGGTTGACGACATCGGTCGATGTCATCCCCGTCGGCTTGTCGATGACCAGCCAGCCATCGATCGGACGTCCGCGCTTGCGTCGCATGGGGCAAAACCTTCTTGATCAGAATCCTGGAAGAGGCGTGCGTGTAGACGAGCCCTGAATGAGGAGCAATGCCGGATTGTGCGATGCCTGCTTTCTCATCAGGCCGCAGAGGCCCGAATAAAAGCCGATGATCACCCTTCTTCGTCCCCGCGGCCGATGAGCATGCATCCGGGCCAGACAGCCCGATGGGCGGCCATCCTGCTCTTCGTCGCCGGCGGGATCGCGCTGGGCTGCGCCTTCCTGGGCTCGTTCGGCCAGTTCGGCCTGCTGGCGCGCACCGAACGGGCCATGATCGTGTTCGACCATCCGGTGGGCGGCCTGCACCCCGGCGCGGTCGTCACATTTCGCGGCGTGATGCTGGGCCGGGTCGAGCAGGTCGCCCTCGACGCCGATCCGCAGCAGGGCCGCGCACTGATCCCCGTCATTATCCGCATCCAGCCCGAACGGATTCATATGATGGCCGGCACAGACGCCTCGTCGCCCCGCCGGCCCCTGGCCCGGCTGGTGCGTGACGGGTTGCAGGCCGAACTCCATACCGCCAGCCTGGTCACCGGCCGCATCGGCATCGATCTGGATATCGTCCCCGGCCGTGTCCCGCAGCCGCATCCCGGCCTGTCGAACCTGGTGGAAATCCCGGCCCACGAATCCCGGCTGGCGATCCTGCGCCGCACCCTGACCACTCTGCCGATCCACAAGATGGCGGCGGAATGGCGACAGGCCATGCAGCAAAGCCAAAAAATAGCACAGGCTCTGGATGCCAGCCTGCCGCCCGTCCGTACCAGCCTGACGGCCACCGCATCAGCCCTCCGGACGGCCTCGGCCACGGCGAAAACTGCCCGGCAAAAGACTGAAAGCGCCTGGCACGCCACCCGCACCGCAATCGCGCAGGGCCGGGCCACGGCCCACCAGCAGATCCATGATCGCGGCGCGGACATCCACGCCCTCACCCGCGACAGCGAAACGGCCATGGCAGCCGCCCGGCAGCTCCGCTCCGACCTGCGCACACCCGACGCTGCGCTGAAAATCGACCTGGAGGCCACGCGGCGCGATATCGCGGCCGGCGGCGCCGCGCTGCATGACGCGGCGCATGAGATCCGACAGGCGCCGGGGGTGCTGTTGCTGGGGACGCAATAATCTTCGTTCTTTTTTGAAAAAAAGAACCAAAAAACTCTGATTCGTTCAGGAGTTTTGTGCCGGGAACACACGATGCCCCTGAACCGATCAAAAGTCTTTTTGCTTCTTTTTCTTCAGAAAAAGAAGAGAGCTTCTCTCAATCCAGATCCCGCGCCACGTCGGGCTGGCTCAGCAGCGCACTGACTTCCATCGCATAATCCAGCGCCGTATCGGGCTGGAAATGGATTTCCGGCACCACTCGCAGCCGCAGATTGCCAGACATGCGCGACCGCAGGAACGGCGCCACCCGCCGCAGCGCCGGCATCAGCGCGTCGACATCGCTACGCCCCAGCCGCGCCACAAAGGCCGTGGCGTGCTTCAGGTCAGGCGACAACCGCACTTCGGTCACGGTGATGCGGGCATCGACCAGTTCCGGGTCGCGGAATTCCGTGCGGGCAAACAGGTCGGCCAGCACGCGGCGCACTTCCTCACCCACGCGCAACTGGCGCTGGCTGGGGCCGGAAGCGGCAAGACCGGCGAGTTTCCCCGCCGGCCCAGCCGTATTCACCTTCCCACGTGATGGGTTGCGGCTCATGCGGGAACCAGTTCCATTTCGTAGCACTCGACCACGTCGCCTTCACGCAGGTCGTTGTAGCCGGCGAAGGACAGGCCGCATTCATACCCGCGCGCCACTTCCTTGACATCGTCCTTGAAGCGCTTGAGCTGGCTGAGATCGCCCTCGTGGATGACGACGTTGTCGCGCAGCAGGCGCACACCGCACCCACGCTTGACCACGCCCTCGGTGACGTAGCAACCGGCAACCTTGCCCACCTTGGTAATGTCGAACACCTTGCGGATCTCGGCATAACCCAGGAACTTCTCGCGGTGCTTGGGCGCAACCTTGCCCTTGACCAGTTGTTCGACGTCGTCCGCGACCTGATAGATGATCGAATAGTAGCGGATATCGACCCCTTCGCGCTGCGCCAGTTCCCGCGCCTGCGTCGTGGCACGGACGTTGAAGGCGATGATCACCGCGTCCGACGCCTTGGCCAGTTGCACGTCGCTTTCGGTGATCTGGCCGACACCGGCCGTCAGCACCCGCACCTTGACCTCTTCATGCTCCAGCTTGAGCACCGTGGTCTGCAGCGCCTCGGCCGAACCCTGGACGTCGGCCTTGATCAGCACGGCGACTTCCTTCTGGGCGCCGGCCTGGATACGCGCCAGCATCTGGTCCAGCGTGCCGCGCGCGGCCGTCTGGCCGGCGGCCATGCGGTCCTTGATCACGCGCTGGCGGAATTCCGAGATCTCGCGGGCGCGGTTCTCGTTCTCCACCACCACGAACGGCTCGCCGGCACCCGGCACGCCGGCAATGCCCAGGATCTCGACCGGGGTCGAAGGCAGCGCTTCCTGGATCTGGCGGTTGCGGTCGTCCAGCATCGCACGGACACGGCCCCATTCGGCACCGGCCACCACGATGTCGCCACGCCGCAGCGTGCCCTTCTGCACCAGGATCGTCGCCACCGGACCACGACCGCGATCCAGCCGGCTTTCGATCACCGAGCCTTCGGCCACCCGGTCCGGGTTGGCGCGCAGGTCCAGGATTTCCGCCTGCAGCAGGATGGCTTCCTCCAGCTTGTCCAGCCCGGTGCGCTTCAGCGCCGAGACCTCGACATCCTGGGTGTCGCCGCCCATCGATTCGACCACGATCTCATGCGACAGCAGTTCCTGACGCACGCGATCGGGGTTGGCGCCCGGCTTGTCGCACTTGTTGATCGCAACCACGATCGGCGCATTCGCCGCCTTGGCATGGCGGATCGCCTCGATCGTCTGCGGCATGACCCCGTCATCCGCCGCCACGACCAGCACCACCACGTCGGTCACCGAGGCACCACGGGCACGCATGGCGGTGAACGCCTCATGGCCCGGCGTGTCGATGAAGGTGATCTTGGCGCCCGAAGGCAGCGTCACCTGATAGGCGCCGATATGCTGGGTGATGCCACCGGCTTCGGCCGCGGCCACGTCGGTGGTGCGCAGAGCATCCAGCAGCGAGGTCTTGCCGTGGTCGACATGCCCCATGACCGTCACGACGGGCGGACGCGGCAGCAGGTCTTCCGGCGTATCCTCGATACCTTCGATGCCGATTTCGACGTCGCTGTCGGCCACGCGGCGGACGCGATGGCCGAATTCCTGAATGACCAGCTCGGCCGTATCGGCATCCAGCGACTGGGTCACGGTCGCCATCACGCCCATCTTCATCAGGGCCTTGATGACTTCGCCCTGGCGGGCCGCCATGCGGTTCGCCAGTTCCTGGACCGTGATCGTCTCGGGCAGCACCACGTCGCGCACCACGCGGACCTGGTCGGAGCGCAGGCGCTCCAGCTCCGCCTGCCGGCGCTCACGCTCGCGCTGGCGCCGGACCGAGGCCAGCGAACGCGTCTTGTCGTCGTCACCCTCGATCGCCGCCTGAACGTCGATGCGGCCGGACCGGCGGTTGTCACCACCCTTCTTCGCCGGCGCGCCGCTCGGCTTGCGGCTGGGCACGACGCCGGGGCGACGCGGGGCACGGCGTTCTTCTTCCGTGTCGGTACCACGCCCGGTGCGCAGGCGCAGGGTCTCGCCCTGCGGCTGGGCCGGCGTCGCGGCCTGCGGGGCCGGACGGGTGGGCGTGACCGGACGGGCCGGCATGATGGCGCGCTCGGCCAGCGGGCGCAGGCGCTCCATCGGCGGGGCCAGCGTGACCTCGCCGGGGATCGGCACGGCCGAGACCACGGGACCGGCCGCCGTCGGGGCTTCCGCCGGCTCGGGGGCCGGGTGCGCGGCCTGCTCGGCGCGGGCGCGGGCCGCCTCCTCCTGCTCGCGGGCTTCTTCCTCGGCTGCGCGCCGGGCCTCTTCCTCGCGCCGCCGCGCTTCCTCGGCGGCGGACAGGATCATGATCTTTTCCTGCTCGCGCCGCTCCTGCTCGCGGCGAACGGCTTCCGCCCGCTGCTCCTCGAGTACGCGCTGGCGGGTGGCCAGTTCGGCGGCGGTCAGCGCGCGGCCGCCATTGCCACCGCGCCCGCCAGCCCGGCCGCCACCGGACGAACCGGAACCGCTGCCCGCAGGGGCGGGACCGGGGCCGCGCTTCTTGCGCACCTCGACCTGCACCACCTTCGAACGACCATGGCTGAAACTCTGCCGCACGGAACCGGCGTCAACCGTCCGTCCGACCTCCCTCCGGCCCGCCGGCCGCAGGGACAAGCGTCCCTTACCCTGATCCTGATCGTTGCCTTCGCTCATGTACCCGCCTGTTCACCCAAGTTCGCCGGATTGGTCCGACGAACCCGGAACCGCCCTGCCGGACAGCCCCGCAAAACGTTCA
Source organism: Gluconacetobacter aggeris (assembly GCF_014174395.1). Classification (GTDB taxonomy): domain Bacteria; phylum Pseudomonadota; class Alphaproteobacteria; order Acetobacterales; family Acetobacteraceae; genus Gluconacetobacter; species Gluconacetobacter aggeris. Next base: position 392,966 of record NZ_JABEQD010000001.1, read on the forward strand.
CTATCAATGCGGACGCGCCGTGCCAGTTCGCCACGCGACATCGCCGCATGCACGACATGGTCACGGCCAAATGCCGCCCCCAGACCCGCCGCCGTAGGAACAACCGCTATCGGCAGATCCCGTGCGCCGGACAATAACCTCGTCCTCTCGTCAGGGCTGCCATCCTCGGCCTGTATCACCAGACCGGCGCGACCGCCCTCTATCCATTCCCGCACCTTGACGAAACCGTATGTCACCTGACCGGCCCGTCGTGCGAGTCCCACCGTCTCCAGCATCCGGCGCACCAGGCCGGCTTCCAGGATCGTATCCAGGTCGGGCGGAACAACGACCTGACCGCGGGCGGCGCGTGAGAACGCCCCCCGTGTCCGCGCCGTTTCTAGCACATCCCGCCGCGCGCTCAACCAGATTCCCCGTCCGGGCAGACGCGCGGAAAGATCGGGTGTCACAACGCGGTCCGGCGAGACCACGAAACGCAGCATCGTCTCAGGCGCCGCACGCTCCCGCGTGACGATGCAGCGGCGGAGCGGCCCCCGCTCGTCATCGTCCGGCTCGTGTTCGGCGTCCGCCGTCATATCCCGCCTCGCCTGCTCCGACACGCCGTGGCTCAGGCCTCCGGCGCGTCGGCCGGCTGCTCACCCTCGAACCAGTGGGCACGCGCCGCCATGATAATCTCGTTCGCCGCTTCCTCGTCGATGACGTCGCCACCCAGGAACTCGACCAGCTCGTCGCCGGCCAGGTCGGCCAGGTCGTCCAGGGTCTTCACACCCTTTTCACCCAGCGTCACCAGCATCTGGTTGGAAAACACGCCCAGGACCGCGATGTCGTCCGACACGCCAAGCCCACGGCGCTTCTCGTCCAGCTCGTCCTCGCGGCGCGCCAGGAAGCCCTCGGCGCGACGGACCAGCTCGCTGGCCACATCCTCGTCGAAACCCTCGATCCCGGCCAGCTCGTCGGGATCGGCATAGGCCAGTTCCTCGATCGAATGGAAGCCTTCCGTCACCAGAAGGCCGGCGATGACGTCGTCCACGTCCAGCGCCTCGACGAACAGGCCGCTGCGGCGGCGGAATTCCTCCTGGCGGCGTTCCGATTCCTCGGCCTCGGTCAGGATGTCGATATCCCAGCGCGTCAGTTGGCTGGCCAGGCGGACATTCTGCCCGCGCCGGCCGATCGCCAGGCTGAGCTGCTCGTCCGGCACCACCACCTCGACGCGTCCGGCTTCCTCGTCCATCACCACCTTGGTGACTTCCGCCGGCGCCAGGGCGTTGACCACGAAGGTCGCCGCCTGGGGGCTCCAGGGGATGATGTCGATCTTCTCGCCCTGCAGTTCCTGCACCACGGCCTGCACGCGCGATCCGCGCATACCCACGCAGGCGCCGACCGGATCGATCGAGGCATCGCGCGAGATCACCGCCATCTTGGCGCGCGACCCCGGATCGCGGGCCACGGCCTTGATCTCGATGATGCCATCATAGATTTCGGGCACTTCCTGGGCGAACAGCTTGGCCAGGAAGGCCGGATGGGTGCGCGACAGGAAGATCTGCGGCCCGCGCGGCTCGTCGCGCACGTCATAGATATAGGCGCGCACGCGGTCGGAATTGCGGAAGCTCTCGCGCGGGATCAGCTCGTCACGGCGCAGCAGCGCCTCCGAACTGCCGATCTCGACCATCAGGTTGCCGTATTCCGTGCGCTTGACCGTGCCGTTCACGATCTCGCCCACGCGGTCCTTGAATTCCTCGTACTGGCGCTTGCGCTCATATTCGCGCACGCGCTGCACGATCACCTGCTTGGCCGTCTGCGCCGCGATACGGCCGAAATCGATCGGCGGCAGCGGGTCGACCAGATGCTCGCCCAACTGGATCTCGGGCTTGAACTTGCGGGCGATGTGGAGCGGAATCTGCGTTTCCTCATTCTCCACCACCTCGACGGCCTCGGTCCAGCGGGACAGGCGGACATCGCCGGTCTTGCGGTCGATGGTCGCGCGAATATCCTTCTCATGCCCATATTTGGCACGCCCGGCCTTCTGGATGGCCTGCTCCATCGCCTCCAGGACTTCCTCCCGGTCGATCGCCTTCTCGCGCGCGACGGCATCCGCCACCAGCAGCAGCTCGGGACGGGAAACGGACGTATCCATCAGAACCTCCAGGACGTCTTAATGAGTCTTCCGCGCCGGCTTCTCGCCGGGCGGGACAGGGGTTTCCGGGTCTCCGTCGTCGGAGACCCCCATCATATGAGCGCTGGCGGCGATCAGTTCATCGGTCAGAACCAGTCGCGCGCGACGCATATCCGACAGCGGCAGCGCCACTTCGGTTCCATCTTCCAGCCGCAGCCGCCCGACCCCGTCCGCGGCACCCAGCAGGATGCCCGAAAAGCGCTTGCGGCCATCGATCGGGATATTCACCTCGGCCTTCGCCAGATGCCCGGCGAACCGGTTCCAGTCCTTCGCCCGCGTCAGCGGGCGGTCGATGCCGGCCGACGAGACTTCCAGCGTCCAGGCGCCCGGCAGCGGGTCCTCGATATCCAGCACCGCGCCCACCGCGTGGCTGATCTGTTCGCAATCCTCGATCGCGATCAGGCTGCCATCGGCACGGTCGGCCATGATCTGCACCGTCGGGCTCTCCCGGCCCAGGATCGCCACACGGACCAGTTCGAATCCCATATCGGCCAGAACGGGCGCCACGAGGGCGGCCACCTTGGCGTCCAGGCCAGTGAGGTAGGGCAGGTCTGCGTCCAAAACAAAAAAGGCGGCCGGCAAGGCCACCCCCCAAGAAAAGCGGAAGATGAAGGAATGCAGCTGATATAGGCGATAACGCATGCCGCCGCAAGGTGCATGCGCCGGCAGCACCCGGGCGGTCCCCAGGGGCTACATTACATTACAATCACGTCCTCGTTTGCATGCTTGCCCAACCGCATGAGGCACACGCATGATGCGGACATGAGGCAGACGCCCGACCCCGAAGCACGCGCCGCGCCCGACGAGGCCGGACCCGGCAAAGGCCGGCCCCTATGGTACGGCCTGGCGGCGGGCATGATCGTCGTGGCCGGTTTCAGCGCCCGCATGGCCAGCCAGAGCGACCACCCGGCCCCGGCGCCCGCCCCGATCGTCGGCGATGCCGCGCACAGCGCCGCCGCCGGGGCCGGCACCCTGACAAGCACCCAGCAATTCGCCATGATCGCGCCCGACAACGCGCCGCGCGCCCTGCAGCAATCGGGGCTGACGCCCGACCAGCAGGCCCGGATCCTGGCCGGCATCCGCAAGCGGGAATACCGGCTGGTCCAGATGCCGCTCTATGACGAGGGCGGCACGGGCGGCATCGTGACCGTCAGTTCGGGCGGCATCACCCAGACCGTACCGCTGACCCCCAAGCCGCGCACCGTGCTGCTGCCCATCCGCATATCCGGCGAGGTCGATATCGCGCCGGTTTCCGATCCTGGCCCCACCGGCGTGGCGCCGGGAGCCATCACGGTCCTGGGGCCGACGCCGCTGCCGGTCATTCACCGGGACCAGATGCTTGTTCTGGATGTGATCGTCCAATGAAGGCTCTCCTGCCCGCCCTCAACCGGCTGATGCCGGTCATGATGGTCGTTTTCCTGATCCTGGCCAGCCTGCAGGCCGCGGCCTCGCTCCATCTTTCACTCGCCAGCCTGACGCATTTCATGGAATGGTGTGCGCCGGCCTTTCCGGTGCTGATGGGCGGGAGCAGCCTGCTGGCCTTGGCGGGACTGATGTTCGAGACCCGCGCCGAACGGCTGGCGCGCAAGGGGCTACGGCGCCGACGGGGGTGGATGATGGATGTACTGGCCAGGCTGACCAATCGCACCGCGCTGGAGGAAATGCTGGCGCGCGAACAGAAAGAAACGGTGATCGATGCCGAGGAACTGGCGGCCAGCCTGCGCGCGCGGGTAATCGGGCAGGACCAGGTCTGCGAGGACATCGCCGCCCAGCTCCGCCGCCGCATGGCGCTGCAGGTGCGCGGCAAGCCGGTCGGCATCTTCCTGCTGGCTGGGCCGCCGGGCACCGGCAAGACCTATCTGGCCAAGCAGATGGCCCGGCAGCTCGACCGCCCGCTGCTGCATTTCGACATGACGCAGATGAGTTCGCCGCATGCCGCGACGCAGCTTTTCGGCTCGCCCAAGGGCTATGTCGGCTCCGACACGTTCGGCAAGCTGACCGGCGGCCTGAAGGAAAAGCCCGACGCCGTCGTCCTGCTCGATGAAATCGAGAAGGCGCATCCCGACGTCTTCAAGAAATTCCTCACCGCGTGGAATGACGGGCACGTCACCGAGGCCTCCACCGGCCAGCAGATTTCCACCGTCCGCGCCATCTTCGTGCTGACGTCGAACATCGCGACCGATGCCCTGTCCGAGATCGCCGACCGCCTGGCCGACGAACCCGACCGCATGCGCGCCGAGTCGGTCGAGGCCCTGCGCCAGGCCGGCTTCGCGCCCGAAGTGCTGAACCGCCTGGACCGCATCTTCGTCTTCCGTGCCCTGACCGGCCTGGACGTGGCCCGCGTCGCGGCGCTGGAGATCGAGGCGATGATCGAAAGCTACGGCCTGAGGGTGGAGACCGGCGGCATCGACGCATCGCTGCTGTTCGAGGTCATGCGCCGCCAGAGCAAGATGGGTGCCGCCGCCAGCGCCCGCGACCTGGTGCGGTCGATCGAGGACATGATGAGCGACTCGCTGATTTCCGCCCGCCAGCAGGGGGCGAAGATGGTGCGCGTCATTTCCGGCGAGAACGGCGTGACCGCCGAAATCGCCAACGATACCGAGGCCCAGCGGGCCCGCGTCCTGCGCTGACCCGCTTTTCCCGTACGGCGACCTGAATGTCCGCAGCTTCCCGCCTCTGGCATCGCGCGCCGATCTGGCGCGCGATGCTCTATTGCATCCCCCTCTTCACGGCGCTGACGCTGCTCTACCCGCCGGCGTACCTGACGCGTGCGGTCCCGGCCCTGCGGCCGGTGTTCGACCGGATCAATCGCACCCTGGGCCGCACGATGCCCCCGCCCGCACCGTCCTCCTCCCCCGACGCGCCCGACGCCGCACCGCCGGCGCCACCGGTGGACGGCGCGCCGGACAATGGCCAGCAGACGGCGGGCGGCCCGCAACTGGCGGCCCCCCCCATCACTTCGGACCTGGCAGGAGCCATCCCCTTCGCCGGACGCATCCTGCCCCTGCCCGCCGGCACCTGGCATCCGGTGCTGACGACACAGAGCGGCCCGCACGGCGAACTGCTCAGCAACGTGCTGGTGCGTGCCGAAGGCGGCGTCGTGACCGGGGTGATCATCGCGCGCGCCAGCACGCAATCGCTGCCGCTCTCGACCGTCGATTCGATGAATAATGGCTGCCATGACGACCGGAACTACCTGTCCAAAATCGTCCCCAGCGCATCGAAAGTGATGGAATGCTGGTTTACCAGCCATGTCCAGATCGAAGGCCAGCCGCTGAGCGACAGCGTGGACATCCAGACCGCGTTCAACCGCCTGCACGTGCTGGGTTTCCCGATCCCGTACGTCATGCTGGTCGCGACCTGGAACTATGCCGAAGCCGCCACCGATCGCGGTGCGAATATCGAGAACGTAACCATCCTGCTCAGCCCGGCCCGCAAGGGCACCATGACGCTGCCCGCCCCGCCGGAACAGTGGCTGAAACAGGCCCTGCCGCAGAACCCGGGCGCCGAGCGCTTCGTCAACGCCGCCAATGGCTGGATGGACGGCTGGACGACCATGCTGCGGCGCGGCTTCCATGGCGACCTGACGAACGGCAGCCCCGAACTGGTCCGCGCCAGCCGCGATCCGGCCTCGGTCCTGCCGGGCGAGTGATCTGTTCAGGAACCTTGCGCTTGCTCAAGCCAAGGTTCCTGAACGAACAAAAGTCTTTTTGCTTCTTTTTCTTCAGAAAAAGAAGATCCTTCGGCTACCGCAGCACATCCGAAATATCGATCAGGAAATCCAGCACCGTGCGCGTCCGCAACGGCAATGTACGCGGCCCGGTATGCACGGCGTAGAATGGCAGCTCCGGCACCGTCCATTCCGGGAACAGGCGGATCAGCCGGCCGGCGGCAATATCTTCCCTCACCTGGAAAGACGGCAGCAAACCGATCCCCAGCCCCGCAAGGGTAGCCTGTAGCACCGCCTCGCTGCTGTTGGCGCGAAAAGGACCGCTGGCGGCGACCACGCTTTCCTCGCCATTGCCTTCGAAATGCCAGTCATGGCGCGTGCCGCCATAGGTATAGGCGATGCAGGGATGATTCAGCAGGTCACGCGGATGGGGGGGCGCGCCGCGCCGGGCCAGATAGTCCCCGCTGGCGACCGCGATCCGCTTGACGGTCCCCAGGCGACGGGCAATCAGCGATCCTTCCGCGATCTCGCCCACGCGCACCGCCAGATCCAGCCCTTCCTCGACCAGATCGCCGAACCCGTCGCGCATGATCAGTTCCACCGCCAGGTCCGGATGCTTGTCCAGCAACTCGCCCAGCCGGCCCGTCATGTACAGGCCGAAAGCCGTCGTGACCCCCAGCCGTACCAAACCGGACACCGACGCCCGGCGGCGGCCCAGCGCGGTTTCGGCGGTTTCCAGAATTTCCAGCACCTCGTAGGCATGGGGCAGCAGGCTACGCCCATCCTCGGTCATCATCAGGCTGCGCGTCGTCCGAGCGAACAGGGTGGTGCCATAATGCGCCTCCAGCAGCGCGATATGGCGGGAAATTGTCGGCTGACTGGCGCCGGTTTCCCGCGAAACCGCGGAAAACGACCCGGTGGCAGCGACGCGAACAAAGCTGTGCAGAGCGGATAGCAGATCCATGACCACATGACGTTCGGGTTGTCTTCGACTGGTTTTCTTTAGGCTTCCCACCATTTATGCACAACGTGACACAAAACAGCACCGACATGTGCCAGACGCATCAACCATATGCCCGGCATCGGAGGGGGAGCCCGGGTCCTCAGATATGCCCCTGCCGCTGGCGCCCGGTATGAAACCGCGCCTCGGCCAGGCGGGCCAGCCGAACGAACGGCAGGCCCAGCAGCAGATAGGCCACGCCGATCAGCAGGCCGGTGCCGAAATAATCGTAATAGGTCGAAGACAGCCGCACATAGGTCTGGCTGAGTTCGGTCAGCGTGATCACGCTGACCAGCGACGAATCCTTGAGCAGCGAGATGAAATCGTTGGTCATCACCGGAATGACCATCCGCACCGCCTGCGGCACCACGACGAAGCGCAGGGCCTGGAAATGCGTCATGTTCAGCGCGATCGCGGCCTCGATCTGGCCGCGCGCCACCGATTGCAGTCCGGCGCGGTAATTCTCGGCCTCATAGGCGGCATAATTCATGCCCAGCGCCAGCACGCCGGCCACGAACGGCGACAGGCGCAGGCCGATGCCCGGCAGGGCGTAGAAGATGAACAGGATCTGGATCAGCAGCGGCGTACCGCGCACGATCTCGACATAGAGCGTCGCCAGCGCACCCAGCCAGCGCGGGCCATACCGGCGCATCAGTGCCAGGGCCAGCCCCAGCCCCACCGCCAGCACCATGGCGCAGGCCGAGACCGCAAAGGTCAGCAGCGCGCCATGCAGCAGCAGCGGCAGGAAGCTGACATAGCGATCGAACCGCGCCCCCCAGCCGGCCGTCGGCGCGGTGGCGGCCCGGTAATGGTCCCAGGCCTCCGGCGCAATCTCCGGCGTCGAGGCATCGCCGGTCAGGGCGGCCATGGCCGGCGTCCATAACTTCCAGCGCGCGAGAATGCGGTGCAGTTCGCCGTCCCGCATCATGCCGTCCAGCGCGGCATTCACCTGGTCGCGCAGCACGCTATTGCCCTGGGCGAAGGCGACGCCATACGCCACCTGCCCGATCGGCGCGCCCGCCAGCTTCAGGTCCGGGTCCGGCGACCCATAATAAAGCGCGATGGTACCATCCAGCAGCACCGCATCCAGCCGCCCATTCTTCAGATCGGTATAGGCGTTGGTCTCTTCCTCGTACGCCCGGATGCGGATCGACGGATCGGCCTGCAACATGCGTTCGGCCGTGGTGTCCTTCAGCGTACCCACGACATGCCCGTGCAGCGCCGCCAGCGTGTCCAGCCCCTGCTGGTCGCGCCGCACGGTGATGCGTTCGGTCGTCATGTAATAAGGGCGGCTGAACAGCACGCCCTGTTCATGTTCGGGGGTGATCTCGATCCCGTCGATCACCATGTCGTACAGCCCGCGCTGCAGGCCGGGTATCAGCCCGTCCCAGTCGTTCTGGACAAACTGGGTCTGCCGGCCGAGGCGGCGGGCGATCGCCTGCGCGATCTCGTATTCATAGCCGGTCAGGCGGGACTGATCGGCCGGATCGTGGAACACGAACGGCACATTGGCCTCGGCATCCGACGCCCAGCGCAGGGGCGCGGCATGGCTGGCCACGGGCAGAAACATCACCAACGCCAGCAGCAGGGCCATCAGGCCGGGCTTCACAGCACGGACCTCAGGAACCGCCGCGTGCGCGCGTCTTCCGGCGCCACGAACAGCCGGTCGGGGTCGTCGGCCTCGACGATCTCGCCGCCATCCATGAACACCACGCGGTCAGACGCCGCCCGGGCGAAGCGCATGTCATGCGTGACTACAAGCTGGGTCATCCCCTCATTGTCCAGGGTGCGCATCACCGACAGCACTTCTTCGGCCAGTTCGGGGTCGAGCGCGGAGGTCGGTTCGTCATACAGCATCACGTCGGGACGCATCGCCAGCGCCCGTGCAATGGCCGCGCGCTGCTGCTGGCCGCCCGACAGCGTGTCGGGATAGCGCGTGGCCATGGCGGACAGGCCCACCTTGTCGAGCAGGGCCAGCGCCTCGGCCCGCGCCTCGTCCGCCGGCATGCGCTTCACGCGCACAGGCGCCAGCATCACATTGTCCAGCACGGTGCGGTGGGGAAACAGGTTGAAGGACTGGAACACCATGCCGACATGCGCGCGCAGGCGATGGGCGGCGTCCTCCTCCTGGCGGGTCCAGCGTCCGCCCGTGCGCGTGATCGTCACGCCGGCGATATCCACCGTCCCGGAATCGGGAATTTCAAGAAAATTGAGGCAGCGCAGGAATGTCGACTTGCCGCAGCCCGACGGCCCGATGATCGAAATCAGCTCGCCGCGCGTCACGTCCAGCGAGATGCCGCGCAGCACCGCGTGGCCGTCGAACATCTTGCGCACCTGATCGGCCCGCACGACGGACTCAGCAAAAAACGCCGGCCCGGGGAAACCCGGGCCGGCGCCAGACTCATCAAACGAAAGAAGAGACCGTTCAGGCAGCTTTGGTCATCCCACGCAGCACATACTGGAGGATGCCACCATGCCGGTAATACTCGACCTCGTCCAGCGTATCGACGCGGCAGAGCAGCGGCACCGTTTCCCTGGTGCCGTCGGCGCGAGTGATTTCCATGTCGATCGTCATCCGCGGGGTGATGGTCTCCAGCCCCTTGATGTCGATGATTTCGTCACCCTTCAGGTTCAGCGACTTGCGCGTCGTGCCGTCCTTGAACAGCAGGGGCAGCACGCCCATGCCGACCAGGTTGGAACGATGGATGCGCTCGAAGCTCTCGGCGATCACGGCGCGAACGCCCAGCAGCAGGGTGCCCTTCGCCGCCCAGTCGCGCGACGAACCCATGCCATATTCCTTGCCGCCGAAGACGACCAGGGGCACGCCCTCGGCCTTGTACTCCATCGCGACATCGTAGATCGAGCCTTCCTTCCCGTCGGGGAAGTGCTTGGACAGGCCCCCTTCGGTGCCCGGCAGCATCTCGTTCTTGATGCGGATGTTCGCGAAGGTGCCACGGACCATGATACGGTCGTTGCCGCGACGCGAACCGTAGGAATTGAAGTCCTTCGCCGAAACCTGATGCTCATTCAGGTAGACGCCGGCAGGCGAGCTTTCCTTGATCGAGCCGGCCGGAGAGATATGGTCGGTGGTGATGTTGTCGCCCAGCAGGGCCAGGACGCGGGCCCCCACGATGTCGCCCTTCGGCTTGGGCTCGGGCGTGATGTCCTGGAAATACGGCGGGTCCTGCACGTAGGTCGAGGTCGGGTCCCACTTGTAGGTCTCGGAACCGGTCGCGACCTTCAGGGCCTGCCACTCCTTGGTACCCTTGCTGATCTGGCTGTAGCGCTTGATGAACTCTTCACGCGTGATCGAGGAACCGATCAGGTCCGCGATCTCCTTGTTGGTCGGCCAGATGTCCTTCAGATAGACCGGCTTGCCGTCCGCCGACGTGCCCAGCGGCGCGGTGGTGATGTCCTCGCGTATCGTGCCGAGCAGCGAGTACGCGACCACCAGCGGCGGGCTGGCCAGATAGTTGGCGCGCACGTTGGGCGAGATGCGGCCTTCGAAATTCCGGTTGCCCGACAGCACCGACACGGCGACCAGCTTGTTGCCTTCGATCGCATCCACGATGTGGGACTCGAGCGGGCCGGAATTGCCGATACAGGTCGTGCAGCCATAGCCGACGGTGTTGAAGCCCATCGCGTCGAGTTCTTCCGTCAGGCCCGCGCGGTCCAGATAGTCGGTCACGACCTGCGAACCCGGCGCCAGCGACGTCTTCACCCACGGCTTCGGCTTCAGGCCGAGCGCGCGCGCCTTCTTCGCCACCAGGCCGGCCGCGATCAGCACCGCCGGATTGGAGGTGTTGGTGCACGAGGTAATGGCCGCGATCACCACGTCGCCGTGGCCGATCTCGTAGTTCGTGCCGGCCACCTTGGCCTTCTTGTGCGCATCGGCGGCGGGCACGCCCAGGCTGCCGGTCAGCTCGGTTTCGAACGCGCTGGTCGCGTCCTTCAGCGTCACGCGGTCCTGCGGGCGCTTCGGGCCGGCCAGCGACGGCACGACGGTCGACAGGTCCAGTTCCAATGTGTCGGTGAACACCGGCTCATGCGATTCCGCGGTGCGGAACATGCCCTGGGCCTTCAGATATTCTTCCGTCAGCTTGATGCGGTGTTCGTCACGGCCGGTCTGGCGCAGATAATCCAGCGTCAGATTGTCGACCGGGAAGAAACCGCAGGTCGCGCCATATTCCGGCGCCATGTTGGCGATCGTCGCGCGATCGGCAACCGGCAGATGGTCCAGCGCCGGGCCGAAGAATTCGACGAACTTGCCGACGACGCCCTTCTTGCGCAGCATCTGGGTAACGGTCAGCACCAGGTCGGTGGCCGTCGCGCCCTCGGGCAGCTTGCCCGTCAGCTTGAAGCCGATGACGTCGGGGATGAGCATCGCGATCGGCTGGCCCAGCATCGCGGCCTCGGCCTCGATACCGCCCACGCCCCAGCCCAGCACGCCCAGGCCGTTGACCATCGTCGTGTGGCTGTCGGTACCATACAGCGTGTCCGGATAGACGTAGCTCTTGCCGTCGACGTCGGCCGTCCACGCGACCTGGGCGATATATTCCAGGTTCACCTGATGGCAGATGCCCGTGCCCGGCGGCACGACCGAGAAATTCTCGAACGCTTCCTGGCCCCAGCGCAGGAACGCATAACGCTCGCCGTTCCGCTCGAATTCGATGGTGACGTTCTTCTGCAGCGCGTCCGGCGTGCCGGCCACGTCCACCATCACCGAGTGGTCGATGACGAGGTTGACGGGCACCAGCGGATTCACCTTCTGCGGGTCGCCATTCAGCTTCAGGATACCGTCGCGCATCGCGGCCAGATCGACCACGGCGGGCACGCCGGTGAAGTCCTGCATCAGGATGCGCGCGGGCTTGAAAGGAACTTCCTTCGTGCTGCTGCCCGCGGGCAGCCAGCCGGCAATCGACCTGGCATCGTCGACGCTGTACGACCGGCCGTCTTCGAAGCGCAGGATGTTCTCCAGCAGCACCTTCAGGCTCACCGGCAGGCGCGTCACATCGCCAATGGTCTTCTCAGCTTCCGGGATCGAGAAATAATGGTACGTCTTGCCGTCGACATTCAGCGTACGGCCTGTCTTGATTGAATCGTGCCCAACCGACTTCATTGGTTTTTCCTCCGTGGCGTCAGCAACGGATTATCCAATTGGGGCACGTGCTCCGCATATGGAGGCGGTGTGTTCCCTCTCTGGACAACCGGCTTGATCTCCCAACGGTCGTAGAACATACCCGGACGCGGTAACGACACAAGCTGGCCCCGGTAACAAGAACGCGGGAACACGCCGCCGCCGCCGCCGACCCCAATCCGAGGACGATCGCCATTCCTGCCCCCTGCCCCCTCGCCAGCCCCTTGCTGAATGTCGAAAACATCTCTGTTTTCAGAGGGGAAAGACTGGTTCTCGACAGTGTCGGGCTGCGGCTGGACGCCGGCGAGGCCCTGCTGCTGACCGGGCCCAACGGCGCAGGAAAGTCGACCCTGCTCCGCGTTCTCGCAGGATTGCGCAAACCGGAAGGCGGCCATGTGCTATGGGCGGGTATCGACGCCCTGGCCGACCGGACAACCCATGCCGCGCGGGTCGCCTATCTCGGCCATCAGGACGCGCTGAAGCCCGGCCTGACCCTGCGCGAAAACCTCGCCCTGCCCGCCCGCGCCGCGGGGTCGGACCCGAAACAGGCCCCGAAACAGGCCATGAAGGCACTCGATCTTCTGCCACTGGCCGACCTGCCGGCCCGCATGCTCTCGGCCGGGCAGAAGCGCCGCGCCGCGCTGGCGCGCGTGATGCTGGCCCGCGCACCGCTCTGGCTGCTCGACGAACCCAGCCTGGGGCTGGACACAAGCTCCATCGGGCTGCTGGAAGCCCTGTTTCACGCCCATCGCGAGACTGGCGGAATCATCATCGCAACCACCCATGTTCCCCTGCCCCTCCCCAATGCGCGGACCCTGGCCCTGCCGGGCGCGAGCGGCCTGGAAACCATGGAAGAGATGGACATGGAGTCGTGGTCATGAAGGCCGAGGGCATGCAGGCCTCCCTCCCCGCCCTGCTGGCGGCCGTCATCGGGCGCGACCTGCGGCTGGCGCTGCGCCATGGCGCCGATACGCTGGGCGCGGTGCTGTTCTTCATCCTCGCGGGCGCGCTGTTTCCCCTGGCGCTCGGCCCCTCGCCGGAGCTGCTGCGCCGGATGGCCCCCGGCATCGTCTGGGTCTGCGCCCTGCTGGCGGCCCTGCTGCCGCTGGACCGGCTGTTCGGATCGGAACTGGAAGACGGCTCGCTGGACCAATTGATGCTGTCCGGCCTGCCGCCGGCGCTGGTGGCGCTGGCCAAGATGATCGCGCACTGGCTGACCACCGGCCTGCCCCTGCTGCTGGCGGCAAGCCCGCTGGCCATCATGCTGGGCCTGCCGATGCCGGTGCTGCCGATCCTGCTCGCGGGACTGGCATTGGGGACCGCCATCCTGTCGCTGATCGGCGGCATGGCGGCGTCGATCGTGCTGGGCGCGCGCCGGGGCGGCGTGCTGCTGCCGCTGCTGGTGCTGCCCCTGGCCACCCCGGCCCTGATCTTCGGCGCGGCAGCACTGGACGCGGCGCAAACGGGCCTGTCCTGGCGGCCGGACCTCGAACTGCTGGGTGCCTTCCTGGCCGGCGCGCTGCCGCTCTGCCCACTGGCGGCCGGCGCCGGCCTGCGCGCCGCCGTCGAGTAAGGCGGCAGCACCGCACCCATGGCCGCCGCCCCGTCCGGAACCCGGGGATCGCCCCGGCCTTCGTCCTGTCCTGGCTACTGGGGTGGTTGACCGACAGGCCGGTCTCGACGCCGGCCAATCGTCGGCTTCGGATGTGGCTTCAGGCCGGGGCGCATACACATGACAGACACGACGGTACGGATCACCGATCAGCCGACCTGTCTACTGGATGTTGTCGCCCTCGCGCCGGCTGGTCCGCATGAGCCAGTCGATCTGGTTACGGACCTTCAGCCAGAACATGACGTCATCGGGCCGATCCTCCTCCAGGCAGCGGGCGATATGACGCATCGTCATGCCGCGCGCACCAGCGCCACATACAGCGATCAGAGAATGCGCCATCGCCCGGACACTGACCTTCTTCCGCGCACTCGGCTGCGATTCCTCCCGCGCATTTGCCTTGAACATTGATGATGATCCACAAGCCGTTTCGTCATGAGAGAGAGAGCCGCACACCATGCCGGGCCGTCGCTTTCCGGATCGGCAACACGCACGCCCCGGCATCGATCAGCAAAAAACGGCCGATCGAGCGGGAAGCGATCGTGCTCCTGCCCGCTTCGTGGCGTGAGAATATAAAACAAGACCGCTCCGGTCCTGTTTCGACTTGCCCAAGCCCATCAGGTCACCCCAGCCATCCTTGCCTAGATAGACCCGTAACGATGGTTTCATTATGGCTTATGGACGACGAATCATGTCGGCCCACGCGCCGGGGACGATCATCCTGAAAACAGAAAACCCGTCGCGAAGGGCGACGGGTTTCAGCAGCGGGCCGACCATCGGAGCACCCCCGGAAGAGGCGCATCCGCAATCGTCAGATATTCAGATATAATGCTCGGTCAGCGGCGCGAAACCGTTGAACCGGGTGGAGCAGTAGGTCGAAACATAAGCCCCGGTTGACAGCAGTTCGATCCGGTCGCCCGACGCCAGGTCCAGCGGCAGGGCGTAGGGTGCCTTTTCGTACATGATGTCCGCACCGTCACAGGTCGGGCCGGCAATCGCCACCTGACCCGTGGCGCCACCATCATGCGGCGTGCGGATGCCGTAGCGGATCGACTCGCCCTCGGTCTCGGCCAGGCCGCCGAAACGGCCGATATCGAGATAGACCCAGCGCGTATCGTCCTTCAGCCCGCGACGGGTCACCAGCACGACCTCAGACGACACCACGCCGGCATCGCCGACGATGAAGCGCCCGGGCTCGACGATCATCTCCGGCAGGTCGTTGCCGAAATGCTCGGTCATCGCATGGCTGATCGCCAGTGCGAACCGGTCGATCTCGGGCACGTCCTCGCGGTAACGGATCGGAAAGCCGCCGCCCAGATTGACCATGCGCAGGTTCAGCCCCGCCGCGGCCAGGTCGGTGAACAGCATGCCGACCCGCGCGATCGCGGCTTCGTACGCATCGGTCGTCGTCTGCTGGCTGCCGACATGGAACGACAGGCCATACGGGTCCAGCCCCAGCGCGCGGGCGCGCAGCATCAGGTCGCGCGCGCTGTCCAGCGTGGTGCCGAACTTGCGCGACAGCGGCCATTCCGCGCCCTCGTTCTCGACGATCAGGCGGCAATAGACGCGCGATCCCGGAGCGTGGCGGGCCAGCTTTTCCAGTTCCTCGATGCAGTCGAAAGCATACATCGTCACACCGGCCGCATGGGCATTGGCGATCGCCGATACCTTCTTGACGGTATTGCCGAACGAAATGTCCTGCGCCTGCGCACCCGCATCGAGGCACATGCGGATCTCTTCCCACGACGCGGCGTCGAAGGCCGAGCCCAGCGACACCAGCCGGCGCAGAATGGCTTCCGCCGGATTGGCCTTCACGGCATAATAGATGCGCGCCAGCGGCAGCACGTCGTGCAGCGAGCGATAGCGGGCCTCGACGCGGTCGACATCGACGACGAGGCAGGGCGTGGCAGGAGCATGCTCCGCCAGAAAATGGGCGATTTTGGGAGTCATCGCACCCAAATCCCTTCTGTGAAATCTACCCGGAACTTGCGCCGGACAGGTGTTGCGAAACGGTCTAACGGACCAGCGACCAGAACCGGGCCCTGAAGGGCCCCCAATTGCCAGAACGCTTGACGTCGTTGCGTAACCTCAGAGGGCCAGTGGCACGTGCGTTGTTGCGTGGAGAGCGCATATGGGGGCAAAGCACCTTGCGCGCAACAGAAAAATCGTCCCCTGCGCATGTTTTTTCGCTAGGTAGTGCAAACCCGCCGGGCGATGGCCGCCCGCCACGGGGCGCACGCCGCCCCACACCGGACCGACGGAGCGAACTTGATCGTCCTGCAGCCAGACAAACCCGATCATCTTGCCGATACGACCCCTGATCTGAGGCGACTCTGGCGGCCGGTCCTGCGCCGCATGCTCCATAACCTGACATCGGACCAGATCACCCTGGCCGCGGCGGGGTGCGCGTTCTATGCGACGCTGTCCCTGTTCCCGGCCATCAGCACCCTGATCTCGATCTACGGGCTGGTGCTGGACCCGGACACGGTGGAGCCGCAGCTCGACCTGCTGCGGCACCTGCTGCCGCCCTCGGCCTTCACCCTGATCGGGGAACGGATCCACACGCTGGCGGCCGAACCCCATTCCTCGCTGACGCTCAACCTGATCATATCCACCACCATCGCACTATGGTCGGCCTCGGCCGCCACGCGCTCGATCATCGCCGCCGTCAATATCGCCTATGGCACCACCGAGACACGGGGCTTCATCCGGTTCCAGATGGTGGCGCTGGGCATGACGCTGTGCGCGATCTGCGGCGCGGTGCTGACGCTGGCGGTCATGGTGGCACTGCCGGTCCTGATCAATTTCATCCCCGAACGGCTGGGCCTGGCACCGCCGCCCTGGTCGATCGAACTGCTGGTGCAGATGGGCGGCCCGCTGCTGCTGCTGCTGTTCGTCCTCGTGGCCTGCACGCTGCTCTACCGGCTCGGACCCAGCCGCCCGGCCGCCCCCTGGCGCCGCATCCTGCCCGGCTCCTGCGCGGCAACCCTGATCTGGATCGTCACCTCGGTCGGGGTTTCGTACTATATCGGCACCGTTGCCACCTACAACGCCACGTACGGGCCATTAGGCGCGGTGGTGGCGACGATGATGTGGTTCTTCGTGACCGCCTATGTCGTCATGCTGGGCGCGGAACTGAACGCGGGGCTGGAAGAAGAAATGGAACAGGCCCGCTCCGCCAAGCCCCAGTAACCGCCCCGGCAACAGGCGGTTTCAAAAGCCCCGCTGGCGGCGGCAAGGCCGGCCCGCCGACGACCAGTCCCAACCGGTCAGCGGCGGTGGGCAGCGTCCGTCACGCGGCGCGCCGCATGCGGCCCGGCGGCGGCAATGGCATCCGCGCTGCTGTCCGAGGCTTCGGCCTGCGCGACTTCAACGGGCGAAGCCGGTTGAATCACGACATGGGCGGTCCCGGCATTGAGCATCCCCAATTGTGCCGCCGCGGCAGGGGACAGGTCGATAATGCGGCGACCGAGGAACGGGCCACGGTCATTCACCGTCACCACCACCGAACGACCGGTATCCTGCGAGCGCACCAGCACCCGCGTCCCCATCGGCAGGGTCGGATGCGCGGCCGTCAGCGCCCTGGGGTCGAAATTGCTGCCCGACGAGGTCCGGCGCGCCACCTCGTGGCGTGGACGGCGCGCATGGCCGTACCAACTGGCCACCCCCTGCTCGGACCAGGCGAGCGCGGACCGGCTGGCGGCCGCCAGCGCGTGCGACCGCCGCGCCAGCGCCGCGCGGACCGAGGCCGCCCACGCCGTCACGGGGCGGCCATCGGCCCCAGGGGCCTGGGCATCGGACATCGCGGTATCGGACGATGCGCGCACCGGCACCGTATCCGCCCCCTCCGTCCCGTCATGGGCAGAGGCGGCCGACACGAAGAAAACGAGGCAGAGCAGCGACAGCATCGCCTGGCCACCCATTCGCATTCCTCGTCGTGTCCGGTGCAGTTCCAATGCGTTTTCAGTCCTCTTCGGATCAATCGGCCAGTATCGGGTTACAATAAAGCAGTCCCGCGACCGTTGAGTCCAGTTTTTTCCATCACGATACCGGTGCAACAGTCCGAGAAGATTCGGCGCCGCCCCGGTTTTCCCGTGCCGTCGGCATTTGCACCGTCAATTATGGCAATTTTCAGCCTTCATTACTGCCGCCCCTGATACAGGGCTGCGGCAGGGCCGCCGCACCCGGCCATGATCATTCTCTTGGAACCGGCCGAAGGTCGTGCTACGGCGCCTGTGATGATAAAGCGCCCTCTGATCGCGGTCCTGAACGGGCCCAACCTGAACATGCTCGGAATGCGCCAGCCCGAAGTCTATGGTCGCGCGACCCTGGACGACGTGGAACAGATCTGCATCCAGGCCGCCGAGCGCCTGGATGTCGCCATCGACTTCCGCCAGACCAACGGCGAGGGCGAGCTGGTGTCATGGGTGCAGGAATGCCGCAACCGCGCGCAGGGGATCGTTATCAATCCGGCCGCCTACGGCCACACTTCAATCGCCCTGCTCGATGCGCTCCTGGCCGTCGAGCTGCCGGTGATCGAGGTCCATATCTCCAACATTCACCGCCGCGAAGAATTCCGCCATCATACCTATTGCTCCCGGGCCGCCGCAGGAATCATCTGCGGTCTGGGCGTGCGTGGCTATGCAATGGCGCTTCAGGCGATGACAGACATGATTCTGGACGAGAACGATCGATGAGCCGACTGCTCGTGGACGCGGATGCCATTCGGGCATTGGCTGAAATTCTGACCGAAACCGGCCTGACCGAGATCGAGATCGCGGAGAAGGACAACCGCATCCGCGTTGCCCGCGCCGCGCCCGGCGTGGTCCATGCCGTGCCGGCGGCGGCTCCCCTCGCCGCCCCGGCCCCGGCCGCCGCCGCCGCGCCGGCCGACCCGGCCAAGCATCCGGGCGCCGTCACCAGCCCGATGGTCGGCGTGGCCTACCTGACGCCCGATCCCAGCGCGCCCCCCTTCGTCACCGAAGGGCAGAGCGTCACCGCCGGGCAGACCCTGATGCTGATCGAGGCGATGAAGACCTTCAATCAGATCAAGGCCCCCCGCGCCGGCACGCTGAAGCAGTTGCTGGTCGTGTCGGGCGATCCGGTCGAGTTCGGCGAAGTCCTGGCCATCATAGAGTAAGATGTTTTCCAAGATCCTCATCGCCAATCGTGGCGAAATCGCCCTGCGGGTCCTGCGCGCGTGCCGCGAAATGGGGATCCGTACGGTCGCGGTCCATTCCACGGCCGACGCCGACGCCATGCATGTGCGCCTGGCGGACGAAGCCGTGTGCATCGGCCCGCCGGCCTCGCGTGACTCGTACCTGAACGTCGCCGCCATCCTGTCGGCCGCGACCATCACCGGGGCGGATGCGATCCATCCGGGATACGGGTTCCTGTCCGAGAACGCCGATTTCGCCGAGACGGTCGAGGCCCACGGCCTGGCCTTCATCGGGCCGACCGGCCAGCACATCCGCATGATGGGCGACAAGATCACCGCCAAGACGACCATGCGGGCGCTGGGCGTGCCGCTGGTGCCCGGCTCGGACGGCGCGCTGGCCAGCCTGGACGAGGCCCGCGTGGTGGCCGAGCAGGTCGGCTATCCGGTGCTGATCAAGGCCGCCGCCGGCGGCGGCGGGCGCGGCATGAAGGTCGCCCAGACCGCCGACGAGCTGGCCGAGGCCTGGAGCGTCGCCCGGACCGAGGCCCGCGCCGCCTTCGGCAATGACGAGGTCTATCTCGAAAAATACATGGACCGGCCCCGGCATATCGAGCTGCAGATCCTGGCCGACACCCATGGCAACGTCGTGCATTTCGGCGAGCGCGACTGCTCGCTCCAGCGGCGCCACCAGAAGCTGCTGGAAGAAGCCGGCTCGCCGGCCCTGACCGCCGAGCAGCGCGACGCGATCGGCGCCACCGCCACGGCGGCGCTGCGCAAGTTGGGCTACCGCAACGCCGGCACGCTGGAATTCCTGTATCAGGACGGCCAGTTCTGCTTCATCGAGATGAACACCCGCCTGCAGGTGGAACATCCGGTGACGGAAATGCTCTGCGACGTCGACCTGGTGCGCGAGCAGATCCGCATCGCCGCCGGCGAACCGCTGGGCTACGAGCAGTCGGACATCCGCTTCAGCGGCCACGCCATCGAGTGCCGCATCAATGCCGAGGACCCGGCGACCTTCATGCCCACCCCCGGCACGGTGACGGTCTATCACCCGCCCGGCGGCCTGGGCGTGCGCATCGACAGCGCGCTCTATGCCGGCTATCGCGTGCCGCCCTACTATGACAGCATGATCGGCAAGCTGATCGTCCACGCCCCCACCCGGGCCGAGGCGATCGCACGGATGCGCCGCGCGCTGGACGAATTCGTGATCGACGGCGTCAAGACGGTGATCCCCCTGCACCGCAAGATCCTCGACGATCCCGAATTCCAGAAGGGCGACTACACCATCCACTGGCTGGAACGCTTCGTCGCCTCCCAGGCCGGATCGCTTTAAGATTGAGGCATACCCAGGGCTCTGCCCTGGACCCGGCAGGGCCTGAGGCCCTGCACCACAATCATTTGATAACGAATGGGTTTCCAAACGGCATCTGCCCTTTGGTGGGTCAAGGGCAACGCGCCCTTGGCAACGCCGGTCTTTCGGCGAAACTACCCGAAAGCGGTGTCCAGATACGGGCTCGACGCGTCGAAGAACATCCGATTGGTGTCCAGCTCGTAGGAAATCACGTTCAGGCTGGCCAGGGCGCGGTCCATTTCCATCCGCACGCCCAGATTGTCTTCGTGCCCGGCCTGGGCCGCGATCCGCTGGCTGGCCAGCTTGGCCGCGCGCGCGGTGCGGCCGTAATGGCCGCCATAGCGGCCGCTGAACTGCTCCATGCGGCCCATCATGGCCTCGATCACCTGGGTAGCGGCGACCGGCAGCAGGTTGCGCGCCAGGATGCGGCGCAGGCGGATGATGTTCAGGCCGATCGTCATCGCCGAGAGCGTGCCTTGCAGATAGGCGTCGATCACCGGCTCCGGCGTCTCGCCGGCATTGGTCAGCAGCCGCACGAAACGGTCCACGTTCCGTTCGACGACGAAGATGGTGGTGGGCAGGCTGGGCGCCCGCGCCACATGCCGCAGCCCCTTCAGGATCTCGCTGCGCATCTGCCAGCGCATGGCATTGGTGTCGTTGGGCAGCACCAGCCGGAACGACCACATCGCGTACCACAGCGCCAGGATCAGCGGCATGGCGGTATTGAAGAAGGTGATTTCGTCCAGTCGCCCCTGATTGTCCGGGCCAATCAGGATGGGCAGGAACAAATTGTAGGATACGGCGGCCAGGATGATAGTGGGATAGGCGAACGCCAGCCCGCCCGCCAGCATCGGCAGGCTGAGGCACAGGGCCAGGACTTCGAAGGTCGATGGCGTCGCCAGCGTCCACAGCACCAGCACCGCCGATATCCCCACCGCCCACAGCGCCCCGGTCAGGAAGGCCTGCGTCGCCAGCGCCGGCTTCTCCAGCGTCGAGAACAGGCTGCACACGATCGAGACGAACATCAGGAACAGCAGCCCGACCGACCAGCCGGTCGCAATCCAGATCACCCCGGCCCCGAAGATCGTGATCGAGGCGCGCAGACTGTTGGCGCCCGCCAGCCGCCAGTCGCGGAACGTCTTGATCCGATAGTGGAAATGATCGTGCGGCAAGGGATGCATGCTGGCTTCGAACTGGGTGATCGCCCCTTCCAGATCCTCCAGCATGGCATCGAGCGCATGATGCAGCATGCGCTGCCATTGCAGGCCGCGCGCCTCGTCCTCGCTCGCCGGGGCCCGGCTGTCGCTGCCCATCTCCTCGCCCAGCGAATCCGCGATCGCCTGCCGGCAGGTGGCGCGCAATCCCGCCAGTTGCAGCAGGCTGGGCTGGACATCGCCGGCCTGCAGCCGCGCGGGCAGGGCCAGCAGGAACGTCCGCACGGATGCGGCCGTCGTGCTGAAGACATCGCCCTGCACATGGCCAGGCATGTGCAGCAGCGCCGATAGGTCCAGCCCGCGTGACAGCAGCACCGCCACGCGCGCCAGCGCGGCGCGGGCATGGTCGCCCTCATGCCCGTGATGGCGCCCCAGTTCCACCTCGGCGAACTCGATCTGGTCGCTCAAGGTGGTGATGGTCGAAAACACGCCCCGCGCGCGCGTCAGGGCCTGCCCGTCGCCCCCCAGCAGGTCCGACAGCGCGCGGGCGGCGCCGTCGATGGCAGTCAGGAAATTGTGCGACAGCCGGTCGCGCGCCCGTTCCCCCAGCCGGAACTGGAACAGCGACGAGACCGAACTTTCCAGCACGATGCCCAGCACGATATAGGTCGCGCGCGCCATGGCGATGGCGAAGATATGCTGCGGATCGGCAATGCCATCCAGCGCGATGATGGCGTAGGTGAAGCCGCTGGCCCGCATCCCGTGGATGCGATAGTTGGTCATGGTGGCCGGCCCCGGCAGCAGCGTGCCCACGAAGCAGAACAACCCGATCCCGACCGCCAGCAGCAGGATGAACAGCAGCGGCTGCTGCGGGCAGGCCGCCACCAGCGCCACGGCGAAGAGCGTGCCGACGACCATGCCGAACAGATGCCAGCGTGCCTTGGCCACGCTCTTGCCGCGCGTGCCCTGTGCGACCATCCACACCGTCAGGGCTGCCCATTGGGGGCTGCCCAGTTCCCACCACAGCGCGATGCCCAGGGCGATCAGCGAAGTGATCGTGGTCCGCAGCGCATAGCCGAATGTCAGCAGGTCGGGGGCGAAGAGCCAGCGCAGATGGTCCTGCCGGCGGGGAACCCCCGACCAGAGCTGGGACCAGAGATCGCGCAGCCGGGCCAGATCAGGGGTCAGCGACGGCTCGCGACTATTCATCCCGGCATCCATGCTCCTGCACTGCACCCGCCGCCGGACGGCGGTTTCACGTCCTCTCCTGGAGCCTGACCGAAAATGCGCGCTGGCGGCGATCCGGCGCGCGTTTACGGTCAGGCTCCTCAATCACCATTAGATCACCGCGCCATCCGCCGACAGTACAGGGAACCGAATAACAGAGGTCACGAAACCGCATTCCCCCGGCCGCCGAAGCGGCCGGGGGCAGCGTCATTCGTCGTACGAGACCAGGGCCTTGACCGGCACATCCAGCCGCGCCCGCCCGCCCAGCGCGGTCAGCTCCACCAGCACCGAGGCCCCCACGACATTCGCGCCGACCTTGCGCAGCAGCGCGATCGAGGCCGCGAGCGTGCCGCCGGTCGCCAGCAGGTCGTCCATCACCACCACCCGCTGGCCGGGCACGATGGCATCGGCCTGGATGTGCAGCGTGTCGCTGCCATATTCCAGCTCGTAGGAGTGGGATACCGTCTCGCCCGGCAGCTTGCCCGGCTTGCGCAGCATCACCAGGCCGCAGCCCAGCCGGCTGGCCAGCGGGGCGGCGGTCAGGAACCCGCGGGATTCGATGGCGGCCAGCATGTCCGGCGCCCAGGGGGCGACCGCATGCGTCACCCGCCCCATCGCCACCTGCCACGCATCCGCGTTCCGCATCAGGGTGGAGATATCGTAGAACAGGATACCCGGCTTCGGAAAATCCGGAATGCCGCGAATGTGCTGCTTCAGGTCCATCGTGGCGGTCGTCATGTCCGTGTCCAAATCCATCCCGTAATAAACCGAATTCCATGGCGAAAGCCGGCCAGGACCTGTCGTCCGGGCCGGAAAAACCGCCGTGCTGTAGCTAGCCCGCCGCCGCCATCGCCCGCAAGCCCGGCGGCGGCCGGCATCAATGGATATCAATGGACCAGGGGCGGGGCGCCCGGTGCCTCTCCATCCATATGGACCGTCCCGGCCGCCTCGCCCGCCGGGCGCGCGGGCCGCAGCAGGACCATCAGCAGCATGATGACGGCCCCCATCAGCATCACGCCCGCCATCGGCACCGGCGTGGTGCGCGGCAGCATGCCGACAAAGGCGCCGGCGAGGGCACCCAGCACATATTGCAGCGTGCCGATGAAGGCCGAGGCGCTGCCCGCCTGGCGCGGATGGTCGGCCATCGCCCCCACGGCCGCATTCGGCCCGATGATGCCGGTCGTGCCCAGCGCGACCATCATCGCCAGGATCAGCGGCACCAGGGCGATCCCGTGCGGCACCGCCCCGCCCCGGATCGCGAACGCCATGACGACCGACACCGCCAGCATCCCCACCGTGCCCAGCACGGCGGTACCCACCGACATGCCGAGAATCCGCCCGGCATCGATCCGCCCCACCAGCACGCCATTGAGCTGCGAGGCCCCGATCATGCAGGCGGCGAACACCCCGAACAGCATGCCGAACCCGGCCGGCGTAAAGCCGAACAGATGGATGAAGACCGACGGCGCCGCCGACAGGTAGGTGAACGACATGAAAGCACCGAATCCGGCAATCATGGCATTGGTGATGAACCCCCGGTCGCGCGCCAGCGTCACATAACGGGTGGCCAGCGCAAGCGGGGAGAGAATGCTGCGCTCGCGCTCCGGCAGGGTTTCGGGCAGCACCCGCGCCACCAGCACGGTACAGACCAGCCCATAGACCGCCGAGGCCCAGAAGATCGACCGCCAGGAGGTGAACGACAGCACGAAGCCGCCGAGCGTCGGCGCCAGCACCGGCACCACCCCCATGACCAGCACCAGCCGCGACATCAGGCGCGCGGCCTCGTTGCCGTAGGAGATGTCGCGCACGCAGGCGCTGGGAATCACCAGGCTGGCCGACGCCCCCAGCGACGCCAGCAGGCGAAAGCTGGAAAAGGTCCAGATATCGCCCGCCATGGCGCAGCCGACCGAGGCCAGCGTATAGACCAGCGTGCCGAGCAGCATGGGCATGCGCCGCCCGAACCGGTCGGACAGCGGCCCCATCGTGATCTGCCCGATCGCCAGGCCGACGAACCAGATCGCCAGAGTCATTTCCGCCGAGCCCGCCGGGGCGTGCAGCGACGCTTCCAGCGCCGGGAAGGCGGGAAGGTAGATATCCGTCGATACCGGCCCCACAGCCGTCAGAAACCCAAGCAGGATGGCGATCCAGTTCATGGGCCGGGAAGCGGAGGCGGTGGCAGGGGCATCGTCGGATCTCGCGGCTATCGCGGATGGCGCCATCAGCGGCACTCCATGTAGAGATCGTCGGGACCTACTATCTCAGCGTGTCACCGTTTTTCATCATATAAATACTGTAAGGCTGCATTTCGCCGGACGCTGTGCATACGCGCAACAGCCCCGGCAAGGCGGCTCGTATCCCCGGATCAGACGGGCGGAACAGGGCTACAAAGTGGCGCGTTCACGGCACCTCCGGGGCATTGTCCCGCGACGCCATGCGCCGCGCCAGCCACAGGCCCAGCGCGCCGGACCCGGCGAACAGCACCGCCGCCAGCGCCACCTGCCAGCCATGGCCGATCCGCGCCCCGCCGCCCAGCAGCACGAACACCACCGTCTGCGGCAGGCTGCCCAGCAGCGTCGCCAGCACGAACGGCACGAACCCCGCCCCCGAAACCCCGGCCAGCAGGTTGAGCATCAGGGCCGAGCCCACGGGCAGCAGGCGGATGGTCAGGATGGCGGTGAAGGGATGCGCCGTGACGAACCCGTCCAGCCGGGCCAGGCGCCCGGCCAGGCGCCGCCGCACGCTGGCCCGCCCCACTCCGCGCGCCCAGCCGAACCCGCTGACCGCCCCCGCCAGCGTGGCAAGGCTGGCCAGCACGATGCCCTCGGCCGCGCCGTACGACACGCCGGCGGCGAAGCAGACCAGTTGGCGCGGCAGCCCCACGGCACAGATCGCCGAACCGGCCAGCAGAAAGACCAGCCGCCCGCCCATGCCGTCGCGCAGCAGCGCGGTATCGCCCAGCACGCCCCGCAGGCCGGGCGCGTAGCGCAGGGCCATCCCCACCGCCACGCAGGCGGCCACCATCAGCGCCGGTCGCGCCAGCACGGCCAGACCATCGGCACGGGAAGACGGGGCAACGAGGCGATCGGTCACGCAGGGCGCCGGTCAGGACAGGGAAGGAAAGAGGCCACGGCGTCAGGTCCGATGCTGGAATCATTCATGGCGTGACGGGAGGCGCCGCGCCCCGGCGGGCAACGCATGGGCCATGCACTAGCATCGGCTTGCGACCGGCGGCAAGGCGGGTCTAAATCCACCTCATGTCCGCACACACCATCCCGCAATCCGCCGCCCGCCGCGACGGGGCCTCGTCCCTCTCGTCCCGCAACCGGCAGCGCATCTCCACCTGGCTGTTCGTCATCTGCTTCATGCTGATCGGCATGATCGCGCTGGGCGGCTATACGCGCCTGACGGGCTCGGGCCTGTCGATCATGGACTGGCGGCCGGTGACGGGCATCATCCCCCCGCTGTCCCATGCGGAATGGGAGCGCCAGTTCGCGCTGTACCAGACCATCCCGCAATACAAGATCCTGCATGACGGGTTCGGCCTGGCCGGGTTCCAGCAGATCTTCTGGGCGGAATGGACCCACCGGTTCTGGGGCCGGCTGATCGGCCTGGTGCTGCTGCTGCCCCTGATCTGGTTCGCGGTCACGGGCGCGCTGACGCGCGGCCTGATCGCGCGGTTGCTGCTGTTCTTCGTGCTGGGCGGGCTGCAAGGGGCGGTGGGCTGGTTCATGGTCGCCTCGGGCTTCGACCAGAACAGCACGGCGGTCGAGCCGGTGCGGCTGGTGCTGCATCTGTGCTGCGCCTTCGCCCTCTATATCGCGATCCTGTGGACGGCGCTGTCGGTGCGCACGCCGGTCGCCCCCTTCATTCCCGCCACGGTCGCGGTGGTGCGCACCAGGCGGCTGGTCTGGGGCGCCACGTTCCTGATCGGCCTGACCATCATCGCCGGCGGCTTCACCGCCGGCACGCATGCGGGCTTCGCCTACAACAGCTTCCCGTTGATGGAAGGGCACCTGGTCCCGCAGGGCTATGCCAAGCTGTCGCCGTTCTGGCTGAACTGGTTCGCCAACATTCCCGCCGTCCAGTTCGACCACCGGCTGCTGGCCACCGTGACCGCGCTGGTCATCGGCGCCACCGTGCTGAGCGGCCTGCGCACACCGCAACTGGGCAAGCCCGCGCAGGACATCCTGATGCTCCTGGGCTGGGCGGTGCTGATCCAGTACGCGCTGGGCGTCACCACCCTGCTGCTGGTCGTGCCCGCCTGGGCCGGCACCGTGCACCAGACCTGGGGTGCCGTCCTGCTGACCGTCGCCATCGTGGCGCTGCACCGCCTGCGCGGCGTCGGCCGCGTCTGAGAGCCTGGGCGGAAAATGCGCGCTGGTGGCGATCCGGCGCGCGTTTCCTGCGCTTCGGTGCTCATGGCCATCAAGGCCATTCCGCTCCGATGCTCGGAAACACACGACGGCCGTGCCGCTTCGCGGCACTCTCGCTCACCAGCCCACATTTCCGCCCAGGCTCTTCCTGCCACGCCCACGTTCCAGCCCGCATTTTCAGTCATGCTCTGAAGACCGGGCGTTGGATGACGCAACGCTGGGTGGCGGCGTATCGGGCACCGGCACCGAGGGCGGAACGATGGCCGGATAGCGGTTCATCAGGCCCAGCAGCGTGCCGTTGGTCCAGCCGAAGCCGATCTGCATCGGATATTCGCCGCCCCCGGCCCCACCCATCGGGCTGACCGACGGGTCCACCACGTCGTATTTCTCCAGCAGTACGCCCGATTTCTGGTAGGTCGTGACCACCCGCGCCGTCCACCGGGCGGCGATCTCCCGCGCCAGATCGTCCTGCCCGTAACGGGCCAGCCCCATGATGGCCATCCATTCCTCCGGCGCCCAGCCGTTCGGCGCATCCCATTGCTGGCCGGTGGCCTGCTCGGTCGTCACCAGCCCGCCCGCCCGCAACAGCCGCGCCCGCGCCGTCGCCGCCACCATGCGCGCCTGCTCGGGCGTCGCGGCCTCCAGGAACAGCGGCACCATCGTCGCCACCGACAGGACCGGCGACAGCGCCTGCTTTTTCCAGTCGTAATCGAAGAACGCACCCTGGGCCGGGTCCCACAAGACGCGCCGGATGGCGGCGACCCGCTCGGTCGCCAGTTGGGCGTAGCGCTGCGCCCGCGCCTGGTCTCCCCGCAGGCCATAGGCATGGGCCAGCGTCTGTTGCAGATGCGCGATCAGGCTGTTCAGGTCCACCGGCAGCAGGTCGGTGGTATGGATCGTGGTCAGCGTATGGCCATCGGCCAGCCAGCGCGAGGAATAATCCCACCCGCTTTCCGCCCCGGCACGCAGGTTGCGATAGATCTCGGCGGCGGGCCGGTCGGACGCGGCGGCCGTGGCGATATCCTGCGGATAGCTCTCGTCGCGCGGCGTGTCCCGGTCGTCCCAGTAGCGGTTCATCACCGTGCCGTCCGGCAGGCATACCACGCGGCGATGGGCGGTGCCGGGCGCCAGCCCATCGTCCCCCTCCATCCAGTACTCATATTCGCGCTGCAATTGCGGCAGGAAAGTCGTGTAGGCGGCCGGTCCGTCATGCCGCGCCAGCAGGTCGACCATCAGCGCGAAGAATGGCGGCTCGGACCGGCTGAGATAATAGGTGCGGCTGCCATTGGGCATGTGCCCATAGCCGTCGATCAACGAGGCGATATCGCGCACCGTGCCGCGCAGCAGGTCGAACCGCCCGCTTTCCGACAGCCCGATCAGCGTGAAATAGGAATCCCAGTAATAAAGCTCGCGGAACCGCCCGCCGGGCACGACATAGGGCTGAGGCAGCGGCAGCAGCGACGAATAGGCGGGCGGCCGGTCCGGCGGCCGGCTCAGCACATCCCACATGCCGTCGATATACTCGCGCACGCTTTCGTCCTGATGCCGGCGATAAGACACCAGGCGCTGCTGCGGCACAGAGAAATGCTGGGCCACGAAACTGTTGAGGTCGAACCCCGATTGCGCCTTCGCCTGCTCATACGCCGCCAGCAGGTCGCCCGGCGCGCGGTCGGGCACGGCATCGGCCGCCGTCTTGGCATCGGCGAAGATATGGGCGGCGGAAACGGCGGCAAACAGCCCGCCCAGTGCGATCGAGGGCGGCAGAAGGCCGGCGGCCGGTGCGGTGACAGGCAGCGTCGCGGGCGCCGACGCGGGCGCGGGTGCCATGACGACAGGCTCCGCCGACGCCGGCTGCATGACCGGCAGCGCCAGCCAGGCGGCCAGCAGCAGCCCCCCGCGCGACATCGCGCGGCGGTGGCGGCGGGGCATGGCGGAACCGCGACCGGGCCGGATGGCGCGTCGCACCGGAAGATGTAGCGTCACCAGGCAGGAAATCCTCGTTCGGTCAGCATGTTGGCAGGACAGAATGCCCTGCGGTGCCGAAGGCGCATAAGAAAAACGACCCGGATGGCGTGAAGTTCATCCCACGGACGGACGATGGCGGCACTGGTCAAGCGCGCGCTTTCGTCCCACATCGGAATACGATTATGAATTCCGGCAGGGCATCACCCACCCTGCCCTCCCGTTCCCGCGCACCGTCCGGAGTCCGCCCCCGATGACCTTGACCGACCAGATCCTGAATCCGCTGACGGCGACCGACCGGCTGTTCTTCGACCGCGCGGGCGCCACGCTCGACCGGTCGGGGACCGAGGCGCTGGTGCGCCGCACGCTGGACGGCATGGATGACGGCGAACTGTTCCTGGAATATCGCGAGAGCGAATTCATCTCGCTGGATGACGGGGTGATCCGCACCGCCACCTTCGACACCTCGTCGGGCTTCGGCCTGCGCGCGATCCTGGGCGAGGAAACCGGCTTCGCCCATTCCGACGAGCTGAGCGAATCCGCCCTGAAACGTGCCGCCGACACGGTGACGCAGGTGCGCGCCGGCCGCTCCGGCACCATGGCGGCGGCCCCGCAGGCCACCAACCAGCGCCTCTATGGCGACGCCAACCCCCTGGGCGACACCGATTTCGCGTCCCGCGCCGCCCTCCTGTCGGCGCTCGACACCTACGCCCGGGGCCGCGATCCGCGCGTGGTGCAGGTTTCGGCCTCGCTGGCGGCGGAATGGCAGGCGGTGCAGATCGTCCGGGGCGACGGCACCCGCGTCGCCGACCTGCGCCCGCTGGTGCGGCTGAACGTGTCGGTGGTGGTGGAGCGCGACGGACGGCGCGAAAGCGGCGGCCACGGCATGGGCGGGCGCTATGCCTATACCCGCCTGCTCGACGAGGCGGTGTGGAAGGGCGCGGTGGACGAGGCCCTGCGCATGGCCCTGGTCAATCTCGATGCCGTCCCCGCCCCGGCCGGCGAGATGGAAGTGGTGCTGGGCGCCGGCTGGCCGGGCATCCTGCTGCACGAGGCCGTGGGCCACGGGCTGGAAGGCGATTTCAACCGCAAGGGCACCTCCGCCTTCGCCGGGCTGATGGGCCGGCGCGTCGCCGCCCCGGGCGTGACGGTGGTCGATGACGGCACGCTGCCCGAGCGGCGCGGCAGCCTGACGGTCGATGACGAGGGCACCCCCTCCGGCCGCACGGTGCTGATCGAGGACGGCATCCTGACCGGCTATCTGCAGGACCGGATGAACGCGCGGCTGATGGGCGTGCGCCCCACCGGCAACGGGCGGCGCCAATCCTACGCCCACGCGCCGATGCCGCGCATGACCAACACCATCATGCTGGGCGGCAACGCCACGACCGAGGAGATGATCCGCTCCACCCGGCGCGGATTGTACGCCGTCAATTTCGGCGGCGGCCAGGTGGACATCACCTCCGGCAAGTTCGTCTTCGCGGCCTCGGAAGCCTATCTGATCGAGGACGGCCGCGTGACCACCCCGGTGCGCGGCGCCACCCTCATCGGCAACGGCGCCGACGCGATGACCAAGGTGTCGATGATCGGCGGCGACATGGCCCTGGACCCCGGCATCGGCACCTGTGGCAAAAGCGGACAGGGCGTGCCGGTCGGCGTCGGCCAGCCGACCCTGAAGATGACCGGCCTCACGGTAGGCGGCACGGGAAAATAAGGAGACATCTTCATGGCGCAGGACGAGCAGGATGACGCTTTTCCGCGCCTGTCGGACATGAAAAAGCCTTTCAACGAACCCGTTCGCTGAAAGGCTTTTTCAGAACCCAGACTTCCCTGAACGGCGCCCCGAAGGGCGCCGCATGGATCAGAAGCCGGTCGAGACCGTCACGACCGCCGTGAAGGGCGTCTGGAGGTAATAGACAGGCTGCGCACCGGCAATGGTGCTGCCTCTCACGCCCGTCACCCCATTGAGCGTGTTCTGGAACGTGTAGACGCCGCTGCGGAACTTCGCATTGGTCAGGTTGGTCATGTTGAGCTGGATCTGCGGCGACTTCAGGAACCCGAGGCTGCCGAAACGATAGCCGATATTGACGGCATCGGTGATGTAGTTCGGGATCGAACTGTCGTTCATCAGCGTGGCGTACTGCTTGCCGACATATTTCAGCTGCGCGCCGATGAACAGGCGCCCGTCGTCATAATCCAGGCCGAGGGCCGCCATCACTTTCGGGCTGTTGATCTGGTTCTTGCCCTTCGTCGGCAGGTAATCGGCGATGGGGACGCCATTGCGAATACCCGTCGTCCCGATATTGTTGTCGATCCGCGCGCTCAGATACTCGAACGAGGCATAGGGGCGCAGATGATACAGGATCGGACGCGTCGACACCTGCACGTCGACGCCGCGCGACGTCTGGCCACCGGCATTGACGGTCTGGCTGTAGCTGGCTCCACCCGGCCCACTCCCAGGGTCATACTGGGTCAGGGTCAGCAGGCGGTTGGTCATGTTGTAGTTGAAGAAGGACACGCTGCCGATGACCGTATCGCCATTATAGCGATAGCCGATTTCCTCGGAGATCGAATATTGCGGCACCGAAGCCCCGCCGCGCTGAGTACGCGCCGCCGAGGTATTGGAGTAATAATCGACCAGCGAGGTGTTCGACGGCACCTTGAAGTTGGTCGCGCCATCCACGAAAATCTGATGGTGGCGGTTGAAGTTCCACGCAATGCCGATCTGCGGCAGCGGCTCGGCCACATGCAGGTTGCGGTTATAGGTGCCGCCGGGACCGGTGACGTAGTTATAGACCCGCCGCGTCACCATGGCTTCCTTGAAGCCCAGGTCGATATGCAGCTTGCGATCGAAATAATCCATGCTGTCGCCGATGAACAGCATGTTGACCTGCGACAGGCTCAGGAAGTCGCGATAATTGTAGGGCTGGCCGTTCGGCATTTTGACCAGGGCATTGGTACCCCAGATATTGTACGGCTCGCCGGTTGCCTGATCGACCCTGCCGACGGGCGAATATTGCAGCAGGTTGGCATATTCGTACCACCAGCCGGCCGTCAGATGATGATGGCTGCCGAGCTGGTAATTGACCTTGATCGTATTGCCGGGGCGGAACTGCTCCTGGTTCGACGGCGTCAGCGCCAGATAGCTGGCGCCGTTCGTCACCCGCCCGTCCCCGGTCAGGTCGACCGGCACATACTGTCCACCGTAATAGGTCTTGCCTTCGGTCAGGGTGCTGGCCCCGGTGCCGTTGCCGATACCATGCCAGAAATAGGCCGAATCGTCGATCGAAAGACGCGAGTTGATGACGATATGGGTCGGCAGGATGGCCACGACATTGCGGAACGGATTGACGTGCAGCCGGTAGTAGTTGGTATCCTTGATGCCGCCGTAATTGGCATCGTAGTTCGTGCTGTAGCCGGTCGTGCGATATTGCGACAGGCTGGGGTTCAGGAACGAATCATTGACCTGGTCGTTGTAGGAAACGGTCAGCCCGGTATGGCTTCCATTCTCGAAATCCTTCACGAGCTTGAAGTCGTAATGGAATTTCTCCGACAGGCCGGGGCCGCGATAATTGTTGGCCTTGGTATGGCTGAAGGCGAACATGAACCGCACGCCGCTATTGCCGATATCGCCTGAATTCAGCTTCAGGAACTGGCGCGTCATGTCGAACGAACCGAACGAGATATCGAGCAGGCCACCCATCTTGTGCGAAGGATTGCTCATCGTCGCCTCGACCAGGCCGCCGGCACCGCTGACGATCGGGCTGTCGAGATTGACCGAACCGGGCAGCAGCGAAACCGTCTCCAGATCCTCGGCCTCCAGCACCTCGTTCGAATAGAACTGCCCGCCGCCGATATCGTTCAGCGGCATGCCGTCCAGCGTCCAGCCGATATTGGTCTGGTCGAGGCCGCGCACCATCGTCGATCCGGAATACAGGCCGAAGGAATCCTGATCCATCACGTTGGCGCTGGGCAGCATCTTCAGGATCTGCTGGATGTTCGTGGTCGGCGACTGTTTCGAGATGAAGTCGCGCGTGATGGTCTGGATCGCCTTGGGGTCCTTTTCCACCCGCATCAGGCCTGCGCCGGGCGAACGGGTCAGCGCGGTGCGGCCGGTCACGTTGACGACCTCCGTCTTCGGTTCGCCCTGGACCGGCGTGGCCGCCGAAGCGGCAGGCGTCGACGCCGTTGCCGTGGCGCTGGGGGCAACGCTGGTCGTCTGGGCGCGCGCCGCCACACCGGTCAGACCGGCGACGGCAGTACTGGCAAGAAGAACACTCAGGCGAAGACGTGTGACCATGTACAGGACGGCCTTTTTCTTGTCATGAAGGGAAGAGGAAACAAAAATCCCCGGAATCATCGAAAATTCACAATAATTCCGGAGAACCTGACCACTCCGTCAAGCTCGTATCAGCAGCCAGCTTTCGCAAGCAACTGCCATTCTCATGGTCGATCGCCTTGACCGAATCATGTTGCAAATTTGCATCATTATGGATGAGAGCCTGACCGGAAATGTGGGCTGGTGAGCAAGAGTGCCGCGAAGCGGCACACCCGGCATGTGTTTCCGAGCACCGAAGCGCAGGAAACGCGCGTCGGATCGCCACCAGCGCGCATTTCCGGTCAGGCCCTCGCAGCCCCCGGCGCGTCGTGGAGAAAGGGAAGGCAGGCATAGCGGCAGCCCCGCGTCACAGGGGCGACCGCATGCAGGACCGAGCAGGAGAACACGGTCGCCCCGCCCAGGGGGGCGGTATATCGCGCCGGACCGATCTCCGGAAAGCTCAGCCCGCCCCCCTCGAAATCGTCATTGAGATTGATCGAGACGGCGAAGCGGCGATGGGCCGTGGCCGTAACCGTATTGTCACGGTGCGGGCCGAAGCACCCATGGTCGGCGGCGTCATAACAGGCCACGATCATGCGTTCCATGCGCGTGACCTGGAACTGGAAATATTTTGATATTTCTGGAACGATACGATGTATGACACGATGCTGAAGCTGGGCGACCAGCGCCGGATCGCGCAGCACGCAGTCCCGCCGGCTCTTGAAGCCGATATCCGTCACGGGCAGGGACCGCCCCGGTTCCGGCTCGGTAAAGATGGCCGACTGCACGCTGGCCTGCCCATGGAAATAGCGGATGAGCATCTCGCAGAGCGCGGGCTCCAGCACGCCGGGCAGCATCAGGGCGGGCGTCGGTACCTGCCGTTGCACGGCCAGGGCGTCCGGGAGGTGCCGCAGGAAGGACAAGACCTGCCTGACCGAGGAGGGTTCATCGTCCGCGATCGCGGCGATCCGCAGCATGGGGTCCACCAGCACCAGCCCCCTGCCGCCGGCCGGCACGCCATAATGGCCGGCGACCAGCCGGTCCGCATCCAGGAAATGCCGTACCCCCGGCGGCTGCGCGTGCAGCCGCCCCGACAGCTCGTCGTCCGAATCGGCGCTGACGCCGAAGAGCTGGCAGCGTACCCCGTCGAAGACAGGATCGCCGGCCAGATGTTCCAGGCGCTCGCCGATATCGGCACCGGCGGCGGATGGAAAGAAATAGAGCAGGTTGTAACGACCGGCCGCCATGTCGAAACTGTACCGGCCCGACGGCGTGGTGCAGCGCTGGGTGAACCACGGAGCCGGATCACCGGGGGCGAGGAACCGCCTGTTCATGCCATGATCCTTCGCCGCGAACCCGCAGGCACGAAATCTGCGCGAAGCGGCACCGGATGCACAAGAGAGAAAAAGCGCCCCCGAGGCGGCGAACGATCAGTGCCCCTTCACCGGGGCCCCGTGAACCTCCAGCCAGCTCCGGGCGAGATCGACGCTGACCGTGGCCGGACGATAGGCCTCCTTCGGGGCGAGGAAGATATTCTCCACATAGGTCTGCGGATTACGGTCATAGAGCGGGAACCAGCTCGACTGGATCTGGATCATGATCCGATGCCCCGGCAGGAACGTATGGTTCGCCAGCGGCAGCACCATGTCATAGGCCTGCGCGACATTGGCCGGAATGGGATGCGGCTGCGCGAAACTCTCGCGATAGCGGCCGCGCAGGATATCCGCGCTGATCATGAGCTGATACCCGCCCATTTCGGGCTGATCGGCTACTTCATCCGGATAGACGTCGATCAGCTTCACGACGAAATCGCCATCGGTGCCCGTGGTGGCGGCCGTCAGATGCATATGCGGCTGGCCACGGACGACGAACGGCGCCGTCAGCACCGGCGAGGTAAAGCTCAGCACATCGGGGCGCGCGGCCATGTTGCGCTGGTCGGTCGCCAGCCAGTCCCGCCAGTTCGAGCCCGGACGCCCCTTCGAGACGATGGGGCGCGCCACATAGGGCACCGGATGATCGGGGTCGGACACATAGCGCGCAACCCCCGCATCGGCGCCCGGCGCCTGCGCGCCGAGCCCCTGGCCGGGTTCGAGATGCAGCGTGGTACAGCCCGAAGCGCAGTCCCGTGGCGGCAACGCGTCCGCGTTCTCCCATATATTGTCACCGGTGCGGAACGCCGTGACGCGCGCGGGCAGCGGGACGCTGCCATCCTTGAGGTAATGGGCCAGGAACGGTTCCAGAATATTCCTGCGGAAATACAGGCCGGTG
Organism: Gluconacetobacter aggeris; assembly: GCF_014174395.1. Taxonomy (GTDB): domain Bacteria; phylum Pseudomonadota; class Alphaproteobacteria; order Acetobacterales; family Acetobacteraceae; genus Gluconacetobacter; species Gluconacetobacter aggeris. The sequence goes on from NZ_JABEQD010000001.1 coordinate 428,366, forward strand.
TCGGACCGCAGCTTGACCGGCCCCAGCGTGCTGGCCTCGCGGATCTCGCCGCCATGGTTCCACGGACCGACGGCCAGCCAGAGGCGCGACGCCGCCGCCGGATCTTTTTCCAACGCATGATAAAGGGCAATGGCGCCGTAATTATCCTCCTGGTCCCACAGGCTATGGACCAGAAGCGTCGGCACCGTCAGCCCCTCGCGCGGCAGCAGCCGGTCCAGCGCCTGTTGCTGCCACCAATCGTCATAGGCCGGATGGGCCAGAATCTGGCGGAAGAAGCCGATCTGGTCCATGCCGCGCACGCGGCCCGCCGCCCCGGCCGACCCCGCGCGCAGGAAGACGTCGTAGGAATCGTACTGGCTGGCCCACCAGGTGGCCGTATTCTTCGGTGTGCCGTCCTGCTCGTAGATATAGGGCAGCATTTCCTCGCGGAACGCGCCGTTATGGAACCAGTCGTCGCCCATCCAGCCATCGACCATCGGGTTCATCGGCACCGAGACCTTCAGCGCCGGATGCGGATGGAACAGCGCCGTGATGGCGGTATAGCCGTCATAGGATACGCCGATGATGCCGACCTTGCCGTTGCTTTCAGGCAGGTTATGCACCAGCCATTCGATGGTGTCCCAGGTGTCGGTGGCATGGTCGACCGCGCTACCGTTCAGCGGGCCACGCAGCGGGCGGTTCATCACATACCGCCCCTCCGACCCGTATTTGCCCCGCACATCCTGGATGACGCGGATATACCCGCCATCGGCGATCACATCCGGCATGTTGTCATAGCCTTCCAGCATCGGCCCCATATTGCCGCTGGAGGCGAAGGCGACCATGTGGTCGGCATTATAGGGGGTGCGCGTCAGCAGGATCGGCGCACCATGGGCCCCCTTGGGAATGATGATGACCGTATGCAGCTTCGCGCCGTCCCGCATGGGAATCATCACATCCCGGCGGACATGATCGAAGCTGGCATCCTCCACCTGGAAATGGTCCGGCATGTCGGGGGCGATACCGCCGCCGGGGGCGGAAGGCTCCCCCGCCATGGCCGCCCATGGCAGGATGGCAAGACAGGCCGAAAGCAGCAGGATCTTTCTCACGCGACGCTCATCCTCGGGCGCAGGCAGGGACAGAAGGCCGGGCCATGCGGGCCCGGCCTGCGACCGGCATCAGAATTCAGCCGAGATGGTGCCATAATATTCGCGCGGCGCCGCGACGAACAGATTGGCATTGTCATCGCCCGACACCGACGCCGCGCCATAGACACCGCCGATGTAATTCTTGTCGAACAGGTTGGTGACCCCCAGGGTGGCCTTGAGATTCTGCGCGAAGCCGATCCGGCCGAAATTATAGGCCAGGTTGAGGTTCGTCACCCAGTAGGCCGGGATATACTGGTCGTTGAGATAGGTCATCGGGCGCGAGCTGATATAATTCGCGTTGAAATTGAACATCACCTGGCGCCAGGTATAGTTCAGGTTCGCCTTGTACATGAACTTCGGATAATAGACCTGGTGCTTGCCCTTCAGGCTGTATGTCGTACCGCCATAATTGATGGAACGGCTTTGATATTGCGCGTCGTTCCAACTGAAGCTGTTGGTGATTTCAAGCCCCCGCACAGGGCGGACCGTCGCCATGACATCCGCCCCGTTCATGGTCTCCCGCCCGACATTCAGATACGCGCTGTGCGCCGTCGCGGAACTGCCTTCGGTGATGGAGGCCAGGCGGTTGTAGTAATCGGTATGATAGAAATCGACCGTTCCCGAGAAGATGCGCGAATCATACCGGTATCCGACGATATAGTTCCATGTCCGTTCCGGCCGCAGCACCTTCGTATTCGCATCGAAGACCTGCTGGGCGGTCAGCTTGGCATTTCCCAGGCCGCCCCACGCCGTGCCGCTCCCCGACTGCGAGTAATAATCGTAAGCCCGCATATTCTCGGCGATATCCCAGTAGAATTCGTGATGATCGAGAAAATGGTAATCGAAGTTGAAATGGGGCAGGAAGGCCGACGACGCGGTCAGCGTTCCGGTTGCCGCATGACGATAATAGGTGTTCCAGCCTTCGGCATCGAGCTGGCTGGTGAAATCCTTCTTCGTGCCGCCATGGGTCGTCTGGGTCAGGGATTTGAACCCGGCCAGCAGGGTCATGCCGGGGATGATCGTCCAGCGATCCTGCAGGAAGAACTGGAACGTATTGGTGTTGTACGTATCGTCATACCATGTATGGGCCTGGCTGGGCTTGAAGTCCGAGTTCCAGTTATGCGCGTCGTGCAGATAATCCTCATACAGGCGCTGGTTATAGATCCACTGGTTGTTCTCGTACCACAGGCCGGTATCGATATGGTTGTTGTGCGGCGCCTCGATCGAGAATTTCTGCGTGAAGCCCAGGCGGCGCATGGCGGCATGGGCCATCTGCAAGGCCATCGGCACGCCCGAAACCGTGCCGTCGGCCAGCAGGGCGGGCACCCCGTAGCTGGGCGAGGTCACGAAATTATTGGTGCCGCCATGGATGGCGCTGCTGATATCGCCATAGGCGACCGTGTCGGAGGCGACATTCTTGAACAGGTCGAAATGTCCCGTGACCGCCGAGAGATAGGTGCGCTGCACCTGGGACGCATCCCAGGCATAATCGCCGATCTCGTCATTGGACAGGATACCCTCGTACCCCGGCGGGACATCACTGGTATATTGCGCATAATAGGCCCAGAGCTTGGCCTTTTCGTAATCCGGCTTCAGATAGGTCGAATAGCGGCCCATCTTCTGCCACATGTTCTTCGTCATGGTCAGGTAATTTCCCTGCGTGAAATTACCGTAGCCGAAGAAGGCGGTTATCCTGCCCCGGTCGCCGACCGGCTGTACGACCTTGGCATCGGCCTGCAATTCGCTTTGATAGCCCTGCCCTTTCCACAGATTCGTATTGGTGCGGGCGAAGGAGGCATAGAATTTCGTGCCGGTCGGGTTCAATATGCCGCTGTCCACGCGCCCATAGGTGCGATAGGCATTATAGCTGCCGAATGTCTGGCTGATCTTGCCGCCGGCCTTGTCCTTGGGGTCGGAGGTCGTGTAGGTCATCGCGCCGCCGAGATTCTGCGCCGAGAACGAATCCAGCGCGCCGGCCCCCTGCGACATCGTCATGCCCGCTAGATCGTCCTGGATCATTGCCTGGGTAATCGACACGCCGTTGTTATTGGCGAAGCCCTGGGTGCCGAGCGGAATGCCGTCCAGCGTCGCGCCGATCTGCATCTGGGTAAAGCCGCGCACGTAGAACGTATTGCCGTACGTATCCAGGCCGAAGGCATCGGTCGAAGCGAAATTGGCCCCCGGTGTCGTCAGGGAGAGAATCTGCATCGGGTTCGTGCCGGCAACGAAGCGATCCATCACCGCACGCGTGACGGCAACCTCGGCGCCGTGGCTGCGGACGCGCGATGCCTCGACCTGGATCGCTTCCGGGTCTTCATGAACCGGCGCGGCACGGCGGGGATGCTGCACGGCAGCAGGCCGCATGGCAATGGACGTGGCAGGCTGCGCCGCCGTGCCGGGATGCGCCTTCTTCGCATGCTGCTTATGGGCAGGCGTCACGACCTTGGCGCCCGCCGAGGAAACGACCGAAACCACCGCAAGGCCCGCGATCGCCGTTGTGCGAAGCAACCTGGCCCTGATACGCGGGCCCTGCGTCGACCACCGCCGAACAGTCATTTCGTCTTCTCCTGCCAGATGCGCAACATGCCGACACAGCACTCCCCCGGCCCGACGCCGGATGAGCCATGCCGCGTCAACTATTTGTCTGAATCGACTTTGTTAGATTACTGCAATGTTACGATTCAATAATATTGACCGTCAATGATCAAAAACAACCATCTCTCATAACCTGAGGTTAAGAGACGACCTTGAAAGCCCTCCTGCCGCGCGCGGCAGGGACATGCGCCGTTGATGATGAATGCACGGATGGCGGCAGGCGCCGGCATCGCTGACCTGTTCCAGGTCAGAACATCAATGATACGGCTCCCATGGAACCGATAACGCCGTCCGGCCGCCGGTCAGGCGGAGTAAGGACAGCCGACGGCCGCACTCTCTCTCGCCCGCACGGGCGGGAAAGTCGCGACATGGCCAGCGGGGCCTCGCTGCCGGTGGACCAGTATCCCCGGCAGGCCATCGCGCGGCCGCAGCGTCAGCCGGCATTGCGGCACGACCTTCTGGCCCGGCGGCAGGACGATGCGGAACCGCTGCGCCAGGATGGCCAGGCAGAGAATGGCCTCGGTCATGCCGAAATGCTGGCCCGGACAGACGCGCGGACCGCTGGCGAAGGGGATGTAGCTGTAGGGTTCGGGCCGGGCCCCGTCCATGAAGCGTTCGGGCCGGAATTCGTGCGGCGCCTCGAACAGGCTCTCGGTCCGGTGCAGCAGCCACGGCACGATCAGGATCAGCGATCCGGGGCGGACGGCGACATCTCCGATCTGGTCCGCGTCGCGATTCTGGCGGGCCAGGATCGGCACGGGGGGATAAAGCCGCAGGGCTTCCTCGATCACCGCCTGGCACCAGCGCAGGCGCGGCAAATCCTCCAGCGTCGGGGCCCGGTCGCCGCACACGGCGGCGATTTCATCATGCACCGCCCGCTCCACCCACGGCGCGCGCGCCAGCAGATACCATACCCAGGTCAGCGTCGCCGCCGTCGTCTCGTGCCCGGCCATGAAGATGGTGGCGGCCTCGTTCCGCAGGGCCACCGCGTCCAGCCCCAGCTCGGGGTTGCGCTTCTGGCGCCGGATCAGCAGTTCCATCATCGAATTATGGCTGCCCCGGCCGGCCAGATGATCCTCGACGATCCGGTCGATCACATGATGCAGGCGCCCCACCGCGCGCCGCAGGGCCGGCGTGCGCATCATCGGCAGCCCCTCGTCCAGCCCCAGGAAATATCCGGGATTGGTCGAGTCCACCAGCGCCTGATATTGCGTGAAGCTTTCGGACACTTCGGTCGTGTCCGCATGGCCCAGTTCCTGGCCGAACACGCTGCGCGAGATGATCTCCGCCGTCAGCGCCGCCATTTCGGGCAGGATGTCGATGGTGGTCCGATCGGGGATCTGCTGCCAGCGCCGCGCCATTTCCAGGGCGGTCCGCTCGATGATGGGGCTGAAGGCGGGAACACGGTCCTTGTGCACGATGTCCGAGACCAGGGCGCGCCGCTGCCGCCAGGTCGGGCCGTCGGAAATGAACAGCCCGTCGCCCAGCAGATACTCCAGCGCACGGCGCATCTGGGGGCTCTTGCGCTCGTAATTGTCGCGCCGTTTCACCAGGATGTCGCGAATCACCTCGGGCGCATTCACCAGGACGATCTGTCGTCCGAGGATACGGATCTGCGACACCTTTTCCCGATAATCGCCGACGCGCCATATCGAGAGAAAATCCTGCCGGGCCTGCAGCAGCAGATTCAGATATTTCCCCGGCGGACCGGCATAATACGCGGCATGTACCGGCTCCAGGACGTTGTCGGAAACATGTTCCACAATCTCGACCGGCTGCAGGAACCGTGCGCGCATCAAAAAGCCCCTGACACCTCTAGCGGAGATCGAGCATTCATTCACAACCTGCCAGAGATGTCAATAAATGAGGCGAATTTCCCGATTTCCGTCACATTTCGAAAAAGAAATAGTGTATTTTATCAGAATTCCTCATAACATCCATCCGCGCCTCGTCCTCCCTTTGAGGAAGTCATACACGGATCGTATTACGCGAATTCTTTGGAACGACAGGCTCCACCCGGTCAAACCCATGAGAATTCGATCGTTTTAGAGCCTGTTTGGACATGCACCGGCGGCGGGAGCAGGCAACCGGATCGTCAGGATACGAGGCGATTATCGACAAAATACCATTGCGGTGCATGCATGCGTACAAGCGGTTCCACAATCCCGTTCAGGCGCTCGACATCGTCCAGCAGGGATGACGCCGCGCCATCCAGCGCGAAAGGTTCCAGAATCGTCAGGGTGAACCGCACCCCCGCTTCCCGCGTCAGATAAACCGGGCAGATCCGCGCACCCGTGCGGCGGGCCAGGCGCGCCACCAGGGCATAATTGGTTTGCAGATTGGCGGGCCGGCCCAGGAACGGCGCCCGAATCTGGCCGTTGAACCCTTCGTCGCAGAACACCAGAAGCTGCCCGCTTTCTTCCAGCACCCGCAGGGCGGGCCGCACGGCCTGGCGCCCGGGCGGCAGGAGCGCGATTCCCGCACGCGTGCGTACATGCCGCACGATCCAGTGCCGGGCCCGACTGCGCGGCGGATCGTAATTGAGCGAGACCTTCAATCCCAGATCGGTCAGGCACTGCATCAGCACTTCCCAGTTGCTGAGGTGCAGCCCCATGAAAATGACCGGCACATCCTGGCATGTTTTCAAATGATCCACACCGACGCGACGCACGCCGCCCGACCTGCGGGCCAGGCGCGGCACCGCGGAATATTCGACCATCTGCCGCCCCTGCGAGTCCACATAGGCATCCACCATGTCCGCGATCGCATCCGGCGCATGGTCGGGAAAGAGCGTTTCAAGATTGGCACGCGCACGCTGCAGGGGGACGGCATAGGCCCGCGGAACCAGCACACGCCCCAGCCACCCGCCAAAATGCGAACATAACGTGGCCGGGACCAGCCTGAATGTAAAAAAGAACGTCAGGTCAAAGATATTTCCACGATTATCCCGCACCCAGTAGCGCAGGAAACGCCGACGGGCCTCGCCGCCGGCCAGCAGATCGACCAACGACGGCGCCGCAGCCGGCTGGTATGTCCACGCCTTGCGTTTGCTCGGCGGCGAAGGCGGCACCATCAGGGACATGGGTGGAGGACCTGTGCATCGGAAGGAAGAGTCGGAAGCAATATATGTCGGCGAGCCCGATCATACCGTCCTTGTCATTCCGTCACGATAGAAAAACAATTCCATAGAAAAACAATTCCTAGGCGGCCCGCACCAGCCCATGCATCCTCTCGCCCCCCGTCCCCGGAAAGATCCGCGCCAGCGCGCCGCCGGGCACGTCCAGATGGTCGCACAGCACCCCGGCCGCGACGGCACGCAGGTCGGTCGTGGGCGCCAGGTCCCGGTTTTCGAAAAGCTGATCCTGCCGCAGGCCGGGCCATGTGCCGCCGACCCGCCCCCCGGCGACGGCCCCGCCCATGAGCAGCGCGACGGTTGCCGTGCCATGATCCGTGCCGCCGGTACCGTTCATGCGCACGGTCCGCCCGAATTCGGTCATGAGCAGCACGACCGTCCGGCTCCAATCCGCCCCCAGCGCCCCGCGCAACGCCTGCACGCCGCGATCGAGCTGGCTCAGAGGCCCCTTGAGGCGACCGACCTGGCCGGCATGGGTATCCCAGCCGCCGATCTCCAGCGCCGCGACACGGGGACCGTTCGGGGCCGTCAACATGCGGCCCGCCGCGGCGGACAGGACGGAAAACGCATCCGGCTTGCGCCCGTCGCCCGAAGCCGGCGCGACCGCCTCCATGACGGAATCGGAGAAGCCACGCGCCCTCAACCCGTCGCGAAAGGCCGGCCCCGTAACAGGATCGGCCGCGTTGAGCGCCGCGATCTGGCTGTAGAGTGCCGGGTCCGGATGCTGGCTGCCGGCCGGGGCGAAGGTGCCGACAGGCGCGGGCCCGCGCAGCATCAGCGGCACGGACAGGCCCATGGCCAGCCCGTAGCCGTCCGGGCGGCGGCCGCGCCCCGGCAGGGCGGCAACGGCGCGGTTCAGCCACCCGCTGTCCAGCCGCCGGTCCGCGCCGCTTTCAAGGTAATCCTGGGCCTCGAAATGCGACCGGCTGCGATAATGCCCGGCCACCGCGTGGATCGGCAGCATCTGCCCCGCGCCATACAGATCGTGCATTCCCGCCAGCGCGGGGTGCAGCCCGTAGAAGCCGCCCAGGTCCAGCAATCCCCCCTCCCGCCCCGGCTGGGGCAGCAGAAGATCCCGCCGATGCGTCGCGATATCGGGGTCGCCATAGGGCGTGACGGCGGCAAGCCCGTCGAGCGCCCCGCGCAGGATGATCACGACGAGACGCGGATCGTCCGGGCCGCCGCCCGAACCGGCGAGGGCCAGGGAGGCCCGCCCGCAGGTCCAGCTTGCGGCAAGCCCCAGCAGGGCGGAACGGCGACGGAGCATCATGGTCAGCGCCTCTGGAATTCGGGGGAGGAGAACAGCAGGGTCAGCGCGTCCTGCCGCGATCCCGCCTGACGCATCGCCAGCACGGTCGGCCGGCGCAGGGCCGGCCCCAGCGCGGCATGGGCGATATCCAGCGGATCGCCCGAACGGACATGCGCCGCCATGCGCCAGGCCCAGTCGGTGCGCGCCAGCATGTCGGCCGGGGCGGACCAGTCCGCCGCCCGGTCGCTCCATCCGTTCGGCAGCGGCGCCGTCCACAGCGGCTGGCCCAGCTTCGCGAAGGCATCGAGCAGACTATGCGCCGGGGCATGCGGGTCGTCCGGGCCGCTTGGCGCACCGCCCAGCGACAGGGCGCGCATGACCGCGGTGGCATAATCCATCGGCGCACGGAACTTGCCGCCGGGCCGGCCGGCATCGGGCAGGTCGGCCAGCGCCAGCGATGCCGCGCCCAGATCGCCCCCGCTGGCCTGCAATACCGACACGATGCGGGCGACATCGCGCGGTGCCGGCGTGTCGGAGATGAAATGGCCGACCAGTTGGGTCGCGATGTGGCGATAGGTCGCCGGATGCGTGCCCAGGACATGCAGCGCCTGCACGCCGCCTTCCTCGCCTTCGGGAAACACCTGCCCCAGCAGGGTCTTCGCACCGGGTTCATGCGCCTTGCCGCGAAAGACGAAGCCCGGCCTGTCGGCATGCATGTCGATGCCCCAGCCGGTCAGGATGGCGGCGAACGCCGTCACGTCGGCCTGGGTATAACCGGCGGCGGGCGAGACCGTATGCAGTTCCAGGCATTCACGGGCCAGGTTCTCGTTCAGGCCCTTGTGGCTCTTCCGCCCGGCCGGACTGTCCGGCCCGATGGAAGACGCATTGTCCAGATACATCAGCATGGCCGGATGCCGCATGACGGCCAGCAGCATGTCCTCGAAACGCCCGGTCACATGCGGGCGGATCGCCTCGCGCATATAGGCGCCCACCACGCCGCGCGTGCTGCCCTGGCGCAGGCTGACGGTGAAATGGTTGAACCAGAACCATGCCAGCCGCTCGCGAAACGGCTGCCCGGTCATCAGCAGGCCGTCCAGTTGTGTCGCAATCTCGGCCCGAAGAATCGGCTTGACCAGCGGATCGCCCTGAAGCTTCTCCTGCCGCTGCGTACGCAGGGCAATCAGGCCGTCGGCGGTATCGCCAACCCCCGTGAAACGGGCCTCATCCGGCCCCTGGAGCTGGGCGGCCAGCCAGTCGCGCGAGGCCTCCTGCGGCAGAACCAGGCCGCGCTCGCCCCAGCCGAACCGGTTGATGACACCGGAAAGCTGCATGACACTCTCCCGCTTCCACGTCTCTCTACTCTACAGCGTGGGGCCGCTTTATGGCCGGAACCCGGCCGTCAGGGCCCCGAGGGCCGGATATCCTGTTTTCACAAGATCTTATCATTCTTGCAACGACGATATTCACCACGACAACCAACCCCGCACCAACGATCGTGGCGATCAGGCGGTCGACCAGGATCGATTCGCCGATGCCCTTCCCCCCGACCAGAATCATGATCAGCGGCGTCGTAACCATGCTGTAGAGCATGTAGTTCTGTTTCCTGGCCACCATGCCCGCAACGCCAAGTCCGGTCAGGAACAGCATGAATTCCTCCCGCGAGGGATCATGAAACAGGAAGGCGCACGACAGCAGCACGCCCAGCGATGCGCCAAGCGCACGTTGCGAGGCCCGGACCGGAACCGGGTCCAACGGTCGCCTGCACAGCAGCGCCACGGTCAAGGCCGCCCATAGGAGATGCCGCTCCGGCCAGAGCGCATCCATCGACAGCGTCAGCGCCATCAGGACGGAGAGCCGGAGCGGAAACTGGCAGGACGAGCAGCACGGAACAATCTCCTTAAAGATTCGCTCATCCGAGGTCGAACCGCTTCTTTTTCCGAGGAAAAAGACGCAAAAAGACATCGGCGCCCCACTTTCATCCCCGCCCATGCACGCTCCCGCCCGCGCGCAGCGGAAACCCGCCCCTTCACGGAAGGCCGCCTCATGAATGCCACCAGCGCATCGCGACCGGATGACGACAGGCTGGACCCGCAACTGCTGCGGATCGCGGCGGTGGTCGTCCTCGGCACCTTCATGTCGATCCTCGATACGACGATCATCAACGTGGCGGTCCGGGACCTGTCACGAGATTTCGGGACTTCGCTGGCCACGACGCAATGGATCTCGACCGGCTACATGCTGGCATTGGCGACCGTCATTCCCCTGACAGGGTGGGCGGCCGACCGCTACGGCACCAAGCGGCTGTACATGGCCTCGATCCTCCTGTTCCTCGGCGGCTCCGCATTGTCAGGGGCGGCATGGTCGATGCCCTCGCTGATCCTGTTCCGCGTGCTGCAGGGGTTGGGCGGCGGCATGATCATGCCCACCGGGATGACGATCCTGAGCCATGCCGCCGGCCCCCGGCGCATAGGCCGGCTGATGGGCATCATCGGCGTGCCGATGCTGCTGGGGCCGATCTGCGGCCCGATCCTGGGCGGCTGGCTGGTCGATGACGTGTCGTGGCGCTGGATCTTCTTCGTGAACCTGCCGGTGGGCGTCATCGCGCTCTACGCCGCCCTGCGGGTCCTGGAACCGGACGAAGCCAGGCCGCACCATACCCTGGACTGGCAGGGCCTGCTGCTGCTGTCCCCCGGGCTGGCGATCTTCGTCTTCGGCCTCGCCAGGATCGCGGCGGCCGGCAATTTCAGCGCGCCCGCCGGCGATATCGCCACCGCGACGGGCCTGGTGCTCGTGACCGCCTTCGTCTTCCACGCCATGCGCCATCCCGCCCCGCTGATCGACGTCCGGATGTTCGGCCAGCGGACGATCGGCGCCTCCGCCCTGACGACCTTCCTGTTCGGAACCGCATTTTTCGGCATGTCCCTCGTCCTGCCGCTCTATTTCCAGATCGTCAGGCAAGAGCCGGCCTTCGATGCCGGCCTGCTCCTGGCCGCGCAGGGCATCGGCGCGATGATCTCCATGCCCCTCGCAGCCCGCATGACCGACCGGCTCGGGCCCGGAAAAGTCGTCCTGACGGGCCTGGGATGCGTGGCGGCCGGCATGCTGGCCCTGAGCCGCATCGAAAGCACCACGCCATTCTGGGTCATCGAACCGGTCCTGTTCACGATCGGCCTCGGGCTGGGCTCGACCATGATGCCGTCGATGAGTGCGGCGATGAGCACGGTGCAACGGCACCAGATCGCCCGGACGACCAGCGGGCTGAATGTGGTGCAGCGTGTCGGCGGCTCGATCGGCACCGCGCTGCTCGCGGTGGTGCTGAGCCATCAGATCTCCGGCATCTCCCCGGTGGTGGCCCAGGGCGGGCTGGCGGCGATGAGCAGCCTGGCCCCGGCCACGCAGGCCAGTCTGGCCGCCTCGCTCAATGCGGCATTCGGCCACACCTTCCTGTGGTCGTTCGGGATCGTCTTCCTGGCCGTCGGCCCCGCGCTCTTCCTGCCACGCAGGAAGAGCCGCATCCGGCCCGATGAAGGCGCGGCACTGTCGGCCATGGAATGACCGCGCCGCCTCCTGGCTAGGGATCGGGGTCCAGGGCAGAGCCCTGGTTCTTCCTTCAACGTTCCGGAACGTTCCTGGCCACGTCCATGCACTGCCGCATCCGCGCGACGGTCGCGGCCAGCCCGTCGAAAATTGCCTGCCCGATCAGGAAATGTCCGATATTCAGCTCCACCACCTGCGGCAGGGCGGCAATCGGCCCCACATTGTCATAGGTCAGGCCGTGGCCGGCATGCACTTCCAGCCCGGCCTCATCGGCCTGGGCGGCGGCCCGGCGCAGGCGCTCATACTCGCCGGCACGGCCCTCGGCATAGGCGCCGGTATGCAGTTCCACCACCGCCGCGCCGATAGCGGCCGAGGCCGCGATCTGGGCCGGGTCCGGATCGACGAACAGCGAAACCCGGATACCGGCCTCGCGCAGCGCCCGCACCTGCGGGGCCAGCGCCGCCGCCTGGCCCGCCACATCCAGCCCGCCCTCGGTCGTGATCTCGGCCCGGCGCTCGGGCACGATGCAGCACGCATGCGGACGCAGATCCAGCGCAATGGCCACCATTTCATCCGTCGCGGCCATTTCCATGTTCAGCGGCGCCGCGATCTCGGCCCGCAGGCGCGCCAGATCGGCATCGCGGATATGGCGCCGGTCCTCGCGCAGATGGGCGGTAATCCCGTCCGCCCCGGCCGCCACGGCGGCGATGGCGGCGGCCACCGGGTCCGGATGGGTGCCGCCACGCGCGTTCCGCACGGTGGCGACATGGTCGATATTCACCCCCAGGCGCAGGGCCCGCGCGGGAGAGGCGGAGGAAAGGGTCATGCGGCGCTCCGGTTCCGGGTCATGTCGCGGGCCAGCTTCAGGGCGGCGATCAGGCTGGACGGGTCGGCCACGCCCTGTCCCGCGATATCGAAGGCGGTGCCATGGTCCGGCGAGGTCCGCACGATCGGCAGGCCCAGCGTCACATTGACCCCGCCCGCCATGTCGATCGTCTTCAGCGGAATCAGCGCCTGGTCGTGATACATGCACAGCGCCGCGTCATACCGGGCGCGGGCGGTGGGCGTGAACATCGTATCCGGCGGCCAAGGCCCCGTCACGTCGATCCCCTCACCCCGCAGCGCCGCGATGGCAGGGACGATGATCTCCCCTTCCTCCCCCCCCATCACCCCGCCCTCGCCCGCATGCGGGTTCAGCCCGGCAACGGCCAGACGGGGGGCGGAAATACCAAAATCGCGCCGCAACGCCTCGGCGGTCGTCCGCCCGCACCGCACGATCTCGTCCGTGGTCAAACCATCCAGCGCCCGACGCAGCGACACATGAATCGTCACCGGCACGACCCGCAATTCGGGGCAGGCCAGCATCATCACCTCCCGCCCCGGCACGCCGCAGAGTTCGGCCAGATATTCGGTATGGCCCGGATGGGCGAATCCGGCCTGCTTCAGCACCAGCTTGCTGATCGGATTGGTCACCACCGCCCCGGCCTGCCCGCCCAGTGCCAGTTCCACCGCACGGGCAATGCTGCCGATCACCGCCGGCGCATTGGCCACATCCGGCGCACCCGGCCGCGCGGCGCAGGCCAGCCCGACCGGCAGCACAGGCAGCGCCTCGGCGAATACCGCGGCCGCCTGTGCCGCATCCGCCACCACACGCACCGGCACGCCCGGATACAATGCCGGGTCGCCCAGCACCATAAAGGCCGGCCCGCCCGCGCGCAGGGCCTGCCAGGCGGCCGCCGTCAGTTCCGGCCCGATCCCGGCCGGATCGCCCATCGTCAGGGCCAGCACCTGCGGCACGCCGCCCTCCATCTCAGGCGGCGAACCGGCGGTCGCGCGCCAGCGCCTCCAGCACCCGCACCCAGGAGCGGATACCCTTGTGGAACGAGACCAGGTCGTATTTCTCGTTGGGCGAGTGGATACGGTCATCATCCCGCGCAAAGCCGACCAGCAGCGAATCCATGTCCAGCGCCTGCCGGACTTCCGATACTACCGGGATCGAGCCGCCGCTGCCGATCGTCACCGCCGGACGGCCCCATTCCTCGCCCAGCGCCGCCAGCGCGGCGCCCAGCCCCGGCCCGTCCGCCGGCACGACACTGGCCGAAGACCCGCCATGGGCGGCGAAGGAAACGGTGCAGTCGGCCGGCAGCATGGCCTGCACATGGGCACGGAACGCCGCGCGAATGCGGACCGGGTCCTGGCCCGACACCAGCCGGAACGACACCTTGGCCGAGGCCTGGGCCGGCAGCACGGTCTTGAACCCGTCACCGGCATAACCGCCGCTGATGCCGTTGATCTCGAAAGTGGGGCGGCACCAGGTCTGCTCGACGGCAGTATAGCCGCGCTCGCCCGCCGGCACCGACAGGCCGACCGGCCCCAGGAATTCGGCGTCGGAGGGCGCGATGGCACGCCACTGGTCGCGCACCTCGGCCGGCGGGTCCTGCACCCCGTCATAGAAACCGGGCAGCACCACCCGCCCGCTGTCATGATCGCGCACCGAGGCCAGAATCCAGCTCAGCAATTCCAGCGGGTTACGCGCCGCGTTGCCGTAAATGCCGGAATGCAGGTCGCGATTGGCGCAATGGATCGTGATTTCCTCGCCCACCATGCCGCGCAGCGCGGTGGTGATGGCCGGCACACCACCATCCAGCATCCCGGTGTCGCAGATCAGCGCGACATCGGCGCGCAGTTCCTCGCGATTGGCCTGCAGGAACGGCAGCAGGTTGGCACCGCCGCTTTCCTCCTCGCCCTCGATCACCAGCGACACGCGCAGCGGCAGCGTGCCGTGCTCGGCCTTCAGCGCCCGCAGTGCCTCGACGAAGGTCATGACCTGGCCCTTGTCGTCGGACGCGCCGCGCGCGACGATCCGCCCCCCGGCCTCGTCGCGGACCACGCGCGGATCGAACGGCGACGTCTCCCACAATTCCAGCGGATCGACCGGCTGCACGTCGTAATGGCCATAGAACAGCACATGCGGCAGCCGCCCGGAGGATTCATCCGCCGACCGGTCGTGCGCCACCACCATCGGGTGGCCCGGCGTCTCGCGCACCGAGGCCTCCAGCCCGATCGAAGTCAGCTCGTCGCGCAGCCATTCCGCCGCCCGGCGGCAGTCGCCGGCATGGGCGGGCTGGGCGGAAATGCTGGGAATGCGCAGAAAATCGAACAGCCGCTCCAGACTGGCCTCCAGCGTGCGGTCCACCCTGCCCAGCACCGGTGCCAGGTCACGTCCGTTCGTCATCGTCATCCATCCTCGATCCGGAATGCGGCACGCGCCGCGACTCAGTCGGGAATGTGCGAACAGGACGCGGGAAATGCAATGCGCGCCGGGTGGGCGTGCGCGTCAGGCAGCCGCCCGCCGCGCACGCTGCAACGCGGCAAAATCCACCGCCTGCATCAGCACCGGCGGAAATCCGGCATCCCGCGTCAGGTCCGCCAGCAGATTGCGCGCGGCCGGAAACAGCAGGGCCGGGATATCGATCAGCAGCAGCGGCTCCAGCACCTCCGGCGCGGCGATCCCCCCGGCCATGCGCAGGCTGACCAGCCCGGCATAGGCCAGGTCGGCCTCGTACAGCACCTGCTCGCCCGGCGTCCGCCCCTGGCAGCGCAACACCAGCGCGACCTCGAACAGCGGCGAGCCGTCGGCGACCTGCCGCGCATCGACATCCAGGTCCAGATGCAGCCTCGGCAGTTCCTTCGGCGCGGCATGGACCGCCGGCGCGCCGGGCACCGCCAGACGCACCGATTTGACATACTGGCTGACGATTTCCGCGCGCGGCGCGGCCGTTCCACCCACCGCCCCGGCAATCGTGGCGGTGGCGTCTCCATCCTGCATCTTGGTCCCGTACTCCGGATCGTGAAGCCGCGACTGTGCTGCAGGCAAGATGAACGAGGCGTTTATCCGGCGCTGTTTTTCTCGGATGTCTCAGAGCCTGACCGGAAATGTGCGCTGGTGAGCGAGAGCGGCCCAGAGGGCCGCGCCCGGCGTGGGTTTCCGAGCATCGGAGCGGAGCGGCCTTGATGGAAGTGAGCACCGAAGCGCAGGAAACGCGCACAGGACGCGCCGCCAGCGCGCATTTACGGTCAGGCTTTCAGATGAATTGTCCGCGCAGGAAGCCCAGCGCGGGCAGGGGGCGCCACGCACGCGGCAGATCGGCGCGGCGGATGGGCGCCACGCTGTATCGGGGCACCGGCTGGCGGGTCTGGCGCAGGAAGGACGCATAGGCCCGCACCTGCTGTTCCCGCCAGTCGCGGTCGGCCATCGCGGCCGGGCGGGCGGGATAGATCTCCGCAATACGCAGGGCCCGGCCGACGGTCGCGACAACGGCCCAGACCACGTCGTCCTTGCGCCCGGCGCGCTGAAACGCGATGATTTCACTCAAGAGCCTGCTCCGCCCCGATCCGGCAAACGACACCATGCCGGCGCGGTGGGAATCAAGGCCGATCTGCGGGCGTCGGCTCGCCGCACGGCAATGTCCCGATTTCCTTGCCGGACATCGCGCGAAACGGTAGGAGGCTGCCCATGCTGCGTTTACTTGTCACCCTGCCTTTCCTGCTGGGGCTGATCGTCTTCAGCGCCTGCAACCAGGACCCGATCCAGATGTGGTTCCTGGATTGGGGGTGGAAATCCTCGGTTGGCGTGCTGACGCTGATCGTCGCCGCCGCATTCTTCATCCTGGGCGCGATCGCGGTATGGTTCGCCGAGTTGCGCCAGCGCGGACGCGCCCGCCGGGCGGAACAGCAGGTCCGCACGCTGGAGGACCAGGTGACCGAACTGCGCCGCCAGCAGGCCGAAACCTATAACCCGCCCCCCGCGCCAGTGACCACCACCGTCCTGCCGGCATCGCACGAGGCCCCCCTGGCATGACCACCCGCCGCACGCGCCTGATCGTGGCGCTGGACACCAAGGACGAGGCCCAGGCCGCGCGCTGGCGCGACCAGACCGCCGCCAGTGCCGGCGCCATCAAGCTGGGGCTGGAATTCACCTATGCGCGGGGACTGGACGCGGTGCGCCGGGTCGCGGACGGGCACAGCCTGTTCCTGGACCTGAAACTGCACGACATCCCCAACACGGTCGGTTCGGCCATCGGCAGCCTGGCCGAGACCCGCCCGGCGATGCTGACGATCCACGCCCAGGGCGGCAGCGCCATGATCGCGGCCGCCCGCGCCGCCGTGGACCGCGCCTTCCTGGCCGATGCCCGCCCGCTGCTGCTGGCGGTGACGGTACTGACCAGCATGGATGCCGACGCCCTGCGCGAAATCGGCGTTCATGACGACCCGTGCCAGCAGGTGCTGCGCCTGGGCGCGCTGGCGATGGCGGCCGGCGCCGACGGGCTGATCTGCTCGCCGCACGAGATCGCCCCCCTGCGTGACCGGCTGGGCGACGCGCCGGTGCTGGTAGTGCCCGGCATCCGCCCCGCCGGGTCCGCAACCGGCGACCAGAAACGGGTCATGACCCCGGCCCAGGCCCGCCATGCCGGTGCCGACTGGATCGTGGTCGGCCGCCCGATCACCACCGCCGCCGACCCCGCCGCCGCCGCCGCCGCCGTGGCGGCGGAGCTGGCCGGCTGACCCGATGGCCCAACCCATCGGCATCAAGATCTGCGGCCTGACCGAGCCCGAGGGGCTGGACGCCGCGATCGCCCATGGTGCCGACTGGGTGGGGTTCGTCTTCTTCGCGCGGTCGCCCCGCGCCGTCACGCCGGCGCAGGCAGCAGCTTTGGCAGCCCGCGTGCCATCCGGCGGCCCGCGCCGCATCGGCCTGTTCGTGGCACCGGATGACGATGCGATCGCGGCAACGCTGGATGCGGTCGCGCTGGACGGGCTGCAGATCTACGCCCCCATGCCGCGTGCGCTGGAAATCCGCGAAAAATTCCGCCTGCCCGTCTGGCACGCAAACGGCGTCACGACAGCGGAGGACCTGCCGGCCACGACGCCTCTGGACGGGCTGGTGATCGAATCACGCCCTCCGGCCGGGGCGGACCGGCCCGGCGGCAATGCGCAGCCGATCGACTGGACCATCACGAAAAACTGGCAAGCCCCCGTTCCCTGGATGCTGGCCGGAGGGCTGACGCCCGAGACCGTCGCCCGCGCGATCGCCCTGAGCGGCGCCCCGGCGGTCGATGTCTCATCCGGCGTGGAAAGCGCGCCGGGCCGCAAGGACGCGCGTCTGATCGCGCGCTTCATCCAGGCGGCCCGGCAGGGCGCTCACCAGCGTCCGTAACCGTACGGATAGCCGTACACAGGGTACGGATAGGCGGGGTAGACCGGATAAGCCGGGTAGGCGGGATAGGCGTATGCCGGCGGATAATAGCGGTACCGGTATCCGTAACCATAATAGGGCGAGGCAAGCGCCGAACCTGCCAGCACCCCGACCCCGAACCCGCCGAGTCCCCAGCCCCAGCGCGGCCCCCAGCCGCCCCCGCGCCAGCCCCAGCCGCCCCCCCAGCCCGGCCCGCGTCCCCAGCCACCGCCACCGTGCCAGCCCCAGCCGCCATGCCCCCATGCCATGGCCGAGGTCGAAGATAATGGTCCCGCCACGGCCAATGCCGCCGCCAGCAGGAAAGCCATCTTGCGCATCGAAATTCTCCCTTCCAGCAGGAAATAGGTCACGTCATCATGTCGGCAGGACAGGCGGCATGGTAAACCCGTCCGGCATGCACGATCACGGGATCGCGGTCCGCCTTCCTGTCGGTACACGGGCCATCCGGCACCCCGATCCCGGCCTTTTTGTGGCAATCGCGCCAGCCCTCAGCGCCGTCCGGCACGCTCGCGGATACGTGCCCCCAGGGCGGCCAGCGCATCCTTCAATGGACCATCCTCCATGTCGGGAATCGGCACCGGCGGAGGCGGATCGCGCGGCGCGGGTCGCGGGGGCGGGGCCGCGCCTGCGACCAGGTCCTGCACCAGTTTCAGCGACCGCACGGTGCCATGCCCGCAGGAACGGTTGACGCGGGCGATCAGTTCGGGCGCCAGATGCTGCAATTCCATCGCTACCGGTCCGGCGCAGCCCAGCGTCAACACCCCGGCCGACAGGCGGCGCGGCACGGTGCAACGGGCCAGATCCGGGCCGACAATCTCCGCCCAATCGGTCATCACCTGCGCCAGCGCGGCCGGATGCCGGCGAAAGGCTGGGCGGGCCACAGCCGGAATCAACGCCCCCAGGCTGCGCATCGTCAGCGCGCGCCGCGGTTCGGGCTTGGGTGCGGCCATGCCCGCGCGCTTGCCGTCGGTCCGATCCTTCGCCATAAGCGCCCCGTGCCTCCTTCTTCCGCCGCCCTGCTGCGCTGGTACGACCGCCATCGCCGGACCCTTCCCTGGCGGGCCCTGCCCGGCCGGACAGCCGATCCCTATCACGTCTGGCTCAGCGAAATCATGCTGCAACAGACGACGGTGGCGGCGGTCATTCCCTATTACCACCGCTTTCTCGACCTGTTTCCCACCGTCGGCGACCTGGCGCGGGCCGAATCCGACACGGTCATGGCCGCCTGGGCGG
Source organism: Gluconacetobacter aggeris (assembly GCF_014174395.1). Taxonomy (GTDB): domain Bacteria; phylum Pseudomonadota; class Alphaproteobacteria; order Acetobacterales; family Acetobacteraceae; genus Gluconacetobacter; species Gluconacetobacter aggeris. Next base: position 447,496 of record NZ_JABEQD010000001.1, read on the forward strand.
GTCTTGGCTACTACGCAAGGGCGCGCAACCTGCATGCCTGCGCCCGGGCCGTGGCAGCGGCCGGCGGCTTTCCACGCGACATGGCCGGCCTGCTGGCGCTGCCGGGGGTGGGCACCTACACCGCCGCCGCTATCGCCGCCATCGCGTTCGGCCAGCCGGTGGTGCCGGTCGACGGCAATGTGGAGCGCGTGACCAGCCGGCTGTTCGCCCTGACCGATCCCCTGCCCGGATCGCGCAAGACCATCGCCCGGCACGCCGCGACGCTGAACGATTCCGCCGAGGCCCGGGCACGGCCCTCCGATTTCGCCCAGGCGCTGTTCGACCTCGGGGCGGGCATCTGCACCCCACGCCAGCCGGCCTGCGCACTATGCCCGTGGCGGGAGTCCTGCGCCGGCCTCGGCCGGGGCATCGCCGCCAGCCTGCCGGCCAAGGCGCCGCGCACCGCCCGCCCGGTGCGCCATGGCGCGCATTTCCTGCTGACCGACGCGGGCGGCCAGATCCTGCTGCGGCGCCGGCCGGAGAAAGGATTGCTGGGCAGCATGCTGGAACTGCCGGGCACCGAATGGCGCCCCACGCCCTGGCGCGAGGCCGAAGCCATGGCCTTCGCCCCGGCCCGCGCCGACTGGCGCGCGGCCGGGCGCATCACGCACGTCTTCACTCATTTCACCCTGCATGTGGACGTCTACGCCGCCCATGTCGGGCATTTCCCCAACACCGTCGCCCGCATCGGCGGCATGGCCGTGCCCCATGCCGATCTGGATACGCTGGCCCTGCCGTCGCTGATGCGCAAATGCGTGGCCGCCGCATGGCCCGAACGCGCGACCTGATAAAAGCGCAGGGCTCCTGCCGCGGCCGTTCCGTCACTCGCCTGTCATTTTTTCTTGACGATTCATGAAGCGGCAAGCTTGACTGATCAGGCGGTCCGGACGGCCTGTTCCCAGGGTCCGATCCCGCCGCGAGTGCCTTCCGGCAAGCGAAAACCGCCAGGATTCCTCGGCGGCATGCCGTTTCCGGAAGGGATGGAGAGCATGATGACCGTCATTACCGCGTTTCTGTCGTCATCCCTGCCGGTCCTCGGCCTGTGCCTGGCCACCGGCTGTGCCGCACTGCTTGCATGGCGCAACGCCCCGACGCCCCAGCCGGTTCCCGTACGCGTCCGTTCGCGCCGTCGCTGATTACGCGCGTCACCGCGATCCGTTCCGCCGGCATCAGTTCTGTCCGGGTTCGTTTTGCCAGCATCGGACGGGTCCTGTAACATCCCGGCCCGATGACCTTCCTCACCGTCCGCCCGGGCGCTTCCGTCGCCCCGTCCCGTATCGGCGTCCTGCTGACCAATCTCGGCACGCCCGATGATACCGGCTATGGCGCCGTGCGGCGCTATCTGGCCGAATTCCTGTCCGATCGGCGGATCATCGAGGCCCATCCGGCCCTCTGGCAGCCGATCCTGCGCGGGCCGATCCTGACCCTGCGTCCACGCCGCACCGGCAGCGCCTATCGCCGTATCTGGAACGAGGAACGGAACGAGAGCCCGCTGCGTACGTACACGCGGGCGCAGGGCGAAGCCCTGGCCCAGCGCCTGGCGCCCGATGGCGTGGCGGTGGAATGGGCAATGCGCTATGGTACCCCTTCGATCGCATCAGGCATTGCCACCCTGCTGCGCCGGGGTTGCGAACGGGTACTGCTGCTGCCGCTTTACCCGCAGTATAGCGCCACCACCACCGCTACCGCCAACGATCAGGCCTTCCGCGCGCTGATGCGCCTGCGCAACCAGCCGGCGGTGCGCACCGTGCCGGCCTTTCCCGACCATCCGCTCTATATCGCCGCGCTGGCCCGCTCCGTCCGCGAGACGCTGGCCGGCCTGCCCTTTGCCCCGCAGCGGATCGTGGCCTCGTTCCACGGCCTGCCGCGCGCCTATGTCGAACGCGGCGACCCTTATGCCGAGGAATGCACCCGCACCATGGCCGCTCTCCGGCAGGCCCTGGACATGGATGAGACGGCAATGCCGCTGACCTACCAGTCGCGGTTCGGACCCGCGCGCTGGCTGGAACCCTATACCGCACCGCTGATAGCCGGTCTGCCGGCGCAGGGCATCACGCGCGTGGCGGTGATCATGCCCGGCTTCATGGCCGACTGTATCGAGACGCTGGATGAAATCGGCAACGAGGTCCGGGCGGAATTCCTGGCCGCCGGCGGCACCGATTTCGCGCTGATTCCCTGCCTGAACGCCGCCCCCGCCGCCATCGACCTGCTGGAGGCCCTGACACGGCAGGAACTGGCGGGCTGGCTGCCGGCGCGGTCGGCATAACCGCGGACCGGGACCGCTATCGGGCGGTCCCGGTCGCGCCCAAGCCTCAGTGCGGGGCGCCAGGCGCCTGCGGATGTTCCGCGTCCCACAGCGTGGCTTTCTGCTCGTCCGTCTTGCGCTGGCGATAGCGCTCCATCATGCTCAGATGCGGATCGACCGGATGCTCCTTGTCATACAGGGCCGCCTTCTCCCGCAGTCCCTTGCGATATTCATGGCGGGTATACATGCCGGCGGCACAGCCCCCGACCGCACCCAGCACGGCATGATGGTTGGCCACATGACCGCCGACCGCACCGACCGCGCCATATTTCAGGCACCCGCCCGGTTCGGCATGCGCCCCTGCGGCAAGACCGGTCGACAGCAGGCCGGCAGTCAGCAGCATCACCATGCCGCGCGTCTGGATCTTCTTCATCAGTCCTGTCCATGCTCCAATGCCGGATGGATGGAAACCGCCCATCCTTCCCCGGCAATTCCAGTCTAAGACATAGTATGTCATGATCATGACGTCAGCGTTCGCGCTCAAGAATCTCCTGCCGGAATCGCGCCTCCGCACGCCTCATCGGCACGTCAGGGGCTGTCGCAGCTTTCGGTCAGTTGATTGAAGAACCGGCCACCCGTGCAGGTCACGGCAGGCGAGGGCGCCTGTGGAGGAGGCGCAGGCGGTGCATAGGGCTGGGCCGCATAAGGCTGCGCGGGGTAAGGCTGCGCCGGATAAGGGTAGCCATAGTCCGCAGGCGGATAGGCACCGCCCTCGTACGCCGGCGGAGGGTAATCATCGTAATCCGCGCCGTCCCCATCGTCGTACGCACCATAAGCAGCAGCTCCGGCGGCCAAGCCGAACATCGTGCCGAACGCCAGCGGCCAACCCCAGCCACCGTAATATCCACCCCAGCCGGGATAGCCCCAGCCACCCCAGCCGCCATGGTAACCACCATAGCCGCCATACCCGCGGTAATAGCCGCCACCGCCGCGATAGTAGCCTCCGCCGCCCCGATAGCCGCCGCCGTGCCAGCCGCCTCCTCCGCCATGGTAGCCGCCGCCACCACCGAAGCCATGGCCACCACCATGCCCGCCACCGCCGCCGTGCTGAGCCAGGGCCCCTGCCGGCGCCACCGCCACACCCAGCATGAGCGTGGCCGCCCCCAACATCAGAAATCGCCGCATGTGCCGAATCTCCCGCGTTCCCGATCCATATAGGCATCAAGGAGGGTGTTTTTCAGAGCGGAGAGGTATCGATATGTAATGCCGGTCGCAGGCCCGGTGGCTATGGCCGGGTTTCGGCGCGGCGCTCTTCCCAGTCGGCCATCAGGCCCATGATCGCGGCCGAAGTTTCCTCGATCGAGCGACGGCTGACATCGACCAGCGGCCAGCCATGGCGGGCGCACAGGCGCCGGGCCCAGCGAACCTCCTCCTCGACCCGCTCGGGGTCGATATAGGGATTATCGGCTCGCAGCAGCAGTTCGGACCGGCGGTCGCCCATCACATCCAGGCGATGGCGGCGAATGCTGATCAGCACGTCGGGATCGATGGTCAGCCCCACGATCGGGCGCTGGACATGCAGCAACTCATCCGGCAGCGGCAGATCGGGAATCAGGGGCACATTCGCCGCCTTGACCCCGCAATTGGCCAGATAGAAGGAGGTCGGCGTCTTCGAGGCACGCGAGATACCGACCAGCACGACATCCGCATGGGACAGGCCGCCAATCTCCTGCCCGTCATCATGCGCCAGCACGAAATGCATGGCGTCGATCCGGCGGAAATAGGCGTCGTCCATCACATACTGGCCGCCCGGGCGGCCGATCGCCTTCTCGCCCAGCTCGTCCTGCAGCACGGCCGTAACCGGGTCCAGCACGTTAACCAGCCGCACCTTGATATGCGCGCAGCCGATCGTCAGCTCATGTTGCAGCCGCTGATCGACCACCGAGGACAGGACCGGCCCCCGATCCTGCTCGATGGCCTCCAGCACCCGCCGCAACTGGGAGCGGGTACGGATCAGGTTCCAGCGATGGCAGGTGACTTCGGCATGGCTGAACTGGGCGATCGAGGCCCGGACGACGGAATCCAGCGTCTGTCCAGTCGCATCCGACACCAGATGCAGCACGATGTGATGCGGCATGGGGGCAAGCAGGCTCCGCCATCGGTCTCCGGGCGGCCCAAGCCATCCCAAAGAATGGAACAAAAGGAATGGAACAATCAGAAAAGCCGGCCCTGCCAGCCCCGCGAACGATGCGGGCGCGGCAGGGCCGGAACGACGGTCAGCGAACCTGCGCGGCCGGCGCCAGTGCGTCACGCGCGGCCAGCGCGGCCTGGGCCGCCGCCAGACGGGCGATCGGCACCCGGAACGGCGAACAGGACACGTAATCCAGCCCGACGGATTCGAAGAACCCGATCGACGCCGGATCGCCGCCATGCTCACCGCACACGCCCAGCTTCAGGCCCGGCTTGACGCTCCGCCCCTTTTCCGCGCCCATGGAAACAAGCTGGCCCACGCCCTCCTGATCGATCGAGATGAACGGATCGCGCGCGATCAGGTCATGCTCCAGATAGAAGGGCAGGAACGTGCCCACGTCGTCGCGCGAGAAGCCGAAGGTCGTCTGCGTCAGGTCATTGGTCCCGAACGAGAAGAAATCGGCCTGCTGCGCGATCCGGTCGGCCGTCAGCGCCGCGCGCGGCAGCTCGATCATGGTGCCGATGCTGTAGTCCAGCTTGGCACCCGTCGCGGCCAGCACCTCGGTCGCCGCCTGTTCGACGATGGTACGGGTCCGGCGCAGTTCGCTTTCCATGCCCACCAGCGGGATCATGATCTCCGGCACCACCGGCTGGCCGGTTTCGGCCGACACGGCAATCGCCGCCTCGATGATCGCCCGGGTCTGCATGGCGTACAGCTCCGGATAGGTCAGCCCCAGCCGGCACCCGCGATGACCCAGCATCGGGTTGGATTCGGACAGCGCCGCCTTGCGTGCCGCCACCGCTTCCAGGCTTTCACCCATGGCGGCCGCGACCTCGGCCAGTTCGGCCTCGCCATGCGGCAGGAACTCGTGCAGCGGCGGGTCCAGCAGGCGGATCGTCACCGGCAGCCCCGCCATGATGTGGAACAGGTCCTGGAAATCCTGGCGCTGGAAGGGCAGCAGCGCGTCGATGGCGCGGACGCGCGTCGCCGCGTCGCCGGCCATGATCATCTGCCGCACGAAGCCGATCCGGTCCGGAGCGAAGAACATGTGCTCGGTCCGGCACAGGCCGATGCCCTCGGCACCGAAATGGCGCGCGGTCTGCGCGTCGTCCGGCGTCTCGGCATTGGCGCGGATCTTCATCCGGCGCACATTGTCGGCCCACCCCATCAGGGTGGAGAAATCGCCCGACAGGGTGGGCTCGATGGTCGCCACCTGACCGGCGAAGACCTCGCCCGTGCCGCCATCCAGGGTGATCCACTCGCCCTCATGCAGCACCGTCGCACCGACCGACAGCGTCTTGGCCTTGTAGTCGACATGGATGCCGCCGGCACCGGCCACGCAGACGCGACCCATGCCACGCGCCACCACGGCGGCGTGCGAGGTCATGCCGCCACGGGTGGTCAGCACGCCACGGGCGGCGTGCATGCCATGCACGTCCTCGGGCGACGTCTCGATCCGGACCAGGATCACGTCCTCGCCCCGCGCGGCACGGATTTCGACATCTTCGGCACTGAAGACGATCGCACCCGCCGCGGCACCCGGCGAAGCAGGCAGGCCGCGGCTGAGCATCGTGCGCGGCGCGTTGGGGTCCAGCGTCGGATGCAGGAGCTGATCGAGCGACGAGGGCGGAACGCGGCGGATCGCTTCCTCGTGCGAGATCAGGCCTTCCTCGGCCATCGCGATGGCGATGCGCAGGGCAGCGGCCGCCGTGCGCTTGCCGGTGCGGGTCTGCAGCATGTACAGACGGTTGTTCTGGACGGTGAATTCGATGTCCTGCATGTCACGATAGTGACGCTCCAGGATATCGCGCACCGACAGCAGCTCGGCGTAGGCCTCGGGCAGCGCGCGTTCCATCGACAGCTCACCCTCGCGGGCACGCTGCTCGGACATCGGCTGCGGCGTGCGGATACCCGCCACCACGTCCTCGCCCTGCGCGTTGATCAGGTACTCGCCGTAGAAGACGTTCTCGCCGGTCGAGGGATCGCGGGTGAAGCAGACGCCGGTGGCGCAGTCCTGGCCCATGTTGCCGAACACCATCGCCTGCACGTTGACGGCGGTGCCCCAGCTCGCGGGAATGTCATGCAGGCGGCGATAGGTATTGGCGCGCGGGTTCATCCACGATCCGAACACCGCGCCGATGGCGCCCCACAGCTGCGCATGCGGGTCCATGGGGAACGGCGCGCCGGTCTCGCGCTGCACGATCTCCTTGTAGCCCACCACGACGTCCCGCCAGTCCTGATCGGTCAACTGGGTGTCGTCCTGCACGCCGGCGCCGCGCTTGGTTTCCTCGATCAGGTCCTCGAAGCGATGGTGCGACACGCCCAGCACGACCGAGCCATACATCTGGATGAAGCGGCGATAGCTGTCCCAGGCGAAGCGCGCATCGCCGGAATTGGCGGCCAGCCCCTCGACCGTCTCGTCGTTCAGGCCCAGGTTCAGCACGGTATCCATCATGCCCGGCATGGACACGCGCGCGCCCGAACGGACCGACACCAGCAGCGGCGCCGCCGGATCGCCGAAACGCAGGCCCAGCGCATCCTCGATTCCCGCCAGCGCCGCCTCGACCTGCGCGCGCAGGTCCTCGGGATAGGCGCGGCCATTGTCGTAGAACGCGGTACAAACCTCGGTCGTGATGGTGAAGCCGGGCGGGACGGGCAGGCCGATCGCCGCCATTTCCGCCAGGTTGGCGCCCTTGCCACCGAGCAACTCGCGCATGCCGGCACCGCCTTCATTCGCGCTGCCACCGAAACTATAGACCCACTTTGTCATAGCTCTCTCCTCTGCCCCGTCCATTCTACTGTGGAACGTGAACATCTCCTGGCCCGACGCCGCATACTCGTTCTTGTTACTTCTTGATCTTGTCAGTCCGGCCCCCACCGGGTCCTTCTAGCTGGAAGACGCACCAATTACGATCCTTTTTCGCGCAGCCAATCCGCACAAGCCCGGCGAAAGCTGCCGGTTGACATGCTGACGGGGATAGGCAACCTCAACGTTCGATGCCCGCAATCAATCAAGAAAATAAGGCCACAATCGGGATGAAAACGCTGTACCTGGCTCTCCTGCTGCCCTTTGTCGGGTTGCTATGGCTTCCGTTCTATGACCGAACGGAACCAACCCTGCTGGGTTTCCCTTTCTTTTATTGGTACCAGCTCGCCTGGGTGCCGGCGACGTCCCTGCTGGTGTGGGTCGTCTGGAAGCGGGACGCACGCTGATGGCATCGCACGTTCCTTCCGCCCCCGCACTGGTCGTCTTCATCCTGTTCTTCGCCATGACCATCGTGCTCGGCAGCACGGTGTCCTGGTGGCGCGGCCGGAGTCACAAGGGCCAGTCCGCTGCCCACGGGTCCGAGGATTGGGGCCTGGGCGGCCGCCAGTTCGGCACCTGGATCACCTGGTTCCTGGTCGGTGGCGATTTCTACACCGCCTATACCGTCATCGCGGTGCCGGCCCTGGTCTATGCGACCGGCGCGTTCGGCTTCTTCGCGCTGCCCTATACGATCATCGTCTATCCGTTCGTGTTCCTGGTCATGCCCATCCTGTGGCAGATCGCCCATGACGGAAGGCACGCGACGGCGGCGGACATCGTCCGCGCGCGCTTCGGCAGCCGGGCGCTGGAACTGGCCATCGCCGCCAGCGGCCTGATCGCGGTCATGCCCTATATCGCACTGCAGCTGATCGGCATCCGCACGGTCATCGAGGCGCTGGGCCTGCCGGGCGAAATCCCGCTGATCGTCGCCTTCATCTCGCTGGCCGCCTATACATGGCTGGGCGGCCTGCATGCGCCGGCGCTGACCGCCTTCATCAAGGATATCATGATCTATATCGCGGTCCTGGCCGCGGTCACGGTCATTCCGCTGCATCTGGGCGGCTACGGCGCCATGTTCGCCACCGCGGCGCAGCACCTGCCCCACCCGCCGGAGGGCCATGCCCTGATGCCGGGCCAGAGCGTGCCCTATGCCACCCTCGCCCTGTCGTCGGCGCTGGCGGCCTTCCTCTACCCGCATACGCTGACCGGCGTGCTGGCCGCGCGTTCGGCCGACACGATCCGCAAGAACGCGGTCATGCTGCCGGCCTATACGCTGCTGCTGGGCCTGATCGCCATGCTGGGGCTGATGGCCCATGCGGCCGGGGTCGTGACCACCAACACGTCCTCGATCGTCCCCAACCTGTTCATGGCGATCTTCCCCGACTGGTTCACCGGCTTCTGCTTCGCCGCGATCGCCGTCGGCGCTCTGGTCCCCGCCGCCGTCATGGCGATCGGCGCCGCCAACCTGGTGACCAGCAACATCTCGCCCGGCCTGCGCAACAATGTCCGCGCCTCGCGCCTCATCGCCCTTGGCATCAAGCTGGGCGCGCTGGCCTGCGTGCTGTTCCTGAACGCCCATTTCGCCATCGACCTGCAGCTTCTGGGCGGTCTGTGGATCCTGCAGACATTTCCGGCACTGGTGCTGGGTATCACCAAGCTGCGCTTCTCCGCCCCGGCAATGCTGGCTGGCTGGGCGGTGGGCACGCTGTACGGCACCTATATCTGCTTCCATGACGGGCTGAAGCCCACCCACATGCTCTCGATCGGCGGCATGCACCAGTTGGTCTCGACCGGCCTGCTGGCATTGCTGGTGAATATCGGCACCGTGGTGGTGGTCAGCCTGCTGGTCCCCGGCCGCAGCCGGAAAGGGGCCACGACCGCCTGAACAGACCGTCGGGCGGTGCCTTACGCGGCGCCGTCCGACACCAGAACCGGCCGCGTACCGCACGACCACAGGCCCGACACCCGGCGCAGCACCCGCGCCACGTCGATCCCGGCCTCCCAACGGGCGACATGATCCTGTCCCGTCGCCCCGGTCGGATACAGATCCGCCCAGTAGTTCAGATGTCCGCGCATCGCCATCGCCAGGAAGCACGGATTGGCATGGTGATCGGGCACCAGCTCGTAGACCAGTGTACCGGGACGGCAGAACCCGATATTGGTCATGCCGGCCCCCAGGGGCCCCACCACCATCGCCGCCGCCCGGAACAGGTCGATCTGCTCAGCGACCGGCATCCGCTCGGGCCGCACCACGCAGAACCCCTCCGCCGCCAGCGCCGCCGCCAGCGCGGCCTCGTTGGGGATCGCCCGATTGCCCGCCCCGCCCCGATCGACATACAGGCGCAGCCCCCGCCGACGGGTGACCGGCACGCGCGCCGCCATGCGCGGAAAAACCGACTGGCATAGCCGCGATAGCGCGAAATCGGCCGCCCCGGCCACGATATTGCAGTAGACTACGCGATCCAGCCGGTACTGGCGCCCGGCCGCCAGTACCAGCCGGCCACCGCCATCCGCAGCCAGCAGATCCAGTGTCTGGCGCTGCCACGGCGACAGGTCGGGCAGCAGCCAGGACAGCCGCCCCCGGCGGCGAATCTCCGGCCGGTCCGACAAGGCCGCCATCACCGGCAGGGCATGCACCATCCAATGATAGTAATTGCCCGGCCAGTGGTCGCTGCACGGCACCGCCACCCCCGGCACCGCATGGCGGATCAGGCGGGCCCGATCGACCCGCAACGCCGCCAGCAACTCGGGCGGCTGGAGGTAGCAGGTCTCCGCCACCAGGTCTCCGTCCTTGATCAGTACCCGGCTGTCCACGTCATATACGACATCACGCAGGACATGGGCCGTCAGCCCGACCGGCGTACTGACCCAATCAAGAAACGGGTTGGCAGTGCCATTGCGCCGCGCATCGGCCGGCGCAAAACGCGCGGCACGCGCCGGACAGGCTTCGAGCAGCACCGAGGATTCGGCAATGTCCGCCAGTTGGACACGACCGGGAGGAGGTCGGGAACGGCGCAGGCGCCGCAGCAGCGAGAAGACCATGATCGTGCCGGAAACCGCATGCAGGACAGGCACGGTCCGACCGCGCCGGCTGCCAGCATGACAGCAAGAGATTGACCGCCCCTTAAGAGGGCCGCTGCAGAAACCACGCTGGCGTCAAGCCACTCCCGCCCCGACCGGATCAAATATGATCTGGGCGTGAGATAATCGCTCATATTCCGGAAAATACCCGATGACGCGGGCACATCACCGCTTTGCGGTGGTATTCGCCCGCTGACATCTTGGAAGTCTGGTCGGAGTGAGAGGATTCGAACCTCCGGCCCCTGCGTCCCGAACACAGTGCTCTACCAGGCTGAGCTACACTCCGAACTCGTGTGGGGGCTATACATGCCCTCCCGCCTCTCCGCAAGGCCCCCCGCGCGAACTAATCGCCCGGGCGGCCGTTTTTTGTCATGCCGCCGTCATATCCGGGTTGCCGGCCAGCCCTTACAACCGGCTGGCATCATCGACGACCGGGCTGCGGATCGCTGCCCCCAGCCGTTCCATCGTGGTAGCCACGTCGGGCACGACCTCGAACAGATCCAGCGCGCTGGACTCGGCAAAGCCGTTTTCCACCGCCGCCCGCAGCATGCCCAGCATCGGGTCGGCCCAGCCCGCCACATTGACGATGAAGATCGGCTTGTCATGCAGCTTCAACTGCCGCCAGGTCATGATCTCGATCGTCTCGTCGAACGTGCCCAGCCCTCCGGGCAGCACGACGAAGGCGTCGGCACGGGCGAACATCAACTGCTTGCGACTGTGCATCGAGTCGGTCACCGTCAGGTCGGTTACGCCCCGATGCATCACCTCACGCGCCTCGAGAAAGGTGGGAATCACCCCGGACACCGCACCGCCGGCCTCCAGCGCCGCATCCGCCACCGTGCCCATCAGCCCGACATCACCACCGCCATAGACCAGCCGCATGCCGGCCTGGCCGAGCCGGTGCCCCATTTCGCGCGCGGCCTCCTGAAACACGGGCCGGGCCCCGAAACGCGACCCGCAGAATACAGCGACGGCAGCAGCGGACATGGATCGTTATCCTCCAGAAGGTGGGTCATGCGCGCGACCGGCCCGCCCGATTCCGCCGAGGCGGCTACCGTCGGGCCGCGTCCGGGCGGGCCTGTTCCCGCAGCAGCAGGGTGGCACCGACCCCGGCCCCGGTAAACAGGGCAGAGACCAGAAACATCGGACCATAGCCCAGACTGTGGATCACCAGCCCCAGCATCGGGCCGGAGAGGCCGATGCCGATATCGAGAAAGACGCTGAAGGCGCCCAGCGCCGCGCCCCGGTTCTGCGGCCCGGCGCGTGTCACCGCCTCCACCCCAAGCGCCGGAAAGACCAGCGAAAACCCCGCCCCTGTCAGCGCCGCGCCCAGGTCGGCCGACGGCACGTCCGCACTCCGCCAGAGCAGCAGCAGCCCCCCGACCTCGACCAGCAGCGAGACCACCGCCACCTTCATCCCGCCACGCAGGCCGATCTGGCGCGAGAAGAGCAGCCGCACCAGAACGAAGACCAGGCCGAACACCATCAGCCCCAGCGCCGCGCCATCCCAATGCCGGTCTGCGAAATACAGCGACAGGCAGGCCGAAATGGCCCCGAACCCGACCGACCCGCAGGCCAGTACGATGCCGTAGGGCAGAACGCGCCAGAAAACCTGGGAGAACGGCATCACCTCGCCGCCCTTGGCGATCGGCGGCACGGCGGCGTAGCGCGTGGCCAGCGCCAGCCCCAGCGCGGGCAGCAGCGCCGAGAGTATCCCAACCCCCACCAGCCCGCCCAGCGCCCCATGAGCCTGCGCCAGAACCGCGCCCACCGGCGCCCCGAAGGCGATGCCGCCATAGGAGGTGATACCGTTCCAGGAAATCACCTGGGCGGTCCGCTCCGCGCCAACGCGCCCGATATTCCACAGGATGGCCCCGGTCGCGGTCCAGCTTTCGCCGACCCCCATCAGAATCCGGCTGGCAACCAGCAGCAGCATGGCGAGGACGGCCCGCTGCGCGCACAGCCCGGCCAGCATCAGCGCCAGCCCCGCGAGTACGCAGATCGCAAGCCCGATCACCACGGCCGGCTTCGCGCCCCGCTCGTCCACGAACCGGCCCGCCTGCGCCCGGGAGGCGAAGGTGGCCAGATATTGCAGCGACACGGCCAGACCCGCGACGACGGTATTATAGCCGAGCGTGCCATGCACGAAGAGCGGAATGACCGCCAGCGGCAGGCCGATATCGACGTAGCAGATCAGGTTGAACAGAACGACGGCGAGAATTCGCAGCGTCGGGTTGGCCGGCCCGCTCCGTAAGACAGTCATGACGAGGCGCACACTCCGTTATCCGGATAACATAACGACCCCCGGCGCCGTTAGCCAAGCATTGAGGGCGGCGCGCCATGATCGGCCACCAGCGCGAAAGGAACCAGCACGCATGACCGCCGACATCCCAGCCCCTGCCGCCGATGCCCCGGACGATTCGGGCGGCTTCGTCACGCTGTCCTCGCGGATCGCCTACGAGAACCCATGGACCCGCGTGCGCGAGGATATCATCCGGCGGCCGGACGGCGGCGAAGGGCTCTACGGCGTGGTCGAGCGCGGGGAATTCGTCGTCATCCTGCCGCTGGGCCAGGGGCCGGACGGCCCAACCGTTACGCTGGTGCGCCAGTATCGCTACCCGGTGCGGGCGAGGCTGTGGGAACTGCCGATGGGCATGTGGGAACATCGGCCCGACGCCGATCCCGAAACGGTGGCACGGGGCGAACTGGAAGAGGAAACCGGCCTGCGCGCCGAACGGCTGCGCCATGCCGGCACCCTGTACCAGGGCGCCGGCTATTCGACCCAGCGCGGCCATGTCTATCTGGCCACGGGCCTGACGCAGGGCCTGCCCCGGCTGGAGGCGACCGAGGCGGACATGACCAGCCACACGATGCCGCTGGCCGAGATGGAACGGATGATCCGCGCGGGCGAGATCACCTGCATGGTCACCCTGGCCGCGCTGGCCCTGGTCAAGGCGCGCGGCTGGTTATAGCGCGGCCCGGCATTCCCCCGCGCTAATGCGCGGGGGGCGTCGCCGGCTGGGCGGGCGGGGCCGCCAGGGTCAGCGCATTGTCGGCGCGGTTCAGGTCCGGGATGTCATGCCCCGGGTCCAGGGTCACCGCCTGCGGGGTGCGGGCGCCCGGGATCGTCAGTTCGATCTCGTTGCGCAGGTACCAGGCCTCGGTCGGAATGGTCAGGCGCGCGCTGGTGCCGTCCGTATAGCTGACCTGCAACGTCACCGGCAGCGGCAGCCAGCCCTTGTTGTCGACCGTCACCACCAGCCCATGGGCCGCACCCTCGCCCGTGGGCGTGGCGGATTTCACCGCATAGTCCGGCCCCCAATTGTTGAAATACCAGCCCCGCCAGAACCAGGACAGGTCCTCGCCCGTCTCGCTGTCCATCAGGCGGAAGAAATCCGAGGGCGTGGGATGGCGATAGGCCCACACCGCGATGTAGCGGCGGAAGGCGCGGTCGAACCGCTCCGGGCCCAGGATCTGCTCGCGCAGCAGCTTCAGCCCATAGGCCGCCTTGAAGTAGGTCACCGGATGCCGATAGCTCTCGGGGATCAGGTCCGAGGGCGTCATCAGGCGGGGCGCGGCCGGGTCGCGCAGCACCGACAGGATATCTTCGGCCGGCTTGCCGGTGGCGGGAGCGAATTCGACATCGCGCTTGGGCGCGAACTCGCCGGAATTGAAATCGTCCGACGCATAGGTGTCGATGAAGGTGTTGAACCCTTCGTCCATGAAGGCATGCCGGCGCTCGTTGGAACCCACGATCATCGGGAACCAGCCATGGCCCAGCTCATGCGCCGTGACCCAGAACAGTTCCGGGTCCTTGTCATGCATGCCGTCGAAGACGATGCCGGGATATTCCATCGCCGCGCCATACCCGCCCAGATTGATCGCGTTCGGCCACGGATAGGGGTACCAGCGACGCGAGAAATACTCGATCGCGTATTTCACATAGGCGGTGGACCGATCCCACTGATGCGGCCCGACCGCTTCGACCGGATAGGCCGACATCGCCAGGCGCGGCACCGGCGCGTGGCCCGGCTCGACCACCACCGGCGGCAGGTTCAGCCGCGCCGCATCCCACAGGAAGGCCGGCGAGGCCGCGAACGCCACGTCGCGCGTGTTGTTCATGCGGAAATGCCAGGTCTTGGTGCCGGTCTGGGCCACATGGCTCTTGGGGTCGTGGATGTCGACCTCGGTACGGATCATCACCCGTTCGTCGCTCTTGGCCGCCTGGGCCAGCCGATCGCGCTCGGTCTGGGTCAGCACCTCGGCCTGGTTGAGCAGCGCGCCCGACCCGACGACGGTGAAGTTCCACGGCACCGTGATGCTGTAATCGATATCGCCATAGTCCAGGAAGAATTCCTGCCCCAGATAGGGCGCGGTATCCCAGCCCCGGACATCGTCATAGACGGCCATGCGGGGGAACCATTGCGCGACTTCGTAGACATCGCCGTTGCGGGTGGTACTGACGGCGGTGCGCCCGCCCCACGTGCCCGGGATCGTGTAATGCCAGACGATCTTCAGCCGGATCTTGCCGCCCTTGCCCTCCAGCGCCGTGGGCAGGGGCACCTGCATCCGCGCGTCGGAGATAACGGGCGTGACCGGGATGCTCTTGCCGTCCTGCTCGATCGACACGCTTTCGATCACGTCGCCATCCGTGTGCTCGGCATGGCGCTGCGGATTGACGAAATTGCCGCGCGAACCGTCACGATAGATGTTCTGGTCGAGCTGCACCCACAGCACGTCCAGCGCGTCGGGGCTGTTATTGGCGTAGGTGATGATCTCGCTGCCCGAAAGCAGGCGGTTGGTGGGGTCGATCGCCGCCTTGATCTCGTAATCGGCGCCGTTCTGCCAATAGGCGCCCCCGGGCACGCCACCGGCCGAACGCGTGCTGCCCGCCGGCATCGGATAGGCGAGGGGGGCAAAGATGCGGGCAGGATCGGGCGACGGCATGGCGGGCGCGGCGGCGGGCGCCGGGGTCGGTGGGCCCTCCTCGGCGGCGTGCGCGGGCGCCGTTCCGCCCACGATCAGCAGGGCAGCGCCCAGAACCAGCCCGATCGCGGTCATGGAGCCGGCAATCCCCGGCTGAAACCCTGGCCCGGCGGACAGGCGTGGACATGGACGATGATGCGGCACGGTCATAACCTCTCGGGGAACGGACTCTTTCCCCAAGGCTAACGGAATTGCGGGGCGGAGGTAAGCCGTCCCACCCCCGCTCCGTATCAGCCGAGCGCCTGCTGGATCGGCCCCAGATAGGCGGGCAGATTCACCCGCAGCGGCATCAGATAGACATGCCCCCCGGCCGCCCGGACGGCACGGATCGCCCGAACCGCGAAGGCGATATTGGCCTCCAGCGTCAGGTCGAACCCATGGGGGAAGACAACGTGATTCGTCGTCTCCCAGTACGAACGGGATTTCGGGCCGATGACCGGCGAAATCCCCCAGAACACGGTCTCGCCCGCCAGCCAGCCCATGCAGAGGTCGAGCATCCGCATGTCGAACACCGGCTGGGTGAAGAAACCGGCAGCCCCGGCCTCCTTCTTGCGTGCCACCGCCTCCATCTCGCGCCAGGGAGCATGGCGCCAGGGGTCGAAGGCCGCATAGACCGTCAGATGCGGGGCCTCGCGCCGATAGCGGCGGATCACGCTTTCCGACGAATTGGGAAAGGTCCGGCGGCTGAGATCCGCCGGCGGATCGCCCCGCACCACCAGGATTTCCGTCAACCCCGGCACATCAGCACCCGGCAGCGGGCCATCGGGATCGATATCGATGGCCCGGATATGCGGCACGACACGCGGCACGACCGGCTGCAGCAGCGGCACCGCGTCCCAGCCCTGCATGGGAAAACGCATCAGGCTGGGCACGTTCAGCGTATCGGCCAGCGGGAAATGCGCGCGGATCTGCCCCGCATCGCGCAGCAACGTTTCGGCGTCGCGCGGGATCAGCTCGACCGACAGGCGCGCCGTCATCGCCCCGCCGCCCTCAGCCCGCGCCGCCGACAATGCGCCGGGCGGCGGCCAGGGTATTGTTCAGCAGGCAGGCGATGGTCATCGGCCCGACACCGCCGGGCACCGGGGTGATCCGCCCGGCGCGGGTCACCGCCTCGTCGAACGCCACGTCGCCGACCAGGCGCGTCTTGCCGCTGGGCAGCGAGATCCGGGTAATGCCCACGTCGATCACGGCCGCGCCGGGCTTGATCCAGTCGCCGCGCACCAATCCGTGGCAGCCGGTCGCCACCACCAGGATATCGCCCTGCCGGGCCAGGGCGGCGGTATCGCGCGTGTCGATATGCGCCACCGTCACGGTGCAGCCCTCGGCCAGCAGCAGGCGCGCCATCGGCCGGCCGACCAGGTTGGACGCGCCGATGATCACGGCATGCAGGCCGCGCAGGTCGCCCAGTTCCGACTTCAGCAGCATCAGGCAGCCCAGCGGCGTACAGGGCACGATGCCCGGCTGGCCCAGCGCCAGCCGCCCGGCATTGACCTCGCCCAGCCCGTCCACATCCTTGTCGGGATGGATGGCATTGGTGATCGCCACCGGGTCCAGCCCGGCGGGCAGCGGTAGCTGCACCAGGATGCCGTGAATTTCCGGATCGTGATTCAGTCGCCCGATCAGCGCAAGAAGCTCGGCCTGCGACGTGGTTTCGGGCAGCATGTGCATGAACGAGCGCATGCCCGCGCGATGGGTCTGCAGCGCCTTGTTGCGCACATAGACCTCGCTGGCCGGATCGTTGCCCACCAGTACCACCGCCAGGCCGGGCGTGACCTGATGGCGGTCATGGAACGCGCGGACCTCATGTGCGATCGTCTGCGTCAGGTTCGCCGCGAACGCCTTGCCGTCGATCAGGCGCGCGGACGGGTTGCGAACGGACGCGGTTTCGGCGGAAGCTGGTTCGGTCATGCGGCACTCCGGACAACGGGAACGGAAAAGAGCAGGGGGATAGCGTGGTAGAGCAGATACGCAAGAACTTCAGCAGCGACAATGTCGTTCCGGCCTGTCCCGCCGTGATGTCCGCCCTGGTCGCCGCCAATGCGGACGCCGCCCCCGCCTATGGCGGCGATGCCTGGACGGCGCGCCTGGATACCGTGGTGGCGGACATTTTCGAACACCCCGCCAAGGTCTTTCCCGTCGCCACCGGCACCGCGGCAAACGCGCTGGCATTGGCCGCCATCGCGCCACCCTATGGCGCGATCCTGTGCGACGACAGCGCGCATATCGTACAATCCGAATGCGGGGCGCCGGACTTCTTCACCGGCGGCGCCCGGCTGGTCTCCATCCCGTCCGAGGACGGGCGCATGGCACCGGACGCCCTGTCCTACATGCTGGACCGCCTGCCCGCCGACAGCGTGCAGAACCCCCTCCCGACGGCGCTGAGCCTGACTCAGGCGACGGAATGGGGCACCGTCTACCCCCCGGCGCGGATCGCCGAACTGGCGCAGTTGGCCCACGCACGCGGCATGGCGGTACATATGGACGCCGCGCGGCTGGCCAATGCCATCGCCCACCTCGGGTGCAGTCCGGCCGAGACGACCTGGAAGGCCGGCATCGACATATTGTCGCTGGGCATGACCAAGACCGGGGCCATGGCGGCCGAAGCCGTGATCTTCTTCAATCCCGCCCTGGCCGAACAATTCGCCCGGCGCCGCAAGCGCGCGGGCCATGTCTGGTCCAAGCAGCGGTTCCTCAGCGCGCAGATCCTGGCCTGCCTGGAAGACGATCTGTGGCTGAACAACGCCCGACAGGCCAATGCGATGGCACAGCGGCTGGCCGGCGGGCTGTTCCGCCACCCCGGCGCACGGCTGCTTTACGCCACCGAGGCCAACGAAATCTTCGTCGCCTTGCCACACCGGGCCATCACCCATCTGCGCGCGGCGGGCTTCACCTTCCATGACTGGCACACCCCGCCGGGCGTGGACGGCACCGTCATCCGGCTGGTCACCAGCTATTACACGCGCGTCGCGGACGTCGATGCGCTTTTGGAGACGCTGGCGGCAGTCTGATACCGGCTTCATCCTCCATCCTCCGCTGAAGCGCGAGCCGGGACGCGGGTTTGGGACGACACGCCGAAAATCCCCTTCGCCAGGGTCGCCGGCATGGGCCGCCATGCCCGGGAGGCACAAAAAATTCCCCGATCATGCGTTGAACCCGGCAGGGTGGCACACATTTACGATGGACCGCCGGCTGCGGCCCCCCATGGCGCCATTCCCGTCCGAAAAGGGCGAAGGCGCATGGAAGCCGGCCGATCGGGGCGCCCGCACGGACGGACAGGGGTGATTGAAGCCTGACGGTCCCAGGAAAAAACAACCTGAGACCATCAGGCTCCAAAATAACAAGATAAAGCAGGAACGGCTCAGCCTGAGCCGCTTCGAGACCTGTGTCGCGCTTGTCGGGTTAGGAGCCCGAAACCGGGGAGACAGGATATGTCCAGGACCCGTATGCAGGTCCGCCAGATCGCCGCGATCGCCTTGTTGGGGCTGGTCGCAGCCTGCACGAACCCAACACCATACCAACCCGCGACGGAGGAGGGGGAAGGATATACGACGCAGCAGATCGAAACCAACCGGTTCCGCGTATCCTTCCAGGGCAACTCGGTCACGTCACGACAGACCGTGGACACCTACATGCTCTATCGCTGTGCCGAGGTCACCTTGGAGAACGGCTATAATTACTTCGTGATCGTGAACAGGGCCGTCGACAAGAACACGGCCTATGAGGGCTATGGCGACAATCTCGCATGGGGCTGGGGCGGCGGCTGGGGATGGCGCCACGGCGGGGCCGGTTTTGGCCCATGGGGAGGCACCGGCATGAATTACACGGAACCGGTCAACAGCTATGACGCGATCGCCGATATCGTGCTGTATCGGGGCATCAAGCCGGCCAATGATCCCTACGCCTATGACGCACGCGAGGTCGTGACCGCGATCGGCCCGACGATCATGCGGATTGCGCCCGCGCCGAGGACATCGGCATTGCCGGCATCGCCGACAGGCACTGGATACTGATCCGGCAAAAGATGTGCACTCCGCGGCCGGATCGCAAAGCGATGATGCATCCTCGCACTGTATCCGGCCGCGATGAATGAGGCCCAACGCCGACCGCCGCCATTCCTTCATGGAAAGAGTGGCGGCGGTCGGCAAGCGGCAATCAATCGTTATCGTCTTCGTTGCCGCCCGCATTCTCGCCATTGTCGGACGAACCCGGCGTCACGGCGATAAAGATGCTCTGCCCGTTGCGCAGGACACGCAGCAGCACCGACTGATTGGCTTTCAGGGCCGCGCGCACGGCGGTGACCGTGGCGCCGGGATTGTCGACCGGGCTGTTGCCGACGGCCTGGATCACGTCGCCGGCATGGATACCCGCCTGCTCGGCCACCGAACCCGCCTGAACATCGCTGACCACGACACCGCGCACCGATGCATCCAGCCCAAGCTGCTGGCGCAGCTCGGTGGTGAGGGGCGACAGCGAGACACCCAGGCGCGGGCCGCCGACCGTGTTCCTGTCACCGACCGCGCCGTCGGGCGACGGCGCGCCGGACAGGTTGGCGATCTTCACCGTGGCGCTCTGCGCCGCATTGTTGCGCAGATAGGCCACCGTCGCCGAGGTGCCCGGCGGCAGCGATGCGACCTTGACCGCCAGGTCATGCGGGCTGTCGATCTTCTGCCCGTTCAGCGTCGTGATCACATCGCCGGCCTTCAGGCCCGCCTTTTCGGCCGGGCTGCTGTTGCTGACGCTGGCGATCAGCGCACCCGTGGGCGGGGCGCCATCGGTGGCGGGCTTCAGGCCCAGCGCCTTGGCCATGGCCGGCGTGATCACCTGCGCGACCACCCCCAGATAGCCGCGCGTCACGTGGCCGGTCTTCTGCAACTGGGAAACGACGTTCTTGACCACGTCGGACGGAATGGCGAACCCGATGCCGATCGAACCGCCCGAAGGCGACAGGATGGCGGTGTTCACGCCCACGACCTTGCCGTCCTGGGTAAAGAGCGGCCCGCCCGAATTGCCGCGATTGATCGGCGCATCGACCTGGATGAACGAATCATAGGGCCCGTCGCCGATATCGCGGCCCCGCGCCGAGACGATGCCCGCCGTCACCGTACCGCCCAGCCCGAAGGGATTGCCGACCGCGACCACCCATTCACCGGGCTCCACCTTGTCGGAATCGCCCAGCTCGATGAAGCGCAGCTTGCTCTGGGTAGAGACCTTCAGCAGCGCCAGATCGGTCTTGGGGTCGCGCCCGATGATCTTGGCGGGCAGGGTGGTGCCGTCGTCGAGCGTCACCGTCACCTTGGTCGCGCCCTTGACCACATGGTTGTTGGTGACGACAAAGCCGTCCGCCGAGATGATGAAGCCCGAGCCCCGCGCCTCGACCGTGCGGCGCTGCTGCTGCTGCGGCATCATCTGGAACGGGAACGGGAAGGGAAAGGGCATCTGCTGCTGGCCCTGCATCCCGCCCTCTTCATCCAGGTCGTCCGCGCGGATGTTGGACGTGATCGAGACCACCGCAGGCCGGACCTGCTTCACCAGGTTGACGAAATTGGGCAGCGTCTGGGTCTGCGCTTCCGGCCGGATGACCCCCGTCTCGTCAGCCCGTGCCGTGTCCACCATCACGGCCTGCGCCGCGCCGCCCAGCATGGTCGTGGCGACCAGCGCGGCCAAAACCCTGCCCCGCGTCCGGCGAGGGCGGAAAGACATCATCGGCTGAAACTCGTCAGTCATAGCATTCCTGATTGTTGCGGGGGCGACCGGGCAAGACGCCGCCCCCTCCTGAGGTATCGTCCGGCAGAGTACGGGGACCGACCGAACCTGTCCCGTACCTGTCGATGAAGGATGCGTTATCTAAGCGTTTCCCGCAAATTCTCACCCCCGCAATGCCTGGAAGAACCCGCGCAGCAGATCCGCCGCCTCGCGCTCGCGCACGCCGCCCACCCATTCGGGCCGGTGCAGGCAGTCCGGGCGGGCCAGCAGGCGCGGCCCGTGCTCGACTCCTCCCCCCTTGGGGTCATAGGCGCCGAACAGGATGCGCCCGACCCGGAAATGCACCGCGGCCGCCGCGCACATCGGGCAGGGTTCCAGCGTCACGACCAGCGTGCAGCCGGTCAGGCGCGGACTGCCCAGCCGCCGGGCGGCAGCCCGCATGACCAGCATTTCGGCATGGGCACCCGCATCATGCCCGGCCTCGACCCGGTTGCCGTCGCGGGCCAGCACGCTGCCATCGGGCCCCAGCAGCACCGCGCCCACCGGAACCTCGCCCCGCGCGGCGGCGGCACGCGCCTCGTCCAGCGCCATTCCCATCGGGTCGGCGGGGCGGGCGTCAGCCGGCATGGCACGGCACCCAGCCGGAATATGCGAAAAAACCGCAGAAACCCAGATCCTGTCTTCGCCCGGTCATGAAACTCCGTCCTCGTCGGCCGCGTTCGCGTCACACCCCCGTCAACGCGCCCCATATGACGGCGACCGGGGAGGACACGGCGTTCACAAGATATTACAGGATTACGCCGTGCCCGGGGCGAGCCCAACCGCGCGATCCGGGAAAAAATGTTGATTTTAATGGACAGCCTGGGTTGCGAGTGACAGTGTAACGAAATCGCCGGTAACGGTTCCTGAAACAATCGGGACCGATATGAAACAGGAGGCAGACGATGAATACGCTCACGTTGATCCTGGCCGCCGCTGCAATCGTCATCGGCTTTTCCGCCTGCGAACCCGAACTGATGGGCCGCCATGCCATGACCGCGAGCCTGCATTCGATGGTCTCCGACGGCTGACGGCACGGACCGGCCGGCCGGCATTGCCTTTCCCGGGTCCCGGGCTGACGGTCCGGGCCGGAACGGCGCCTGTCGCCGACGGCGGGTCCTTCCGCGCATAGCGGATTTCCCTGGAGGCAATATTCCTCTAGGTCAGGCGGAATGACCCGCTCCCGCCCCCTGATCGGCGTGACCCTGGACAGCGAGGCCGGCAGCCAAGACGGGCGCGGCTATTCGCGCTTTCCGTGGTACGCGCTGCGCTGCAATTACATGGATGCCATCGCCGACGCGGGCGGACTGCCGGTCGCACTGCCTCATGGGGCCGATCTGGCCCCCGCCCTGCTGGCGCGGCTGGACGGGCTGGTGATCACCGGCGGCGCCTTCGACGTCGACCCGGCCCTGTACGGCGCGGACCAGCGCCATGACAGCGTCACCCTCAAGACCGATCGCACCGGGGCCGAACTCGCGCTGGCACGGGGCGCCATCGCATCGGGGCTCCCGCTGCTGGGCATCTGCGGCGGGCAGCAATTGCTGGCCGTCGCCCTGGGCGGCACGCTGATCCAGCATATTCCCGACGCCGTGGCCGGCGCGCTGGCGCACGAGCAACCCAATCCGCGCAACGAGGCCGGCCATGATGTGGACATTCTGCCCGGCACGCTGCTGGCGCGCGTGACCGGCGCCGCACGGATCGCCGTCAATTCCGCCCACCATCAGGCCGTGCGCGACCCGGGCCGGGCCGTCATCAGCGCCGTGGCACCCGACGGCGTGGCCGAGGCCATCGAATATCCGGACCATCCCTTCTGCCTGGGCGTGCAATGGCATCCGGAATTCGCCATATCCATGGCCGACAGACATATTTTTTCCGCCCTGATAGAGGCTTCGGGATCGAGATGACAAAGCGCGACGACACCAGCCGGCCCGAGCGCGGCGAACGGATCGCCAAATGGCTGGCACGCTCCGGCATCGCCAGCCGCCGCGACGCCGAACGCATGGTCGAGGAAGGGCGCGTACGCCTGAACGGCGAGGTCGTGGCCCATCCGGCCACCTTCGTCGTGGCCGGCGACACCGTGCAGGTGGACGGCGCGGTGGTCGAAAGCCCCGAGCGCACCCGGCTGTGGCGCTATCACAAGCCCGACGGGCTGGTGACCACCCACCGCGATCCCGAGGGGCGGCCGACCGTCTTCGCCTCGCTGCCCGAGGGCATGCCGCGCGTCATCAGCATCGGCCGGCTGGACCTGAACAGCGAGGGCCTGCTGCTGCTGACCAATGACGGCGAGCTGGCCCGGCGGCTGGAACTGCCGTCCAATGGCTGGCTGCGCCGCTATCGCGTGCGCGTCTTCGGCGTGGTGGACGAGGCCCGGCTGAAAGGGCTGGCCGAGGGCAGCGTCTTCGAAGGCGTGCGCTATGGGCCGATCGAAGCCGGGCTGGATTCGCGCAAGGGCGACAATGCCTGGCTGACCGTGGCACTGCGCGAGGGCAAGAACCGCGAAGTGCGCAAGGTCATGCGTGGCCTGAACCTGCATGTCAGCCGGCTGATCCGCACCGCCTACGGCCCGTTCCAACTGGGCACCCTGCAACGGTCGGAGCTGGAGGAAGTGCCGGGGAAGGTCCTGCGCGAGCAGATTCCGGGACTGGGGCCGGCCCCGCGTCCGTCGCGCCGGTCCTGACCGGCCGATGCGGATCGTCGCCGGCCAATGGCGCGGCCGCGCGCTGGCGGCACCGCCGGGGCGCACCACCCGCCCCACCGCCGACCGGGTGCGCCAGGCCCTGTTCGACATGCTGCTGCATGCGCCCTGGGGCGGCTATGACCTGATGGAAGAGGCACGGGTGCTGGACGGCTTCGCCGGGACGGGCGCCCTGGGGCTGGAGGCCCTGTCGCGCGGCGCGGCCCACTGTACGTTCTTCGAGACCGACCGCACCGCCCTGGCCGCCCTGCGCGCCAATATCGCGGCCTGCGGGGCGCATGACCGCGCGACGGTGCGCGCCGGCGACGTAACCCGGCCGCCCGCCGCCGCCCATGCCTGCGGCCTGCTGCTGCTGGACCCGCCCTACGGGCAGGGACTGCCGGAACGGGCCCTGGCGGCGCTGGCCCGGACAGGCTGGATCGCTCCCGGCGCCCTGATCGTGATCGAAACCGGCGCCGACGAGGCCCTGCCGGCCACCCCGATCCTGCCCCACGCGCCGCTGGCCGAGCGGCGGCACGGCGCGGCCCGGCTTTCGATCTGGCGGGCGGCCGACGACAGGCCGGAATAACGGCTGAACCGCCTTCTTTATTCCCGAAAGGCCGGGCTATACTTCCTGCCGCCTCCGGACCCGGGCCCGGCCGCCTCCCGGCGGGGCCGTCCGCTTCATCGTGCCTGCCATCGTGGCGGAACCACCCGTTCCGCGCGATGAGGGCCCAGCGTACAGGACCCGAACATTTGCCGAGCTTTGGCCGCTACATTCCTGCCTCCCTGAACGCGCCGCGCATCCGGTCCGCCGCAAGGCAGAGGCTGGCCGAGATGGGAGGCATGGTGCTGTGGCTTCTGGCCCTGGCACTGGCCGCGTCGCTATGGAGCTACAATCCGCTCGACCCGTCGATGAACACGGCCAGCACCCAGCCGCCCACCAACCTGCTGGGCATGGCCGGTTCCTATCTGGCGGACGTGCTGTTGCAGAATGTCGGCATTACCTGCGCCCTGCCGATCCTGGCGATGATGGCATGGGGCTGGCGGGTCATCCGCCATACGGCCATGGGGTCGATCCTGCTGCGGGCGGTGGCCGTGCTGTGCGCCATGCCCGTCATGGGCGCGCTGCTGGCGGCCCTGCCGATGCTGCTCCCGATCCTGCCGACGCCGCATTGGCCCACCGAATCCGGTCTCGGCGGGGCGTTCGGCCTGTCGATCGCCCACACCGCCATCCAGGCGGGCGCGTCGCTGCTGGGCCCGGCCGGGCGGCTGGCCGTATGGGTGCTGGGGCTGCTGCTGACCGTCCTGCTGGTGCCGCTGGGGATCGGCCTGTCCTTCACCGAATGGGCGGCCATCGGCCGGGGCCTGCGCACCGTCGCCCGGCAGCCGATGCGGCTGGCCCGCCGCATGCCGGCGCGTCCCGCCCCCAATGACCACCCCGCCGCCGACATGACGGGGCGCTGGAACGGCTCGCTGGACGGCATGGTGCCGCCGCCCCGCCCGGACCTCTCCGCCCAGGCCCGCGCCCCCGAGCCGCCGCGCACGCCCCGCGCCGAGCGCCCGGCGCCGGAAGCGCGTTCCGCCATCCAGCCGGCGTCCACCCGACCGGCGGCCCGGCCACCCGCCCGGCCATCGCTGGGCACGGGCTGGGTCCAGCCCCCCGGCATGGAGAGCGACACCGACGACGACGCCCCGCCCCTGCTGCTGGGAGGGCCCGCGACGCAGGAACTGGCCCCCCGGCATGTGCCGGAACCCGCCCATTCCCCCACCCCCCCGCCCGCGCCGACGGCCGAGGCCCCGCGCCCGTCGCTGATGGGCCGGCTGTTCGGCAGCCGCCCCGACCCGGTCGATCCGCCATCCACCGCCCCCCGCGCAACCCCCAGCAGCCAGGCCTATGCCGCACCGCCCCGCTCCGACGGGCGCGACCCGTGGCGCCTGCCGCCGCTGGACCTGCTGAAACCCGCCCCCTCGCATGCCCAGACCGGGCCGTCGCAGGACGCGCTGCAGGCCAATGCGCGGCTGCTGGAAACCGTGCTGTCGGATTACGGCGTGCAGGGACAGATCGGGCAGATCCATGCCGGGCCGGTGGTCACCCTGTACGAGCTGGAGCCCGCGCCGGGCATCCGCTCGGCCCGCGTGATCGGCCTGGCGGACGACGTGGCGCGGTCGCTGTCGGTGCTGAGCGTGCGCATCGCCACCGTGCCGGGCCGCAACGTGATCGGCATCGAAGTGCCCAATGCAAGGCGCGAGACGGTGTACCTGTCCGAACTGTTCACCGACGATGCCTGGCACCATGCGTCGTCGAAGCTCTGCCTGGCGCTGGGCAAGGATATTTCGGGGATGCCGATCTATGGCGACCTGGCGCGCATGCCGCATCTGCTGATCGCCGGCACCACCGGATCGGGCAAATCGGTCGGCGTCAACGCCATGATCCTCTCGCTGCTGTTCCGCATGTCGCCCGAGGAATGCCGCCTGATCATGATCGACCCCAAGATCCTGGAACTGTCGATCTACGAGGGCATCCCGCATCTGATGACGCCGGTGGTGACCGAACCGGCCAAGGCGGTCGCCGCCCTGAAATGGACGGTGCGGGAAATGGATCGCCGCTATCGCGCCATGTCCCACCTGCAGGTACGCAATATCGGCGGCTACAACGACCGGGTGGCCGATGCGAGGCGGCGCGGCGAAGTCGTCTCGCGCCGCGTACAGACCGGCTACGACCCCGAGACCGGGCGCCCGACCTTCGAGGAACAGCAGCTCGCCCTGGAATCCCTTCCCTATATCGTCGTGGTGATCGACGAGATGGCGGACCTGATGATGGTCGCGGGCAAGGAGATCGAAATGGCGGTGCAGCGCCTGGCACAGAAGGCCCGCGCGGCGGGCATCCATGTCATCATGGCGACGCAGCGCCCGTCGGTGGACGTGATCACCGGCACCATCAAGGCCAATTTCCCGACCCGCATCTCGTTCCAGGTCATCAGCAAGTTCGACAGCCGCACCATCCTGGGCGAGCAGGGGGCCGAGCAGCTTCTGGGCCAGGGCGACATGCTCTACATGCAGGGCGGCGGGCGGATCACCCGCGTCCATGGCCCCTTCGTCGCCGACGGCGAGGTCGAGGAAGTCGTGCGCTTCCTCCGCAGCCAGGGCGAGCCGATCTATGATGACGACGTGATCTCGTCCCAGGACGAGGACGGCGCGGGCAGCGCCGGCGGCGGCAAATCGTCCGGCAACGGGCTGAACGGCAGCTATGACGATGAAACCAGCCTGTTCGACCAGGCGGTCGCCGTCGTGGCGCGCGAGGGCAAGGCCTCCACCTCCTTCATCCAGCGCCACCTGTCGATCGGCTACAACCGGGCGGCCAAGATCATCGAGCAGATGGAAAAGGAGGGCATCGTCAGCCCGGCCAACCATGTCGGCCGGCGCGAGGTCCTGCTGCGCCGCACCGACGACGACGAATGACCCGGCGAACGCGCCGTCCTCCGCCCCCGCCGGCTGCCCGCCCGGCCCTGCCTGCCCCGGGCAGCGGGGTCGATCCGTTTCCGGTCCTGTTTCG
Source organism: Gluconacetobacter aggeris (assembly GCF_014174395.1). Taxonomy (GTDB): domain Bacteria; phylum Pseudomonadota; class Alphaproteobacteria; order Acetobacterales; family Acetobacteraceae; genus Gluconacetobacter; species Gluconacetobacter aggeris. Next base: position 474,816 of record NZ_JABEQD010000001.1, read on the forward strand.
TGATGCCCGCTTCCTGGTCATCGACAAGCCGCCCGGCCTGCCGGTGCATGCCGGTCCCGCCGGCGGCCCGTCGGTCGAAGATGCGTTCCCGCTCCTGTCGCGGCGGGCGGACGGACCATGGCTGGCCCACCGGCTGGATCGCGACACGTCGGGCTGCCTGCTGATCGCGCTGCGCAAGCAGCCGCTGCTGGCCGCGCAGGCGGCCTTCGCCAACGGGCATGCACGCAAGACCTACTGGGCCATGGTGCGCGGCCGCCCCGCCGCCGACGGCGGCACGGTGGCGATGACGATGGCCAAACAGTCGGACACGCGGGGCTGGCGCATGGTCCAAGCCGCGACGGGACAGGATTCGCGGACCGAATGGCGGCTACTGGCCAGCGACGGACATGTGAGCTGGCTGGAACTCCGCCTGCTGACCGGGCGCACCCACCAGGCCCGGCTCCATTGCGCCAGTCTGGGCTGCCCGGTGCTGGGCGACGCGGTCTATGGCGACGCGACGGGCCCGGAGGCGCACAGGCTGCACCTGATGAGCCGCGCCCTCTCGCTACCGCTGGAGCCGCCGGTCTCCGCCGTCGCGCCCCCTCCCGACCATATCCGCGCCATCCTGGCTCGCCAGGGCTGGCAGGATCAGGATTGCTCTTCCAGCGCGCGCATGCAATCGGCCCCCTGATCGATCAGATGGATGTCATGCACCGCCCGGATCGCCGTGAGCGCCCGGGGGCGCCAGGACGCGGGCTCGGCCGCCGGCGCGCAGATCGTCCGGCCACCGAGCTGGTTACTGTTTTTCCGGTCCAGGATCGACAGGACCGCGCGCGGATTGCGGGGCAATGCCCGACGCAACGCAACCTGAAGCGAACGGCCCGTCGCCGGATCGGCGGCCGGCATCAGGTCGGGCAGCAGCGCGATCCAGTTCTCCCATCCCGCGGCCACCGCACGGCGCACGCGCGCCCATTCGCGATCGCGGGTCAGTATCCGCGCCACTTCATGCGCGCCGTCCTGCCTGATCCGCTCGGCCAGCCCACGCGCCGTCAGCGGCTGCGCTGCTTCCAGCGGGCCGAAAGCCGTGGTGACTGCCTCCGCGCCGACGGCGGGGAAAGTCAGCACCATGCTCGTCAGCAGCAGGGCAAGGCGCAGCGGCGTGAACAGGCGGGCGAGCAGGGGGCGGCGGATCAACAAAAGGACCTCCGGAACAGGATGCTGGCGGAACACGAAAATCAGACGATTGAGGCGGGAAGGGGGCTTTTCCGCGACGCGGCGCTGTTGCGGGCAGGGCGTCGAATGCCTATAGCGAGCAGCATCAGATCGGGCACGGACGGCGTCCGCCCCGTCACCAGGGGCCGCCATCGGCCCACCCTTTCCGACAGAGAGCATTCCATGAGCAGCATGTCCGCCTCCGAAATCGCCCGCCTACAGGTATGCCTGCGCCGCCTGCTGGGTTCGCCCGAGCTGACGGTCAACCCGCCGCCGCGCGCCGGTCTTTCGGTCGAGGTCGCCGTGAAGGGCGAGATCATCGGCACCGTTCACCGGGACGAAGATGAGGGCGAGATTTCCTACGCCCTGCACATCACGATCCTGGAAGAAGACCTGCCGGCCGAGACGGCCACCCGCGCGGGCCGCTGAACCGCTCGCCCCTCCTGCCCCGGTCTGCATGACCCGGGCGGAGCGGCAGGGCATGATGGGCGAAAATCCGCCCACCAAAAACGCACCCAGGGAGCCCATGGCGGCAGGCACGCTGTCAGCGCGACAGCAGGGCAACCTGAGCCGGCGTGGCCGAAGCCTCGATCACCGGGCGATCGGACCGGCTGGCCGGCAGCTCGACCTCGGTGATCTTCCACCGCCAGCCCTGGATCCGCATCTGCAGGCGCAGCGGCGTGTCCCGCTCGTGGCCCGGCAACACGGCGCGGGCCTCGAACATGTCGGGGCGCAGGAAGCGGATGCGCACATGATGCAGCATCGCGGCGGGGGAGATGGCGGACACAGGCTGCGCCGCCGGCATGACCTGCCCCATCAGCGTATCGAGGTTGGCGGCATTCACATGCACGTCAACCGCCCGGGACACCGCCGTCGCGGCAAAGGACGAACCGAATTCCGGCAGGTCGTCGTCACTGGCCTGCTGATTGCCGACGATGCCGCCGATGATCTGCGATTTCAGACTGGCCTGGACGGCACGCCAGTTCAGGAACGTGCCGAGCGTGCGGGTGTCATGGCCCTGAATGGCCGCCGAAACGGACCAGAGCGTCACGAAGGGCGAGGCCACGAACAGCGAGAGGGACATGACCAGAGTCACCGCGCAGATGCGGCGCGCCTGCTGCCGCCGAACGGCGACCATGTGACCGGCTGGCATCAGACGCATGAAACGGTTCATCAGAAAAAACGCCCCTGTCTTGCTCCCGCATCATACGATAAACATATCGGCCATGCATGCGTTTCATGCCATATGAAATAAATTGTTATAAAAAGTCAGGCCACGCGCCCCATTCCCACAGCCCATTTCCACAGCCGCATGCAGGGCGCATCAAGAACGCCGAGACAGGGCAGGATGCATGATTCCTGAGTTTTCCGAGACCGAAATCCAGCGTTATGCGCGCCATATCCTGCTGCCCGAAATCGGCGGCACGGGGCAGGCCGCGCTGCGCGCCGCCAGCGTGCTGATCATCGGCGCGGGGGGCCTGGGCTCGCCGCTGGGCCTCTATCTGGCGGCGGCGGGGGTCGGCCGGATCGGCCTGGTCGATGACGATCTGGTGGATCTGTCCAACCTCCAGCGCCAGATCGCCCATACCACCGGCCGGATCGGCCGGCCCAAGGTCGAATCGGCGGCCGAGGCCATGCGGGCGGTCAATCCGCTGGTCCGCGTCGACGCGCATGCGACGCGGCTGGATGCCGGCAATGCCCGGGCACTGGTCGGCAGCTACGACCTGGTCTGCGACGGCAGCGACAATTTCCGCACCCGCTACCTGCTCGCCGATGCCTGCGCGCTGGAACGGCGAACCCTGGTCTCGGCCGCCGTCCTGCGCTTCGAGGGGCAGCTTTCGACCTTCCGCCCGCATCGCGGCGGCCCATGCTATCGCTGCCTTTATCCCGCGCCGCCGCGCGACGGCGCGGTACCGTCCTGCGCCGAGGCCGGGGTCTTCGGCGCAGTGACCGGTGTCATGGGCACCCTGCAGGCCACCGAGGCCCTGAAAGAGATCCTGGATATCGGCGAGAGCCTGGCCGGCCGGCTGATGGTCTGGGACGCGCTGGCGGCGCGCTTTCATACCATCCGCCTGCCCCCCGACCCGGACTGCCCCCTGTGCGGCACGCATCCCACCATCCACGACCTGTCGGCCCATGCGGCAGGCCACGCACCGGGCGGAGCCTGTGCGATCCATGCCGGCTGACGATCCGCGCCAGGGACTGGCGATCCTGCTGCTCGATGGCAGCTATGAACGGGCGCATTATGCCCTGGTCCTGGCCGCCGGCGCGCTGGCCGTGGACAGGCCCGTGCTGCTGTTCGCCGCCGGCCATGGGGTCCATGCCCTGGCGCGGGACTGGCACGGGCTGCGCGATGCCGGCACCGACGACACGGTCCAGGCCAGCGGCGTGGCGGGATTCGACGTGCTGCGCGACGCCGTGCTGGCCCTGGACGGCACGCTGATGGCCTGCGAATCCGGCCTGCGCCTGACCGGTCTGCCAGCCGATGCCCTGCTGCCGCAGGCGGTTGTGGCCGGCGTTCCCGCCTTTCTCGATGCCGCGCGCGGGCGGCAGGTCATCAGCCTGTGACGGGGCGGCCGATTCCGCCATGCCCAAGGGGCCGCAAATCCCCTTGCCGTGCGGCGCGCGCCTTGGCAGGGATGCAGCCATGACGCCCTCTTCCTTCCTCGCCCTCTCCCCCGCGCCGCGCAGCGCCAACGCGCGCGCATGCTCCGGCTGGATGCTCTGCGCGACGCTGCTGGTTCCGCTTGCGCCCCATGCCGCGGCGGCAGCCACGCCGGAGTCGTCCAAGACGGCACACCATCATCATCGCCACGCCGCCGCCAAGGCCACGGCCGCCGGCACCGCGCACCACAAGCGGCATCATCCGGCAGCATCCTCCGGCGTGGCCACGGCGCACCATCATGGCCATGCGGCCGCCGCGCACGCGCCCGCCCATGCCGGTCCCGCCTCCCGTCACCACGCGGCGATCGCACCCCATGCGACACATGCCCGCCATGCGGCGGTCGTGGCGGCACCCGTCGCGGCAGGGGTGGGGGCAGCGGCAGCCTCCACCGGCGGGGCGGCTGTCGCCATTCCCCCGCCCGCGACGCCCGCCGAGCCACCGGCCCCGGCCGACAAGGGCGCGATCACCGGCCTGCCGCTGCCCCGCTTCGCGGCGCTGCGCGCGGACGAGGTGAACATGCGCTCCGGCCCCGGGCAGCGTTACCCGATCGAATGGGTCTATCACCGCCGGGACCTGCCGGTGAAAATCGAGCGTGAGTTCGACGTCTGGCGCCTGGTCGAGGATTCCGACGGCCAGAAGGGCTGGGTGCACCAGGCGACGCTGGTGGGCACGCGCAGCTTCGTCATCCCCGGCCTGCCGCCGGTCGATCCGGCCCAGGCGACGCCTCCGGCTCCATCCGCCGGCGCGCCCGCCACGCCGCCCGCCGCCCAGCAGGCAACCAATCCGCCGTCCGGCCATTTCGATAGCCGGGAGGTCGGACGCCTGGCGGACCCAGGCGCGGCCGCGTCCATCCCCGGAGCGGTCATGCTGCGCTCGGCCCCGGATGCCGGTTCGGCCCTTGTCGCGGTACTGAAGCCCGGCACGGTCGGCATCCTTCGTACCTGCGCGGCCGGCACCAGCTGGTGCCGCGTCAGCGTACAACATTATTCGGGCTGGCTGGACCGCAATGCGGTCTGGGGCCTGCTGCCGCAGGAGACCATTCAACCGTCCTGAAAACCGCGCGGACCGAAGACGACCGCACCCGCCGGGGCAGAACGGAGCAAACTGGTCGCGGACAGAATCCAGAAGGAGAAAACGCCCATGCCCTCCGCCATCGCCTTGCACCCCCGCCGCACCAAGATCGTATCGACACTGGGGCCGGCCTCGTCCACCCGCGACATCATCCGCGCGCTGGCCGAGGCCGGGGCCGACGTGTTCCGCCTGAATTTCTCGCACGGCACGCATGCCGACCATGCCGCCCGCTACGAGATCATCCGCGCGGTCGAGGCCGAGCTGGGCCGGCCGATCGGCGTCCTGGCCGATGTCCAGGGCCCCAAGCTGCGCGTGGGCACGTTCGAGCAGGGCAAGGTCACGTTGCGGACGGGGGCGTTCTTCCGCCTGGACCTGGACGATGCGCCGGGCACCGAACAGCGGGTCCGCCTGCCGCACCCCGAGATCATCCACGCCGCGACCGTGGGCAGCAACCTGCTGCTGGATGACGGCAAGCTGCGCCTGGTGGTGCGCGAGGTGGGCGTGGACCATCTGGACACCATCGTCGCCGTCGGCGGCGTGCTGTCCGACCGCAAGGGCGTGAACGTGCCCGACATCGTGCTGCCGATCCCGGCCCTGACCGAGAAGGACCGCAGCGACCTGGATTTCGCCCTGGAGCTCGGCGTCGATTATATCGGCCTGTCCTTCGTCCAGCGCCCCGAGGATGTGCAGGAGGCCCGCGCCATCGCCGGGGGCCGCGCCTGGATCATGACCAAGATCGAAAAGCCGCAGGCGATGGACAATCTGGACCAGATCGTCCGCCTATCCGACGCGGTGATGGTCGCCCGCGGCGACCTGGGTGTCGAACTGCCGCCCGAGGCGGTGCCGCTGGCGCAGAAGCACATCATCCGCCTGTGCCGACAGTTGGGCAAGCCGGTGGTGGTCGCGACCCAGATGCTGGAAAGCATGATCAGCACCCCCACCCCCACCCGCGCCGAGGCGTCGGACGTGGCGACCGCCGTGTTCGACGGCGCCGATGCCGTGATGCTGTCGGCCGAAACGGCAGCCGGACAGTTTCCGCTGGAAGCGGTCGGCATCATGAGCCGCATCGTCAGCCGGGTCGAGGAAGACGCGGTCTGGCAGTCGCTGATGCAGGCCAGTTGCCCGGCGCCGGAAGGCTTCGTCGCCGACGCCATCGCCGCCGCATCGGGCCAGATCGCCACCACGGTGGATGCGCGCGCGATCGTCGCCTTTACCCTGGCGGGGGCGACCGCCCTGCGCATCTCGCGCGAGCGGCCCTCCTGCCCGATCATCGGCCTGACACCGAACGACGAGATCGCCCGCCGCCTGTGCGTCGTGTGGGGCGTCACCGCCCAGTCGGTCGGGCAGGAAACGCCGGTACGCACGGTCGAAAACGTGGTGGACCAGGCGATCGAGGCCGCCGTCGCCAGCGGCCTGGCCCGCTCGGGCGACCGGATCGTGATCGCGGCGGGCCTGCCCTTCGGCGTGGCGGGCAGCACCAATACGCTGCGCGTTGCCAAGGTGCCGTAAGCGTCCAAGGGGCTCCGCCCCTTGACCCCGGCAAAGGCCGCCGGCCCTTGCCGGGTTCCAGGGCAGCGCCCTGGAGTTCAGGACGGGCCGAGTGTTTCCAGCCGTTCCAGCAGCGGATGGTCGCCCACATACAGCAGACACCCGGCGCTGCCGATCAGCAGCCCCACCAGACCGATCGAGACCGGCACCGACACGCTGGACATCAGCGCGCCCAGCACCGCACCGCCGAACAGGGCGAAAATCGCCACCACCCGCCGCCAGGCTCCTTTCGCCGGGCCGCCGGCCAGCCGACTGTCATGCATCAGCCCATGCAGCAGCATGGTGGCGGCCGGCAATGTCAGGTCCGTGACCTGGGCGTGACGGGTGGCCGAGGTCTGCAACCCCATGGCAACGGCCAGCACGACCAGCGTGGCATAGTACCGCCAGGCCGCGTCCTGCCACCAGACCAGGGCCGCCACCAGCACCAGCGCGCCCACCGCCATCAGCAGGTCCGCCACCGTGCGCCGGCGCGAATGAGAGCGCCGGACCAGGCGGCCACCCATCGCCGCCCCGGCCAGATAGGCGGTAATCGCCACCACGCCCGGCCCGGCAATGGATTCCCCCGATGTCAGATGCACCGCGATCAGGATGACGGTCGCGGTCATGTAGCCGGTGAAGACCTTCAGATGGGTCAGCGAAATGGCATCCAATGCCCCCATGGCGACGGTGACCATGATGACGACAATAACCAGCCTTGGGTCGGGGGAAATCGGTTTCAATCCAGGCCTGTCCTCAGAAACGAGGCACCGCGCATATCGCAGGCAGGCCAATAAAAAAAGGTGCATCGTGAAAGATGCACCTTTTTTAAGGTCAGTCCGAGGGTTCGATCCCCCTTTTTTAAGTCCCGCGATCGTATCGCCGCAGGTTTCTTGTTTTCAGGAGTGGGCCATTCCGGTCTTCTCACTCTGATGAAGCTTTCATGACGGGTTTTTTTCTACCGGTCAAACGAAATATGCAAATAAATGCCGTTTGATGATTTTGTTGCAGCGCACAATACATTGCAACGCACAATAAACGATCACGTTCCATTCACTGTTATTTCATGCCGGTGCTGAATTTTCGTGCAGATACAAAAAAGGCGGGCCCCGAAGGACCCGCCCTGCAGACTGACCCTTACCGGGCCCTTCAGCCTTTCTGCGTCGCCGCCGCGGCGACCTGCCCCGGCGGCACGCTCCGTTCCGTCCATCCGCCGCCCAGGGCGCGATAGACCGTGATCAGATTCTGGTAGCGCGCCTCATGTACCGAAATCCGGCTCTGCTGCGCGCCATACAGCGTACGCTGCGCGTCCAGCGTATTCAGGTACGAATCCACGCCGGCATCGAAGCGCATCCGCGCCAGCCGGTAGGCATCGGCCGAGGAGTCCACCAGCGCATCGAGCTGGCGCGCCTGGTCCAGATAGGTCGCCCGCGCGGCCAGCGCATCCGAAACCTCGTGGAAAGCGGTCTGGATCGCCTTTTCATACGCAGCCATGCGCTGGTTGCGCAGGGCCTTGGAAGCCTGGAGCGTGCCCTCGTTCTGGCCCCAGGTCAGCAGCGGGATCTGGATCTGGGGATTGACCCCGAACGTGGTGGCGCCCTGGGTGAACAGGTTGCGGAACTGCAGGCTGGACACGCCGTCCGATGCCGTCAGGGTCAGGCGCGGGAAGAAGGCGGCCCGCGCCGCGCCGATATCGTCATTGGCCGACAGCAACGCGAATTCGGCGGACTGGATATCCGGCCGCCGGTCCAGCAGGTCGGAGGGCAGTCCGGCCGGCAGGTCGGCCAGGACCGTCTGCTTCCCGAACGGCGCGGGAGCCGGCAGGTTGGCGGGCAGCGGCGCCCCCACCAGCAGCGCCAGTTGGTTCTCGTCCTGCGCCACCTGGCGCTGGTACTGGGCGTGGTTGGCCGCCGCCTGTTCCACCTGGGTCTCGACCTGACGCAGAGTGAGCTGGTTGGCCTCACCGTGATCGAAGCCGGCCTGGGTCAGGCGCAGCGTCTCCTTCTGCGACGCCAGCGTCTGGTCGGTCACCTTCAGTTGCTCGGTATCGGCCAGCCACGCCACATAGGTCGTCGCCACCTGCGAGATGACGCTGATCAGCAGGCTGCGCTCGCTGGCCGCCTGGCTGAGAACCTGGTCCGCCGCCTCGCGCGACAGGCTGCGAATGCGGCCGAACAGGTCGATCTCGTATGACGAGAAGCCGATGCCCGCCTGGTAGAATTTGAAGACGCGGCCATCGCCATAGGCCGCGCCGCTCCTGCCGGCACCGAGGCCCGGCGCGAAGCTGAAGCCCGCATGGCTCGACGGCGCCTGGTAGACCGCCTGCCCGGTCGATCCGATCTGCGGAAACAGCGAGGCATGCTGCACCCGGTACTGGCCCTGAGCCTGCACCACGGCATAGGCCGCCGAACGCAGGTCGCGATTGTCCCGCACCGCCAGCGCGATCAGCGCCTGCAACCGCTTGTCGACGAAGAATTCGCGCCAGCCCAGGTCCGAAGCCGCCGTGCCGATCTGCCCAGGGGCGCCGGCGTGATAGGCCGGCCCCTGCGGCCAGGTCGATGCGACCGGCAGGGCCGGCCGCTTGTAGTCGGGGATCATCGTGCATCCCGACAGCGCCGCCAGGACCATCAGCCCGGCGCGGCGCGGAGAAAGAAACCCGTTCATGAACTCAGCTCTCCTGACCGGACGGCCCGGCGGGACGGGATAGATCGGCATGCGGGTCCACGCGGTCCTTCACCCGGCGGACCCGGAACAGCCGCAGCACCAGCACGAAGAACAGCGGCACGAAATAGATGGCCAGCAGGGTGGCCGACAGCATGCCGCCCGCCACGGCGGTGCCGATCGCCACCCGCGCGCCCGACCCGGCCCCGGTCGCGATCGCCAGCGGAAACACGCCGCAGACGAAGGCGATCGAGGTCATCAGGATCGGCCGCAGGCGCTCGCGCCCCGCCTTGACCACCGAGTCCAGCAGGCTGTCGCCGGATTCGAAGAAGGCCTTGGCGAATTCCACGATCAGGATCGCGTTCTTCACCGCCAGCCCCACCGTGGTCAGCAGCCCCACCTGGAAATAGACGTCGTTGGCCAGGCCCCGCCACAGCGTGGCCGTCAGCGCCCCCAGCACGCCCAGCGGAATGACCAGCATCACCGCGAAAGGCACCGCCCAGCTTTCATACAGCGCGGCCAGGCAGAGCAGGATCACCGTCCCGGCCAGCGCGTAGAGCGGGCCGGTCGAGCCGCCGGATGCCATCTGTTCGAACGACAGGCCGGTCCATTCATAGCCGATTCCGGGCGGCAGCTTGGCCAGCGCCTCCTGGATCGCCACCATCGCGGTGCCGGTGCTGTAGCCCGCCGAGGGCTGGCCCAGGATTTCGTATGCGTTCAGCCCATTATAATCCTCGACCTTCTGCGGGCCCACGACCCAGTGGCCGGAGGCAATGGCATTGAAGGGCACCAGCCCGTTGGCCACGTTGCGCAGGTACCATTTATCCAGATCCTGCGGCAGCATGCGCGCGTCGGGCTCGCCCTGGATATAGACCTGCTTCACACGGTCATCGCGCATGAACTGGTTGACGTAGATCGAGCCCAGCGCGCCTTCGACCATGGTGTTGATCTCGGCATTCGTAACACCCAGCGCATTCGCCTTCTCGCGGTCGATATCCAGCTTGTATTGCGGGGCGTCCTCCAGCCCGTTGGGGCGCACCGCCATCAGGCGCGGGTCCTTCGCCGCCGCCATCAGGATCTGGTTGCGCGCGGCCAGCAGCTTCTCATGCCCCACATGGCCGCGATCCTCCAGTTCCAGGTCGAAACCGGTCGCATTGCCCAGTTCCAGCACCGCGGGCGGATTGATGGCGAAGATCTGGGCCTCGGGATCGCCCCAGAAATGCATCATCACCCGCATCGCGATGGCCGAAGACGAGCGCGCGGCGCCGGGGCGCAGATCCCAATCCTTCAGCCGGATGAAGAAGGCACCGGCATTCTGGCCCTGCCCGGCAAAGTTGAACCCGTTCATCGCGAAGACCGACACCACATTGTCGCTTTCGCTTTTCAGGATGTAGTCGGTGATCTTGTGATTGACGGCCGCCGTCTGCTCCTTGGTCGCGCCGGGCGGCATCGTCACCTGGCCGAAGATCAGGCCCTGGTCCTCGTCCGGCAGGAAGCCCTGGGGCAGGCGGGCGAACAGGAAGACCACCAGGCCGGTCAGCAGCACATACAGCACCAGCGACACCGCGCTGCGCCCCAGCATCCAGCGCACGCCGGACTGATAGCCCGTGTTGATGCGGGCGAAGGTGCGGTTGAACCAGCCCGCCGGGCCGCGCGTCTTCTCATGCGTGCCGGGCTTGAGCATCGTGGCGCACAGGGCGGGCGTCATAATCATCGCCACCAGCACCGACAGCCACATCGCGGCGACGATGGTGATGGAGAACTGGCGATAGATCACGCCGGTCGAGCCGCCGAAGGCCGCCATCGGCAGGAACACCGCCGTCAGCACCAGCACGATGCCGACCAGCGCGCCGGAAATCTCGTCCATCGAGACGCGCGCGGCTTCCTTCGGCGAGAGTTTCTTTTCCGACATCACGCGCTCGACGTTTTCGACCACCACGATGGCGTCGTCGACCAGCAGGCCCACCGCCAGCACCATGGCCAGCATGGTCAGCGTGTTGATCGAGAACCCGAGCGCCGCGAGAATACCGAACGTGCCGAGCAGCACGACCGGCACGGCAATCGTCGGGATCAGGGTCGCGCGGAAATTCTGCAGGAAGATCAGCATCACCACGAAGACGAGAGCGATCGCTTCCGCCAGGGTGATGACGACTTCCTTGATCGACAGGACGATGAAGGGCTCGGTATCCAGCGGATAGACGATCTTCAGTCCCGGCGGAAAGAATTTCTCGAGCTGCGCCATTTCGGCGCGGACGGCGGCTTCGGTCGTCAGCTGGTTCGCGCCCGGGGCCAGCTTCAGCGCCATGCCGACGGTCGGCTTGTTGTTGTAGAACGAACTGATGTTGTAGGTCTGCGGCCCCAGCTCGACCCGTGCGACATCGCGGATACGCACCTGCGAGCCGCCCTGGGCCACACGCAGCAGAATGTTGCCGAATTCCTCGGGCGAGGTCAGGCGCGTCGGGCCGATGATGGTGGCATCCATCCGCGCGCCCGGGCTGGCCGGCAGGCCGCCGATTTCACCCGAGGAGATCTGGATGTTCTGCTCCTGCAGCGCCGTCTGCACGTCGCTGATCGTCATTCCGTATTTGAACAGCTTGCCCGGGTCCAGCCAGATGCGCATGGCATATTCGGAGCCGAACAGCGTGTGGTCGCCCACGCCCGAAACGCGGCTGATCGGGTCGGACACGTTCGACGCCACATAATCGGCGATATCGAAGCCCGACATGCTGCCGTCGGTGGAAATGAAGGCCAGCACCAGCATGAAGTTCCTGACCGCCTTGGTCACGGTCAGGCCCTGGGCCGTGACTTCGGTGGGCAGGCGCGGCTGGGCCAGCTGCAGCTTGTTCTGCACCTGGACCTGCGCGATGTCGGGATTGGTCCCCTGCTCGAACGTCAGGTCGATTTCCATCTGTCCGCTGGCATAGGACTGCGCCGAGACATATTCCAGATGGTCCAGCCCGTACATCTGCTGCAGGATCGGCCGCACCACGGTGTTGTTCACCGTCTCGGCCGAGGCCCCCGGATAGGTCACGCTGATCGCGATCTGCGGCGGCGCGATGGAAGGATACTGGGCGATCGGCAGGCGGAAGATCGAGACCGCCCCCACCAGCATGATCACCAGCCCGATGACCCATGCGAAGACGGGCCGGTCAATGAAAAAGCGCGACATGGGTTCTTATCCCGCCTTGCCCTGCGGGGCGGGCTGGGCCGCCTCGGTGGGGGAGACGGTGTCTCCGGGGTGGATCTTCTGCAGGCCGCTGACCACGACCCGCTCGCCCGGCTTCAGCCCGGCGGTGACGATCCAGTCGCTTCCTGCCGCCGGCCCGGTCGTGATGCCGCGAATGGCGACCTTGTTGTCCGCGCTCACGACCATGACCGTCGGGTCGCCGTGCGAATTGCGCGTCACCGCATCCTGCGGCACGCGCAGCGCCGCGGGATCGACACCTTCTTCCAGCCTTGCATGCACATACATGCCGGGCAGCAGCATATGCGCCGCATTCGGCATCACCGCACGGACCACCACGGTGGCCGTCGTCTCGTCCACATTCACTTCCGAGAATTCCAGCCGGCCCGGCTGCTCGTAGGTGCTGCCATCCTCCAGCGTCAGGGTGACGGTGGCGGCGTCCTGCCCCGCGCGCTGCAACCGCCCCTGCTCCAACTCACGCCGCAGTTCCAGCAGCCTTGTCGCCGGCAAGTTCACATCCACATAGATCGGGTCGAGCCGGGTGACGATCGACAGGTTGCTGCTCTGCCCGACCGTGGCCAGCGCACCGACCGTCATCAGCGACCGGCCGATCCGGCCGGAAATCGGCGACAGCACGCGGGTATAGTTCAGGTTGACCGTCGCACTTTCCACATTCGCACGGGCCTGCGCGATGTCGGCATCGGCCTCGCGCGCGGCGGCCAGGGCATCGTCATAATCCTGCCGGCTGACGGCATGGGCACGCACCAGCGGGCCATACCGGTCCAGCTTCGCCTGGGCGGTCACCTTTGCGGCCTGCGCGTGCAGAAGCTGCGCCTTGGCCGCGTCATAGGTCGCCTGATAGGCCGACGGGTCAATCTGGTAGAGCTGCTGGCCCACCGTGACGTCGGAGCCTTCGACGAACAGGCGCTTCTGGATCACCCCGTTCACCTGCGGACGGACCTGGGCGATCTCGATCGCCTCGGTCCGGCCCGGCAGGTCCGTGGTGACGCTGAACGGCGCCGCGCGCAGGGTCAGGACACCGACCTGCTGCGGAGGTGGGGCGGGAGGCGCTGCCTGGCGCTTGCATCCGGCCAGCGCCAGAGACGCGCAGGCGGCAAGAAGGACGGCGCGATGGGGACGGGGGTACGTCATTGCGTGATTGAGCCCTGCGGAAACATAGGTCGCCGGCCCTGGCCGAGAAACGGCAACGCAACGCCTGCGGCCTCGCGAAACCGTCCCATGCAGTGCCGGCATATGGAAACCGAATGGTTTTCTTGATCGGAAACTATTTCGTTTCTAAACTTCGGTCAATGCTCGCCCAGCCAGGGCCCCCCTCGAGACAGGAAGGAATTGCCGGAATGCCCGCTATCGGGGCGACGATGTCGGATCTTGTGCTTCCCCGCCCCCGCGAGCCCGAGGAACTGTGCCCGGAGAAGCGATGCGCGGGCCGCCCCCCCGTGCTGGAAGGTGGCGAACGGCGGGAACTGATCCTGAACGCGGCCTGCCAGGTTCTGGACAATCACGGCTATCATAATGCGTCGATGGACAAGCTGGCCCAGTTGTCGGGCATGTCCAAGAAGACGATCTACCAGATGTTTGCATCCAAGGAGGACCTGTTCCGCACCCTGATCAGCGAGCGGCTGTTCGACATCAAGCATCTGTCGGTCCATTGCCCGGCCGGCATCACGCCCGAAGCCGAGCTGGTCCATATCCTGATGGCGATCGCGATGCAGGTGCTGGCGCCCGAGCGGATGTGCCTGGTCCGTGCCATCGTCGGCGAGATCCGGGATTCCGCCGAGATCCGCCGCATCATGCAGAGCATCGAACTGTGCGGAAACTGCAACCAGATCGAAAAGTGGCTGGAGCGGCAGCAGCAGGCCGGAACCTGGCCCATCGACGATGTCGAGGATCTGGGAATCGGCCTGTTCAACATGACGGTGGGCAAGCTGATCCTCGGGGAACTGTTCCATTCCCGCGACCTGGTGACCCCGGACGAGATCGAGGCCAATATCCGCCGCTGGGTCCGCATCTTCCTGACCGGCCTGAAGGCCATCGAACCGGCCCATCCCTGACCGCCGCCTTTCCGCCACCATCGTCGGCCATCGTTCTTCGGCCATAGTCATGTGCCTGAGTCATGTGCCTGCAACGGGCCACCGTCCGCGCGGCACATGCACGATCGGGCTTTCGCGCGGCAGGAAAGAGGCTATCATCCGGACAATGATTCCAGGACCCTCAGGCAGGGCCGCGCGCGGCACCGGCGGCGCGGCCGGACGCGCAGCCGGGCCGGGCAAGGACGCGGCCCCCGTGAGGCCCTGCCGTCCCGCCCGTTTCTGCTCTGGCGACATCATGCGCCATGTGGTGGTCATGGCCGGTACCGGGGCAATCGGGCTGATGGCCGTGTTCGCCGTCGACCTGCTGAACCTGTTCTATATTTCGCGGCTGAACGATCCGGCACTCACGGCGGCGATCGGCTTTACCGGCGCGGTCGGCTATGTCCAGATCGCGGTCTCGATCGGCATGTCGATCGGACTGGGCGCGGTCACGGCCCGCCAGATCGGCGCCGGGCGGCACAACCGGGCGCGACGCATCGCCTCGTCCTTCCTGCTGGTCATGACGATCGTCATGGCCACCCTGGGGCTGGCAACGGCCTTCTTCTCAACGCCGATCCTGCATCTGTTCGGCGCAACGGGGCGGGTGGCGGAACAGGCCGGCCAGTATATCCGCATTGTCTCACCCGCCTTGTGGCTTGTCGCAACAGGCATGGGCTGCTCCAGCCTGCTGCGCGCGGTGGGTGACGCCAAACAATCGATGAACGTCACCCTGATCGGCGCGCTGGCCTCGGCCATGCTCGACCCGCTGCTGATCTTCTGGCTGCATCTGGGGCTGGAAGGGGCCGCCATCAGCACCATCCTGTCCCGTGGGCTGGTCGCCGTTCTGGGCTATCTGGCCGTGCGGCAGCACGACCTGCTGACCATGCCCTCCACGCGCTATGTCCTGCACGACGCCAAACTGGTCGGCGGCGTGGCAATGCCGGCGATCCTGACCAACCTGGCCACCCCGATCGGCGGCCTGTTCGTCACCCACGCCATGGCCAGTTTCGGCCTGGCGGCGGTGGCCGGGCAGGCGACGATCGACCGGATCGTGCCCGTCGCCTTCGCCTTCGTCTTCGCGCTGACCGGATCGGTGGGGCCGATCATGTCGCAGAACCAGGGCGCGGGCCATCTGGACCGCGTACGCCAGACGCTGGTCGCGTCGCTCAAGCTGGTGGCGATCTGTGTCGCCCTGACATGGGCGATCCTGCTGCCGGCGCAGGATCTGGTGGTGCGCGCCTTCGCCGCCCAGGGCGCGACCGCGGACCTGATCCGCCTGTTCTGCACCTGGACCGTCGGCGGCTATCTGTTCATCGGCATGCTGTTCGTCGCCAACACGGCGTTCAACAATCTGGGCTTCCCGCTCTATTCGACCCTGTTCAACTGGGGGCGGGCGACGCTGGGCACCATTCCGTTCGTCTGGATCGGCATGCGCTTCGGCCCCTGCGGGGTGCAGGTGGGGCAGGTGCTGGGCAGCGTCGTCTTCGGCGCCTGGGCCGTACTCACGGCCTTCTCGGTCGTACGCAACCTCAAGCCCGGACGGGTGGCGCTCGGCCTGGCCGCCGAACTGCCGGGACGGACCGCCAAGAGCGCGATGGCCGAGCTGAACGAACTGGACGAGGAAGAACAGATCGCCGACGACATGACCGACCAGTCGGCACGGGCATGACCCTTCGCACCGGCGAGGGGACAGAGGGAAAGGACCGAAGCGATGTCCAGACTGACCGAGGAAGAACGGAACGCCCTGCCGGACGAGGCCTTCGCCCTGCCCGGACGGCGCTACCCGATCCATGACGCGGCCCATGCGCGCGACGCGCTGACCAGGGCAAGCGCCATGCTCCACGAAGGCTATCTGAGCCCGACCGAGTACGAGACGGTCGTGCGCCGGGCGCGCGCGGTACTGGGCGAAGACTGAAGGCGTCGCCCCGACAGGCCGCGATAAATGAGCGGCCCGTTCGCCTCCGCAATCGACAGGATGGATTGCAGGGACAAACAGGCCGCTGGAAAAAAAATCAGGCTCGAAGGCGCCGGGCGAGACCCGGAGGCAATCAGCCCGCCTTGTCCAACGCGGCTTCGACCTGCGGCAGGATATCGAACAGGTCGCCGACCAATCCGTAATCGGCCACCTGGAAGATCGGGGCCTCGGGGTCCTTGTTGATCGCGACGATGATCTTGCTGTCCTTCATGCCGGCCAGGTGCTGGATCGCGCCGGAAATGCCGACGGCGATATACAGTTCCGGCGCCACGATCTTACCGGTCTGCCCGACCTGGTAATCGTTGGGCACGAAGCCGGCATCGACAGCGGCGCGCGAAGCACCGATGGCCGCCCCCAGCCGGTCGGCCAGCGGGTTCAGCAGCTTGAAGTTTTCCTCGTTCTGCATGCCGCGACCGCCCGAGACGATGACCCGCGCCGATTCCAGCTCGGGGCGTTCGGACTGCGACAGCGCGATCGAGACGAATGCCGACAGCGCCGGTCCGTCCGGCACCGTCACCTGCTCGATCGGGGCCGCGCCACCCTCGGCCGGGGCCGGATCGAAGGACGAGGCACGCACCGTCAGCACCTTCTTCGCATCCGACGATCTCACCGTCGCCAGCGCGCTGCCGGCATAGATCGGGCGCACGAAATTGTCGGCATCGACGATCGACACCACGTCGGGGATCGGCTGCACATCCAGCAGGGCGGCGGCACGCGGCAGCACGTTCTTCCCGCTGGCGCCGGAGGCCGCGACGATGTGGGTGTAGGCGGGGGCGAGGTCGGCGATCACCGCCGCCAGCGGCTCGGCCAGTTCATGGGCGGCCGCCGCACCGGCCGCGCGCAGCACCTTGGCCACGCCGTCGATCCGCGCCGCCGCCTCGGCCACCGAAGCGTCGCCCGTCACCAGCGCATGCACTTCGCCCAGCGCGCGTGCGGCGGTCACGGCCGAACGCGACGCCTGGCGGATGATTCCGGACTCATGATCCAGGAAAACGAGTACGGCCATGATCAGATCACCTTCGCTTCGTTGCGCAGACGCGCCACCAGATCGGCGGCGGATTCGACCGTGATGCCCTGCTGGCGCGCCGGCGGCTCGGCGACCGAGACGATGGTCAGGCGCGGCGTCACATCCACGCCCAGATCGGCGGGCGCGATCGTCTCCAGCGGCTTCTTGCGCGCCTTCATGATGTTGGGCAGCGAGGCATAGCGCGGCTCGTTCAGGCGCAGGTCGGCCGTCACGATGGCCGGCAGCGTCAGGGTCAGCGTCTCCAGCCCGCCATCGATCTCACGCGTCACGGTCGCCTTGCCGTCCGCGATCTCGATCCTGCTGGCAAACGTGCCCTGAGCCCAGCCCAGCAGCCCGGCCAGCATCTGGCCGGTGGCATTCATGTCGTCGTCGATCGCCTGCTTGCCCAGCAGCACCAGGTCCGGGCTTTCCTTGGCCACCAGCGCCCTGAGGATCTTGGCGACGCCCAGCGGTTCCACCGCCACATCGGTCAGGACCAGGATGGCGCGATCCGCGCCCATCGCCATCGCGGTGCGCAGCGTGTCCTGCGCCTGCTGCACGCCGACCGACACCGCCACCACTTCGGTCGCGATGCCCTTTTCCTTCAGACGCACGGCTTCCTCGACCGCGATCTCGTCGAACGGATTCATCGACATCTTCACACCGGCGGTCTCGACACCCGTGCCGTCCGCCTTCACGCGCGGCTTGATGTTGAAATCGATCACGCGCTTTACGGGAACAAGAACCTTCATGGACCTCTTCGCCTGTCTGTCAGCGGGAATGTGGAGCACTCACCCCAGGGAGGGCGCCCCCAATAGCCCATTTCGCCGGAAAATCACATCCCGCCCGGATAGTTGGGTCCGCCGGCGCCCTCGGGCGTCGCCCAGTCGATGTTCTGCGCCGGGTCCTTGATGTCGCATGTCTTGCAATGCACGCAGTTCTGGGCGTTGATCTGCAGGCGCGGCGCGGTCTCGGCATCCGCCACTTCATAGACCCCGGCCGGGCAGTAGCGGCTCTCGGGGGCGCGGAACACATCCCAGTTCACCGTCTTCCACAGCGCGTCGCTGCGCAGCTTCAGGTGAACGGGCTGGTCTTCCTCGTGATTGGTCGCGGACAGGAAGACCGAGGACAGCCTGTCGAACGTGATCTTGCCGTCCGGCTTGGGATAGGCGACCGGCGGCGACATGCTGGCCGATTCCAGGACCTCGTTATCCGCATGGCGGTGATGCAGGGTCCACGGCGCCCGGCCCCGCAGCAGCATGGCGTCGATGCCCGAATAGAGGGCGCCACCCTTCATGCCGAAGCGCGAGAAGGCGGGGCGGACATTGCGGACCGCGCGCAGTTCCTCCCACAGCCAGGATTTGCGCACGCGGGCGGTATAGGATGTCGGTTCGGCCCGGCCGCCCTCCATCGCCTCGGCCACCGCCTCGGCCGCCAGCATGCCGGACTTCATCGCGGTATGGGTGCCCTTGATCTTGGGCACGTTGAGGAAGCCGGCCGTATCGCCGATCAGCGCGCCACCGGGGAAGGTCAGGCGCGGGATCGACTGGATGCCGCCTTCCGACAGCGCCCGCGCGCCATAGGCGATGCGGCGCCCGCCCTCGAACGTGCTGCGGAAGGACGGGTGCAGCTTCAGGCGCTGCATCTCGTCGAACGGCGACAGCCAGGTGTTGGGATAGTCCAGCCCGACCACGAAGCCGTACGAGACCAGGTTCTCGCCGAAATGATACATCCAGGCGCCGCCATAGGTCCGGTTGTCCAGCGGCCAGCCGAAACTGTGCTGCACCAGGCCGGGACGATGCTGTTCGGCCGGGACCTCCCACAATTCCTTGATGCCCAGCCCGTAGGTCTGCGGGTCCACGCCCTTGCGCAGATTGTACATCGCCATCAGCCGCTTGGTCAGCGAGCCCCGGCACCCTTCGGCGAACAGGGTATATTTCGCGCGCAGCTCCATGCCCGGCGCGTAGTTCGGGCCGGGCTCGCCATCGCGGCCGATACCCATGTCACCCGTCACCACCCCCACGACGCGCCCGTCCTCGACCAGCACGTCGGCCCCGGCGAAGCCGGGATAGATCTCCACCCCCATCTCCTCGGCCCGCGCGGCCATCCAGCGGCAGACATCGCCCAGGCTGACGATGTAATTGCCGTGGTTGCGCATGTGCGGCATCACCCGGTCCAGCATCGGCACGGCATAACCCCGGCTTTCGGTCAGGAAGAGCATCGCCTCTTCCGTCACCGGCGTATTCAGCGGGGCGCCGGTTTCGCGCCAGTCGGGCAGCAATTCGTCCAGCGCGCGCGGTTCGATCACCGCGCCGGAGAGGATATGGGCCCCGATCTCGCTGCCCTTCTCGATCAGGCACACCGTGGCCTGCGGCAGGATCTGCCGCAGGCGGATCGCCGCCGCCAGACCGGACGGGCCGCCACCGACAATGACAATATCGAATTCCATCGTCTCGCGCGCGTGTTCGGTCATTGCCTTTCTCGCCTCGTCCTGCTGCGCCATGAACGCCACGGCCTGGGTGGAAGATTTATGCCTTCCTAGAACCGAACGGGGCCGGAACGCAAAACCGGCGGAGCGGTCAGTCCCCGGGGCCGAACGCCAGCTCTCCGGTCGCGCGCCATTCGGACGAAACGAAATTGACGATCAGCGACCGGCGCAGGCCCAGGATCGGCCGGCGCACGAACCCGTGCCAGCTCTCCTCGCCGGGCACGAACATCAGGCCGGAATTGAACGCGCCGCTGGCCCGCGCGACCGGCCTGCCATCCGCCGTCATCAGGTCCGTCCCCCAGTCCGCCGCCCCCGGGCCGGTGGAGAGCGAGACCAGCAGGGTCAGCTTCTTGGCCCCGATATCGGTATGCGGCTCCAGCCAGAATCCGTCCGTGTCCAGGCACAGTTCCAGCCGCAGCGCGGTACCGGCCAGCCGGGCGCCGCAGCACGCGGCAATGGCGTCCCGGGCCTCCGCCGCGTCGAACATGCGGGCCAGCAGGTCCAGCCCCGGATCGCGGCGCGCCCGGGGCGTGACGAAGACGCGCCGGCCATTGCGGGCATCGCGCCGGCCGCCGGTATCGCCGCCATGGGCGTCCGCCCCCGGGTCCCAGGCCAGCAGCGCGGCACGGGCCGATGGCGGCAGGACGTCGTCCAGCAGCCAGTGCGCAAACGGCCACGTCCGGGCCTGCGCCCCCCGTACCGACACGGACGCCTGATTGGGCACGGCACCGCTCATGTCCGCCCCGGCGGGCCTACAGCGCGCCGGCATGGCGCCTGACGCCGGCGGGCGCATGATGCCCATCGAACATCGCCGCGATATTGCGCAGGAAGGGGCGCCCCTCCTCGGTCACGCGGATCAGGGAACCGTCCAGCACCACCAGCCCGTCCGCCTCGGCCTGGCGCAGCGCCGGCCGTGCGCTGTCATACCAGGAGGCCGGGGCGCCATGGCGCAGGCCCATGGCCACCGGGTCCACCCGCAGGTCGCACATCAGCCGTTCGATCACCGCGCCCCGCAGCCGGTCGTCATCGCTCCGGCACACGCCGCGCACCGCCGGCAGGCTGTCGGGCGAGGCCTCCATCGCCCGCGCGTAAAATGCCTGCGCCGGCACGTTCTGCGTCATGCCCTGGGGAAAGCTGGAGATCGCCGAGGCGCCGACACCGACCAGCACCGGCGCGGGATCGACCGTATAGCCCTGGAAATTGCGGCGCAGCGTCCCGGTTTCGGCGGCATGGCACAGCGCGTCACCCGGCAAGGCGTAATGGTCCAGCCCGATGGCGCGATACCCGGCACTCCGCAGGGCCGCATCGATGCGCGCCCGCTGGGCCAGCCGCTCGGCCGGCGGCGGCAGCGCGCCTTCGGACAGCAGGGCCTGGCGCTTCTGCTTCCACGGCACATGGGCATAGCCGAATACCGCCAGCCGGTCCGGCCGCAGCATGTCGGCGACCGTCAGCGCGGTGTCGCCCGCCCCTTCGACCGTCTGGTAGGGCAGGCCATAGATCAGGTCGACATTGATCGAGCCGATTCCCGCCGCGCGCATCCGTCGCACGCAATCCTCGGTCTGTTCCAGGCTCTGTATCCGGCCGCTGGCCGCCTGCACGGCCGGATCGAGATCCTGGACCCCGAGGCTGGCCCGGTTGAATCCCAGCGCCCCCAGCAGCGGCGGATAGTCGGCCGGCAGGAAACGGGGATCGAGTTCGATCGCGATTTCGGCGTCCGCCTCCACGGCGAACAGGCGACGGATCGTTTCCATCACCGCGCGCATGCTCTCGGGCGGCAGGGTCGTCGGCGTACCGCCGCCCCACTGCACATGCCGGACCGGACGACCGGGGCCGAGCCGCGCCGCCACCCGTTGCAATTCGTCGATCAGCAGGTCGGCATAGCCGGCCCGAAGGCCGGCATCGCGTACCACCGAGGTATTGCACCCGCAGAACAGGCACAGCACGTCGCAGAACGGGACATGCAGGTAAAGCGAGACCGGCGTGCCCGCCGGAACCGCGCGAAGCCATGCATCGGCTTCGGCGGCACCGACCGTGGCGTCGAACTGCGCAGCGGTCGGGTAGCTGGTATAGCGCGGCAGATTGCCCCCATACCGAACCAGAACGTCGGGAGGAGGCAATCCGTCCATCAGGGTCAGAACCGGTATTCGATACCGGCGCCGACCACGGTCGGGTCGAGCGAGTCATGCGCCTTGATGAAGGGGCTGCTGGTGCCGCGATCGTTGGCCCAGGCATGCATCCGCATGAACATCTGCTTGACGTCGAAATTGAAGAACCAGTTGCCCACCAGCTGATAATCGAAGCCCGCATTGACCGACGGGCCACCGGTAAAGCCGACATTCAGCTTCTGCACCAGGCCACCGGCCGGCGAGACATTGTGGAACCAGGCCATCGTGCCGCCGACACCCACATAGGGGTTGAAGCGCTTGTGCGGCCGGAAATGCCACGCAAAGGTCACGGTGGGCGGCAGCACCCAGGCGCTGCCGACATCGACATGGGCCGCCCCGCCGACGCCCTCGGCCGCAACCTCATGCCGCGAGCTGGCGGCGATCAGGTCCACCGACAGATTGTCGGTGAAGAAATATTCGAACGTCAGTTCCGGCGTGACCTGGCGCGTGGTCTTGATCCGGCCCGGCACCGCCGCGTTGTTGATCCACAGCTTGCTGTCGCGGTCTTCGGGCAGCACGCCCAGCGCGGACAGGCGGATCAGGAAATCGCCTTTGCCCAGGCCGATCTTCGTGCTGGCGCAGGTCTCGAACAGGCCACAATGGCCGCCGCGCGAGGGCGGCGGCGGGACGGCATCGGAGGTAACAGGCGCATTGACATAGGCCGACGGCGTCGCCGTCTGGGCACGTCCCGCGCCCGGCACCAGCGCCAACAGGCCGGCCAGGGCCGGGACGACGAGGCTACGGGTCAATTTCATCGTGTACGCCTTTCAACTTTCAGCGATGAATCACATCGTGTGGAGTGCATTGATCACGCACCGCCTGTCATCGCCTTGACATAAATCAAGCCATATTCTGCGATATCTCGATCAGCGTCCGAAACGGCATCGGGTGGGCCATATCCCGCCCCCGCGTCGCCATGCGTGCCAGCAGCGCAGGCTGGTCCCCGGGCAGAACGACGCGCGCGCTGCCGCACCCGGCCTCGCATGCCATATTTTCCAATGCGGGCAGAAAGGCATCCAGCACCGACCCGGCCTCGCCGAAGGTCAGCGCGACGAAATGTTCCGCCGTCAGGACCCGCCCGTGGCGCATATCAGGATCGCAGTGGAAGGATATCAGTCCGCACGGCCGGCAGGCGGGGCCGTGGCGCGCCACAAGGATGCCCTGCCGGCCATGCGGGCCCGTGCGCATGGCGCGCCGCGCCAGGCGCATCCACGTTCCGCGCGCCATCGCGGGATAGGCCGTGCGCACCAGCGGATAGGCCAGCGCGACGTCCTCGGGCCGCAGAAGACCGACGACAAAGCCGGTGTCAGGGTTCATGATCGGGAGCGGCAGAGGCCATCCATGCCTGCACGCTTGGGTCCGATGAAGTAAAAGGCATTGATTCAGATCAATTCAGCCCGCATTCTGTCCTATGTTCGGCCCAAGCGGACGGATGGCCGCCTGTGCCGAAACGACCGGCCCGCTCTCCGGCGGGCCTGAACCGGGAGGAACCCGGACGATATGTCTGACCAGACCACCTGCCGGCGCGATGCCCGCCCGCGCCGCCTGATCCTGGCCGGAGCCCACCGGCAGCCCGGCTATTGCCTGACCTGCGGCATCCGGGCCCAGAGCGTATGCAGCGTCATCGACGATGACGACATCGCCCGACTGGCCGAAACGGCGGTCGAGACGCTGGTCCTGCCCGGCCGCACCTTCATCGAGGAAGGCGCCGCGGCCACCGATTTCTACAATATCACCTCGGGCAGCGTGAAACTGTTCAAGGCACTGCCCGACGGGCGGCGGCAGATCACGGGCTTCGCCACCACCGGGCATTTCCTGGGCCTTGCGGTGTCGGACCAGTATGCCTTCGGCGCCGAAGCGATCGACACGGTGCGGCTGTGCCGGTTTTCGCGGCCGCGCATGCGGCAGTTGATGGACGATTTCCCCCGGCTGGAACGCCGGTTGCTGGCGGAAGCGTCGAACGAACTGGTGGCGGCGCAGAACCAGATGCTGCTGCTGGGCCGCAAGACGGCGCGCGAGCGGGTGGCCAGCTTCCTGCTGGAACGCATGCGCGAAGCCCAGGACCCGGCCGAGGACGTGCCGCTGCCGATGACCCGGTCGGACATGGCCGATTATCTGGGCCTGACGATCGAGACCGTAAGCCGGACGCTGAGCTGGATGCGTACCGAACGGCTGGTCGCGATCGGCAAGGGCCACACCGTGCGCATCGTCGCCATGGAACGCCTGCAAACCCTCGCCGCCGGCGACGCTGCCTGAAAAGCGCCGCTGCCGGCGATCCGACGCGCGTTTCCTGCGCGTCGGTGCTCACGGCCCATCGGACCGCTCCCGCTCGGCATCGGCACTTTTCAGGCAGCGTCGTCCTTAATCGGCCTCGTACTTAATCGGCTTCGGGGCTCGGCTCTGGAATAACGGCAGGCGGATGCGCCTTCGGGCCGCGCGTGGGGCCGCCGACAATGTGGCCGATCGGGGTCAGCACCTCGACATGGTCGCAGATGATCTTGAAGACCGCGAGCATCGGCACCGACAGGAAGGCCCCCCAGACCCCCCACAGCCAGTCCCAGAACATCAGCGACCCCATGACCAGCACGGGATTGAGCGTGAAGCGCCGGGCCAGGACCATCGGGGTGATCGTCTCGCCTTCCATCAGATGGATGCACAGATAGACCATCGGCGGCAGCAGCGCCTGAAGGACCGAGGGAAAGACGAACAGGCTGATGACGAAATAGATCACGATCCCGGTCAGCGGACCGATGATGGGGATGTAGTTCAGCAGAAAGGCCAGCACGCCCCACAGCAGCGGGTTGGGCAGGCCGAACGCCCAGCATTGCAGCATGTTCGCCAGCCCGACCAGCACGTTGATGATCGTGATCGTCGTCAGGTACAGCGAGACGTTGCGTTCGATCTGGTAGGCGATCTGCACCGCGCGGCGCTTGTCGGCGAAGGTCGGCATGATCTCCACGAAGCGCCGCAGCAGGCTGTCGCCCTGCGCCAGCAGGAAGAACAGCATCAGCATCATGGTAAAGAGCTGGCCCACGAATGCCCGCGTCCCCAGCAGCACGCTGGAACCAAAGGTGCCCAGCCCCCCATCGGCCGACGGCGCGGACGGCGCCAGCAGCGCGACATGCCCACCGCCATGGCCGCTCCGGCCGCTGACCACGGCCAGAAAATTCTCGATCCGTTCGTTGGCGGCCTGGATCATCCGCAGCGGCCCGCCCAGGACCGCCATATGGGTCTGGATCGCGGCCATGGTCTGCGGCGCACGGCTGATCCAGCCGGCGGCGGGCACCGAAATGGCGGTGCCGATCGCCCCCACCACCCCGAACAGGCACAGGATCAGGAACAGCGCCGCCAGCGTCTTGGGCAGCCGCAACCGCGTATTCAGCACGCGCATCGGCGCGGACAGCAGCAGGTTGGCGACCAGCGCCAGCACGATCGGCAGGATGATCGCCGCCGCGAAATACAATGTGTAGAAGACCGCCAGCACCGTCAGGATCAGCAGGCAGATGGTCTGCGCGCTGAAGCGGCTGCGGCGCACGACCTCCCTGGCCCGCTGCTGCTGGCGCGCCTCGAACGTATCGGCTTCTTCGCTCTCGGGAGCCAGTTGCATGCCCCAGCCTCGCCAACGGCAACCGGCGGACAGGACCCGTCCCAACCGCCATGGCAGGTGGCGTAGTCCCCCGTCCGCGCCGACGCAAGGCATAACGCGTATCAGCATTGGTGCCGCGCATCGGGCGCGGTGCATGGAGGCCTCTCCGGCAGCCCGAATTCACAGAAACGTGAGTGATCGCGGCGGCAATGGTCCGGAAAATGCCGAGATCAAGACTTGAAAGCCGGCGCCATCGGGCGTCACATCCACCTTGAAAGCGGGAGCCCCGCCTTCATGACCTGAATGATGGAGGATCACATGGCCTGGACTGCTCCGAAGATCACCGAAGTTCCGCTGGGCGCGGAAATCAACAGCTACGTCTGCGGCCAGAAGAAATAAGCCGCATGAGACGCCGCCCAGCCTCGTGCGGGCGGCGTTTCTGTTCTAGATATCTGCGCCATGATCGACATCATCGTTCTCGGCGCGGCCGCTGGCGGCGGCTTTCCGCAATGGAATTCCAACGCACCCGGATGCCGGCGCGCCCGGGCGGGCGACCCTGATGCCCTGCCCAGGACCCAGGCCTCGATCGCCATCAGCGGCGATGGCGCCCACTGGTTCGTCGTCAATGCCTCCCCGGACCTGCGCACGCAGATCGGCCAGACGCCGGCGCTGCACCCGCATGAGGGCCTGCGCTCGACCCCCATCGCCGGGGTGATCCTGACCGGGGGCGAGGTCGATACCGTGACCGGCCTGCTGACCCTGCGCGAGCGCCAGCCCTTCACCCTGCTGGGCACCCGCCCGGTGCTGGACCTGCTGGACGCCAACCCGATCTTCGAGGCGCTGGACCGCGCCATCGTGCCGCGCCTGGCCCTGGCGCTGGACGCACCCCATGCGCTGACCCTGCCCGATGGAAAACCGGCCGGGCTGACGATCACCCCCTTCGCGGTGCCGGGCAAGGTGCCGCTCTATGCCGAAACCGGCCCCGATCCCGCCGCCATCGTCGAGAATGGCGAGACCGTGGGGCTGGCGATCACCGACGGCACACGCCATGTCTTCTTCATTCCCGGCTGCGCGCGCATGACCGGCGCGCTGCGGGCACGCCTGCGGGGGGCGGATATCGTGTTCTTCGACGGCACGCTCTGGACCGACGACGAAATGCTGCGCGCCGGGGTGGGGCAGAAGACCGGGCAGCGCATGGGCCATATGTCGGTCAGCGGCACGGACGGCACCATCAGCGCCCTGGCCGATCTGGACATCGGGCACAGGATTCTGATCCACATCAACAATTCCAACCCCGTCCTGCTGGCCGACAGCCCCGAGCGCGCGGCAGCCCGCGCGGCGGGATGGGACGTGGCCTTCGACGGTATGAGGATGACGGTATGACGGGCCTTCCACTCTCCCCTGACGAACTGGAGGCCGCGCTGCGCGCCATCGGCGCCGAGCGCTACCACAATCTGCACCCGTTCCACCGGGCGCTGCATGACGGGCGCCTGACGAAGGGCCAGGTCCAGGCCTGGGCGCTGAACCGCTATTATTACCAGTGCCGCATCCCCGCCAAGGACGCGACCCTGCTGGCCCGGCTGCCGACGGCGGAGCTGCGCCGCGAATGGCGGCGGCGGCTGGTCGATCATGACGGCGACGCCCCGGGCACCGGCGGCGTCGCCCGCTGGCTGAAGCTCACCGATGGCGTGGGGCTGGACCGCGCCTATGTCGAGTCGCTGGAAGGGCTGCTGCCCGCCACGCGCTTCGCGGTCGATGCCTATGTGGATTTCGTGCGCGACCGCTCGATCCTGGAAGCCATCGCCTCATCGCTGACCGAACTGTTCTCGCCCACCATCATCAGCGAGCGCGTGGCGGGCATGCTGCACCATTATGATTTCGTCACCCCGGAAACGCTGGCCTATTTCCAGCCCCGGCTGACCCAGGCCCCGCGCGATTCCGACTTCGCCCTGGCCTATGTCCGCGAACATGCCCGCACCATTGCCGAGCAGAAAGCGGTGCTGGACGCGCTGACCTTCAAATGCGCCGTGCTGTGGTCGATGCTGGACGCGCTGGATTACGCCTATGTCGTCCCCGGCCGCATCCCGCCCGGCGCCTTCACGCCCGAACCCGCATGACCGACACCCCCACCCCGCCGGTCGCCGAAGACAGTGTCGTGCGCTTCCTGCGCGGGACCAGGCTGCAGCACGACCGGGTGCGCGACCAGTGGGTGATCCAGGCGCCGGAACGCGCCTTCATCGCCGATCCGGTCGCCGCCGAGATCCTGCGCCTGGTGGACGGCACGCGGCCGGTCGCCGCCATCATCGACATCCTGGCCGAACGGTTCGCCGCCCCCCGCCCGGTCATCGCCCATGACGTGCTGGAGATGATCGCCAGCCTGGCCCAGCGGCAGGTACTGACCGCATGACCGACACCCCCGTCCTGCCACCGATGAGCCTGCTGGCCGAGCTGACGCACCGCTGTCCGCTGCAATGCCCGTACTGCTCCAACCCGCTGGCACTGGACGGGCGGGAAGGCGAGCTGGCGACGGAAGACTGGCTCCGCGTGCTGGACCAGGCGGCGGAACTGGGCGTGTTGCAGGTCCATTTTTCGGGCGGCGAGCCGATGGCCCGCCGCGACCTGCCGCAACTGGTGCGTCACGCAGCCTCGCTGGGACTGTACAGCAACCTCATCACCTCCGGCGTGCTGCTGACCGAAGCCACCCTGGCGCAACTGGCCGGGGCCGGGCTGGACCATGTGCAGCTCTCGTTCCAGGACGTCGATACCGTCCCGGCCGAGACCATGGGCGGCATGCCGGGCGCGCAGGCGAAGAAACTGGCGGCCGCGCGCCTGATCGTGGCCGAGGGCATGCCGCTGACGACGAATTTCGTCATCCATCGCGGCAATGTCGGCCGCATCGGCCGCATGCTGGACCTGGCGGTGGACCTGGGCGCGCGCCGCGCCGAGATCGCGCACACCCAATATTACGGCTGGGGGCTGGTCAACCGCGCCGCCCTGATGCCCAGCCGCGCCCAGCTTGAAGAAGCGACCCGGGCGGTGGACGAGGCCCGCACACGGCTGGCCGGCAAGCTCGCGATCGACTACGTCACCCCCGATTACTATGCCGACCAGCCCAAGCCCTGCATGGGCGGCTGGGGCCGGCGCTTCGTCAATGTCTCGCCCACCGGGCACGTCCTGCCCTGCCACGCCGCCGAGACGATCAAGAGCGTACCCATCCCCGACATCCGCACCGACAGCCTGGGCGCGATCTGGGCCGACGCACCGCTCTTCCGCCTGTTTCGCGGCACGGACTGGATGCCCGAACCCTGTCGCGGCTGCGACCAGCGCGAACAGGATTGGGGCGGCTGCCGCTGCCAGGCCCTGGCCCTGCTGGGCGACGCCGCGGCAACCGACCCGGTCTGCACCCGCTCGCCCGACCACGCCCGGATCAGCAAGATCCTGGCCGACCTGCCCGAAACACCGCCGCCCCTGGTCTACCGCCGCTACGGCAACGCGCCGGGCTGAGGGCATCGGCACGCAGTATCCGATGATGCTCGTCGCCATCCTGCTTTTCAGGCCATCCCAACCGGAACGGTCCTGATCGCTCTCACCTTGCCGCCGTCACGGCTCCCCCATGACCAAACCCGGTCATGGGGGAGCGAGCGCATCCGCTCAGAACCATTCTTTCTGATGGGCAACGTACGTCTCGTAGAAATCCTGATCGGACTTCGAGATGTAAATAATGCCCTCGATAAAGGCGATCAGCCAGATAACCGCACCGGGTATCCCAAAAAAGATAAAGCCGAACATCGTAACAAGAAGCATTACGATACCGGCCTTGTTGTACCCCAGATAGAATTTATGGATACCGAACCCGCCCAGAAAAAACGCCAGCAGACCCGCAACGACCTTCGACTTTTCCCCTGACGCGCTGATCTCTATATTGATGCCGCCCATTGGCGGATCAGGCATGACGAATATCGAGAGCGCCTCGCCATTGCTCTGGTCGAAATCGACTTTCGCGCCTTTCTTCAGGGAAGAAAAATCGGATCTTACGCTCGTTCCCTTGAATGTGTACCGATTATTATCGTCCCCGCTGATCAATCCTTCTCCATTCCTGGGGTCATAATCGAGAACGGTTCCGCGCATCTTGTCCCACCCGCAAATCCTGTGCCGCCTCCGTCAACCTAGAGATCCGGGATAATTTTCGTCAATTCGAAACACCCGGTGCCTTTCCCGCCCCCCGTCCGGCCAGCCGTACCGGCAGCAGGCGGGTTGTCAGCAGCAGCACGGCATGCAGTACGCACAACAGACCGAGCCCCATGACAAAGACCCGCGAGGTCATGAAGGGGCTGGCGGATGCCTGTCCGCCCAGGGCCATCGCGCACAGCGTCGTCCAGATCGGCCCTCCCAGCCTCTGCACGATATTCAGCGCCGTCGTCGCCACCGGCAGTTCCTCCCGCTTCACCGCGGCATATCCCGCGCTCATCGACGGAATGCCGATCGCGCCCATCCCGGCCCCCCGCAGAAACAGCGCGCCGGCCAGGATTGAAAAAGCGAGACCGTGCTGGGCAAGAAACACAAGCAGCAGAGTACCCGCAAACGCCGCCAGCGCACCGCAATTCGTCAGTTTGCGGATACCGAACCGGTCCGTGAGCCGCCCCATCAGCGGATAGGCGCACATCATGCCCAGCCCCATCGGCGTCATCAGCCAGCCAACCCGGTCGGGCGACAGGCCACATCCATGGATCAGCCAGACCGGCACGAGCATCTGCCCCGCGAACAGGGCGCCGTTCAGCAGGAACAGGGTGATCACCGAAGCGGAAAAGACCCGCCCCCCGAACAGCCGCAGGTCGATCAGGGCCCCATCACCCTTCCGATGCGCCCACGCGCCATACAGCGCGAAGAGCAACAGCCCACAGCAGGCCAGCGCGCCGCCCATGCGCTGGCCAAGACGATCGATGCCATAAAGAAAGAACACAAGAGCCGGCGAAAGCAGCGCCAGACCGGTCAGGTCGAGCACGCGCGGGCGCGTCTGCTGCCTGTCATCGGGCAGGAAATGCCACGCGAGTACAAAAGCCAGGAGGCCGACCGGCAGGTTGAAGAGAAAGATCCAACGCCAGGAGGCAAATGTCAGAATCCCGCCCGCGACGACCGGCCCCAGAAGCGGCGCCAGCAGGACCGGCATCACCACCATGCTGGCCACGCGCGGCATATGCCGGCCGGCGGCGCGCGCGACCAGCATCTGCGCCATGGGCGCCAGCAGGCCGCCCGCCATGCCCTGCAACACGCGAAAACCGATCAGCGATGGTGCCGACCATGCCAGTCCGCACAGGCCCGATGCCAGGGTGAATGCGGCGAAACACCACAGATACAGCGCCCTGGCACCGATGCGATCGACCAGCCAGCCATTGAGCGGCAATGTGAGCGCCAGCGCCAGGAGATACCCGCTCATGATCCACTGGATGGTCGGAAACGTCGCATGCAGCGTGCCCGCCAGCCCCGGCAGCGAGACGTTCACGATCGTGGCGTCGAGCTGCGACATGAACGAACCGATGGCCGCGACACTGGCAATTTTCCAGATGCCGGGCGGCAGGCGGTCGCTTTCCCCCGGCGAGGCGGGCGCGTCCGTCTCCGGGACGCGGCTCATGCTGAAAAGCCGGGGCTGGACATGCGGCGGCGGTTCAGGCCGTCAGTTCGACGGCATCGGTGGCCGTCACCCGGCCGAGCATCGGAAAGATATGGTCGAAGGCAAAACGATGCATCTCCACCGACAGGCCGGACGTCGCGTCCTCCGCCACCACCACCGCATAACCATGCTCATGCGCCGCCCGGGCGGTGGATTCCACGCCCATATTGGTCGCAATCCCGCCGAGTACGATCGTCGTGATACCGCGCCGGCGCAGTTGCAGGTCCAGATCCGTGCCGTAGAAGGCGCCCCATTGGCGCTTCGTGACCATCAGGTCGCCCGGTTCGGCCAGACCGTCCACCAGTTCGGTCCAATCCTCGGCAAAGCCACCCGGCGGCGGGGAAAACGGCCGATCGACCGGTGTACGTAGCGCATCGGCGAAATCGGGCGCGAAGGCGACATTGACCAGCACCACCGGCGCACCGGCCGCACGGAAACGACCAGCCAGGCGCCTGCCGCGCGCCACCACGTCGTCCCCCGCGTAAGGCGCCAGGGCGCGGCCGACGATGCCTTTCTGGAGGTCGATCAACACCAGGGCGGTCCGGGAAGCGGGAAGGGATATCATGATGCGGCTCCGATATCGTTGCGCTCGTTCCCCTCCCCGGCGCGTTGCCGGCTCGGGCGGGAGTCGGTAGAATTTGAGGATAAACTCAAGCAGAGGCATTATTTGAGCATGTGCTCAACTTCGTCAAGGACCCATCGCACCGCGTTGCAGCCCCAGCGCGCGGTCGGCCGCCAGCGGGTGGCGGACCTGCTGGCAGCGGCATCCGACCTGATCGCCGAACACGGATACGAGGCAACGACCATGGCCGCGATCGCGAAACGGGCGGGCGCCCGGATCGGGTCGCTCTATCGCTTTTTCCCGAACAAGGAGGCGATCGCCGATACCCTGCTGCACCAGCATCTCGACATACTGCGCGCAGCATATGACGCGCTCGGCCAGCGCGCGGCCGGCGCCACGCCCGAGGAACTGGCCGATCTCCTGATCGATCTGCTGACCACGCTCTACCCGCGCGTGAAATCGCTTCCCGCCCTGATGGATGTCCGCACCGACCGGACCGAACTCAGCCGGCAGTCGCGGACCAAGGCGCTGGCCGGCATTTCCGCCGCGCTGGTCGCCTGCGCGCCGAAGCTGGACCGGCAGGAGGCCGACGATATCGCGACCGTCGTGCTCAACAACATGAAGACGATGCTGGGCATGGTCCGGAAGACCGTGCCGACATCGCCGGGCGCGCCGGCCGAACTGCGCCTGATGAACCGGCTCTACCTCGCAGCCCGATTGACGCCGTTGCGGTCGGGATAAGGCGCGGCCCGGCGATGATAGGCCGCGAAGACGGTCTCCGAAATGGCGTTCAGCACCTTGATGCCCGCCGCTTCGTCAGGCAGGTCGCGGCTCAGCTCCACCAGGATATAGTGCGCCCCGTTCGGCAGGAAGACGATCGCGGCATCGTTGCGCACGCCATGGACCCACCCGGTCTTGTGGGCCACCGGCGTGCCTGCGGGCAGGCCGGGCGGGATGATGTCGTTGAAGGTCTGGCCGAGCATGACGCCGATCATCTCCCGGCTCTCGGCAGGGCCGACGATGGCACCATGGTCGAGCTTCTGCAGGAACCCACCCAGCCCGCGCGCGGTGACCCGATTGCGAATCCCCTCCGCGTCGGCATCGAAATCCTCGATCATGCGGCCGAAGACAATGCCCTCCAGCCCCTGCCGCGCGACGACGGCACGGATCGGCATCACCCCCAGCCGCTCGATCATCAGATTGGTGGCGAGGTTGCTGCTGTACTGGATCATCACCCGCAGCAGTTCGGTCACGGTGACGGGCCTGCCGGCCTGGGCATAAAGCGGATCGTAGGAATCCTCCTTCTGGTCCAGCGAAAAGCTGCGCGTACCGACCAGCGAATGGAAGCGGTTATGGACGGTAACCGCTTCGTCCGGCTTCAGCGTACCGTCGCGGAAGGCAGCATAGGCGGCATCGAGGACAAGGAGCTTGATGGTGCTGGCGGCATTGATGGGTTCGTCACAGCGCAGGCACACATCCGGCGCCTGCCCCGACGGCGCGGCATAGACGGCAAATGTCCCCGGCTGACCCGCCGCAATCCGCGCGACCGAATCCGCCAGAGCCTCCGCGCCGGCCGGCCGGGCCGCCGCGACCAGAAAAGCCAGCGCGCACAGGGCGGCGCCACCGCATGTCAGAAAACGCATTCCGGATAGCGGCATGCTCGATCTCCTCGCCGGCAAATTCGCCTCGTTATGAAAAGGTTATAATCTTCGTTTCCCTACCATACCAATTCATCGAGGTTCCTGCGGGTTAGCCTTGGGTTATGACCTGTGGAAAAATTTGGCCTTCCTAAGCGAGCCGCGATCGGCGAAGGAGGATGGAGCGGTCGATAAAGCAGCAGGGCGGTGCGGCGCGGTCATGGATACAGGCAGGATTCTTTCGCGCCGAGGCGTGTTCGCAGGCGGAGCCGCCCTGGGCGCGGTCACGATGATGGCGGGCGAACGCGTGCTGCTGCCGCATGCCGCATCGGCGGGGGATGCCCTGGCCCCACAGCACCGGCCCCGGCTGGCATCGCTGCATCCGCGCGTGGATCAGATCACCGACATCAAGGTCTGTATCCGGCCGTTTCGCGCCGCCGGCCCAAGGCTGGATGTCGAGCGGATCGGAGACAGGACGATCTTCCATAATTACGGCCATGGCGGCAGCGGCTGGTCCCTGTCCTGGGGTTCGGCCAATCTGGTGGTCGGCAAGGTGGCGGCCACGCTGAATCGCAGGGTCGCCGTCATCGGCTGCGGCATCGTCGGGCTGACGGCCGCGCTGACGGCGCAGCGCGCGGGCTTCGACGTGACGATCTATACGCGCGACCTGCTGCCGCACACACGCTCGGTCCGCGCCAACGGAAGCTGGACGCCGGATTCCCGGATCGCGCTGACCCAGACCGCCGGTCCCGCCTTCGCCGACCAGTGGGAGCAGATGGCGCGGTTTTCATGGGCCACCTACCGGACCTATCTCGGCCTGTCCGGCGCGCCGATCATGTTCCAGGATAATTACATCCTCTCGGACAAACCCTTCGACGACAAGCCGCCACCAGCCCCGCCCGCCGGCGCACCCGGAAGGATGCCGCGCGCAACGGAAGATTTCGCAACCTATGAAAGCAGGATCCGCGACATCGTCCCGGCGGTCGAGGATATTCCCGAAGCGGAAAACCCGTTCGCCGCGCCGCACGCGCGGCGCCAGTCGCTGATGATCTACAATTTCGGCGCCTATGGCCATCTGCTGCTGTCGGAGTTCCATCAGGCCGGCGGCCGCATCGTCATCCGCGAATTCCACAGCCCGCAGGACCTGACATCGCTGCCGGAGAAGGTGATCATCAACTGCCCCGGCTACGCGGCGCGGGACTGGTGGCGCGATGACAGCCTGATCCCCGTCCGGGGCCAGACGGCGTGGCTGCCGCCGCGCCCTGAGGCACCCTACGGCCTCGATTACCGGGGCGCGGCCCTGCTGTCGAAGACCGACGGCGTGATGATCCAGGCCGTCGATCTCGACGGGCTGGGCGAGATGACGGGCGTGGGCAATTCCTTCGAACATCCCGACCCGACGGAGGCCGCACGCGCCATCGGCATATTCGCCGACCTGTTCGCGCGCATGCCAATAGTGGGCGGATAACCTGATGATGCGGACCAAAGACATGATAACCCGCGGCATCGCCACATGCGCGCTCGGCCTCGCCCTTCTGCCCGGCCCGGCCCCGGCACGGCCGCCTGCCGCCAGCACGGCCTGCACCGAACTGGCGCACGGCGCGGACCTCTATCGCGCAGCCTGCGCGATGTGCCATGGCGCACATCTGGATGGGAATTTCCAAACCCCGGCACTGACCGGCCGCTTTGTCGCCAACTGGGCCGGCGCACCGGTCTCGGCGCTTGAGGCCTATGTCCATCGGGCCATGCCGCTGATGGCGCCGGGCACATTGTCGCCGGACGATACACGGGCGATCGTCGCGTTCCTGCTGGAGGCGAACAACCTCCCGCAGGGCAGGACCGTGCGCGTGGGGCCGAGGAAGGCGCTGGCCTGTCCATCGTAGAGCCGGGTTTTATGTTCTCTTCTTTTTTTCAAAAAAGAACAGAAACCCACCCAAGGGAGTCCAGACCGCCATGCGCCTGCGCCAGATCGAAGTCTTCTACGCGATCATGACGACGGGCTCGCTACGACGTGCCGCCGAAGTTCTGCATGTCTCGCAGCCAGCCGCGAGCAAGGTGCTGCGCTACGCCGAACAATCGCTGGGGTTTGCGCTGTTCGAGCGGGCAGGCGGCCGGCTGGTGCCGACGCGCGAGGCGCGGATCATGCTGCCGCATGTGAATGCCATTTTCGAAAAACTGTCGGACCTCAAACGCCTGACCGACAATCTGCGCTATGCGCGCGACGGGCATTCGATCAGCATCGGCTGCGTGCCGAGCCTGGGGTTGAGCCTGGTGCCGCGCGTGGTGCAACGCTACCGCACCGACCACCCGGGCATGGAACTGACGATCGACGCGCTGCACGGCACCGAAATCGTGTCGCGTATCCTCAACCATGATCTCGACCTCGGGATCGTGTTCGGCGATTACACGCGCGACGGGCTGACCGCGCTGCATATCGCCGATATTCCGCTGCTGATGATCGACGGCCAGGGCGGGGAGGGTCCCGTCAACCTCGCCGCGATCGATCCGACGCGCTATATCGGCCTGAGCGAGAACGATCCCACGGCCCGCCTGCTCGACATGGCGCTGGACGAGGCAGGGATTCCGACCGCGGCGCCGGTGCGGGTACGCACCCATTTCATGGCGGCCGAACTCGTGCGCCTCGGCGGGGGCTGCGCCATCGTGGACGCCCTGACCGCGCTGCATCACCCGGGCCTGCCCCGGCCGCGCCCGCTGTCTCCGCCGCTGAGCGTGACCTGCACCGTCCTCTTCCGTGCCGACCACGCGCTGTCGCATATCTCGCAGAGTATTCTTGCCTTGTTGCGGAGCGAACTGGAAATCGATCTGGCCGCCCTGGCGGCATGACGCGTCGGGGCGATTACCCCAGGTTAAGGGAGACGTGCATCTGAGGAGGGGACGAGCCGAACGTTTCGTGCTCTTAATGGAACGATTTCCCTCGCGGCCCGTCCATCATCCGGGGCCGGAACTTCGCATTCAGGACCATCGATGATCCAGCGCTTCCGACATTCATGCATGATGGCCGCCTCGGCGATCGCTCTTCTGTCCGCGCCGTACGCCACCCACGCGGCATCGTTGCCGCCGGGGCTGACGGAGCAGGCCATCGACACGACGGTCGAACGCGCCCGGCAGGCCTTCGACGTGCCCGGCATCGCGGTGGCGGTGGTGCATGACGGCCAGATCGTATTCAGCCACGGCTATGGACGCCGGGCAGAGGACAAGGCCAGCGCGCCGGTCGACGGACGCACCCTGTTCGCCATCGGCTCCAACACCAAGGAATTCACCGCGACGGCGCTGGCGCTTCTGGTCGAGCAGGGCAAGCTGGGCTGGGATGACCGCGTCATCGACCATATGCCGGATTTTCGCGTCGCCGACCCGTCGATCACCCGGGATTTCCGCGTGTCGGACCTGCTGACCCATCATAGCGGCATGGGTCTGGGCGCCGGCGACCTGATGCTGTTCTCGCACAGCACGCTGACGCGGCCGGAAATCCTCGCCGGCCTGCCCTTCATGCCCTTCACCGCGCCCTTCCGCACCCGGTACGCCTATAACAACCTGCTCTATGTCGTGGCCGGCGCGCTGGTCGAACGGCTGACGGGGCAAAGCTGGGAAGATGTGGTCCAGAAGCGCCTGATCGACGCGGCGGGCCTCCCCGCCTGCCAGAGCACGCCGCCCGTCAAGGGCCAGGCGAACGTGGCCACCGGCGAGGGCGAAAGCGGCATCCTGCCCGACAGGGCATCGCGCCTGCTGCCCGGCGTGGCCCCCGCCGGCGGCATCTGGTGCAGCGTGGACGGCATGGCCCGCTGGGCCCAGACCTATCTCGATGGCGGCCGCACGCCGGACGGCAGACAGGTCTTCAGCCAGGCCAGCCGCGACGCGCTATGGGCACCGCACGCGCTGCTGCCCCTGCCCGATACGGCGGAGGCGACCAGGACCCATTTCCGCGCCTATGGCTATGGCTGGTTCATGGAAGATTTCTTCGGCTACAAGCGCGTCTGGCATACCGGGACCATCGACGGGATGGTCAGCTACATGACCTTCCTGCCGGAGCTGAAGACCGGCATCGTCATCCTGACCAATCATGACGACCACAACGCGACCTATTCCATCGCGACCACGCTGAGCGCCTATGCCGCGACCGGCACCAGCGCGGACTGGATCGCCCACTGGCGCGACGCCGAGAACGTCGAACACGCGGCAGAGGCAAAGGCAGCCGCCAGCACCGGCCCCGGCTCCCCCGCGCGTCCCTTCATCACACTGTCCGAAAGCGCGCAGCAGGATTATGTCGGCACCTATCGCGACGATTGGCGCGGCCCGATCACCATAAGCCGGCGGGGGCAGGACCTGCGGATGGCGTTCAGCCACGCCGACGGCCTGAGTGGAACACTCTCGGCCCTGCCGCACGATCTGTTCGTGGTCCGATGGGACGATCGCGGGCAGGACGGCTCCGACGATGCCTATGTGCAGTTCGAACGCGATGTCTCGGGCAAGGTGGTCGGGATGAGCATGCGCCTGATCGGGTCCGATTTCAGCTTCGATGCACAGGACCTGCATCCGAAGAAAGTGAGTTCTTCTTTTTCCGGAGAAAAAGAAGCAAAAGGACGTTAGCCCATTCAGGGACATCACACGCCCCAACACAAGGCTCCCGAACGAATCAAAAGTTTTTTGGTTCTTTTTTTCAAAAAAGAACAGAAACCACCGCCCCGCCACTCACAAGTTCATTATGATAAAAGAACAAAACCTTAACCACAGGTTATGAAAGGATGGCCTCTTTGCATTGGCTGGAACGGTCCCCCACTTCTAGGCTTGCTCCATTGCCTATCGAGACGCGGGAACCCCATGGCCGGCAGACGGAGCATCACCATCATCGGCGGGGGCGTCATCGGTCTCGCCGCCGCCTATGCCCTGGTCCGGGAGGGGCACGGCGTCACGCTGATCGAACGCCGCGAGGATATCGGGCAGGAAGCCAGTTTCGCGAATGGCGGGCAGCTCAGCTACCATTATGTCAGCCCGCTGGCCGATGCCGGCGTAGCGCGCGACGCCCTGGGCTGGCTGTTGCGCCCGCACGCGCCGATTTCGCTGCGGCTGCGGGCCGATCCGCATCAGTGGCGCTGGCTGCTCGGCTTTCTGGGCGCATGCAACCGGCGCACGAATCGCAAAAATGCCGCCATCCTGCTCGATCTTGCCCTGAGCGGCCAGGCGGCACTCCAGACATGGCGCGCTGCCGGACTGGACGATTTCCTGTGGCGCCGTCCCGGAAAGCTGGTTCTGTATCGCAATCCTTCCAAATTCCGCAAAGCGGCGCATGCCGTCACCGACCCGGAGCGGCAACGCACGCTGTCGCCCGCCGAATGCACGGCGATCGAACCCGCATTCGCCAGCCTGCAATCGCGCCTCGCGGGCGGGATCTTCTCGCCAGAGGACGAGGTCGGAGACTGTTTCCTGTTCTGCACGGCGCTGCACAAGGCACTGGCGGCGGAACCGGATTTCCGCCTGGTGCGCGGGCAGGCCGAACTCCGTCCCGGCCCGGGCGACCGCTGCGCCCTCGCTGTCGATGGCAGGCCGTTCGAGGCCGATCTCGTCATCCTCGCGGCGGGCATCGCCTCCCGCGCGCTGGCACGTCCGCTGGGGATCGACCTGCCGCTTTACGGCCTGAAGGGCTACAGCCTCACCACGCGGCCGCAACCCGGCATCCTGCCTTCGGTCAGCGTGACGGATTACGACAATCGCGTGGTCTATGCCGGGCTGGGCGACCGGCTGCGAGTGGCCGCGATGGTCGATATCGGGGCGGAAGACACGGTGCCAGCCCCCCGACGCCTGGCCGCACTGCGCGCATTGGTGGCGGAAACGCTGCCGGGCGCCTTCGGAGGCGGCGAGGACGCGCCCTGGGCCGGGCTGCGCCCCGCGACGCCAACCGGTGTTCCGGTCATCGGGCGCACCCGGTATGCCAATCTGCTGCTCAATGTCGGGCATGGTGCCCTCGGCTTCACATTGTCGGTCGGTTCGGCACTGCGGCTGAAACAGATCGTGGCCGGGGCCGATGCCCGGGCCATCGGGTAAGGAAGGAGCGGTCTTGATGCAGGCGACCCGTCGCGCGGTTCTTCTTGGCGGCGTCGCCGCGACCCTGTCCCTTCCGATGCGCCGGGCCGGGGCCTCCCCCGTGCCGACGAGCCTCGCCGGACTCGCTGAGCCGGTCGAGATTCTGGAAGATCGCTGGGGCGTGCCGCATGTACGGGCCCGGACCATTCCGGATGCCTTCTTCGCGGACGGGTATCTGGCGGCGCGGGATCGGCTGTGGGAGCTGGATTTCGGCCATCGCCGGTCGCTGGGCCGGCTGGCCGAAATTTTCGGCGCGGCGTTCGTGCCCTCCGACACCGCCAACCGGCTGGTGCTGTTCCGGGGTGATGCCGGCCGGGAACTGGCCGCCTTCCCACCGCTGGTACAGGACTGCGCCCGCGCCTATGTCGCCGGGATCAACGCACGGATCGCCGAAGTGGCGGCCACGCCGTCGCTGCTCCCGCCGGAATTCGCGATCTTCGCCTGTATGCCGCTGAAATGGGATGTGCTGGACCTGATCCGCATGCGCGCCGAAGTGACGGGCAATACCCGCGCCGAGATCCGCCGGGCCCGCCTGGCGGCACGGGGCGCGCTGGCCTACGACACGATCATGACGCCGCTGGAACCCGCCCATGCGCTGCATGTGCCGGACGGGCTGGATGTGGCGGCGGTGACCGAGGCCGATCTCGGACTGTTCGGCGTGTTGCAGGCGCCATTGCCGCTGCACGGCCTGCATGCGGTGGCCAATGACGAGACAAGGCGGCGGAACGAGGGCAGCAATGCCTGGGTCATCGCCCCCACCCGCACCGCGACCCGGCGGCCGATCCTGGCGAACGATCCGCATCTGGAATTCGGCGCGCCGGGCCCGCGCCATGTCGTGCATCTCACGGCACCGGGGCTGGATGTGATCGGCGGCGGCTCGGCGGGCATGCCGGGCGTCATGCAGGGCCACAATGCACGGATCGCCTTCGGCCGCACCAACTTCCATATCGACCAGGAAGATCTGTTCATCCTGCGCACCGATCCGGACGATCCGCTGCGCTACGCCCACCAGGGCGGCTGGAAGCGGATGGAGCAGGTCGAAACGCGGATCGCGGTGCGCGGCGAGGCCGATCGGGTGGTGAGCCTGTTCTATTCCGTGCAGGGGCCGGTGGTGGCGCGGGACGCGGCACACCATCGCGCAACGGCGGTTTCGGCCACCTGGCTGGCCCCCGGCGCCAACGGCCTGCTGGCCAATATCGGGATCAACCTCGCCCATGACTGGGCGAGCTTCCGCGAGGCGCTGCGGGTCCATACCAGCCCCACCAACTTCACCTATGCCGATATCGACGGAAATATCGGCTGGCAGGCCGCCGGCGGCCTGCCCCATCGCGCCGACGGCCATGACGGGCTGATGCCCGCGCCGGGCGACGGGCGGTACGACTGGCAGGGGCTGCAACCGCTGGAGGCGCTGCCCAGCAGCTTCAACCCCGCGCTGGGCTGGTTCGGCACCTCGAACGAGATGAACCTGCCCCCCGATTACCCGGCGGAGGAACGGCGCGTCAGCTTCGAATGGCGCGACCGGTTCCGCCACGAGCGCGTGGCCCAGATGCTGGACGCCACACCCCGCGCGACCCTGGCGGACAGCGTGGCGCTGCAACATGACACGCTGTCGGTGCTGGCATTGCAGATGGTGCGGCTGCTGCCCGACATGCCGCCCGCCTTGGCCGCCGAGGCCGCGCTGCTGCGCGCATGGAACGGCCGCATCGACGCCGGCAGCGCGGCGGCGGCGCTGTACGAAGTCTGGTGGACGCGGCTGGAACGCGCGCTGCACGCCTTGATCATCCCTCCGTCCCTGCACGACCTGCTGCCCGGCCCGGTCGGCGCCACGGTGCAGCTTGCCCTGTTCCAGTCGCCCGATTCCCGGTTCGGGGCAGACCCGGTGCAGGCACGGGACAGGATGCTGGCCGAGACGTTCGGCGCGGCGGTGGCCGAACTGCGTGAGCGGCTGGGTCCCCTGCCGGCCGCCTGGCGATGGGGCGCGCTGCACACCATCACCCTGCGCCATCCGCTGGCCAGCGTCCCGGCCGTGGCAGCGGCCTTCCCCGCCATTGGCGGCCCGGCCGCCGAAAGCGGCGGCGACCCTTACACCGTCATGGCCCGCTGGTACAGCCCGATGGCGGGCGGGGCACACGCCTATGCCGCAACCGGCGGGGCAAGCTATCTGATGGTGTGCGATGTCGGGGAGTGGGACCGGTCCCTGTTCCTCAATTTCCCCGGCCAGTCGGCCGACCCGCATTCGCCGCATTACGCCGATTTCCTGCCCGTCTGGCTGCGGGGCGCGATGCAGACACTGGCCTTCAGCCCGCACAGCGTCGACGCCGCCGCCGTCCGGCGCCTGACCCTTCAACCGGAGCAACAGCGATGAACCCGCCGCGCGCCCGCATGACCGTCCGATCCTCTCTTCTGGCCGCCCCCCTTCTTGCCGGCACGATACTGCTCGCCGCCACCATCTTCCCGGCACGCGCAGCACCAGCAGAGGACGGAACCCGCCTGGCCGGCCTGCTGGCGATGCCCTATGCCAACGGCCTGACCGGCGCCGCCGGCACGCCGCGCATCGCCTGGGTGGAGCGCCGGGACGGCGTGCGCAATATCC
Source organism: Gluconacetobacter aggeris (assembly GCF_014174395.1). Classification (GTDB taxonomy): domain Bacteria; phylum Pseudomonadota; class Alphaproteobacteria; order Acetobacterales; family Acetobacteraceae; genus Gluconacetobacter; species Gluconacetobacter aggeris. Next base: position 516,978 of record NZ_JABEQD010000001.1, read on the forward strand.
TGGTCTCGGACGGCGGCGCGGCGCCCCGCCGGGTGACGGCGTACACGAAGGATGACGGGACCGACCTGTGGGGGCTCTCCCTCAGCCCCGACGGACGGATGCTCGCCTTCGTCGAGGGAGGCGACGCGGAATATCCCGACGATGCACCACCCAATGCCGGCAATGCGCCGATCCCCGGAAAGCAGACGGTGCGCGTCGTCCTGCCCGACGGGCGGATCGTCGCGGCGGGAGAAGGGCATGCGCCCGCCTTCTCGCCGGACGGCCGCCTGCTGGCCTTCGCGCATGGCGGCACATTGCTGGTCGGCAGGGCCGGCGGCGTCGCCAGGGCGGTGCTGACGACGCGGGGCGCGATCACCGCCCTGCACTGGTCGCCGGACGGCGCGCGGCTGGCGATCGAAATCGATCGCGGATCGCATGATGTGATCGCCTTGTGGCAGGAGAAGTCCGGCGATGGCGCGCCCGTCTTCCTGCCCGCCGCCCTGGCTCATGACCAGATGCCGGCCTTCTCCCCGGACGGGCGCTCCATCGCCTTCCTGCGGGTACGCAAGCCCCTGCCGACGGCGGAACGCGGAAAAGGGAGCTTCTGGTCGATACAGGTCTATGACATCGCGACCGGCGCGGAACGCACGCTCTGGACAGCGCCGGAAGGGGCGGGGAGCCGCTTCTGGGCGCCGGAAGGCGTTGGACTGGCATGGACCGGCGACGGGCGGCTGCTCTTCCCGTGGGAGGGCAGCGGCTGGCTGCGCCTGTGCGCGCTCACGATCGCCGCCGCGCCGGCGGAACCACGCTGCCTGACGCCGGACGGCGCCGAAATCGCGTCCTATCGCCTATCGGCGGACGGCACGCGCCTGCTCTATACGGCGAATGCCGGCGACGTGGACCATTGGCGCGCCTGGTCGCAGCCGCTCGACGGCGGCCCCGCCAGCCCCCTGACGGGCGAGGACGCGCAGGTCATGGACGTGACGACCGCCGGCCCGGCCGTCGCGGTCATGGCCACAAGCGTCGACAGACCCGCCCATCCGGTGGTGCTGCAGAATGGCGCACCCCGCGTGCCGGCCGCCCCGCTCCCCCCCACCGGGTTCACATTCACCACCCCCCGGATCGTCCATGTTCGCAGCGAGGACGGACGGGACATCCATGGGCAATTGTTCCTGCCGCCCGCCACGACACCCGGTCCGCACCCGGCACTCGTCTTCGTCCATGGCGGGCCGGAGCGGCAGATGCTGCCGGCCTTCCACCCGATGGGCTATTATTCCAACGCCTACATCATGAACCAGGTGCTGGCGGCACGCGGCTACGTCGTCCTGTCGGTGAATTATCGCAGCGGAACCGGCTATGGCCTGGCCTTCCGCGACGCGCCCGGCATCGGGCGGGCCGGAGCCAGCGAATATGGCGATGTGCGTGCGACCGGCCTTTACCTGCGCGCACGCCCCGACGTGATACCGGACCGGATCGGCATCTGGGGCGGAAGCTGGGGCGGCTACCTCACGGCGCTGGCCCTGGCCCGCGACAGCAGCCTGTTCGCGGCCGGCGCCGATTTCCACGGCGTGCACGACCTGACCGAACCCGACCATCCCGGCCTGTCGCCCGTGGAAAAGCGGCAGGCGCTGGAGTCCGAATGGCGATCGTCACCGGCCGCCGATATCGCGCACTGGCGCGCGCCCGTGCTGCTGATCCACGGGGATGACGACCATAATGTGGAATTCGAACAATCCGTCCTGCTGGCAAGCCTGCTGACGGCGCGCGGCGTGCCGTTCGAGGATCACGCCTTCCCTGGCGAGCGCCACGCCTTTCTCCGCACGCAGGACTGGCTCACCGCCTATCTGTGGACCCTGCGCTTTCTCGACGCCCATCTCCAGGTCGGGCACGCGCCATAGCGCGGCCCGTCATTTCTGGACCGGACGCCGCGTGGCGGGCGCCGCTCCCTCCCCACCGCCGCGCGGCAGGGTGACGACGAAGCGCGCGCCCAGCACCTGCCCGTCCGGCCCCAGGCGGTTCTCGGCACGGATCGTGCCGCGCAGCGCCTCGACGATCTGGCGGCTGATGGACAGGCCCAGGCCCGAATGCTGGCCGAAATTCTCGCTGGTCGGCCGTTCGGAATAGAACCGGTCGAAAATGCTGCCCAGCTTGGCGGCCGGAATGCCCGGCCCCTGGTCGGTCACCGCGATTTCGACCATCCCGCCCGGCACCGATGCCGCACTGAGCACGATCTGGCCATCCGGCGGAGAAAACGAGATCGCATTGCCGATCAGGTTGCGCAGCACCTGCACCAGCCGGTCCTCGACCGCCATCACGGTCAGCGGCCTGTCGGGCGAGGCCGCACTGCTGACGCTGAGGATCGGCTGGCCGGGATTGCGCGTCGCCTGATGGATTTCGGCCAGCACCGACAGCATCGGCACCACCGCCACCGGCTCGGCCCGCGCGCGCGACAGTTCGGCATCCACCCGGCTGGCATCGGAAATATCGGTGATCAGCCGGTCCAGCCGGCGCACATCGTCATTGATGATCGACAGCAGCCGGCGCTGGCGGTTCAGGTCCTCGATCCGCAGCAGGGTTTCGATCGCCGAGCGGATCGAGGACAGGGGGTTCTTGATCTCGTGGCTGACATCGGCGGCGAAGCGTTCGATCGCATCCATGCGCGCCCACAGCGCCCGGGCGCTGTCCTGCAGGGCCCGCGCCACCTCGCCGATCTCATCCCGGCGGGCCAGCAGGCGCGGCGGCACGCTGTCCGACCGGCCCGACGCTTCGCGGATGACATGGGCCGACGCCGCCAGCCGCAGCAGCGGCCGGGCGATGGTCAGCGACAGGTACCACGACAGCAGCACGGTCAGGGCCAGCGCCACCAGCACCAGCGACAGGATCGACGACCGCACCGCGAACAGCGATCGGTCGACATCGCGCGCCTGGCGCGTCAACTGGATGATGCCGACCGTCTGGCCCTCATGCATCACCGGCTCGGCCACGGTCACGATCAGGTGGCGGTTGGCGGTGCGGCGGATATAGGGCGGCATTTCCGGCGCGGCCTGCCCGCCGCCCGCCACGGGCTGCACGGAAGGGTCGGTATCGGGCGTGTCCAGCGTGATGATCCGCGTGCCCGACAGGGTCGGCAGCATCGACAGCAGCCGGTCGTAGAACCGCTCGACAAACCCCAATTTGGCCGCGCTGTCGACAACCCGGTCATCGCCGTCATCACCCGCGACGGGCGAGGGCAGGGGCTGGGCATCGATCTGGCCGCGCACCCGGCGATGCCGGACCGCCGCCGCCTCGACCCGGCTGTCCGCCACCAATTGCCCGTCAGGGGCGAACAGCCGCGCATGGGCGCTGGGGCTGGGCTCGGTCAGGCGCAGCAGCAGCGGCCGCGCCTGGCCGGCATCCAGCACCGGGTCCGCCGCGCGACCGGAAGTCACGGCATTCTGCCCCAGCGCGCCGGCATAGATGCGCGCCTGTTCGCGCAGCGCCATGACCTCGGCTTCCAGCAGGCTGTTCTGGAACTGGTTCAGATAGACCAGGGTCAGCGCCAGCAGCATCAGCGGCAGCGCGTTGACCAGCAGGATGCGCCGCATCAGCGGCGAGACGAGGCGCGTCCGATACTCATGGAAGGCCGATGCGGCATCATGGGTCTGGATCTCGGCCCATGACGTCATCGCCCGCCGGGCCTGCGCCAGCAGCCCGGACGGCGGCACTCTTTCCGCCCCGCCGCGCACCGGCATCAGTCTTCCTTGTACCGGTAGCCGATGCCGTAGAGCGTCTCGATCTGGTTGAAATCCTCATCCACCTGGCGGAACTTCTTGCGCACGCGCTTGATGTGGCTGTCGATGGTCCGGTCGTCGACATAGATGTTCTCGCCATAGGCGGCGTCGATCAACTGGTCGCGCGACTTGACCAGTCCGGGCCGCGCCGCAAGCGCCTTGACCAGCAGGAACTCCGTCACCGTCAACTGGATATCCTTGCCACGCCACAGGCACTGATGCCGGGTTTCATCCAGCGACAGGTCGCCGCGCACCAGGCTGCCGCCGGCGGCCGGGCCACCGGCCTCGACCCGGTTGACCTCGTTGCGGCGCAGCAGCGCGCGGATGCGCTCCAGCAGCAGCCGCTGCGAGAACGGCTTGGTGATGTAATCGTCGGCCCCCAGGCGCAGGCCCATCAGCTGGTCCACCTCCTCGTCCTTCGAGGACAGGAAGATGACCGGCAGTTGCGAGCGCGCCCGCAGGCGCTGCAACAGTTCCATGCCATCCATGCGTGGCATCTTGATGTCCAGCACCGCCAGGTCGACCGGGCGGCTCATCAGCCCGTGCAGCGCGCTTTCGCCGTCGGTATAGGTGCGGACGTTGAACCCTTCGGCCTCCAGCGTCATCTGGACCGACGCCAGGATATTCCGGTCGTCATCGACCAGGGCAATCGTATGTTTCGTCGGCTCCATCGCGGCGTTCTCGCTCCCTTCCAGGCCGGGGTCGGCCTTCCTCATGTCCGGCCGGGGCTGTGGTGCGGCCCCTCACAGTCCGGGCAACATCTTAGACCCGGCCATGTGCCGATGTCATGACTGCCTGCTCATGACGATCCATCCATCTTCGCCTCACGCATTCCTGCCCCGCACGGACCGGAACGCCGCATGAACATCACGTTGATGCTGGTCGTTACGCCTTGTCCAAGGGCGCGGGCTCACCTACTTCAGAGGGCATGAGCCACGATACAGACCCCACCCACGTCGCCGACTCTCCGAGCGGAGAGACCGGGGCGTCCGCGCCGGGCCAACACCCCGGTAACGATCAGGACACGGTCCAGCCGGAAAGCGGCCAGGCCGAGGCCACTCACCCCCGCATCCAGGAGCTGGAAACGGCGCTGGAGGACATGCGCGAGAAATGGCTGCGCTCCGAGGCGGAGATGCAGAACCTGCGCACCCGCACCAAGCGCGAGGTGGAGGATGCGCGGCAATATGCCACGCAGAAATTCGCCCGCGATGTCGTCGAGGCGGCGGAAAACCTGAAGCGCGCCCTGGGCAGCCTGCCCCCGGCCACCGAAGGCGAGGACGCGCTGATCACCCGCATGCGCGAGGGGATCGAGAGCACCGAGCGGTCGTTCCTCGGCATCCTGGAGCGCAACGGCATTTCCGCCACCGATCCGGCCGGGCATCCGTTCGACGCCAACCATCACCAGGCGATGGCCGAACAGCATAGCGACGAGCACGCGCATGGCACCGTGATCCAGGCCTGGACACCGGCCTGGACGCTGCATGGCCGCCTGCTGAAGCCGGCGATGGTCGTCGTCTCCAAGGGCGCCACCCCGGCGGCGGACAAGCCGGCGGTCTGAAACCGTCAGGCAGGAGGGCCGTCGCCGCTCGGCGATAGCGCCCTCTTGAAACGAACGCCATGGCTGAATACATGCTGAACACGGCCATGGCGGCACGGGCGGATGTGGTAAAACAGTCCAGTCATTCCGCCACACGGCAGATTTTCTAGGGTCCATTCCGGTGCTTCGGGCCGGTCCGGGCCGCTGACAGGAGAGAAGATACATGAGCAAGGTTATCGGCATCGACCTCGGCACGACCAATTCGTGCGTCGCGATCCGCGAAGGGGACGAGACCCGCGTCATCGAGAACAGCGAAGGCGCACGCACCACCCCGTCGATGGTCGCCTTTACCGACAGCGGCGAAATGCTGGTCGGCCAGGCCGCGAAGCGCCAGGCGGTGACCAACCCGTCCAACACGCTGTACGCGGTCAAGCGCCTGATCGGCCGCCGCTATGACGACCCGACCGTCACCAAGGACAAGGGGCTGGTCCCCTACAACATCGTCCCCGGCGACAATGGCGACGCGTGGGTCGAGGCACAGGGCAAGAAATACGCCCCCTCGCAGATCGCCGCCTTCGTGCTGGGCAAGATGAAGGAAACCGCCGAGTCCTATCTGGGCGAGACGGTGACGCAGGCCGTGATCACGGTTCCGGCCTACTTCAACGACGCGCAGCGCCAGGCGACCAAGGATGCCGGCCGCATCGCGGGCCTGGAAGTGCTGCGCATCATCAACGAGCCGACGGCCGCGGCCCTGGCTTACGGCCTGCAGAAGAAGAATAGCGGCACGATCGCGGTCTATGACCTCGGCGGCGGCACGTTCGACGTGTCGGTGCTGGAAATCTCCGACGGCGTGATCGAGGTGAAGTCGACCAACGGCGACACCTTCCTGGGCGGCGAGGATTTCGACGCGCGGATCATCAGCTACCTGGCCGACGAGTTCAAGCGCGAGCAGGGCATCGACCTGCGCGCCGACAAGCTGGCCCTGCAGCGCCTGAAGGAAGCGGCGGAAAAGGCGAAGATCGAGCTGTCCTCCTCCAAGGAGACCGAGATCAACCTGCCCTTCATCACCGCCGATGCCTCGGGCCCGAAGCATCTGGTGCTGAAGCTGAGCCGCGCCAAGCTGGAAAGCCTGGTCGACGACCTGATCCAGCGTACGCTGGAGCCCTGCCGCGCCGCCCTGAAGGACGCGTCGGTCTCGGCCGCGGAAATCGAGGAAGTGATCCTGGTCGGCGGCATGACCCGCATGCCCAAGGTCATCGAGGCGGTGAAGCAGTTCTTCGGCAAGGAACCGGCCCGCAACGTGAACCCTGACGAAGTCGTGGCCATCGGCGCCGCGGTGCAGGGCGCGGTGCTGAAGGGCGACGTCAAGGACGTGCTGCTGCTGGACGTGACCCCGCTGTCGCTGGGCATCGAGACGCTGGGTGGCGTGTTCACCCGCCTGATCGACCGCAACACCACGATCCCGACCAAGAAGAGCCAGACCTTCTCGACCGCCGAGGACAATCAGGGCGCCGTGACCATCAAGGTCTATCAGGGCGAACGCGAAATGGCGGCCGACAACAAGCTGCTGGGCAATTTCGACCTGACCGGCATCGCCCCCGCCCCGCGCGGCGTGCCGCAGATCGAGGTGACGTTCGACATCGACGCCAACGGCATCGTCTCCGTGTCGGCCAAGGACAAGGCGAACGGCAAGGAACAGCAGATCAAGATCCAGGCCTCGGGCGGTCTGTCCGAGTCCGACATCGAGAAGATGGTCAAGGACGCCGAGGCGAATGCCACGGCCGACAAGGCCAAGAAGGAACTGGTCGAGGCCCGCAACCAGGCCGAAAGCCTGGCGCATCAGGTCGAGAAGTCGCTGGCCGAAGCCGGTGACAAGGTTCCCGCCGCCGACAAGGCCGAGGCCGAAGCCGCGATCGCTTCGGTGCGCAAGGCCCTGGAAGGCAGCGATGCGGCCGCGCTGAACAGCGCCTCCGAGACGCTGTCGAAGGCCGCGATGAAGATCGGCGAGGCCGTCTACAAGGCCGAGCAGGCCGGCGCCGCCGGGGCGGGTGCCGCCGGCACCGGTGCCACCGGCCCGAATGGCGAGAAGGTCGTCGACGCCGATTTCGAAGACGTGGACGACAAGAAGTAAGCAGTCGGCCAGACAGGCCGGCGTTTACCGCGCGGCACGCACCGGTCTTCGGGCCGGTGCCTTGCCCCAAGCGAGGCGCCCCCTTCCCTGAAGGTGGGCGCTTTTCCATTGCATGACTGACAGGGCCGCATTCCGGCCGGTGCAACGATGCTCCGGTCTGTCGCGAAGCGGTCCCGCCAATGAGGACCATGATGGCCACCAAGCTTGATTACTACGCCGTACTTGAAGTCTCCCGCGATGCGAATGGCGACGAGCTGAAGAAGGCGTATCGCAGGCTGGCCATGCAGTACCATCCGGACCGCAATCCCGGCGACGCGTCGGCCGAGTCCCGGTTCAAGGACATCAACGAAGCCTATGATGTCCTGAAGGACGAGCAGAAGCGCGCCGCCTACGACCGGTTCGGCCACGCGGCGTTCGAAGGCGGCGGCCCCGGTGCCGGCGGCTTCGATTTCGGCGGCGGGCTGGGCGACATCTTCGAGCAGATGTTCGGCGACATGATGGGCGGGCGTCGCGGTGGCCGCCGGTCGGGCAGCGACATCCAGGTCCAGGTCTCGATTTCCTTCACCGAGGCATTTTCGGGCGTCAAGAAGCCCATCACGGTGCCGACGCGCGTGGCATGTGAATCCTGCGACGGCACCGGCTCGGCCGACCGCGACCAGGGGGCCGAGACCTGCCCGACCTGCCACGGCGCGGGCAAGGTGCGCGCGCAGCAGGGCTTCTTCCTGGTCGAGCGCGCCTGCCCGACCTGCCATGGCGCGGGCAAGGTGGTGCGCAACCCCTGCACCGCCTGCCGCGGCACCGGCACGGTCGAGCGCGACCGGACGCTGGAAATCGCGATCCCGGCCGGGGTCGAGGACGGCACCCGCATCCGCCTGTCGGGCGAGGGCGAGGCCGGCGGCAAGGGCGCCCAGCCGGGCGACCTCTATGTCCATATCGCGGTCGAACCGCACCCGATCTTCCAGCGCGACGGGGCGAACATCTATTGCCGGGTGCCGCTGCGCATGACCCAGGCCGCCCTGGGCACCGAGGTCGAGGTCCCGGTCGTCGACGGGTCCCGCGCCAAGGTGAAGGTGCCCGCCGGCACCCAGACCGGCGAGAATTTCCGCCTGCGCGGCAAGGGATTCTCGGTCCTGCGCTCCTCCGCGCGGGGCGACATGTATATCCAGGTCTCGGTCGAGACACCGCACCACCTGACCAAGCGTCAGCGCGAATTGCTGGAGGAGTTCGAAGCCGAGGCCGACGACCATGCGCGCGCCAATCCGGAGAATACGGGCTTCTTCAGCAAGGTCCGCGATTTCTTCGAAGGCAAGCTCTGACGATCGGCGCCGCCGCCGACGATACGCGCTGTTGAACGCCCTTTTGGTTGGGGGTAGAAAATCCGCTTATCCATGGTGATCCCCCCAACTCGCACCATGGATAATCCAGGCGGCGCGATCCCCCGGTCGCGCCGCCACCCGTTTTCCGGACCCAGAACATGACGACAGACAGGATGCGGATCGGCATCGCCGGCATCAACGGGCGCGTCGGGCGCCTTCTGCGCGAAGAGGTCACGGCGGCCGGCGCCACCCTGGCCGGCGGTACCAGCCGCGATCCGCATGCCGACAGGTCCGAGGGCCTGTTCGCCACGCTCGACGATCTGGCCCCGCTGTGCGATGCGGTGATCGACTTCACCCATGCCGTCACCGTCCGCGCGCACGCCGCCGCCCTGGCGAAAGCAGGCGTGGCCTGGGTGCTGGGCACGACCGGCCTGTCGGACATCGACCAGGAAGCCGTCGCCACGGCCGCCCGCACCATCCCCGTGGTCCAGGCCGCGAATTACTCACCGGGCGTCACCCTGGTCACGCGCCTGGCACGCCAGATGGCCGAAGTGCTGCCCGCTGCGGTCTACGATGCCGAAATCCTGGAAATGCATCACCGGCAGAAAGTCGACGCACCATCCGGCACCGCGCTTGCGATCGGCCAGGCGGTGGCCGACGGGCGGGGCATCGACCTGTCCAGCCATATGGAATCCGGGCGCACCGGCCATACCGGTCCGCGCCAGGCCGACGCGATCGGTTTCGCATCCCTGCGCGGCGGGCAGATCGTGGGGGAACATACGCTGACCTTCACCTCGGCCAGCGAACAGATCGCCCTGACGCATCGCGCGTTCGACCGGCGCGTCTTCGCCACCGGCGCGGTGCGGGCCGCGCTGTGGCTGCGGGGCCGCCCGCCGGGCCTGTACACCATGGAAGACGTTCTGGGACTTCGCTGAACAGTTTCGCGGCCCGAAACGATCCGTCACGGCAATTCCCTTGCGGGAACGTGGTATCCCGCAAAAATACTTGACGATTTGTAGGTACTCCGCCAAACGGACCCGCCCGGACCCCGCATGCGTGGCGGTGTCATTCCCTATCCCCGTACGAGACAGACAGGACCATCATGCGTAACAAAGGTGATTTTCTGTTCACATCGGAATCGGTATCCGAAGGCCATCCCGACAAGGTTGCCGACCGGATCAGCGATACGGTGCTGGACGCCTATCTGGCGGCCGATGGCGAATCCCGTGTTGCGTGCGAGACCCTGGTCACCACCAATCGCGTGATCCTGGCCGGCGAAGTCCGTGGCCCGGCCTCCGTCACCACCGAGGCGCTGATCGAAGGCGCGCGCGCCGCGATCCGCGACATCGGCTATGACCAGTCCGGCTTCTCGTGGAAGAACGCGACGATCGAATCCTACCTGCACGCGCAGTCCGCCGACATCGCCGTCGGCGTCGACAGCGCCGGCGACAAGGACGAAGGCGCGGGCGACCAGGGCATCATGTTCGGCTTCGCCACCCGCGAGACCGAGACGCTGATGCCGGCGCCGCTGTTCTATTCCCATGCCATTCTGCATCGCATCCGCGACCTGCGTAAGGCGGGCGACGCGCGCGTGGCCAACCTGCAGCCCGACGCCAAGAGCCAGGTCACGCTGCGCTATGTCGACGGCCGCCCGGTGGGTGCCACCTCGGTCGTCATTTCGACCCAGCATGACGAAGGCGCCAGCCAGACCGCGATCCGCGAGGCGCTGCGCGAGATCGTGGTGGACGTGCTGCCGGAAGGCTGGATGTGCCCGGATGACGAATTCTACGCCAACCCGACCGGCGTCTTCGTCGTCGGCGGTCCCGATGGCGATTGCGGCCTGACCGGCCGCAAGATCATCGTCGACACATACGGCGGCGCGGCCCCGCATGGCGGCGGCGCGTTCTCGGGCAAGGACCCGACCAAGGTGGACCGTTCGGCGGCCTATGCCTGCCGCTACCTGGCCAAGAACGTGGTCGCGGCCGGCCTGGCCGATCGCTGCACGCTGCAGATTTCCTACGCCATCGGCGTGTCGCACCCGCTCTCGGTCTATGTGGACCTGGACGGCACCGGCCGCGACGTGGACGAGGAAAAGCTGGGCCGCGTGCTGCGCGAGGTCATGAACCTGACGCCGCGCGGCATCCGCAAGCATCTGCGCCTGAACCGCCCGATCTACACCGAAACCTCGGCCTACGGTCATTTCGGCCGCACGCCCGACGCCGCCCGCGACAATTTCACGTGGGAACAGACCGATCTGGTGGACGCGCTGCGTGGTGCGTTCAACCGCTGATCACACCGGGGACCCCGTGACGGTATCCGAAACGAAAACCCCTGCCTCGGCTGACGAGGCAGGGACGCCCACGATTGCCGTCAAGGCGTCCCCCGACCGGCTCTATGGCCGCCAGCGCGGCCACCCGCTGCGGCCGCGCCAGCAGCGCCTGCTGGACGAAACCCTGCCCCGCCTGCGCCTCGACCAGACCCTTCTGGACGATCCCGCGCGCGCCTTCGGCCGCGTACCGGCCGAAATCTGGCTGGAGGTCGGTTTCGGCGGCGGCGAACATTCGCTGGCGCAGCATCAAGCCCATCCCGACGTCGGCTACATCGCCAGCGAAGTCTTCGAAAACGGCCTGTGTTCCCTGCTGTCGCGCCTGGTGCCCGACGATCAGGAGGCCACGGCCCCGGTCCCCGACCTGCTGCGGATCTGGGACGAAGACGCGCGCATCCTCCTGCGCGCGCTGCCCGAACGGTCGCTCGACCGCATGTTCCTGATGTTCCCCGATCCCTGGCCCAAGGCCCGGCACGCCAAGCGGCGCTTCGTCCATCCGGCCAATATCGCCCTGGTCGCCCGCGCGCTGAAACAGGGCGCGATCTGGCGCGTCGCCAGCGACGACCCGACCTACCAGGCCTGGGTCGAAGAGGTCATGGGCGCGCAGGACCTGTTCGACACCGCACCGCCGGCCACGACCCGCCCCGAGGGCTGGCCGCCCACGCGCTACGAGGCCAAGGCGCTGAAAGCGGGCCGCCAGCCGCTGTACTGGACCTTCATCCGCCGGTAGGAGCGGGGCTCTGCCCCGCACCCCGCCAAAGGCTGAGCCTTTGGAAACGCACCGCATGATCGGGTTTCCAAAGGGCGACTGCCCTTTGGTGGGGGTTCGGGGGCAAAGCCCCCGAGATCAGGACAGCGCCACCCCTGTCAGGCGCTCCGAAACACTCCACAGACGCCGCGCCACCGACAGGCTGAGGGCCTGCGGCGGAATGCGCGCCTCCGTCACCCGGCCGCGCCGCTCGCCCCGTCCGCCGGGGCCGTAATAGCCGCCATCCCGCGCCTCGGGCGCCATGGCGGCGAACAGGATCGGCCGCGCCCCGGCCGCGGCCGACTGGCCCAGATAACGGAACCCCAGGCGGACGACGCGGCGCATCAGCCGTTCGGCGACCCCCTGCGGCGCCGAGGAACGGCTGACGGCGATGTCGGTCCGCGCCCAGCCGGGATGGGCGGCGATGGAATGCAGGCGCCAGCCGGCGGATTGCGCCACGCGGTTGAGTTCCAGCGCGAAGATCAGGTTGGCCAGCTTGCTCTGCTGATAGGCGCCGAAGGGCGTGTAGCGATGCCGGCCCTGAAGATCGTCGAAGACCATATGCCCCTGCCATGCCGCCAGGCTGGCGACGCTGACCACCCGTCCGCCGCCCGCCGCGCGCAGCAGCAGGGGACGCAGACGGCCGGTCAGGGCGAAATGGCCCAGGTAATTGGTACCGAACTGCATTTCGAACCCATCCGCCGTCTCCTGCCGGCGGGGCGCGGCCATCACCCCGGCATTGTTCACCAGGATGTCGAGCGCATCGGTCCGTTGCGTCAGGTCCCGCGCGAAATCGGCGACCGACCGCAGGCAGGCCAGGTCAAGCGGCAGGAACTCCGCCCGCGCATCCGCCACCTGCTCACGCAGGGACGCCACCGCCCGCGCACCGCGCGCCGGATCGCGCCCCGTCAGCAGCACGGTTGCCCCGCGCGACGCCAGGCCCAGCGCGGTCTCGTAGCCCAGGCCACCCGTCGCCCCGGTCACGACGGCGGTACGGCCCGTCAGGTCCGGTGCCCGATCGATGGTCCATTTCGCGCTCATGGCACGGATTCCCCTTTCTGTTCCCGCTCGGCGGCACGGGTCGCTTCCTCGGTCAGGCGCAGTTCGTTCTTCTTCAGGAAAAGGAAGCTGCCCCCCAGGACGAGCGTGGCGACGCCTCCCAGCGCCAGACCGACCGGGCCGGAGAGGTTGAGCACCTCATGCCCCAGATAATACGCCCCCAGCGCATAGCCGCCGGCCCAGCCGATACCGCCCAACGCATTGAAAAACAGGAACGTATGCCACGGCATCCGGTTCGCCCCCGCCAGCAGGGCGACGAAGACGCGCAGGATGGCGATGAAGCGGCCGAAGAACACCACCTTGCCGCCATGGCGGCGGAACAGATAATGCCCCAGCAACAGGCGCCGCTCGTTCAGCCCCACCTTGCCGCCATGGCGCTCCAGCAACCGATGGCCGAAACTATGGCCGATCAGATAGCCGAAATTGTCGCCCATGATGGCCCCGGCGATCGCCGCCGCCGCCACCCAGCCGATCTCCAGCCGATGCGTCGTGGCACAATAGAGCGCCGAGGAAATGATCAGCGTCTCGGCCGGCAGGGGCAGCCCCATGCTCTCCAGCATGACGATGACCGCGATCACGCCATAACCATACTGCACGAAAAGAGATTCGAAGGAATGAAGCAGCGGACCAGACCCGTCCAGTGAGGCCAAGAGGGTGAGGAACCGCCTGGTCGGCGCGCTGTCAAGTCAAGAAGCGGAAGAGCCCCCGCGCCGCGCCATCGCTCCTTCTTCCACATGCCGCCCGAGCTACGCCGGCGCTCCATCGGCGACAGGACCCTCACCCGGCTCTGCCGAGGCCGGGCCGATAGTCGAAATCCAGCCCCGTCTGGTGGCCGTGATCATAGACGTCCCGCAGCACGCGCCGGCCTCCCGAGCGCGTCCGCGCACGCAGGCGCAGTCCGAGCGCCGCCATTTCCTCATCAACGACACCGGCTTTCAGGACGACGAGATCGCGCCCCGACGCGCCTCCCCGCAGGGCGGTTTCCCTGGATTCGCGGAGTATGCGCAGCTTTTCCATGATGCCGTGGGCCAGGCCGTGCTGGAACGAATGCGTGGCCGTACGCCGCAGCGTCGACGGCATGGCACGGTAGGTCTCACCAGCCTTGAACAGCGCGCCCTCCGTCTCGAACGCCCGTTCCACGAGTTCGTAAAGATAACAGGCGGCCGCGACATCGGCGGGCAGGCCGAAGAACACATAGCGCAACATGCCCCGTTCGTTCGTCTCGCCCCAGACGCGGGAATCGAAGAACGCCGCGATCGAGGGGATGCAGTCGTCGAGCGGCCCCGCGCGCTTGCGCGTCGTCTCCACGATCGCGCTCTCGCAGGCCTGGTTGCGGACATCCAGCTCGCTCAGGCTGAGACCATGGCGGTCCAGCAATTCCGCGACCTTCGCGGCGGCGGCCAGGGCCTCCTCCTCGGTGCAGCCCCGTTCCACGGTCCGGACGCGCAGCGCCTGGATACGGGCGATCAGGGCATCCGGATCGGCGCGACCATCCGCGGGGCGGTCTTTTCCCGGCCGGGCGACGACATGCCGCATCTCGATGAAAACCTGCCGGACCGACGATGGAATCTCACCCGTCGCCATCAGCCGCGCCACGAAGCTGTCCAGGGCTTCGAGCGTGAGGGCGGAAGGCGAAATCCGCGCACGCCGGTCGATCGTCTCGATCTGGAGGCGGCCGATCTCCTCCCACGCGCCAGCCAGCCGGTCGCGGCCCGCCGACCGGGCCCCGACGATCGCGATCATCACGCCGACGACCGTATCGGGATCGCTTTGCGCGCGCACGAACAGGACGTCCTCCGGATCGCGCGCCCCGTCGGCACGCGACCATTCCCCTGCGAGGATGGCGAGATCGTCGTCGTCCGCGAAGAGAGCGTCCACCTCGCCATCGAAGCCCGGCACATGCATGGGACCATTGCGGACGACATGACGATAGACGGCCTCCGCGCAGCGCAGGGGATTGACCAGGCCGGAACGGCCGGGACGGATAAAGCCCTCGACGACGGCGAACGCGTCATCGTCGAGCGGAACCACGGGGCCGGTGAACCGATTTCCTCCGCCATTGTCCGGAACGACCCATACGGCAAGGCGAAGACCGGCCGTCTCCGGCATGATGCCCTCGTCCACGATCCGCAACACCTCGCCGGACGCCACGTCCCGGACATCCGCCGCGTTCTCCCCGTGCGGCACCTCCACCCTGACGACGCGAAAGCGCGTCCGGCGCAGGGCGTCCAGTACGGGCAGATGAGGCGCGGCGACGCGGCGCTGCCGGGCGAGACGATCGAACGCGGTCTGGCCGCTACCCGATCGGGTGAACAGCGCCAGCGTCGTGGCCATGGCCAGGGCCAGCGTCATGCGCGCCAGCGCGGCGTCGGGCGGCAGGTCGGTGGCCGATCGTGCGTCGGGAATCCAGTCCTCGATCAGGTCGTCGATCCTGCCGGGCGCGAGACAGCGGATCGCCTCGTCCTGCACTTCGGAGAGTTGCTCGTCCAGCCATCCCGGACCGGCCGAGGACCCGTCCGTACCGTTCTTCGCTCGTCCGCCGATGTGCCGTTGCTGCGTCATTGTCGCTCGTGTTCTCTTGGGGTTCCGTGTCGTCAACTTATGGGTGTGTGGCGGGAAGAGAAAGCCTGCCGGCCACCGGCACCCGGAACAGGAGTACCGCATGACCGACCCGACCGCCGGGACCGGCCCCGAACCCGCCATCCGTCCCTACGGCACATGGCCATCCCCCGTGACGGCGGCATTGGTGGCCGGCAAGACCCTGGGGCTGGGCAGCGTGCAGGCCGACGGCGAGGCGGTCTACTGGCTGGAGACACGCCCGGCCGAAGCCGGGCGAACCGTTCTGGTGCACTGGACCGGCGCCGACGGTATCCGCGACATCACGCCCGCGCCGTTCGATATCGGCACGCGCGCCCATGAATATGGCGGCGGCGCCTATGTCGCGGCCGGCGGCCGCATCGCCTTCAGCCACCGGCCGGACGGCAGCGTCTGGATCGTCACGCCCGGCGCGGCTCCCCGCGCCCTCGGCACGGTGCCCGGCCTGCGCTTCGCCGATTTCGCCTTCTCGCCCGACGGCACCACGCTGTTCTGCGTGCGCGAGGACCATCGCGCGCCCGGCGAACCGGTCTCCACCCTGGTCGCCTTCGCCACCGACGGCGACGCCGACCCGGCGACGCAGGCCGGCCGGGTGCTGGTCTCCGGCCCCGATTTCCTCAGTTCCCCCCGTCCGTCGCCCGACGGCGCCTGGCTGGCCTGGATCGAATGGGACCACCCCGCCATGCCGTGGGATGCCACCCGGCTGCGCCTGGGCCGGCTGGCATCGGACGATGCCGGCACCGCACTGGCCGACATCCGCACACTGGCCGATGACGGCGCCTCCGTCATCGAACCGGCCTGGGCCGGCCCCGCGACGCTGCTGGCCGCCTCCGACCGTGACGGCTGGTGGAACCTGACACGCTGGGCCGTACCGAACGGAAAGCCGGAGGCCATCGCGCCGATGGAAGCCGAAATCGGCCTGCCGCACTGGGTCTTCGGCCTGCGCAGCTACCAGCCTCTCCCCGACGGCACCATCCTGGCCATCGCCATCGAACATGGCGAGGCCCGCACCCTGCATCTCACCGGACCGGTCGCCCGCCCGGTGGCGCTGGGCCATCCCGCCCAATGCCCGACCATGCTGGCCGACGGCTCGCTGGCATGGCTCGACACCCCACCGGACGGCGCACCCGCCGTACGCCATGGCCGCATGGGCGCGCCGTCACGCGTGCTGCGCGCCGCCACCACGCTGGACCTTGCCCCCGGCGACATCGCCCGCGCCGAAACGATCCGCTTCCCCTTGCCCGACTTTCCCTCGTCCGACGGGCGGCATACCGGCCACGCCTTCTTCTATCCTCCCGCCAACAGCCGCTTCCGCGGCCCCGCGGATGAAAAGCCGCCGCTGATCGTCATGGCCCATGGCGGCCCAACCGGCCGCGCCGCCAGCGCCTTCGCCTTCAAGGTCCAATGGTGGACCAGTAGGGGCTTCGCGGTGGTCGACGTCAATTATCGCGGCTCGACCGGCTTCGGCCGCGCCTATCGCCGCCAGTTGGAAGGGCAGTGGGGCGTGGCGGACGTGGAAGACTGCATCGCCGCCTGCCGCCATCTGGTCGCGACCGGCCGCGTCGACCCCGCCCGCATCGCCATTCGCGGCAGCAGCGCCGGCGGCCTGACCGTGCTGCTGGCCCTGGCGGGGTCCGACCTGTTCGCCGCCGGCGCCAGCCTGTACGGCGTCACCGACCTGCGCGCCCTGGCGCAGGAAACCCATAAATTCGAATCCCGCTATCTCGACAGCCTGGTCGGCCCCTGGCCCGAGGCCGAGGCCACCTATCTGGCCCGCTCGCCCCTGACCCGGGCCGACGCCATCCGCACGCCGGTCCTGTTCCTGCACGGCCTCGCCGACGCGGTCGTCCCCCCCGCCCAAGCCCAGGCCATGGTCGATGCACTGGCCTCCGGCGGGGTGCCTTGCGCGCATTATACGTTCGAAGGCGAAGCCCACGGCTTCCGGCGCGAGGAGACGGTACGCCGCGCGCTGGAACTGGAACTGGATTTTTACGGCCGGATCTTCGGGTTTACCGTACCGGATGTAACGGAGCGGGTGGTGCTGTCCGGCATGTGAACAAGCCACGGGCGTCGCCCTTCAGGCTATGCGAAAACTATCCGCTACACCCTATCAGGGGCTTCGACAGCCGATGTCCGGAAAGCATATTTGCCAGCCATCGATCGCCGACTGAGGCAGGCGCCCCTTACAGCGACGCAATGGCGTGCTTCTTGCCGGTGCCTTGGGCGGCGTTGGAATCAGCCTCCCATGCTTCCCAGGTGGCGAGACGCGCAGCATAGGCCGCGCGTGCCACCGGCAGCCCTTCCGTGCCCACGAAGAAGCGCAACGGCGGCATCTCCACGTCCACCAGCTTCAGGATGGCCGCTGCGGTCGCCTGCGGATCGCCGAATTCCATCTGCGCCCCGGCCGCGAAGGCCTGCTGCCGCAGCGTGGCATAGGCATCGAGGCCGGCCGAAATCTTCAGCGAGGCCTGGCTGGCGAAATCGGTCGCATAGGCGCCCGGTTCGAGCAGCGTCACCTTGATCCCGAACGGCGCGATCTCCTGTGCAAGGCTCTCATGCAGTGCCTCGAAAGCCCATTTGGAGGCATTGTAGAAACCGGAGATTGGATGGGCGACGATGCCAGCGACGCTCGATACGCCGAGAATATGGCCGCTTCCCTGCTCGCGCAGGTATGGCAAAACGGCCTGGATCACGCGAAGCGCGCCGAAGAAGTTGGTGTCGAATTCCTGCCGGACATCGGCTTCCGCCGCTTCCTCGATCGCGCCGACGAGGGCATAGCCGGCGTTGTTGATGACGATATCCAGACGGCCGAAATGCTCATGCGCGGCGGCAATGACTTTCGCGGTTTGATCGGGAACCGTCACATCCAGGGCCAGCGGCAGTACGGCCTCGCCGTAACGTTCGACAAGGGAATCGAGGCTGGCGAGATTGCGCGCGGTCGCCACGACCTTATCGCCGCGATCGAGCGCGGCTTCCACCCAGACACGCCCGAAGCCACGCGACGCGCCCGTAATGAACCAAATCTTGCCTGACATGGGGAGCCTCCAAACAACGGCGATAAGCAACTTCTGTTGATTCCAACATAGCGGGCACCGATGCTTTCATCTGTTGCTCAAGGCGCCAATGAAGTAGCGGAACGCGCCAAAAGCGGCGACGGCAACGATGTGCTTGGCCGCGTGCGGTGAACTATGATCGACCGATATGGCTGTCGTTCCCCGCCTGCGTCCATGCCGGCGCGATCATCCGCAGATCGCGGTTTTCCTGAACAAAGCATCCCGAAGCTTCCTTGAGCGCCAGCGTTGCGATGGCGTCAGCGACGGTATCCGCCGGGATTGCACCCCAGCGTGATAATGGACCGCGCAGCAGCGGCGTCAGCGCCGCGAAAAGACGCTGTCCGATCGCTTCGACCGGGCGGTGCTCGGTGCGCTCGCCCAGCAGGAAGCCGGGGCGGATCAGATCAACCCGCTCGAAGCGCAGGGCTTCCACGGCGCGCTCGATCTCGCCCTTGGTGCGCAGGTAGAAACCGGGACCGCCTGCGCCGGCCGCGGTCATCAGGATGAAGCGTTTCGCTCCGAGGGCCCGCGCGCCCCGCGCGACGGCCAGGACATAATCATGATCAACCCGGTACATCGCCGCCTGCGATCGCGCCTGACGAATGGTGGTGCCAAGACAGGAGATCGCCACCTCTACGCCATCGGGGATGAACCGGCGCATCTCGTCGGCCGGATCGCTACACAGCCGTTCATAGTCGATCCCGTTCGCGTCCCTGCGCGACGGAGCGGCGAGATGCACGTCATCGCGCGCCGACAATCGTTCGGCGACCATTCTGCCGATCAGTCCGGTGCCGCCAGCGAGAAAAATGCGATGGGCCATCGTCCAACCTCAATGCAGCCGTTCGGCCCGTTTCTCGCGCCATTGGTTCGGCGTGAGGCCCTCCCATTCCCGGAAGGCGCGATAGAACGAGCTGGTGTCCTGATAGCCGAGCAGACAGGCAACTTCGTCGATATCGGCGGCGGGTCGGACAGCAGCGTTCGGCCGAGTTCCTGGCGCGCTTCCATCACCAGCTCGCGAAAGGTCGTTCCTTCCTCGGTGATGCGCCGCTGCAGGCTGCGCTCACTCATGGCGAGGTCGTAGGCCACATCGGCGAGCTCCGGCCGCCCGCTGGCCAGGCCTCGCTTCACGATGACCTTGACCTGATCGCGCAGCGAGCTTCGTGCCTGAAGCTCACCCAGCGCCGAAGCGAGCACCGGCGTCAGCATGTCGAGCAATTCCGGATTGTGGCCGGGAAAGGGACGGTCGAGGTCAGCCGAACGCAGGACCAGCAGGTTGCTGGCTGTATTGAAACGGATAGGGCATCCGAAAAACGCCCTGTGCGCCTCCGCCTTGGCAGCAGGACGCGCGAGTTCGACGCGCAGCGGTGTGACGGGCTGCCCCGTGCCGCGCCGGCCAAGCTCGACCAGAGAGGCGAAGTCCACATCCACGGCAATATCGGGAACGGCTCCGGTTGCGTGCAGCCATTCGGTGCTGATCGCGCATTCACCGTCCGTCTCGACGATATGCAGCTTCTCAGGCGTGCAGAGTCGCTTGAACCGGGCCAGCCGGAAAAGTCCGTCGCGATAATCGCGGGCATGGAAAGCCGCGAGACTCGACGGGGGATGGACGGCGGTTTCGGTATCCGTCACCAGCCGGAAGGCAAGGCCGGGATCATCGGCCAAGGCTTCGATCGCCTTCCAGAGCGCAAAGAACTGCGCCGTGGTGACGAGGCCCTGGCCGTTCAAATGCAGGGTCGCGGGAAGCCCGGCCTGGCGCAGAACCGCAGGCGGCCGCAGGCCGGCCCGCTCGATCGCGCCCCAGAAAGCTTGCGGCACCTTGCAGCGGTCGGCCGGCATTCCACTCATCGTATGGTATCACCTTGTTCAGCGGACATGGTCGGCGCCTATTTCGTCTGGCTCAGGATGATGCTGTCGAAAGCCCGGTCACTGAGCCACTTGCGCATGCCGAGCAGCATCTTCGCGTATTTGCCGACGGCGTAGCGCGTCTTCGGCTTTTTGGCCTTCACTGCCTGCGAAACGGCATCGGCAACGACCGTGCCGGGGCTTCCGGTGCCCTTGTCATAGGTGTTGGCGATGGAGTTCGCGACCTTCTGTGCCAGACCGGCATAGGGTGTACCCGACGAACGCCTCAGAAGATTATTGGACGCCGCATCGCCGAAGCCGGTTTCGATCACGCCGGGCTCGATGATGACCACGCGAATGCCGAACTGGGCGACCTCGAGCCGGAGGCAGTCGGACCAGCCTTCGAGGGCGTGCTTCGTCGCATGATACCACGCGCCCAGCACCGAATAGATTTTGCCGCCCATGGAGGTCACGTTGACGATCGTGCCGGCGCGCCTCGCCCGCATCGACGGCAGCAGGAGCTGCGTCAGCCGCGCGGCGCCGAACAGGTTCACCTCGAACTGATAGCGGGCCTCGTCGAGCGTGACATCCTCGACGGGGCCATAGAGGCCGAAGCCTGCATTGTTGACCAGCACATCGACGCCGCCGGTTTGGGCGAGGATCGTATCCACGGCGGCCCTGATCTCATCGTCCTTCGACACGTCGAGCCGCAACGGCTGCGCGCCGAGGGCGGCGAGATCGTTCATCTTCTCGACGCTTCGCGCGGCTACATAGACCTGGAAGCCGTCTTGGATGAGCTTTTTGGCGATATCCTTTCCCATTCCGGACGAGGCTCCGGTGACGAGGGCTGTCTTCTTTCCTTTGGTGAACATGACCAACCTTTCGTGCATCTCGCCAGAGCGTAAAGCACACGGCGTTCTTTTCACTTGCATAATGCGCCAACCGAATGGCGATTCACGCCATCACCGAATTCGGAGGGGGGATATTCTGGCTGAAGGCAAAACGGCCAGCGCACAATACTCTTCGCCCGGCCCGTTGGCGGGCTGGCCACATAAAACGCTGCGTTCCCCGATTTATCATCGTTTTCAGGAATCCGGCGGCAGTCATGCGCTTGGGCTCTCGATAGAGCTCGGAGCGGAAATCTCTCCGTTTGCAGCCATTGTCCACCTGGCACATCCTGACTCAGGTATGCACCAACCCGCCGGGTTTTAGGCGTACGGAACTGTTCCTATGCGACTCCTATGCGACTGAAATGACTATTCCTGCTCCGGCGGGAGGGGCGCGAATGGGCTTTATGGAAGGCATGGACCGTGGGCAGGCCGCTCTCCTGCCCCCTTGCATTGACGACTATGTGGCGCCCGAGGCTTTGGTGCGCGTCGTCGATGTCGAAGGGCACGCGGCACGTCCTCAGTGTCGACGAACTCCACGTTTTGACCGATGACGGCTATTCCAACGCTGAGGAAGTCGCTCGACCCGGCCATCGATCGAACGCAACGCCGGCCCTGCTACCGGCGAGTCTGCGCCGATGCCCTACGGAGACGGGGTGGAATGGCCGCTAGGCATAACACCCCGCTCCATCCCACCCGGCCGCCGTGGCGTCAGGGCAGGATGCCGCCCTATTGCGCCACGATGGCCGTCTGTCCCCGACGCGGCCGGAAACGCCCTTCCCGCAGCGCCTTCTCGATATCCTCAAGCGAGGCACCGCGCGTTTCCGGAACCAGGAAATAGACGAACAGGACCGATGCCAGGTTGACCCCGGCATAGAACCACATCGTCCCGCCCAGCGAGATCGTCTGCACTAGCGTCAGCGCCGTGCTGGTCACCAGCAGGTTGCTGCCCCACAGGGTGGCGGCATGCAGGCTGGTGGCGGTGCCGCGCATCGGCAGCGGGAACATCTCGGCCCCCAGCAGCCAGCCGACGACCTGAATGCCGCCCGAGTTGAACATCATGAACAGCAGCAGGAAGGCAATGATCATCCAACTGCCGACACTGCCCTTGTCGGGATGGAGCATGAACATCAGCCCCAGCCCGATCAGGCTGAGGACCGAACCCGGCCCCATGATCAGCATCAGCCGCCGACGGCCGACCCGATCGACGACCAGCGAGCCGGTCAGCGTCATCGCCAGATAGACGACCGCCACGCCCACGCTGGCCAGCAGCGCCGCCGAATGGCCGAACCCGGCATCCGACAGGAAGGTGGGGGCGTAATAGATCATCATCTCCAATCCGCCGCACTGGGTGAAGAACGCCACGCCGAACGCCGCGATCAGGGCCGGCCGCACCCAGGGCTGGGAAAGACCGCGCCATCCCCGCTGATCGTCGGAAACATTTTCGGCAGCCGCGTGAATCTTCTTGATTTCCTTATGGATTTCACGATGACTCGTGCGAACCTTGATCAGTTCGCGGATCGCAGCCTTCAACCCCCGGTTCTCCGCCGTCCAGCGCGGGCTGCGCGGCAGGAAGAACATGGCAATGAACACGAACAGCGCCGGCCCGGCCGCGATCGCGATCATCGGCCGCCAGCCCCATGCATCGCGCATCGCAAAACCGACGATATTGGCAAGGAAGATGCCGATCCCGATCGCCACGTTGAACAGCGTGACCAGCCGCCCGCGCTTAGCCGCCGGCGCCAGTTCCGAGATATACATCGGCACCACCTGCGTCGATCCGCCGACGCCGAGGCCCAGATAGATACGGGCCGCGATCAGCGTGCCGACATCGGGCGCCATCGAACAGGCGAGCGCCCCCGTCACGAAGATGGCGGTGACGATCATGACGGTGGTGCGGCGGCCGAACCGTTCGGACAGCCAGCCGGTGCCCACCGCGCCGATCACGGCGCCGGCCAGGATCGCCGAGGCCACGAACTCCTGCGCCGTACTGCCCAGATGAAAATCCCGCGTGATCAGCAGCAGGGCACCCGAAATGATGCCGGTGTCGTAGCCGTAGAGGCCGCCGCATATGGCGGCCACGGCGGCTGCGAGCCAGAGGGTCAGCCGCGCGTTATCCGAAATCTCGTATTCGGACACATGGGCCAGGCTTGTCGCTTGCGGTGAGAAATTCTGCATTCCGTTCTCCCTGTTCGGAAAGATCTGTCCTGGAACTCCTTGCTCCACAGACGCCACCGGATGGCCGGATTGCCATGCCGGTATCCCGAACCGTACCGCCGTCAGGCGGCGGGCGAGAGGGCGGCCTTCATGTCCCGGATCGACGCGAGCGTGTCATTGAGCATGCTCCAGTCATCCTGGTCCGCAATCGGCTGCCATATCCGCTCCACTACGTCGATCAGCATGGTGCAGGGGACGGATCGGGAAAAATACGGACTGGAAAGATCCAGATCCGGTCGCGGGGAATAGGCATCGATCCGCCGACGCAGCGGCTCGAACTCCGCACCCGCATAGAAATGGGCATTGGGCCCGTTGAGCGCCCGATGCCTGCTCTGCGTTCCACCATACCAGTCGAAGAACAAATTTTCAAATCCTATTCCCGATCGTTCCAGAAACGTCCATGTCTCCGCCGACAGTTCACGGTCATCATTTCTGGAAAGTGGTGACAAGCCAAGGCGTTTCACGATGACGCAGTTCATCTCCACTTCATAACGATTTGGGAAATCGTCGAAGATCTTCTGAAGATCTTCGATTTCCGTCTGGGGAATCAGGCATTCCGCCAGGCGCGCCAGGGTCCACAGCGCGGCCTCGGGCTGGCGCCCGAACGCATACAGGCCCGACTGGTCGAAATAGGCGGCGACGAACGCAGGGTCGTATCGGGGCAGGAAGCGCCACGGGCCGTAATCGAAGCTTTCGCCCGTGATGTTGATATTGTCCGTATTCAGCACACCATGCACGAATCCCGCCCCCATCCACTGGGCCGCCAGGCGCGCGATGCGGGTGCAGGCAATGTCGAACAGCGACGTCGCCGCATTGTCCCCGCCATGAGTGTCGGGGAAGTAGGCGGCCATGACATAGTCCACCAGCCGCGTCAGGCTGGCCCGGTCTTCCAGCGCGGCAAGGCGCTGGAAAGTTCCCACACGGATGTGCGAATGGCTCAGCCGCGCCAGCACGCACGACCGGGTGGGCGACGGCTCGTCCCCGCGCTGCAGCCGCTCTCCGGTCTCGATCACGCTCAGCGTCCGCGAGGTGTTCACGCCCAGCGCATCCAGCATTTCACTGGCCAGGATCTCGCGCACCCCGCCCTTCAGGGTCAGGCGCCCGTCCCCGCCGCGCGACCACGGCGTGCGGCCGCTGCCCTTGGTACCAATGTCCAGCAGCCTGCCGTCGCGCGCGTCCCGCATCTGCGCGAACAGGAAGCCCCGCCCATCGCCCAGGTCGGGATTGTACTGGCGGAACTGATGCCCGTGATAGCGCAGCGCCAGCGGCGTCGGCAGCCCGTCGGGCAGCGGGACGAAGCGCCCCAGATGATCGATCCATTCCGCGTCGGTCAGCGTATCCAGCCCGATCCGCGCCGCCGCGTCCTGGTTGCGGAAGCGCAGGATATGTTCGGGAAAGCGTGCCGCTTCCACCGGGTCGTAGAACGCATCGCCCAGCGTCAGATGCTCACGGGCGGGATGATAGGCGGCGGAGAACGGCATGGATCGGAACCTCGGATCGAGGGCGTGGGGCGATGGCCCGAAGGGCGTGGAGGGAAACGGCGCGCGGTCACGCCGGTTCGGGAAAGACCGGCAGGCCCAGCGTATCGGGGCGGGGGGCGAAACAGGCTTCGATCGCCGCATCGCCCAGCGCCTCGCCCGCCAGCCAGCGTGGCGCGTTGTCCTTGTCGACGATCTTGGCCCGCACGCCCTCGGTGAAATCGGGCAGGCGGATCAGGTTGCCGACCAGGCGATATTCCTGCTCCAGCACCGTGTTCAGATCCGGCAGGCGGCGCGCGGCATGCCAGGCGCGGAACGTGACAAGCAGCGACAGGGGCGAGGCCTGCTCCATCGCCTCGCGGTCTTCGGCCGCCCACGGCTCGGCGCTGCACGCCAGCCGGTCGCGGATCGTCTCCAGGTCCGGCGCGTCATAGAGCGCGTTGATCGCCGCCAGTTCCTCCTGAACCGGGCGCGGGACGGCAGGGGCCAGATCCACCACTTCACCCGCCGGCCGCCGGGCGAGGGCGGCCGCAAGCTCCGGCAGGTCCGACGCCGCCAGCATCCGGTCGGCAAAGCCCGCGACCACGGCCTGCCCGCCCTGCATCCGGCCGCCGGTCAGGGCCAGGCGCAGCCCATACAGCCCCGGCGCGCGGGACAGCAGGTACGACCCGCCCGCATCGGGCGTCAGCCCGATCGCGACCTCGGGCATGGCCAGCACGCTGCGTTCGGTCACGATCCGGTGACGGACATGCGCACCCAGCCCGACCCCACCCCCCATCGTGATCCCGTCCATGAACGACACCACCGGCTTGGGATACCCCGCCAGGACCGAGACCAGCCGGTAGCCCGCACGGAACACCTGCGCCGCCGCATCGGGCCCCGCGTCGCGTGCCAGGGTATAAAGGGCCCGCAGGTCCCCGCCGGCCGAAAACGCCCGGGGGCTGGTACTGTCGATCAGCACCGTCTCGACCGCCGGGTCGTCCCGCCATGCGGCGAGCACCGCGGCGATCCCGCGATAGAGCGTAATATCCAGCGCGTTCAGCGCCTTGGGGCGATTGACCGTCAGCCGCCCCAGGCGGCCCTGGCGGGATACCAGCAGCGTATCGTCCGTCGCGTCGGCCTGCATGATGATGAGTTCCTTCCGTTTTCCCTGTCGTGATACTATGCCAGAATGATCGATGATGCAGATGCCGCCCCTACAGGAATGGACGACGGCAGGAAGGGCGCGGGCATGAGTGTGGACTCCCAGACCTATCGGGACGCGATGGCGCGGCTGGGCGCGGCAGTGAATGTGGTCACGACCGGCACGCTGGACGACCCGGTGGGCTTCACCGCTTCGGCCGTCTGTTCCGTCAGCGACGCCCCGCCCACGCTGCTGGTGTGCATGAACCGCGCGTCACGCGCGCGCGATGCCTTTCATACCGGCGGGCCGATCTGCATCAATGTCCTGTCCGCCGGCCAGCGCGACATTTCAGGCACCTTCGCCGGGCCGCTGGACATGTACGAACGGTTCACGGTCGGCCACTGGACGACGATGGTGACCGGCGCGCCGGCATTGGAAGAGGCCGTGGCTTCCTTCGACTGCCGGATCGACCGGATTGTCGAGGTCGGCACCCACAGCGTCATGTTCGGTGTGGTCGAGGCCATCCGCATCGGCGCGCCGATGGGGGGCCTGGTCTATTTCAACCGCACCTATCACGTCGTGCCGCATGGCGGCCACGACCACTGACCCCGATTACCGATTCCACTTGTCCGGAGATACGCGCGATGCCTTCACGCCGCCGCCTGGAACACCCGCCGGTCATTGACGGCCGGATGCTGCTTGCCCTGCATGCCGGGCTGGGCACCGTGCTGGTCCTGATGGCATGGTGGTGCTGGTCCCTGCCGTCCTGAACCGCCCGTTCCTCGGCCCGTCGTGCAGGATCATCAGGCCGCATCGATGCGTTCACGCCGCCCGGTGAAGCGCCAGGCGCCGGCGACCAGGTAAAAACCCGTACTCAGCGCGCTGATCCAGAACGAGGCCGGGCAATCGGTCCACCAGGACAGGGCCAGCCCGCCCCAGCCCGCCCCGATCGCACACAGGACCGACAGTACGATCCCCCATCCCGGCGTGGCCGTCAGGCGCTGCGCCGTCGCCGCCGGCCCGACCATCAGCGCGAAGACCAGCAGCACACCGGTAATCTGCACGCATTCCGCCGTCACGACCGCGACGATGGCCAGGAAGATGGTGGATACCATGCGCAGCTTTACGCCGCGGGCCTCCGCCGTCTCGGGCTGGAGGCTGGCGAACAGCAGCGGCCGCGACAGCGCCGCCATGGCCAGCACGCAGCCCACACCCAGCACCAGCAGCCACCCCAGCATCGACCGGTCCACCCCCAGCACGTTGCCGAACAGCAACGCCGTGGCGCGGGTGGCCGATGTGGTCAGGAAGTGCAGGAACAGAAGGCCACAACCCAGCATGCAGGACAGGACCAGCCCGATGGTGACATCCCGCCCCTGGGTGGTGCCGCGCCCACCCAGCCCCATGGCCACCCCGGCCAGGACCGTGGCGCCCATCAGCCCCCAGAAGGGCGGCATGCCCACCAGCAGCGCACCGGTCGCCCCCGCAAAGCCGACATGCGACAGCGCGTGGCCGGCAAAGCTCTCGCCCCGCAGCACCATGAAATAACCGACCAGCCCGGAGAGGATCGCAACGATACCCGTCGCGGCAAAGGCATGGCGCATGAATTCGAAGGCGAACATGATCGGATGCTACCCCCGCCCGCTCACGACTGCACCACCCCGTCGGCAACGACGAAGATGCGCCCGTTCGCCCGGATCACCTCGACCGGCATGCCATACAGGGCGCTCAGCACCGGGCCGGTCACGACCTCGTCCACCGTGCCCAGCCGCGCCGCCCCGCGCCCCACATACAGCACCTGGTCCATCACCCCCAGCAGCGGGTTGAGGTCATGGGTGGAAAACAGCACCGCAATGCCCAGTTGGCGGCGGATCGTATCCACCAGCGCCACGACTTCCCGCGCGCGATGGGGGTCGAGGCTGGCCAGCGGTTCGTCCAGCAGCAGCAGACGGGGCCGCCCCAGCAGGGCCTGCGCCAGCAGCAGCCGCTGGCGTTCGCCGCCCGAAAGATGGTCGATCGGCCGGCGTGCCAGATGCATGGCCCCCACCAGATCCAGCACCCGGTCGATTTCCATCGCATCGTGGCGGCGGTGCCGGCCGGGGCGCCAGTCGCAGGGCAGGCCCCAGCGTTCGCCATGCAGGGCGGCGGCGATGAAGCTGCGCCCGTCCAGGCGCGGCGCCGAGCGGGCCGGGAATTGCGGCAGATAGCCGATATCGTGGTTGCCCCGCCCCACCGGCCGGCCGAAGACCGAAATCCGCCCGGCCGCCGCCGGCACCACGCCCAGAATGGCGCGAATCAGGCTGCTCTTGCCCGCGCCGTTGGGCCCCAGCATGCCGACGAAGGCCCCGGCGGGCACCGTCAGCCCGACATCGGACAGGATAATGCGGTCGCCGATGCGCAGCGTGACATGCGCCATGTCGACCGGCGGCATGGCAGGGGACGCCGGCGCGGGCGGTCCGCCGCAGCACCCATGGCCATCATGACCGCTCATGCGGGCCCCCGGGCCGATCCTTGGGCGAAGGCCTGTTCCAGACGGTCCAGCACCCCACCGATCCAGTCCTGATAGCGCGTGCCCGGCGGCAGGCTTTCGCCGACCCGCAGCACGGCAATGCCCGTCCCCCGCGCCAGACGGTCCAGCCGTTCGGTGGCCGGGCCGGTCGTCTGTTCGTTCAGGATCAGGACCCGCACCCGCCGCGCCGCCAGGTCCTGTTCGAACCCGGCAACCTCCGCGGGACCGGGATCGGTGCCGTTCATGACCGCGCGCTGGAAGTCCGTATCGTGCATCGTCAGACCGATCTGCCGCGTCATCAGGCCGAAGATCGGCTCGGACGCGGCCACCGGCACCCCATGATACCGCTCCCTCAACTGCGCGATCCGCTGCTGAAGCGGTACCAGCGTGTCCAGAAACCGTTGCAGGCGGGCCTGTAATGCCGCACGGCGATCGGGGCGGATCGCGCCGCAATCGGCGGCGAATGCCGTCGCGACGACGCGCACCATCGACAGGTCGTACCAGAAATGGGCGTTGTCGCCGTCCCGCCACCCGACCAGTGCCGCGACGGTCAGCACGACCGGCCGGTCGGCGCTACCGCCCCCCTCCATCAGCCGATCGATCCAGCCGTCATATCCCCCGCCATTGGCGATCACGATCCGCGCCATGCCCAGCCGCCGCCCATCCATCGGACTGGCCTCGAACGCATGCGGGTCGGTGGCGGGATTGGTCAGGATGCTGCTCACGGCGACATCGGCCCCCCCGACCTGGCGCGCGATATCGCCCCAGACCGCTTCGGCGGCAACAACGGCAATCGGACTGTCGGCACGGGCCGGCCGCCCCACCGATGCCGCCAGCATGACAGCCATCAGCCAGGCGCAGACCAGGCGAACCAGGCCCGACCGGGCGAGACGAAGGGGCAATATAAGGTCAGCAGACACGCGACAGGCCGTCAGCAGGAGGGTTGGCAGGTCAAAATACGTTATAATGTAACATATTTGAAGCCTTCATATAACGCGCTTTCCGGCGTATGGAAACCAGGGAGCCGCTCGGCGGCATCTCTGAACAGATCGGGGGGGCATGGCGCGGCAGGTATGGCGGGGACGAGTTTCGCCGAAAAGACCGAGACACGGCTGGATAATGCCGAGCGCTTGTGCGCCGCGCATGGTTCGCGGCTGACCGATCTGCGGCGCCAGGTGCTGGGCCTGGTGCTGGAGGCCGCGCGCCCGGTCGGCGCCTATGACCTGCTGGACGGATTGCGCGCCGACAAGAAGGGCGCCGCCCCGCCCACGGTTTACCGCGCACTGGATTTTCTGCTGGAAGAGGGGCTGATCCACAAGATCGAGCGCCTGTCGGCTTTCGTGGGCTGCACGCATGCGCTGGATGGCAGCCATACCGAGGCAGGCCATCCTCATGCGGCGCAATTTCTGATCTGTACCGGCTGCGGCCAGGTGACCGAACTGGACGATCACGGCATCCTGCATGCGCTGGTCGATGCCACACGGCATATCGGCTTCACGGTGCGCCATTCGACCGTCGAGGCAGAGGGCCTGTGCGCCGCCTGCCGCGACGCAGCAACGGCATAAGGCGCGGACCGGCCACCAATGACGGCCGACTTCAGACTTCACGGCGAACGGCACGACTGAGGATTATGGTGAGAAACGGTTACAGGGTCAGGCCGACCGGCCTGGCAACCCGGAATTCGGAACGCATGATCTTCCGGATAGACGATATGCAGGGCCGGGCGCGCGCGCGGATCGCGGCGAAAGATGGTGC
Organism: Gluconacetobacter aggeris; assembly: GCF_014174395.1. GTDB lineage: Bacteria > Pseudomonadota > Alphaproteobacteria > Acetobacterales > Acetobacteraceae > Gluconacetobacter > Gluconacetobacter aggeris. The sequence continues at coordinate 547,300 of NZ_JABEQD010000001.1, forward strand.
CCAGGCCCTGATGCTGTTCTGGCAACGGCGCGGCCGGCAGATCATGGCCGAAGCCCTGCCCGACCCTGACCCCGTAGCCACCCTGCGACGGAATTTCGACATGGCACGCATCCTCCCGGATACCGCCGAACTGCCGCTGCCCGCACCAGCACCCCGCGCCGCCACACAGCCCGCGACCCGCCGGCCCCGCACCCCGCGCCCGGTACGCGACACGGCAGACGCCGGACAGAACGATTTGTTCGCATCGGCCGCCACCAGCCCGCCGCCTGCCGCCCCGCCAAGGGCCGAACCTGCGCCACCCCGGCGGCAGGTCACGCATCTGGATGCCGAGACCCTGCAACTGGCGCGCGTCCATTTTCGCGGGCTTCAGGCGTCCGACCCCGCCGACAGCTATCTGTACCACATCACGACGGAAGAGAATGCCGACGCCATGCTGCGCGACGGCCTGGCCATGAGCCGCCGCCATCCTCTGCTGCTGACCGAGCGGGGCGGCGTGCCCTACTGGCTGTCCCTGGTGGCTGACGACGACGATGCCCGCGAAGCCGATATCGCCGTGCTGCGCATGAAGCGCTTCATGATCGACGATCTGATCGAGGACGATCCGGACTCGACGCGCAGCTCGGGCAGCCCGAGCTACTTCCTGACCGGCAACACCTGACCTCCAAGGACGACACCCACTCATGGAAACAGCAATCGCCGAGATCGAACGCGGCGGCCGCGTCGAATCCCGCCATGCCGGTACCGCCGTGGTGGTGGATGCCGATGGCGACGTGCTGTTCGCGCTGGGCGACATCGCGCAGCCGACCTATCCGCGCTCGGCGGTCAAGGCCTTCCTCGCCCTGCCGCTGGTCGAGAGCGGCGCCGCCGACCGGCTGGGCCTGGATAACGAGGAACTGGCGCTGGCCTGTGCCTCGCATAACGGCGAGCCGGCCCATGTCGCAGTCGCGGCGCGGATGCTGGGCCGGGTGGGCCGCGACGTCGCCTGCCTGGAATGCGGCACCCACTGGCCGACCCATGCCGATGCCGCGCACGCGCTGGCCCGCTCGGGCGGCACGCCCAACGCCCTGCATAATAATTGCTCCGGCAAGCATGCCGGCTTCGTCTGTCTGGCCTGCGACCGGGATGAGGATCTGGCAGGCTACATCCAGCCGGCCCACCCGATCATGCGCGAGGTCACGGCGGCGCTGGCCGACGTGACGGATGCCGCCCATGGAGAGGACAATCGCGGCATCGATGGCTGTTCGATCCCCACCTACGCCATCCCGCTACGCGCCCTGGCCCATGGCTTCGCACGCTTCGGCACCGGCCACGGTCTGGGCCCGGAACGCGCGCGCGCGGCGGCACGGCTGCGCACCGCCGTGGCCCGCGCCCCCTTCATGGTCGGCGGCAGCGGGCGCTTCGACACCGTGCTGATGCAGGCGCTGGGATCAGCCGTGTTCAGCAAGATGGGGGCGGAGGGCATCATGGCCGCCAGCCTGCCGGAGCAGGGGCTGGGCATCGCGGTGAAATGCCATGACGGCGCCCCCCGCGCGGCCGAAGTCGCAATGGCCGCCCTGCTGACGCGCTTCCTGGGCCCGGAGACCCGCGACCACACGGTGCTGCGCGATCTGGCGACCCACGATATCCGCAACTGGAACGGAATGACGGTCGGCCGCGTCCGTGCTGCCGCCTTCATCTGATCCCAAGAGGCGTCCGAATGACCGCGCGCCCGATCGTCATGTTTCCGGACCAGCGCCTGCGCCAGGCGGCGGAGCCGGTTACACTCTTCGACGCGGCGCTGCGCACACTGGCCGCCGACCTGCTCGACACGATGCGCGCCGCCCCCGGTATCGGCATCACGGCGCCGCATATCGGCGTGGCACTGCGCGTCGTGGCACTGGACCTGCGCGACACATCGGGGCCCCGGACCTATATCAATCCGGAGATCATCTCGACGTCCGACGAGATGATCCGGCATGAAGAAGGCAGCGTTTCCATGCCGGGCGTCATCGAACAGATCGAGCGCCCGGCCAAAGTGCGCGTACGGTACCGGGATCTCGATGGCCAGGAGCATATCGAAGAGTCCGAAGGCCTGCGCGCGATCTGCCACCAGCACGAAATCGACCAGCTCGACGGGATATTCTGGATCCAGCGCCTCTCCGCCCTGCGCCGCAATCGGCTGGTGGCACGTTATGAGAAGATCCGGCGCGCCACAGGACAAAGGCGGTAAAGAAGATCTTCTTTTGTCTTCCGAAAAAGAAGCAAAAAGACTTTCGTTCATTTTGGGCCATCGTATGGCCCGGCAAAAAACTCCCGAACAGATCAAAAGTTTTTTGGTTCTTTTTTCCAAAAAAGAACGAAGATCATAATCCCGCGCGAATCCCCCGCAACTTGTCAGGATTGCGCACGACATAAACGGCAATAACGTGCCCCTCACGACATGTCAGGCTCGTCACCTGCGGCAGACCATCATCCTCCAAGGGCCCCCGATACAGAACCAGCGGAACCCGATGGCGATGCGGTTCCAGTGATTGATCATGCCGATGACGAGCGTAAGCTGGACGACCTCCTGATCCGTAAAATGGCCGCACAGAGCATCGAAATCCGCATCCGGCGCATGGGTTTCGGCCACCAGGATCAGAGCCTCGGCCCATCCCAGCGCCGCGCGTTCCCGGCGCGTATAGAAGGCCGTTTCACGCCAGGCCAGCAGCAGGGCGACCCGCCGCGTGTCTTCGCCCGCTTTTCATGATCGCGGCATGCATATCGAGGCAGAAGGCACAGCCATTGATCTGCGAAACCCGCATCTTGACCAGTTCGATCAACATGAGGTCGAGACCCGAGGATGTGAGAGCCTCTTCAAGCTCCAGCATCTTGCCCAGAAGAGCGGGAGCGGTCGCCAAATAGTCCAGTCGGGGGGTCATGATCGTCATCCTGTAAGCTGTTTGCCATAAGACGAAACAGGAGACGGGTTTGTGACATGCCACCGTGGACCCTTATGTGATGAACGTCTCCGCATACAGCGCCAGCACACCGCCCACATCGACATCCACCGCAACCGCGCGTGACGGCGCGTCATCCCAGGCCGGGGCGGGTGGTCCGGGCAGGCCGGCCGGCTTCTGGATCGTCTGCCCATCGGCCAGCCCCCCGCACACCACCCGGACCGGCCCATGCCGCAGGGTGAACAGATGCGGCGCCAGAACCTGGATCACCGCCAGGCTGTCATGGGCAAAAATGCCGGCCAGCCCGCGGGAACGTTCGTGGAAACCCTGATAAAAACGCGACACAGCGCGCAGGAAAGCGCCATCCGGCCCGCCCCGTTCCGCCAGCCGATCCAGATAGGCGGCGTCCATCACCACCTGCTGCGTCACGTCCAGCCCCAGGACAGTGACCTTCCATGGCGCGGTCATCACCAGATCCGCCGCCTCCGGGTCCGACAGGATATTGGCTTCGGCCACTGGAGACACATTGCCGCCATGACCATGTGTGCCAAACGCGCCGCCCATCAGACTCACGCCAGCCACCAGCCCGGCAATGGCGGGATCGTGCCGCAGGGCCAGCGCCAGATTGGTCAGCGGCCCGATAGCGATCAGCGTCACCTCGTGCGGATGGGCACGTACCAGATCGACGATCACCTGCCAGGCAGGACGCGGATCAACCGCGCGGGCCAGTTGCGCCGGCGGCATCAGGTCGCCCAGCCCGCCCGGTCCATGCACATGCGGCACCCCGGCCCCCGCCGGCCGTACCAGCGGTGTGGCCGCGCCCTTGCCCACCGGCACATCCAGCCCCAGCCGCTCGGCCAGCCACAGCGCGTTGCGCGTGACGGTGTCGATATCCAGATTGCCATGCACCGTGGTCACGCCCAGCAGGTCGAATTCCTGCCGCCGCGTCAGGAAACACAGCGCCATCGCGTCGTCCACGCCAGGGTCGGTGTCGAAGATGACTTTGTACCGATGTGTCATGGGGAGCCCCTCAAGGAGGTTCTTTTTTGCAAAAAAGAACCAAAAAACTCTGATTCGTTCAGGGACATCATATGTGCCCAGCACGAGGCTCCTGAACGGATAAGAGTCTTTTTGCTTCTTTTTCTCCAGAAAAAGAAGACCTTAACTCAACGCGCGACCCAACCGTCCTGCGCCAGGACAACCCCCGCCAGATACAGGCTGCCGCAGATCACCACCCGCCCCGGACCATCCGCCCCTTCGGCCAGACGCGCCAGCGCGGCCCGCACGGTGGGGCCGGGAATGGCGCGGCCCGAAGACGCCGACACGATCGCCTCGACCGGCAATGCCAGATGCTGACTGGGCTCGGCCACCGCCTGGACGCTGGCGGCCCGCTCCAGCAGGGGGGCGAGAAAGCCCGTGGCATCCTTGGTCTGCTTCATGCCAACCACCAGATGGACCGGACGATCGGACCAGCCGGCCAGCATGTCGGCCAGCGCATGGCCGGCACCGGGATTATGCCCGCCATCCAGCCACAGTTCCCAGCCGGGCGGCAGCAGGGCAGCCAGCGCGCCGTCCAGCCGTTGCAGGCGGGCCGGCCATTCGGTGCGGGCGATGCCTGCCCAGGCAGCATCCGGCACCACCAGCCCGCTGGCCCGCAGCGCCGCCACCGCCAGCCCGGCATTATCTACCTGATGCGGCCCCGGCAGACCGGGAATCGGCAGGTCCAGCATGCCCTGCGCGTCCGCATAACGCAGGCCGCCTGGTGCCGGCGCGATCTCCCAGTCCACGTCACGCACCAGCAGGCGCGCACCACATTCCGTTGCCCGGTCGCACAGAACCGCCATGGCCTCGGATGCCTGATAGCCGGTCACCGCCGGCACGCCGGGCTTCATGATCCCGGCCTTCTCCGCAGCGATCGCAGCCAGGCTGTTGCCCAGGAAAGCCTCGTGATCCATCGAAATCGACGCAATCGCGCAGGCGGCGGGCCGGGCGAGAACATTGGTGGCATCGAAACGGCCACCCAGTCCGACCTCGATCACGGCCAGACGGGCAGGGTGGCGGGCGAACAGAACAAAGCCGGCGGCGGTCAGAACCTCGAATACCGTGATCGGCGCGCCGTCATTGACACGCTCGACCTCCTCCAGCACCGCCACCAGTTCGTCGGTCGAGACGATACGGCCGGCAACACGGAAGCGTTCCGTCACATCCACCAGATGCGGCGAGGTCATGACATGCACCGGCCAGCCGGCCGCCTCGCCGATGGCGCGCAGATTGGCGCAGGTGCTGCCCTTGCCATTAGTGCCGGCGACATGGATCACCGGCGGCAGATGCAGTTCCGGATGGCCCAGCCGCGCGAGCAAGGCTTCCAGCCGGCCCAGCGACAGGTCGATCAGGGCCGGATAGAGCTGGTTGAGCCGCTCCAGCACCGCGCCGGCACGACCGACGAATTCCGGCCCCAACGCCGTGGGCGAGGTCGTCATCGGCGTGGATCAGGCCGCCGGACGGAGCGGCGTAGCACCCTGCCGATGATTCAGCAGGCCGATCAGGCGGCCCAGCATGGCCGGCAGGTCGGCGCGCTTGGTCACCATATCGATCATGCCGTGATCCAGCAGATATTCCGCCCGCTGGAAGCCCTCGGGCAGCTTCTCGCGCACCGTATCCTCGATCACGCGCGGGCCGGCGAAGCCGATCAGGGCATTGGGCTCGCTGATCTGAACATCGCCCAGCATGGCGAACGAGGCGGTGACGCCGCCCGTGGTGGGGTTGGTCAGCACGACGATGTAGGGCAAGCCGGCATCGCGCAGCATCTGCACCGCCACCGTGGTGCGCGGCATCTGCATCAGGCTGATCATGCCCTCCTGCATGCGCGCGCCGCCCGAGGCGGTGAAGACGATCAGCGGCGCTTTCTGCAGGATCGCCAGCCGCGCCGCCGCCACGAAAGCCTCGCCCAGCGCCGCCCCCATGGTGCCGGCGATGAATTCGAATGCCATCACAGCCACCACCGCGTCATGCCCGCCGATCTTGCCGTGGGCCACGGCCATGGACTCGTCCAGCTGCGACTTCGCGCGCTCGTCCTTCAGCCGGTCGGTATAGCGCTTGCGGTCGCGGAACGAGAGCGGATCGACCACCACCTTGGGCAGGTCGATGCGCGTGCAGGCACCCTCGTCGAACGTCCAGGCAAACCGCTCGGCCACCGTCGCACGCATATGATGGCCGCAATGCGGGCAGACATTCAGGCCCTTCCGCAGGTCCTTCACCAGGATCATCTGGCTGCAGGATTCGCAGTTGGTCCACAGATTGTCCGGCACCTCGCGCTTGAGCAGACCGCGGATCTTGGGGCGGACGTAATCGGTCAGCCAGCTCATCACATCACTCCATCACACGAGGCGCACATGGGCCCCCGGAAACCCGCCTTCTTACAATCAGGGTCCCGGAAAGGCCAGATGGTTCTCTGGTTACAGCAAGGCAAGCGTGAAGAGGAGAATTCAGGCCGGCTCAGCCAGGAAGCGCGCGACATCCAGCATGAAGCTGCCGTCTTCTTCCACCCCGAACTGCCGGATCACCTCTTCCGGCGCCGCCTGCTGCAGCGAGCGGATGGCCGCGACCCGCTCTGGCGGCGTCTTCGTCCGCGCCACCCAGCTTGCGAATTCCATACGCAGGCGATGCGTGCCCAGTTCCCGGACGGCGAATCCCGCCCCGGCCAGCAAGGCCGCCCATTCCGCGACTGCATAGTCACGCACATGCGACACGTCGCGCAGCAGTTCCAGTGTCTGCAACCAGCTATCAGCCCGCGCCGATGCAGGGGCCGTCACGTCGATGAACAGGGCGACACCCGAGGGTGCCAGCACACGCCGCGCCTCGCACAGTCCGGCAGCCGCGTCGATCCAGTGATGGGTCGTGAACCGGCAGAACACCGCGTCGAACCCGCCATCCTCGAACGGCAGACGTTCGGCGGGGGCACGCACCGTCGAGATATTCGACAGGCCCCGCCGGGCCGCCTCCTGCGTCACGGCATCCAGCATCTGCTGGGTCAGGTCGCAGGCCACGACCTCCGCCACATGCGGGGCCAGCCGGTAACTGACATGGCCACCGCCGCAGCCAAGATCCAGCACGCGGCGCAATCCCTTGCCCGCGACCAGCCGCTCGATCGCCTCCAGGTCCGCTCCCTCGGCATGGACGGCGCTGGTCACGTAATCCGGGGCGCGGGTGCCGTAATGCTGTGCGGCGTAGGGCTGGGTCATCGTGCGATCCTCAAGAAACTCTTCACGCCTTCCGTACCGAGCGCACGGCCTCAGCCAGCGCCGAAAGCTGTGCCAGCACACGCGGCAGGGTGTCGGGCGTCGCACGGCCCTGTTCGTCCAGCGAATCTTCCAGCGTAGCGATCAGGGCCGAGGCCACCACGGCGGCATCGGCAGCACGGACGGCAGCGGCGGCCTGTTCGGGCGAGCGGATACCGAAGCCGATCGCCACCGGCAGGTCGGTCGCGGCGCGCAGGCGCGGCAGGGCCGCCGCCAGTTCGTCGCTGCTGGCGGTGCGCGTGCCGGTCACACCGGTAATGCTGACATAATAGATAAAGCCAGAGGCATGGCCGCAGACCACGGGCAGGCGCACATCGTCGGTGGTAGGCGCCACCAGGCGGATGATGTCCAGCCCGGCTTCTACCGCCGGCCCGTCCAGCAGGTCGGCTTCCTCGGGCGGCATGTCGACCACGATCAGCCCGTCCACCCCGGCACGCGCAGCATCGGCACAGAAGCGGGCATGGCCGTAGGCCTCGATCGGGTTCAGATAGCCCATCAGGATGATCGGCGTGTCGGCATCGTCCTCGCGAAAGCGGGCCACCATCTCCAGCACGCGCACCATGCTGGACCCCGCCTTCAGCCCCCGCCGTGCCGCCAACTGGATGGTCGGGCCGTCGGCGCTGGGATCGCTGAACGGCACGCCGATCTCGATCAGGTCGGCCCCCGCTCCCGGCATGGCACGCAGCAGCGCCAGAGACGTGTCGTAGTCCGGATCGCAGGCCTGCAGGTACGGGATCAGGGCACCGCGCCCCTGTTCCTTCAGGGCCGCGAAGCGGCGGGCGATGCGGCTCACAATGTCACTCCCAGATGTGCGGCGACGGTGAAGATGTCCTTGTCCCCGCGGCCGGAGATATTTACCACCAGCAGCGTCTCCGGGCTGAGCGTGGGGGCGATGACGGCCGCATGCGCCAGGGCATGGGCGGATTCCAGCGCCGGGATGATGCCCTCGGTCCGCGTGCAGAGCTGGAAGGCGTCGAGCGCCTGGTCATCGGTCGCGCCGACATACTCCACGCGCCCGATATCGGCCAGCCAGGAATGTTCCGGCCCGATGCCGGGATAGTCCAGTCCGGCGCTGATCGAATGGGCCTCGTCGATCTGCCCGTCTTCGTTCTGCAACAGGTAAGTACGGTTGCCATGCAGCACGCCCGGCCGCCCGCGCAGGATCGATGCCGCGGTCTCGCCGCTGTCCAGCCCCCGGCCTGCGGCCTCGACCCCGATCAGACGCACTGACGGATCATCGAGGAAAGGATGGAAGATGCCCATCGCGTTCGACCCGCCACCGATGGCAGCCACGATCACATCCGGCAGGCGCCCTTCGGCCTCCTGCATCTGGGTGCGGGTTTCCTCCCCGATCACGGACTGGAAATCACGGACCATCTGTGGGTAAGGGTGGGGTCCGGCCACGGTGCCGACGAGGAAATAGGTGTCGCGGACATTGGTCACCCAGTCGCGCATCGCCTCGTTCATCGCATCCTTCAGCGTGCCGGCGCCGGAGGTCACGGGCACGACCTCGGCACCCAGCAGGCGCATGCGGAACACGTTGGGCTTCTGCCGCTCGACGTCGGTGGCACCCATGTAAATGGTGCATTTCAGCCCGAACAGCGCACACACCGTGGCTGTGGCAACGCCATGCTGGCCAGCCCCGGTCTCGGCCACGATGCGGCTGCGGCCCATGCGGCGGGCCAGCAGGATCTGGCCCATGACATTGTTGAGCTTGTGCGAGCCGGTATGGTTCAGTTCCTCGCGCTTCATGTAGATGCGCGCGCCGCCCAGTTCCTCGGTCAGGCGGCGGGCGAACCAGAGCGGACTGGGGCGGCCCACATAATCCTTCAGGTAATAGTCCAGTTCCGTGCGGAATGCGGGATCGGCCTTGGCCGCCGCATAGGCCGCATCCAGTTCCAGGACCAGAGGCATCAGCGTCTCGGCCACGAACCGGCCGCCGAAGATGCCGAAGCGGCCGCGCGGGTCCGGCCCGGCACGCAGGCTGTTGGGCAGCGCCTCTGCCACGCCGCGTTCCGCTCCGCTGGTATCTGCTGCGCTCACGTCGTTCTCCGGACCCGATATAGATGCAGGATATCGGGTGTTCTGGACCGCATGGCGGAAAATTACCAGCCTCGTCTCCACCCGGCAGACGACGCCCGGGTGAATTGACAGGCAGCGTAGGCCCCCCGATACGGGGGCCAGGCGGGGAAGCGGAGAAAGACAACATCCATGTTTGTTGCCCATTGTCCCGGTCAGGTACCTCGGCCGATCGTCACCGATGCCGACGCCACTGGCGTTGCCTGGCTGGATCTGCTGGACCCGACGCCGGATGAACAGGCCCTGGCGGCCAGGATTACCGGCCAGCGCATCCCGACCCGCGCCGACCTGGAGGAAATCGAGAGTTCCTCGCGCCTGTTCATGGAAGACGATGCCGTCTATCTGTCGACACCGCTGGTCCGGCGCATCCAGGACGATTTCTTCGTCTCGCCGGTCGGCTTCGTACTGATGCGTGACCGGCTGCTGACCATCCGCTTCACCGAATTCTCGTCGTTCGACCTCATCGCAAAGCAGATCACCGCCAGCAAGGAGACCTATAGCGGGGACGAGGTCTCGGTGCTGCTGCTGGAGGCGGTGGTCGACCGCATGGCTGATATTCTGGAGCATCTGGGCCAGGCGCTGGATACGCTGTCGCGCGACGTGTTCCAGGCGGACCAGCCGCGCCGGGCCGGCCGGGCCGACCAGATGCTGCGGTCGCTGCTGCGCCGGGTGGGGCGGTCGGGCGACCTGGCATCGTCGGTGCGCGACAGCCTGCTGGGCATGGAGCGGATCGCGATCTTCGTCAGCGAGAACAAGAAGCACGATCTGTCGGAAAAGCTGCGCGACCGGATGAGCACGGTCGCGCGCGACATCGTGTCGCTGAACGATTTCGTGTCGCAGATCTCCAACAAGGTCCAATTCCTGCTGGATGCCACGCTCGGCTTCATCAGTATCGAGCAGAACAACGGCATGAAGATCCTGACCGTGGTCAGCTTCATCGGGGTCGCACCCACGCTGGTTGCCGGGATCTACGGCATGAATTTCCACGATATTCCGGAGCTGAACTGGAAATACGGCTACTGGTATTCGCTGGCGCTGATGGCAGCGACGATCATCATCCCGCTGCTGTGGTTCTGGCAGAGGGGCTGGCTGGCCCGAGGCCGCTAGAGCCTGCCCGTCAATGCCTGCCGGCGGCGATCCGACGCCCGGCCTTGACCGTTCGGGACGATTTCCTTATGATTTGGCCGTCGCCGGCGGGCTTTCGTCTGCCGGACGATCCCTCCGTATGGAACGTTGCTGGCCACTTTTCCGGTTTGTCCGGTTTTTTCTGGCAGGCGCACCGATGCGCCACTTCCAGGCCGATCGTTTCCCCCCCGTCTATGACCTGCCCATCCAAGGCAACCTGAATGCATCTCGCCGAACTCAAGGCCAAAACCCCCGCGGACCTTCTGGCGTACGCCGAAAGCCTGCAGATCGAGAACGCATCGTCCCTGCGCAAGCAGGACATGATGTTCGCCATCCTCAAGACCCTCGCCGATAACGACCAGGCCATTCATGGCGAGGGGACGCTGGAAATCCTGCCCGACGGGTTTGGTTTCCTGCGCTCGCCCGAGGCCAATTACCTGCCCGGGCCGGACGATATCTATATCTCGCCCAGCCAGGTGCGGCGCTTCGGCCTGCGGACCGGCGACACGGTCGAGGGGCAGATCCGCGCCCCGCGCGACGGTGAGCGCTATTTCGCGCTGCTGAAGGTCAACACCATCAATTTCGAGCCGCCCGAGGCGGTCCGTCATCGCATCAATTTCGACAATCTGACGCCGCTCTACCCCGAGCGCCGGCTGAAGATGGAAGTCGAGAGCGACGCGGTGGGCGGCGAGCCCGAAAAGGGCACCAAGGGCGGCAAAGGCGGCAAGGGCCAGACCAAGGATTTCACCCCCAGGGTGATCGACCTGGTCTCGCCGATCGGCATGGGCCAGCGCGCCCTGATCGTCGCCCCGCCGCGCACTGGCAAGACCGTGATGCTGCAGAGCATCGCCTCATCCATTTCGGCCAACCATCCGGAAGTGTTCCTGATCGTGCTGCTGATCGACGAGCGGCCCGAGGAAGTGACCGACATGGCGCGTTCGGTGCGCGGCGAGGTCGTGTCCTCGACCTTCGACGAGCCCGCGACCCGGCACGTCCAGGTGACGGAAATGGTGCTGGAGAAGGCCAAGCGGCTGGTCGAGCACAAGCGCGACGTGGTCATCCTGCTGGATTCCATCACCCGCCTGGCGCGCGCCTACAACACCGTGGTCCCGTCATCGGGCAAGGTATTGACCGGCGGTGTGGACGCCAACGCCCTGCAGCGCCCCAAGCGTTTCTTCGGCGCGGCGCGCAACATCGAGGAAGGCGGGTCGCTGACCATCATCGCCACCGCGCTGATCGATACCGGCAGCCGCATGGACGAGGTGATCTTCGAGGAATTCAAGGGCACCGGTAACTCGGAACTCATCCTCGACCGCAAGCTGGCCGACAAGCGCACCTTCCCGGCCATCGACATCACCAAGAGCGGCACCCGCAAGGAAGAGCTGCTGGTCGAACGCTCGGAACTGTCGAAAATGTGGGTCCTGCGCCGCATCCTTGCGCCGATGGGCACCATGGATGCGATGGACTTCCTGCTGGACAAGCTGAAATACAGCAAGACCAACAGGGATTTCTTCGACGCGATGAATACCTGAAGACCAGGAAGCAGGGGCCGGAGCGATCCGACCCCTGTTTTTTGTTGGTGAGGATGTTTCTGTTCTTTTTTAAAAAAAAGAACCAAAAAACTTTTGAACTTTTAGATCTCGTTCTGAGGCGAAGACCGTCCACCACAACGGACCTCAAACGAATAAAAGTCTTTTTGCTTCTTTTTCTTCAGAAAAAAAAGAACTCTTCCCCCATCAAGGCAACAGGATCGTACTCCCGATCGTCGCCCGCGATTCCAGCGCCGTCTGCGCAGCCCCGGCATCAGCCAGAGCGAAACGCTGCCCGATCCGCACCGTCAGCACTCCCTGAATGATCAAATCGAACAATTCCTTGGCCCCTGCCAGCAACGCGGAACGCTGGGCAAAATAAGTCGTCAACCCCGGCCGCGTCAGATACAGGCTACCGCGCGTGGCCAGCATGCCGACCGAAATGCCCGTGACCTCGCCGGACGCATTGCCGTAACTGACCATCAGCCCACGCGGCGCGAGGCAATCGAGACTGGCGACGAACGTATCCTTGCCCACGCTGTCATAGACCACGGGCACCATGGCGCCGTCCGTCAGCTTGCGCACGCGCGCGGCCAGATCGTCATGCCCGATCAGAATATCCGCCGCACCGTTCTGCCGCGCCAGTTCGCCCTTTTCCTCGGTCGACACCACGCCGATCACCCGTGCGCCGATATGCCGCGCCCATTGGCATACCAGCAGCCCCACACCACCGGCTGCCGCATGAACTAGAATCGTCTCGCCAGGTTGGACGGCATGGACCTCGCGCAACAGCATATGGGCAGTCAGGCCGCGCAACATGCAACCTGCCGCGATATCGAACGGGATATCCGACGGCAACGGCACGACACGATCGGCGGCGATGGTGCGGCATTCGCCATAACCGCCCAGGGCCGTGGGATAGGCCACCCGGTCACCGGGCACGAAATCGGTCACCCCCGCGCCGGTGGCCATGACGACACCAGCACCCTCCATCCCCAGGATGGCCGGCAGGGAGGGCACCTTGTACAGGCCGGTGCGGAAATAGATGTCGATGTAATTGACGCCGATCGCCTCCTGCCGGATCAGGATCTCACCCCGGCTGGGCACGGGCGTGGGCAGAGTCTCCAGTTGCAGAACCTCGGGGCCACCATAGCCGTGGATGCGGATTGCCCTGTACATCGCCTGTATCCCTCTTCCTGTTCTGTCCGGCCGTATCAGGCATGCGCATCCGCCAGGGCGGGGATGGGGGCCCGCTCCAGTTCCAGCAGATAGATCTTGTCCGCCAACCCGCCATCGCCGGAATAGCCGCCCAGCCCCTGGGTGGAGACAACGCGATGGCAGGGGATCAGGATCGGAATCGGATTGGCCCCGTTGGCCTGACCGATGGAACGGGGCGAACCGCCGACCTGCTGGGCCAGGTCGCGATAGGTGCGGGTTTCGCCCAACGGGATCGCACGCAGCGCCTGCCACACGGCCTGACGGTATGGCGTGCCATACGGGGCCAGCGGCAGGTCGGCGAAATCGTCGGCCGCGCCGTCGAAATAGGCGTCGAGCCGATCGCAGGCCTGCCGCAGCAACGGAGTTTCGTCCTGATCGCGCCCCCAGCCCCAATCCAGGGCGACGATCGCGCCATCTTCCTCGGTCAGGGTCAGATCCCCGATGGGCGAGTGCATCGAAAGCTGCGGCATACCGGTCGTCCGTCCCTTTGATCCTGTATCCCGCACCATATCGGGACTGTCTGGTATTTTGTACTCTTCCGCCACAGGTTGCGACATGCAAGAGCGGCCAGCAGACGCCCCATGACGACAGGAACAGACACGATGCCCTCCGAACGGCTCCCGGCACGGACAGAACCCGATGCGCCGATCTTCGCCCTGGCCAGCGGGGCAGGGCGCGCGGCCATCGCGGTCATGCGCCTGACCGGTGCGGGATGCGGCGAGATCCTGCGCCGGCTCTGCGGCACGCTGCCCGCACCGCGCCGGGCCAGGCTGCGCGGATTGCGGCACGGGGCGGGCGATGCCGCACCCATCCTGCTGGACCGGGCGCTGGTGCTGTGGTTCCCCGGCCCGCACAGCTATACCGGTGAGGACAGCGCGGAGCTGCACCTGCATGCCGGTCCGGCCGTGATCGCCGCCGTAGCCGACGCGCTGGTGGCGCTCGGCGCCCGGCCGGCCGAACCGGGCGAATTCACCCGCCGGGCCTTCATGCGCGGCCGGCTCGACCTGATCGAGGCGGAAGGCATTGCGGACCTGATCGACGCCGAAACCGAAGCCCAGCGCCGCCAGGCGCTGGAGCAGGCCGACGGCACGCTGAGCCGCCTGTATGACGGATGGGCGACACGGCTGCGCACGATGCTCGCCCATCAGGAAGCACTGATCGACTTCCCGGACGAAGATCTACCGCCCGAAATCGAACAGGCGCTGCTGGACGAACTGCGCAACCTGGCCGGTGAAATGCGCGCCCATCTTGACGATGGCGGGCGAGGCGAACGCCTGCGGCGGGGCCTGCTGTTTGCCATTGTCGGCGCGCCCAATGTCGGCAAGTCCAGCCTGCTGAACAGGCTGGCCGAACGGGATGTGGCCATCGTCTCGCCCCGCGCCGGCACCACCCGCGATGCGATCGAGGTGCGGGTGGTATTGGGCGATGTGCCCGTGACCCTGATCGACACTGCCGGCCTGCGCGAGACCAAGGACGAGATCGAAGCCGAGGGCGTGCGCCGCGCCCTGTTTCACGTGAAACAGGCGGACTGCGTAGTCGGCATGTTCGACGGCGACACGCCGCCCGACGATCTACCCGCCAATGCCATCCTGGTCCGCAACAAGATCGACCTGAACCCTCTGGCCGAAGGTCCACCCGACGCCATCGCCATCAGCGTGCGTGAAGGGATCGGGATCGAGAGTCTGACCAATTCACTGGCCGATCGGGCCCGTGCCCTGACGGCGGCACAAGCCGGGCCGCCGCTGACGCGGGCACGCCATCGGGCCGCGATTGAAGAAAGCGCTGGCCATCTGGCCGCCGCACTGGATATGCACTGGCCAGAGATGCGGGGCGAAGAAATGCGGCTGGCGATGCGCGCCCTGGGGCGCCTGACGGGCGCGGTC
Source organism: Gluconacetobacter aggeris (assembly GCF_014174395.1). Classification (GTDB taxonomy): domain Bacteria; phylum Pseudomonadota; class Alphaproteobacteria; order Acetobacterales; family Acetobacteraceae; genus Gluconacetobacter; species Gluconacetobacter aggeris. The sequence goes on from NZ_JABEQD010000001.1 coordinate 562,350, forward strand.
GGGGTCGAGGACCTGCTCGATACCGTCTTCGGCCAGTTCTGCATCGGCAAGTGAGGGAGCAGGGCAGGGTGGCTGGCGAATATGACGTCATCGTCATTGGCGGGGGGCATGCGGGGTGCGAGGCCGCAGCGGCTTCGGCCCGGTGCGGCGCGCGCACGCTGTTGCTGACGCATCGGCGGGACACGATCGGCGCCATGTCCTGCAACCCCGCGATCGGCGGCATCGGCAAGGGCCACCTGGTGCGCGAGATCGATGCGCTGGACGGGCTGATGGGCCGCGCCGCCGACCAGGCGGGGATTCATTTCAAGCTGCTGAACCGCTCCAAGGGGCCGGCCGTCCATGGCCCGCGCGCACAGGCCGACCGCTCGCTCTATCGGCGCGCCATCCAGGACCTGCTGGCCGAGACCGCGAATCTCGACATCGCGGAAGGCGGGGCAGGCGATCTGATCGTCGATGAGGCTGGCCAGGTGGCCGGCGTGGTGTGCGAAGACGGGCGCCGCATTGCGGCCGGCGCGGTGGTGCTGACAGCCGGCACCTTCCTGCGCGGCGTGATCCATATCGGCCATGACAGCCATCCGGCCGGCCGGGTCGGCGAGGCGCCGGCCCAGGCACTGGGCGAACGGTTGCAGGCGCTGGGCCTGCCGATGGGCCGGCTGAAGACCGGCACGCCGGCGCGGCTGGACCGCAGCACGATCGACTGGGACAGCCTGGCCGAAGACAAGGGCGATGCCGAACCCGAACCGTTCAGCCGCCTGACCGGCGCGATCGACAACCCGCAACTCTCATGCCGGATCACCGCCACCACGGCGCAGACCCATGCGCTGATCCGCGAACATCTGCACCTCTCGGCCGTCTATGGCGGCGCCATTGCCGGGCGCGGCCCGCGTTACTGTCCCTCGATCGAAGACAAGGTGGTCCGGTTCGCCGAACGCGACAGCCACCAGATCTTCCTCGAACCCGAGGCCCTGCCGGGGAATGCGGGCGGCGATCTGGTCTATCCCAACGGCATCTCGACCAGCCTGCCGGCCGACATCCAGGAGCGGATGATCCATTCCATCCCCGGCCTGGAACATTGCCGCATCGTGCGGCCCGGCTATGCGGTGGAATATGATTATGTCGATCCGCGCGCCCTGAGCCCGACGCTGGAACTGACGGCACTCCCGCGCCTGTTCCTGGCCGGCCAGATCAACGGCACGACCGGATATGAGGAAGCCGGCGCACAGGGAATCCTGGCCGGGCTGAATGCGGCACGCCGCGCCGGGGGCGGGCAGGGGGTGACCATCGATCGCGGCACCGCCTATCTGGGCGTGATGATCGACGATCTGACCACCCAGGGCGTGTCCGAACCCTATCGGATGTTCACCTCGCGCTCGGAATATCGACTCAGCCTGCGGGCCGACAATGCCGATCTGCGCCTGACCGGCCTGGGTATCGACTGGGGCTGCGTGGGTGCCCAGCGCACGCGCCTGTTCGAGGCCGACCGCACTGCCATCGATGCGGCAATGCAGCGCGCGGGGCAGGAGAGCTTCCTGCCCGACGGGTTGCAGCAAGCAGGCATTGCGGTCTCCGCCGACGGGCGGCGGCGCACATTGCTGGACGTGCTGGCCACAGCCGCCACGCCGGATCAGGTGGCGCGGATCGCCCCATGGTTCGCGGACCTTTCCCCACGTGTCCGCCGCCATGTCGAAACCGAAGCCCGCTATAGCGGCTATCTGACCCGGCAGGCACGCGAGATCCGGCAATTGGAAGCCGAAACCCGCATCGCCCTGCCGCCCGATCTCGATTACCGCCATATCGGTGGCCTGAGCAGTGAGATGCAGGAACGTCTGGCCTCGGCCAAACCCGCCAGCTTCAGCGCCGCCCAGCGCATTCCCGGTGTCACGCCGTCGGCACTGATGGCACTGCTGGCCCATATCAGGCAGGTGGCATGATGTTTCACGTGAAACCCGAAACCGTCACCGAACTGCCGGGCGATCTCGGCCCGCGGCTCGACTGTTTCGCCGAGATCCTGACCCGCTGGAATGGCCGCATCAATCTGGTCTCGCCCCGCGATCTGCCGCATCTGTGGGACCGCCATATCGCGGACTCGCTGCAACTGGCATCGCTGATCCCGCCCGGCGCACGCCTGGCCGATCTGGGATCGGGCGGGGGGTTCCCCGGCCTGATCATCGCAATCGCGACCGACGCCGACGTCACGCTCATCGAATCCGACCAGCGCAAGGCGGCCTTCCTGCGCGAGGCCGCGCGGGCAGCGGGTGCTCGCGTCACCGTGCTGGCGCGACGGATCGAAGAGGTCGACATCCCGCCGGTGCAGGTCGTGACCGCCCGCGCGCTGGCGGCCCTGCCGCAATTGCTGGAATGGAGCAGCCGCCTGCTGGCGCCCGACGGGTTTTGCCTGTTCCTGAAAGGCAGAAATGTCGACGATGAGTTGACCTCGGCCGCCGCCGACTGGCACATGGCAATATCCCGATTGCCAAGCCGCACCAACGCGGACGGTACCATTCTCAAACTGGGTGAAATCACGCGTGCCAGACACTCAGAACGCGCAACGGGCCCCTGACGCCGCGCGCGCTTCCTGCATTCTTGCCCTCGCCAACCAGAAAGGCGGCGTGGGTAAAACAACCACGGCCATCAATCTGGCCGCCGGGCTGGCCGAACGCGGCCTGTCCGTCCTGCTGGTCGATCTCGATCCGCAGGGCAATGCCTCGACTGGCCTGGGCGTCGGTTACGACGCAAGGCGACAGGGCACCTATGCCCTGCTGATGGACGATGTCGCGATGGCCGACCTGGCCCAGGACACCGAAATTCCCGGCCTGAAGATCATCGCCGCCGATACCGAACTGGCTGGCGCCGAGCTGGAACTGGTGATGATGGACCGGCGCGAGTTCCGCCTGCGCGACGCCATCACCCGTGCCGCCAGCGGTTTCGACGTGATCCTGATCGACTGTCCCCCCAGCCTGGGGTTGCTGACGCTGAACGCGCTGGTGGCGTCCGACGGTGTGATCGTGCCGCTGCAATGCGAATTCTTTGCGCTCGAAGGCATCAGCCAACTGGTCCGCACCGTCGACCGGGTGCGCCGGGCCTTCAATTCCGACCTGCATGTCGCGGGCATCGTGCTGACGATGTACGACCGGCGCAACAACCTGTCGGAACTGGTCGCCGCCGACGCGCGCAGCTTCTTCGGCGAACAGGTGATGGAAACGCTGATTCCGCGCAATATCCGCATCTCCGAGGCCCAGAGCCACGGGCGCTCGGTCATGGCCTATGATGGCCGGTCCAGCGGTGCCATGGCCTATCAGGCCCTGGCGGACGAGGTGATCGCCCGGAATGGCCTGAAGACCCCCAGAAAGAAAAAGGCGCGGGCATGAGCACCAAGAAAGACCAGACACGTCCGCGCCTCGGCCGGGGCCTCGCGGCCCTGCTGGGCGACCAGGCCCCCGCCGCCATCGCCCGCGTTTCGGGCCGGACGGAGCAGGACCGCACCGGCACGCTGGGGGTGGACCAGCTGGCGCCCGGACCGTTCCAGCCGCGCCAGGTGATGGAGCCCGAGGCCCTGGCCGAGCTGGCGGATTCCATCCGCACGCGCGGCATCCTGCAACCGATCCTGGTCCGCCCGCATCCCGAGCGCGCAGGCCATTACCAGATCATCGCCGGCGAACGCCGCTGGCGCGCGGCGCAGATGGCGGCCCTGCACGAGGTGCCGGTCCATATCCGCGCGCTGGATGACGGCGACGCCATGGCTGCCGCCCTGGTCGAGAACCTGCAACGCGCCGACCTGAACGCCGTGGAGGAGGCCGAGGGCCTGCAACGGCTGCTGCAGGATTACGGCCTGACGCAGGAAGAACTGGCGGGCGCGCTGGGCAAGTCGCGCTCGCATGTCGCCAACATGGTGCGGCTTCTCAACCTGCCGCAGCCGGTGCGCGCCGCCCTGCGCGACGGCCGGCTGACAGCCGGCCACGCCCGCGCGCTGCTGGGCCACCCCGACCCAGTCGCGGCCCTGAAGACGGTGCTGGAGCAGGGGCTGAATGTCCGCCAGACCGAAGCCCTGGTCCAGAAAGCCGTCCGCCAGTCCGCAAAGCCCGCTCCGGCCGAGAATACCGAACGCAAGAACCCCGAAATCCAGGTTCTGGAACGCGACCTCACGGCCCGGCTGGGCCTGAAGGTCCAGATCTCGTTTGACGGGCGCGGCGGGGCCATCCGCATCCTCTATCAGTCGCTGGATCAGTTCGATACCGTGCTTGCACGTCTGAACGGCTGAGAATGCAGGACATTTTTTCGATAAAACCGCTTGCCCTCATCCCCTGACGCTGTTAGAAGCGCGTCACCCGAGAGGGACACTCCATGGGCGCATAGCTCAGTTGGTAGAGCAGCTGACTCTTAATCAGCGGGTCCAAGGTTCGAGTCCTTGTGCGCCCACCATGGAGCCTTCGGAAATCCCGGACAAAACGAAGCGTCTTCCCTTCTTTTTCTTCAGAAAAAGAAGAAAAAAGACTTTGAGTCGTTCTGGCCATCGTCTGTCCCCAGCACAAAACTCCTGAATGAATCAGAGTTTTTTGGTTCTTTTTTGCAAAAAAGAACAGAAACCCCTCACGGCCGACGCGCCAGCCGCTCCACCAAAGGCACCATCCGCGCCACGATAACGGCAACCCCGGCGGGGTTGGGATGGATATGATCCGCCTGTTCCAGCTCCGGATGTGCCGCCACGCCATCGAGGAAGAACGGGTCCCACAGTATACCCGGCCGGTGCGACAGGCGCTCGAACACGGCGCGGAAGGACTGGCTGTAACCCGCCCCCATATTGGGCGGCGCGTACATGCCCGACAGCAGCACCGGCAGATGGGCCTGCTGCAGCCGGTCCAGGATCGTCGTCAGGTTCTGTTCCATCCGTGCCGGGTCCAGCCCGCGCAGTCCGTCATTGCCGCCCAGTTCCACGATCACCGCGTCAGGGTTATCGCCCAGCGCCCAGTCCAGCCGCGCCAGGGCATCGGTGCTGGTATCGCCCGACACGCCGCCATCCAGGATCGTGATCGCATCGCCGCGCGCATCCAGCGCCGCCTGAAGACGCGGCACGAAGCCGTCCGCATGCGCCAGCCCGTAGCCGGCAGTCAGGGAATCACCCAGCGCCAGAATCCGCACCGGGCGGTCAGCCGCATGGCCGGGAGGGGCGGAGACGGCCCACAGGCAGGCCAGCAGAAGCGGAAAAACCGTTCGGGCCCCATGCCGGCGCCGTGTAGCGTGCAGGCAGGACCATACCCTGTGGGAAGGAAAACGCATGGACGGCGACGGGCTCCCGAATGGACGGACGACGCTGGTCGAGGCACAGGATCTGTGGCTGACAGTGCCGGCCCGTGCCAGTGCGGTCAATCCACGCCGGAACGGCGAGCCCGGGCAGGGGGCATTGACGATCCTGCACGGGGTCAACCTGCGCGTGGCAGAAGGCGAGGCACTGGGCATCATCGGGCCTTCCGGATCGGGCAAGACATCCTTGCTGATGCTGCTGGCGGGGCTGGCGCGCCCGACACGTGGCACGATCCGCATCGCCGCCACCACGCTGGGCGACTTGGACGAAGACGCATTGGCCCGTTTCCGGCGCGAGACGATGGGCATCGTCTTCCAGTCCTTCCAGTTGATCCCCACCATGACGGCGCTGGAAAACGTGCTGGTGCCGCTCGAACTGGCCGGCCGCCCCGACGGCGCCACCGCCGCCCGCACGGCACTGGATGCGGTGGGGCTGGGGCACCGGCTGGATCACCTGCCGGCCGAACTCTCGGGCGGCGAACAGCAGCGCGTGGCGCTGGCCCGCGCCTTCGTCGCCCGGCCGCGCCTGCTGCTGGCCGACGAGCCGACCGGCAATCTGGACCGCCGCACCGGTGCGGCGGTGATGGACCTGCTGTTCAGCCTGCAACGGCGATACGGCACCACGCTCGTCCTGATCACCCATGATCCGGCCCTGGCGGCACGCTGCGACCGCCGCCTGCGCGTGGATGATGGACACGTCACCACCGACCACCCGATGCGGGAGCCCACCTCGTGAGCCAGTGGCACCTGGCCGCCCGGCTGGCATGGCGCGACCTGCGCGGCGGCATCGGCGGAATGCGTATCGTGCTGGCCTGCCTGGCGCTGGGGGTGGCCACCATCGGCGGGGTGGGCGGCCTGCGCGACATGATCCGCGACGGCATCGCCGGCGAGCAGCGCACCCTGCTGGGCGGCGACCTGTCGATCGAAAGCAGCGATCCGCTGCCCACCGAACTGGCCGATTTCGCGACCGCGCACGGGGCCCGGGTGTCGCGCGTGCTACGCATGCGCTCGATGCTCTACGCGCCGCGCGGTGCGGGTCAGGCCGATGCCCGGATGCTGGTCGAACTCTCGGCGGTCGATGATTCCTATCCGCTGGTCGGCACAATCGCGCTCACGCCGCAGGCTCCTCTCAATCGAGCCCTGGCGCCGGATCACGGCCTGCCCGCCCTGCTCGCCGACCCGCTGGTGATCGACCGGCTGGCGCTGAAGGTCGGCACGCTCGTGCGGATCGGCACCGCCCGCTTCCATGTCGCCGGCAGCCTGGACCGCATCCCGGACGGTGCCGGCACGGTGACGCTGGCGCCCACGGTCATGACCACCCGCTCGGCCCTGGACGAAGCCGGACTGATGCAGCCGGGCGCCCTGGTCAACCACGCGCTGCGCCTGGCGCTGGATGGGCCGGCGGCAGGGCGGCCGGCCCGCGCCCACGCACTGGCCGCTGCGATCACCGCCCGCTTCCCGGACCAGGGCTGGCGTATTCGCGGCGAGGCCGATGCGGCCCCCGCCTTGACCCGCACCGTGGACCAGATGGCCCGCTTCCTGGCGCTGATCGGATTATGCGCCCTGCTGCTGGGCGGCCTGGGGGTTTCGACCGGCGTCACCGCCTGGCTGGAGGGACGGGGACGGACGATTGCCATCCTGCGCTGCCTGGGCGCCTCGGGGCCGCTGATCCGGCGCACATTCGGCCTTCAGATCGCCGCCCTGTGCGGTATCGGCATCGGTGCCGGCATGGTGCCCGCCCTGTTGCTGCCGCCGTTGGCCGCACGCATGCTGAGCGGCCTGCTGCCGATCGAAACGACAATGGTGCCGCCGCTTCCGCCCGTGCTGACGGCCGGCCTGTTCGGCATGCTGGTCGCCCTGCTGTCGGTGATCGTGCCGCTGGCCCGCGCCTGCGCCGTCAGCCCGGCCTCCCTGTTCCGCGAGCAGACCTTGGGAACAATGCGCGTGCTGTCCTGGCGCGTCGGTACGGCATTGATCCTGTGCGTGATCCTGGCAGGGGTACTGACGGTCCGGCTGGCGGACAGCCCGCTCTTCGCCGCAGGCTTCCTTGCCGTCGTCCTGTTCGCCGCCGGCATCCTGGTCCTGGCCGGCACGATACTGCGCTGGGGTGTGTCCGCCCTGCTGGCGCGACTGGATACGGCGCGGGGCGTGCCGAGGCTGGCGCTGGCGCTGTCTGCCCATCGCAATGCGACGACCACGCGCATGGTGACCGCACTGGGGGCCGGACTGGCGGCCATGGCCGCCATCCTGCTGACCGAGGGCGCGATGATGGCACAGTTGCGCGACCAGATGTCGCATAACGCCCCCGCCTTCTATTTCATCGATATCCAGCCCGGCGACCTGGACCGGTTCGACAGGCTGGCCAAGGCCCAGCCATCGGTTCGCGCGGTCCGGCAACTGCCTTCGATGCGCACGCGTGTCGTCGCGGTCGACGGCGTGCCGGCCGAACGGGTCAACGCCACGCCGCAGGCGCGCTGGGCCCTGCGCGGCGATCACGGGCTGACCGTGGCGGCAACGCCGCCACCCGGCACCAGACTGGCCGAAGGCACATGGTGGCCGGCCGATTATGACGGGCCACCCCTGCTGTCGCTGGATGCCGGGCTGGCGCAGGGGTGGGGCGTGCAGGTCGGTTCCACCATCCGGCTGAACGTGCTGGGCCGCGCGATCGACGTCCGGGTTGCGAACCTGCGCAATGTCGCCTGGCGATCACTCCAGCTCAATTTCGCGTTCGTCGTCTCGCCAGGCCTGCTGTCGCACGCGCCCCATACATTCGTGGCCACGCTGGCCACCGACGGCCGCGCCGATCAGGATGCGGCCACGCTGGCCGCCATCACGGATACGCTGCCCGGCGTGACCGGTATCCGTGTCGCCGATGTGCTGGCCCGGCTGACCGCACTGGCCGGGCAGATCGCCACGGCGCTGAGCGTCGCGGCCTCGATCATCATGGCGTCGGGTGCGCTGGTCCTTGCGGCGACGCTGGCCGCCGGCTGGCGCCAGCGGGTCGCCAATGCCGCCATCCTTCAGGCCGTGGGCGCGGGGCCGCGCCAGATCCGCACGATCTGGCTGATCGAATTCACGCTGCTGGGGCTGGTGGCCGGCATCTCGGCCATCCTGCTGGGCGCATCGGCCGCCTGGCTGGTCATGCGCCAGGTCCTGCAACTGCCATGGATGGCGGACTGGACGGCGGTGGGGGGCATGATGATCGGGACTCTGGCAGCCACGAGCCTGTGCGCGATGCTGGTCTGGAACCGGGCGCTCAGGCCCCTGCGGGGCAGGGCACGATAACGGGCCAGGAAAACACTGCGTTTTCTCAGCCCGACAATCATGATCAGATTGTCTGGAAAAATGGGCCGGAAGGGACTGGTGGAGCCAATCGGAATCGAACCGACGACCTCCTGAATGCCATTCAGATGCTATAAAATACACTGAATATGCCCCCTGATGCCTAATCGTGCCAAAACAACGGGGTATGAGATGGCTAGAAGGGGCCGAAGTGCCTAATGGTGCCTCAAGGGGCCTGTGTTACGCCGCCAAATGAGTCCGGAAAGAGTCCGGAAGGACGAACCGCAGGTCCGGGCGAGCAGGCCGGAGGGCTGAAAAATCTGGGGAGATACACAAATGCAGGTGTATAGGTGTATTAGGTGTAACACACATATATTATATACTGTTTTTATTGACTTTTTTCCTCTCAGGCTGGTTACACCTTCCGTTTCTGAAGGTGTAACAGGTGTAATCGAGGTCAGCGGATGAAGCTGACAAAGCGGGAAATCGACGCCCTGGCCTGCCCGCCGGGAAAGCGGGATGCCATGTTCATGGACGACTCGCTGCCTGGATTCGGGATGCGGGTGACCGAAACGGGAACGAAGGTCTTCCTGTTCCAGTATCGGTTCGCCGGGCGCGTGCGGCGCCTGGTCCTCGGCCCCTATGGCGAACTGACCCCAGCACAGGCGCGCAAGATGGCCGAGGAAGCCCGTGGGCGGGCACGGGCCGGCGGTGATCCAGTCGGGGAAAGAAAGGCCCTCGCGCTGGCCGCCCAGACCGAGCTGACGCGCCGCAAGGCGGAGGTGGCGGCCGACACCCTGACCTTACAGGTGCTGGTCGAACGATGGCGGGACGGCCCTCTGCGCGACAAAAGCGCTTCCTACCGCAAGGATGCCCCCGACCGGCTGCTGTCCGCCTTCGCCGCGCTGCTGGACCACCCGGCCCGCTCGATCGCCACGGCGGAGATACAAGCGCGCCTGGACGACATCGCATCGGCCCATCCCGTCATGGCACGCCGGCTTCATGCCTACGGCCGAGCCATGTTTACCTGGGCCGAGAAGCGCCAATTCGTGCCCACCAATGCCTTCGCCAATGTGATCGTGGAAGGCGAGGAGACATCGCGCGACCGGGTGCTGACAGATCAAGAATTGGCAGCGTTCTGGAACGCCACCGACCCACTGCCTTACCCCTTCGGGCCGTTCTTCCGCATGCTGGCCCTGACGCTACAGCGCCGCGATGAGGTGGCGGCCATGACCTGGGCTGAATTGAACCCGGACCTGACCATCTGGACACTGCCGGCCGGCCGGGCGAAGAACGGCCGGGCGCATATCGTCCACCTCTCGGAGCCCGCCAGGCGCATCCTTGCCGAGTTGCCCAGACAGGCCGACCCGAAGACAGGCACCCTTTCGCCCTATGTCTTCACCACCAACGGCCGGACACCCATCAGCGGCTTCTCCAAGGCCAAAGCCCGACTGGAACAGGCAATGGCCGAGGCAGAGGGCACACCGCCGGGAAAGGAAGCCCCAGCCCTGCCGGGAACGGACTGGCGACTGCATGACCTGCGGCGGACGGGCGTTACAGCCATGGCGCGGCTGGGGATCGGTCATCATGTTGCCGATCGCGTGTTGAACCATGTGGGTGGGGCCATCAAGGGCGTGGCAGCCGTCTACCAGCGCCACGAATTCGAAGCGGAGCGCGCGGCGGCGCTGGATAGCTGGGCGCGGCATGTGCTGGCCGTATCGGCGGGAGCCGCCAGCGGCACGGCCGACAATGTGGTGCCGTTGCGGCCATGACCTGGGCAGCGACGGGTAATGAAACGCTGCCCTTCATCGCTCTTTCGTTTATTGCGTTTGTGCCAATTTGGCACATATATGAGGCCGGAGGGGATGAACCATGGCGATGTCTATGCTGAAGGCTGTAGAGCCCGGATTTGTGTCGGATGCCGACCGTCTGGCGGCGCAGGAAGCCAGCCGCGCCCTAGCGAAGCTCAGCGGCAATGGTGGCGTTCAGGTGGATGCCCAGGCGGATACGGGGGAACGGCAGACCTTCGTGCTGCCGGCGGCCGCTGTCCGGCTTCTGACGGACATGATGGCCCAGCTCGCCGAAGGACGGTCCGTTGCGGTCATGCCCCGGCATGCCGAGCTGACAACCCAACAAGCGGCGGACCTGCTGAATGTGTCGCGTCCCTATCTGGTCAGCCTGCTTGAACAGGACAAACTACCCTACAAGAAGGTCGGGACGCACCGCCGCATCCAGTTGCAAGACCTGCTAGCCTACATGGAGGCCCGCAACACGGTCTCGGATAACGCCATGGATGCACTGGCTGCGGAGGCTCAGGAACTCGGGATGGGTTACTGAGCAACATGGCCTTCGTCGCCCTGCTGGATGCCTGTGTTCTCTACCCCGCCCCGCTGCGCGATCTGTTGATCCGCCTGGGGCGGACCGGGCTCTATCGGGCACGATGGTCGGACGATATCCACGACGAATGGATACGGAACGTCTCGATCGCCCGCCCCGAGATCGCCGACAAGCTGGCCACAACCCGGCAGCGCATGGACGACGCGATCGAGGACGCTCTAGTAACGGGCTATCATGACCTGATTGACGGCCTCTCGCTGCCCGATCCCGGCGACCGGCATGTCCTGGCGGCGGCCATCGCCGGCCGGGCCGATGTCATCGTGACCTTCAATCTGAAGGATTTCCCGGCGGCCGCATTGGAGCGATACGGGATTGAGGCCCTACATCCCGACATCTTCGTCCGGCACAATCTCGACCTTGACCCCGCTATGGCCCTAGCAGCCGTGCGCGATCAGCGGGCAAGCCTACGCAACCCACCGCAAGCGGTTGATACGTTTCTCGACACCCTGAACCGGCAGGGATTGCCAGAGACCGTGGCTTATTTGCGTCCCTGGGCCGAGTTTCTGTAGCGGGAGCCCGCCCTCTGCCAAACCTGTAAGGCTTTCTTATAGGTTGTTTTGGCCCCGCTCCTGAATAACGGCCTGCATGACCAACAACGGCCATGCACTACCGCGCCTTGGGTTTGCAACAACGGGCTCATATCCAGCGCAGGCCGTCAATCAGCGTCCTCGAATCCCCCGGCAACGTGGCCCGGAAGCACCGTGCGCCTGATGATCGGGTATCCGATCTTTCGGCGATTCAGCGACCGATAACCTAATCCCACTGCGGTCATAAGTTTGATATTCAGTTCTACAGGACAAAGAGCCGACCGAACGTGCCGGCCCTCACTGACTATCGATGTACCGGGTTGCATGCCTCGCGGCGCTCCGCAGCCCGATGCGGCTTCCAAAAAGAACGCTTGAGCCAGCGAAGATGCTTTCGCCAACCGCCATAGACTGCCAGGTACCTCGCTTATTAAAACCACCGTGCAAGCCTATCTGCTAAAGCTCGGCGAAGACGCCCATTCATTGAAGCCGCAGTATGTTGTAACATATTAGCTACCTCTGGATCGGAACTGCGATTTTTTACTCTAAACTGTCCACCCGTTAATTTTGTTACAAATGAATCGAAATCTGGTTGAACTTCTGTTAATATCAACTTTCGATCTTGGTGCTTTAGTGTTTGGAAAAGTGCATCTATCCGCTCTTGCCGACCCACAATTTCACACTCTTCTTCTTTAATGGTAATTTCTTTTTCTTCTGATAAATTTGCAGTTGAGCATAACCAATGCTTTGATCCGACCACAGCAGTTTCGTTCACCTCATCACAAAATTTATCAACTAATTTTGACAATCTATCTGATTTATCTCGGAATTTCATAAAGAAGTAATTTACCACTGCAACAAAAAGCGCCCCTGCGACACTGACAAGAGGTATATACCAAGGGGTATTCATGATCAGCCCCCTTGTGACGCTCTTATTTTTTCAGCATTTATCAAAACATTCCTTGATATTCTTTCGTACGAATCATATTGATGTGAAGTGCTTACTACCTTTAGATGCTTCATCAATACATCGAATACATAATTGTCTTCTCTTATAAGCCCCCCAAATCCCTCTTCTATGAAAGATATCCCATAGCCAGGAACTCCATCCAGATTAACAACCAAAACGTCATCTTTTTGTATTGCCAAATCGAGCGCCGGGCGAAGAATGGATTCACGAAACCATTGTCCACTATATGGGCCGTCGCTGGTATAGCGACCACCTGGGTAAGGCACATAATCCGCAATTCTGAGGTCTGCCATATCCCACTCGCTCCCCATTAGAAGCCCACGCTCCATTCTATCAAAGTACCATCAAGAGAGTGATCGTAATTCATAGCCACCGGCACGTCGCCTGGCCGAAATGTGACCTCTCCATTTCTACTTATAATCCTCAGGTATCCACTAGAACAACCATCTATAAAAGAACGCATCTGTGCCAAACCAAGCCCTCTATGGAGGTCTCCTGTTGAACTGACAGACTCTTCAACTGCAGCCCAAATGGCAATTCCATCAAAATTTCTATCATTCGCCGCAGGCGCCATACCGATACGGCGCTTCATATTTTCCTTCCAAAGACTATATTTGTCCCACGCGGGCAGACTCCTCGGTATAGTTACACCCTGATCAAAAATTGCTACGCTCATCCTGCGCATGGATTGGCTTACTGCCCCAGTCATCCACCATTTTCCAATATTTTCAAATCCTAATTCTATGTCCTTAGGATATGCATGCCGAACAACATTCATTATGCCTTCGATCATTGCTCCGTATAATGGAATCATGCCGTCTTTAAAATTATCTGATTCTGACAAATTCATGCTTTTTAATTCAGATATCAGTCCCGCAACAGCCACGGGATCAGCTGTACTTCCACTTTTCATTCTTATTATTCTGAGGTCCTCGGAAGAGGATATAATCGGCTTCCCTAAAGGCAATTTAAAGTTGTCAAAGAATCCCATTTCGCGCAAACAAATAAAAACGGAAGGATGCCATTTATGTGGGTCTATAACTATCATATTTGTGTTCGTTATGGTGTGCCATCTTTCGTATTCTGCCGCCAAAACAAGAGCAGATGAGATGCCGATATACTTTACTGTTTCAAATGGCCAATATCCAGTCACACCTCCTCGCCTTTTTAATTTCCTCTCTCTTATTTTTCTAGATAATTTTGATACTCCCTGAAGACTCCTTCTTATTTTTGAAAGAACACTCAAAGTATTCGAACAATTTCTATCAAAACACAGGACCCGAGGCATTACGTCTTTACGTACGGCTTTGCCTTGTCCGACCCCGGAGCGGCCAACGATAAATACGAATCGAGGTGCTTTTTTTCGAGCCATACGCAATTGACGTTTTTTTAACCACTTGTATCTGCGCAGAGTCAGCTTTTTCATAACAATAGATCCACATTTATAGTTTTTTTCGGTTTATTTTTTCCATATTCAGCTTAGGACAATGTAAACGATCAAAATCGACCTAATCACCTGTTTCGCTTTTGCTTTCCGGCTTGCTGAGCCTTACGCCAGGGCCCCCGCCATTTTCGGCGATAAACTCCACCCCAGCGCCCTCTAAGGCGGCGCGGATGGCGTCGACGGTACGAGGATAAAGGGACTCGCCACGCTCAAGGCGGGTAATCGTGTTGGTAGACACCTGCGCGAGGTCGGACAATTCGCGTACGCCCAAGCCGAGGCCAGCTCGCGCCATTTTGCATTGCTCTGGTGTCATTCCAACTTCGCTACATTGTGTCGATCCTAGCTTGACCAGGACCACGAACATGTGGACAGTGTAGCGACCTTGCGCCCAATGGCAAGGCAGCCGGAGGCGGAGCTTGCACCCTCCACCACCGGCCTGACCACAACCGAAGCGGAGTTTCGGCAATGGCTGATCGTGCCTATAGCACGCCCCCACAAACGTGGGCATGGACACTCGTACGCGCAACCGGGACCTCGGTTGCCGTGGCATTCCTCTTTTTCGTCGCGCTCACCGGCTTTGCCCAGCCGGAGACGCTGACCAGCCGCCCCCGCGTCGCTGATGCTGGCGGAGAACGGCCGATGATGGGACCCAACCACCCGAAGGCGGTGCGCAGCCTCCCCATAGTCCGCCAGGCTGTCGATGACATTGCCAGCTTAGCGTTTCTCGTCAGATTGTTGAGCAACGTCCCGCATTCAATGGTGGATGGTGTGGCCGAACGCAGCGCGCTGCGCTTCTTGTCGGTCGAGATCGATGTCCGTGCCGCCAAGATCATGGAGGCATTGGGATGAGCCCCCATCACAACGTCGACAAAGGGCAAGCATTAAGCCCTGATCTCACGGCTTTGCGGAACCATATTCAGGACATAGGAGAAGCCTCCGACGATCTGGCCCAACTGGCCACATTCATGCGCTGGGCCGGCGTTGGCGTGAGAGATGGTGCCGGTCCCCACAACAGCATTGTCTTGTCGGAACTCGGCTGCGCCATGGTCTGGGCCGGGCGGATGATCGATGAACGCTGCGCCGTCATCAGCGAGGCGGTCAGCAAGGTCGACGTCGATAGCGCGCGGAAATCATGCAAGAAGGCGGGAGGAGGCTGTAATGTGTGAGCGCACAGCGGCGGATCAGCCATCCGCAAGCACCACCGATGCCATCGAAGCCGCTTGCGCCGTTAGCGCGCAGGGGTGCGATGGGGACGTGGAACTGATCCACCTTTGCCGGGAATTCAAGGCCCTCGAAGATATGGGCCGGTCATCCTTCCCTGGCGGTATCAATCATATCGAGAATGATGCCGACCGCGATCGTTATATGAAGCCAATCTGCGACATGCAGGAGGCAATCTTGGCCCGGATTTGCGAACTCCGGGCCGTCACAAAGGACGCCATGATTGCGCGCGCCCAGGCGCTCGTAGCCTTTAGTCCCGATCTACTCGATGAACCATCCGCTGGATATTGGGATCAGCGACTGCTTGCCGCACTGCTGCGTGACATGACAGCACAGCGGCCCCTAGCAAGCACCATCGATGCCGAGTTCCTGCGGCTTGCGGCCCGCGCACAGGAGGCACAGGCGGCATTCGTGGCGTCCGTAGAGCGGTGGGCCGATGTCGTTCACATGCCGCCGGACGCTGAGGCCGAACAGGACCGGCTCTTTCTGGTCGCTGATGACTTGCGACGGCAAGCCATGTCCATGCCAGCCCGGACAGCAGCGGACCTGCGCGCCAAGGCCCGGATGGTGCTGGACACCATCGGGCTTGATGATAACGACGTCCTGCCGCCCGGCGATCAGGATTTTCCGGCCTGGTCCTTGGCCCGCGATCTGCTGGGGGGCTGGGCATGACGCCCTTGCACATGGCCGCCCCACCGCAACGCTTGCCTGTTCCTGCTTTGTCCCAGATCATGAGCCATGGCGCGGCTAGGTTTGGCCGCCGAACGCCGGGACCCCACGCCTGGCCCGCCGCGCCGCTTCCGTTCATGTGTGGGGATAGCCGGCGTGGGACGGTAGATATGACGGGCAACAGTGCAAAGGCACGGCTGGATCGCGGCGAGTGGGTGCCGTTGGACGAAGCATTTCCTGCCTTGGTCCCCGACGACCTAACGGACGCCATGCGAGACATCATAACAGCTGCTGCGCCTGACGGTGGTGTCCAAGCCATCGCCGCAAAAACACGCGATAGCCGTTGGGCTGCTGCAGGCAAAGAACACGGCGGAAACGGGGCCTTGATCCGGACTCCCGGAACACCCGCTTCGACATCTCCACCGCTTCTGGACCGTTTTAGAGCCGTCTGGTCTGACATTGATGTCAAGGTCAGGGAGCTTTTGTCCAACGGAAGTTGGGGCGCACAACGGGTCAGCAGCGATGGTACGGTCGCAGACGTTGCACCTCTCGCGTGGCGAAACTGGCGTCTTGAATGGCGTGGTGAAAACGACTTTTCCGGGTTATTCCCTCACATGACGGTCAAGGTCTCCGAGCAAACGGGCCGACATGTAGAAAGTCGGGTTGCCCTTTCCAACTTCCAGATCAAGCGGTCCAGCCTCCCCAGCGCCGGCCCGGAGGGATCGAAACCGACGAAACGCGGTGGCGCCCCCACGAGACACGATTGGGCGAAGGCAGCCGCAATCATGGCCGCATATATGCTGGAACACGGCGAACCAGGGGCAGAAAGAGGCGACCAAGCTGCTGCCGTCAAATATCTTCAGGAGCGAATGGGCGAGAACGGGCCTGGCGAAACCGAAGCCAAAGCGTTTGTGCGCGCCATCCGGGACGAAATAGGCAGGGTCAAAGCCGCCACTTCAAACGGTCGGTAACTGATTACCGACCGTTCCGGCTGATCCCGCCCCCAAAACGCACCAATCATCCCTCGTGACGCACCGCCGACGCACCACGCATCAGGCCGTGCCCAGACAGGGAGTTTTCATGTCGCCCACGATATCGACCGCCAACAAGAAGCGCGGTCTTCTCGCCTCCGCCACCGGCCTTGCCGGCCGCGACCAGCCGCCCGCCGTTCAGGCGCTGGTCGTCCCGGAAGAAACCGCCGCCAGCATGATCGGACTGGCTGCCCGCACCTTGCAAAAGCAGCGCCTCTCCGGCGATGGGCCGCCCTATGTCCAGCTTACGGGACGAAAGATCGGATATCCGGTCGATGCCCTCCGCCGATGGGTCGAAAGCCGCACCATCCGCTCCACCAGCGATGCAGTCGTGCGCCTGACCGGAGGTATGGCATGACCCGCGTCAAAGCCATGGTCGGCCTCGGACTGCGCCAGATGGCGTTTCTCGGGCTTCTGCATCCCATCGCCAACGAACCATGGAGCGAAGACGAACGCACCGCCTTCCGGCTGGCCGCCGGCGAGGTATGGCGCACAGACGGTTCGCTTACAGCCTCTGTTTGTCCGCACCTCGCGGAAGCACGGCAGGTCGCCAACGGCCACAGCGAAAACTGGTGGCCCGAATTGATCGTCACCACCGGGCTGGACTGCGCCGGACGGCTGCCCATTCTCGATCTGACGTTGCCAACGCTGTGGGGCGCGATCTGGCTGGGCGCGACGCTAGGCGCGGTGCCCGACACACTCGCGAAGGACTGGGCGGTTGAAACGCTCGATCATCTCTGCGGGGTTGCGTTCGATCATCTCGAAGCCCTGCGCAACACCGCTGCCTGTGGACTGCCGGCCGACAATCCGGACGAACTGGATATCGCCCTGCGAAATACTGGCGAGGCCCTGGCGAAGATCGGGCCGGTCTGGGTGTTCGGTGACATTGCGGCAGTGGGGGCAGCGGCATGAGCGCGCTCGTCCTACCCTTCGCCTTTGAAGGCCACGAAGTCCGCATTGTTACACGCGACGGCACGCCGTGGTGGGTGGCGACCGATGTCTGCACTGTTCTGGATATCGTGAACCCGACCCGGGCGATGGATCGCCTCGATGCCGATGACCGCGCCCTTCACATTATGAAGGGGGCCGATGGCCGCCCACGCGAAACCTCGATCATCAACGAATCCGGCTTGTGGTCCCTCGTGCTGACCAGCCGCAAGGCGGCCGCCAAGCGGTTCAAGAAATGGCTCACCTCTGAGGTCATTCCTTCAATCCGCCGGACTGGCGCCTATGTCGTGGCGGCACCAGGCGAGAGTCAGACCGATCTTGTCGCCCGCGCTCTGTCCGCTGCTGAGGAAGCTATCCGGCGACAGGGAGTGGCGATCGATACGCTTGCGCCCAAGGCAGCGGCCTATGACCGTCTGGCACGGTCAACGGATCAGGTCAGCCTGACCGAGGCCGCCAAGACACTCGGCTGGCCGTCCCGTCGCTTCATCTCTGCCCTGCATGCCCAGCGCTGGATTTATCGCCGCCAGCCCAACGGGGTTTGGCTGGGCCATGCGGACAAGGAACGGGCTGGCTATCTGGCCCACCGCACCACCGATATCCCGGATCGCGATGGCCGGCTTGTGGCGCGGCCCCAGGTGCTTCTGACCGCCAAGGGTCTCGCACGACTGGCCACGCTGCTGCCGGAATGGGGAGCCGCAACATGCTGACACCCGCACAGATGCAGGCCGTCGATGCCGACCATACCGGCGCGCACCTGACACTGCTCTGGACCGACTACATGCCCGATGGCACGGGCCCGAACCTGCTTACCCGTTTCCTCCGGCTCTGCCGGGGATGCGACGATTATCTGCATGATGCCCTGTTCCATCCCGACATGGACACAACGCTACGGGCAGCGGGCCGCGACGACTTCCGTCCTATCCCGTCCCAAACGGCCATCATTGGAATGATGATGGCGTGGGCTGAGTTCCGGAAAGTCTTGGTAGCTGAGGCGACCTTTGATGAACTGACCGCCCCCGCGAACAGGCCGGAAGGTGCTGCCGAGCGGTTCCAGCCGATGCGGGCCGCGCTGGTATGGTTCCGCATGGGGCTGGATCGAGATGTGCGCACCGCCGAGTTACGATCCTGGCTCGATGCCATCGGGTGGCCCGAATTGCTCCAACAGGCAGAAGCCCGCGATCACGCCGCGCGCGCATTGATTGCCGGCCGGGCGTTCGTTTCGGCTCAGGGCGACATCGCCGCGATCCCCACCGTTAGGCCGGGCCATGCAGCGGCCTGACGCGGCAACCCTGGCCGCGATGCTGGCCGAACGGATCGCCGTTCTGGCGCCGGAGTTGCTGCCGCACGGCCACCGCGAGGGCGTGGAATGGCGGTGCGGCAGTCTGGCCGGCGAGCGGGGGCAGTCCCTCGCCGTGCGTCTGACCGGGCCGCGCCGGGGCGTATGGGCCGATTTCAGTTCGGGCGAACGCGGGGACGCGCTCGATCTGGTGGCGGCCGTCCAGTTCGGCGGCAACCGACGGGACGCCATGACCTGGGCCCGCACATGGCTGGGACTGGGCGATGGCCCGGTGCCGGCGATCGCCCGGCGGGCGGTGGTGAACAAAGCCACCACCGCCGATCAGGATCACGACGACCAGCGCCGGCGGGCCAAAGCCCGGCAGCTTTGGCACAGCGCCCCCACCGGCATCGCCGGCAGCCCGGTCGAAGCCTATCTGCGTGGGCGAGGGATCGCCTTGCGCGAGATGGGACGCCAGCCGGGCAGCCTGCGATTTCATCCCGCCGTCTGGTGTGGCGAGGTCGGGCGGCCTCTTCCGGCCATGCTGGCCGCGATCTGCGGGCCGAATGGCAAGCTGGCGGCCGTACATCGCACCTGGCTGGCGCCGACGCCCGCCGGCGGATGGACCAAGGCAGATCTGCAAGCCGGCAAGAAGGTGCTGGGCAGCTTCGCGGGCGGCTGCATCCGTCTATGGCGCGGGGCCTCGGGCAAGAGCCTGAGCATGGCCGAACCAGGCGAAAGCGTCATCGTCGCGGAGGGGATCGAAACTGGCCTGTCCGTGGCGTTGGCGTGCCCGGAACGCCGCGTCCTGTGCGCGGTCAGCCTATCGAACATGGGGCGGCTAGAACTGCCCGATGCGATCCGCGACGTGACGATCTGCGCCGACAATGATGGCGACAACCCGGCGGCGTCCAAGGCGCTGCAAGCCGCCTGCGCATGGTTCGGCCGTCACAGCCACACCGTCCGCCTCGCCAAACCTTCAATGCCTAACTCGGACTTTAATGATGTCCTGAGGATGAACGAGCATGAGCAAGAAACCGACCGGCACGGGCCGTAAAGGCGTCCGACAGGCCGTCGAGTCCGCCGAGGTCGTGGCCTTTCCCAGCGGTGGTGCCAGCGTCGAACAGGGACGCCCGCCGCCAGGCGTATCCCGCCGTTTCAGCCGCGACGAAAGCGGCCTGTGGCGACGCCCGACCGATGACGGCGCACCGCCGCTCTTCATCGCCGGCCCCATCGACCTGCTGGCCGAGACGCGCGATGCCGAAGGCAATGGCTGGGGCCTCTTGCTGGGTTGGACTGACCGCGATGGTGTCCGCCATGAAGAAGCCTTTCCACGCGCCATGTTTTCAGGCGAGGCCGGCGAATTGCGCAGTCGCCTGGCCAATGGCGGCCTGACACTGGCCAGCAGCACCGCCGCAAAGAACGCTTTCACCGAATGGCTGGCCCTGATCGCCACCGAAGAACGAGCACGAAGCGTCACGCGGATCGGCTGGCACGCCTTCCGCAACGGTAGCGTCTATGTGCTGCCCGCCGCCACATTCGGCATGGCCGACGAACGGGTGGTCCTACAGCAGGAATCGCCGGAGCCCGACCTGTTTGGCGTCAGCGGCACGGTGGAGGAATGGCGGGATCGGATCGGTGCGCTGTGTCGTGGCAATAGCCGTCTGACCTTGGCCGCCTCGGCCGCCTTCGCCGCGCCCCTGCTGACCCTGATGGGCGAAGATGGCGGCGGCTTCTCGCTCATGGGGGCCAGTCGCCTGGGCAAATCCACCGCTCTGCGGGTGGCGGCCTCTGTTTGCGGCGGCACGATGCAGGCCGGGGCCGAGGGCTATGTGCGAAGCTGGCGCGCCACCGGCAATGCCCTTGAAAGCGTGGCGTTGGCGGCCTGCGACGGGTTGTTGTGCCTGGATGAGCTGGGGCAGCTTGATCCGCGAGAGGCTGGCGACACCGCCTATATGCTGAGCAACGGTTGCGGCAAGGCACGGGCCAGCCGAACCGGCGGTGCGCGGGCCGTGACCAGGTGGCGAGTTCTATTCCTCTCAACCGGCGAACGGACGCTGGCGGACATGAACGCGGAAGCCGGTCGGGCGACCAAGGCCGGGCAGGAAGTCCGGTTTGTCGATGTGCCGGCAGACGCAGGCGCAGGGCTAGGCCTGTTCGAGAAGCTGCATCACGCGGATGCGCCGGGCGAACTGGCCGAGCATCTGCGCGCCGAGACCGGGCATCTTTACGGTGCGCCGTTCCGGGTGTTCCTCACCCGGCTGACACAACGGCTGACCACCGAAAGCGAACAGGCCGTGCGCGATGCCCTACGGGCGCGCGTGGTCGAACTGACCGACCATTATCTGCGAAATTGGCCCCAAGCCTCCGGACAGGTGCGTTCCGTCGCCCGGCGCTTTGCCATCGTGGCGCTGGGCGGCGAACTGGCCACCGGCTTCGGTCTCACTGGCTGGGACGATGACACAGCGACCGAACTGGTGAGGCTGTGCTTCGACGCCTGGCTGACAGCACGTGGCACCGCCGGCCGGCGCGAGGATGAACAGGCGATCGAGCGGCTTCGCGACTTCATTGGCAAGAATGGCGAAGGCCGGTTTGAACGGTGGGTCGATCCCCAAGCCACCGACGCCCCACAAAGCGGCGACCCGTCCGAGCCACCAGGCGAACGCTTCCGAACCCAGATGCGGGCCGGGTGGAAACGATGGCAGAAACTCGATGACGGCCGGATGGGCTGGATGTTCTACCTGACCAGCGCCGGCATGAACGAGGCCCTGACCGGCCTGAACGCCCGCGACGCCAAGCGTGTCCTGGTCGAACGCGGCTTTCTGGTGCCGGGCACCGATGGCAAGCTGGCCAAGGTCATCAGCCCGCCGGGCCTGCGAAGCGTACGGGCCTACGAAGTCCGGCCGATCATTCTGGGGTCGGATGCAGGCGACGCAGGCTGAGAGGCCGGAGCTCCCCATCACCACCGGAAGGACCGTCACCATGTGACGGTCCTTTTTTCGTATCCGCTGCCCATCCGAACGACCCATGCACGCAGTACATGGCTTTGGACTGTCTCATTTGAGTATACCTCACCGAGGCGTCTCATGGCTTTTCGAAACGTGAGGATTTTCCTGTCTCATTAGGGTTGCATCTCACCATATAAGACGCCATAACGAGCATGTCTAAACCCTAATGAGACATTTGAGGCGATTATGAGCACGACATACGGATATGCACGGGTCTCTACCACCGATCAGGACCTTGCCATCCAGCAAGACGCGCTCCGTGCTGCCGGCTGCACGACGATCAGATCTGAGAAAGCATCTGGCACCTCGACCAAAGGGCGAACCGAGCTTCGTATCCTGCTCGACTTCATCCGCGAGGGCGACACGCTGGTTGTAACGAGAATCGACCGCCTGGCGCGCTCGATCGCTGATTTGCAGGCTATCGTCATTGAGCTGCGCACGAAGGGGGCTGCCCTGCGCTGCACCGAACAGCCGGTGGATACCACGACCTCTGCCGGCAAGGCGTTCCTCGACATGCTGGGCGTGTTCGCCGAGTTCGAGACGAATCTCCGCCGTGAACGACAGCTTGAGGGTATAGCCGCCGCCAAGGAACGGGGCGTTTATAAGGGCCGCAAGGCATCGATCGATGTCGAGCGCGTGCGTTCGCTCCACGGTCAGGGCGTTGGGGCATCCGAGATAGCCCGACAGCTCGGCATTGGCCGGGCCAGTGTCTATCGCTGCCTGGCGGAGGCCGCGTCCGGAGCGGCGTGAACCTTGCGGAGCATGCCCGGTGCGCGCGGGCAGCGCGGTGGTTTTCTTCCCGTTTTGTGACCGCTTCCGGCCTGTCCGCGTTCATAGATATGCACTAATCGCATATCTCAGAGATGCCGAAATGGCTTCGAAATTCTGTGGATAGCTTGGGCCCGATGGTGCTCGAAGAAGGGAGATTGGCAATAATCTGCCATTCGACCGATTGCCGAGTTACACCTGTTTACACCCTCGAAAACGATAGAACGCAAAAGGTGTAACCAGTATATCCATTTAATTTCATATAGTTATGTCCCAAATTACACCTTCTACACCTGTTACACCTCTTTTCGGAGAGGGTGGAAGAAAGAGGGGCAATTGGGTGAAGTGAGCGGTCGCGGTCATCATGCGAAAAACGCATAGCTCTGGGATAGGCAGAAGGCTGGGAAGCCATGCGCACAGAGCCGGCATCAGGATGGAGAACCCACCCCATCGCATATCTCTTGGGTCCCTCTGGGAGGTGTCCCCTACCGGGAGCTATTCGCACCCCGGTCAGACGCTCTTCCTGATAAAAATGAAAATCAGGTTGCTGTTTTTGTTGGTGTTTCTGTCGCTCGGATGCAGAGGCAATAGCCATGTCGGAGAGCGGACACGTCTCTATGAAGAGATGTAGCCGTTCAACCGGCCTGTAACATCGATCAAACGAGAAGGATCGGACAGCCTCAACGGCGCTATGAGCGATCTAACTGAGGCTACCGAGCCACCAGGCTCGGGCCGATCAGCAATTCACGCACCTTATATTTCTGCGCAAGAAAGCCGGGCTCAAATGAGTCCGGACTGAGTCCGGAGCATTACTCACCGTCCCCATCTACTCTCTGCTTTTTTAAAAAAACGTAGATGGGGACTGGTGGAGCCAATCGGAATCGAACCGACGACCTCCTGAATGCCATTCAGGCGCTCTCCCAACTGAGCTATGGCCCCGTCCAACCGGCCCGCGCCGTCAGCGATGACGTGCGGGTGGGCGGGGTATAGCTGTGCCCTGTTTCCTTGGCAAGCCCTGTCCGTGGATTTTTTCCGCCATGTCGGGAAGGGAAGTTCCCTTCTTTTGTCTTCCGAAAAAGAAGCAAAAAGACTTTCATTCGTTCAGGAACATCGCGTGTTCCCAGCACAAGGCTCCTGAACGAATCAAAGTTTTTTGGTTCTTTTTTTCAAAAAAGAACAGAAACCCTACGTCAAAATCACCCCATGCTGGCGCAGGAACCCCAGCAGCGGCAGCAGCGGCAGCCCCAGAATGGCCGCATGCTCGCCCGTCACCTGCTCGAACAGATGAATGCCCGGCCCTTCCAGCCGATAGGCCCCGACCGAGGCCAGGACGGCTTCGCCTTCCAGATCCAGATAGGCATCGAGGAAGGATTCGGAAAACCGCCGCATGGTCAGTTCCGGCCGGACGACATGCTGCCAGATCACCTGCCCGTCGCGCATCACCACCACCGCGCTGTGCAGCACATGTGCCCGCCCGCGCAGGTCCAGCAACTGGGCCCGCGCCGCCGCCCGGTCGACGGGCTTCTCGAACCACACGCCGTCGCATTCCAGGATCTGGTCGGCGCCGATCACCACGCAATCGGGCTCGTGGATGCGCCGCGCCTTGAGTTCGGCGAGCAGCAGCGCGCAGTCGCCGGCCGACAGGCCCTCGGCGCGTGCCGATTCCCGCACCGTGGCTTCGTCGATGCGGGCAGGGCGGGTTTCAACGCGGATTCCGGCCTGTTCCAGCAGGTTGCGCCGGGTGGTGGACTGGCTGGCCAGTACTATCCGGGGCGACTCGGCCTGTAGAAGAGTCGCGATTAGTACTAATGACGAGTCGCTCATGCGCCGGCTCTCCGTACTGAAAAAAAGAAACCCTGTGATCGGGGCGAACGAGTACTGGGGTACATGGGGATAGTACTCCAGACGCTTCTTGATCGTACCGAGTACCGTGGACAACCCTCACAGCCGCCGACACGGTGGGTTGTACACAGCCCCTTGTCGGCATATTCGGGATAACTCATCTAACCTTATGAATCCCTGTGTGAATGAAACTGTACACCTTGTGGGAAAGACGGGGTACGTTTTTGGAAATGCGGGTACCCCGTCATCCACAGGGCCTATTAGCCTCCTCAGCATTTCTTTCTTCTTATTTCATGTTTAGAGGTTGGTCCGGAAATCTGGTGACGGCGTACCGGACCTTGATGTGCGGTCCTGTCATCCCCGAGAAAAGTACGGGATAGTCCCGAGATGAACGATGTGACGGCGGACAGGCGATGACGGATACAGGCAAACCCCTTCTGCGGGTCCTCCAGGGCGAGGCCGTGTGGCCCCCGCCGCTCTGGCTGATGCGCCAGGCCGGCCGCTACCTGCCGGAATTCCGCGCCCTGCGCGACCAGGCGGATTTCATCACCCGCTGCATGACGCCCGATCTGGCGACCGAAATCACCCTGCAGCCGATCCGGCGCTACGCCATGGACGGGGCGATCCTGTTTTCCGACATCCTGATCCTGCCTTGGGCAATGGGCCAGTCGCTGGAGTTCGTACACGGCACCGGGCCGGTGCTGGGGCCGATCCGCAGCCAGACCGATCTCGACCGGCTGGACCCGAAGCGGGTGCCAGACGCGACGGCACCGGTGATGGAAACCCTGACGCGACTGCGCGGCATCCTGGACGGCCCGGATACGATCGGCGCCGCGCAGGGCGGCCGCACCACATTGCTGGGCTTTGCCGGCGCGCCGTTCACCGTGGCGTGCTACATGGTCGAAGGCCATGGATCGCGGGAGTTCGAGGCCACGCGCGGCATGGCCTATGCCGACCCGCTGCTGTTCGACCGGCTGATAGCCCGCCTGACCGAGACGACGGCCGACATGCTGGTGGCGCAGATCGATGCCGGGGCCGAGGCGGTGATGCTGTTCGACAGTTGGTCGGGCCTGCTGCCGCCAAGCCAGTTCCGCCGCCACGTGATCGCGCCCACCCGCGCCATCGTGCAGGAAATCCATGCCCGCCGGCCTGGCGTGCCCGTGATCGGTTTCCCGCGCCTGGCCGGGGTGATGGCGGCGGAATATGCGCGGGAGACCGGGGTGCGGGTCATCGCGCTGGATACCGGCGCGGACATGAATGCGATGTGCGGCCTGCTGCCCGACAATGTGGCGCTCCAGGGCAATCTCGACCCGCTGCTGCTGCTGGCGGGCGGCGATGCGATGACGCAGGAAGCCCGTGCCATCCGAGACGCGATGAAGGGCCGGCCGCATGTCTTCAATCTCGGCCACGGGGTGGTGCCGGCAACCCCGCCGGAGCATGTGGGCGAACTGGTGCGGGCAGTTCGGGAGGTCGGGCCATGAGCCTGGACGCGCTGCCCAAGGCCGTTCGTCCGGATGGGCGGCTCCGCCTGGTGATTTTCGATTGCGACGGCGTGCTGATCGACAGCGAGGGCCCGTCCTGCCGGCTGGTGGCGCAGGAACTGCGCCAGATCGGCCTGGACTATGGTGACGAGGAAGCGGTGCAGCGTCTGGCCGGACGGGCCCTGACGCGCATCAAGATCGAAGCCGAGGCGCAGACCGGCCGCAAGCTGCCCGACGATTGGGCGACGATCGTGCAATACAAGCTGGTCGACCTGATGCGTGAAGAGGCACGCGTCATCGACGGCGCGCACGATATGCTGACGGCGGTGATCGGGCTCGATCTGCCGGTCCGGGTCGGCTCCAATTCCTCGATCGCCGAGATGGACGTGAAATTCGCCCGTACCGGCCTGGATCGGTTCGTGGCGGATCGGGTTCATTCGGCGCGTGACATGGGCAAGCCGAAACCCGATCCAGCCGTCTATCTGCACGCGGCCGAAACCGAAGGCGTGCCGGCGGACGAATGCGTCGTGCTGGAAGATACCGATACCGGCGCCAGTGCCGCGCGGGCCGCCGGGATGGCCTGCGTGCTGCTGCGTCCGCTCGACCTGCCGGCACCGGATTGGCCGGGTCTGTTCCGGATCGGGCATCTGTCGGAATTCGCCCCCTTCCTGGAGCGGATTCAAGCCGCCCAGGCAACCCATGGAGTCCGGTCTTGATCCTGGGATTCCTGCCCTGGCTGGCATGGTTCAAGGCGCTGCACGTGATGTCGCTGATCGCGTGGATGTCGGGCATGTTCTATCTGCCGCGCCTGTTCGTCTATCATTGCCAGGCCGCACCCGGTTCGGCCGAAAGCGCGCGTTTCAAGGTGATGGAACGCAAATTGCTGCGCCAGATCATGAACCCGGCCATGATCTGCACCTTTCTGTTCGGCATCCTGCTGGTAATGACTCCCGGCACTGTCGATTGGCATGCCGGCTGGTGGTATCTCAAGATTGTCTCGGTGCTGGGTCTGGCCGGCTTTCATGGCGCATGTGCGCGCTGGCGCCGCGACTTCGCGGAAGACAGAAATACGCGGCCGGAAAATTTCTATCGTGCGGCGAACGAAATTCCGACCATCCTGATGGCTGTTGTGGTGATCATGGTGATTGTCCGCCCGTTCTGATCGTCAAACATACGGGCCGGCATACGGAGGAAATGCGATGACGGATCATGTCTTCGGTTCGGACCGGATTACGGCCCGCGTTGCCGGACACGGCGCGGAATTGCAGTCGCTGGTCGACGGGGTCGGGCAGGAACGTCTGTGGACGGGGCTGCCGGCCTGGCCGCGACGCTCTCCAGTGCTGTTTCCCATCGTCGGCCGCCTGCCGGACGATACGGCCTGGATCGATGGCCGACCCTTTCACCTGACCCAGCACGGTTTTGCGCGCGATCGCGCTTTCGCATGGCAGGATCGCCGGCCTGACGGATGCACGCTGGTCCTGACCGACGATGCAGACAGCAGAACGATTTTTCCGTTCCGTTTCGAACTGGCGCTGGATTATCAGGCCATGGGCGATACGCTGCATGTGCGCTATCGGCTGCATAATCCCGACCCGATTCAGGTCCTGCCGGCCTCGCTGGGCGCGCATCCGGCCTTTGCCTGGCCACAGCGCCAGGGCGTGGCCAGGCAGGACCATGTGCTGACCTTCGACCAACCCGAACCCGCGCCGATCCGCCGCATTGCCGGCGGCCTGCTCCAGCCCACGCCATTTCCCTCGCCGATTGTCGGGCGGACGCTCGCTTTATCCGATGATCTGTTCATCGACGATGCCGTGATCATGGATGCCCCGGCCAGCCGCAGCGTCAGCTTTCACACGCTGGACGGAACAGGCGTGACGCTGGCCTGGGAAGGGTTTCGCGAACTGGGACTATGGACCAAGCCGGAGGCCGGTTTCCTGTGCATCGAACCCTGGTACGGTTTTGCGACACCCCAGGGTTTTTCAGGCGAATTCACGAACAAGCCCGGCTTGCTGCATATCGGTCCCGGCGAGGAATGGCGTGGGGCATGGTCGGTTGCCGTCGATTTGGGCTCCGCGTCCACCTGAACGATGTGCGGACGGTTCGCCAATACCCTGTCGCTGGAGCGGATGCGGCAGGCCTTTCATATCGCGGGCTCCGCGCCGGACTGGCTGCCTTCATGGAACATCGCGCCCCATCAGCCCGTGGCGGTGGTACGCCGCCATCCGGTCAGCCTCGATCTGCGGCTGGATCTGCTGTTATGGGGGCTGGTTCCCAACTGGGCGCACGACATGGGCCGGCAGCCGATCAATGCGCGGGCGGAAACCGTCGCGACGTCCGGCATGTTCCGCGCCGCCTTTCGCTCCCGCCGCTGCCTCGTCCCCGCGACAGCCTATTACGAATGGCAATCCGGCCCATCCCCCCGGCAACCCTGGGCCTTCGCCCGGCGCGACGGCCAGCCCCTGGCCCTGGCCGCGATCTGGGAATCCTGGGAATATGAAGGCGATATCCTGCGCAGCTTCGCCATCGTGACCACGCAGGCCAATGCGGCAACCCGGCCCATTCACGAACGCATGCCCGTCCTTATCGCGGACCAGGATCGCGATGCCTGGTTCGGCGCCCCGCCCGCAGTCGCACAGCAATTGCTGGCCCCGGCACCTGCCGACATGTTGCGGGCGTGGCGGGTCGGCACACGGGTCAACAAGGTGGGCCATGACGGGCCGGATCTTCTGGACCCGGTCGACGGCGAAGTCTGAAAATCTTATGGATCAGTAATTATCTTTATAAAAATGGTCATCGCACACGATGGTTTTTCTCGCACATTGAAGCGATAGTCGTTCTTTTTTGAAAAAAAGAACCAAAAAACTTTGATTCGTTCGGGAACCTTGTGCTGGAGGCGTCCGATGTCCCTGAACGGATCAAAGTCTTTTTGCTTCTTTTTCGGAAGACAAAAGAAGGTGCGCTCTTCACGCAGCGCAGACTTCCCCCGTCAGTGCCCCGTAAAAAAATCCCTGGTATCTTTCGCCGCGTCCGATCCCCAATGACCGACCTTGCGGCCGGTCTTTGCGGTCCATTGGCCTGTGGCGTGGGCGGCGTCGACCGTGCCGTTGCGTACCGTGTTCCAGCTCTTCGTGCCGGTCTTCCTGCTCCACCGCGCCGTGCCCTGCGCGGCGTTGACGGTTCCGTTGCGTACCGTCCGCCAGTCTTTCGCGGCGGCCTGGCAGGTTTGCGACTGGCATGACGACGACCCGGCCGCGATGGCCCGAGGGGCTGCCACCACCAGCATTCCCGCAATCACGAATGCGTTGGCCTTGCTGAAAAATCCACGTTCCACCCGAATGGCTCCCTGTGTGTCCTCAGTTCTCTCCTGTGTAGCACCGGATCGGCGCGAGGATAGGGCACCGGAGACTCTCCGGGCGTGAACAACCACAGGGCACACGGCCGCACACGCAGAACGAACAGCGTCCAGCCGGAGAAATTTTCAGTGATGAATCAGGGGATTGTCCAGGCAAGTGGTGGAGCTGAGGTCCACCTAACTCATGTCCATGGCTGTATCAGGGTGTCCCATAAAGGGATTGAAATAAAGGAAGAATCTAATCGCCTTGTCTCTGGGCGTCCCTGATTGACCCCTGAAAGCCCGGTTTTTAAGATGGGTACCAAGAGGGGTACAGAAAATCATGAGCCGGCTGGCGCCACACCAATTGACCGTGCGGCAGGTGACTGCCCTGAAGGACGGAACCCTGGCCGATGGGGGCAACCTGTGGGTCGTCGCCAAGGGCGGCTCCAAGGTGTGGACCTTCCGCTATACCAGCCCGAAGACAGGCAAGCGCCGGGAGATGGGGCTGGGCTCGGCCGTGGACGTCAGCTTGGTCGAGGCCCGCAAGCGCGCCGCCGACTCCCGGCACACTTTGCTTGCCGGGCTTGATCCATTGGAGCAGCGGCGCGCCGAAGAGGCAGCCGCCAAGCGTGAATTGGGCCTGACCTTCCAAGAGGTGGCCGAGCGCTACATCACTGAGCAGTCGCCAGGTTGGCGGGACAAGCGATCGGCCTCTGTCTGGCTGGCATCCCTGCAATTGAATGCTTTCCCGTCCATGGGCGACCGGCCGGTGGCGGAAATCGACACCCAGGACATTCTGACGATCTTGCGCCCGATCTGGAGCACCAAGACCGAAACGGCGTCGCGGGTGAGGGGGCGCATCGAGCGCATCCTTGATTATGCCCGGACGCATGGCTGGCGAGATGGCGAAAATCCGGCGCGCTGGAAGGGCCATCTCTCCGCGATTCTTCCGGCCCCGTCCAAGGTGGCCAAGGTCGAGCATCATGCTGCAGTGGGCCGAAAGGACATCGGCAGCGTGATGGCAGCACTGTCGAAGTCGGACGGGATCGCGGCCAAGGCCGTGCGGTTTGCCTGCCAGACCGCCGCCCGGTCTGGCGAGGTGAGGGCGGCGGTGTGGTCGGAGATCGATCTGACCGAAGGAACCTGGACCGTGCCGGCACACAAGATGAAGGCCGGGAAGGAGCATCGGGTTCCTCTGACCGATGGCGCGCTGGCCATCCTGCGCGAGGTCGAGCCGCTACGAGACCCGAGGGCCGGCGACCTGGTGTTCCCCGGTCAGAAGCGCGGCAAGCCGCTATCAGATGTCGCATTGTCCAAGGCCTTGCACCTGGCCGCCGGGACGAAGGCCGTCACAGTCCACGGATTGCGCTCCACCTTCCGCGACTGGGCAGCCGAGGAAACCGACTACCCGCGCGAGGTGGCCGAGATGGCCCTAGCGCACGCGATTGGCGACAAGGTGGAGGCAGCCTACCGCCGCGGGGATCTGTTCGAGAAGCGCCGGCAAATGATGGACGATTGGGCGCGTTGGGTGTGGGCACCGGCCCAGAAGGGGGGTGAGCAGACATCCTGAGCGCCGGACGTCGATCGCGCGCCGGTGCGCCCTCATCTTTCCACCATGAAATCCCGAAAAAACTGCCACTTATGGGTGGCGAGCGCGTGTTTTTGTCCGGATCATGTCTGCACGTGTACGCTCGGCCTGGGCAAAGAAAACCCCGCCGAAGCGGGGGTGAGGGATTAAGCGGCGATGGGGAGTTCTGCAAGGCGGCCAATTCTGTCCAACGCGGCATCTTCATCATGGCGGTAGACAAGTAGGCCATCTATTCGATTGACCGCCCGAGAAACCTTTCTGCTAGCTAACGACAGGTTCTCACCATTCTCAGTCAAAGCCAATATTTTTGCTGACCGGAAATGCCGTATACGCATCTCTTGTGACAAAGTCATAGCTTCTGTCAGACGTTCAGTCGTTTGTGCCAAAAACATAGCTACTGGAATCCCTTTATTGATGGGCTTCAATAGTATATCTGACGGAAAATCGGAAAATTCTTCTCCCAATATGCCTTGCCTGATAAATTTTGCTTCATTACCAAACCTGTTCACGAGAGCTATCATCAGGTCTTCTGAAAAAGTACTTTTCACTCGTTCCCTTGACCAGAATGAAACATCTTGAGCACGCACCAGTGCTGACATAAAAAGCACGATTTGATCAGGTGTGGGTTCCCGGTCAGTAGAATGCGTGCGAATTGAGAGCGTCTCCGGATCAATAAATGCACCCGCAGAAGCTAAAACGCCTTGCATAAATTGCGCGCGCGTTCCTTCTGAAATATCAATCCCAGAAGACTCAAGATCGCTCAAAAACGATCCGTCGTCAGATAGGTATGGGGCGCCTCTGTCGCGCACTAGGTACCCCGTGACACGATCACCATTAAGATCTTCAAATATCCCGCTAAAAGCTAGCCCTGCCGGAACGGGATTTACGGAGAGCTCTGAGCAGAATGCCGCGCAAAGCTTCTCTTTGAGATGCTCGGCGTTCATATCTTCAGTTCCCCTTGCGTTCCTACCGGGTCGGAGATTCTAAACACACGGCGTGCTGTAGACCAGAAAAATGATAGCGGCTGACCCTGAACCGTTCTTCGCCCATTCTTTTGGGGACGCTTTGTTAATTTCCCCCCATCATTCCTCTGGCGAATGGATTGGGTGCCGGTCAACGGAAGTTCATCCCCGCAGTGCGTGTGGGCATGTAATCCTGGGTGGCTGCTGTGATCTTCTAATCGGGCTAGCAATGCCAAACCATCACTATTCTGTTTAAGCAACCAAGCCTGATAGTTGCCCATACGCAGGTTTACTCGCGCCAAAAGGATAAAATCGTCGCGCAAACTTTGACATGTTAGGGCCCGCCATTGCCAGTCACCATTCAATCTCATTGATCGTGCGAATGGGAGAAGACGCGGCGGTGCAGGAGGTGCTTGCCAACCCGTGTCGGACTGGGAAGCTATCTTCTCTGACAGAATAATGCGTCTATTATGTCCTAGGGTTTCATTCATCTGGCATTGCCCATGCCGGGTAATCCTCACTGAGGAACTGTTGCGCTATTAGACGAGACAATCGTCGCTTCAAATCCTTGCGACACCATCGCCGTCATTAGATTAGAATGCATTCCATGAGTCGGCCGGCGTGACAATCTTTCCCTTCTCATCAGCCTATTGGCCCTGATCCTTGATCACGAAGATTTTTTTTGGTTGGCGATCTGGCCGCCCGGGTTATGCGCTTCCTTGGCTGATCCAACAGATTTAGCAGTCTCGCTTGCACGGCTTCTTGCGTGGCTGCAGGGCTGTGCTGGAGCAGACCGTGGTTCGAAGCGGTGTCACCGCGATCGAGCCCGGATAGGGCTGCCGGAGCGCCCGCTCGATCAGTTGAACGTCCGCCTCAATAGATGGCGCGGCCCAACCGAACGCATGTCAGCCCCGGCACGGTGGGCAGGTGCCGGCGGAGCGTCTTCTCGGAAATGCCGGACCTGGCGGCCAGGGCGGAGCA
>NZ_JABEQD010000002.1 GCF_014174395.1 Gluconacetobacter aggeris
CGCCATCTGGTTCGGCGCGGTAAACTGCGCCCTGGGATCGGCGCGCAGCAATTCCACCGGCGAGGTTCCCGGCCCGTTCAGCACCGAATTGGCCAGGTCGAGGCTGCCATGTACTTCCGTCGCCTGCCCCTTCCAGCCAAGGTCCGCATACAGGCTCTGGATGTCGGTACTTTGCAGGTCCCGCCAGCCCTCCTCATGCACCTCCCGGCCGGCGACATAAAAACCCCAATCGCCCCGGCGCGCGGCATAATCGCCCTGGGCCACGATCCGTCCGAACGAACCGCCGGACAGATCGGCCTCACCACCGGCGGCGGTATTGAATGCGTTCTTCATCCGGACATTCAGCGCACCGCCCAACGCGTTCAGGCCGAAGACGGGGTTCGGCCCCTCCACCGCCACCCGCTCGATCGCCAGATCCGGGATCAGGTCCCAGTTCACCGTGTCGCCAAAGGCCTGGTTGAAACGCACACCATCAAGATAGACCGCGACACCCTGCGACGTGCCCTGCAACGGCGACGCCTGGAAGCCGTTCATGACGATGGTCGGCTGATACGGATTCCCCGCCGGCGCATTGAGGCTGATACCCGCCAGACGGCTGTCCAGCGCATGCAGCATGTCGGCGGTCCCGGCCCCTTGCAGGTCACGCGCGGTCAGGATGGCGGTCGCGGCCGGCAGACGGTCGCGGTCGATGCCGGAACCGGGCAATGGCGAGGTTCCGATGACGGTGATGTCCTCCGCCTGCACGCCGGCGGACACGCCACCCGGGGCCGCTTCCGGCGCCGTCTGCGCCAGCACCGCGCGGGCGGGCAGAAAGCAGAGCGTGACCGAGGCCAGATACAGGACCTTCCGTCCGATCCTTTTTTCAAACATTCCTTATTACCCGATGCATTTCTAAATATGATAAAATGATCACACCGGCATTTTGCCATATCCGCCTTGCAAGCCGGCACGGAACGGCTGGCTTGGCTTTCCATCCTTGCACGATGTCGATTCGACCTCGTATCATTTCTTATCGTGTCATCAACAAATAGTGGGACCGGGTCTTTTCGTTAATCGCCGAACCCTATTCGAAGACCATTCCGATATCAGCTTTCCAGGTTTTCATAGTCACCATCCTTCACTTTCATCCATATCTGCCGGCATCACGTTCTTGTGTCTGAATTGATTTCTCATTCGAAGTAGAGAATTCCGCTTTCGATCTGCCGACACCTTGTTTGGCGGTCATTTTCCGCGTTGGTTTCATCACCAGTCGCAGGAAAGTCCAGAGAAATGTACATTTTTTCTAAAAGCAGCATGTCCACCAGAAAAAAGCTTCTAGCGACCGCCGCCGCGGCACTCATTAGCGGAGGAGGCATCGGAAGCGCACTAATCTACAAATATTGGTTCGATCTCGTGCCGCCGGCCGGACTCGTCATCAACTGGTTCCGGACGATCGGGCAAGCGCCCGGAACATTGGCAACCGAAACTGCATCGTCATCCGCCCCCGTATCCGCCCATGCGGATTCCACTGTGACGGAAGCCCTTCTCAAGCCCGACACGTTGGTGACGGAAACCGCCCAGGAGACAGCGTCGCCAGGCGCCACACCGGAAACGACGGAGGACTGGCCCAGCTACAATAAAACACTAACGTCCCAGCGCTTTTCCAGCATGACCCAGATCAACACAACCAATGTCAAAAATCTGAAAGTTCAATGCACGTACGATACCAAAGAATATACCAGCTTCGAAACGGGTCCCCTCATGGTGGACGGCGCTCTGATCGGTACAACCGAACATGACATATTTTCGCTCAATCCAGCGAATTGCCACGAAAACTGGCGCACGCACGAGGAATTTCCGGCTGCCTTGTTGCGGGTCAACCGTGGCGCCGCTTATGCGGACGGCATGCTCTACCGTGGCACATCGCATGGCGACGTGATCGCCTACGACTTCAAAACCGGAAAGCGGCTGTGGACAACGAATATCGGCAATGGCGCCGCCGGCGAGTCGGTTCCGGCAGCGCCGATCGTGTGGGGCGGGCGGGTCTATATCGGTAACGCCGGCGGCGACGTGAAGGGCGTAAAGGGCCGGATGTATGCGCTCG
This sequence comes from Gluconacetobacter aggeris, assembly GCF_014174395.1. Lineage (GTDB taxonomy): Bacteria > Pseudomonadota > Alphaproteobacteria > Acetobacterales > Acetobacteraceae > Gluconacetobacter > Gluconacetobacter aggeris. The sequence continues at coordinate 2,084 of NZ_JABEQD010000002.1, forward strand.
ATGCCAAGACCGGCCATATTATCTGGGAATTCTACATGGTCCCCAGGGAGCCGAATGATCCCACCCGTGGCCCACAAGGCAAGACACCGCTCGACCTCTCGACGTGGAAGAACCCCCCAGGCATGCCGATTACCGGAGGCGGCACCTGGACATCGTATTCCCTCGATCCCGATACGGGCGAATTGTACATTCCCGGCGGAAATCCGGCACCCGACTACGTTACGGCCACGCGCGAGGGCAAGAATCTCTTTTCCGATTCCATCGTGGTGCTGGACGCCGCGACTGGCGAATATAAGCGTCATTATGAGCTTTCAAAAAAAGACTGGCATGACTGGGATGCCTCCAATCCTCCTGTCCTGCTTCAGACCCGGAACGGCAGGAAGCTTCTCGCCGTAGCGCCCAAGAACGGCTACCTGTACGGTTTCGACATAGCGACAGGCGGGCTCCTGTACAAGACTCCGGCAACGAGAATCGAAAATGCTGACGCTCCCTTCGAAGTCGGCAAGACAGTTCATTTCTGCCCCGGTTCTGTCGGAGGCGATGAGTGGAATAGCCCAGGCTACGATCCCAGGACCAATCTCGTCATGGTGGGCGAAGTCGAATGGTGCGGCAGCGTGACCGCACAGAGCGATGCACAACTGAAAAAAGTCAGCCCTGGCGAGCCATGGTCCGGAATGGACACCCATAACCCGTACCATATGTTCAGCGCACCGGATTCGGCGGGACAGTGGGCAGGATGGCTGTCCGGCATCGACGCAGACACTGGCGCATGGAAATGGCGCGTCAAGACCAACTATCCGATTCAAAGCGGAATTACGCCCACCGCGGGCGGGCTGACTTTCTTCGGCGACATGGGAGGCTATTTCTACGCACTTGATTCAGAGACCGGAAAGAAGCTCTGGGGCCAAAAGATCGATGGCGCCATCGGCGGCGGCGTGATCACCTATACCTTTGACGGGTCGCAGAAGATCGCCGTAGCAACTGGCTTCACCTCCATCCTCTGGCCGACCGTTCCGACCACGGGAAAGATCGTCATTCTCGGTCTGTAATCCCTCCCCGCCGGCCTGATCCCGCTGTTCCGCGGGATTCCAGGTCCAATAATAGGCGGCCCCTTCCGTGGCGTTGCTGAAAGTTGGAGATAACGATGGCATGCCATCTCGATATCGATACGAGCCGAAGAAGAAGGGATGCTCCCATGCACGCTCTACGTGCCAGACGGGGGAAGTGCGGCCTGCTGTGGCTTGCTGTCTCGTTAGCCGGCACGTACGAATTCCCTTCGGCCAGAGCGTCCGACATCACGCTCGATGTCATCGGACCGCATGAATACGAACTCCCGATCGATTTCAACAAGCCCTGGGATATCCTGGTACAATATGTCAATGGAAACGCTGCCGGGTCCGTCTACAATACCATGGGACAGAGACAGGCGCGGGGCGGTTCCCATACATGGCAGGGCATGTCGAAATGGGTACATTTCTGGAAATTCAGAGGCATCCCCAATGTTGGCTTTGGGTGGGAACTTATTCAGGTCGAAAACTATGTTTTAGCTGATGGGACCAATTACGGAGGCCTCGGTCCTACGATCTCGGGACCAGTTGTCTGGTTCAAGCCGAACAGGAAGAGCACGTTCGGAATGCAGGCGTTCATGCAAACTCCGTCCGGCACGCGCGATGCATTGTCTACCAATTACTGGTCGGTCAATCTCAACCTCGTATTTGATTATGAATGGAAAGATTTCAGCTTCGACGGTGATGTGGGAACGGTTGTCGGGGCGACTCTGCATGAGACAGATCGACACAGCTACACACCCGGCACGACCTTTTACACCAACCTTCGCTTCAGTTGGAAAGCCAGCAAGGTCGCCGAGCCATTTTTTGCCCTCGACTGGCAGAATGCCGGCGGCCTGTACGATCATACTGCCGGAAACTGGGTTTCGGATTCCAGCAGCCGCGAAATCGCGCTTGGCGTGGGAATGATGTTTCCTCTGACCCGGTCGCTCACCTTTACCACGCGCTATTCCCATTCCGTTGACGGACGGAACGTTCCCGAAACAAATGCATGGTTCGGAAAAATTATCTACGTTTTCTAACGACTATCCGCCCACAGTGGTTCATGGATCGGTCCCTCGTTTTATGCTTTGGCGGACGTCCTTATCCGATCAGCCGGCACCGGCTGATCGGAGGATGCTCCCATTACGATAAATATCCACCACTATCCGGACCTTCCCTTTCTTCTTTCGACATTTCAATACCGTACACACATTCGGCATTTCGCAACGAATTCTGCAGACTGGCGATGGCGTAAATACATGAAACATCAGATGGAATCCGCGAGATGGGATGCAACGATGAAGAGAGGCACCAGATATTCTAACGAGAGTTTGAAAAATCAGACATTGGCCACTCTTAAAAATAGCATATATAAGCATGCACAATAATATATACAGCTCGGCATTCTGGCGGTGCGGCATGTTCGATAACGCTCTGGAAGACAAAGAATCGCTCTATCGCGTTGAAGAAACTCGCGAATGGGAGGTAGCCCGTTCGTTCTGCGGCCTGACATACGCGCCTCTTGAGGCCATTCCCCTGATCAAGGGATCAAAGCCGAACGCTGTTCTTAAACGCCTGCAATGTAATGATATTACGTTCAGCCGTTTCTGCTTCGGCACCCCTACGCGAGTGGAAGATTTCGATCCAAAGGCAGGGAATATCATTGTCGTCAATACATTGCGCGGCAATGTTCGCCATCCTCTCACAGGTCAAACCCATGCCGATACAAAGGCGGGAGAAAGCTATGTCGTCGACAGCAGCCGAACGGATTATTGGAATATCGCAAGTGGGGATGATCTTCAGCTTAACCTGACCATACCGCATAGCTTGATGGAGGCGATTTCAGAACGATGGTACGGCTTCATTCCCGGCGACGATTTCTGGAAAAGGCGCATTGTCTTTGGGGGAAAAAGCTCCGCCTGGCTTTCCCTTCTGAATTATACGATCCAGTCGGTATCCACGCTTTCGGAGCCAGACGAACTCATCGCCAGGAAGGCCAACGAGCTGCTTTGTATCGACCTGTTGCATAATTGGGCAAAAGGAGCGGGACTCTGCCTTGAAAGCGGAGCACGTTCCGCCGCACCGCACTACGTACGTGACGCGGAAAAACTGATGACCCTACAGGCAAAGCAGAATCCGACCATTCTGGATATTGCCGCCCAACTGAGCATCAGCGCCCGCAGTCTGTCTGCTGGCTTCCGAGAGTTCCGCGGCATAACGCCCCATAGCTACATGCAGGCGAAAAGGCTCGAAGCATTGCACGAGGCCCTGGTCGAGGCGGCTCCGGGCGAGACAGTCTCCTCGATCGCCAGATCCTTCGGCTATGTCAATATGAGTGCGATGGCCGTTGCCTATCGCAAGCGTTTTGGGCGCAATCCCCTCCATACATTGCGTCGCAGATAAGAATGCCCCCGGAGCGCTTTTGGTCCTGAGAACAGGTCCACATCTCACCTTGACATGCCCAGGCTGTTCCGCTGCGGCCCTATTTCACCACGACCTGACATCATCCGATTAGGTAGCGACCGGCCTCCTTCCCCACCCCCAGAATGGCCGCCGCAATCCTCTCCGCATTCGCCGTCACTTCCGGCAACCCCATCAATTCCCCAAACGCCCCCCGCGACAACGGCCCGGCGACGAACAGGCTCGCCACCACGTCCCCCGCCGCCGACACGGCATGTCCCTCCCGATCGGTCTCCACCCCCAGTCCCACCGGGTCGGCCCGCAGCACCCCCCGCCGGGCCAGACCGGCCAGAAAGGGCTGCGAGGACAGGATATGCGCATGATCCGGCCCGGTAGTCGTCACCACCCCGTCGAACGATACGACTTCCGGCTCCCCGCCCCGCGGGCGCAGCGTCACGGCAAATCCCTCCCCCTGCCGGGCAGAAGCCTCGATCCGCCCGGCCAGCACATGCAGCGTTCCCTCGGCAATCCGCCGCTGCAGCACCCGCTCCACCTGCGGCGCGATACGAAAGCGCCGCGTATCCCAGAACGGCCGCACATGCCGCACCAGCCGCCGCCGCTCCACCACCGGCAACGCCGCCCAGATCGCCCCGGCCTGCCGCCGCACGGCGTTGAAAATGGTCTGCCACGGCCGGTCGGGATCGTCGCGCAACGCCTGCCGCACCCGGCGCAGCACGCCGCGCGCCGTCGGTGCCGGATCGGTGGAAAAATCCCCCCACGCATCGGTCACATCGCTCAGATCCGCCTGCGACACCTGCCCCCGGCGCGACAGCGCCACGATCTCCCCCCGATGCCCAGCCGCATCCAGCGACGCCACCACATCCGCCATGCTCAACCCGGTGCCCACGATCAGCACCCGGTCATCGGCCCCGATCGCCTCCAGCGCCCCGACCGCCCAGGGATCGACGACCAGCCCCTCACACCCCACCAGCCCGGCCAGCGCCGCCGGCGGCGCCGGCGCGGGGTGCGAGGTCGCGATCACCACGATCTCGGCCTCTTCCCGCGCGCCATCGTCGGTCGCGATCCACCATCCGCCCTCCGGCCGGGGCGCGACCTCCGCCACGCGGGCCCGCCGATGCACCACCTGCCCGCCGGCCAGGCGCGGCGCCAGCCGCGCCGCCACATAGCGGCCGAACACCGACCGCGCGGGATAGGCCGCCCCGTTGGGCAGCACGGCATCCGGGTCAGCCTCCAGCGCGCCATCCGCCCGCAGCCAGGCGTGGAAATCATCCGGCACCGCCGTCGTCAGGCTCATCCGCGCGGCCGGCACATTGATGCGGTGGCGCGGATCGCGCGCGCCATACGCCACACCCTGCCCCAGCGCCTCGCGCGGCTCGAACACCGTCACCGGCGGCAGGCCGGCCGCCTTGTTCGTCAGATGCCACGCAATGGCGGCGCCGCTGAAGCCGCCGCCGATAATGGCAATCCTGGGCAATGTCTCGCTCATGCCGTCTCCGTACGACGCACGCGGCCGGCCGGATGGTCCGCCCCCAGCCGGTCCCCGCGTCCGAACAGTTTCTCACGCAGGCTGCCGGGACGATAGGCCCGCTTGTAGATGCCGCGCCGCTGCAATTCCGGCACCACGAATTCCACCACATCGGCAAAGCTCTCGGGGGTGACGGCATAAGCCAGGTTGAACCCGTCGACACCGGTGCGGACAACCCACTCCTCCAGCAGGTCGGCAATCCGCTCCGGCCCGCCGACTATGGTGGTGCCCATGCCGCCGATCGCCGCATGCTCGGCCAGTTCGCGCACCGTCCACACCTTGCCGGGGTCCTGCACCGTCAGCGCATCGACGGCGGAATGGATCGCATCATTGCGGATATGCCGCACCGGATCATCCGGCGCGTAGCGCGAGAAATCGATCCCCGTCCACCCCGCCAGCAGGGTCAGCGCCCCCTCAAGGCTGACATGGCTGCGATACTCCCGCCATTTCGCCTGCGCGGCCTCGTCATCGGGGCCGGTAATGATCGTCAGCAGCGAGAAGATCAGCGGATCGCCCGCATGCCGCCCTTCCTGCCGGGCCCGCGTCCGCAGATCCGCGACACTCCCCGCCACCACTGCCGCCGAAGGCCCGGCCACGAACACGCATTCCGCATGCCGCGCGGCAAAGGCACGGCCGCGGGAGGACGCCCCGGCCTGATAGAGAACCGGCGTGCGCTGTGGCGAGGGCTCGCACAGATGAATGGCATCCAGCCTGAAATATTCGCCTTCATGCACGATGCGATGCACCTTGGCCGGATCGGTGAAGATCCCCCGCGCCGCATCGCGCAGCACCGCATCGTCCTGCCAGCTTTCCTCCCACAGGCGATAGACCAGATGCAGATATTCGTCGGCAATGTCATAGCGCGTGTCATGCGCCACCTGCCGTGCCTGCCCCGTACCCCGCGCCGCGCTGTCCAGATAGCCGGTCACGATATTCCAGCCGATCCGCCCCCCGGTGAGATGATCCAGCGTCGACATCCGCCGCGCGAACGGATAGGGCGGCTCGAAAGACAGGGTAGAGGTCAGGCCGAAACCCAGATTCTCCGTCACCGCCGCCATGGCCGAAATCAGCATCGCCGGATCATTGACCGGCACCTGCGACGCATTGCGCAGCGCGGCGTCCGCATTGCCCCCATACACATCATACACCCCCAGCACGTCGGCCAGGAACAGCCCGTCGAACAGGCCGCGCTCCAGCAGCCGCGCCAGATCGGTCCAGTAGCGGATGGTATTGTACGTCCCCGACCGGTCGCGCGGGTGTCGCCACAGGCCGCTGGCCTGGTGCGACACGCAATTCATATCGAAGGCATTCAGCCGGATCTCGGTCATGGCCCGGCCCCTCAGTTGAAGCCCAGCGACAGGCCGGCAAACACGCCCAGCCCATCACCCGGCTGCATCACCGCCAACTGCTTGCCCGCCGCGATATAGCCGGGCACGACGATGGCCGCGTAATGCGTGTTGGCAAGGTTATTGACGCTGAGGAAGACCTGCCGATGCTTGCCCGGCCACTCATAGCCGACATTCAGATTGTAGATGTGATAGGACGGCGCGAAATAGGTCTCGTCATACGCGGCCCCGACCTTCGACGACACCTGGGCGTTGAACCCGGCATAGAATCCGGTCTTGGTGTCGAGATGAATCTCGCCCTGATAGAAATGTTCCGGAATGCCCGGCAGGCGGTTGCTGCCGAACACCGCATCATGGCGGAAGCGGAAATCCTGCCACGTATAGGCCTGCCGCAGCGACAGCGTATTGCCCGCCCATGCGTACAGCGTGGTTTCCAGCGAGGCCTCGACACCCTGATGCGTGGTGGGCGACGCATTGCCGTAGATCGAGGCCCCGATGGCCTGCGATGCCGGCGTCATCACCGACAGCAATTCGTTGCGCACGTCGGAATGGTAGTAGGTCAGGCTCCACTTGTTCCGCCACGCGTGCCCGGTGGTGCCGATCTCATACGTCGTGGCCGTCTGGTTGCGCAGCTTGCCGGCGCCGGAATTCATGCCCGCCTGCGGGATGTTGCCGGTAAAATACGGACCGGCATAATTCAGGTTCCAGTCATTGGGCGGCTGAATGCTGCGGCTGACATTGCCATACAGCTCCACATGCGGGCTGATGACGTAGCGGAACCCGCCACGCGGCACAAAATTGACCGATGATTCCTTGAAGTTCGCCCCGGCCGCCGTATACGGATACGGCACGCCCGACGATTTCTGGATAAACGCCACCGCGGCCGCCGTCGTCAGCCAGAAATCATGGAACAGTTCGGTATTGTTCCGAAGATGGAAATAATTCTCCGTCCCGCCATAGGTCACATGCCGCAGCACCTGCCCCATCGGCAGTCCCGCCAGATGCCCGGTCGCGACCCGCACCCGATTGGTCTGCCACGCCTCCAGGTCCGACGTGTCCATGAATCCCAGTTGCGTATCGCTCTTATGCCCGGCCAACACGTCATGGCGCGTATAGTTCAGTGTCGCGGCCACCGTCTTGTAACCCCAGATCTGGCTGAAACTCGTATTCTGGATGTCGATCGGCGCGTCCTGGTAATCGAACCCCAGTTCCAGCTTCGACCGGTCGTCGATCCGGATCGTGGTCATGTTGCCGTAGAATTTGCTGCCTGGCTGGATACGCACCGAATGCCAGGCCCGATAGGGCGCCTGCGCCTGCTTCGGATTTGCCAGAATCTGGTCCCGCGTCAGATAACCCGGATACCCGTTCCGGGTCTGCCGGTAGCGGAAGAAGAAGCGCGTCGAAACCCGGTCGTTGAAACGATAGCCGAAATTGGCATTCACGCCGAAACTGTTCGCCTGCGTCTCGGTCTGGTACCCGCCCCGGTAGGAATTGGTCACGCTGATATAATAATCGGCCTTGCCGATCACCTTGCCCGAGCTGAGCTGTTCCTTGTTGTAGCCGAAACTGCCGGCCTCGACGCGCGCCTGATAGGTCTGCGCATCATAGCCGGTCTGGGTCACGTAATTGATGCCGCCGCCCAGTTGCAGCCCGCCATAATCGAACGCATTCGCGCCACGCAGCACTTCCGTATAGCGCAGCCCCAGCGGCTCGAACAATTCATAGGGCGTGCCGGCAGGCGTGGTCACGGGCAACCCGTCGAACATCATCAGGATGCCCGAGCGGAAATAATTGGTGCCGACCTGAATCCCCGACCCACGGATCGAAAGCCGCAGCCCGTCCCCCCCGCCCGAGGACTGGGCGAACACGCCGGGCTGAAACGCCAGCGCGTCCGCGTTGGTCAGGTTCCGCCCGCGCAGCACCTGCTTGGCATCGATCACCGTCGCGGCCCCCGGCAGACTGTCCAGTTGCGCCCGTGCCTGATCGGCGGGGGACAGGCGATGGGTCGCGACAACGATATCCTCGCCCTTCACAGGGGTCGCCGCCGGCGCCGTTTTCCGAGCGGGCGCCGCATGGGGCGCATGGTCCGCGGCCCGGCGCGCATGGCCGTCGTCAGCCCATGCGCTGGCCGCCAGCGGGCCGGCCTGCATCAGGGCCAGCGCCGATGGGCCCAGCAATAACCTGGCGGATTGCGAAAACCGGCCCGCCCGCCGGGGCCAGGCGGAACGATGCGAAAAGGAACGGGGCATGATACTCGATATCCAGACTCTGAAGGAATGATCGCAGGATTTCGAATTTACGCACTCATTGTCGTCGTTATTTCTCTTGCGACAAAAAGCACATATCTTCTTTGTTTCTTTTTATATTCGCGATTTTTATCGTGGATTACGGACGCGCGCTGTCCGCACCAGGCCTCCGGTCAACAGGATGCCGGCAACACGGCATAGCGCCGGGCAAACCACACCAGCCCGTCCGTCTGCTCGCCCGCCAGATGCACATCCAGCACCTGGGCAAACACCACCGTATGCGTGCCGGCTTCCACAACCCGCTCCACCCGGCATTCGAAGGTCGCCAGCGCACCGTCCAGAAGCGGCGCCCCGGTCACGCCCCGCTGCCAGCGCGCGCCGGCAAACCGCTCATCCATTGTCTTCGACCGGCTGCCGAAGGCCGAGGACAGCGCCTGCTGCGCCCCGCCCAGCACATTCACCGCCAGCACCCCATGATCGAGAACGTGCGGATGCGCGCTGGTGGTGCGATTGATGCAGACCAGCAGCGTCGGCGGCGCGTCCGACACGCTGCACACGGCCGTCGCGGTAAAGCCATGCCGCCCATTCCCGCCATCGGTGGTGACGATGGTCACGGCCCCGGCCAGCAGCGCCATGCCGTCGCGGAAACGCTGCGCGGATTCGGCTTCAAGGGCGCCAGGCACCGGCGCCTTTACGGAAATGTTCATGTCACGCGATCCTTCGGGTCAATGTTCAGGCCGCGCGATGGCTGGCGCCGCCGCCGGGCCGATGATCGCCGGCAATCGTCTCGCCGAACGGCCCCATATTGCTGATCGAAGCTGCCCCCCGCACCGGATGCGCCGTCGGCAGCAACGGCAGCACCAGTTCGCCGAACTGATAGGCTTCCTCCAGATGCGGATAGCCAGAGAAAATAAAACTATCGATGCCCAACCTGCGATATTCGTCGATCCGTTCGGCCACCGTCGCCGGATCGCCCACCAGCGCGGTGCCCGCGCCGCCGCGCACCAGCCCCACGCCCGCCCACAGGTTCGGACTGATTTCCAGCCTGTCGCGCCGGCCGCCATGCAGGGCGCTCATGCGCGCCTGCCCCACGGAATCCATCCGGGCAAAGACCTTCTGCGCCTCCGCAATGGTCGCATCGTCCAGATACGAGATCAGCCGGTCCGCCTCCGCCCACGCCGCCTCGTTCGTCTCCCGCACGATCACATGCAGCCGGATGCCGAACGACACCTGGCGCCCCTGCGCCTCGGCCCTGCGCCGCACATGCGCGATCTTCTCGGCCACCTGCGCCGGCGGCTCGCCCCAGGTCAGGTATTTGTCGATATGCGTCGCCGCCACCTCCACCGCCGCCGGCGACGACCCGCCGAAATAGAGCGGCGGCCCGTTTTCCTGAAAAGACGGGAACAGCAGGCGCCCGTCCTCGATCCGGAAATGCGGGCCCGCGTGATTCACCGTCTCCCCCCGCAGCAGGGCGCGATAGATCTCCAGGAACTCGTCGGTGATCGCATACCGTTCGGCATGGTCGGCAAAGAACCCGTCGCCGGCATTCTCCTTCGGGTCGCCGCCGGTCACGATATTGATCAGCAGCCGCCCCTGCGAAATCCGGTCCAGCGTCGCCGTCATCCGCGCCGAAAGCGTGGGCGATTGCAGGCCCGGCCGCACCGCGATCAGGAATTTCAGCCGTTCCGTGCTCGGCGCCAGCGCCGACGCCACCACCCAGCTATCCTCGCAGCTACGGCCGGTCGGGATCAGCACCCCGTAATAGCCCAGCGAATCCGCCGCCCGCGCCACCTGCTGCAGATAGGGCAGGTCGACCGGCCGCCCGCCCTTCTGCGTGCCCAGGTAACGGGAATCGCCATGCGTCGGCAGAAACCACAGGACGTTAATCTTCTCGGGGATCGCGACACTCATGTCAGGATGCCTTGTTCTGGATCAGGTCTGGAAAAAGCGGCGGTGTCGGCGTGGCCAGCGCCGCCGGGTCGCGATAGCGCCCGGCGGCATGCCGGGCCGGCAGGCGCGCCTGCCCGGCACCGAACAGCCGCTCGCGTAATGTCTCGTCGGGCGCATAGGCGGTGCGATAGCGCCCGCGCGCCTGCAACTCCGGCACGATCAGGTCGATGAAATCCCGCGCGGTGTCGAAGGAATGGTACTGGCGCAGATTGATGCCGTCGATGCCATCCACATCCAGCCAGGATTCGATCGCATCGGCCACCCGCCCCGGTTCGCCGGCAATGAAATAGCGCCCTTCGTCGAACCGGCCGATCTGCTCCAGCGCGCTGCCCACCGTCTGCTCGGGCCGGAACCGCCGGCCCATATTGCCGAAGCGCGCACCCTCGCGCTTCAGCACGCTCTCGATCGTATCGTTCGGGTCATAGCGACGCAGATCCACTTCCGACTGCGCATGGATCAGCGCGCCTTCCAGGCTGTAGAATTCCCGATAGGCCCTCAGCTTTTCCTGCGCCGCCCGCTCGGTCGGCCCGGTGATGATGCCGGCCTGCACGATAAAGCGGATATCGTCTGGCCGGCGGCCAAAGGCCTGCGCCCGCCTGCGGGTGGCCGCGATGTTGCGGCGCACATCCTCGGTCGTCTGTCCGCCGATAAACACCACTTCCGCATGGCGCGCGGCATATTCCAGCCCCGCCGCCGATCCGGTGGCCTGAAACAGCACCGGCGTGCGCTGCCGCGACGGCTGCACCAGATGCGGCCCGGCCACCTGGAAATGCGCACCGTGATGATCGATGGCCCGCACCCGCGACGGATCGGTAAAGATGCCGGCCGCCCGATCGGCGACGATCGCGTCGTCGTCCCAGCTTCCCTCCCACAGCTTGTAGAGCACATCGATATATTCGTCGGCGATCACATAGCGCTCGTCATGCGGGATCTCGTCCTCCAGCCCGAAATTCCGCGCGGCGGATTGCAGGTAGGAGGTCACGATGTTCCACCCGACGCGCCCGTTCGTCAGCACGTCCAGCGTCGCCATGCGCCGCGCGAAGGCAAAGGGCGGCTCATAGGTGGTCGAAAAGGTCACGCCGAACCCGACATGTTTCGTCACCGCCGCCATCGCCGGCACCAGCATCAGCGGGTCCAGGTTCGGGATCTGCACCGCCTGCCGCAGCGCCGCCGCCGTGCCGTCGCCAAACCGGTCATAGGTCCCGACCACATCGGCCAGGAACACGGCATCGAACAGCCCGCGCTCGGCAAGCTGCGCCACCTCGGTCCAATACGACAGTTCGGAAAAACGATGGCGGTTATTGCCAGGTGCGCGCCACATGCCATGCACGATATGACCGACGCAGGCCATCTCGAACAGGTTGACGTGCAATTGCCGCCGCGCGGGAGTCTCCTGCGTGCTCATGCCGTGCGCTCCGTCGTCGGCGAGGCAGGCCGCCAGATCGCATCCAGCGCCGTGCCGTTCAGTTCCAGGTCCCCCAGCGCCCGCGCCCGCTGCACCGCCGGATTGTGCGAGGCCAGCACACGCGCATTGCGCCAGTGCCGGTCCAGCCCCAGCGAGGACGCGGTGGCCGAAGCCCCGCCGACCTCGAACAGGCGCGTCGTCGCCTCCAGCGTCTGCTCCAGCACGATCTGCTGCGCCTGGAAGGCGATGCGCTCCGCCTCGTCATAGAGCGGATGTTCCGTCACGCCGGCATCCCACGCCTCGGCGCCACGCTCCAGCGCGCGCGCCACATCCTCGACCAGCGCCGAGGTCGAATAGGCCAGCGCCGACAGCCGGCCCACCACCTGCTGCACCAGCGGATCATGGCGCTGGCTGACCTTGCCCGGCACGCCGAAGGTCCGCGTGCGCGGCCGCACGAACGCCACCGCATCGCGCAGCGCCGCCCGGCCGATCCCCGCCAGCGTCGCCAGATGGAACAATTGATAATAGGCGGTCAGGAAACTGCTGCTCGGCACAAGGTCGAAGGACGACCGCGCCAGGATCTGCCCGTCCGACACCGCAACCCCGTCGAAGCGCGTGGTCCCGCTGCCGGTCAGCCGCTGCCCGAACCCGTCCCAATCGTCGTCCCGGGTCACGCCGGGCGCCGTGGCCGGCACCGCCAGACGCACGCGCTCGCCCGCCTCGTCGGCCACGACGATAATCCAGTCGGCATAGAGCGTGCCGGTCGAATAATATTTGGTCCCGTCCAGGCGCCAGCCCTCACCCTGCCGCGTCAGCGTGGTGCTGGTGCCCGTACTGTCGGTCAGTTCCGCCATCGCCGCGCCGAACAGCGCGCCATCCACGATGCGCGCGTACCAGGATGCCGAGCGCGCCCGGTCGGGCTCGTGCCGCAATCCCTCGATAAAGGCGAAATGGGCCCGCACGATCTGCGGCAGGTTGGAATCCGCCGCCGCCAGTTCCGTCAGCAGGCGAAAAATCTCGACCAGCCCCACCCCTGCGCCACCGGCCTCGCGTGGCACCCGCAGGGTCCCGAACCCCACCTCACGCAGCCATGCCACCGCCTCGTAGGGAAGAACGCGCCCTTGCTCGCGCGCCACCGCGCCCTTGGCGATCCGCGCGAACACCTCCCGCAATCCCCCCTCCGTCGGGGCGACCGGGGCCGGCGCATCCTGTGTCAATGCGTCCATCGTCTTCCGGGACCTTCCGCCATAAACAACGACTTTTTTGCGTAATTAATTTACGCATGGCGGAGGATTATAAACGATTCACAATGTGTCAATACACATATCACGAAATCGCTATCGACACCGACGATGGTGTCATATAACAAACTGAAATATAATACTTAAATTATTCTTATCACTTTTTTCTTCCGCCCCCTTCCATCCCTTCCTCATCCATTTCAGATCGGCAGCGGCACCAAGGGAGCATACTCCTTGTCGCAGGACATGCACCTGCCACCCCCACAACCCCGCCCCAAATTACACACAAAAACATGATATATTCCACTTGAGATTGCCGAATAACACGATAGAAATCGTCAAAGTCCGATGGAACTGACGATATTGCGGGGCGCCCAAGCCCTTGGAAGCCTGTCGATGCGCCCCTTGCCCTTCCCCGCCCTGCCACGCCGCGCATTATGGCTCGGGGCTGCCGCACTGCTGCTGGCCACGACAGGCTGCCGCCGCCATCAATCCCGCACCACGGCGCACGAACCGGTCCAGGGTGGCACCCTGATCTACGCAACCGACCGCGAGCCGATCTGCCTCGACCCGCACGTACAGGGCGACATGCCGCAGGTTTTCCTTGCAGAACAATATCTTGACTCACTGGTGGCGATGGACCGATCAGGCCACATCCTGCCGTGGCTCGCCACCGCCTGGACGGTGTCCGATGACGGGCGGACCTACACATTCCACCTGCGCCACGACGTCACCTTCACCGACGGCACGCCCCTGACCGCCGAAGCCGTGCGCGCGAACCTCGACCACATGGCCGACCCGCACACCCAATCCAGCACCGCCGGCGGCTACATCAAGCAATATGCCGGCACCGACATCATCGACACCTACACCGCCGCCGTGCACCTCAGGACCCCTTACGCCGCCTTCCTCGAAGTGCTGGCACAGGGCTTCCTCGGCATCGAATCCCCCCGCGCCCTGGCCCGCCCGCGTGACGAAAACTGCCAGAATCCAGTCGGCTCAGGCCCATTCCGCATCATACGCTGGGACCATCAGAGCCAGATCGTCCTGGCACGCAACCCGGCCTATCACTGGGGGCCGCCCACCGCCCTCCATACCGGCCCGGCGCGGCTGGACGGCATCGAATGGCGGATCATCCCCGAAGCCTCGGTGCGCTTCGCAGCCCTGCAGGCCGGCGAGGTCGATGTCATCGACTCCCTCCCGCCCGAAGCCGAAACCCCGGCCCAGCGCAATCCGGACCTCTGGCTGCTGATGGCCGACCGGCCCGGCAACCCGACCAACGGCACGCTGAACATCAAGCGCGTACCGTTCGACGATATCCGGGTGCGCGAGGCCTTCATCCGCTCCGCCGACATCGACGGCGCGCTGGCCAGCGTCTTCTTCCATCACTACCGCCGTGCCGGCGGCCCGCTCAGCCCGACCACGCCATTCTATAGCCCGGCCTTCGAGCATCACGCCGACTACGACCCCGACCGGGCGCGCGCGCTGCTGGACCAGGCCGGCTGGACCGGCCGCACCGCGGAGGGCATCCGCACCCGCGACGGCCGCCCCCTGGTGGTCCACATCCCGCTCAAAGCCTCGCTCTCCGCCGCCGAACGCACGCTGTGGGAACAGGTACAGGCCACCGCCCGCGCCACCGGCTTCGACGTCAGGCTGGAAAACGGCGACGACACCACAATCCTCGAACGCGAGGGGCATTGGGATTACGACGTTCGCATCGGCTACTGGAACACCAACACCGCCGACGTGCTGCGCATCGTCTTCTCCTCCGCCTTCCTCGGCGCCGCCGGCGTCGGCGGCCACCACCAGAACGAGGCCGGATTCAGCGACCCCGCCTTCGACCGGATCGTGAACGACGCGCTGCTGACCACCGATCCTGACAAGCGGCGCGCGCTCTATCTGCAAGCCCAGACCATCGCGGCACAGAATTTCCTGCAGATCACGACCTATCCGCAAAGCACCCGCCTCGCCTTGTCGCGCGCGGTACACGACGTCCGGCTCGAACCGTCGCTGAACGTGACCAGCCTCTATGATTCATGGGTGACGCGATGACCCACCTTCTCCACCGCGCTGTCCCGCGCTTCCTCGGGCGCCTGCTGGGCGGCCTTCTCGTCCTTCTGGCAGCCGCCAGCCTGACCTTCGCCTCCCTGCACCTCACGCCGGGCGATCCGGTCACCGCCATTCTCGGCGGCGCATCCGCCAACCCGACGCCGGAGGCCATCGCCGCCGCCCGTCACGAATACGGGCTGGATCGGCCGATCATGGTGCAGTACGCCCTCTACATCGCCCGCATCGCGCGCGGTGACCTCGGCCAGTCCTTCTCCCAGCATATGCCCGTCATCGCGGTGCTGCGCGCCCAGGCCCCCCCGACACTGGCGCTGATGGCGTCATCCCTGGCCGTGGCGTGGCTGCTGGCGCTGCTCTCGGTGGTGCCCACCGCCCGGCGCGGCGTGGCGGCGGCCATCGCCTCGACGCTGGAGACGATCGGTGCCGGGCTGCCGCAATTCTGGCTCGGCATCCTGCTGCTGTGGGGGCTGGCCTTCGAATGGCGGCTGCTGCCGCCGGCCGGCAATCACGGCCTGCCGGCGCTGGTGCTGCCTACTCTATCCCTGGCCATCCCGCTGGCCGGCTTCATCGCGCAGGTGATGCGCGAATCCTTCGATCTGGCGCTGGACCAGCCCTTCATCCTCACCGCCCGCGCACGCGGGCTGGGCGATGGCGCGGTCCGACTGCGCCACGCTTTGCGCCACGCGCTGCTGCCCTGCGTCAGCCTCTCGACCTGGGCCGTGGGGGCGCTGGTCGGCAACGCGGTCGCGATCGAGATCATCTTCTCGCGGCAGGGGCTGGGGCGCGAGCTGTTCCTGTCCGTCGCCACGCACGACATGCCGCTGGTCTCGGGCATCGTCCTGTTCATCGCGCTCACCTACATCCTGGCCGGCGTCGCCGCCGACACACTTTATGTCCTCATCGACCCCAGACTGAAGGGAACGCGCCCATGACGAGCCTGTCCCTCGCCCCCTCCATGGCCCGCCTGCCATCCCGGCGCCGCCTGCCGCGCCCTGGCCAGCTTGGTCCGGTGGCCGCGATCCTGTTCCTGATGCTGCTGGCCATCGCCGCCCTGGCCCCGCACCTGCTCGCCCATGCCGACCCGCTGGCCATCGCCCCGCGCGACGCCTTCCAGGCCCCTTCAGCCGCCCATCCGTTCGGCACCGACCAGTCCGGCCGCGACATCCTGGCGCGGGTGGTCTATGGCGCCCGGCAGTCATTGGCGCTGGGCTGCGGCGCCATCACGCTGTCGCTGAGCATCGCCACCATTCTGGCCCTGATCGGCGGTCTGGGCGGCCGGCTTGCCGAACAGGGCGTGCGCTGGCTGATCGATATCCTGTTCGCCTTTCCCGTGCTGGTGCTGGCGCTGCTATGCACGGCCACGTTGGGCAGCGGCATCGGCCCGCTGATCGTCGCCATCGGGGTGGGCAGCGCGGCAGGCTATACACGCATGGTGTTCGGCCAGGTGCTGTCGGTGCGCGACGCGGGCTATGTCGAGGCCGCGCGGGCGCTGGGCCACGGTCCGGCGCGGATCGTCGTCCGCCATATCCTGCCCAATGCCTTCCGCCCGCTGGTCGTCACCGCAACCATGGGGATCGGGCAGACCGTCGTGTGGTCGGCCGCGCTCTCCTTCCTCGGGCTGGGCGCGCCGCCGCCGGCGGCGGAATGGGGCACGATGCTGTCGATGGGCCGCGATTTCATCGCCGAAGCCTGGTGGATGACCTTCTTCCCAGGCCTAGCCATCGTGCTGACCATGCTCTCCACCACCGTCGCCGGCCGCGCCCTGCAACGCGCTATCGAAGGACGCGGGCCATGACGCTGGAAGTCGAAAATCTCTCAGTCTCCTTCCCCACCCCCACCGGCGAGCATGTGGCGGTGCATGACCTGTCCTTCTCCCTGCGACCGGGGCGCGTGGTGGCACTGGTCGGGGAATCCGGCTCCGGCAAGAGCGTCACCGCCCGCAGCCTGATCGGCCTCGCGGGGCCGACGGCCCGGGTATCGGCGCAGAGATTGTCGCTGGGCGGGCAGGATCTCCGCCGCCTGTCGCCGCGCGACTGGCGCGCATTGCGGGGCCGGGATATCGGCATGGTGTTGCAGGATGCCCTGGTGGCGCTGGACCCGCTGCGCCCTGTGGGGCGGGAAATCGCGGAATCCCTGTCCGCGCACAAATGGGGCGCACGGGCCGGACGAAACCAGCGCGTGCAGGACCTGCTGGAACAGGTCGGCATCCCCGAACCGGCACTGCGCGCCCGCCAGCGCCCCGGCGAACTGTCCGGCGGCCTGCGCCAGCGTGCCCTGATCGCCAGCGCCATCGCGCTGACCCCGCCCTTGCTGATCGCGGACGAACCGACCACGGCGCTGGACCCGTCGGTGCAGGCGCAGATCCTGCGCCTGCTGGGCCGGCTACGCGAAGGCGGCACCGGCCTGCTGCTGATCAGCCATGATCTGGGCTTCGTCTCCCGCCTGGCCGACCATGTGGTCGTGCTGCACAATGGCATGGTGGTGGAACAGGGCGAGACCGCGCGCGTCCTAGGTCGTCCCGTCCATGCCTATACAAGGACGCTTCTGGACGCCGACCCAGTGCGCCACCCGCCCCGCATCGTCACACCGCAAGGCACGGATACGCCACCGCTGCTGACGGCCCACGACCTGTCGCTCAGCCGTCGTGGCCCGGACGGGGTGGCACGACGCATTCTGTCCGATGTCGGATTCAGCCTTCACCCGGGCCGCACGCTGGGCCTGATCGGGGAATCGGGCTCGGGCAAGACCACCATCGCCCGCATTGTCATGGGCCTGACCCAACCCGATACCGGGGGGGTGACGTTCATGGGTGAGCGGTGGGTCCGGGGCGGGCGCCATGGAGTGCCGGAAGGGGCGCGCCGCCCGCGCCGCCGCGCGATGGCCATGATCTATCAGGACCCGCTGGGCTCGTTCGACCCACGCTGGACAGTACGCGAGATCCTGGCGGACGCGCTGTCGGCAGGCGGCGACCCCTCCGGTGATCGCGACCACGCCATTGCCACCCTGCTGGACCGCGTCCGCCTGCCCCCCGCCATCGCCGCACGACGACCGGCCGGCCTGTCGGGCGGACAGCGCCAGCGGGTGGCGATCGCGCGTGCGGTGGCGGTACGCCCGGCGCTGATCGTCTGCGACGAACCGGTCTCGGCGCTGGACGTTTCCGTGCAGGCCCAGGTGCTGGACCTGCTGGAGGAATTGCAGCGCGAGCTGGGCATGGCCTATCTGTTCATCTCGCATGATCTGGGCGTCATCCGCCGGATGTGTGACGATGTGCTGGTGATGCAGGCCGGCCGGATCGTCGAGGGCGGCCCGGCGGCGCAGATCCTGACGGCCCCTCGCCACGTCTTCACCCGCACCTTGCTGGACGCCGCGCAAGACCTGTCCGCCGCCTGACCGGCGGCGCAACCGAGAAGGAACCTCCGGCATGGATTATATCCGACTGGGCCACACCGGCCTGCAGGTCTCGCGCCTCTGCCTGGGCTGCATGACCTACGGCCTACCCGATCGCGGCAACCATTCCTGGACGCTGGACGAGGAGCGCAGCCGCCCCCTGATCCGTCAGGCGCTGGAAGCCGGGATCAATTTCCTCGACACCGCCAACAGCTATTCCGACGGCACGTCCGAGGAAATCGTCGGCCGTGCGATCCGCGATTTCTCGCGGCGCGAGGATGTCGTGCTGGCAACCAAGGTCTTCTTCCCCACCTGCCCCGGACCGAACGGGTCGGGCCTGTCCCGCCGCGCCATCCTGGCCGAGATCGACAACAGCCTGCGCCGCCTGGGCACCGATTACGTCGATCTGTACCAGATCCATCGCTGGGACCCGCATACGCCGATCGAGGAAACGCTGGAGGCCCTGCACGACGTCGTGAAGGCGGGCAAGGCGCGCTATATCGGCGCCTCGTCGATGTTTGCCTGGCAGTTCGCCAAGGCGATCTATACCGCCCGCCTGCATGGCTGGACCGAATTCGTCAGCATGCAGAACCATCTGAACCTTTTGAACCGCGAGGAAGAGCGCGAGATGCTGCCCTTCTGCCGCGATCAGAAGATCGGCATCCTGCCCTGGAGCCCATTGGCGCGGGGCCTGCTGGCACGCGACTGGCGCGAGCGTACCACACGGCAGGAAACCGACAATGTGCTGCATAATCTGTATAACCACACCCAGACCGCCGACCGGATAGTGATCGACGTGGTCGGCCGCATCGCCCAGACGCGCGGTGTGCCGCGCGCCCAGGTGGCCCTTGCCTGGCTGCTGCAAAAGCCCGGCATCACCGCGCCCATCGTCGGCGCATCGAAACCCGACCATCTGGACGACGCGCTCGCGGCACTGGACCTGAGGCTGGACCATGCCGAAATCGCGGCGCTGGAAGAGCCCTACATCCCCCACCCCGTCGCCGGCTTCTGAAACCTGCCAGAACATCCGCGCCGGTGGCGATCCGGCGCGCGCTTTCCTAAAAGCCGGTCGTGGCCGTTACCATCATCGCGAACGTGCTGGCGATCAGATAAGCCGGGGCGCCGGAGGAATCGATCATGTTGCCGCGCACACCCATGGTCGGGTTGGTGTTGTTCGACAGGCTCTGAATGCCCGACCGGTAATGCCAGCTTGCCAGATTATACATGTTCAACTGGATCTGCGGATGCTTCAGCCGCCACATATCCGGCAGGCGATAGCCCAGCGTCATGTCGATCTGGCCATGGGCCGGCAGGGACTCCTGATCCATGAAATCGGAATATTGGCGCCCGATCCAGCGATACATGAAATTGCCGAAGATATGGCTGTCATCGTAGCTCAAGGCAGCGCTGGTCGTCCATTCAGGGGCCATCGGCGCCCGCTTGCCGGCGGTGGGCAGGTAATCGAGCGCGCCGTTATCCGCCGTCGCGGGCAGATTGTTATCGGTCCGGGCATAGAGATACTCGCCCGACATGTACGGGCTGAAATGATGCCATGGGCGCAGGCCGAATTCCACATCGGCGCCGCGCACGGTCTGGCCGCCGGCATTCATCGAAACACCGGCGAAGGAGCTACCATTGACGATGGTATTGGTGGTGATGTTGCGGTTGGTAAAATTGTAATTGAACAGATTGATCGTCAGGTTGTACAGGCCGAAATGCCGGTAGCCGAGTTCCTCGGAAATTGCGAATTCCGGCTTCACCGACCCGCCGATACCCATCGTGTTTCCCGGCACGCCCGAGAAATAGGAATTGGTCGTCGGCATACGAAAACTCGTCGCCACGTCGAAAAAGACCTGATCATGGTCGTCGATCATGTAGCTGCCTGACAGGCGTGGCAGCGGCGTGGCGTAATTCGTACTCACATCATAGGGCACCGCATTGTCGTAATTGTTGGTACCCGCGCGATTCATCATGACATATTTGAACCCGGCATTCAGCTTCAGGCGGTCGTTCAGCCATGAAGTGGAATCGCTGACATACAATCCGACGGATTGCGTGATCATGTGATAGTTCAGGAACAGATTATATTCATACCCGTTCGGAAATTTCAGTCCGTAGGAACCCCATGTGTTCGGCGGATCGCCGTTCGGCCCCAGCTGGCTGATATTGGTCACCTCGGCATCATCGTAATAATCGTAGAACGCGCCTAGGC
Organism: Gluconacetobacter aggeris; assembly: GCF_014174395.1. GTDB lineage: Bacteria > Pseudomonadota > Alphaproteobacteria > Acetobacterales > Acetobacteraceae > Gluconacetobacter > Gluconacetobacter aggeris. The sequence continues at coordinate 22,933 of NZ_JABEQD010000002.1, forward strand.
TGAGCGTCTGATGGCGGCCCACCTTGTAATCCAGATGGCCGGTGATGCCCGGATGATATTCCCGCATCAGGTAATACCCGTCACCATGGAAGGATTGCGTTCCCGAATCGTCATAAGCCAGACCCGGATAAGGCAGGACCAGATTCTCGTTCTGTCCCGTGGAAGGATTGTAATTGTTGACCGGCATGTCCCACTGACCCATGCCGCTGCCGCCGCTGCCCCAGTACAGATAGGGCGTGATATGCAGCGACAGGTTACGCGTCAGCGTGAAATGCATGGGCGCCACCAGGATCAGGCTGCGCCAGTCGCCGACCTCGGTCTGCCAGTAGCTGCCGGCCTCGTTCGTCTCGAACGGATTCGCGGTGTAATTGAAGCTGTTGCCCGATTGCCGCCATTGCTGCGCCGTCACCGGAGCATAGACCGGCTGATTGTTCTCATTATAGGCCTCGACGAAGGAAATTGAATTTCCCTGTCCCCACTCCTTCATGAATTTCGAATCGATATGCCGCCTCTGTCCCCGGCCAGGACCACGCCAGGTGCCATAGGTCGCGTTGGAATAGGAGATATAGCCACGTAAGCCTGTATTGAGGATATCGCCTGTATTCATGCGGATGAATCCACGATTCGTCTTGTGCGATCCATAGGAATAATCGACCAGCCCGCCGAAATTGTGCGACGGATCGACCGTCCGGATATTCATCTGCCCGCCGGTGGCGCTGACCAACGGTGCGTTGATGTCCGATGTGCCCTGGGAGAGCTGCACTTCCTGATAGTTCTCGGTGTCGCCCCATTGCGAGGTATAGGGATCGTAGGCCGAAATGTCGGCGATCGGCGCGCCGTCGTACAGATAGCCGAGTTCCGACTGGTTCATGCCGCGCACATTGACCGATGTCTGGTCCGACAGGCCGAACGGGTCGGATGAGGCGATATTGGTACCCGGCGCGAACTGAATCATCTGCGCGGCCGAGGTGATGGGTGCCAGCTTGGCGATGAAGTCACGCCCGACGGTGGTGATGGCCTTGGCCTCGGTCTGCTCGCTCATCATTCCGCCGCCGGGCGCCCGGCCTGTCACGCCGTCGGCGCTCTCTACGGGATTGCTGCCGGTGACGGTAATGGTCTCCGTCTTCGGGCGGGGGGCTTCCACCACCGGGCGCTTCGCGGGCTGGTCCTGCCCGGCCACCGCCGTCTGGGCCCAAGCACGCGAGGTACCATTGGCGGAAAGCGCCGTACCGGCGATCAACAGAGAGAAAACAAACCTCGACGACAATCCAATCCCCTTCCCAGCTTCCAGCAGGACGACACGATCCCCGCTTTATGACGAAATCCGACGCCCTTCGCGTCGCCACATCGCGACCCGACGGCGAATAAACTTCTCTGTGTCCGCCTGGAAACACTCTCGGTCCGGCCGCCGCGCGCATTCGGGCAGGCACGCAGAGAGCGCTTGAAAAGCCGGTCTGCCTGGGGTTTCCGAACATCGAGGTGAATGCGGGCTCATGGGCCATGAATACCGAAGCACCTGGTAAGCCGCGTCGGGTCGCCGGCTGAGCGGCTTTGCAAGCACTCTTTCAGGTGCAGCGTTGGCCGGCTACCCAGACTTCCCTTACCGTGAAATCGCCATCCATGACGACGAAATCGGCCCGCAGGCCCGGCACCAGCGCCCCGCGATCGGTCAGGCCCAGATAACGCGCGGCATTGTGGCTGACCAGCTTTGCCGCATCGACCAGACTCGTGCCCGCCGCCAGCGCATTGCGCAGGGCGGCGTCCAGCGTCAACACGCTGCCGGCCAGCGTGCCGTCGGGCAGGCGGGCAATGCCTTCGCTGATCATCACTTCCTGCCCGCCCAACTGGCTGGGGCCATCGCCCAGCCCAGCGCCGCGCATGGCATCCGTCACGAACAGCAGGCGCTCGCCCATCAGCCGGTGCGCCAGGCGGAAGCTGGCGGGGTGAACATGATGCGTGTCGAAGATCAGTTCGGCATGGCCGGCGTCGCTGCACATCAGCGCGGTGGCCGGGCCTGGGCGGCGTCCCTCGATCCCGCCCATCGCGTTGAACAGGTGCGTGGCGCCCACGGTGCCCCCGGCGGCGCAGATCCGGCAGATTGCCTGTTCGGTCTGTTCGAAGCCGGCGACGGTATGGCCGATGCTCACCCGCACGCCGGCGGCAGCGAACGCGGCGATCGCGGTTTCGGCATGTTCCAGTTCCGGCGCCAGTGTCACCACCCGTACCACGCCGGTCGCCAAGGCCTGGGCGACATGATCCGGGTCCGGCGCGATGGCGAAGGGCGGCTGTGCGCCCAGCCGGTGCGGGCTGACGAACGGGCCCTCGAGATGCGCGCCATGGATCGCGGGGCCGCCCGGCAGCCCTGCGTGCCGCACCTCGGCCACCGCACGTAGCGCATCCATCACATCCGACCAAGGACGGGTGATGGTGGTGGGCAGGATGGTCGTGGTGCCGTGCGCCATGTGGAAGCGTGCCAGGCGGCCGATTGCCGCGACGCCCTCCATCGTATCGGCCCCGTCGCCGCCATGGACATGCGTGTCGATGAAGCCGGGCAGGATGTAGCGGGTGGCCTCATGCGCCACCGGTCCGGATTCGATGGCCCGGATCGCTCCGTCAAACGTCACGCGCCCCGGGGCCAGCCGGTCCGGCAATACGAGCGTCCCATCGAGGATCATTGGCCATTCCTTTTCCGGCAGATCACGTGTGCCACCGCCGGGCATCCGGCAACCCTGTCCGGCGTTAGCAACCGTATGGACCGGCTGCAAGCCATCACGGGGCGCGATCGGCTGGATCCGCTACGCTCGCCCCCCCCGCATGTTCTCTCCCACGCACAGAGTATTGCTGCGATGTCCGATATTTCACGCTCCACTGAGGCTCTGGTGATCCACGACAGGGAGGATCTGCGGCTCGACACGGTGTCGGTGACCGAACCCGGACGCGGCGAGGTGACGGTGCGGGTCGCATGGGGCGGGATCTGCGGCTCCGACATGCATTATCTCAAACATGGCGGGGTGGGCGCGTCGGTTCTGCGCGAGCCGATGATCCTCGACCATGAACTCTCGGGCTTTGTCGAACGGCCCGGCCCCGGCGTCAACGAACTGGCGCCGGGCACCCCGGTCGCGATTCATCCAGCTCTCCCCTGTGGGAACTGCCCCGAATGCCGGCGGGAGTTGCGCCATCTGTGCCGCGAGACGCGCTTTCTGGGCAATGCCGCCTTCCTGCCGCACACAAATGGCGGCTTCCGGCGCCTGATGACCGTCACCGCCAGCCAGGTCTACGCGCTACCGCAGGGTCTGGACGTGCGCAGTGCCTGCCTGGCAGAGCCGCTATCGGTGGCGCTGCATGCCATTGCCCGCGCCGGAGACGTGCGTGGCAGGACCATCTTGGTTCAGGGCGCCGGTCCCATCGGGGCGCTGATCGTGGCCGGCCTGGCGATCGCGGGAGCCGGGGCGGTCGTCGCTACCGATCTTCAGGATTTTCCGCTCTCGATTGCCCGCCGGATGGGCGCCACATCCGTCATCAACACCGCATCAGCTCCTTAATCTTGCGGAGCATGACATCGTGTTCGAAGCCTCGGGCGCCGCCAGCGCATTGCCGACGGCCATCGCCTGCACCGCCAAGGGGGCATTCTGGTCCAAGTGGGCATGTTCCCGCCCGGCAATGTCGGTATCCCCCTGGGCCAGATCACCGCGCGCGAACTGGATTATCGCGGTTCATTCCGGTTCGATACCGAATTTGGCACGGCCCTCGACCTGCTGGCCGCCCATCCCTGGATCGCAGACGGGCTGGTGACCCACAGTTTCGGGCTGACGGCGTTCGACGAGGCATTCGCAACATCCCTGAACCGGCATCAATCCTCGAAAGTACTGTTTGACATGAACGGATAGACCGGAAAACGCTTCCGGCGGTGCCTGTTCCGAAACGTCAGATATGCGCAGATGCGACCACGGCATCGCAAAAACATCTTAAAAAAAGAGAGTGCTCCCGGATCGGGGACAAGCCATTGTCATGGCCTCAGACAGGAGTCTCCGGCCATGCCGCATGCCAGCCCACTGATCACGATTCTGGTCATCGGCCTGACATTGGCCTTTCTGCTGGGGATGGTGGCCACCCGGCTGGGGATCTCGGTACTGGTCGGCTATCTGCTGGCCGGCGTGATGGTGGGGCCTTTCACCCCCGGCTTCGTTGCCGACCAGGGGCTGGCGCCGCAATTGGCCGATGTCGGCGTCATCCTGCTGATGTTCGGTGTTGGCCTGCACTTCTCGGTCAAGGATCTGCTGGCGGTCCGGGCGGTCGCCCTGCCGGGCTCGATCGCGCAGGTCGCGCTGTCGACCGGTGCCGGCATGGGGCTGGGGCTGCTGATGGGCTGGGGCGTGCCGACCGCCCTGATCTTCGGTCTCTCGCTCGGCGTCGCCAGTACGGTGGTGCTGATGCGCGCGCTGGAAGAGCAGCGGCTGATGGAGACCGAACGCGGCCGACTGGCGATCGGCTGGCTGGTTATCCAGGACGTGATCACCGTGCTGGCGCTGGTCATGCTGCCCGCCCTGATGCCGTTGATGAAGAACGGCGCCACGCATGCCCCTGCCCTGCTGGACCTCGCATGGACTCTGGGCCTGACGCTGGGCAAGGTCGCGGCCTTCGTGGGGCTGATGCTGCTGGTCGGCCGCCGCGTCATCCCTGCCGCCCTGCATTACGTGGCGCGAACGGGCTCGCGCGAACTGTTCCGGCTGGCATTGCTGGCAGTGGCGCTGGGCGTGGCCTTTGTGGCGTCGGGCTTCTTCGGCGTGTCGTTTGCGCTGGGGGCCTTCGTGGCCGGCATGGTGCTGAGCGAATCCGCCCTGAGCCAGCACGCGGCCGAGGAAACGCTACCGCTGCGCGACGCCTTCGCGGTGCTGTTCTTCATCTCGATCGGCATGCTGTTCGATCCCTCGGTTCTGCTGCGCCATCCCGGCATCCTGCTGGCCGCGCTGGCGGTCGTCTGCGTCATCACGCCGATGATCGTCTTTGCGATTCTGTGCCTGCTGGGGGAGCGGCGGCAGACGGCCCTGACGATGGCGGCAGGACTGGCACAGATCGGCGAATTCTCGTTCATCCTGACCACGCTGGGGGCTGATCTGGGACTGGTGGATTCATCGACACGCTCGCTGATTCTCGCGGTTTCGATCTTGTCGATCCTGATGAACCCGCTGGCATTCCTGATCGTCGGGCTGCTGACGCCATGGGCGGAACGGCGCGATACCGCGCGGGCCGGCACGACGGCACCTGACGCAGCGGCCCATGCCGCCGGACCGCTGCGCAACCATGCCGTCGTGGTCGGCTATGGCCGGGTCGGCGCGCTGGTGGCGGAGGGACTGCTGCGCCGGCACTGGCCGCTGCTGGTCATCGAAACCGGGGACAGCGCGATATCGGCCGTACGCGCTCAGGGAGGCGAGGCCATTCTGGGCAATGCCGCCGATCCGGCCATTCTGGCCGAGGCGAACATCGCGGTGGCACGATTGCTGGTGGTGGCGATCCCCGAGGCTTTCGAAGCCGGACAGGTGGTCGAACAGGCGAGGACGGCAAACCCGAAGATTACCATCATCGCCCGCGCGCATTTCGACAGTGCGGTCGATCATCTGCGCCAACTGGGGGCGGATGTCGTCATTATGGGTGAGCGCGAAATCGCCCATGCGATGCTGGATTATGCCCTGCATGACATGAAAACGCAGTCTCCGCCCGCCCCACCCCCGACCGGGACCTTCAGGAGGTGAACAGAACCGCCGTCGCCTCCGAAAGCGTCGACATATCCATGGCCCCTGCCCCAGCCAGGACCGCCAGGATGCCGACGCAGAGCAGAACGATGACAAGGGCATTCCCGCCCTCCGCCCCGCAGGATTCGGACGGAAGCACCACCCGGTCGCAATGGTCACTCATGTAGCCGCCGGGCCGCCCTGACCCGCGCGGAACTGCCGGGTCACTGTCCGCAGCAGCACCGCGAGGTCCGGCGAGGTCTCGTTATGCAGGGAACGGACCTTGTCATGGGCCGCGTAGAAACGCCGCGCGTTGAAACCATCCACCAGAATGGCGGCACCGACGAAAATACCGTCGACTTCGATGATCGTGGAACTCAGCATGGCGGAAAGCCCCTGAACCTTGATATGCAGGCTTGCTCCGGCCTGCTTCATAACGTGACAGGCGGCCCTCAGGCGGGGCCGCTACAGTCCTCGGGACATCGCTCCCCGATCCAGATCCGTTTCGTCATGCCCGCCGCATTCAATATTCCACCACACAAAATAGTGTGTATTTCATAATACAACATCAGTCACCGAGTCAATTGGACCCACCTTGACCACACGTTGTTTTCAACACGTCTGGAGAGCACTGCCATAAGCTGAATGGATGGCGGGCGCCCGATACCGGAAACAATCGCGGCACACTTGGTCAGCGGGCAGGCAAAGCCGCCCGACCAGGCTGTTTTCAGGATCGCGATGCGGGAGATTTCTGGCGCCGGACCGGCGGGTATCTTGCGCTCTCGGCGCATGCCTTGTCTGGGGGGAGCCGTTCGGGCGCGGAAGGGGCGATCGGCATCAGGAACGCACGGTCGCCACTATCATATCCGTAAGGGGCAACGACCTGTCCCGCAGGAGGCGGCTTCTTCCGAAACCGCCGGATCGTCAGCGGGTGTAGCTGTAGCCGTACTGGTCGGCCAGGGCCTGCAGGTCCGGAGCGCCACGCAGGTTCAGCGGCAGGGGCTTCGGGTTCTTCGTGCCGAAGACGAAATTATGGTCCGTCATGCGCTGGCAGGTATTGGCCGCCAGTGGGAAGCTCAGCTTCAACTCCGCGCCCATCTGGGCCCGCAGGCAGGAGATGTCGGTATCCGTGGGGCGCCGCCCGATTTCCGACGAACACCCCGCCAGGAGGATCGCGGCACCGGCAACCCAACCAAGAGCCATTCCGTTCTTATGCTTCATTCCGACCGCCGCAGCCCCTTTTCGGAGCCGTCCATACCGTGATTCGCGCCCGATACCGCCTGAAAGGAACGATATCGAGACACTTTGTTTCCAGTCAGCTTGCCATGGATCGTCCGCCCGCGATAGGGCGCCGGGTGCATGACAGAATGGCATGGCCCGTTCACGTCTTCATGAATTCATCGCCAACTTGTCGACCATGCAACAATATCCAACCGCATTCCTCCCAGAAATCCAGCACTAATCGGATTCGACCTGCCACGGGATGGGAGTCATCCCCCTGCATGCATAGGTGTCATTACCCACAATTCGGATGACGGACCCGGCTCCTTCTGAAAAAAATATTGGGGCCCAGGACAGGCCATTGCCCAAGCGAGCCGCCGTATCCTTCGGCATGGCCGCCACGTCATTCCGCCACGCTCGGGTGGCGAAAAGCGAGGTGTCGGAATGAGAATACTCGCCGTCCATCCCAGCGCGTTGATGTACACCAAGGCCTTCCTGCGACTGGAGCCGCTGGGCCTGGAGTTGGTGGCAGGCGCGGCCCGACAGGCCGGGCATGAGGTGAGGATCATCGACCTTCAGGTGGAAAACCATCGCGACTATTGGCGCATGATCGAGGTTTTCCGGCCGCACGCCGTCTGTTTTTCCGGAAACTATATGGCCAACGTGCCGGAGATCGTCGATCTGTGCCGCGAGACGCGCGCGCATGCCGACCGTTTTCCTGTTCGTCGGCGGTCATTCGGTCTCGTTCATCGCCCGCGACATCCTGGAACTGGCCGAGGGCGCGATTGACTGCATCCTGAAGGGCGAAGGTGACACCAGCGTCGGGCAGTTGCTGGACACACGGCAGGAAGGCGGCGACATCACCACCGTCCTGAGCGTGGTGACATTGACAGGCGAAGGGCCGCCGCCGATCTTCGTCCCGTCACTGGACGCGATCCGCCCGGCGCGCGACCTGCTGCGCTATCGCCGCAAATATTTCATCGGCACGCTCGACCCGGCGGCCTCGATCGAAGTGGACGAGGAGGGGCTGAAACATTTCCGCAAGCGCGTGTCGCTGGACCGGAATTTCGAAGCCCTGGAATCGCCCGCTCGCTGGGCCTGATCGTCGCGATCAACATCATTGCCGATCCGTCCTGGGACCGGAAGCGCTTCGAGGTCGTCCGGCAATGGTGTCTGGAGATCCCAGACATCGTGAACATCTCGGTCACCACACCCTATCCCGGCACCGAGATCTGGCACCGCGAGGCACGGCGGTTGACGACGCAGGACTATCGCCTGTTCGACATTCAGCATGCGGTGCTGCCCACGACCCTGAAGCTGGAGGAATTCTACGAGGCATTGGTCAAAACCCAGCAGGTGCTCAACCAGAAACATCTGGGCTGGAACGCGATCAAGGACACGACGGGCCTTGCGCTTCGCCTGGCGCTGCGCGGACAGACGAACTTCCTGACCATGATCTGGAAGTTCAATGCGGTCTTCAATCCCAAGCTGCAATTGGCCGATCACCGACGCAAGCCGCGCTATGAAATGCCACTGCAACCCGAGGCCGAGGATAAGGTCGACCGCAAGGCGCTGTATGTCCACAACCCACCGGGCGCCGCAGCCGCGCCATCGATGATGCGACCGAGATTTTCGTAGATGAATCCCGGGCTGCCCCTGTCGATTAAAAGAGCCGGTTGACGGGACCTGTCTGGCGCCACACCTTTTACGTGGCATCCGTCCATGGACGGGCGCATGAACAGGAGACCGCATCGCGCCCATGACATCCGCGCACCCCCTCACCCTTCCACTGGAAGGCATGACCTGCGCCGCCTGTGCCACGCGCATCGAAAAAGTGCTGAACCGCCTGCCAGGGGTCACCGCGTCGGTCAATTTCGCCGCCGCGACCGCCACGGTGGAGCGCGCGGACCAGACCACGCCGGTCGATGTGATCGTCGGCACGATCCGCAAGGCAGGTTTCGACGTACCGACCCGCCATATCGCCCTGGCGATCACAGGCATGAGCTGCGCCGCCTGCGCCACCCGCATCGAAAAGGTGCTGAACCGCCTGCCGGGGGTCACGGCGCAGGTCAGTTTTGCCGGCGAGCGGGCAGAGATCGATTATCTGCCCGGCCTGGCCGATCCGTCCACCGTGATCCGACAGGTGGAAAAGGCCGGTTACAGCGCCGCCCCGCCCCGCGACTCCAACGATGTGGCCCAGGACGATGCAGCCCGCAGCCGCACCGCCTGGCGGCGGCAAGTGGGGCTTTTCGCGCTGTCACTCGTCCTCACCCTGCCGCTGTTGGCCGGCATGGTGACGATGGCGGCCGGCTGGCCCGACCTGTTGCCGATGTGGACGCAATGGCTGCTGGCCACGCTGGCACAATTCGTCTGCGGCCGGTCGTTCTATCGTCAGGCGTGGAACGCGTTGCGCGGCGGCGGTGCCAACATGGATGTGCTGGTGGTGCTGGGTACCAGCGTCGCGTGGCTGTCCAGCACTACGACCCTGCTGCTGGGCTTGTCCGGGCCGTTCTATTTTGAATCGGGCGCCACCGTCATCACCCTGGTCCTGCTGGGCCGCCTGATGGAAAGCCGAGCCCGCCACCGCACGCGCGAAGGGGTCGAACGACTGATGCGCCTGCAACCGCAGATCGCGCATGTCGTGGTGGACGGTACCGTCGAAGACCGACCGGTGGAGAGCCTGCGCGTGGGCGATGTGTTCGTGGTCCGTCCCGGCGAGAGCATCCCCGTGGACGGCACGATCCTGGACGGACAGTCCGACATCGACGAATCGATGCTGACTGGCGAACCCGTCCCTGTGGCCAAGGGCACCAACGATCCGGTCTCGGGCGCCACCATCAACCGCGACGGCGTGTTGCATGTCCGCGCCCGGCGCGTGGGAGCGGACACGACCCTGTCACGCATTGTCCGCATGGTGCAGCAGGCACAGGGCAGCAAGGACCCGGTGCAGCATCTGGTGGACCGGGTTTCTTCCGTCTTCGTGCCGGCGGTAATGGTTGTCGCCGCCATTACCTTCACCGCCGGCTGGGTGCTGACCGGCCATCCGGCCGGCGCGCTGACCGGCACGATCGCCGTCCTGGTCATCGCCTGCCCCTGTGCGCTGGGGCTGGCGACGCCAACGGCAATCATGGTCGGGACCGGCCTGGGCGCACGGGCCGGGCTGCTGTTCCGCAATGCCGAGGCGCTGGAACGCGTCCACAGGATCACCACCCTGGTAATGGACAAGACCGGTACCTTGACCGAGGGCCAACCGGGCGTGACCGACATCGTGCCGGCCCCTGGCGTGCCCATCGCGGCCTTGCTCTCCGCTGCGCTGGCGCTGGAAGAGAATTCCGAACATCCGCTGGCGCGGGCCATCGTTGCCCATGCCCTTGCCGCCGGTGCCGTCCCGGCCCCGGTCCGCGCGGTTCGAGCCCTGCCCGGCCGTGGCATCGAAGGCCAGAGCGGGGAGGCGTCCGGCGGCACCCTGCGCCTGGGCTCGGCCCGTTTCCTGACGGAAGCCGGCTGTGACCCCGACAGCGCCACCGTCGAGCGACTGGAACAGGAGGGGAAGACGGTGATCGGCGTCGCGCGCGAGACCGGTCTGCTTGGCCATATCGCGCTTGCGGACCAGATCCGGCCCGATGCCGCCGAAAGCCTGGCCGCGCTACGCGCACGCGGCATTCGCCTGGTGATGCTGACCGGCGACAATCCGCGCACCGCTGCTGCCGTAGCCAGCCGGCTGGGGCTGGATGACGTGATCGCCGGTGTGCTGCCCGAGGGCAAGGCACAGGAGATCGCGCGCCGCCGCGCGCCGGGGCAGCTTGTGGGAATGGTAGGCGACGGTATCAATGACGCTCCGGCGCTGGCGGCGGCAGATATCGGCATAGCCATGGGCAGCGGGTCGGACATCGCGCTGGAGACCGCCGACGTGGTGCTGATGCGCGGCGAACTGCGGGGGCTGGTCGATGCGATGGACCTCTCCCGCGCGACCCTGGCCAAGGTGCGGCAGAATCTGTTCTTCGCGTTTGTCTACAACGTCATCGGCATTCCGCTGGCGGCATTGGGCTGGCTGGACCCGGCTCTGGCGGGGGCCGCGATGGCCGCCAGTTCGGTCTCGGTGGTCTCGAACGCCCTGTTGCTCAACCGCTGGAAGCCGTCCTTGCGCCAACCCGGGCCCGCGCATAGCTGAAAGACATGGCGACCCGCCCCCATAAGGAGACAGGACAATGGAAACGCTCACGCTGAACATCACGGGCATGACCTGCAATGGCTGCGTCACGTCGGTAAAAAACGCACTGGAACGGACCGACGGCGTCAGCGCCGCCGATGTCACGCTGGAACCCGGCCGCGCCAAGGTCAGCTACGACCCGGCCTTCACCTCACCCGCCGCCCTGCGCATGGCCGTCGAGGACGCCGGGTTCGAAATCGCCTGATTTTCTCAAAAAAGGGCGGCGTAGGCTTCGGGTTTGAACCCCACGGTCAGCGCGCCGTCCACATCCAGCACCGGCCGCTTGATCATGGAAGGCTGGGCCAGCATCAGTGCGACGGCTCGTGTCTCGTTCAGATCGGCCTTGTCCGAATCGGGCAGCTTGCGGAAGGTAGTGCCGGAACGGTTCAGCAGGACCTCCCACCCGACCTGCCGGACCCAGCCTTCGATTACCGGGCGCGCGATGCCGCCGGCCTTGTAGTCATGGAATGCATAGGCCACGCCATGCGCATCCAGCCAAGCCCGCGCTTTCTTCATCGTGTCGCATGATTTGATACCGTAAATCGTGACCGAGCGTACCATGCCGCCTTCCCTCTCCATCCCACCGGAACCGGGCCGGCTGCCGCTGGTCGTGGCGGACCGCGCCTGCCCGGCATCGACACTTTGAAAACAGTCTCTTAATATCACTTTCAAAGCCGCGCCAAATCGGATGAGAGAGCAGGAACAGACATGATGGCACCCCGAAACACGCGTCACCTCCTCGACCGCCTGTCGCGGTCAGCGCGGCTGCTGCCCGTCGCAGCCCTGGCGCTGGCCATGCCACTGCGCGCCCATGCCCAGGCCTCGGTCATCACCGGCAACCAGGTCACCCAGGCAACGGTGGAGACAATCGACCCGGCCTCGGGCGAGGTCCTGCTGCGCGATGCCGATGGCGGGCTGATTACGGTCGATATGCCCCGCTCGGTGCACAACCTTCCCCATATCCAGCCGGGCGACCGGATCAATATCCGTTTCTTCCAGACCATCGGCGCCGACGTCGTGCCCGCCGACGCGCCCCCGCCGGAATCGACCGTGACCTCGGCGCATGGCGTGACCAACCGCCACCCCCATGGCATGATGGTCTCCTTCCGCCGCAAGCGGGTGCGCATTGCGGCGGTCGATGCGGCGCATAACGTCGTCACGACCATTGGCCCGGCCGATGCCACCCAGACGATCACCGTCCACACCAAGGCCATGCAGGCCCTGCTGCCGACCCTGAAGGTGGGCGACACTGTCGACGTGACGACGATGGACGCCGTGTCGTTCGAAGTCCTGAACCGCATCATCACGCCGTCGACCACCGTGCATGAGGGCACGGGCACCACTGGCGCATCCGGCGCCCCCACGGGCCGCTGAGCGCACGTTTTTTCCAGCGCCTGCCGTCACGCACCGCATCCCGGCGCTCCGGCAGGCGTTTTGATCGCGCTCCATAATGATGCCACGCCTGCATGGGACGGAGGCACAGCGCCCACAGGGAAGGAAACACAGGAATGGTGACGATCAACCCGCTGGCCGGCAAACCGGTTCCGCTCTCGCGTCTGATCGATGTCGCGAAACTGACGGCGGCCTACTACGATCTGAAGCCCGATCCGGCCATTGCCGCGCAGCGCGTCGCGTTCGGCACCTCCGGCCATCGTGGCTCGCCATTCCATACCAGCTTCAACGAAGACCATATCCTCGCCGTCAGCCAGGCGGTGTGCGACTACCGGGCCTCGGCCGGCATCGACGGACCGCTTTTCATCGGTATCGACACCCATGCGGTCTCGAAACCCGCCCTCGCCTCGGCGCTGGAAGTCTTCGCCGCCAACGGGGTGGAAACCTTCATCGACGCGCAGGATGGTTACACCCCGACGCCGGTGATCTCCCACGCCATCCTGACCTACAACCGGGGGCGCAGCAGCGGCCTGGCTGACGGCGTCGTTATCACCCCGTCACACAATCCGCCGGAAGACGGAGGCTATAAATACAACCCGCCCCATGGCGGGCCGGCCGATACCAACATCACGAAGATCGTCGAGCGCGCGGCCAATGATTTCCTCGCTGCCGGACTGGCGGGCGTGCGCCGCATCCCGCACGAACAGGCGCTGCGCGCCGCCTGCGTGCATCGGCACGACTACATTACCCCCTATGTCGCGGACCTGGGCGCCGTGCTGGACATGGAGGCCATCCGCGCCTCCGACGTCGCGATCGGCATAGACCCGCTGGGCGGGGCGGCCGTCGCCTACTGGCAGCCGATCATCGAACACTATCGCCTGAACGCCACGGTAGTCAGCACCGTGGTCGACCCCACCTTCTCGTTCATGACGGCCGACTGGGACGGGCAGATCCGCATGGACTGCTCATCGCCCTATGCCATGGCACGCCTGATCGAACTGGGCAGCCGTTTCGATGTGGCCTTCGCCAACGATACCGACGCCGACCGGCATGGCATCGTCGCCGGCACCGACGGGCTGATGAACCCGAACCATTATCTGGCCACCGCCATCGACTATCTGTTCGCCAACCGTCCGGGCTGGAGCCCTCAGGCGGCCGTCGGCAAGACGGTGGTCAGCAGCAGCCTGATCGACCGCGTCACCACCCGGCTGGGTCGCAGGCTGGTCGAAGTTCCCGTGGGTTTCAAATGGTTCGTAGATGGGCTGATCGACGGGGGATTCGGCTTCGCGGGCGAGGAAAGCGCCGGCGCGTCGTTCCTGCGCAAGGACGGCACGGCCTGGACCACCGACAAGGACGGCATCATCCTTGGCCTGCTTGCTGCCGAGATCACCGCCCGTACCGGCCATAATCCGGGCGTCGCCTATCGCAGGCTGACCGCCGAGTTCGGTACGCCCTATTACGCGCGGATCGACGCCCCCGCCACGGCGCCCCAGAAGGCGCTGCTGAAATCGCTGACGCCCGAGCAGGTCGGGCTGCACGAGCTGGGCGGCGAACCCATCCGCGCCACGCTCACCCGCGCGCCGGGCAACGACGCCGAAATCGGCGGGCTGAAAGTGGTGGCGGACAATGGCTGGTTCGCCGCCCGCCCCTCGGGCACCGAGGATGTCTACAAGATCTACGCCGAGAGCTTCGTCAGCGACGATCATCTGCACCGCATCCAGGATGAGGCAACGACCGCCATATCCGCCCTGTTCGCGACCAACGCGGCGCCGTAATGCAAGCGGGGTGAGGCGCCAGCCTTGCGGCTGGCGTTTCCCCTATTTCTTCCCGTCGCCGAAGATCGCGACATGCGACACACCATCGCGCCCTACCCAGGCACGGTACATGCCGCTGGTGTTGAAGGGCATCGCGATATCGCCCTGGGCATCGACCAGGATCGCACCACCATCGCCACCCAGCGCCGGAATTTCGTGGTTGATGACATCCTGCGCCGCATGATCCAACGCTTCATGCATCGCGGTCACGCGCATGCAGATCTCATGCGCGGCGACGGTGCGGATATAGAACTCGCCCCATCCCGTCCCGGACATGGCACAGCCGGCATTGGCGTAGGTCCCGGCCCCGATCAGCGGCGAATCGCCCACCCGGCCCCATAATTTGTCGGTCATGCCACCAGTCGATGTTCCGGCGGCCAGATGGCCCTCGCGATCCAGCGCGACCGCGCCGACAGTGCCGAAATGCCGGTCGGTCGTCTCGTCGGCATGCTGGCTGTGCGCAGCGTCCTCCTTGAGTGCCTTCTGCAGTTGGTCCCATCGATGCTGGGTCCAGAAATAGGACGAATCCACCAGCGGAATCTTCTGGGTCTGGGCGAAAGCCTCCGCCCCTGCGCCGATCAGCAGCACATGCTTGGACTGTTCCATGACCGCGCGGGCCAGCGTGATCGGATTGCGTACATGCTGCACGCCGGCAACCGCTCCCGCCTGGAGCGTCGCGCCGTCCATGATCGCGGCATCCATTTCGTTATGCCCATCATGGGTAAAGACGGCGCCCTTGCCGGCATTGAAGTTCGGATCATCCTCCAGTACCCGGATAGCCGCAACCACGGCGTCCTTTGCCGGCTGTCCGGCCTTCAAAGCCGCGTATCCAGCCTGCAACGCGCGCGCCAGCGCCGCCTTCACGATCTGCTGGCGTTCGGCAGACATGTCGGCCTTGATCACCCCGGCGCCGCCATGGATCACCATCACCGGCACCGTATCGGCCCGCGCCTGTCCACCGGACCACAGGCAAGCCGCCAACACCCCGACCGCCATTACCTTCGGACCGATTCTTCTTCCGTTCATTTGTTACCTCGCTGTTTGACGGCACGGTATCATCGGAACCGAAACGAACAAGGGTCTCGTTCTTTTTTGAAAAAAGCACCCCAAAACCTCTGATCCATTCAGGAGGCTTATGCCGGGGACATACGATGGCCCGGAACGAATAAAGTCTTTTTGCTTCTCTTCATCCGTCCAACCGCTGGATGCGCCGTGCCTCCCGCGCATGATCGCGCAGGATGTCGCCAAGATTGGCCAATAGCGGCACCCCGTCCGATACCAGCACCTTGCCATTGACGATGGTGGTGCCCGCCACGGCGGGCGCGCAGCGCAGCCACGCCTCGACCGGATCGCTCAGCGCGCCGGCGGCCGCAACCTCGGACATCGACCAGACGACCAGGTCGGCGCAGGCGCCGGGCCGCAAATGCCCGATCTCATCCTCCCAGCCCAGACAGGCGGCGCCGCCGCGCGTCGCCATGTCCAGCGCGTCACGCGCCGACATGGCATGCGGACCATGCCGGAATCGTCCCAGCAGCATTGCCATGCGGGTTTCCAGCCACATCGACGCATGGTCGGTCGACGCCGAACCGTCGCAGCCCAGCCCGACGCGCATGCCACGCCGCCGCATGTCCATCGCATCGGCCGTGCCG
Organism: Gluconacetobacter aggeris; assembly: GCF_014174395.1. Classification (GTDB taxonomy): domain Bacteria; phylum Pseudomonadota; class Alphaproteobacteria; order Acetobacterales; family Acetobacteraceae; genus Gluconacetobacter; species Gluconacetobacter aggeris. The sequence goes on from NZ_JABEQD010000002.1 coordinate 38,948, forward strand.
CCGCCGATCATCATGTTGGAGCATGGACATTGCGCCGTGCAGACCCCGGCATGGGCCAGCCGGTCGACCTCGTCATCCGTCGGGTAGATATAATGCGCGACCCATGAACGCGGACTGGCCCAGCCGACACGCTCGAAATATTCCGTCGGCGTGCAGCCATAGATTTCGGCGCAATAACTGTCCTCGTCGGGATCTTCCGCCAGATGGGTATGCAGGCGCAGATCGTGCTTGTCCGCCAGGCGCGCGGATTCCACCATGATCCGTTCCGACACGCTGAACAGCGAACAGGGCGCCAGCGCCACCCGCCCCATCGCGCCCGGTGTGGGGTCATGGAAGGCCGCCACCAGCCGTTCGCTGTCGGCCAGGATCGTGTCCTCGTCCTGCACCACCGACGCGGGCGGCAGGCCGCCATCCTCGACCGAACGCGTCATCGACCCGCGTGTGGCATGGAAACGGAACCCGATATCCCGCGCCGCGCGAAACTGCGCGTCGATCAGGAATGGCCGGGGATGGACATACATATGGTCCATCGAGGTCGTACAGCCACCCATCAGCAGTTCGACCATAGCGACGGAGGTCGACAGATAGACCGATTCCGCGTCCAGATCGGCCCAAAGCGGATACAGGCCCTTGAGCCATTCGAACAGCGTGCCGTTCGTCACCGGCGCATAGGCCCGGGTGAGGTTCTGGTACATATGGTGATGCGCATTGACCAGTCCGGGCGTGACCAGCCGCCCGTGAGCCGAGATCACAGACTTTGCCGCCGGCACATCCTCGGCCCCATCGCCGACGGCATGGACGCGGCCGTCCTTGACGGACAGCCAGCCATTCGCGACTTCCCAGTCGCGGTCAATATAAAGATAAGCATCCCTGATCAGCAGATCGACCGTCATGACGGCTCCCCCGGTACCGAATGTCAGGGCGGTGACCACCCTGTCGCGATGAAGCCCTGTCCCGGAGGTGCGAAGTCCGGATCGTCATCAAGTTCGGTACTGAACGGGCGAGGATCAGAGGTTTTTACCAGCGGGCGGCCGCAATGGCCAGACATTCCAGCACGCTTTCACACACCCAGTCCACGGCCCGTCTTGTCGTGCGCGCGATCGCATGGTCAGAATGCCGGCCTCTGAAGAAGTAGCGCGGCACCGCTGCCCGGGACATAATGTGGAGCAGGATATGGCCGACAGATTTCCGACCCTCAGGTTTCGGTACAAGACCAGCCTTCTTCTCGCTCTTCTCGGATCCTTCTCTCTACCCTTCCGCCCCGCGCAGGCTGAAAGTGCAGCCCCAACCTTCCAGATCGTCGAGAGCGTGCCGGAAGAAACCATCTATGGCGAACCGGGTATCCCGCGTACCCAGCCGGTATGGCTGGACATGATCCGCCATGCCAGCCGAACGATCGATGTGGGGCAGTTCTATATCGCCGATCGTCCCGGCCGCGCGATGTCGGCGGTCCTTCAGGCGCTAATCGCGCGCGCCAATGCCGGCATTCACATCCGTCTGATCGTGGATGACAGTTTCCTGAAGGAAACCGCACCGGTGCTGGAGCGGCTGAAGCCCATCCCCAACATCCAGATCGAGACCCTGCCCACCCATCGTCTGACGGGCGGTGTGCTGCATGCCAAGTTCATGGTCATCGACGGACGGCAGGTCTTCGTCGGCAGCCAGAACTGGGATTGGCGGGCGCTGGAGGAAATCCATGAGATCGGGGCCGCGATCGACGATACCGCCATTGCCGGAAGCTTCGAGACGGCATTCGGCACCCTGTGGGCGCTGGGGAGCGGCCGCACCCTGCCCGAGACGCGCATGCAGCCGCCAGCCGACCGGCCGGTCGCGACCCAGTTCGCCCCCGTTACGCTGCGCGATCCGGGCGGCGAAAGCGTGATCGCCTTCCCCGCCTTCAGTCCGCCGATGATGATGCCGGTTACACTGACGGCGGAAGAACCGTCATTGATCACGATGATCCACGCAGCCCGGCACGTCTTCCGCCTTCAGGTGCTGACGCTGAGCGCCCTGAAACATTACGGGCCGAAAGGATACTGGCCCGAACTGGACACGGCCTTGCGCGATGCGGCCGCCCGTGGGGTGTCGGTGCAGATCATCGTGTCGAACTGGGCATTGAACGAGCCGATGCAATCCTATTTGAAGAGCCTGGCCACAATGCCGAACATCGAAGTGAAATTCAGCACCATTCCACAGGCCAGCACAGGCTTCATCCCGTTCGCCCGGGTCGAGCACTGCAAATACGCCGTTGCCGACGACGATACCGTCTATATCGGCACCGGCAACTGGGAATGGAGCTATTTCAACACCACCGTCGATGCTTCGATCTTCGTCCACGGCCACAACCCGGCTGCAACCCTGAACCGGATCTTCACGCGCGACTGGACAGGCCCCTACGTCACCACGATCGCGCCCGGCGCACATTATACGCCCATCAAGCCGGGCTAAGAGGCGGAGTCGTCCGCCGTCCTGTTTCCCCTGCCACCTGTCATGCTGGGCAGAACATCGTCGCGCAGCAGCAAGCCGTGCATCAGCGCCGCTGCGAGATGGACCAGGACGACACCGAACAGGATGAGCGCCAGCCATGTATGCAGCCGGCGCAATGCCGCAAACAGGGCCGGATCGTGCGGCAGGATGGGCGGCAGGACAAAGCCCGGCCACATCACCACCGGATAGGCCCCAGCCGACAACATGCCCCATCCCACCAGCGGCAGCCCGATCATCAGGGCATAGAGCACGATATGCGACAGCCGCGCCGCCAGGCGCAGGATCGGTGGCAGCGTGTTCGGCAATGGCGGCACCCGGATCAGCCAGCGATTGACCAGCCGGACCACAGCCAGCAGCAGGATGCTGATCCCCAGCGGGCGATGCAGATCGACCAGCCGGTGATAGGCCGGCTCCACGGTCGTCACCATGATGATGCCGATGAACAGCATCGCCAGAATCATCACGGCCATCAGCCAGTGCAGGACACGGGCGAAAAGGGAGAAATGCTCGACCGGATGCATCATGGTTCTCCCGGCCGGATATCGGCCCGGCTGATTGCGCTCGCTGTTTTCGGCTCTCCCGACCGCAGGACAAAGGAGCGGGCATAGACCGCCGATCGCGCGGCGGGGATGGGATCGTCGGAAGGTGCGATTCCCTCGGGTAAGATCAGCGGATCGTACGTAATGCCCTTGCAGGGGCCGCCATCCTCGCTCTCCGCCCGAACCAGTGTCAGGATTCCGGCATCGACCTGCCGACGGCCGGCCGGCCAGGCCACGGTCGGATCGGCCGTGACATCCCCGGCCCCTCCGACGGTCACGACCAAGTGCCAGCGCAGTGGCCCATGTGCCAATGCTTCGATCAGATCATGAAACAGGTAATCGCGCCCCGCCCCGGGGCCGGCGGGCGGACGCGCCGCCTGCTCGGGAACCATAGCCCACCGCACGGGGGTGATCGTGCCCTCCCCATTGATGAAGGCGAAACTGTCGAGGCTGTTATAGGTATCGTCCGCGAAGCCCGAGGTCAGGATGCGCGCCTTCAGCAACGCCAGCGCCTGCTGCGTTTCGGGATGCCGTGCCAGAAAGGCTGCCATGCGGGACGGATCGGGCCGATGCGTCTGCGGTTCGGGACGCGATGCCAGCAGGAAATCATTGAAATCGGCCGCATTGCGGACGGGAAAGACGGGAATATCGTTGATCCCCATGCGCCATTCGCCACCATGCACCGGCATGATCCACAACGCGAGGCTACGGACCTTCTCCGGTTCGTCATCCTGAAAGGGCATCCCGCCGGCCAGCGCGAACCGGCCGACGACCGGCGAACGACTCCTGGTGAACAGCGCAGCACGGGAAAACGATACCGCCTCCCCGCTGCCCTCGAACCAGCCCGTCACGCAGACGCCCTTGGCATGGTTGCGCCGAAAGCCCGGATGCGGCCCATCGACCAGCCCGAATGTTCGCATGAACGTCCCGGCGGTCAGACGGCCGGGTACCAGCCATCCGGCCGCCAGAGCGAACGCCAGCACAAGCAGCGTGGGCGCCGCGCATACCGCCGCCAGCCGGAGCCATCCCCCTTTCTCCGCCAGCGTCTCGCGTATAGCTGCCATCATGATGCGTGCTTCCCTGCAATCTGAAGGCAAACGCCGCCGCAGGCTCATTATCCCTGTGGAGACAATTTATTTTCGCTGTCCAGCCGCCCGGTTTGAGGCTCCGTAAGGCATGCGCTCATGTCCGACAGGAAACTGTCCGCCTGTCCGATCCGTTCAGACATAAAAAAACCCGGCCGGGAGGCCGGGTCTTTTCATCAAGCCGGGGCGCTGAACTTACGCCGCCAGCCCTTCGTCCGAAACGACTTCCGGACGCGGGCCGCTATCCTGGCCCTTGGCGGACACATCGCGGTCCACCAGTTCGATCACCGCCATGTCGGCAGCGTCGCCATGACGGATACCCGCGCGGAGAACGCGAGTATAGCCACCATTGCGGGCCTTGTAGCGATCCGCCACGGCCGCGAACAGCTTGGAGACGATCACGTCGTCACGGAGCTGCGCATAAGCCTGACGGCGGGCGTGCAGATCGCCGCGCTTGCCGAGCGTGATCAGCTTCTCGACCACCGGGCGAAGTTCCTTCGCCTTGGGCAGAGTCGTGGTGATCTGCTCGTGCTTGATCAGCGCGACAGCCATGTTGCGGAACATGGCGGCGCGATGGGTGGAGGTAACGCCGAGCTTCCGGCCGGCAACACCGTGACGCATGATAAAGTCTTCCTGTCTTTCCGGTCAGAAGGGCTCGTCGAGCCTCTTGGCCAGGTCTTCGATATTTTCCGGCGGCCAGGCCGGGACGTTCATACCAAGGGACAGCCCCATCGAGGTCAGGACTTCCTTGATTTCGTTCAGGGACTTGCGGCCGAAATTCGGCGTCCGCAGCATCTCCTGCTCGGTCTTCTGCACCAGATCGCCAATATAGACGATATTGTCGTTCTTCAGGCAGTTGGCACTGCGGACCGACAGTTCCAGTTCGTCGACCTTGCGCAGCAGGTTCCGATTGAACGGCAGATCGTCCTGCGGCTCTTCGGTCCGGACCGGGCGCGGCTCGTCGAAATTGATGAACAACTGCAGCTGATCCTGCAGGATTCGAGCGGCCAGGGCCACCGCATCCTCGGGCGTCACCGCGCCATTCGTCTCGACCGTCAACAGAAGCCGGTCATAGTCGGTCACCTGGCCCACGCGGGTCGGCTCGACCTTGTAGGACACGCGCTGCACGGGCGAGTAGATGGCATCCACCGGAATCAGGCCGATCGGCGCGTCCTCGGGGCGGTTCGCCGCCGCGGGAACATAGCCCTTGCCGAGATTGACGGTGAATTCCATCCCGAACTTCACGCCCTCGTCGAGGGTGCAGATCACGAGATCGGGGTTCATCACCTCGATATCGTGGCCGGTCTGGATCTGGCCCGCCCGCACTTCGCCCGGTCCGGTGGCCGTCAGCACCATGCGCTTCGGGCCCTCGCCATGCATCCGCAGCGCGAGCTGCTTGATGTTCAGCACGATGTCCGTCACGTCCTCACGGACGCCGGCTACCGACGAGAACTCATGCAGCACGCCGTCGATCTGGATCGCCGTCACCGCCGCCCCCTGCAAGGAGGACAGCAGCACGCGCCGGATGGCATTGCCGAGCGTCATGCCGAAGCCACGCTCGAGGGGTTCCGCCACCACAGTCGCTGTGCGCAACGGCTGCCCGCCCGGCTCGACTTCCAGCTTCTCCGGCTTGATCAGAGATTGCCAGTTTTTCTGGAGGACCAAGGTGATGGCCTTTCAAAACTGATCTGCACCAAGGCAGATAGCACCCGTACGAACGGGTGCCGGATGACACTCAACCCCGCCGACGCAAGGGCCGGCGGGAAACGAATCCGAGCCTGACGATCAGACGCGACGACGCTTGCGCGGACGGCAGCCGTTATGCGGAACCGGCGTCATGTCGCGGATCGAGGTGATCGCGAAACCGACCGCCTGCAGCGCGCGCAGCGCGCTCTCGCGCCCCGAACCCGGACCCGACACTTCGATCTCCAGCGTCTCCATGCCGTGCTCGCGCGCCTTGCGGCCTGCGTCCTCGGCCGCGACCTGCGCCGCGTACGGGGTGGATTTGCGCGAGCCCTTGAAGCCCTGGGCACCGGCGGAAGACCACGCGATCGCGTTGCCCTGGGCATCGGAGATCGTGATCATCGTGTTGTTGAAGGTGGAGAGCACATGCGCCACCCCCGAGATAATGTTCTTCCGCTCTTTCTTCCGAATACGCGGAGCAGCAGCCTTCGCCATAGTCTTCCTGGTCCTGTCTGTTCATCAACGCGAGCCGCGCCGGATGCCCCTGGAAAATCGTAACCGGGGGCACCCCACACTGGCCGCGAATGCGGCTGGAGCCGCTTAGCGGGTAGCCTTCTTCTTACCGGCGATCGCCACCGCCTTACCCTTGCGGGTACGGGCGTTGGTGTGCGTCCGCTGGCCACGAACCGGCAGACCGCGACGGTGACGCAGGCCACGGTAGCAACCCAGGTCCATCAGACGCTTGATGTTCATCGCCACTTCGCGACGCAGATCGCCTTCGACCCGATATTCGCTGTCGATCAGCTCACGGATCTTCAGGATCTCGTCGTCCGACAGCTCGTTCACCCGGCGCTCGGCCGGAATCTCGAGCTGCTGGCAGATCTGCTCGGCCTTGGTCGGGCCGATGCCATAAATATAACGCAGGCCAATCGTCACCCGCTTGTTGGTTGGGATGTTCACGCCGGCAATACGCGCCACGCCACTTACTCCTCGTCCGCCCGCGTCACTCGGGCCCTTAAGATCGTCGCCGGGGCTTTTCCACACCACCGGCTAGCCGGAGCGTCGTGAACGTGCCGGCACCGCCGGTCAACCCCATCATCAATCGGATTCGTGATCTCTGCTCTTCGTGCCAGCAGGACACGGGAGCCGATACCTTGAGGGCGCGCAATATACCTGCGCGCCCTTGAGAGTCAATGAATAACGATCACTTCTTCGTGATGCCATCCATGATTTTGAAGACCTGTTCCGTCACCGTGTCGATGTCGGCCATGCCGTCCACCGGGTACAGGCGGCCTTCGGCCTCGTAATACGGCAGGATAGGCGCTGTCTGCTCCCGATAGGCCGCCAGCCGCGCCGCCACGGTCTCCCGCCGGTCATCTTCGCGGCGGACGAAATCATGCCCACCGCAGACGTCGCAGGTACCTTCGACCTTCGGCTTCTTGAACAGGTCGTTATAGCCGGCCCCGCAGGTCCCGCAGGTAAAGCGGCCCGCGATCCGATCCGCCAGCGCGTTTTCGTCGACTTCGAGAAAAAGCACGACGTCGATTCGCGCCCCGCGCCGCTTGAGCATCGAATCCAGCGCCGCCGCCTGCCCCGCCGTACGGGGGAATCCATCCAGGATGAATCCCTTGGCGCAATCGGGCTGCGCGATCCGCGATTCGAGCATCGCGATGATCACATCATCGGGAACAAGCTGTCCCGAGTCCATCAGCGCCTTCGCTTCCTTCCCGATCGGAGTCCCAGCCGCGACCTCGGCCCGCAGCATGTCTCCGGTCGAGATCTGGGCGATCCCGTAGCGTGCCTCCAGCCGCTTGGACTGGGTTCCCTTGCCGGCCCCCGGGGGGCCAAGAAATATGACGTTCACCGTCCTCTGCCTTTCCCACGCGCCCGCCGCATCAGCCCCTGGTACTGGTGAGCCACCAGGTGGGACTGGATCTGCGTCACGGTGTCGATGGTCACCGACACGATAATGATCAAGCTGGTCCCGCCGAAATAGAACGGCACGTTATAGTGACTGATCAGGACCTGCGGCAGCAGACACACCGCCACCAGATAGGCAGCGCCGATGGTCGTCAGTCGTGTCAGGATCCGGTCGAAATAAGCCGCCGTATTCGCACCCGGCCGGATGCCCGGGATGAAGCCACCCTGCTTGCGCAGATTGTCGGCCGTCTCCTGCGGGTTGAACGTCACAGCCGCATAGAAATACGAAAAGAAAACGATCATGGCGGCATAGAACAGCATGTAGAGCGGCTGCCCCTGCCCCAGTTCCTGCCCCAGGAACGAAAGCCATCCAGGCATCGACGCGCTGTTCATGAACCCCGCGATCGTCACGGGAATCAGCAGCACCGAGGATGCGAAGATCGGCGGAATCACACCGGCGGTATTCACCTTCAGCGGCATATGGGTCGAGTCGCCGCCATAGATGCGCTGGCCGACCTGCCGCTTGGGATACTGGATCACCACACGGCGCTGCGCCTGCTCCATGAAGACGATGAAGGCGATGGTCACCGCCGCCAGCACCAGGAACACCAGCACGAAGAACGGCGACAGCGCGCCCGTATAGCCAAGCTGGAACAGGCTCGCCAATGCATGCGGCAGGTTGGCGACGATACCGGCGAAGATGATCAGCGAAATGCCGTTGCCCACCCCGCGCGAGGTAATCTGCTCGCCCAGCCACATCAGGAACATCGTGCCGCCCAGCAGCGTCACCACGCAGGAGACGATGAAGAACAGGCCGGGCGCGATTACCGCCGAACCGGCGGCGCTGTGCATGTTCTCCAGCCCCACGGCGATGCCATAGGCCTGGAACAGCGCGATCAGCACCGTCAGGTAGCGTGTATATTCATTGAGCTTGCGCCGCCCCTGCTCGCCTTCCTTCTTCAGGTTTTCAAGCGAGGGAATCGCCGAGGACATCAACTGCACGATGATCGATGCACTGATATACGGCATGATGTTCAGGGCGAAGACGGTCATGCGACCGAGCGCGCCGCCGGTGAACATGTCGAACATTCCCAGGATACCGCCCTGGTGCTGCGCCAGAAGCTGGCCCATGACCGTCGCGTCGACGCCGGGAACTGGAATGTAGGTCCCCAGGCGGTAGACGATCAGCGCCCCCAGGGTGAACCAGATTCGTTTCTTCAGTTCCGTCGCGTTGGCGAAGGAGCTGAAATTCAGATTGGCAGCCAGCTGCTCGGCCGCGGAGGCCATGCGCCCGTCCCTTTCAACAACAACAGCGTCACCGCACGAAACGGGACGCTGTCATGACACATCTGCAAAGACTGTAAGGCGTCACCTTGCGTCAGCGCAAGAGACAACGCCGGCAGAACACATCCTGTCGGATGGCGCCGGCCCGGGATGGCATGGCAGGCACGCCATCCCGGAACCGTCATCAAGCCGAAGCCGCGGCCTCGTCCTGCGCACCGGCGACCCGGACGGTCCCGCCGGCCTTCTCGACCGCCGCGATCGCGGTGGCGGAGGCGCCGGAGACTTCGATGGTCACGGCGCGGGCAAGCTCGCCCTTCGCCAGCAGGCGGACGCCGGCGAACTTGCCGGAGCCGACCAGGCCGGCCGCGCGCAGAACATCCTCGGTCACAGTCGCACCGGCATCGATCTTGCCGGCCTCGATCGCCTGGTCCAGCGCGCCCAGATTCACCGGGGCGAAGACCTTGCGGAAGATGTTCTTGAAGCCGCGCTTCGGCAGACGGCGATACAGCGGCAGCTGACCACCCTCGAAGCCGTTGAGGGACACACCCTCACGCGCCTTCTGGCCCTTCACGCCCTTACCCGACGTCTTGCCCTTGCCGGACCCGATGCCGCGACCCAGACGCTTCTTGCGGTAACGCGAGCCCGCGTTATCGCGCAGTTCGTTGAGGTTCATCTCAATCCTCCACCTTCACGAGGTGGGCCACCTTGGTGATCATGCCGCGAACCGAAGGTGTATCCTCCAGTTCCCGCGTGCGGCCGATCTTGTTCAGGCCCAGCCCGACCAGCGTCGCCTGCTGGCCCGGCTTGCGGCCGTTGCCCGATGCCACCTGCGTGACGCGGACGGTCTTGCCTTCAGACATCAGCGCTCACCTCCGCGGCACCAGCCACCTCGCGGCGACCCAGGATGTCGGACACCTTCTTGCCGCGACGGTTGGCAACCGAACGCGGGCTGGCGCAACGCTCCAGCGCGGCGAAGGTCGCCTTGACCATGTTGTGCGGGTTGCGGGTTCCGAGCGACTTGGCCACCACGTCGTTGATGCCCAGGCTCTCGAACACGGCGCGCATCGGACCACCGGCGATGATACCCGTGCCGGCGTCAGCCGAACGAAGCACCACCTTGCCAGCGCCGAAATGACCGGTCACGTCATGATGGAGGGTACGGCCCTCCTTCATCGGAACGCGGATCATCGCGCGCTTGGCCCGATCGGTCGCCTTGCGGATCGCCTCCGGCACCTCGCGGGCCTTGCCGGCACCGAAGCCGACACGACCCTTCTGGTCACCCACCACGACCAGCGCGGCAAAGGCGAAGCGACGGCCGCCTTTTACGACCTTCGCAACGCGGTTGATCGTGACCAGCTTGTCGACGAGATCGTCGCCCTCGCGCTCACGCTCGCGGCCACCCCGGCCGCCTTCTCTCGGTTCACGTGCCATTGCGTGCCCCTTTCCTCAGAAGGCGAGACCACCCTCGCGGGCAGCCTCCGCCAGGGCCTTGATACGCCCATGATACAGATACGAACCGCGGTCGAAAACGACCTGCGTCACACCGGCCGCCACCGCGCGCTCGGCAACCAGCTTGCCAACCGCCGTCGCCGCGTCGGAATCGGCACCGGTCTTCAGCTGCTCGCGCAGCGCCTTGTCCAGGCTCGAAGCGGCGGCAAGGGTACGCCCGGCGGCATCGTCGATGACCTGGGCGTAGATGTTCTTGCCTGACCGGAACACCGACAGGCGCGGACGCCCGCCGCCCTTGCGGCGAAGCTGGAAGCGCAGACGCTGACGCCGACGCTCCCGCAGATCCTGCTGCGTGCTCATTACTTCTTCTTGCCTTCCTTGCGACGGATGGTCTCGGTGTCGTAGCGGACACCCTTGCCCTTGTAAGGCTCGGGCTTGCGGAAGCTGCGGATATCCAGCGCAACCTGACCGACCCGCTGCTTGTCCACGCCCTCGACCACGATGGCGGTCGGACGCGGCGTCGAGATCTTGATGCCCGGCGGAATCGCATAGACGATGTCATGCGAATAACCGAGGTTCATGACCAGGTTGCTGCCCTGCACGGCGGCGCGATAGCCGGTGCCGGTCACTTCCAGAGTCTTGGAGAAGCCCTCGGACACGCCCTTGACCATGCTGGCCACCAGCGCGCGCGTCGTGCCCCACATCATACGGGCCTGCGCGGCGCTGCCGACCGGACGGACCGCGACCTTGTTGTCGGCGATCTCGGTTTCGACATGCGAAGACAGCGGCAGCTTCAGCTCGCCCAGCTTGCCCTTGGCCACGAACACGCCATCGACGATCGAAACCTGGACGCCCGACGGAATCTCGACGGGATATTTGCCTACACGCGACATGTATCCCTCCTCAGAACACGCGGCAGAGGACCTCGCCGCCAACATTGGCAGCGCGGGCTTCCGCATCGGACAGGACGCCACGCGGCGTCGACAGGATCGACACGCCGAGGCCGGCATAGACCCGCGGCAGTTCCTTGATCTTCGAGTAGACCCGGCGGCCCGGCTTGGACACGCGGTGGATCTCCTTGATGACCGGCTCGCCATCCAGGTATTTCAGCTCGATGCGCAGCTGGGCAATGCCCTTGCGCACCTCTTCCTGGGCGTAACCACGGATATAGCCCTCGCGGCGCAGGGCCTCGAGAACATTGGCGCGCAGCTTGGAAGCCGGCGCGACACAGGCCGCATGACGCGCGCGCTGCGCGTTGCGGATCCGGGTGAGCATATCACCCAACGGATCAGAAAGTGACATCGTTCCCTGCCCTTACCAGCTCGACTTGACCATGCCAGGGATCTGGCCACTGGAAGCCAGATCGCGCAGTGCGATACGGCAGAGTTCGAACTTCCTGTAATTGGCGCGCGAACGCCCGGTCAGCTTGCACCGCAGACGCACGCGAACGCGCGAACCATTGCGGGGAAGCTCTGCGAGTTTCAGAGTTGCCTCGAACCTGTCCTCGACCGGAAGCGTCCGGTCCATGACGATGTTCTTGAGCGCAATCCGCTTAGCCTTGTCCCGGGTTGCCATGCGCTGACGCTTGGCATTCCGGTTAACGGCGGAGATCTTGGCCATGCCTTGTTCTACCCTCCGGAACCTGTCGGGCCATCCCGACGGTTTTCCAAACAACGTGTCTAATAGGTCTTCTGACCTCTGGGCGGAAGCCCCAATCGCCGCGATTAAGCAGCGAAGGGCAGATCAAACGCCTTCAGAAGAGCCTTCGCTTCCGCATCGGTCTTCGCACTGGTGACGAAGATGATGTCCATGCCACGGATATCGTCGACCTTGTCGTACTCGATTTCCGGGAAGACGATCTGTTCCTTCAGCCCCATGGCGAAATTGCCGTGGCCGTCGAACCCCTTGTTGCCGGGCAGGCCGCGGAAATCGCGGACGCGCGGCAGCGTGATGGTCACCAGACGGTCGAGGAATTCGTACATCTGGGCGCGGCGCAGGGTCACCTTGCAGCCGATCGGCAGGCTCGCACGGATCTTGAAGCCGGCGATCGCCTTCTTGGCGACCGTCTTGACCGGCTTCTGTCCAGCGATCAGCGTCAGCTCGGCAACGGCGGCGTCCAGCTTCTTCTGGTCGCCCGCGGCCTCACCGACACCCATGTTGATGACGATCTTCTCGAGATGCGGAACCTGCATCACGTTCTTGTAGCCGAACTCTTCGCGCAGCTTCGCGCGCAGCTCGTCCTGATAACGCTTCTGCAGACGCGGCACCGAGCGGGTGGCTTGTACTTCAGACATCCACGCCTCCTCAGCCTTCGATGACTTCGCCGGTCGCCTTGGCGACGCGGACCTTGCGGCCGTCTTCCAGCACACGGAAACCGACACGCGTCGGCTTGCCGCTCTTGGGATCGACCAGCTTCAGGTTCGACAGGTGGATCGGCATCTCCTTCTCGATGATGCCCCCCTGCTCACCCATGCGGTTCGGGCGCGTGTGGCGCTTGGCCACCGCGGCACCGCGCACCACGGCCTTGTTGTCACCGGGCAGAACCGACAGCACCTCGCCCCGGACGCCCTTGGACGAGCCGGTGGTGACGACGACCTGGTCGCCCTTCCTGATACGCGCGGCCATTACAGCACCTCCGGCGCCAGCGAGATGATCTTCATGAACTTGCGCGCACGCAGCTCACGCACGACCGGCCCGAAGATGCGGGTGCCGATCGGCTCCTGCTGCTTGTTGATCAGGACGGCCGCGTTCCGGTCGAAGCGGATGGCACTGCCATCGGGACGACGCACGGGGTACGAGGTGCGCACGATCACCGCCTGGTGAACGTCGCCCTTCTTGACCTTGCCGCGCGGGATCGCTTCCTTGACGGACACGACGATCACGTCGCCGACCGAGGCAGTCTTCCGCTTGGAACCGCCCAGCACCTTGATGCACTGCACCTGACGCGCGCCCGAATTATCGGCGACGTCCAGGTTGGTCTCGGGATGGATCATAACCTATGCCCTTCTTACGCCTGCGCGCCGGACTCGACGCCGGCGGCGCCCAGCGGGGCACCGTTACGGACGATCACGGTCCAGGTCTTGCGCTTGGAGATCGGCTTGCATTCCTCAATGCGCACCGTGTCACCAACCTTGCACTCGTTCAGCTCATCATGCGCCGCATACTTCTTCGAGCGGCGGATGAACTTCTTATACAGCGGGTGGATGACGCGACGATCGACAAGGACGGTCACCGTCTTGTCCATCTTGTCGCTGGTCACCCGTCCGCTCAGGACGCGCCTCGGCATCGCCCGTCTCCCTTCAGGACTTCGCAGCCGACGCGTTCGCGCCGGCTGCACTCTTCTTCAACGCCTCGGACGCAATCGTCTTCAGACGGGCGATCTCACGACGCACCGTGCGAACACGCGCCTGTCCCTCATTCTGGCCGGTCGCGCGCTGGAACCGCAGGTTGAACTGCTCGCGCTTCAGGTCAATGAGAAGCGCCTCCAGTTCTTCCGCGGTCTTGGCACGCAGATCGGCCGGCTTCGTTGCCTTTGCCATATCTCACGCCTCTCCGATGCGGGTCACGAACTTGGTCTTGATCGGCAGCTTCGCAGCGCCCAGCGCCAGCGCTTCACGCGCCAGTTCCGGCGAAACGCCTTCGATCTCGAACAGGATACGACCCGGTTTCACACGGGCCACCCAATATTCCGGCGACCCCTTGCCGGAGCCCATACGCACTTCGGCGGGCTTTGTCGAGACCGGAAGATCGGGGAAGATCCGAATCCAGACGCGACCGGCACGCTTCATCGCACGGGTGATGGCCCGGCGGGAGGCCTCGATCTGCCGGGCGGTGACCCGCTCCGGCTCCAGGGCCTTCAGGCCGAACGCACCGAAATTCAGTGTCGTTCCGCCCTTCGCCAGCCCATGAATGCGGCCCTTGTGGGCTTTGCGGTACTTTGTCCGCTTGGGAGAAAGCATTGTTCTAAATCCTCACGCGCCGCCTGGCGCCGTTCTAGATCCTTAGGTCCCGCGTCTTAGCGCTGCGGGGCCTGCTCGGCGGCGCGACGATCCTGCGCCAGCGGGTCCTGGGCGAGGATCTCACCCTTGAAGATCCAGACCTTCACACCGCAGGTGCCGTAGGTGGTCTTCGCCGTGGCCACGCCATAATCGATGTCCGCGCGCAGCGTGTGCAGCGGCACCCGCCCCTCGCGATACCACTCGATACGCGCGATCTCGGCGCCACCCAGACGGCCGGAGCAGTTGATCCGGATACCCTGGGCGCCCAGACGCATCGCCGACTGCACGGCGCGCTTCATGGCGCGGCGGAAGGCCACGCGGCGCTCCAGCTGCTGGGCAATGTTTTCGGCCACCAGCGTCGCGTCGATCTCAGGCTTGCGGATCTCGACGATGTTCAGCGCAACGTCGGTCTTCGCCATACGGGTCAGATCCTTGCGCAGGACGTCGATATCCTGGCCCTTCTTGCCGATCACGACACCCGGACGGGCGGCATAGATCGTCACGCGGGGCTTCTTCGCCGGACGCTCGATCACCACGCGCGACACGCCGGCGCCCGACAGCTTGCGGCGCAGGTGCGAACGCAGCTTCAGGTCGTCATGCAGCAGGCGCGAATAGTCCGCGCCGGCATACCAGCGGCTGTCCCAGGTGCGGTTGATGCCGAGCCGCAGCCCGATCGGATTGACTTTATGTCCCATGGATCAGGCCGCCTTCTGCTCGGTTGTCTCAGCCTCGGCCGAACGCTCGGCCACGACGATCTTCAGATGGCTGAAGAACTTCTCGATCCGCGAAGAACGGCCACGGCCACGCGCATGGAAGCGGCGCATGACGATCGACTTGCCAACCTCGGCCCGCACGACCACCAGCTGGTCGACGTCCAACTGGTGATTGTTCTCGGCGTTCGCGATCGCGCTCTGCAGGGTCTTCTTGACATCCTGCGCGATGCGACGCTTCGAGAACGTCAGCGTCGCCACGGCCTGCGCCGCCGGCTTGTTGCGAATCAGCGCTGCGACCAGGTTCAGCTTGCGCGGGCTCACGCGGATGTTCCGCGTGACGGCCTGCGCCTCGGTTTCCGCGAGCGTGCGCGGATGCTTCGGCTTGCTCATATCAGCCCCGCTTCGCCTTCTTGTCCGAGGCGTGACCCGTGAAGGTCCGCGTCGGCGAGAACTCGCCGAACTTATGCCCCACCATGTTTTCCGACACCTGCACGGGCAGGAACTTGTGCCCGTTATAGACGCCGAACGTCAGACCGACGAACTGCGGCAGGATTGTCGAGCGACGCGACCAGATCTTGATCACTTCGTTACGGCCCGACGCGCGCGACGCATCGGCTTTGTTCAGCAGATACCCGTCCACGAACGGGCCCTTCCAGACGGAACGTGCCATCTTCTTTGCCCCTTACTTACCGGTCTTCCGGCGACGGATAATCAGACTGTCCGTACGCTTGTTAACCCTGGTCTTGTAACCCTTGGTCGGCTTGCCCCACGGCGTGACCGGATGACGGCCGCCCGACGTGCGGCCTTCGCCACCACCATGCGGATGGTCGACCGGGTTCATCACGACGCCGCGGTTATGCGGACGACGACCCAGCCAGCGGCCGCGACCGGCCTTGCCCATATGCTGGTTCATGTTGTCCGGGTTGGACACCGCGCCGACCGTCGCCATGCACTCGCCGCGCACGACGCGCAGCTCGCCCGACTGCAGCTTGATCTGCGCATAGCCGGCATCCTTGCCGACCAGCTGCGCATAGGTCCCGGCCGAACGGGCCAGCTTCCCGCCGGCGCCAGGCTTCAGCTCGAGATTATGCACGATCGTGCCGACCGGAATGGCCGACAGCGGCATCGCGTTGCCCGGCTTGATGTCGACGCGCGCGCCGGCAACCACCTGATCGCCCACCTTCAGGCGCTGCGGCGCCAGGATGTAGGCCAGCTCGCCGTCCTCGTACTTCACCAGCGCGATGAAGGCGGTGCGGTTCGGGTCGTATTCCAGACGCTCGACCGTGCCGACCACATCGAACTTGCGCCGCTTGAAGTCGACGAAACGATAGGACTGCTTGTGGCCGCCACCGATGAAGCGCGAGGTGATGCGCCCATGGTTGTTGCGTCCGCCGGACTTGTTCTTGCCTTCGGTCAGCGCCTTGACAGGCTTGCCCTTCCACAGCTCCTTGCGGTCGATCAGGACCGTGTTGCGCAGGCTGGGGGTGACCGGATTAAAGTGCTTCAGTGCCATGTCTTGCTACCCCGCGTCAGACCAGCTTCGCGGTCAGGTCGATGGACTGACCCTCGGCAAGCTGCACAAACGCCTTCTTCACATCGGAACGCTGGCCCGGGCGACCCTTGAAGCGCTTCGTCTTGCCCTTCTGGACAAGCGTGTTCACGCCCAGGACCTTCACGCCGAACAGCCCCTCGACCGCGACCTTGATCTCCGGCTTCGTGGCGTCGATCGCGACCTTGAAGACCACCTGGTTCTTCTCGGACAGCGCGGTCGCCTTCTCGGTGATCAGCGGCGCACGAACGATGTCGTACATCGTCTCACGCGACATGCGCTCCGCCTTCTTGCGGATTGCGAGCACGTTGGTCATGCCAGGCGCTCCTTCAGGCCTTCGACGCCGGCGCGGGTGATCGCGAGCACGTCGTGGTTGAGGATGTCGTAGACGTTCGCGCCAACCGTGGGCAGCACGTCGATCTTCGGCAGGTTGCGGGTGGCGCGACCGAAATTCTCCTCGACCGTCGCATCGACGATCAGGGCGGACTTCCAGCCCAGCGCCTGGACCTTGGCGGCCAGTTCAGCCGTGCGGCCCGACGACGTGGCGGCGTCCAGCACCACCAGCTTGCCTTCGGCGGCCTTCTGCGACAGCGCGGAAATCAGGCCCAGACGACGCACCTTCTTGGGCAGGTCGTAGCCATGATCGCGCACGACCGGCCCATGCACGGCGCCACCGGTGCGGTACTGCGGCGCACGCAGCGAGCCCTGGCGGGCGCTACCCGTGCCCTTCTGGCGGTACGGCTTCTTGGTCGTGCCGGAGACTTCGCCCATCCCCTTGACCTTGTGCGTGCCGGCGCGGCGCTTGGCCAGCTGCCAGTGCACCACACGCGCCATGATATCGGCCCGCGGCGTCACCCCGAAAATCTCGTCCGGAAGCACGGCCGTGCCGGCGCTCCCGTTGTCGAGGGTTTTGATCTCGTAATCCATTGCCCTCTATCCTCAGCCCGCAGCCTCAACCAGGGCCGCCGGATACGGCGCCTCGGCATGACGGGCTTTCTTGATCGCATCACGAACCAGCACCAGCTCGTTCTTGGCGCCGGGCACGGAGCCGCGGACCAGGAGCAGGTTCTTCTCGGCATCCACCGCCGCCACCTCGAGATTGAGGGTGGTCACGCGCTCGGAGCCCAGGTGGCCGGCCATCTTCTTGTTCTTGAAGGTCTTGCCCGGATCCTGGCGGTTACCCGTCGAACCATGCGAACGATGGCTGATGGACACGCCGTGTGAGGCCTCGAGACCCGCGAAGTTCCAGCGCTTCATGGCGCCGGCAAAGCCCTTGCCCTTGCTGGTGGCGGTCACGTCGACCTTCTGCCCCACCACGAAATGGGCGGCGGAGAGGGTAGCGCCAGCTTCCAGCACGGCATCGTCCGCAACGCGGAACTCAACCAGCTTCTTCTTGGGTTCGACCTTCACGCGGGCAAAATGGCCGCGGTTCGGCTTGGAGACGTTCTTCACCTTGGCATTGCCGAGCCCGAGCTGCACGGCGGTATAGCCGTCGCGTTCCTGGGTACGGACATCCACCACCTGCACATTGTCGATATGCAGGACGGTGACAGGCACATGGGTGCCGTCTTCCTTAAACAGCCGGGTCATGCCCAGCTTCTTTGCGATCAATCCGGTGCGCATCGTCTGGACCTTAGAGTTTAATCTCGACATCCACGCCAGCGGCGAGGTCGAGCTTCATGAGAGCGTCCACGGTCTGCGGGGTCGGCTCGACAATGTCGAGCAGCCGGCGATGAGTCCGAATCTCGAACTGCTCGCGGCTTTTCTTGTCCACGTGGGGAGAGCGGTTCACGGTGAACCGTTCGATATGCGTCGGCAGCGGGATAGGACCCCGAACCCGCGCACCCGTACGCTTCGCCGTATTGACGATCTCTTTGGTGCTGTTGTCGAGCACCCGATGATCGTACGCCTTCAGGCGAATGCGGATGTTCTGGTTGTCCATCGTCTATTCAGTCCAACTTCAATGGTTCGGGGGAACCCGAGCCGCCAAAGGAGACCCCGGCCGGATTGCTCCGGCCGGGGCGCCTCCAGTTCTGGTTAAGAACCCCGATCAGGCCGTGATCGAGGCCACCACGCCGGCGCCGACGGTGCGGCCGCCTTCGCGAATGGCGAAACGCAGACCTTCGTCCATCGCGATCGGGGCGATCAGCTCGACATCCATCGCGACGTTGTCACCCGGCATGACCATTTCCGTGCCCTCGGGCAGGTGAACGACACCCGTCACGTCGGTGGTGCGGAAATAGAACTGCGGGCGATAGTTGGTGAAGAACGGCGTGTGACGGCCACCCTCTTCCTTCGTGAGGATGTACGCCTCGGCCTTGAACTTCGTGTGCGGGGTGATCGAACCCGGCTTGGCCAGAACCTGGCCGCGCTCGACGTCTTCACGCTTCGTGCCACGGACCAGCGCACCGATATTGTCACCGGCCTCGCCGCGATCCAGCAGCTTGCGGAACATTTCGACGCCCGTCACCGTCGTCTTCTGCGTCGCACGCAGGCCGACGATTTCGATTTCGTCACCGACATTCACCACGCCACGCTCGACACGGCCGGTCACCACGGTGCCGCGACCCGAGATCGAGAACACGTCTTCGATCGGCATCAGGAACGGACGGTCGACCGGACGCTCCGGCTGCGGGATGTAGGCATCGACGGCGTCCATCAGGTCGCGCACGCGGTTCTCGCCGACCTCCGGGTCGCCATCTTCCAGGGTGACCAGAGCCGAACCCTTGACGATGGGGATATCATCGCCCGGGAACTGGTAGGCCGACAGAAGCTCGCGCACTTCCATCTCGACCAGCTCCAGCAGTTCCGGATCGTCGACCTGGTCAACCTTGTTCAGGAACACGACCAGCGCCGGAACGCCGACCTGACGCGCCAGCAGGATGTGCTCGCGGGTCTGCGGCATCGGGCCGTCGGCAGCCGAAACCACCAGGATGGCGCCGTCCATCTGCGCCGCACCCGTGATCATGTTCTTCACGTAGTCGGCGTGGCCGGGGCAGTCGACGTGCGCGTAGTGGCGCTTCGCGGTCTCGTACTCGACATGGGCGGTCGAGATCGTGATGCCACGGGCGCGCTCTTCCGGCGCCGCATCGATCTGGTCATACGCCTTGAAGGTGGCGCCGCCGGTCTTCGCCAGCGTCTTGGTGATCGCGGCGGTCAGCGACGTCTTGCCATGGTCGACGTGACCGATCGTGCCGATATTGCAGTGCGGCTTCGTCCGCTCGAATTTAGCCTTTGCCATCGTCTATCTCCGTTACCTCGACCCTCGGGCCGGGAGTCGGGTTGAAATGTTCCTAACCGGAAGCGTGCCGGTCTTTAGACCGGAGCAGCGCCTCTTACCAGCGGTAATGACTGAACGCCTTGTTGGCCTCGGCCATGCGATGCGTGTCTTCACGCTTCTTGACGGCGGCCCCGCGATTGTTGACCGCATCCAGAAGTTCGTTGGACAGACGCTCCTGCATGGTGTTCTCGCCACGCTTGCGCGAGGCGTCGATCAGCCAGCGGATCGCAAGCGCCTGACGACGCTCCGTGCGCACTTCGACGGGCACCTGATAGGTGGCACCACCGACGCGACGCGAACGGACCTCGACGGCCGGCTTCACGTTGTCCAGCGCGCTGTGGAACATCACAACCGGATCGGCAGCCGCGCCACCACGGCGACGCAGCACCTCAAGCGCACCATAGACGATGCCTTCGGCGGTGGACTTCTTGCCGTCGTACATGAGCGCATTCATGAAGCGCGTGATGACGACGTCACCAAATTTCGGATCGGGAAGAATCTCGCGCTTCACGGCGCGATGACGGCGACTCATGCCTGGTTATTCCTTTTACTTCGGACGCTTCGCGCCATAGAGCGAGCGACGCTGACGACGCTTGGCGATACCCTGGGTATCCAGAACGCCACGCAGGATGTGGTAACGCACGCCCGGAAGATCCTTGACGCGGCCACCACGGATCAGAACCACGCTATGCTCCTGCAGGTTGTGGCCTTCACCGGGGATGTAGCTGACGACCTCATAGCCGTTCGTCAGACGCACCTTCGCAACCTTACGCAGAGCCGAGTTCGGCTTCTTCGGTGTAGTCGTGTAGACGCGGGTGCAGACACCGCGCTTCTGCGGGCAACCCTGCAGAGCAGGCACCTTGTTGCGCTTGGCTGCGGGCTCGCGGCCTTTGGCGATCAGCTGGTTGATGGTCGGCATACGCCTTTCCCGATCCTTACAAATTTCGGCCGGCCAACCGCGTCTTAGGTTGCCGACTGTCGTTCACAACAAAATCCCACCGAATGAGGATCATTCGCCTGGGCATCATATTTACATCCGGCCTTGGCGACCCTTCCGGATCACGGCGCCGCATGCCTGCATGCTGCATTCGACGGCCAACGACGTCATGCGAGACGGGGCTAGCCGAGGGCGCGGAACCTACGAAGCCCCTGCCCCTGAGTCAAGTATTACCTCGGGATTCGCGGCCGATTCCCGCCGAATTATCTCGTCGGGCCGGCGATGGCCGGCATGCAGTCACGGCAGGCCCGCCGTCGCACCATCATCACGCATCCCGATCGTGCCAATCATCCGATTCGGCACGATCCGGTGAGCCATCAGATACAGGAGCACGCTCCCATATGAAAGGGGCCGGGTGTTGCCACCCGGCCCCTTCATCACCCCGCATCGTCACGCCCGCGCCAGACGCCCCCTGAGAGGCGCCCGGCCAGAGGCCGCTCAGCCGGCCTTGGTGACCACCGGACGGCCCTGCGCCAGGCGCTGGCGGTCCTGCCCCGCCGCGATCGCCCGCAGCTTGTTCATCACACTGCCCGTGCCCGCCGGGATCAGGCGCCCGACGATCACGTTCTCCTTCAGGCCGTTCAGCGTGTCGCGCTTGCCGGCCGTCGCCGCCTCGGTCAGGACACGAGTCGTCTCCTGGAACGAAGCCGCCGAGATGAAGGACTGGGTCTGCAGCGAGGCCTTGGTAATGCCCTGGAGCACGGGCATGGCCGCAGCCGGGCGCTCGCCCATGTTCAGGCGCTTCGTGTTCTCGGTCTCGAACTCGATCCGGTCCACCGTCTCGCCGATCAGGTAGGTCGTGTCGCCGGGTTCGAGGATCTCGACCTTCTGCAGCATCTGGCGAACGATCACCTCGATGTGCTTGTCGTTGATCTTCACGCCCTGCAGTCGATAGACGTCCTGGATCTCGTTCACCAGATAGTCCGACAGCGCCTCGACACCCAGCACCTTCAGGATGTCATGCGGCACGCGCGGACCGTCGACCAGCGGATCGCCCACGCGGACGAAATCGCCTTCCTGGACCGAGACATGCTTGCCCTTCGGGATCAGGTAGTCGGTCTCTTCGCCCGTCTCGTCGTTCTTCACGATGATCCGGCGCTTGGCCTTGTAATCCTTGCCAAACTCGACGCGGCCATCGGTCTCGGAAATGATCGCATGGTCCTTCGGACGCCGCGCCTCGAACAGTTCGGCGACGCGGGGCAGACCACCCGTGATGTCACGGGTCTTCGAGCCTTCGCGCGGGATACGGGCCAGCACGTCACCGGCGCTGACCTGCGCGCCGTTTTCGACCGACAGCAGCGAATCGGGCGAGAGGAAGTAGCGTGCATCGTTGCCGTTGGACAGCTTGATGACGTGACCGTTCGCATCCTTCAGCTGCAGGCGCGGACGCAGGTCCACCCCCTTGGCCGCCTGCTTGTAGTCGACGACCACCTTCGAGGTCAGGCCGGTCACTTCGTCCATCCGCTCGACGAGCGTGATGGAATCGATCAGGTCCAGATACTCGACCGTTCCCGACTGCTCGGTGATGATCGGCAGGGTGTACGGGTCCCACTCGGCCAGCTTCTGGGCACGCGTGACCGAAGCCCCCTCATCCACCAGCAGGCGCGCGCCGTAAGGCACGCGGAAGCGGGCGCGTTCGACCCCCTTCTCGTCCGTCAGCACGATCTCGCAGTTACGCGACATCACGATCGGCACGTTCTGGCTGTTATGGACGACGTTGCGGTTGTTGATCGTCACATGCCCGTCACGCGACGCCTCGACCATCGACTGCTCGGCGCCACGCTGCGCCGCACCGCCGATATGGAAGGTACGCATGGTCAGCTGGGTGCCCGGCTCGCCGATCGACTGGGCGGCGATCACGCCGACCGCTTCGCCGATATTGACCGGCGTGCCGCGCGCCAGGTCGCGGCCGTAGCACAGGCCACAGACGCCGACCCGGCTCTCGCAGGTCAGGACCGAACGGATGAGCATGCTTTCCACGCCCGCCTTCTCGATCTTCTCGGCCAGGGCCTCGTCGATCAGCAGGTCGCGCTTGACCAGGACCTCGCCCGTGGCCGGGTCCAGCACGTCCGCCGCAACCGTACGGCCCAGGATCCGCTCGGACAGCGAGGAGACGACCTCGCCGCCATCCATCACCGCACGCACCGTCAGGCCGCGCTCCGAGCCACAATCCTCCTCGACGATGATGCAGTCCTGCGCCACGTCGACCAGACGGCGGGTCAGGTAACCCGAGTTCGCGGTCTTCAGCGCGGTATCCGCCAGCCCCTTGCGGGCGCCGTGGGTCGAGGTGAAGTAATCGAGAACCGACAGGCCTTCCTTGAAGTTGGCGATGATCGGCTGCTCGATGATCTCGCCCGACGGCTTGGCCATCAGGCCGCGCATGCCGGCCAGCTGCTTCATCTGCGCCGGCGACCCACGGGCACCGGAGTGGCTCATCATCCACACCGAGTTCGTGACCTTGCCGACCTCCTGGCGCGAGATCTCCTTCATCATCGCGGCCTGCACCTCGTCGGTGCAGCGCGACCAGGCGTCGACCACCTTGTTGTAGCGCTCGCCAGCGGTGATCAGGCCGTCCTGATACTGCTGCTCGAACTCCTTCACCTCGGTGGCGGTCCGCTCGACCAGGCCCTTCTTCTCGTTCGGGATGATCATGTCATCCTTGCCGAACGAGATGCCGGCCTTCGCCGCGTGACGGAAGCCCAGCCCCATCATCCGGTCGCAGAAGATCACCGCTTCCTTCTGGCCGCAGTGGCGATAGACCGCGTCGATCACGTCCGACACGTTCTTCTTCGTCAACTGCTTGTTGATCAGCGAGAAGGGAATCGCCGCATGGCGCGGAAGGATCTGCGCGATCAGCATACGGCCCGGCGTGGTGATGACGGTCTGGCGCACCGGCTTGCCGTCGGCGTCGACCGTCTCGAAACGCGCCACGATCTTGTCATGCAGCTTGATGGCGCCGGCCGACAGGGCGTACTCCACCTCGCCGACCGTGGCGAAGGACGACGCGCCCTGCACCGTGATCCGGCCTTCGGCATCGTATTCGTTGCGGTCGGGCGTAACGAGGAATTCAGGCGTCTCGAGGCTGAGATAGTACAGCCCCAGCACGATGTCCTGCGACGGCACGATGATCGGCTTGCCGTTGGCGGGGCTGAGGATGTTGTTGGTCGACATCATCAGCACGCGCGCTTCCAGCTGCGCCTCGAGGCTCAGCGGGACGTGCACGGCCATCTGGTCACCGTCGAAATCCGCGTTGAAGGCGGTGCAGACCAGCGGATGAAGCTGGATCGCCTTGCCTTCGATCAGCACCGGCTCGAACGCCTGGATGCCCAGGCGATGCAGCGTCGGCGCGCGGTTCAGCATCACCGGATGCTCGCGGATCACCTCTTCGAGGATGTCCCACACCTCGGGACGCTCCTTCTCCACCATCCGCTTCGCGGCCTTGATGGTGGTGGCATGACCGTATTTTTCGAGCTTCGAGTAGATGAACGGCTTGAACAGCTCCAGCGCCATCTTCTTGGGCAGGCCGCACTGATGCAGCTTCAGTTCCGGCCCGACCACGATCACCGAACGGCCCGAATAATCGACGCGCTTGCCCAGCAGGTTCTGGCGGAAGCGGCCCTGCTTGCCCTTCAGCATGTCGGACAGCGACTTCAGCGGCCGCTTGTTGGCGCCCGTGATCGCACGTCCCCGACGACCGTTGTCGAACAGCGCATCGACCGATTCCTGCAGCATGCGCTTTTCGTTGCGGACGATGATGTCCGGCGCGCGCAGCTCGATCAGCCGCTTCAGGCGGTTGTTACGGTTGATGACGCGGCGGTACAGGTCGTTCAGGTCGGACGTGGCGAATCGGCCGCCATCCAGCGGGACCAGCGGACGCAGCTCCGGCGGGATGACCGGGATCAGGTCCATGATCATCCATTCGGGGCGCGAATCGCTGTCCGCGAACGCCTCGATCAGCTTCAGCCGCTTGACCAGCTTCTTGCGCTTGGCCTCGGACGTCGTGTCCTTCAGCTCCTGGCGCAGCCGGTCCTTGTCGGCGCGGCAGTCGATTCGCTCCAGGACCTTCTTGATGGCCTCGGCGCCGATTCCGACCTCGATTCCTTCCTCGCCATGCTCGTCCATGACGTCGAGATACTGGTCTTCGGTCAGCAGGCTGTACTGCTTCAGCGGCGAGGTGCCGGGCTCCAGCACCACGTAGCTTTCGAAATACAGGATCTTTTCCAGATCCTTCAGCGTCATGTCGACCATCAGGCCGATACGGCTGGGCAGCGACTTCAGGAACCAGATATGCGCGACCGGGCTGGCCAACTCGATATGGCCCATCCGTTCGCGGCGGACCTTGGCCAGCGTGACCTCAACGCCGCACTTCTCGCAGATGATGCCGCGGAACTTCATGCGCTTGTACTTGCCGCACAGGCACTCGTAGTCCTTGATCGGCCCGAAGATGCGCGCGCAGAACAGGCCGTCGCGCTCGGGCTTGAAGGTCCGGTAGTTGATGGTCTCGGGCTTCTTGATCTCGCCGTACGACCAGGACCGGATCTGCTCGGACGAGGCGAGCTGGATCTTGATCTGGTCGAAGACCATGGTCTGGCCAGTCTGGCCCAGGATCTTCATGAGTTCGTTCATGCGCCGCAAACCCCCTGGGGGAAATGAATGGCTGCGCCCCCCAGGGCCGCAACCATCCATGAAAAAAGAACAGACAGAGACGGAATGGTGTGACTGACGCCGGCGTCAGTCGCCACTCTGCTCCAGATCCACGTTCAGGCCGAGCGACTTCAGTTCCTTGATCAGAACATTGAAGCTCTCGGGAATACCAGCCTCGAAATCGTCCTGCTCGCGCACGATCGCTTCGTAGACCTTGGTGCGGCCGGACACGTCGTCCGACTTCACCGTCAGCATTTCCTGCAGCGTGTAGGCCGCGCCGTAGGCTTCCAGCGCCCAGACCTCCATTTCGCCGAAGCGCTGGCCGCCGAACTGGGCCTTGCCGCCCAGAGGCTGCTGCGTGACCAGCGAGTACGGACCGATCGAACGGGCATGGATCTTGTCGTCGACCAGGTGATGCAGCTTCAGCATGTAGATGTAGCCCACCGTGGTCAGACGCTCGAACTTCTCACCCGTGCGCCCGTCGATCAGCTGCGACTGGCCCGACTTGTTGACCCCCGCATAGGTCAGCATCGCCTCGATATCGGGGATCGACGCACCGTCGAACACCGGCGTCGCGATCGGCACGCCCTTGCGCAGGTTGTTGGCCAGCTCCACCAGCTGCTCGTTGGGCAGGGTGACGATGGAATCGTCATACACCTTGTCGCCATAGACGGTCTTCAGGCGATCCAGCAGTTCCTGCTTCTTCTCGCCGGTGCGCTGATACTCGTCCACCAGTCCGCCGATGCCGCGGCCGATATTGGCGCAGGCCCAGCCCAGATGGGTCTCCAGGATCTGCCCGACATTCATGCGTGAGGGCACACCCAGCGGGTTCAGCACCAGATCGACCGGCGTGCCGTCCTCGAGGAACGGCATGTCTTCCACCGGCACGACACGCGAGACGACACCCTTGTTGCCGTGACGGCCGGCCATCTTGTCGCCCGGCTGCAGCTTGCGCTTCACCGCGACGAACACCTTGACCATCTTCATCACGCCGGGCGGCAGCTCGTCACCGCGCTGCAGCTTCTCGACCTTGCTTTCGAAGCGCGCCTGGATGCGGGCCACGGCGGCATCGAACTCGCGCCGCAGAACTTCCAGCTCGACCATCACCGCGTCGGAAGCGACGGTGATGTTCCGCCACGCGCCACGCGGATGCTCGGCCAGCACCTCTTCGGTGATCTCGGTGCCCGAACGGAGCCCCTTGAAGCCGGTGCCGGAGACCTGCCCCACCAGACGCTCGCGCAGCCGGTTGTAGAACGACCGTTCCTGGATCGCGCGCTCATCGTCGCGGTCCTTGGCCAGACGCTCGATCTCGGCGCGCTCGATCGCCATCGCGCGCTCGTCCTTGTCGACGCCGCGACGCGAGAAGACGCGCACATCGACGATCGTGCCGGTGGTACCAGGCGGCAGCTTCAGCGACGTATCGCGGACGTCCGACGCCTTTTCACCGAAGATGGCGCGCAGCAGCTTCTCTTCCGGCGTCATCGGGCTCTCGCCCTTCGGCGTCACCTTGCCGACCAGGATATCGCCAGGATTCACCTCAGCGCCGACATAGACGATGCCCGCCTCGTCGAGGTTGCGCAGGGCCTCCTCGCCGACATTGGGAATGTCGCGGGTGATTTCCTCCTGACCCAGCTTGGTGTCGCGGGCCATAACCTCGAATTCCTCGATATGGATCGAGGTGAAGACGTCATCGCGCGCGATCCGCTCGGAAATCAGGATCGAATCTTCGAAATTGTACCCGTTCCACGGCATGAACGCGACCAGCACGTTCCGGCCCAGCGCCAGTTCGCCCAGTTCGGTCGACGGACCGTCGGCAATGATGTCGCCGGCCAGCACCTGGTCGCCCACGCGCACCAGCGGGCGCTGGTTGATGCAGGTCGACTGGTTCGAGCGCATATATTTGCGCAGGCGATAGATATCGACACCCTGGGTCGCCCCGGCCGCATCGGTGGCACGGACCACGATACGCGCGCCGTCGATCTGGTCGATCACGCCGCTGCGCTTGGCCACGATCGTCGCACCCGAATCGTGCGCGACGGCCGCTTCCATGCCCGTGCCGACCAGCGGCGCGTCGGAGCGCACCAGCGGCACCGCCTGACGCTGCATGTTCGAGCCCATCAGCGCGCGGTTGGCGTCATCGTTCTCCAGGAACGGGATCAGCGCCGCCGCGACCGACACGAGCTGCTTGGGCGATACGTCGCAGGCCGTGACCTCTTCAGGCTTCACCAGGCGGAAATCGCCGCCACGGCGCACCGAGACCAGCTCGTCGGTCAGGCGGCCTTCGCCATCCTGCTTGGCGTCGGCCTGGGCGACGATCAGCTTTTCCTCTTCCATGGCGGAGAGGTATTTCCAGCCATCCTGCAGCACGCCGTCACGCACCAAGCGATACGGGGTCTCGATGAAGCCGTACTTGTTCACCTTGGCGTAAGTGGCCAGCGAGTTGATCAGACCGATGTTCGGCCCTTCCGGCGTCTCGATCGGGCAGATGCGACCATAATGAGTCGGATGGACGTCACGCACCTCGAAGCCCGCGCGCTCACGCGTCAGGCCGCCCGGACCAAGCGCCGAGAGGCGGCGCTTGTGCGTCACTTCGGACAGCGGGTTGGTCTGATCCATGAACTGGCTGAGCTGCGACGAGCCGAAGAACTCGCGCACCGCCGCCGCCGCCGGCTTGGCGTTGATCAGGTCATGCGGCATCACGGTGTCGATATCGACCGAGCCCATGCGCTCGCGGATCGCGCGCTCCATGCGCAGCAGACCGACGCGATACTGGTTCTCCATCAATTCGCCGACCGAGCGGACGCGACGGTTGCCCAGATTGTCGATATCGTCGATCGCGCCGCGGCCGTCCTTCAGCTCGCACATGATCTTGACGGTGCGCAGGATGTCTTCCTTGCGCAGCACGCGCATCGTGTCCGGTGCGTCCAGGCCCAGGCGCATGTTCATCTTCACGCGGCCGACCGCCGACAGGTCGTAGCGGTCCGCATCGAAGAACAGGCCCGAGAACATGGCCTCGGCGGTTTCCGGGGTCGGTGGCTCGCCGGGGCGCATCACGCGATAGATGTCGGTCAGCGCATCATCGCGCGAGCCGTTCTTGTCCACCGCCAGCGTGTTGCGGATCCACGGGCCGTTCGCGGCATCGACCGCCAGCGTCGGCAGGCAATCGACACCCGCCTCTTCCAGCGCTTCCAGCCGCGCCTCGGTCAGCTCTTCGCCTGCCTCGGCATAGATCTCGCCCGTCTCGGGGTTGACCAGGTCATGCGCCACGTAGCGGCCGACCAGGCCAGCCGCGCCGACCAGCACTTCCTTGGTCGTCTCGGCGATCTTGCGCACCATGCGGGCGGTCAGCTTGGCGTCGGCCTCGGCCACCACCTCGCCGCTCTGCGCGTCCACCAGCGGCTCCAGCAGCTTCATGCCGCGGAACGACTCGGCGTCGAACGGACGGGCCCAGCCCTTGGGGGTCTTGGTGAAGACGACCTGATTGTAGAAATAGCCCAAGATCTCGTCGGCATCCATGCCGCGGATCTCCAGCGCGTCGACGTCGCCGCCCTCGGCGATCTTCGCGGCACGGGCCGCCGCCGAAGCTTCGCCCTCGAGGGCGTACAGCAGCGTCGTCACCGGCAGCTTCCGCTTGCGGTCGATGCGGACGTAGATCAGGTCCTTGCTGTCGAATTCGAAATCAAGCCACGAGCCGCGATAGGGGATGACGCGGGCGGCGAACAGGAACTTGCCCGACGAATGGGTCTTGCCCTTGTCGTGGTCGAAGAACACGCCGGGGCTGCGGTGCATCTGGCTGACGATGACACGCTCGGTCCCGTTGATGATGAAGGTGCCGTTATCCGTCATCAGCGGCATGTCGCCCATATAGACGGGCTGTTCCTTGATGTCGCGGATCGAGCGCGAACCCGTATCCTCGTCGACATCCCACACGATCAGACGGAGCACCACCTTCAGCGGGGCCGCGAAGGTCAGGCCGCGCTGGATGCATTCCTCAACGTCGTATTTCGGCTCTTCGAGCTCGTAATGCACGAACTCCAGGCGGCCGCGCCCGGCAAAATCATTGATCGGGAAGACCGAACGGAACACTTCCTGCAGGCCGGTCTGCGTCCGGCTGTCGGGCGACACGTTCATCTGCAGGAACGCCTCGTAACTGGCGCGCTGCACGTCGATCAGATTGGGCATCGGAGCGATTTCGGGTATCCGCCCGAAGCTCTTGCGGATGCGCTTGCGTCCCGTGAACGATTTTGTAATCGCGTTCATCGTCTATCCTGCCCCCATCCCCGACGACCCGGACCTTTCCGCGCCCGGAACCCGGAGCCACGGCGACCGAAAGCGGATCATCACAAACCGTCTATGCCTGGACACCGCAACCGGCGCCCCGCCCACCCCGAAGGATGGGCCTTCTACCGCCGAAGGCGCCCGAGACCTTGCGGTCAGGGCGCCAGAACGGCCAAGGGGGCGGGACCCTTTCGGGTTCCCGCCCTCACCTGGCATCAAGCAGGAGAGGCAGCCCGGGGGCCGCCAACACCCGGCAGATTACTTCACTTCGACGGTCGCGCCGTTCTCTTCAAGAACCTTCTTGATCTTCTCGGCTTCGTCCTTGTTCACGCCTTCCTTCACGGTCTTCGGCGCACCCTCGACCAGGTCCTTGGCTTCCTTCAGGCCCAGGCCGGTGATGCCACGGATTTCCTTGATGACGTTGATCTTCTTGTCGCCGGCCTTGGCCAGGACAACAGTGAACTCGGTCTGCTCTTCAGCCGGGGCAGCGGCGGCAGCGGCCGGCGCGGCGGCAACGGCAACCGGAGCGGCGGCGGAAACGCCCCACTTCTCTTCCAGCAGCTTCGAGAGCTCGGCGGCCTCGAGAACCGTGAGGGCGGACAGCTCGTCAACGAGTTTGGTCAGATCGGCCATGATTTGGTCTTCCTAATGTATACACTGATTGGCGCAACACAATCCCGATTTCACGAGACCGTGCAAATTTCATCACCCCGCGCATGCGGGGCGCAGATGGCTCAGGCAGCCTCGTCCTTCTTGGCGTAGGCCCCGAAAACCCGCGCAAGCTGTCCGGCCGGCGCCTGAACGACACCCGCGATGCGCGTGGCCGGCGTGGAGATGAGCCCCACCAGCTGCGCCCGGAGCGTATCCAGGGACGGCAGCTCGGCCAGCGCCTTCACACCATCGACATTCAATGTCTGGGTGCCGAGCGCTCCACCGAGCAGAACGAGCTTTTCGTTGGTCTTGGCGAACTCGACAAGCACCTTGGCCACGGCCACAGGATCGGCGGACCACGAAATCGCGGTCGGCCCCTTCAGCAGCGGCGAAATGCCTTCGAATCGGGTCCCTGCCAGGGCGAGGTTGGCCAGCCGGTTCTTCGCGACCTTGTAAGTCGCTCCAGCCGCGCGCACGCGCTGCCGAAGGATCGTCGCATCAGCCACCGTCAGCCCGTCATTGCGGGTTACGACAACCATGGACGTCTCGGCGAACACGGCCGCGAGGGAGGCAACAAACTCCCGCTTCTCCGTACGGTCCAATTCCCGTCTCCGTCGTGACCTGCCGGGGATGCCCCAACAGGCCGGGTTTACCCTAGGAGGACGAGACCTTGCGGCCCACCCTCCGGTTCGCCTGTCCTGTGAACAACGGAACAACCAGTGCGGGCAGCGCAGCCACCCCTATCCGGCAATCCCCGTCTTCCGGTTGCGGACCCGGAGGTCCATCAAGGCATCAGCCACATCCGGTCATGGACAGGTTCGGAAGAACGGGGCGCCGCAGGCGCCCCGCCTCCTGTCCGCGATGCCCTTGCAGGCATCACGTCATCTCTCGCGCGTCAGCCCGCCGAGAAGGCGGAGACGTCGACGCGAACGCCCGGGCCCATCGTCGAGGACAGCGCGGCCTTGCGCAGATAGGTGCCCTTGGCGCCCGTCGGCTTGGCCTTCTGCACCGCGTCGACGAAGGCACGGATATTTTCGGCCAGCTTGCCGCTGTCGAACGACGCCTTGCCGATACCGGCATGGATGATACCGGCCTTCTCGGCGCGATACTCGACCTGGCCGGACTTGGCGGCCGTCACGGCCCCCTTCACGTCCATGGTCACGGTGCCCAGCTTCGGGTTCGGCATCAGGCCGCGCGGACCCAGGATCTTACCCAGGCGACCGACCAGGGCCATCATGTCCGGGGTCGCGATGCAACGGTCGAAGGCGATTTCGCCGGCCTGCACCTTCTCGGCCAGATCCTCGGCGCCCACCACGTCGGCACCGGCGGCCAGGGCTTCCTCGGCCTTCGCGCCACGGGCGAACACGCCCACGCGCAGGGTCTTGCCGGTACCGTTCGGCAGCGACAGCAGGCCGCGGACCATCTGGTCGGCGTGACGCGGATCGATGCCCAGGTTCAGCGAGATCTCGATCGTCTCGTCGAACTTGGCGGTCGCGGTCTGCTTCACCAGACCGATCGCCTCGTCCAGGCCATAGGCCTTGCTGCGGTCAACAGAGGCCTGGCCGGCCGTCAGACGCTTATTCTTGGCCATTGGATCAGCCCTCCACCACCGTAAGGCCCATCGAACGGGCGGAGCCGATCAGCATCCGCACAGCCCCGTCGATGTCGTTCGCGTTCATGTCCTGCTTCTTCTGCTCGGCGATCTCGCGCAGCTGCGCCATCGTGACGCTGCCGACCGCGGCCGACTTGCCCACCGTCGAGCTGCCCTTCTTGATGTTGGCAGCCTTCATCAGGAAATAGGTGTTCGGCGGGGTCTTGGTGATGAAGGTGAACGTGCGGTCGGCATAGGCGGTGATGACGACCGGGATCGGCATACCGGGCTCGAGGCCCTGCGTCTTGGCGTTGAACTCCTTGCAGAACTGCATGATGTTCAGGCCGCGCTGACCCAGCGCCGGGCCGACCGGCGGGGACGGATTCGCCTTGCCGGCGGGAATTTGCAGCTTGATGTAGCCAACGATCTTTTTGGCCATATCCGGGGCTCCTGACTGTTTCACCCGGACCGCGGTTCCTGCGGCCCGCCCGCCGTGCAAGACGGCGGACGCGGCCTCCCGCGTTCCGTAAGAGGCGGGTCCCTAACCCTAATGGGCCGGGCTTGTCAACCCCGTCCCGGCCAGCCCGGTCCCGGTCAGGTTCAGCTGGTCCGGCCCGCTGCCGGTCGCGATGCCCCCGGCCTCCTTGGGCACGCGCAGCCCCTCGTACTGCAGGGGCGCGAAGGGCATGACCGACTTGTCGGACGGCAGTTGGGCCCGCGACCATCCGCCGCCCAGCGCGCGGATCAGCGCCACCGTCGCCTGATGGCGCCGGGTCTCGACCTGGACCTCGGCTATGCGCGCGGTCAGGGCGGCGATCTGGGCCACCACCACGTCCAGATAGTTGGTCAGCCCGCCCGTATAAAGCGCCATGGTCATGCCCTGGGTCCGGACGGCGGCCTGCACCGAACGGTGCTGCTGCGCCAGTTCGGTACGCAGTTGCCCGGTCATGGTCAGCCCGTCCTCGACATCCTGGAAGGCCTGCAGCACCACGCCGCGATAATTGTCTTCCGCCTGGCGGTACTGCGACCAGGTGCGCTGCAGTTCCGCCCGGCGCAGCCCCCCCTGGAACAGCGGCATCGCCGCCTGCACGGCATAGGAATACATGCTGTTCGACAGGTCGGCGAGCGTGAAGCCGTTATCCATGAATCCGGTCATCGCGTTCACCGACACGTTCGGATAGAACGCGGCGCGCGATACGCCGATGGCGCGGTTGGCCTGCGCCATCTCACGTTCGGCGGCCGCCACGTCCGGCCGGCGCTCCAGCAGCGCCGAAGGCAGCAGCATCGGTACCCCGACATCGGGGAAATGCATCTGGTTTTCAGGCTCCAGATGGAAGGATGCCGGCACCACGCCTACCAGCGCCGCGATCGCATGCTCCAGCACCGCCCGGCGCGCCAGCAGGTCGGTCTCCTGCGCCTGGGTGGCATAGAGCTGGTTTTCGGCGCGCGAGACGTCCAGCCCGGCGGCGATCGCCCCGGCCTGGCGCATATGGGTGATCTGCACTGCCAGCTTGTAGGTGCGAATCGAGTCGCGATAGACCGCGTCCTGCACGTCCAGCCCGCGCAGGGCGATGTAATCGGACGCCAGTTCGGCATCGGTGCTCAGCCGCGTCAGCGCGTAATCGGCGGCACGTTCCTGCGCCGCCTGCACGCGCATCCGCTTGCGGTTGCGGATCGCCGACCAGAAATCGGGCTCCCACGTCGCAGTGCCGCTATATTGCTCCGACGACATGTAGGTCGGACCGGTCGATCCCGCCCCGCGCCACAGCCGATGCGCCGAGCCCTTGTATTTGGCCATGCCCGCACCAGTCGTCACCTGCGGATACAGGCCCGCCTGCGCCTCGGCCGCCATGTCGCGCGCCTGGGTGAAGGTCTCGGCCGCGACCTGCAGATCGGGATTGGCGCGATTGGCCTGCTCTTCCAGCCGGTTCAGCGTCGGGTCACCGAACAGGGTCCACCAATCCCCCCGCAGCGCGGCCTCGTCGGGCGCGGCGTAGCGCACCGTGCCCTCGCCCTTCCAATTGTCGGGAAAGACGAAATGATCGGGGTGATAGGCGGGTGCCATGTCGCACCCGGCCAGGCCGGCCAGCAGCGCCAGACCGCCAGCCCAGCGGGCCGCGTGCGGCAGCCGGCCGGCGGAACGGCGCCGCAATCGCCGCGCGGGAGAGGACAGGGTCATTGACGGGCTCCCGCCTCCTCCGCACCCGACCGATCATTCGGCATGGCGCGGACATCGTCGGTACGGGCCGAATCGTTCGCCACGGCCGGCTGCGCGTTATAGCCCGGCGTCGCATCCACCACCCGGACCTCCTGCCCGTCCAGCAGGCCGGCCGAGGGATTGTTGACCAGCCGGTCCGTCGCCTTCAGCCCGCCCCGGATCTGCACCGTGGTGCCCAGGTTGGTCCCGACCGTCACGTTATGCAGCCGGATGCGGTTATGCTCGTCGACCAGCGCCACCTGCATGCCCTCGGCACGGAAGATCAGCGCGCCTTCCGGAATCACCAGAATGTCCGGGTCGCCCGGCGCGCGGAAATGAACGGTGGCATAGGAATCCGGCCACAGCGTGCGGTCGCTGTTATCCAGCGTCAGCTCGGTGGTCACCGTGCGGGTCGTCGCGTTGAACGCGCCCGCGGTGGCCAGGAACATGGCCTTGTACACCCGCCCGGGATGCTGCGGTACCGTCACCTCGGCCGTCAGCTTGGGGCTGATGATGTCGGCATAATCCTGCGGCACCGAAACGAATACGCGCATGCGATGCACGTCGGCCACACTGAACAGCTCGGTCGCGGTCCCATGTGCGCTGACATCGCCGCCGCCGGCATTCACATAATCGCCGACATCGGCCAGGCGCGACGTCACCACCCCGTCGAAGGGGGCGACGATCTGCTTGAAGCCGATCAGCGCCGCGTAGCGCGAGACCTCATGCCGGGCGGCCTCCACCTGCGCCTGCTCGGCCTCGGCGTTCGCGGCCTGCACGTCGACTTCCTGCTGGGAGACGGCCTGCGTGCCCTGCAGCGCCTTCCAGCGCTTCGCCGTGATCTGCGCCAGCTTGTAGCGCGCCATCGCCACGTCGAAATTCGCCTTCGACGCGGCGTATTGCGCATCCAGCCCCGGCGTGTCGATGGTGGCCAGCACGTCGCCCGCCTTCACCTCGGCGCCGAAATCCTTGTACCACATGCGCACATAGCCCGAGACCTGGGCATAGATCGGCGCCAGGTACCAGGCCGAGATATTGCCCGGCAGGTCCAGCGTGCGGATGCTCGGCCCCTTGCCGGGCGAGATCAGTTGCACCCGCGGGATCGCGGCATCTTCCGTCTGGTGCCGCAGCGCCCTCAGATGGGCCTGCCGCTGGATGATCCCACCGCCGACCACCACCACCGCAAGGACGACGCCGACGCCGGCCAGCAGCTTCCCACGCCCCGACGGTTTTGGTCCGCGGGTCTGTTCCACGGCGCTCATGCGCGTTCTCCTTCGGCGCTACGGTGTCGCTCGGACCGCCTGCCATGCAGCAGGGCGAAGACGCAGGGCACGAACAGCAGCGTCGCCACCGTCGCCACCATCAGCCCGCCCATCACCGCCCGGCCCAGCGGCGCGTTCTGCGAATTGCTCAGGGACATCGGCAGCATACCGATGATCATGGCCGATGCCGTCATCAGCACCGGCCGGATACGTTCGAACCCGGCCTCGATGGCGGCCTTCACGGCATCGCCATGCACCTCCAGCCGCTCACGGGCGAACGACACGACCAGGATCGAGTTGGCGGTGGCGGTCCCCATGCACATGATGGCCCCCGTCAGCGCCGGCACCGACAGCGCGGTATGCGTCAGGAAGAGGCTCCACGCGATCCCCGCCAGCGCGCCGGGCAGCGCGGTAATGATGATGAACGGGTCCAGCCACGACTGGAAATTGACGACGATGATCAGGTACACCAGCAGGATCGACATCGCCAATCCGATGCCCAGTTGGCGATACGCGTCGTTCATCGTCACCGCCTGCCCGCGCACGACCAGGCTGGAGCCCATCGGCAGGTCATGGCGCGACGCCTCGACCACCCGGCTCACCGCGCGCGAGACCGCGCCCAGGTCCAACCCGTTATTGGTGGCGTAGATGTTGAACACCGGCAGGATGTTGTAGTGCGAGACCTCGCCGGGCGTGCCGGTCTGGATGATCTGGCTCAGCCCGCCCAGGATCTGCGGTGCCTTGCTCATCGGGTTGCCGTCGCCCCGGTCGATCGGAATCGTCTCCAGATCGTTCAGCCTCTGCAGGAACTGCAGCGGCGTCTGGATATCGACCAGATGCGACACGCCGGTCTTCGGGTCCAGCCAGTAGGTCGGCGAGACCTGGCCGCTGCCCGACAGGGTCGCCAGCGCGTTGTTGGCGATGTCGGCTTCCGTCAGGCCGGTCCCCAGCGCGTAGGAGCGCCGGGCGTTCACCCGCAGGGTGGGCGTCGTCATCGGCTCCTGCACCGACACGTCGGTCACGCCCGTCACATGGCGCAGCCGCTCGGCCAGATGCTGGGCGAAGGTGAAATTCTCCGCCAGGTTACGGCCGCTGATCTGCACGTCGAGCGGCGCCGGCAGGCCGAAATTGAGGATCTTCGCCGTCAGGTCGGCCGGCATGAAGGTCAGTTCGGTACCCGGAAACCGTTCGGCCAGGCCCTTGCGCAGGATATCGCGATAGGCCGCGACCGGCGCCTCCTCGTCGCGCAGGGTGATGGTCAGGTCGCAATCCTGCGCGCCGACGGTGGGGGTCGGGATGAAGGCCTGGTTCAGGCCACTGAACGGCAGGCCGCAATTGGCCACGATGTCATCGACCTCGCCGGGCAGCAGGCGATGGATCTCGCCACTGATCAGCATCGAGATCTTGCCCGCCTCGTTGATCTTGCTGCCCAGCGGGGCGCGCATATGCATCGCCAGCGCGTTCGAATTGATCTCGGGGAAGAAATCCTGCCCGACGAACACCAGCAGCCCCACCGAGCCCACGGCCAGCCCCAGGAAGGTGCCGATAAAGCGCATGCGCGCGGCCACCAGCGCCGTGAGCAGGTCGCGATAGGCATGGCGGAAGGCGGTAAACCGGGCCTCGAACCCCTGCTGGAAGCGGCCGAAGAAGCCCTTCGGCGCCGCATGACCGTGCTTGGCGGCATGATGGGCCGCGACCTGGGCCGCCAGCAGGTATTTCGCCATGGTCGGCACCAGGGTGCGCGACAGGATGAATGAGGCGATCATCGCGAAGATGATGGCCTCGGCCATCGGCATGAACAGCCAGCCCGCAACGCCGGTCAACTGGAACAGCGGCATCCAGACGATGCAGATGCACATGGTGGAAACGAAGGTCGGGATCACGATCTGGTTGGCCGCGTCGATGATCGCGTTTTCCAGATCCTTGCCCATCTCCAGATGGGCGTCGATATTCTCGATCATGACGGTGGCGTCATCGACCAG
Source organism: Gluconacetobacter aggeris (assembly GCF_014174395.1). Classification (GTDB taxonomy): domain Bacteria; phylum Pseudomonadota; class Alphaproteobacteria; order Acetobacterales; family Acetobacteraceae; genus Gluconacetobacter; species Gluconacetobacter aggeris. Next base: position 76,537 of record NZ_JABEQD010000002.1, read on the forward strand.
GATGCCGACCGCCAGCGCCAGGCCACCCAGCGTCATGACGTTGATCGTCTGCCCGGCCCACCCCAGCCCGATGATCGAGCACAGCATGGCCAGCGGGATCGAGGTGGCAATGATCACCGTGGAGCGCCAGGAGCCCAGGAACAGCAGTACCACCAGGCTGGTCAGCAGCGCCGCCGTGCCCATTTCCTGCACCACGTCGCGCACCGCCTCCTTCACGAAGGTCGAGGCGTCGTTCAGCACCTTGATCTGCACCCCGGGCGGCAGGGTCGCGGTCACGCCGGGCAGCAGCGCCTTCACCCCGCTGACAACGTCCAGCGTCGAGGCATCGCCGCTCTTCATGATCACGATCAGAACGGCCTGATGCCCCTTGACCAGCACCATGTTGGTCTGGGGCGGCCCCCCCTGGTGCACCCATGCCACGTCACGCATATAGACGACCGCATTGCCGACCTGCTTGATCGGAATCGCGTTGAATTCGTCGATCGCGCGGGGCGTCGCATTCGTCTGGACCATGAAGTCCAGCGCCCCGATTTTCTGGTCACCCGCCGGCAGCACGATATTCTGCTTGCCCAGCGCATTGCCTACGTCAGTGGCCGACAGCCCATGCGCCAGCAGCTTCGCCTGATCCAGATCGACCATGATATTGCCTGGCTGGCCACCATAGGGGTTCGGAATCGCGGCCCCCGCCACCGACACCAGGGCCGGCCGGATCAGGTTCGACGACATGTCGTAGATCTGCGACGCGGTCATCGAGTCCGACGACACCTGAAGCGTCAGCACCGGCACCGAGGACGCATTGTAGGTCAGCACAAGGGGCGGCGTCATGCCCGCCGGCATCTGCTTGATCACGGTCTGCGAGACCGAGGTAATCTGCGTCTGCGCCACCGCGGTATCGGTGCCGGGCTGGAAGAACACCTTGACGATGCCGCGCCCGTAATAGGACTGGCTCTCGATATGCTCGATATTGTTGACGGTCGCGGTCAGCGCGCGCTCGTAATAATAGATGACGCGCCCCGACATGTCTTCCGGCATCAGGCCGGTATAGGTCCAGACGACGGCGACGACCGGGATCTTGATGCTGGGGAAGACGTCGGTCGGGGTCTGGACCATCGACCGGACACCAAAGACGACGATAAGAATCGACAGGACGACGAACGTATAGGGCCGCTTGAGCGCGGTGACGACAATGGCGTTCATGCGCGGCGCGAACCTCCTGCGCGCGCGTCCGCGCGCCGTCCATCCCGCCTGTCCGCCACGCCCCTGCGATCTGGCCCGCAAGCGTGCATCGTCGTCACTCCCGATCGTTCGGGGGCCTCGTTAGCACGCCATGCGAACGCGCCAATGAAATTCCCATTTAAAAACCGGCCTGGGCCGGCGGGGCCGCGACCGGCGTGGAAGGCGGGAATGCCACTCCGAACAGCGCGCCGGGCCGGGCATCGTGCCGGCGGGCGTTCGAAATGGTCAGTTGCGCATTGTGCAGGCGCAGGATGGCCGAAACCAGGCTGAGGCCCAGCCCGCTGCCCGGCACATGGCGGCTCTTGTCCGAACGGTAGAAGCGGTTCATCACCGCCTGCCGCTCCTCGGGCATGATGCCGATGCCGGTATCGGCAACCTCCAGCCGCGCCCCGCCCTGGCCGTCGGGATAAGTCGCCAGCGTGACGTCGCCGCCAGGATCGGTGAATTTCAGCGCATTGTCGATCAGGTTCGCCAGCATCTCGATCAGCAGGTCCCGGTCGCCATGCACCGGCACGGGCCCCGATGCCGCGCGGAATGCCAGCCTGATCTGCCGCGTTTCGGCGATCGGCTCGTACAGATCGACGATATCGGTCGCGATCTCGTTCAGGTCCACGACCGAGAATCCGACCCGCCGGCGGGCATTCTCGATCTCGCCGATCCGCAGCAGGGCGGTGATAATGGAAAAACACTGGTCCAGATCGTCGATCGAGCGCGCGATGACGGTGCGCAGATCATCGGCCGACAACGTGCCCGCCTGCGCGCGGTCCAGACGGGCGCGTACACGGGCCAGGGGCGTGCGCAGGTCATGGGCGATGTCGTTGCCGACATCGCGGATCTCGCCCATCAGATATTCCAGCCGGTCCAGCATCCGGTTCACGCTGCCGGCCAGGCGCTGCATCTCGTCCCGCTGGCGCCCGGCGGGCAGGCGCTCATGCAGGTCGCCATCCATGATCCGGTCGATCGCCTCGTGCATCCGGCCCACGCGCCCCAGCGCGCGATGACTCAGCACGATGCCGCACAGCAGCGCGAACAGCACCGTGGGCACGATCGAGACCAGCAGCGAATGGCGCATCATCAGCCGCCATTCCGCAATCATGTGCAGGCCGCGCCCCAGGACCAGCACCCGGTCGCCGGCGACCGGCACGGCCAGGATGCGCAGGATATAGGGCGCGTCCTCGTTCGGCAGAACGGTCACTTCATGGACATGCCCATCGACCACCAGCCCTTCGGGCCAGGTGCGCAGGTCGCCCGCGATATGGCGATGGGCGGTATCGAACAGCGCGGCCTGGTTGATCACCACGCGCAGATCGTCGGTCGCGCGCTCGCTGATCTTGTGTTCCAGATCCTGCTTCTGCTCGCGCGCCAGCAGGGTAGCCTCGCGATGCAGCAGTTCGTCCGTGCGCCGGAACTCGAACGCCTTGGTCTGGCTGTATCCGACCGAGAATTGCAGCGCCGCGGTACCGATCATCGCCACGACCACCGCCAGCGTCAGCCGGAACGTCGCGGTGCGCAGCACCTCGCCCGGTTGCATGACCTATTCGGGCACGCGCAGCATGAATCCGGTGCCCCTGATGCTCTGGATCAGCGGCACCCCGGCCGGGTCGTCGATTTTGCGCCGCAGCTTGCCGATATGGACATCCACCAGGTTGGTCTGCGGGATGAAGCGGTAGTTCCACACATCTTCCAGCAGCATGGTGCGGGTCAGCACCTGGTTCGGCCGGCGCATCAGATATTCCAGCAGCCGGAATTCGCGCGGCAGCAGGTCGATCGGCTGCCCGTCCCGCGTCACCGTGCGCTCGATCAGGTCCATGCTCAGCGGCCCGACATGCAGCATGGTCTCGCGTGTATTGTTGGGGCGGCGCATCAGCGCCTCCAGCCGGGCGGTCAGTTCCTCCATCGCGAAGGGCTTGGTCAGGTAATCGTCGCCACCCGCCTTCAACCCGCTCACCCGGTCGTCGACGGCCGACAATGCCGACAGCACCAGCACCGGGCTCGGCACCTGGCGCCCGCGCAGGGTCTCGATCAGCGTCAGCCCGTCCATCTGCGGCAGCATCCGGTCCACGATCATCACGTCGAACGTCTCGGCCATGGCCGCCGCCAGCCCGTCCCGCCCCGTCTGGGCATGACGAACGGCAAAGCCCCGGCTTTCCAGTTCCTCGGCGACTTCCTGGGCGATCTTGCCGTCATCCTCCACCAGCAGCACCCGCGGCCGGCCCTCGCGGCCCGGTCCAGCCCCCCCGGCGTGGGAAAACGGTTCTGAGGTCGATGTCGCATTCATGGTCCGGTCAGGCATGATCTCCCCCCGCCTCAAGCACCATTAAATTCCGTTTCACTCCGCCCGGCCACCTCCTCGTCCAGCGGCGGGATGGCGGCCGCGTCGATCCCGTCCAGCCCGCGCAACTGCTTCGCCACCACCCGCGTCCGCCGCCGCGCCTCGTCGATCGACGACGACATGGCCGAGGCATTGCGCGCCAGCCGCTCCAGCACGCCATCCATCCGCAGCATTTCCTGCCGGGTGGCGCCCAGCAGGCGCGCGATGCCGTCCGTCCTCTCCTCCAGCGCCATGGTGACGTATCCCAGATGGATCGTCCGCAGCATGGCCGGCAGCAGGCCGGGGCCCATGATCATCACCCGGCAGGTCCGCCCGATCTCGTCCACCAGTCCCGGAATCCGCGCGATCTCGGCATAGAGCCCGTCGGTCGGCAGATACAGGACCGCGAATTCCACCGTCACCGGCGGGACGATATATTTGGCGGCAATCTTGCGGGCTTCAATCTTCAGCGTCGTCTCCAGCGCGCGGCGGGCGGCGCGCTCGGCCTCGGCATCCACCCGGTCCACGGCATCCAGCAGGCGCTCATACGCCTCGGTGGGGAATTTGGAATCGATGGCCAGCAATGGCGGCGTGGTGGCCCGCACCGGCATGCGCACGGCAAATTCCACCACCTCGGCACTGCCCTCGCGCAGGCGGCAATTGGCCTCGTAGGCGCCGGGCGGCAGCACATCGTCCAGAATCGCGCGCAACTGCGCCTCGCCCCAGCCGCCACGCGTCTTGACGTTGGAGAACAGGCGCTTGAGGTCGCCGATCTGCGCCGTCATCGCCGAGACCTCGCCCATCGCCTTCTGCATGGCCGTAAACTGTTCCAGCACCCGCTGGAACGAGGTCTGCATCTGCCGCTCCACCGCCTCGTGCAGGCGCTCGTCCACCGTGGCGCGAATGGCGTCGAGCTGCCGGGCCGAGGTCTCGGCCATCTCGCGCAGCGCCTCGCTCTGGCGCACCCGCGCCTCGGCCAGGTCCCGGGTCAGCGATTGCGCCATCGCCCCCAGCCGGTCCGCCGTCTCGGCGCGGAACTGGTCCAGCCGGGTACGCTGGGCCTCGCCATCGGCCAGGCGCGCGGCGGAATCGCGCTCCATCATGACATAGACGCGCGCCAGCAGGTCACCCCCATCCGCTCCACGCCCGCGCCGCGCCAGCAGCATCAGCGCGGCCACGATCGCGATCGCAGCCAGGGCCACAAGCCCCCACCCCCCGGCACCCAGACCGTCCATCGCTTCTCCTTCCACGGACCGCCTACTCGACCAGCCGGCGCATCACGCCGGGCAGGAAGAGCGAAAACGGATTGACCCGCAGCGCCGGCGAATCCAGCGCCCCGCTGACCACGAAGGTAGCCGCCAGCAGGCCGCCCCCCTTCTCCGGGCTCATCAGCCGCCCCACGCCCGGCATGTGACCGGGGATGGTATTCACGGCAAAAGCCGGGACGATGGTCCCTTTCAGCTCCAGCTTCCCCCGGTCCAGATCGACCGGCCCCTCGACCGTCACCCCCAGCGAGGCATTGCTGGCCACCCCGTCATGGACCTCCAGCACCCCGTCGCGAAAGGTGAAGGGCAGGGAAACGCGCTGGATCGCGAATCCCGGCGCCGGCGCGGCCTGCATCCAGCCATAGAGCGAGGCATTATTTGCCAGGCGCACCGCCCGCGGCACCTCGCGCAACGTGATGGGATCGACAGTCAGCACACCCGTAAAGGGCGCGCTGGGCTGGGCATCGTCGAACACGCCCCGCATCACGGTCCGCCCGCCCTCGAACTTGGTCGTCACGCCCAGCGTGCGCAGCATCAGGCCCAGATCCTGGACACTGGCCCACAGGTGCCGCCCGTCCCGCTCCGGCGTCAGGGTCGCACTGGCCGGCGACGGCCCGGCCATGGAAAACCGCATCCGCGTCAGGCGGACGCCATTATCCTCCAGATGCGCATGCACACCGGTCAGCGCCGCGGCGCGGGCATAGAACAATGTATGGACATCGGCATCGATCAGCCAGCTCCGTCCAGGCGGCCCATGCACCCGGCCCGACGCGGCCTCGGGCATGTGATAGGCCCCCTTTTCCGATCCCGTGGGAGACGCAGCCACCTCCGGCGTGGGCGCCAGAAGCGGCGACAGGTCCAGCACCGAAGCATGGACCGCCACACGAAGCGGATCGGCCGGTCGCGGCGAAACCTCCACCGTCGCATCCCCCCGCGACCGGCCGACGCGGAACCCGCGCATGATCAGGCTGCGCCCGCCATCCCGCCCCATGGTCGCGCGGCCATCGATCAGCAAGTCGGGGCCGGTGGCATGAATGGCCTCGACCGAGACCAGGCGCCCGGCATCCAGCCCCAGCCGCGCCGAGGCCTCCGCCGCCTGCCCCCGCTGCTTGCTCCACACCGGAATGGTCAGCGCCGCATCCGCCAGGTCCAGCTTCAGGTCCACCTGACCGGTACTGTCGGGGAAGCGATCATAATCGACATCCAGGTCCGCGCTGCCGTGGAAGCGCTGGCCGACATCGAAACCGGCGCGCACCGCGCTCTCGGGCGTGGCATGGATGCGCACATGCGCGCTCTCGGTGGTACGGACCTCCGGCGTGCCGCGAAAATCCATGGCATAGGTCAGGGCCGACTCCATGCCGCCCAGCAGCGCCGTACCCCGCATGGTCAACCCTTGCGTCGTGGCATCCAGCGTCACCCGGCCGTCATCCAGGGCGCGCCCCTGCACCACGTCGCCCAGATGCAGATGATCCAGGTCGGCATGGCCATTCAGCCGGATCTGATCCACCGAGACCTTGTCGTCCAGCGGCAGGACCAGATGCAGGACGACCCGCGCATTGCCGCTGGGCTGGTCGAACGCGACCGGATGGCGCGACAGCAGATGCAGGCGGGGCTCAGCCAGCAGGGCCAGCACATCGCGCAGATTGCCGCGCAGGGTCGTCGTGATGTCGCCGGTCTGGTCCTTCCCCTGCAGGCCGGTGATGCGCATGTGCCCGTCGCCGACCGCAAGCCGCCCGATGCCGGCGGTGCCGACATGCCGGCCGGTGCGCTCCACGGTCTGCACACCGTCGCTGAAGGCGATCGACAGCGCATCCGGCCCCTCGAAGGTCAGGACGGCATTCACCCCCTGGATCGGCGGGATCGGACGCAGCCAGTGCAGGTCCAGACCCGACCCGGTGACGCCGCCCGCCATCGACCGCATGGCAAGCGCCTTCCACCCCGACGCACTGCCCAGCCCGATGGCGACATGCAGGTCCTGCGCCGTGCCGCGCGTGATGTTCCGCGTCACCCACGCCCGCGCGCCCTTCATCGCCCCCGCCGGCCAGTAAGCGGCCAGGGTCGCGAAATCGAGCGTGGGAATGGTCGCGTCCACCGCGCCGTCGATCGGCCCGGGGCCATTCAGGTTGGCGATATCCAGCGCCGCATGCGCGGACAGCGTGACCGTATCGCCGGGCACGCTCGCCGGGCGGTCGGAGGGCAGTATGCTGGCCGCCAGCGTCTCCAGCCGGATCTTCGCCCCACCCGGAATTACGCCGCCGCCGGCATCGGGCGGGAAACGGGCCGTGAAATCCGCCTGCGCGCCGGCCACGCGAACCAGGCCCCGCGCGCCCGTCACGATCCGCCCGGCACCCGCCCGCACGCGCAGGGCGGCCGAGACCGGGCGGGCCATCAGGCCATCCCGATCGGCCGCCAGACGAACCGTTGCATCCAGCCCGACGGGCAGGTCGGCATGGGCCAGGCCCGGCGCCAGCGGGGCCAGTGCGCTCGGCGTCACCGGCGTGGCGGCAAGATGCCAGACCAGTCCCGCCGCACCATCGGCCTGGCCATCGGCGCGCAGCGTCGCGCGCAGTCCAGGCCCCGCCAGCGTCACCCCGGCATGGCCGGCCAGGCCGAACAGGGCGGCATGACGCACGGCATGCAGTTCGGCATGCACCCCCGCGGCGCGCCAGGTCTGGCCGCTAGGCACGTCGCGCAGCGTGACCGCGACATCCTCCAGCGCAAGCCTTTCCATCATCCGGGGATCGAGCGGCACGCCCACTTTGCCGCCCCCCGCCTGCATCCCCCCGGTATCGAGACCGATCGCTCCATCCACGCCCCGACGCAGCGTCACCCGCGCACCGGATACCGCCAGCTCGGGCGCGACAAGCCGGCCATGCAGCAGCGGCCCGCTGGCCAGCACCAGCCGCAGCGCGCGGACACTCTCCGCCACGCTTCCATCGGGCCGGCGCAGGCGCAGATCGTCGGCCGCGACGTCCAGCGGCGCGGCCAGGCCGCGATGCAGCCAGTCCCAGCCAACGCGCATCCGCCCCAGTTCCAGGCGGACCGCCTTCTGCCCCCGCGCGCCGGGCGGCAGCACGCGCGCCAGCGCCAGCCGCGCCAGCGGCGTGACATCGACGGGCCGCCAGGAGAGCCACCCCGCCAGCCCCACCACCAGCAGAACCGGCACGGCCATGCAGGCCGCAGCCAGCACCCGGACGATGCGCCACCCCCTGCGTGGCGCCGGAGGTCGGGGGCCTTGACCGTGGGTCATCGCGCCGTCCAGGGTGCGCCGCGGCCTCGGCGCAGCATGGCGCGGGATAGCGCCCCTTTTCTTTTCTGCCTCCCGGACCAGGACGACCCATGCCCGGACATCGCACCGCCCGCGCCACGCAGGCGCCCCCCGCCGCCGGCCCGACAGCCTGGACCGACCGCGCCTGGCCCGCCCCCGCCGATCCGCGCGGCGTCGCCCTGCTGCGCGAGGACCTGGACGAGCTGTGGCGGGAGCACGCGCTGGACCCGGCATTGCTGAAGGCCGAGGGCGTGGCGGCCATGCTGGCGGCGATCGGCGGCAACAGCCCCTATCTGGCCGGCCTGGCTCGGCGCGACGTCATTCCCTTCGCCCACCTGCTGGCCGAAGGGCCGGACGCGGGCATGGCCGCCGCCCTGGACAGCATGGCGGCGCTGACCCCGCGCGACGACCGCGCCACGATCGCGGCAACCCTGCGCGCGGCCAAGCGGCAGGCCGCGCTGGCCATCGCGCTGGCCGATATCGGCGGTCTGTGGACGCTGGAACAGGTCACCCTCGCGCTCAGCCGCCTGGCCGAGGGCGCGCTGGATGCCGCGGTCAGACATCTGCTGCGGACGGCACATGACACGGGGCAACTCGTTCTGCCAGATCCGGGCCACCCGACCCGGGGCAGCGGATTCGTCGTGCTGGCAATGGGAAAACTGGGTGCGCGGGAACTGAACTACTCCTCGGATATCGACCTGATCGTGCTGTACGATCCGGACTGCCATCCGGGCCACGAGGATTTGCGCCGGATCTTCATCCGCATGACTAGCGATCTTGTCAGCCTGATGGAAGCGCGCGATGCCGATGGCTACGTGTTCCGCACCGACCTGCGCCTGCGCCCCGACCCGTCGGCCACCCCGCCCGCAATCTCGTTTCCCACCGGCATCGCCTATTACGAAAGCATGGGCCAGACCTGGGAACGCGCGGCCATGACCAAGGCGCGCCCGGTGGCGGGCGATATCGGCGCCGGCCGCCGCTTCCTGCGCGCGATCCACCCGTTCGTCTGGCGCCGCCACCTCGATTTCGCGGTGATCGACGACCTGCACGACATGAAGGCGCGCATCGACCGCCACCGCAATGCCGGCCATACCGGCCTGTCGCGCCTGGGCGACCGCACGGTCCACGATCCGCGGCTGGCCCGCGACTGGCTGTTGGGCCACAACCTGAAACTGGGCCAGGGCGGCATCCGCGAGGTCGAATTCGTCGCCCAGGCGCTGCAACTGGTCTGGGGCGGGCGGCAGCCCGAACTGCGCGATCCCACCACGCTGGGCGCGCTGCGCCGGCTGGTGCGCGCCGGCATCCTGCCCCGCCCGCAGGGCGAAAGCCTGGCCCGCACCTATCGCATGCTGCGCCGCGCGGAGCATCGGCTGCAGATGCAGGCCGACCACCAGACCCACCGCCTGCCGACGACGCGCGAAGCCTTCAACATCTACGCGATCTTCATGCAGGAGGAAAACGGCCGCGCCCTGGCCGCCATGATGCTGCCGATCATGCAGGATTCCCGCCGGATCTTCGAGCGCCAGTTCGCCGAACCCGAGGGCACGGACGCCTCGATCGACCCCGAGGCCGAAGACATGGAGGAGCATCTGCGCCTCGCCAGCTTCCCGAAAGCCGACATCCCCGATGCGCTGGCCCTGTTGGGCCGCTGGAGCGGCAACCGCCTGCGCGCCCTGCGCTCGGACCGCGCGCGCAGCCTGCTGCGCCGCCTGATGCCGGTCATCCTGTCCTGCTTCGGCCAGCGCCGCGAGCCGCTGACCTGCCTGCGCCGGTTCGATGCCATGCTCGCCCGCCAATGGGCGGGGGTGCAGTTCCTGACATTGTTGGAGCGCAATCCGGCGCTGATCGGACGCATCGCCACCATCCTCGACGGCTCGCCCTTCCTGGCCGACCATCTGGCCGAAACCCCGGCGGCGCTGGAAGGGCTGCTGGGCGGCATCGGCGACGACGAGGCCGACACCCGCGCCGCCGACCTCACGCCCGCCCAGCTCGTGCGCCAGCATGTGGCGGGCGCCACCTCGACCGAGCAGCTCCTGCCCGTCCTGCGCACGCTGGTGCGCGGCGAGGAATTCCGCCTGTCCACCGCCCGGCTGGAAGGTCGGCTGGACGTGGACAGCGCCAGCCGCGCCCGCACCGACATGGCCGACGCGGTGATCCGCGGCCTGCTGCGCACCGTCACCGTCGAACATCGCGAACGCTACGGGCGCATCCAGGGCGGGGCGATCGCGGTGGTGGCGCTGGGCAAGGCCGGATCGCGCGAGATGATGCCGGGTTCGGACCTCGACCTGATGCTGATCTACGACCACCCGCCCGGGGTGACCGACAGCGTGGTCTCGCCGCGCGCCGCCGCCGAGGGGGGCGGGCTGCCGCCACGCCCGCTGCCGGTCGGGCAATATTTCGTCCGGCTGGCCCATGCCTTCATCGCCGCCCTCACCGCGCCGGGCCCGGAAGGGCCGCTCTACGAGGTCGACATGCGCCTGCGCCCCTCCGGCTCCAAGGGCCCGGTCGCGCTGTCGCTGGACTCGTTCCGCCGCTATCACGCCGAAAGCGCCTGGACGTGGGAGCGCATGGCCCTGACCCGCGCACGGGTCGTCGCCGGCGCGCCCCCGCTGGTCCGCGCCATGCGCGCGGCGATCGCCACCGCGCTGGATGGCAGCCCCTCCCCCGCCGCCCGCCAGACGATCCTTGACGATGCGCGTGCGATGCGCGCCCGCATCGCGCGCGACCTGCCGGCCGAGGGCCCGTGGGACATCAGGCGTCGTCCGGGCGGCCTGATGGATGTGGAATTCATCGCCCAGGCGCTGCAACTCGTCGCCGGCACCGCCGAGGCGCGCGCGCCCTCGACGCGCGAAGCCCTGCGCCTGCTGGCGCGGCATGGCGGGCTGGACCCGGCGGCGGAACGCGTGCTGCTGCGCGCGGACCGGACATGGCGGTCGGTACAGAGCATGCTGCGCATCCTCTTCGGCGCCCGCCCGCCGACCGATCCCGCCGCCATGCCTGCCGCCACCAGCGACATCCTGCTGCGCGAGATCGGTGTTGGGTCGATGGACGACGCCCTGTCCCTGATGGACGATCTCGCGGACTCGGTGCGCGCCCTGTTCGTCCGCCTGGTCGGCCCGGTCGAGGACACGGCGGAACGCTTGCGGGCACCGGCAAACCCATCGAAATAGAAGGCCCGCCCACCGCACCTCGCCCCGACCGGGGCCGAACGGAGACCCATCATGGCCGAAACCCCGATCTTTCCCGCTATCGGCGCCCCGGTGCCGGATTTCGACATGCCGGCCAGCAAGGGGCGGCATGTCAGCCTGGCGGCGATGCGGGGCAAGCCGTTCATCCTGTATTTCTACCCCAAGGCCAGCACGCCGGGCTGCACCACCGAGGCCTGCGGTTTCCAGGAGGCCCTGGCCGCGCTGGGCGGCACGGGCCTTCCCGTCATCGGCGTCTCGCGCGATTCGATGAAGGCCATCGACAATTTCGCCACCAGGCAGAATCTCGATTTTCCGCTGGCCTCGGACGCCACCGGCGCGGTCACCGAAGCCTACGGCGTCTGGGTCGAGAAGACGCTGTACGGCCGCAAATATATGGGCATCGAACGCGCCACCTTCCTGATCGATGCCGACGGCCGGGTCGCCCATGTCTGGCGCAACGTCAAGGTACCCGGCCATGTCGCCGAGGTGATGCGGGCCGCCTCACAGATCTGACGGCCCGCGCCCCGCGCGATCAATAAGCCGGATAGGCATAGGCGTAAGGCTGCACATAGACCACCGGGGGCGGAGGCGGCGGCGGAGGGGGCGGCGGCGCATAGGCATCGGCCGCAATCGCCGTTCCGGCCGCGCCGATCAGCGCCCCGCCGATCAGCCCGCCGACAAAGGCACCGCCCACACCGGGGCCGCGGCCATAATAGCCCCGCCCGCCCCAACCCGGGCCACGCCAGCCGGGCCCCCGCCAGCCGCCACCGTGCCAGCCGCCGTCATGCCAGCCACCGCCATGCCAGCCCGGACCGGGACCGCCCCACCCATGTCCGTGCCATTCCGCATGAGCCGCCGGAGCAGCAGCGGCAAGACCCGCCGCCAACACCGGAACCACCAGCAGAAGTCGCGCCATTTTACGCATGGCCGTACCCTTTCTTTCCAGGCGGGAGCAAACCGCCCCGCGTAAAAAGAAACACACCACCCCCTCATGGCGATTTACGGGCAGGTTTCGCCCCATTTCCGTCACGAACCCCGCCAGCCAGCGGATTTCTAGGGATGGGCGGCCTGGATGGTCTTCAGTCCGGCTGGCACGACGAACACCAAATCCGGCTGGATCGCGCGGCTCACCTGTTCCGCACGCACCACGATCCGGTCGCCCTGCATGACCTGGAGCATGACGCCGTCGTCGCTGTAGCAGACATCGCTCACCCGGCCGTCCGTGTCATGGGTATGCCAGACGGTGCAGCTCTCGCCGGCCACCAGCATCGTCTCGCCGCGCGCCCAGTCCCCCGATGCCCGCTGCCCGGGTTCCGACAGGGCTGGGCCGGGAGCGGGAATGATTGTGCGGGCCCCGTGGGCCTGATCGATCACCGTCAGGCTGCCCGCCCGATAGTCGGTGATCATGTAGGTGGCCGACCCGTCGGGATCGACACGCTGGCGGCGTGTGCCGGCCGACCAGCGCATGCGCTGGTGCTGCACCGGAATCGACGGATCGGGCGATGCCAGTGCGTAGCTGACGTCGACATCCCGCTGCGGCGTGACGAAGGGCGCGTCCCCGGCCGCCCGCGCCGCCGGACCAACCGGCAGCGTCAGGGCGAGGATCAGGCCCGCCAGCGCCAGGCGGTGCGATTCGCCGCTCATTGGCCGGACTGCGCCGCTCCACCGGTCACCGGCTGGCCGCCACCCATCGCGTGCGACGGGGCGACGCGATGGCGTGTGACCATCTGATAGCCCTCGGGCGGCTGGAACGTGCTGGTCGGAATGGGGCCATAGGTGACGCGCGTCGCCTCCAGCCGGCCCTTCATGCCGTCGCCATCCACCCCGTCCTCGCGCAGGATCACGCCGTCATCGGTCACGCAGGCGGTCGCCGTCCCGCGCCCCGACACCACGCCCCATTCGGTGCAGGACACGCCCGCCACCTGCGCCGTGCCCCTGCGGGTAAACTGCATCGACAGATCCAGCAGGAACGGGTTGCGAATCCCGTTATGCGCCTCGAACTGCGTGTAGACCTTCTGCTTGTTCAGCACGATCGTCACCTGCCGCGTGGTGCGGTTCAGGATGGTCGAGCCCATGGCCTCGGGGCTGTCGATGCGCATCATCCCGCCATTGGCGGTGAACCAGGCCTCGATCGTCTTGGGAGCCGGGGCGCCATCGGGCTGCACGGCATATTGCACCTGCACGTCGCGCGCGGGTGCAAGCGGCGGATGGTCGGCATCGGCCTGCGCCCGCGCCGGCTGAGCCGCAACGGCCGTCATCAGGCTCACCGCCAGCGCGCCAGCCACGCCCGCGCGCGCCCCCGTCGGATGGATCATGATCCCGAACTCCTCTTCCCGCTTCGTCCAATAATGCCCGACGACCCTAACCGCTTCCGTCGCCAGACGAAATTGCACCCGCGCCGCTTCCGCACCGCATGGCGATAATTTCATGACGGATCGCCTCGCGTTCCACGGGCGAGGACTCGTCCGGCCAGCGGGCCGGCAGTCGCAGCGCGGCCGCCAGTTGCTTCTTGTAGCGCCATGAGGGAATTTCGACCCCGCCGAACCGCGCCAGGTGCTCGGTGCCGAACTGCGTATCGAGCAGCGTGAAGCCGCCACGCCGCAGCCGCGCGACCAGCGAGACCAGCGCCGCCTTCGACGAATCGCGGGTGCGGCTGAACATGCTCTCGCCGAAGAACGCCCCGCCGATCGCCACGCCGTAGAGCCCGCCCACCAGTTCCCCGTCGCACCAGCTTTCCACGCTGTGGGCATGACCCAGCGCATGCAGGTCGCAGAACAGGCGGACGATCCGCTCGTTGATCCATGTCTCTTCCCGACCCGGCGCGGGGGCGGCACAAGCGCGGATCGTCGCCTCGAAATCACGGTCGGAGACGATCTCGAACCGGTCGGACAGCACGGTGCGCAGCAGGCGGCGGGGGGCGTGAAACCCGTCCAGCGGCAGGATTCCCCGCAATTCCGGATCGTACCATTCCAGGTGCTGCGACCGTGCATCGGGCGCCATGGGAAACAGGCCGATCGAATAGGCCTGGATCATGATCTCGGGGGTGATGTCCATCCCGTTGCCCATCGCGCTCTCTTTCTCGTCATGCCGGGCGTCTGGACACAAACCGGCAATAGGTCGAACCTGTTACGGAAGCCGGCTGTACGGCACCTTTGGAAAAGAGGTCGATCCCATGTCCCGGACACGCCCCCGCCTGATCGTTTCCCAGCACCTGCTGGCCGCCGCCAACGCCCGCATCGCCCGGGATTATGACACGCTGCCGGCCCCGGACCACAAGCTGACGGAAGACGAACTGGTTGCCCAGGCCCGGGAATTTCGCCCCGATGCCGTGGTGGTGACCAGCAGCACGCCGGTCTCCGCCGCCACCGTCGCCGCCCTGCCCGACAGCGTGCGCGTCATCGCCACCATCAGCGTCGGCACCGATCACCTGGACATTCCGGCGATCCTCGGGCGCGGCATCGCCCTGACCAACACCCCCGACGTACTGACCGACTGCAACGCCGACCTGGCGATGATGCTGATCCTGGCGGCATCGCGCCGGGCGAAGGAATATCTCTCGCTGGTCGATTCGGGCTGGGGCCGGACCCTGGGCCTGGACGAAATGCTGGGCACGCGCGTCACCGGCAAGACGCTGGGCATCATCGGCATGGGGCGCATCGGTCGCGCCGTGGCCCGGCGGGCACGCGGTTTCGAGATGAAGATCCTCTATTCCAACCGCAGCCGCCTGGCGCCGGAACTGGAAGAATGCGCCACCTATTTCGCCGATCCGCGCGCCATGCTGCCCCAGTGCGACGTGCTGAGCCTGCACATGCCGGGCAGCAAGGACGGCAAGCCGGTCATGACCGCCGAATTGTTCGGCCTGCTGCCGCGCGGCGCCATCTTCGTCAACGCCGCACGCGGCAGCCTGGTGGATGAGGGCGCGCTGATCGCAGCCCTGAAGGACGGGCAGATCGCGGGCGCGGGGCTGGATGTCTGCCGCAGCGAGCCGAACCCCGACCCGCGCCTGCTTTCCCTGCCGAACCTGTTCCTGACGCCGCATGTCGGCAGTGCCACGGTGGAAACCCGCACCGACATGTGCATGCTGGCACTGGACAATGTCGATGCCGTCCTGGCCGGCCGCCCGGCCCCGACGCCGGTGACAGGATAACGTTCATGCAGGCCGGCCAGACCTTCTTCCTCTGCTGCCTGGCAGGCTGTGCCGTGGCACTCGCCCTGCTGCTGCTGATGCCGCATTACGCCGGCATGGCCCGCACCCTGATCGGCTTCTACCTTCTCGCCGCGATGGCAGCAGCAACCCGGATGGCTATCAAAGCCTGACCCTGACAAAGCCTGACCCTGAATGCGCGCGCCGGCGCGCCTTCAGCGCGCCGGCAGGGCCAGGGCTTCGGCCGTGGCCGGACCATGGGCGAACAGCACCGCCTCGCGCACCTGGGCCGGGGATGGCCGGATGCCGGTATAGAGCACGAACTGCTCGATAGCCTGCAGCACGATCACCTCGGCACCGGAAATGACGGTCTTTCCGCGCGCGCGCGCCGCCCGCAGAAAGGGCGTCTCCGGCGGCAGGGCCACCACGTCGAAGGCGATGGTGCAGGTATCGATCAGCGATTCGGGAAAGGCCAGCGCCGCGCTGTCCGGCCCTTCCATGCCCAGCGGCGTCACATTGATCAGCAGCGACGCCCCCTGCTCCGGCAGGTCGGGGCACCACTGATAGCCATATTCCTCGGCCAGGCGCCGGCCCGCCTCTTCATTGCGGGCCACGATCGTCCCGTCCACGAAGCCGCTGTCGCGCAGGGCCGCCACCACCGCCCGGGCCATCCCTCCGCTGCCGCGCAGCAGGAAGGGCGTCGCCGGGTCGATCCCCCGCTGGGCCAGCAGGGTCTGCGCCGCGATGTAATCCGTATTGTGCCCGACCAGCACACCGTCGTCATTGACGATGGTATTGACGCTCTCGATCGCCTGGGCCGACGGTTCCAGCCGGTCGATCAGCGGAATGACGGCTTCCTTGAACGGCATGGAAATCGCGCAGCCCCGAATGCCGAGCGCGCGCACCCCGCCGATCGCCGCCGGCAGGTCGGTGGTGCTGAAGGATTTGTAGATATAATCGAGCTCCAGCAGCTCATAGAGACGGTTGTGCAGCCGCGACCCGGCATTGCCGGGCCTGCCGGACAGCGACATGCACAATTTCGTGTCACGACCAATCGGCGGTTTCATGTCCGTACTCTCCTTTCGTTTTTCTTCGTTTTTCCGGGCGCCGATCAGGCCTCGACGCCCCGCCCTCCCGATCCCCGGGCGATGAAACGCCCCGCCAGCACGACGCGGCGCGTGACGCAATCGGCGTGATCCAGCCGGTCCATCAGCATCGTCACGGCCGTGCGCCCGATTTCTTCCACCGGCTGCTCGATCACGCTCAGCCCGCCGCCGACGAATTCCATCCAGGGTTCGTTGTCGAAACTCGTCAGGGCCAGGTCCCGGGGGATCTCCAGCTCCAGCGCATCGGCGACCCGCAGCACGCTTTGCAGCATGACGCTGTTGCTGACGACCAGCGCACTCGGCCGCCGCGACGCATCCTCCAGCAATGCCGCGATCACCCGCTGGGCCTGCTCGCGTTCATGCGGCACCGGGACGACCTGCCCGGGAATGCCGCATTCCTCCATCGCACGCCTATATCCATCGCAGCGTTCGCGCCCGGTCACGGTATCGGTGCCGAACAGGCCGGCAATGCGACGGTGCCCCAGCCGGTGCAGATGCACGACCAGTTTCGCCGCCATGGCCGCATTGTCGATGACGACGCTGTCGCACGAGGCATTCGGCGCCGCACGGTCGATCAGGACGATCGGAAAATCGCTCTCCACATGCGCGATCCTGTCCGCCCCTTCGCGCGTCGGCGCCAGGATGACGCCGGTGACCCGCTCCTCCTGCATCAGTTGCAGGTACATCGCCTCCTTTGCCGCATCTTCGTCGGTATTGCAGAAGATGACGCGCAGCCCCCGGTCATAGGCGATGGCCTCGACCGTGCGGGACACGGCGGTAAAGAACGGGTTACGGATATCGGCGACGATCAGGCCGATGGTATTGGTGTGCCGCGAGCGCAGGCGCCGCGCCGCCAGGTTGGGGCGGTAGCCCGTCTCGTGCACCGCCGCCATCACCCGATCGCGCATGTCGGGATCGACCGGACGTCCGGCCAGAACACGCGATACCGTGGCGGGCGAGACCGCCGCCACCCGCGCGACATCCTTGATTCCGACATTCATCAGGAAAACGTTCTCCCTCCACGCGCAGCAGGAAACGGTATCCACGGGAAGTGATTATGCCATGGCACCCTTCGAATATCCTGTCTATTGACAAAAACCACAGAGAACGTTTTCCCTGCTAGGAAAATAAAAACGGAGAGGCTCGTCGAATGCCCCCCACCACCGTTATCGGCCCGGCGGTCGAAACCCTGATCCGGATCGATGCCCGCGCGGCGAACAAGGACGATGCCATTCGCCAGGCGGGACAATTGCTGGTCGCGGCCGGCTGCGTGATCCCCGGCTACGAAGAAAGCATGATCCGGCGCGAGCAGGTGGCCAACACCTATCTCGGCTCGGGCGTCGCCATTCCGCACGGCACCGGCGATGACAAGGGGCTGGTGCGCCAGGACGGCATCGTGGTGCTGCAATTCATAGACGGAATCGAATGGAATCCCGGTCAGGTCGCCCATCTGGTCGTCGGAATCGCTGCCGGATCGGACAGCCATATCGCGATCCTGCGGCGCCTGACACGCCTGATCCAGAACGAGGCCCGCCTGCAGGAACTGGTTGCCACGCGCGACCCGGATGTCATTTCCGCCGCCCTGCGCGACGAGGCCCCGCCCCCCGCCTCCTCCGGCGCCGCCGAGGATTATCCCGAGCGGATCGAATGGATTGTCGATTACCCGACGGGCCTGCACGCGCGCCCCGCCTCCACATGGTCCGAAACCGCGAAGGGCGCCGGCGCCCCGCTGCGCGTGCGGCATGGCGCGGAAGCCGCCGATCCGCGCAGCCTGGTCGCCCTGCTGCAACTGGGCCTGAAGGCCGGTGACACGATTGTGATCTCCGCCGGCGGCGCCAATGCCCGTACGGCACTGGAACGGTTTCACAATGTCGTCACCCGCCTGACGCCGCAGGAGAAGGCCGATGCCGCCCGCGCTGCCGAGAAAGCCGCCGCGGCGGCCAAAGCCGGCCCGCTGAAAGGATGGAAGCCGGTCGGCACGCCGCGCCTGATGCCAGGCGTCGCCGCCAGTCCCGGCCTGGCCATCGGCAAGATCCATATCCTCGCCGCCGCCGAAACCGAAGTCCCGGACGAACCGGTGGACCTGGTGGCCGGCGGCGCGCTGCTCAATGGCGCCCTGGCGCGCACGCGCGCGCAGATGGAAGGACTGATCGACGACACGACCCGCCGCCTCGGCGCGGGGGATGCGGCAATCTTCATCGCGCAGGCCGGTCTGCTGGACGATACCGACCTGATCACGCTGACCTGCCAGATCATGGTCGAAGGCCATGGCGTCGCCTGGTCGTGGCACCAGGCCGTCGAGCAGATGGCGGCCAGGCTCTCGTCGCTCGGCAACCCGGTCCTGGCCGCGCGGGCGGCGGATTTGCGCGATGTCGGACGCCGCGTCCTGGCGCAGATCGACCCCGATCTGGGTACCGGCACGCTGGGCGACCTGCCGGAAGAACCGTGCATCCTGGTCGCCTCCGACCTGTCGCCCTCCGATACCGCGACCCTGGACATCAGCCGCGTCGCCGGTATCGCGACCGCGCTGGGCGGCCCGACATCGCACAGCGCGATCCTGGCACGCACGCTGGGCCTGCCCTCGGTCGTCGCGGGCGGCCCCGGGCTGCTGGCCCTGGCAGCCGGCAGCACGGCGATCGTCGATGGCGATACGGGGCGCATCTGGCTGGACCCGACGGAGGCCGACCTGGACTCGGCACGGGCCTGGCTCGCCGACCGCGCACGCCTGCGCGCGGCGGAGGAAGAAAAGCGCGCCAACCCCGCCGAGACGACGGACGGCCATCGCGTCGCCATCGGCGCCAACGTCAACCGCCCCGACCAGGTGGCGTTCTGCCTGTCGCAGGGGGCCGAGGGCGTCGGCCTGATGCGGACCGAGTTCCTGTTCCTCGAACGCGGCGAAACCCCCAGCGAGGACGAGCAATACGCCGTCTATCGCGACATGATCGAGGCCCTGGGCGACCGCCCGCTGATCGTGCGCACGCTCGATATCGGCGGCGACAAGCAGGTCCCGCACCTGGACCTGCCCCATGAGGAAAACCCGTTCCTGGGCGTGCGCGGCGCACGGCTGCTGCTGCGCCGGCCCGACCTGCTCGACCCGCAGTTGCGCGCGCTCTATCGGGCGGCGAAGGCGGGCGGGGAACTGCTGATCATGTTCCCCATGATCACCTCGGTCCCCGAACTGGTGGCGCTGCGGCAGCGATGCGAGGCCATCCGTGCCGAGCTGGACGCGCCGACGGTCCCGATCGGCATCATGATCGAGGTCCCGGCGGCGGCGGTCCAGGCCCACATCCTGGCGGAACATGCCGATTTCTTCTCGGTCGGCACCAACGACCTCACGCAGTACACGCTGGCCATCGACCGGCAGAATCCGGAACTGGCCAGCGAGGCCGACAGCCTGCACCCCGCCGTGCTGCGCCTGATTGCGCAGACGGTGGAGGGCGCGCGGCGCCACGGGCGCTGGGTCGGCGTCTGCGGCGGGCTGGCGGGCGATCCGTTCGGGGCCGCCCTGCTCACCGGGCTCGGCGTCGATGAACTGTCGATGACCCCGCGCGACATCCCCGCCGTAAAGGCGCGGATTCGCAACACCAGCCTGGCGGATCTGCGCGCCCTCGCCGCCCGCGCGCTCGAGGTCGGCACACCGGACGCGGTCCGCGCGCTGGACCGCGCGCCCGATGGAAAGGACGCGTGATGCGTATTGCAACCGTCACCTTCAACCCCGCGATCGACCAGACCATCACGGTCGATCACCTGGTGCCCGGCGAAGTCCATCGCGCCCGCGCCGTGCGGCAGAATGCGGGCGGCAAGGGCGTGAACGTCGCCAGCTGTCTGGCCGACTGGGGCATCGCGGTTACCGCGTTCGGCCTGCTGGGCCGCGAGAATGCCGCGCTGTTCGAGGCCCTGTGCGCACAGAAGAAGATCGCGGACCGTTTCCTGCGCATCCCGGGCGCCACCCGCGTCAACATGAAGATCGTCGATGATCGCGACACCACCGACATCAACATGGACGGCGCCCCCGTCGATGCGGCCACCACCGAACGGCAGGTCGGGATGGTGGAGGCATTTGCCGGCGACGACAGCCTGATCGTGCTGTCGGGCAGCCTGCCGCCGGGATGCCCGCCCGACCTCTATGCCGGCCTGGTCGCCCGGCTGCGCGGCAGGGGTGCGCGCGTGCTGCTGGACACCAGCGGCACGCCGCTGACGCTGGCGCTCCAGGGCGACACGCTCCCCAACATCATCAAGCCGAACCTGCGGGAACTCGCGGACTGGGCGGGCGAACCCGTCGAGACGGCGGACGACGCCCTGCGCATCGGGGCCCGGCTGATCGCCCGGGGCGTCGAACTGGTCGTAGTGTCGATGGGCGCGGACGGCGCGCTGTTCCTCCAGGATTCGGGCGCGATCACCGCACGGTTGCGGGCCCATACGGTCACCAGCACGGTCGGCGCCGGCGATGCCATGGTCGCGGGCCTGGTCGCCGCCCTGTCGGAAGAAGCGGCGCTGGAGGATATCGCCTGCCTGTCCACCGCCTTCGCGGTCGGCAAGCTCGGCCTGGCCGGGCCGAATCTTCCGGGCCGCGACGCGACCCTGGCCCTGATGAAGAACGTGACGATCGCGCCAGCCGGACACATCGAAGCCGGCAGCGCGGGAGAAACAGCATGAAGCACATACTGGCCGTCATCCAGGCCGGCGAGGAGAGCGTCACGGGCGTTCTCGCCGGCGAGGCGCTACGCCGCGCAGCGCGCGAAACAGGCCGCCCGCTGGACGTCGAAATCCGCACCGCGCAGGGCACCCTCAACCCCCTGCCCGCCGGCGTGCCGGGCGAGGACGAGGTGCTGCTGCTGGTCGGCACCGGCGGACAGCCCGACGAGGCCCTGACCGCACGGGCCAGCCGTCATCTGACGCTCGAATCCGTCCTGGCCGATCCGGGCCGCGCGATCGCGGGCCTGGAGGCCCCGAGCGGTGCCACGTCGCCGCCGGCTGCACGCCCGCCGCGCATCGTCGCCGTCACATCCTGCCCCACCGGCATCGCCCATACCTTCATGGCGGCCGAGGGCCTGCAGGAAGCCGCGCGCCAGCTCGGCTATCCGTTCCGCGTCGAAACGCAGGGCTCGGTCGGCGCCGGCAATCCGCTGACCGCGCAGGAAATCGCCGATGCCGACGTGGTGGTGATCGCAGCTGACCGGGAGGTCGATCGCGGCCGCTTCGGCGGCAAGCGCGTCTATGCCACCGGCGCCAAGCCGGCCATTACCGGCGGCGCCGCCGTGATCGCCAAGGCCCTCGCCGAGGCGACCGTGCAGCCCGCGACCGGCGCGGCCTCCGCCGGCGCGTCCCAATCGTCCGGCAAGGGCGAACGCGCCGGCCCCTACAAGCATCTGATGACGGGCGTGTCCTTCATGCTGCCCTTCGTCGTGTCCGGCGGCCTGCTGATCGCGCTCGCCTTCGCACTGGGCGGCATCCATGCCAACGATGCCTCGTCCGACGGAACCCTGGCCCATACCCTGTTCACCATCGGGGCCAAGGCCGGCTTCGCGCTGATGGTCCCGGCACTGGCGGGCTATATCGCCTTCTCGATCGCCGATCGTCCGGGCCTGGCGCCGGGCATGATCGGCGGCATCCTCGCCGCGAACCTCAATGCCGGCTTTCTCGGCGGCATCGCGGCAGGCTTCGTCGCAGGCTACGCGGTGGACGCGCTCAACCGCCTGATCAGCCTGCCCAAGACCCTGCAAGGGCTGAAGCCGATCCTGATCCTGCCGTTGCTGGGCACGCTGATCACCGGCCTGCTGACGGTCTACGCGATCGGCCGGCCCGTCGCCGCCCTGATGGCCTTCTTCACGGAATGGCTGCGCGGCATGCAGGGGTCCAGCGCGATATTGCTGGGGCTGATCCTGGGGGCGATGTCCGCCTTCGACATGGGCGGCCCGGTGAACAAGGCGGGCTATGCCTTCTCGGTCGGGCTGATCGCCAGCGCGGTCTATACGCCGATGGCCGCCACGATGGTCGCCGGCATGGTGCCGCCCCTGGCGGCGGCACTGGCGACACGCCTGTTCCATGCACGCTTCACGGCGGAAGAGCGCGAGGCCGGCGCAACGGCGGCGGTGCTGGGACTGGCCTTCATCACCGAAGGCGCCATCCCCTTCGCCGCCCGCGACCCCCTGCGGGTCATCCCCGCCATGATGGCGGGGTCGGCAACGGCGGGCGCGATCTCCATGGTCGCGGGCGTGGAGCTGAAAGTGCCGCATGGCGGCATCTTCGTCCTGCCCATTCCGGGCGCCGTCACGCATCTGGCCGCCTATGTGGTGGCGCTGCTCGCGGGCACCGTCGTCAGCGCCGTATTGATCGGCCTGCTGATGCGCGCGCCCGTACGAGCCGAAAAGATGACCTGAAGGGCGCCGAACGCGCCCTTCGTCAGAAAGGCTGGCTGGCGCCGGTCATGCCGGCGCGCAGCGATTCGGCGGTGCGCCGCACTTCCGGTCCATGTTCCCGCTCCAGGCGCCGGATGGTGAAATGCGCCCGGGCCAGGGCACGGTAATGCGCCAGGAAGGCCGCGTTGAGCGAGGCCCCGCATAGCGCGCCCGCCACCGGCATCATCTGCACCGCCAGCTTGCGCGACAGGCCCAGCCCGTAATGCGACGCGACCTCGGATACCAGCATCACCACCGGCCGGCCGCGCAGCATGGCACGGGCCGAGAAATAGCCCAGCTCGCTCTCGTCATCGGCGGCACCGACCGGAAAGGCCCGCAGCGCGAACACTTCGAGGCACGCGCGCCGGGCATCCTGGGTGGACAGATCCTCGCCTTCCTCGCGGGCAATGCGCGCGATCTCGCGCATGATGGCCAGGGTGGTGAAGGTGACATCGGGCAGCAGGCCGGCAAGCCCGGCAAACCCACCGACCGCACCCGACACCGTCACCGCCGCCTGCAGCGCCGGCCCCCGCCATGCCGGGGTGGAAATCGGGGCGGGGACAGCGGCGGAAATAGAGGAGCGGGTCGCCACCGCAGCCGAGTCGGGTACCGCCTGCTCGCCCTTGAGCGGGGTCATGCCGACGATCGCGATATCAAAAGCGCGTGAAATCGCGCTCTCGGCGATTCCCTTCAGCTTGGCCTGCATGGTGGGCGCCATGCCCAGGCCCCGCATGCCCAGTTGTGCCGCCTGGCCGACCGCACCGCCCATCAGGTCCGCCAGCCGCACCAGCACGCCACGACCCGATTCGACCTTTTCCAGCGCGCGCTGCAGTTCGGCGATCGCCGGGGCGTCCAGCACCAGCGGAGCGACCTCGCCCCCGGTTTGAATGGTCATTCCCCAACCCTCCTGCCGATCATGCGCCCCCGCCCGCCCGCATGGACGAGGCGACGGCCAGTAGATGAAGCCCCACCGGTAACGGCGGATGTCGCTTTATCAAGCATATTACCCCTCTCGCAAATCCACCGTCACGCCGTATATGGTTCGTGACGCAGGGCCGCCATGTCCATGCCGGGAGAGGACGAACCGGTCACAGCCCAGGTACAGTCCGAACGCAAGGAGAACCCTTATGGATGTGATAAAGGCCCCCCGGCCCGCCATGCGGACGACGCGCCCGACCCTGCTCTGCTGCGCCGGCGCGGCCCTCGTGGCCGGCTGGAGCATGGCGGCGATACACGCCGCCCAGGCCGCCCCGCGCCACGCAACCCGCGCGCCGGCACCCGCGACCGGCACCCTGAATGCGCCCGTTTCGTCGTCGCTCGAGCCGGCCGACGCCCGCCACGACCCGACCGCCGATCCCGACAATCCCCCGGCCCCGCCGCCGCCCGACGGCTACCAGGTGGTGCAGGACGAGGATGTCACGGCCCAGACTTTCAGCCCGGAGATCGCCGCCCTCCACGGCCCCGGCCTGCCGTCGATCGAAGCCCGCCAGACCCCGCGCGATTCCCGCGACGTGCCGTCGCATTTCAGCGTCTTCGACGTCCCCGTGAAATTCAACGCCCCGGTGCAGCCCGCCTATAACGCGGCCTTCACCTATTCGACCTATGGCGGCCAACCCGGACGCGGCATCCAGGCCATCGGCGCCGAAGGCGCCGCCGGAGAGCCGTAAAGGCCCTCTTACTTCATTTAAATCCGCCCATACGGCACAGATGCGCCCAGTGCGCATCCGATACCGGCACGACCGAAAGGCGCGACTGGCGCACCAGGGCCAGGTCGGCCAGGTCCGGGTCGGCCTTGATCGCGGCCAGCGTCACCGGATGGGGCATCGGCCCCACGGCGCGGACATCGACACAGACCCAGCCGCCATCGGCGGCGGTCGGGTCGGGATAGGCTTCCCGCACGATCTCGACCACGCCCACGATCTCGCGGCCGATATTGGAGTGATAGAAGAAGGCACGGTCGCCCCGCGCCATCGCCATCAGGTTGCGCTTTGCCTGGTGGTTGCGCACGCCGGTCCAGGGCTCGACGCCATGGGCGACCTGCTGGTCCCACGAAAAGGCGTCGGGTTCGGATTTCACAAGCCAGTATGCCATCCGCTATTCCACCAACTGCCCGTCACGGAAGACCGGGCGGAAGGGGCGAATCACCACGCTTTCGAACACATCGGCCTTGGCATACGGGTCGCTGGCGGCAAAACCCTCGGCGGTTGCACGGTCTTCCACGTCGATCAGCAGCATGCTGCCGCAGGGCCGCCCGTCCGCGCCCATCAGCGGGCCACCCTGAATGATCCGGTCCTGATAGGCCTGCAGATAGGCCAGATGCTGCGGCCGCGTGGCGATGCGCGTTTCCAGCGCCCCCGGCTTGTCGGTGCAGATGATGGCGAAAAGCATGGGAAGTCTCCTTCCGGAAAGGCGGGCCGGCCCGCCACGTGAACTACGCGCCATGAATCCGGCGCGGGCCGTGCCTTTCTTCGCATGTTCGTGTAGGAACGGAAAGCGAAACGCCCCCACCGTCCCCGACGGACGCATAAAGCAGGAGTCCCCCGCGCGTGGGGGAGAACGAAACCGTCTTGAACGCCACACCGAGCCTTGCCGCACGCACGGGCAATTTCTTCCACCGCTACGCCAATCCGGGGCGGTTTCTCCGGCTGGGCGCGCGCCTGCAACCCTGGCTGACCTGGCCCGCCATCCTGCTGTCGGTCGCCGGCATCGCCTGGGGCCTGTTCCTCTCGCCCGCCGACTGGCAGCAGGGGGACAGCGTGCGGATCATGTATGTCCATGTGCCTGCCGCATGGCTGGCATCGTCGGGCTATATGGGGCTGGCGATCTGCTCGCTGCTGTCGCTGGTCTGGCGCCATCCGCTGGCCGACCTGGCGGCGGTGGAAATCGGCCCGGTCGGTGCCTCGGTCACCGCCATCTGCCTGGCCACCGGTTCGCTGTGGGGCAAGCCGATGTGGGGCACCTGGTGGGTGTGGGACGCACGGCTGACCTCGGTGCTGGTGCTGTTCTTCCTCTATCTGGGCCATATCGCGCTGATCCGCGCCTTCGACGAGCCGCAGCGCGGCTATCGCGCCGCCGCGATCCTCGGCCTCGCCGGGGCGGTCGACCTGCCGATCATCAAGTTCAGCGTGCAATGGTGGAACACGCTCCACCAGCCCGACAGCATCACGCTGACGGCCGCCCCCACCATGTCGACCGCCATGCTGTGGCCGCTGCTGGTCTGCACCATCGGCTTCACGCTCGGCTTCGCCGCCATCCTGGTCGCACGCCTGCGCGCCGCCGTGATGGAAAGCCGGGTCCGCACCGCGCTGGCCATGCGCCGCGGCCGGGCCGACAGCCATGACGCCCGGGATTCGGGCCAGGACCTGAGCGGAGCCGTCGCATGACCCACCTGCCCTACATCGTCACCGCCTACGGGCTGACCATCGGGCTCGCCGTCATCCTGGGCGGCGGTGCCGCGCTGCGCCTGCGCCGGGCCCGCGCCCGCCTGGCAGCGCTCGAGCGCCCGTCCCGCACCGGCGGAGCCTCCGCACCATGACCCGCAAGAGCCGCCGCCTGTGGCTGGTCGGCGGGTGCCTGGTCGGACTGGGCACCGCCACCGCGCTGACGCTGAGCGCGTTTTCCTCCAACATCGTCTTCTTCATGGCGCCGTCGCAGGTCCATGCCCACCCGCCTGCCGCCGACCGCACCATCCGGCTGGGCGGCATGGTGGTGGCCGGATCGGTGCGGCAGCAGAAGAACGGCGACACCCCCGTCAACCGGTTCGACGTGACGGACGGACAGGACGCCGTCACGGTGCGTTACGAAGGCATCCTGCCCGACCTGTTCCGCGAGGGGCAGAGCGTGGTGGCCATCGGCACCGTGCTGGCCGACGGATCGTTCCGCGCCAGCGAAGTGCTGGCCAAGCATGACGAGACCTACATGCCCAAGGAAGTCGCCGAGGCCCTGCGCCGCAGCGGCAAATGGGACCCGCGCTATGGCAAGGCCCCCGATGCCGCAAGCTGGAACAGCATGACCACAAGCGCCTCGGGCCAGGATAAAGCCGCCTCGCAGCATGGAAGCTGACTGAACATGACCCCGGAACTGGGAAATTTCGCCCTCGCGCTGGCCTGCTGCCTCGCCGCCGGGCAGGCAGTGCTGCCGATGGTCGGCGCGCAGCGCCGCGATCCGCGCCTGATGGCGCTGGCCCCCGCGCTGGCCATCGGGCAGCTTCTGGCGCTGCTCTATTCCTTTGCCTGCCTGATCCATTCCGCGATCCAGGACGATTTCTCGGTCCAGAACGTCGCGGCCAACAGCGCGGTGGCCAAGCCGCTGCTGTACAAGATCACCGGCGTGTGGGGCAATCACGAGGGCTCGGTCCTGCTGTGGGCGCTGATCCTGGGCCTGTGCGGGGGCGCGGTGGCCCTGTTCGGCCGCGACCTGCCCTCCGCCCTGCGGGCACGGGTGATCGCGGTGCTGGGCGGGGTCTCGGCGGGCTTCCAGCTTTTCTGCCTCACCACATCGAACCCGTTCGACCGTGTCTGGCCGGCGCCGATGGACGGCCAGGGGATGAACCCGCTGTTGCAGGACCCCGGCCTCGCCTTCCATCCGCCCATTCTCTACACCGGCTATGTCGGCTTCGCCGTGCCGTTCGCCTTCGCCGTCGCGGCGCTGATCGAAGGCCGCGTCGATGCCGCCTGGGGCCGCTGGGTCCGCCCATGGGCGGTCGCGGCCTGGTGCTTCCTCACCTGCGGCATCGCGCTCGGGTCGTGGTGGTCCTATTACGTGCTGGGCTGGGGCGGCTACTGGTTCTGGGACCCGGTGGAAAACGCGTCGCTGATCCCGTGGCTGACCGGCACCGCGCTGGTCCATTCCGCCATCGTCGTGGAAAAGCGCGAGGCGCTGAAGATCTGGACCGTGCTGCTGGCCATCGGCACCTTTTCCTTCTCGCTCTCCGGCACGTTCCTGGTCCGCTCGGGCATCCTCAATTCCGTCCACGCCTTCGCCAACGACCCCGCGCGCGGCATCTTCATCCTCGGCCTGCTGGGGCTGGTGATCGGCGGGTCGCTGCTGCTGTTCGCCATCCGCGCGCCGCAGCTCGCGGCCGGCGGCGTGTTCGCCCCGGTATCGCGCGAGGGGCTGCTGGTGCTCAACAACATCCTGCTCTGCTCGATCTGCGCGGTGGTGCTGACGGGCACGATGTACCCGCCCTTCATGTCGCTGCTGTTCGGCAAGACGATCTCGGTCGGCAAGCCGTTCTTCGACGCCACGGCAGCACCGATGGCAATTCCCCTGATGGCCTTCATGGGGCTGGGCCCGATGATGCCGTGGAAGCGCGCGCAGCTCTGGCCGGTGCTGCGCCGGCTGTGGTGGGCCGGGGCCGTGACCGTGCTGGCCTTCGCCTTCGCGGCCTGGCGGGTCCGCGACCTGCTGCCGCTGCTGGCCGCCACCGGCGCCGTCTGGGTCATCGCCGGCAGCATCGCCGACATTGCCGAGCGCATCCGCCTGTTCCGCATCCCCGCGGGCGCAAGCTGGCAGCGCGCCCGCATGCTGCCACGCGCGGCCCTCGGCGCGGCGCTGGCCCATGCCGGGGTCGGCGTCAGCGTGCTGGGGCTGGCCGCGATGTCGCAGGCCCAGCACCGGATCGTCGAGGTCCATATCGGCCAGACCGAAATGCTGGCCGGCGATTCCTGGACGCTGACCGACGTTCGCGCCGCACCGGGCCCGAACTACACGGCGCTGATCGCGACCATCGAGGTGCGACATGACGGGCATCTGGTCGCGGTACTGCACCCCGCCAAGCGCACCTTCGCCAGCCAGAACCAGACGACGACGGAGGTGGCCATTCATACCAACCTGATGTCCGACCTGTACGGCGTGCTGGGCGACCGGCACGATAACGGCGCGGAGACGACCTACGTGCTGCGCCTGCATTACAACCCGCTGGCACCCTGGATGTGGCTGGGCGGGCTGATCATGGCCCTGGGCGGGGTACTGTCCCTGTCCGACCGGCGGATGCGCGTGGGCGCCCCCCGCCGCGCCGCGGCCGCCGGCCTGGTGGCCACGCCATGAGTGGCGACGCATCCCGGCCGGACCTGGCGCGCCGGCGCCTGCTGATGGCGGCCCCGCTCGTGGTGGCGGGCGGCGCGGGCGTCGCATTCTGGCGCATGCTGTCGGGCATGCAGCAGGGCTCGTTCGACCCGCACGACATCCAGGCCCCGGCGCTGAACCGCCCGGTGCCGGATTTCACCCTGCCCGACCAGTTGCCGGGCCAGGGCTTCGGCGCCGCCGACCTGCGGGCCCTGAAAGTGCCGGTGCTGGTCAATTTCTTCGCTTCCTGGTGCATCCCCTGCGTCGCCGAGATGCCGCAGCTCAACGCCCTGAAGGCCCGGCTGCCCATCTGGGGCATCGCCTACAAGGACAAGCCGGCCGACGCGCTGGGCTTCGTCCGCCGCGCGGGCAATCCCTACGCGCGCATCGCCAGCGACCTGTCGGGCATGACCGCGATCGACTGGGGCGTGTCGGGCGTGCCGGAATCGTTCCTGATCGGCCCCGGCGGCGTCATCCGCTGGCATTCCGCCGCCGCGCTGGACGAGGCCACCGTCCACCAGGCCCTGCTGCCCCTGGCCGCGAGCCTGCGGACATGAGTGCCGCGATGCGCCGTCTGGCCGCCATGCTGGCCACCGTCCTCGCCCTGACGATCGGCCTGTCGCCGCTGGCCGCCATGGCGGTGGACGACCCGTCGGAAATGCTGCCCGACCCCCGTCAGGAAGCCCGCGCCCAGGCGATCGGGTCGCAACTGCGCTGCCTGGTCTGCCAGAACGAATCAATCGAGGACAGCAGCGCCGGCCTGGCCCGCGACCTGCGCCACGTGGTGCGCGCGCATGTCGCCAAGGGGGAATCCGATCGCCAGATCATGGACTGGATGGTCGGCCGCTACGGCAATTTCATCCGCCTGAGCCCGCCGCTGACCACCGGCACGATCCTGCTGTGGCTGATGCCGGTCCTCGCCCTGCTGGTCGGCGGTCTCGTCGCCTTCCTGTCCTTCCGCCGCGCCCGCGGCACCGGCCCCGCACCGCTGAGCGACGACGAGCGCGCGCGCCTGACCGACCTGACCTGACCGCGCTGAGATAATGATGATCTGGATTGGCATTTTCCTGCTCAGCGCCGTGGTGCTGCTGCCTTCTCTCCTGGCCTTCCGCCGCACGACCCGCCTGCGGGACGAACGGGAATCGGCCCTGGTCCTGCTGCGCGCGCAGCTTGCCGAACTGGACCGCGACCGGGAGTGCGGCCTGATCGCCGCCAGCGAGCATGAGGGCGCGCGGCTGGAAATCCAGCGCCGCCTGCTGGCGTCGGACGCAGCGCCCGCACGCGGCATCGGCCGCTCCATCACCACCCCGGTGGTGCTGGTCTGCCTGCTGCTGCTGCCGCTGACCGCGACGGGGCTGTATCTGCTGTGCGGCCACCCGTCCCTGCCCGCGCAGCCCCTGGCCCCGCGCCTGCTGGCGCAGAAGGCGCAGGACAGGCGCGATGACGGGCTGCTGGCGGAACTGCGCGCCGGACTGGCGCGGATGTCGCCGGATGATCCGAACCGCTTCCGGGGCTTCCTGCTGCTGGGCCAGGCCGAAGCCGCGCGCAACCATTATGCGGCGGCGGCCGAAGCATGGCGCCAGGCCACGACGATCCAGTTCATCCCCGAAGTCGCCGCCCGCGCCGCCGAGGCCCAGACCCTGGCCGATGGCCGGGTAAGCCCGGAAAGCGCCGCCCTGTTCCGCCGCGCGCTCGATGCCGCCCCGGCCGACGCGCCGTGGCGCATGGCCGCCCAGCAACGGATCGCCCAGTCCGAACATCAATAGATTCCGAACATCAATAGAGATCGCGGCGAAGCATAGGGCCCATCATGATCGAACCCACCGCCGGCACCGTCGAGCAATGTCCGTTCTGCCGCCGTACGATCCGCGGCACGGCCGAAATCTGCCCCCATTGCGGCGCGGAACGGCGCTTCGGCCCGACCTTGCGCGAAAGCGTGCTGACCTTCGCGGCCGGGGTGACGGCCGGCCCGGTCTTCATGCTGCTGATCGGCGCGGGTACCCAACTGGCGGTCCTGGCGGGGGCGATCGGCGGCTTGATCGGCTTCTTCATCGCCCATTCCCGCCATGCCGGCGATCGCTGGATGAAACCGCCCGACAAATCCTGACCGATCACACGGCCGTTTCTTGCCCATGGCCGAAAGTCGCGCCAAGCTGACGCCATGACCAGCACCGATACCAACACCGAAGCCCCCCCGCCCGCCACGCCGGCCACCGACGCGCCCCAAACCGCGACTCCGGCCGACGCCAGGGAATATGGCGGCCCCAAGGAAAAACAGCCCACGCGCTATGGCGACTGGACCGTCAAAGGGCGCTGCATCGATTTCTGAAAATCGCGGAGGGCGCGTGCGATAGCGCCCGTCCCTATAGCCCGCCCTGCTCCTGCATGCGCCCGAAGCGCGCACGGGCGGTCTGACGATGGCCGGGTGGACGCACCTCGCACGAGATCAGATAGATCCCGGCGACGAAGATGATATTGGCCAGCGAATTGAACCACAGCGCGATCTCGAAATGCGGCGGCGCCGTCGCACCCTGATAGAGCGCATAGATCGCGAACGGGATCGAGAGCGGCCGCATGCCCGACAGCATCACGCGCAGCGGGTTCATATGCCCGGGGCGGACCAGCGGTCGCACCCGGTTGATGCCGACATAGAATGCCAGGCCGAGGCACCAGACCAGCACATTGAACATCGCATCGCTGATCGACATGTGCCCGATGACGATCATGGCGACGATCGACGCCGCCGACAGCATGATGGCCCCGAACTGAAAGCTCATGCCCAGGGCCAGCGCCGGCAGGCGCTCGGGCAGGCGGTCGGCAAAAGGCTGGAACACCCGGTCCAGCAGCCAGACATCGAACTGATTGATGCGATCACCGAGAGACATGCGGACCTTGTATCAAGCCCACCAACCCGCCGCATCCCCTTTTCGGGGGGGGGGCGTGCCGGGAAATGCTGGCGGCGATCCGACGCGGGCTTCCCCGCAGGCCCGCACGGGTCACAAAGCCGGCAACGCGTTCAGACGGCGGACAACGTCTCCGTGGGCACCATTTCGGCACGGGCCTGAAGCGCGCGGCGCAGCAGGCACAGCACGCCCGGCACGCAGTTGCCGCACTGCGCCCGGCACCCGCGTGCCGCATAGATCTCGCGCGGGCGGGTCGCTCCCCCGTCAACCGCGCGCTCCACATCCTGGTCGGTCAGCATATTGCAAGAACACACAAACATCGGGCGTCCCATCTCCGTGCCCCTCCCTTCAAGCACGGATGATAATAGTTCGCAATATCATTCTCATCTGCTTTCCACATAGGAGGCCACCGCCCCGCGCGGATGCCGCCTCCCGCCCGCGCTACCCGGCGCCGTACACCGCATCCCGCACCGCGTCGGGATAGGACCCGGCCATGCCGGCCAAGGCGGTGTTGCTGATCATCACGATCGACACGCCCCGCACGGGGTCGGCGATCCATTGATGGCCATACACGCCACCCCAGGTGAAACCGCCCCGCGAAACCGGGGTCCGCGCCCGCGCCGGGTCTTCGACCACCGCCGCCCCGATCGCGAAGCCCATCCCGGCATTCATCGGCCCCATCGACAGGCCGCCGATCGCATTCCGCCCGAACAGTGCCGCACTTTCCGGCGACAGGATCGGCCCGCCCCCGCTGCGTAGCGCCTCGACAAACAGCAGGAACTCCTCGGCGGTGCCGACCATCCCGGCGCCGCCCGACGGATAGGATCGCGGGTCCAGCACCCGATCGGGGGCGAACAGGATCTCACTGACCTTGCCGCCGCCCAACTGGCGCGGCATCGCATAATGCGCGCCCATCGCCACCGGAACGGGCCGCCCATCGGCATAAGGCGGGCAGAGCGCGTCCGGGTCGGGCACGACAAACCCGGTGCGGGTCCAGCCCAGCTTCGCACCCACATGGCGCTGCACCAGCTCCGGCAGCGTCGCACCGCCCGCGCGTTCCAGCACCCCGCCCATCACATCCAGCGCCAGCGAGTACGCCCAGCCTTCGCCCGGCGCGAACAGCAGCTTGACGCTCGCCAGACGGGCCAGATTCTCCTCCAGCGCCATGCCCGGCTCGGCAATCCCGTCCGAAATCCCGGCCCTTGCATAAGGATTGTCGTCGCGCGGAAAGGCAAACCCGTAAGACAGGCCCGAACTATGCGTCAGCAGATGCCGCAGCGTGATCGTCGGCACCGACCCGTCGGCGCAGGCGGGGCGGAAATCGGGCAGGAAACGCGTCACCGGGTCTTCCAGCGACAGCACGCCCCGCTCCGCCAGGGCCAGCGCCACCGCCGTCACCACCGGCTTGGTCAGCGATGCCAGGCGCACCAGCGTATCCGTCCCCATCGGCTTCCCCGCTTCGCGATTCGCCAGCCCGACGGCACGGCGCACCAGCGTCTTTCCATCCACCGACACCAGCACCGTGGCGCCCACCAGCCGTCCGCGCGCGATCGCGGCATCCATCACCCGGCCGACACGTTCGTCCATTCCCGCAACCGGCATGGCCTCGCTCATCGCGTCCTCCCTTTTCCGTCGCCTTTCCCTGCCTGGCCGCCCTCCCCGGTTTTCACCGGGGCGCCCCGCGTCTACGCTGTCCGGGTCAGCAGGAGTACCCGTGAATCATGACAGCGCGCCTGGCCACCACCGCATTAAGCCTTTCCCTGGCCCTTCTGGCCATGCCCATGCCGCAGGCGGCCCGGGCCGACGCGCCACCTCCCCGGCCACTGACGGCCATCACCGACAATGCGGTCCGCGCAACCCTGCCGAACGGCCTGCGCGTGGTGGTGGTACGCGACCGGCTGGCCCCGGTGGTGACGACCGAGGTGAATTACCTGGTCGGCTCCAGCGAGGCGCCGAAAGGCTTTCCCGGCACCGCCCATGCGCTGGAACATATGATGTTCCGCGGCAGCGACGGGCTGGACAAGGACCAGCTCGCCGCCATCGGCGCACGGCTGGGCGGCAGCTACAATGCCGACACGACCGAGAACGTCACCCAGTATTTCTACACCGCCCCGGCCGAGGATCTCGACGTCATGCTGCGCATCGAGGCGCTGCGCATGCGCGGATTGGCCCTGGCAGCCCCCGACTGGGAGAAGGAACGCGGCGCGATCGAGCAGGAAGTGGCGCGCGACCTGTCCAGCCCCAGCTACCAGTATCTGACCCGCCTGCAATCGATCCTCTTCGCCGGCACGCCCTACGAGCATGACGCGCTGGGCACCCGTCCCTCCTTCGACAAGACCGACGCCACCCTGCTGCGCCGCTTCTACGATGCGTGGTACGCCCCCAACAACGCCATCCTGGTCATCGCCGGCAATGTGGACCCGGACCACGCCATCGAACGGGTACGGGCCATCTTCGGCGACATCCCCCGCCGCACGCTGCCCGAACGCACGCCCGTCCAGCCCGGCCCGGTCACGGGCCAGACGCTGCATTTTCCCACCGATTACCCGGTCGGGCTGGCAACCGTCGCCTGGCGCATGCCCGGCCTGCGGTCGAAGGATTACGCAACCGCGCAGATCCTGGCCGACGTGCTGACCAGCCAGCGCGGCGCGCTCTACGACCTCGTGCCGTCGGGCAAGGCGCTGTTCGCCGGCTTCGAATTCTCGCCCAAGGCCGATGCCGGCATCGGCATCGCGGTCGCGGCCTATCCCCGCAACCAGGACCCCGCCCCCCTGCTGGCCGAGATCAACGGCATCATCGCCGTCATCCGCGACAAGGGCGTGCCCCCGGACCTGGTCGAGGCCGCACGACGCAAGGAACTGGCCCAACTCGGCTTCGCGGCCAACAGCATCAGCGGTCTGGCGGAAACCTGGTCGCAGGCGCTGGCGGTGATGGGCGCGGACTCGCCCGACGCGCTGGGCACCGCCCTCAAGGCGGTCACGGTGGAAGACGTCAACCGCCTGGCCAAACAGATCCTCGACCCACGCCAGGCGGTCACCGCCGTGCTGACACCCGAGGATTCCGGCCACCCCGTCGCCGGCAAGGGTTTCGGCGGCTCCGAATCCTTCGCCACCCCGCCCGACCACCCGGTGACACTGCCCGACTGGGCGCACGAAGCCCTGTCGACCGTCACCCTGCCGCCGCCGGTGGGCCTGCCCAGCGTCTTCACCTATCCCAACGGGCTGCGGCTGATCGTCCACCCGGCCCATGTCAGCCACACCGTGTCGGTCTATGGCCAGGTCCGCCAGAACGCGAACATGCAGGAGCCGAAGGGCCAGGACGGCGTCGCCGCGATCACCGAGGATTTGTTCAGCTACGGCACCCGGTCGCTGGACCGGCTGGCCTTCCAGAAGGCGCTGGACGACATCGCCGCCACCGAGAGCGCCGGCCCTGGCTTCAGCGTGTCGGTGCTGACGCCCGATTTCGAAAAGGCCACGCGCCTGCTGGCGGATAACGAAATGCACCCGGCCCTGCCCGACCGCGCGTTCCAGGTGGTCCGCATGCAGACGGCCCAATCCTATGCCGGGCTGCTGACCTCGCCCAACTATCTGTTCGGCCGCGCGGTCAAGGCCGCGGTCTCGCCGGCCGGCGACCCCACGCTGCGCCAGCCCGATCCGCAAAAGGTCATGGCGCTGAAACAGGCCGATGTGCAGGCCTTCTATGCCAGCGCCTACCGCCCCGACCTGACCACCATCGTCGTGGTCGGCGACGTGACACCCGAACAGGCGCATGACGTGATCGGCCGCACCTTCGGCGCCTGGGCCCGGCCCGCCAGCCCGACGCCCACGGTCGACCTGCCGCCCCGCCCCGACAGCCGGGCCTCGCGCACCCAGGTGCCCGACCGCACCAGCGTGCAGGATTCCGCCCTCCTGGCCGAAAGCCTGGGCCTGACCGCCGCCCACCCGGACCATTTCGCGCTCGCGGTCGGCAACGAGATCCTGGGCGACGGCTTCTCGTCACGGCTCTATCGCGACCTGCGGGTGCGCACGGGCTATGTCTATTCCGTCAGCAGCAGTTTCTCCTGGTCGCGCCATCGCGGCGGCTACAGCATCAGCTTCGGCGCCGACCCGGACAAGGTGGGCCGCGCCCGCGACGCCGCCCTGCACGACGTCCAGACCCTGCAGGACCAGCCGGTGACCGACGCCGAACTGACCCTGGCCAAGGCGTCACTGCTGCGCGGCCTGCCACTCGCCCGCGCCAGCCTGGATTCGATCGCGGCGGAAGATCTGCACCTGATCGAACTCGGCCTGCCGCTCGACACGCCCGACCACGCCGCCCGCGCCTATTACGACATGACCGCCGCCGCCGTGCAGACCGCCTTCCGCACCTGGGTCCGCCCGCACGACATGGCGGAAATCGTCAAAGGGCCGACACCGACGCCGTGATCTCGACTTGAAGAGAAGCCTCTTCTTTTTCTGAAGAAAAAGAAGCAAAAAGACTTTTATCCGTTCAGGAGCCTTGTGCTTGCACGTTCCGAGGCTCCTGAACAAATCAGACCTTTTTGGTTCCTCGATAACCGGCCACACAAAGAAAAAGGGCGGTGCCGTTTCCGGCACCGCCCCTTCCCTGCTCAATCCGTGAAACGGACCGATCAGACCTCGGCGTTACGACGACGGATCGCCGCACCCAGGATGTCACCCAGCGAGGCGCCACTGTCGGACGAGCCGTACTCGTTGATCGCCTGCTTGTCTTCCTCGACCTCGCGGCCCCGGATGGTCAGGGCCAGCTTGCGGGCCGCACGATCGACCGACACGATCTTCGCGTCGACCTTCTCGCCGACGGCAAAGCGTTCCGGGCGCTGGTCGGCCTTGTCGCGCGCCAGCTCGGCGCGGCGGATGAAGCCGGTCAGCACGTCGTCAACCTTCACCTCGACGCCGTTCGACTGCACGGCGGTCACGATGCAGGTCACGATCGCGCCCTTCTGCACCTTGCCCAACGCGTCGGCGGCGGGGTCTTCATGCAGCTGCTTGATGCCCAGCGAGATGCGTTCCTTCTCGACGTCGACATCCAGCACCTTCGCCTGAACGACCTGACCCTTCTCGTAGTGGGTCATGGCGACTTCGCCGGCTTCGTCCCACGACAGGTCGGACATGTGAACCATGCCGTCGATGTCCGCGGACAGGCCGATGAACAGGCCGAACTCGGTGATGTTGCGGATCTCGCCCTCGACCGTGGAGCCGATCTTGTGCTCCTCGGCGAACTGCTCCCACGGATTGCGCTGCACCTGCTTCAGACCCAGCGAGATACGACGCTTGCCGCTGTCCACATCCAGGACCATGACGTCGACTTCCTGCGAGGTCGCGACGATCTTGCCCGGATGGACGTTCTTCTTCGTCCAGGACATTTCGGAGACGTGCACCAGGCCTTCGACACCCGGCTCCAGCTCGACGAACGCGCCGTAGTCGGTGATGTTCGTGACGCGGCCGGAATAGCGGGCACCCGGCGGATACTTGATCGCCACGTTCTCCCACGGATCGGCCTCAAGCTGCTTCATGCCCAGCGAGATGCGCTGCGTATCCGGGTTGAAGCGGATCACCTGCACGCGAACCGGCTGGCCGATCTGCAACGCCTCGGACGGGTGGTTGATGCGCTTCCAGGCGATGTCGGTGACATGCAGCAGGCCGTCCACGCCGCCCAGGTCGACGAACGCACCGTAGTCGGTGATGTTCTTGACCACGCCGTCCAGGATCATGCCTTCCTTCAGGCCCTGGATCAGCTCGCTGCGCTGCTCGGCACGCGTCTCTTCCAGCACCGCGCGGCGCGAGACGACGATGTTGCCACGCGCCCGGTCCATCTTCAGGATCTGGAACGGCTGCGGCACGCCCATCAGCGGGGTGACGTCGCGCACGGGGCGGATATCGACCTGGCTGCCCGGCAGGAAAGCCATGGCGCCGCCGAGGTCGACCGTGAAGCCGCCCTTGACGCGGCCATAGATCGTGCCGTTGACGCGCTGGTTGTTCTCGAACGCCTTTTCCAGGTTCGTCCAGGCTTCCTCGCGCCGCGCCTTCTCGCGCGACAGGACGATCGAGCCGTCGCGGTCTTCGTACCGTTCGACGAACAGTTCGATGACGTCACCCGGCTTCACGTCCGGCGACACGCCCGGCGGGCCGAATTCCTTGAGCGCCACGCGCCCTTCGCTCTTGAGGCCGACATCGACGATGGCGAATTCGTCGGTCAGGCGCACGACGCGGCCGGTGACGACCGAACCGTCGAACGCGGTATCGCGGCCGAGGGTCTCGTCCAGCAGGGTCGCGAAATCTTCACCGCCGAAATGGTCGGTGGCAGACTGTAAGGTGGCTGAAGCCATGAGGTACCGTAAATCCTGTCTCCGGCACGGCGGGCGGACCGGATGTCTTGCGCGCCACCGGTCAACGGCGGAACGACTTGCCCGGCTTGGTCCACGACCCTTGTCGCGACACGCCTGACGGCCGATGCATCAGCGCGCCCCAGGGAGGAGCCGCGCGTGGAATGCACAGACACCCTCGCACCCCGGCCTGTCAACACAAACCGGCACAGATCAGCCCCCGCCGCGCGAAATCGGCCTACACGGTGCCGAGAGCCCCGGCCCGCACCACCCGCAGCGCCTCGACCAGCACCTGTTCGGCCGTCAGATGGTCGGTATCGATCACCACCGCGTCGGCGGCGGCCTTCAGCGGCGCCACCGCGCGGCCGGCATCGGCGGCGTCGCGCGCCACCAGCTCCGCCTCGACCCGTGCGATCTGGGCCTCGCGGTCGGGGGCATGGAGATCGGTCGCCAGCTGCTCCCACCGCCGGCGGGCCCGCGCGGCGGGCGAGGCGGTGATGAACAGCTTGACCTGCGCATCGGGGAAAATGACGGTGCCGATATCCCGCCCATCCAGCACGCCGCCCGCCGCGCGGGCGAAATCGCGCTGCACATCGACCAGGATCGCCCGCACCGCCTGCTGGGCGGCGACCAGGCTGGCCGCACGATCCACTTCCGGCACCCGCAGGTCGCCGCGCTTCAGGTCCTCCGGCGTGACCCGCCGCGCCTGTTCGTCGGCCGGGTGGGCCGCCGGGTCCAGCCCGGCATCCAGCATCCGCCGCCCGACCGCGCGATAGAGCAGCCCGGTATCCAGGTACGGCAGGCCCAGCGCGTCGGCCAGCCGGCGGGCCAGCGTGCCCTTGCCGGCCGCCGCCGGGCCGTCGACGGCAATGACCAGCGCGCGGCTCATGCCGCCAGCCCCGCGCCGATGCCGTTCATCAGCGCGATGAAGCCGGGGAAGCTCGTATCGATAAAGGCCGTGTCGTCCACCTGCACCGGTTGGGCCGCGACCAGGCCCAGCACCGTGGCGCTCATGGCCAGGCGGTGATCCATGCGGGTCTCGACCAGCCCGCCGCCAGGTACCGCACCGCCCGTGCCGGCGACCAGCATGTCGTCCCCCACCACGTCCACGCTCACGCCGTTCCGCTGCAACAGCGCCACGGTGGCCGACAGGCGGTCGCTTTCCTTCACGCGCAGCTCCTCCAGCCCCCGGAACCGCGACGGGCCGGTGGCGTGGGCGGCGACAACGGCCAGGATCGGATATTCGTCGATCATCGAGGGCGCGCGCTCGGCCGGCACGTCCACGCCATGCAGCGGGCCCGCCACCGCCGTCAGGTCGCCGACCGGCTCGCCGCCCTCCACCCGCTCGTTCGACAGGCGCAGGTCGGCGCCCATCTCGCGCAGGGTGGTGAACAGGCCGGTGCGCAACGGGTTCAGCCCCACGCCGCGCACCGTCACCGACGATCCGGGCACCAGCAGCGCCGCCACCAGCACGAACGCGGCCGATGACGGGTCGCCCGGCACCGCCACGTCCCGCGCCACCAGTTCCGGCCGGCCCGCCAGGGTGATCACGCGTCCGCCGGCATCCAGCGGAGCGACCGAAACCTCGGCGCCGAAATGGCGCAGCATGTTTTCCGTATGGTCGCGCGTCGCCACCGGCTCCTCGACGCGCGTGGTTCCGGCGGCATTCAGCCCGGCCAGCAGCACGGCCGACTTCACCTGCGCCGAGGCCACCGGCAGGCGGTAGGACAGCGGCGCCGGGTCGGCCACGCCCTCGATCGCCAGCGGCAGCCGCCCGCCCGAACGGGCGGTGAAGCGCGCGCCCGTGGCCGAGAGCGGGTCGATCACCCGCTTCATCGGCCGGCCGCGCAGGCTGCCGTCACCGGTCATGACCGAGAAGATGCCGTGGCTGGCCAGGATGCCGGACAGCAGCCGCGCCGCCGTGCCGGAATTGCCCATGTCCAGCACGTCGTCCGGCTCCCGCAACGCGCCCAGCCCCTGGCCCGTCACCTGCCATGTGCCCGGCGCCACGCGCGTGACGGTGGCGCCGAGCGCCCGCATGGCGGCGGCGGTGCGCAGTACGTCCTCGCCTTCCAGCAGGCCGGTGATCCCGGTCTCGCCGCGCGCCAGCGCCGCGAACATCAGCGCGCGGTGGCTGATCGACTTGTCGCCCGGCACCGCGACGGAGCCGGAAAGAGGAGTCGTCGCCGAACGGACGGTCAGCGGGCGCGCGGCGGGGGCATTCATGCTTTCCATGGGACCAATCCCTTCCGGATTGTTCGCGGCGAAGTCAATGAGCGGCGTGCATCCCGACATCAAAAAACGCCGGAATGTCGCAGAGGCCACGATCGCGGTTTGACATGCGGCGCGCAAGCTGGCATGGGGCTCCGCCCTGAGCAGCCTTCGCCGCGGCTTTTGTCCAACCCACTCCAGGATCGACAGGTTTCAAGCATGGCCCAGCCTAATCTCGGCACCAAGCGCGTCTGTGTCTCCTGCGGCGCCCGTTTCTACGATCTGAGCAAGAGCCCGGTCGTCTGCCCGAAATGCGGCACCGAGCAGCCGGCGGACGTGCCCCGCCCGCGCCGTACCCCCGCCGATGCCGTCCCCGAGAGCCCCAACAAGGCCCAGGACGGTGACATCGATACCGCCGTCGACCTGGATACCGACGACGAGGCCGATGACGACGTGATGGAAGATACGTCGGAC
Source organism: Gluconacetobacter aggeris (assembly GCF_014174395.1). Lineage (GTDB taxonomy): Bacteria > Pseudomonadota > Alphaproteobacteria > Acetobacterales > Acetobacteraceae > Gluconacetobacter > Gluconacetobacter aggeris. The sequence goes on from NZ_JABEQD010000002.1 coordinate 117,450, forward strand.
CTGGACGACGATGACGACGAGATCAGCGCCGACATCGACGTCAGCACCGACTCCGACGAGCACGATAACTGACGCTCGCCCCCGCCTTCGGGCGGGGGACCTTCCAAAGGCCGTTCGACAACGGCCTCGTCAGTCGGGCTGCCAGCGTTCGATCTCGACGCCCACGGCATCGAGGTCGTCGAAGATGTCCAGCTTCTCGACCCGCACCCGCACCACATGCACCCGCTCGTCGGCCAGCACGCCGACGGCGACTCGCTCGGCCAGCGTCTCGACCAGCCGCACATGGCCCTCGGCGACGATCCGCCGCACCATCAGCACGATCCGCTCATACGACACGGTCCGGCTCAGATCGTCGCGGCCGACCGTCAGCCCCGGCTCGTCCTCCACCCCGAACGAGATATTGACCCGGACACGCTGGGTCACGCCCTGCTCGTGGGGATAGATCCCGATATTGGCCTGAAGCACCATGTCCTTCAGGAACACGCGGCGCAGCGGCGGCCGGACCGGCCAGGCGGCGAAAATGGACATCGAGCGGCTTCCTGTTCTGGTTACTCTTCTTCTGGTTACTCTTCCGGGGTCAGGCCGGACGGGGGCGCCGGCGACCATTGCAGATGCTGCCCGCCATCCAGCGCCAGCATCTGCCCCGTGACCGACGGCAGGCACAGCAGCGACAGCGCGGCCCGCGCGATCTCGTCAGGATCGGTCCCCCGCCCCATCGGCACCGAGGCGCATTGCCGCGCGAACTGTTCCACGCTCTGGCGCGGGCTGGGCAGCGCGGGACCGGGCCCGATGGCATTGACCCGGATGCGCCTTGGCGCCAGCGCCAGTGCCAGGGTGCGCGTCAGCGTCCACAGCGCGGATTTCGAAACCGTATAGCTGACGAAATGCGGCGTCAGCGACCAGACGCGCTCGTCGAGCATGTTCAGCACCATGCCCTCCGCCCCTTCGGACACCTGCCCCGCAAAGGCCTGCGTCAGCACGAAGGGGGCGCGCAGGTTGGGCTCCAGATGCGCATCCCAGCCGGCACGGGTGGCATCGAACCATTCGTCACGCTCGAAGGTGCTGGCATTGTTCACCAGCACGCCGACCGGCCCCAGTTCCGCCCGCACCCGCGCGATCAGCGGCGTCACCTCGGCCTCATGGGCCAGGTCGGCCCGCAGCATGCAGGCACGCCGCCCGCGCGCCACGATATCCCCCACCGTCCGCCGGGCCTCATCGTCCCCCGAACGATAATGAATGGCAACGTCAAAGCCCGCATCCGCCAGCGCCAGCGCAATCGCCCGCCCCAGCCGCACAGCCCCACCCGTCACAAAAGCAACCCGGGGAATCGCCTCGGAAACCGGCCACATCGTCATCCCCCTCTTCACATAGTCTCCAAAAATCTGTTCGAAAACGCAGGCTGGCGAGCGAGAGTGCCGCAAAGCGGCACGCCCGGCGTGTGTTTCCGAGCACCGGAGCGGAGCGGCCTTGTGGGCCGTGAGCACCGGAACACAGGAAACGCGCGTCGGATCGCCGCCAGCCTGCGTTTACGAATAGATTTTTCGGGCCGTCAAAGCGGCGGCGAGCGTCCCATCATCCAGCACGTCCAGCGCGCCCCCCATCGGCACGCCCTGCCCGACGCGGCTGACCGGCACATCATAGGCCGCCAGACGGTCCTGCAACCAGTGCGCCGTCGCGGCCCCCTCGACCGTCGCCCCCAGCGCCAGGATCACCTCGCGCACGCCGCCCGCTTCCAGCCGTGCCAGCAGCGGCGCCACGTTCAGATCGTCCGGTCCGGTGCCCGACAGCGCCGACAGCGTGCCGCCCAGCACCTGATAGACACCGCGATGCACGCAGGCACGTTCCAGCGCCCACAGATCGCCCACCGTCTCGACCACGCAGACCACTGCCCGGTCGCGCACCGGATCGGCGCAGATGCCGCAGGGGTCATGCGTATCCAGATTGCCGCAACTGGAGCAGGTCCGCACCGAGCGCGCCGCCTGCTCCATCGCCTGGGCCAGCGGGAGCATGCGCGTCTGCGGCTGGCGCAGCAGCGCCAGCGCCGCGCGCCGGGCCGAACGCGGCCCCAGTCCCGGCAGACGCGCCAGCAGCGCGATCAGCCGTTCGATGTCCGCTCCACCCATGCGCCCGCCTGACCCGACCCGGTTCTTAGAACGGCAGCTTCAGGCCCGCCGGCAGGTTCAGCCCGCCCGTGACCTTCTTCATTTCCTCGGACGCGCGCTCGTCCAGCAGCTTGCGCGCATCGGCGCAGGCGGCGACGATCAGGTCCTGCAACATTTCCATCTCGTTCGGATCGGCCAGCTTGGGGTCGACCTTGATGGCCTTCATGTCGCCTTTGCCGTTCAGCGTCACCTGCACCATGCCGGCCCCGGCACTGCCCTCGATCGTCATGCCTTCCAGCTTGGACTGCATCTCTTCCATGCGCGCCTGCATCTGGGTGGCCTGCTTCATCAGCCCGGCAAGATTCTTCATCGATTGTCTCTCCTTACCTCTCGTCGCCCGCGTCCAGATCGTCCTCGTCCACCAGCTCGGCATCGAGCGGTGCGAATTCCAGATCCGGCGCCAGCATGACGGATGCCGCCTCTTCGGGCGGCAGCCCGTAATCGTCAAGGGAATGATCGGTCACCGCCCCGAGTACGGCATCGGGAAAGCGTGCGAAGATCGCTCGCACCAGCGGGTGGCTCTCGGCCGCCGCACGATGGAACTGGATGATCTGGGCGCCCTGTTCCGCCAGCGTCGCCTGCCCTTCCTCGGTCGAGGACCGGACCTCCCATTCCTGCCCGGTCTCCCGCCGCAGCAGGGCTTCCAGCCGACGGGCCAGTCCCGGCAGGCCGGCGCGCTGCACCCGGATATCGATGCGCAGCGGCGCAAAGGCGACCAGATGGGTGGAATGCAGCATATGCCCGTGCAGCATGGCATCGCGCCCGGACACGAAGGCCATGACCGCGCGCCACGTCGTCAGCGCGGGCGGGCTATCGGCTTCCGGCACCGGCGCGTCCGGACGTTCGCCTGGAGCTTCCGGCACCACCGGGGCGGCAACCGGGTCGCCCGCCGGGTCGGCAATCCGCACGCCGCCATTGGCCACCATCCGCAGCCCGCCATGGGCCATCACCTGCCCGCCACCCGGCCGCCCGGGGGCCGCCATGCCGGAAGCCGACACCGCCATCCCGCCGCCGCTCGCATCCGGCCCGCCATCGGGTGCCCCGCTCCGTACCGCCGGGCCGGCCGCCGCGGAAGCGCCGCCCTCGGTCAGCCGCCGCACCAGGTCGCCGGGCGGCGGCAGGTCGGCCACATAGCATAGGCGGATCAGCACCATTTCGGCCGCCTGGCGCCGGTCGGCCGCCATCTCGACCTCCGACAGGCCCTTCAGCAGCATCTGCCAGCTCCGCCCGAGCACCGGCACCGAAAGCCGGTCGGCCAGCGCCCCGCCCCGCTCGCGTTCAGCCTCCGGCAGATCGGCGGCCCGGCGCAGCGCCGGCACGGCCTTGAGGCGCGAGACGGTGTGGATCAGCTCCAGCAGGTCGCCCAGCATCACGCCCAGATCGGCGCCACGGGCATGGGCTTCGTCGGTAATGGTCAGCGCCCGGTCCGGCTGGCCCGACAGCACGGCTTCCAGCAGGTCGAACACCCGGCCGCGATCGGCCAGCCCCAGCATGTCCGCGACGCGCTCGGCGCCGATCGGCCCACCATCGGCCTCGCCCCCCCCCTGGGCGATCGCCTGGTCCAGCAGTGACAGACCGTCACGCACCGACCCGTCGGCGGCACGGGCGATCAGCGCCAGCGCGTCTTGCGTGCACGCCGCGCCCTCGGCCCGGGCAATCCGGCCGAAATGGGCCGCCAGTTCGGCCTGCGGCACGCGGCGCAGGTCGAATCGCTGGCAGCGCGACAGCACCGTCACCGGTACCTTGCGCAACTCGGTGGTGGCGAAGACGAACGTGACCTGCGCCGGCGGTTCCTCCAGCGTCTTGAGCAACGCGTTGAACGCGTTGCGCGACAGCATGTGGACCTCGTCGATGATGAAGACCTTCATCCGTCCCTGCATGGGGCGGAAGCGCGTGGCTTCGATGATCTCGCGCACATCGTCCACGCCGGTGCGCGAGGCCGCGTCCATCTCCAGCACGTCGGGGTGGCGATCGGCCAGAATCGCCACGCAATTGGCGCACACCCCGCACGGATCGGCGGTGGGCCCGCCATGACCGTCCGGCCCGACGCAGTTCAGCGCCCGGGCGATGATGCGCGCGGTGGTCGTCTTGCCCACCCCGCGCACGCCCGTCAGCATGAAGGCATGGGCCACGCGCCCCAGCGCAAAGGCATTGCGCAGGATACGGACAGTGGAATCCTGGCCGATCAGGTCATCAAGGGTCGTCGGGCGATATTTGCGCGCCAGCACGCGATAAGGGCCCTGCGTGGGCGCGACCGCCTTGGGAGCGGCGGGTGCGGGAGCATCCCCGAACAGGCCCATGCCCGAATCGGGCGGAAGCGGCAGGTCCGGGTCCCCGGAAACATCCTGGTCCGAAGACACGGTCATCACGATTTCCGGAGAGAGCGCGGCACCGCATCCGGGGCGGCGGCATCATCGAAAACTGAAATCTCAGGGACTACTGAAATCCCGAGGTGGGAGACCGGACAGACGACCCGGGCGAAACTCACTGCGGCTGCTTCCTTCCGGACCTGACCGGGTTGGCAAGGCGCCCGTCCGTTGCCGGTCTCCCATCCCCTTCTTAACACGCAAACGGGTGGCGGGCACAAGGGGGCCAACGGGCCGCCAGGCCGGTTTCAACATGCCACCGGCGCATCCCGGAGATCGGAAATCCACCAACAATTTGATTTTACTACAATAAACTCCAAAGCCCGAATCCCTCGGGCCGATCGCACGACGCAGGCTCGCCCCTATGCGGGCCGAATCGCACGACCAGAAGAAGAAACGCTTCCCGTGCCGGCGGAGCCGCCACGGGACCAGCCTTTACTCCCCGACAGCCGCCCCGCCGGGATGCCGCCGGTCGAAACCGCCGAAATAGCGCGCCGTCCCGACAGGCCGCGCGCCCAGGCGCGGCGCACCGACCAGGATGCCCTCGGCCACGCCCCACGGCGCATGCGGCGCCAGCTTGTATCCTTCCTGCTGCAGCGTCGCCGCCACCGCGTCGGACAGGGCCCCCTGCTCGATCTCGACCGGCTCGGGCTGCCATTGCTCGTGGATGCGCGGCAGGTCCACCGCCTGCTGGATATCCAGCCCATAATCCACCACGCCCAGGATCGCGGACAGCACGATGGTCGGAATGCGCGATCCGCCCGGGCTGCCGATCACCATGACCGGCTTGCCGTTGCGCGACAGGATGGTGGGCGACATCGACGAGAGCGGCGTCTTGCCAGGCGCGATGGCATTGGCGGCGCTGCCGACGATGCCGAACATGTTGGGCACGCCCGGACGGGACGAGAAATCGTCCATCTCGTCATTCAGGAAGATGCCGGTATGCCCGCCGATCACCTTCGCGCCGAACCAGCCGTTCAGCGTATAGGTCACCGAAATCGCCATGCCCTTGTCGTCGGCGACCGAAAACTGGGTCGTCTCGTGCTTCTCGGGCTCGATCTGGCCGGGCGTCAGCGCGGCCGAGGGCACCGCGCGATCGGCGGGAATCGCCGCCCGCACCTGCCGCGCATAGCTCGGGTCGATCAGATGCGTCACCGGATTGTGCACGAAGGCCGGGTCGCCCAGGTCCTGCCGGTCGGCATAGGCACGGCGCATCGCCTCCACCTCGCGCTGCACCGCGGGCGCGCTGTGCAGGCCGAGCTTGTGCATGTCATAGCCCGAGAGAATGTTCAGCATCTCGCACAGCGCCACGCCGCCACCGCTGGGCGGCGGGGCCGTATCGACCTTGTAGCCCCGATAGGAGCAGGTCAGCGTCGGCAGCACGCGCGGCGCGTAGCGGCGGAAATCCTCGGCCTGGAGAATGCCGCCCCCGACCTTGCTGGCCTGGACGATCGCATCGGCGATCGGCCCGCGATAGAAGGCCGCCGCCCCGCTCCGCGCGATCAGCGACAGGCTGTCGGCCAGGTCGGCCTGCACCAGGCGGTCGCCGACCTGCAACGGCGTACCATCCGGCCGCAGGAAGATCCGCCGCGCCTCCGGATCGCGGGCGAAATCGGCGGTCGACGTGTTCAGCAACTGCACATCGCCCTCGGCCAGGACAAAACCGTCCCGCGCCAGCGCGATCGCGGGCGCCATCACCTGCTGGCGCGTCATATGCCCCCAGCGATGCAGGATCATGTCCATGCCCGCCACCGTTCCCGGCACCGCGACGGCCTTCCAGCCCACGATCGACAGGTTGGGCACGACCGTCCCTTTGGCGTCCTGATACATGGTTGCGGTGGCGGCCAGCGGCGCATGCTCGCGGAAATCGATGAAGACGGTATGCCCGTCCGGCGCGCGCAGCGTCATGAACCCGCCGCCGCCGATATTGCCCGCCGCCGGATAGACCACCGCCAGCGCATAGGCCACCGCCACCGCCGCATCCGCCGCGTTGCCGCCCTGCGCCAGGATATGCGCCCCGACCTCCGAGGCCAGATGCTGGGCCGACACGACCATGCCATGCGCCCCCTGCGCCGGCGCCAGCGGCGGCAGGGCGGCCTGCGCCGGGCCGAAGGTCAGCACATCCCCCTGCGGCGCCGGCGCAGCCCCGGCGGGCAGCGCCGCCAGCATCGACCCCGCCAGCATGAGGGACGCACAGCGGACTCGAAACAGGGAAAAGCGCATTACAAACCTTTCAAGGATATGGGATTTCCGTCACGAACGCCCGGCCGCGATCGGATCAGGCCGAGACCGTATAAGGCGGGTGGTCCAGACCGGCGGGCGAAAGCGTAAAGATTTCGCACCCCTCCTCGGTCACGCCCAGCATATGCTCGAACTGGGCCGACAGCGAACGGTCGCGCGTCACCGCCGTCCAGCCGTCATCCAGTACCTTCACGTCCGGCCGGCCGCCATTGAGCATCGGTTCGATGGTGAAGAACATGCCCGGACGCAGCACCAGCCCCTGGCCGGGGCGGCCGTAATGCAGCACATTCGGCGCAGCATGGAAGGTGCGGCCGATGCCATGGCCGCAGAAATCGCGCACCACCGAAAAACGATGCGATTCGGCGAATTCCTGGATCGCGTGCCCGATATCCCCCAGCGTATTGCCCGGACGCACCTGGGCGATGCCCAGCATCAACGCCTCATAGGTCGCCTCGATCAGCTTCTCGGCTTTCCGCGGCACCGCGCCGACCGTGTACATGCGGCTGGTGTCGCCGAACCAGCCGTCCAGAATCACGGTCACGTCGATGTTCAGGATATCGCCATCCTGCAACTGCCGGTCGCCCGGAATCCCATGGCAGACGACGTGATTGAGCGAGATGCAGCTCGATTTCGGATAGCCGCGATAACCCAGCGTCGCCGGCGTGGCCCCGTGCGCGATCATGAAATCATGAATCAGCCGGTCCAGTTCCCCGGTCGTCACGCCCGCGCGAACATGCGGCACGATCATGTCCAGCGTACGCGCCGCCAGTTGGCCCGCCGCCCGCATGCCGACGAAATCCTCCTGCGCATGCAGGATCACGCGCCGCGCGTCTGTATCACCATCCATAACGATGCCCCTCGCTTGTTCATCCGCCGCAGAACGGCACCATCAACTCTCGGGGGATAAATGCGCGGGACAGGGCCGCTAGGCAAGGGCAACGCGCCGCTCGCCCCCTCGCCTCAGCCGTGGCTGCGTCCATGCCGGCGCGTTGCGTGGCCTGCATGGCCCGCCGCGACCATATGCACGGGGACATGGGCGCGCCCATGGTGCGTCCCGGCACGATGATGGAGCGTGCTCGGCAGTTCGGCCACCTGCTCCGGCCCGCCGCTGCCACGCGTCGCGGCGGCCAGCATGATCGCGGCCCGGCGATGGGTCCCACGCGCCAGCACCAGAGGCCGGTGCACATCGGCCACGCCTTCCTGACGGAAACCGTCATCGAGGATACCGGCCATCAGGGCACTGCGCTGCGGATTGCTCCGCGCCCCCAGCACCACGCCGATCAGCCGCACATTCTCGCGCACTGCCGAAGTGACCAGATTGCGCCCGGCCAGCACCGTATAGCCCGTCTTCAGCCCGTCGGCGCCCGGATAGATCCGCAGCATCGGATCATGGTTGGGCACCTGCCGACCATGGAAATAGAAGGAAGGAACCGAGAAATAATGGTAATATTCCGGGAATTCGGTGATGATCTGCCTGGTCAGCACCGCCAGGTCGCGCGCCGAGGTCATCTGCTCGTCGTTCGGCAGGCCCGAGGCATTGCGGAAGGTCGTATTGACCATGCCCAGCGCCCGCGCCTGACGGGTCATGAGATCGGCGAACCGGGCCTCGTCCCCCCCACCCAGCAATTCACCCAGCGCACAGGCGGCATCATTGGCCGATTTGGTCACCAGACCCAGCACGGCCTGCTCCACCGTCAGGTAGCTGCCGGGCACCAGCCCCAGCTTCGACGGTTCCATGGAGGCGGAATGGGCCGACACAGGCACCGACTGGTCGAGCGTGATCTGCCCGCCCCGCATGGCCTTGAAAGCCATATAGAGCGTCATCAACTTCGTCAGGCTGGCGGGAAAGCGCTGGAGGTCGGGATTGCTCTGCGACAGCACGGCGCCCGTGCGGGCGTCCATGACGATGGAGCTGATCTGGCCGACATACTGGGCATGGGCACGGGGCGTGGCGACCACGGTCGTGGCCAGATATCCGGCCGCCAGACCAACGGACAGGCGCAGGGTACGCCCGCGACCCGCCTGACGGCGCGCGCCGTCAGGAATGAGAGATGCCACAGTGCGACGCAGGTGGGCGAGCCATCCCCGCTTCTCGTCCATCCATGCTCCGTCGGCCACCGCCTGTCCCCTCGTCACAGGATCCGCATCATCCGTCAACTTTATGGTCATTTTTCGGAACGCGTCCAGAGAAAACCACGATAAGGGAAAGAAAATACAGTCTTTTCAGCGATACCCGCACCCGGCCACAGGCGGCAGCACGCGGCGATGCGCCGCTTCCGGCGGATTTGGCCGTCGAAAGACGGGCCCAGCCATGCTTAAAATTCCCCCGCTTCGCTCTTCCAACCGACGATGCCGATCCAATATGGTATGACCATGACAGCAGCATTTTTCCCTGTCCGGCCCATGATCGGCCCGCGCGTCGCAGCCGCGCCGGGTTCGGTATGGGCGCATGGCGGCAACAACCCGACCCGACGCGATGGCAACGGACAGGATTCCGACCCGGACAATCCCGATTCCCCCACGATCGGCGTCGTCGTCCGCACCCGGCCGCAAACGCGCAAGCCGGCGATGTACAAGGTCCTGATGCTGAACGACGATTACACGCCGATGGAATTCGTCGTTCATGTCCTCGAACGGTTCTTCCAGAAATCGCGCGAGGAAGCGACGGACATCATGCTGCACGTCCACAAGCGCGGCGTCGGCGTCTGCGGCGTCTTTACCTACGAGGTCGCCGAGACCAAGGTGACGCAGGTCATGGACCTGGCGCGGCAGAACCAGCACCCGCTGCAATGCACGATCGAGAAAGACTAGGCTGAACCCCGCCTCGCGGATTGAGCGCACGATTTTCGCCAGATCGTTGTTTTTGCAACTTATCTCGGGCCGTTCGGCCCGAACCCGATAACCGGCATGCCATCGGCAGCGCACCTCCCCTCCGGCCCACGCATGTGGGCACATGCGGCGTGCGCAAAGCCTATCCTGCCGCAGCCATGCGGCAACTGCGCGCCCCGGTCAGAACTTTATCGTTCTTTCCACTGGCTTTCCGTCCAAAACACACCAAATATGGTCCTGTTCGACCGGCCCGACCCGTCGGGTTCGGGTCCGACCCAGGAAAAGGAGCGTCACGGATGTTGTCACGCACTCTCGAACAGACGCTTCACCGTGCCCTGACCCTAGCCGGGGATCGGCGTCACGAATATGCGACCCTGGAACATTTGCTGCTGGCCCTCGTCGACGACAGCGACGCGGTGACGGTTTTCCGCGCCTGCGGCGTCGATCTCGACAAGCTGCGGTCGGACCTGACCGAATTCCTCGACAAGGACCTGGCGGGGCTGGCATCCGACCGGACGGTCGACCCCAAGCCCACCGCCGCCTTCCAGCGCGTGATCCAGCGCGCCGCCATCCATGTCCAGTCCACCGGCCGCGACGAGGTCACGGGGTCGAACGTGCTGGTCGCCTTGTTCGCCGAACGCGAAAGCCACGCGGTCTACTTCCTGCAACTGCAGGACATGACGCGGCTCGACGCGGTCAATTTCATCTCCCACGGCATCGCCAAGGCGCCGGACCGCTCCACACGCCGCCCGATCACCGGCAGCGCGCAGGAAAATCCGGAGGGCGAGCGCGAGGAACGCGGCAAGGGCGCCCAGAAGAATCAGGACGCGCTCAGCGCCTACTGCACCAACCTCAACCGCAAGGCCGAGGACGGAAAGGTCGACCCGCTGATCGGCCGCGATTCGGAAATCGAGCGCACGATCCAGATCCTGTGCCGCCGCACCAAGAACAACCCGCTCTATGTGGGCGATCCGGGCGTGGGCAAGACGGCCATTGCCGAGGGGCTGGCCAAGCGCATCGTCGAAGGCGACGTGCCCGAAGTGCTGCTCAAATCCACGATCTATTCGCTGGATATGGGCGCGCTGCTGGCCGGCACCCGCTATCGCGGCGATTTCGAGGAACGGCTGAAGGCGGTCGTCACCGAACTGGACAATAATCCGGGCAGCATCCTCTTCATCGACGAGATCCATACCGTGATCGGCGCGGGCGCGACCTCGGGCGGGGCCATGGACGCCTCCAACCTGCTGAAGCCCGCGCTCGCGGCCGGCACGCTGCGCTGCATCGGCTCCACGACCTACAAGGAGTACCGCCAGCATTTCGAGAAGGACCGCGCGCTGGTCCGCCGCTTCCAGAAGATCGACGTCGCCGAACCGTCGGTCGAGGACGCGGTCAAGATCCTGCGCGGCCTGAAGGGGAATTACGAACGCCACCACAAGGTCCGCTACACCGAGGAAGCGATTCGCGGCGCGGTGGAACTGGCGGCGAAATACATCCATGACCGTAAGCTGCCGGACAAGGCGATCGACGTGATCGACGAGGTCGGGGCCTCGCGCATGCTGGTGCCCGAGAACCGGCGCCGCAAGACCGTGACCCTGAAGGATGTCGAGGACATCGTGGCGAAGATCGCCCGCATCCCGCCCAAGAGCGTGTCGTCGGACGACAAGGAGACGCTGCGCACCCTCGAACGCGACCTCAAGGGCATGGTCTACGGCCAGGACCGCGCGATCGAGGCCCTGACGGCCGCAATCAAGCTGTCACGCGCCGGCCTGCGCGATCCGGAAAAGCCGATCGGCAACTACCTGTTCTCCGGCCCGACCGGCGTGGGCAAGACCGAGGTGGCGAAGCAATTGGCCAAGACGCTGGGCATCGAACTGGTCCGCTTCGACATGTCCGAATATATGGAGCGCCATTCGATCTCGCGCCTGATCGGCGCCCCGCCGGGCTATGTCGGCTTCGACCAGGGCGGCCTGCTGACCGACGCGATCGACCAGCATCCGCATGCCGTGCTGCTGCTCGATGAAATCGAGAAGGCGCATCAGGACCTGTACAATGTCCTGCTGCAGGTCATGGACCATGGCCGCCTGACCGACCATAACGGCAAGACCGTCGATTTCCGCAATGTCGTCCTGATCATGACGACCAATGCGGGGGCCGCAGACCTGAGCAAGGAGGCGATCGGCTTCGGCCGCGACACACGGCAGGGCGAGGATGAGGAAGCGATCAAGCGCATCTTCACCCCGGAATTCCGCAACCGCCTGGATGCGATCATCCCCTTCGCCAACCTCACGCCCGAGATCGTGGGCCGGGTGGTCGAGAAGTTCGTCTTCCAGCTCGAAGCCCAGCTTGCCGACCGCAACGTCACGATCGAAATCTCGTCGGCGGCCAAGGAATGGCTGGCCGAACGCGGCTACGACCGCCTCTACGGCGCCCGTCCGCTCGGCCGGGTGATCCAGGAGAACATCAAGAAGCCGCTGGCCGAGGAATTGCTGTTCGGCCGGCTGGTCAAAGGTGGCGCGGTCAAGATCACGCTGAAGGACGGCGCGCTGGATTTCGAATATATCGAAGCCAATGGCGAGACCGCCACCGAAGGCGACGAAGGCAGCGAGCGGGAATCTGAAACCGCGAACTAACCCCCGTCCCAGCGGGGACCTATAAAGAGGGCCGCACGGCACAAGCCGCGCAGCCCTTCTTTTATCTGGCAACCAGGGCTCCGCCCCGCCCCCCAATCATCTGATAACGAATGGGTTTCCAAAGGGCGCCTGCCCTTTGGCGGGGCGTGGGGCAGAGCCCCACAAAGCCCACCCGCCCCTCTTCACTGATACCGCGCGCCATTAACGGCGACATATCCCGGCATGCCCCATGTCCGGCCCGTGCCATGATGGGTCCAGTCGATGCCCTGACTACGCGGATTGTCGTAATAGTACCGGCCCACGACATCGACCGCATCCTCCTTGGCAACCCAAGGCCAGGCCGGCGCTGCCATCCGGTCCAGGTCCGACACGATGCGGATCGACACACCCTGCCCGACATCGACATAGAAATAACCATGCCATCCGCTGCGCGTCCGGCGCTGACGCGAGACCGCGATCACCCGGCCGCAGACATGCACCGGCTGGTCCCCGCGCAGCGACCCGTCCTCGAACGCCTGCTGCACCGCCAGGAAATGCCGGTTATCGCAGGCGGGCCCGATGGCCTCCTGCGCCTGCGCGCCGTGCAGGCTCATCGCGAAGACAGCACCCGCGATAGCCACCCCCACCCGCCAGCCCTTATGATCCATGCGCGAAGATCCACTCCGTTCCATCATCATGCGTGCTTCGCCTTCGGCGCCTGCGCTTCCAGTTCGCGGCGCACTGCCGCCATGTCGCGGACGATGTCGGGCGCCGGGTCCGGAATGCTCAGCTTCAGCCCCTCCAGCGCCGCGATGATCGTTTCCATCACCAGCAGCCGCGCCATCCATTTCCGATCGGCCGGAATCACGAACCACGGGGCGCTGGGCTGGGCGGTATTGCCGATCGCCTCGCGATAGGCATTGCGGTAGGCATCCCAATGCTCCCGCTCCCGCGCGTCCGAGACCGAGAATTTCCAGTGCTTCTCATCCTGGTCGATCCGCCGCAGGAAGCGTTTCCGCTGTTCTTCCTTCGACAGATTCAGGAAGAATTTCAGCACCACCGTTCCCTGCCGCGACAGGTAATGTTCGAAATGCCGTATGTCGCGATACCGTTCCTCCCAGATCGCACCATCGCGCAACGGGGCCGGGATTTTCTGCTGAACCAGCAGTTCGGGATGCACCCGCGTGACGAGAACTTCCTCGTAATGGCTGCGGTTGAAGATCCCGATCCGCCCGCTGGAGGGCGCCGCCAGATGCACCCGCCACAGATAATCATGCGCCAGTTCGACCGGCCCCGGCTGCTTGAAGGACGTCACCGTCACGCCCTGGGGATTCACTCCGGACATCACATGCTTGATCATTCCATCCTTGCCACCGGCATCCATCGCCTGGAAGACCAGCAGCAACGACCAGGTGCCGTTGGCGTACAGCAGCTCCTGCAAGGCCGACAGGCGCTTCACGCCATGACGCAGCATGTGCTTGCCCGCTGCCTTGTCGATACCCGCAATCTCCGCGATGCGGGTCGGATGGTCCGCCAGGTCGAAACGCACCCCCTCCTCGACCCGGCAGCGATGCAGCACTGTCTTTAGGTCGAGCGCGTTCTCATCCTCCATCAGACCTCCAGCCCCCTCGCCACGGCCAGCCCACCGGCCGCCTGGCAGGTCGGCATCATCTCGATACGGTTGATGTTGACATGCGCCGGCAACCCCAGCACCCAGGCCACGGTCTCGGCGATATCCTCGGGCTGGATCGGATGCGTGTCCTGATACACGGCGGCCGCCTTGGCATCGTCACGCAGGCGCACATTGCTGAATTCGCTGCCCCCGCACAGGCCCGGCTCCAGATTCGTCGCCCGCACCTTCGTGCCCAGCAGGTCGCAGCGCAGATTGCGCATGAACTGCGCGACGAACGCTTTGGTGCCGCCATAGACATTGCCGCCCAGATACGGATAGATGCCGGCGGTGCTGCCGATCGAGATGATATGGCCCCGATCGCGCGCCACCATGCCGGGCAGCAGGGCGTGTGTAATTTCGACCAGCCCGGCGATATTGGTCTCGATCATCTGCCGCCAGTCCGCGACCGCGCTGTCCTGCGCCTTGCCCATGCCCAGCGCCAGGCCGGCATTGTTGATCAGGATATCCACCTCCTGCCATCCATCCGGCAGGCTGGCGGGCAGCGCGCGCAGGGCCGCGCTGTCATCCATGTCCAGCACCAGCGGCAGCAGCGCCGGCCCGAGCGCCCCGGCCAGCGCCTCCAGCCGGTCGCGGCGGCGCCCGGTGGCAATCACCCGATATCCGTCCTGCACCAGCCGTTCCGCAATCGCCTTGCCGAAACCTGCCGTTGCCCCCGTCACCAAAACAATCTGCGTCATCGCCGGATGCTCCCATGGCCATTCTGTCGCGAATATTTAAGCGCCAATCCCCCCGCCGCCGCAAATCGGCATGCCGCGGTTGCAATGGCCGGCGGTTCTTGTTCTATGTACAAGGTGATGTTTCCCCTTTCCCAGACCTCGGCTGATTCCCTCACCGGTTCCCTGCTTGTCGCTTCCCCGGCCCTGGCGGACAGCCCCTTCGCCCGCACCGTGATCTATCTGTGCGCCCACGTGCCCGGAGAAGGCGCGATGGGGCTGATCGTCAATCGCCGATTGTCGCAACCAGGCCTGGATGACGTGCTGGAACGGCTCGGCATCGATCCGGTGCCGCCGCGCCGCCGGATCGCGCTGTGCGCCGGTGGCCCGGTGGATGGCGGAAGAGGCTTCGTGCTGCATTCCTCGGACTGGATCGGCGATAGCAGCCTGTCGGTCGATAACAGTACCACGCTGACCGCCAGCCTGGACGTGCTGCGCGATATCGCCGACGGCGCCGGCCCCCGCAACGCCCTGCTGGCCCTGGGCCATGCAAGCTGGTGCGACGATCAGTTGGAGAACGAAATCATCCGCCACAATGCCTGGTTACCAGCCCCGCCCAGCGACGAAATCCTCTTCGGGCTGGACCACGGCGCCAAATGGCGCCAGGCCCTGGCGACCATCAATATAGACCCGATGCACCTAACCCACCAAACCGGCCGCGCCTGATCGGAAATGCGCGCTGCCGGCAATCCGACGCGCGTTTTCTGCGCTTCGGTGCTCACGACCATCGAGGCCGCTCCGCTCCGATGCTCAAAAACACACGCCGGCCGTGCCGCTATGCGGCACTCTCGCTCACCAGCCCACATTTCCGATCAGGCTCTTCGTTATCATTTCGTATCAACGAGTAAGAGTGTTAAGAGTGTAACGCCTACTGGGTTCGGACAACGCCGGAACACTGGCATCCGAGCGTCGCTCAGAGCCCCCAGCGGAAGGCCGGCACGCAGGCCACCGGGGCCAGTCCCGCCGAGGAAGCTTCCGCTTCGGCCAATGCCGTGTCGTCGCCAATCATTTCCTGATGAATGCCGCCCAGCACCCAGCAGCCATCAACCCCTATGGCCCTTGCCCCGCGCATGTCGGTGGCCAGCGCGTCACCGACCGCCAGCACGCGCTCGCGCGGCACGTCGAGCATGCGCAGGACAGGGCCATAGACCTCCGGATGCGGCTTGCCGATCCAGCGGACGGCGCAACCCTTCTGCTCATACAGGCTGGCCAGCAAGCCGGCGCAGATCAGCCGCTGGCCGGCACGGATCACTTCCATATCCGGATTGGCACACACCATCTTCAGTCCGCGTGCGGCACAGGCGTCCAACAGCGGCAGATAGGGGGTGGGGTCGCCCTCGCCCTGCTCCGGGTTCGGTCCGGTATTCAGAATGAAATCCGCATCGGCCGGGTCTTCGACCCGCTCCAGATCCAGCCCTTCGAACAGATTATAGTCTTTCGGCGCCCCCAGATGCAGCATCCGGCGCCCCAGACCGGCAAACCAGGGATCGGTACGTTCGGCCAGCAGGCCGCGCGTATATTCGCCGCTGGTCATCACCCCGTCGTACAGATCGTCCGCCACCCCCATGGCGCGCAGTCCCTCGCGCACCACCGATACCCGCCGTGGCGCGTTGGATAACAGCACGACGCGCCGCCCCGCCGCGCGCAGCGCCGCCAGACAGTCCCGCGCCCCCGGATAGGGGCTGACACCGTCATGGATGACCCCCCAGAGATCGACGATAAAACCGTCATACTGCGCGGCCAGCGGCACGATCCCGTCGAGAAAGCGCATCACGCGGTCCCCTTCGCGTCGGCCAGCGTCTCGAACCCTTCGGCATTCAGTGCCCGAACCGTCTCACGCTTCAGGCGCCGCACGATCCCCGGCCCCTCATAGGCAAAGGCACTATAAAGCTGCACCAGATCGGCCCCGGCACGCACCCGGTCCACGATATCGGCCCCGGTCTCGATCCCGCCGCAGGCCACCAGCGTCAGTCGTCCGGCGGCAATCTGCGCCACGTCGCGCAGCACCGCCTCGGCCAGGGGACGCAGCGGGCGGCCCGACAGGCCGCCGGCTTCGCCGGCATGGGGGCTGCGCAACCCGTCGGGCCGCGAGATCGTGGTGTTGGTCACGGTCACACCCTGCGCGCCACCGGCAATCACGGCCTCGATCACCGGTCCGATATCGTCGCGGGCCAGATCGGGCGCCAGCTTGACCAGCAGCGGCGGCCGGTCGGGATGGGCCTCGCCGATCGCGTGCAGGATCGCCTGCAGCCGGTCGGCCTGCTGCAGGTCGCGCAGGCCGGGCGTGTTGGGCGATGACAGGTTCAGTACAATATAGTCCGCATAATGCTTCACGCGCCCGACCAGACGGGGATAGTCGCGCTCGGGGTCGGCACCATTCTTGTTGATGCCCAGATTGACCCCCACCGGCACCCGCGCGCCGGCGCCATTGCCCTTGGCGGGAAGCTTGTGCAGCCGCGCCATGCGGACAGCGAACCGGTCGATGCCCTGGTTGTTGAAACCCATGCGGTTGATGATCGCCCGATCTTCCGTCAACCGGAACAGGCGCGGACGCGGGTTGCCTTCCTGCGGCAGCGGCGTCACCGTTCCGGCCTCGACAAAGCCGAACCCGATCCGCGCCAGAGGCCGGATCACCTGGGCGTTCTTGTCGAAACCGGCGGCAATGCCGATCGGATTGGGAAAGCGCAGCCCCATCGCCCGTACCGACAACGCCGGATCGTCCTGGCCCGAGCCATTGCCGCCCCCCAGACCGAGCATGAGGGCATCCAGGGCCAGGCGATGCGCGTCCTCAGGGTCCAGCCGCCGCACCAGCTTCATCAGCATATTCGACATGATATCCATCATGACCCGATTTTCTGCCGTACATCCCCGGACGTTAAAAGGGCCTCGCGGGAAAAACCCCGCCCGACAGCCCTCGGATCATGACGATGACATCGAAGCATCAAAGGATGTCTCTCAAAAGCCTGACTGGAACTGGGGGCTGGTGAGCGAGAGTGTCGCGCAGCGGCACGCCCGTCGTGTGTTTCCGAGCACCGAAGCGGAGCGACCTTCAGGTCGTGGGCATCGGAGCACAGGGAACGCGCGTCGGATCGCCACCAGCGCGCATTTACAGTCAGGCTTTCAGGCGCCGGCTGTTCCGTGGCCTACCATATCGATCGGCCGCACCAGGCGATCGAACGTTTCCGCATTCACCAGCCCCGATCGCAAGGCCGCGTCGCGCAGCGACAGATCATGCTCCATCGCGTCATGCGCGATCGCCGAGGCCCGGTCATAACCGATGACGGGCGTCAGCGCCGTCACCAGCATCACCGATCCTTCGACATAGCGGCGAATCCGCTCGAGATTCAGTTGCGTCCCCTCCACCGAGAAGGTGCGGAACGACCGACAGCCATCGGCCAGTATGCGCAGGGAATGCAGCACGTTCGCGATCACGACCGGACGCATCACGTTCAGTTCGAATTGCCCCTGACTGCCCGCAAAGGCAACAGCGGCATCGTTGCCCAGAATCTGGGTACAGATCATGACCATGGCCTCGCACTGGGTCGGATTGACCTTGCCCGGCATGATCGACGATCCCGGCTCGTTCGCCGGCAGGGACAGTTCCGCCAATCCGCATCGCGGGCCGGAGCCCAGCCAGCGCATGTCGTTGGCGATCTTCATCAGCACCACGGCACATCCGCGAATGGCGGACGACACCCGCACCATCGCATCCAGCCCGGCGAGGGCCGCGAATTTATTGGGCGCAGTCACGAACGCAGCACCGGTCAGTTCCGCCAGCCGGGCCGCGATCGCCTTCCCGAAACCCGTCGGCGCGTTCAGCCCGGTTCCCACCGCCGTGCCGCCAGCCGCCAGTTCCAGCGCGCTTCCACGCGCGGCCTGCACGGCACGCATGGCATCGCGAATCTGATGCGCCCAGCCCGACCATTCCTGACCGACCGTCAGCGGCACCGCATCCTGCAAATGGGTGCGGCCGATTTTCACGACATCCTGCCATTCGCGCGACCGGGCCTCGATCAGCCCGGCCAGCGCGTCCAGTTCCGGCAGCAGGCCCCCGTCGATCCCGCGCACCGTCGCCACATGCATGGCGGTGGGAAAAGTATCGTTGCTGGACTGCCCCATATTGACGTCGTCATTGGGGTGAATCGGCTTCTGGCTGCCCGGCTCGCCACCCAGCAATTGGATCGCACGATTGGCGATCACCTCGTTGACGTTCATGTTTGTCTGCGTACCCGACCCGGTCTGCCAGACAAACAATGGAAAATGCGCGTCCAGCCGCCCGTCCGCGACCTCGTCCGCTGCCTGCATGATGGCGGCGGCCTTCCAGTCGGGCAGGCGCCCGGCTTCCTGATTCACCAGCGCCGCCGCCTTCTTCACCAGACCATAGGCCCGGCAGAGTTCCAGCGGCATACGGTCGGTGCCGATCGAAAAATGAATCAGGCTGCGCTGCGTCTGCGCGCCCCAATAGCGGTCGGCCGGCACCGGCAGCGCGCCCAGCGCGTCATGCTCCTGCCGCTCGCCCTGCGCATTCAGGCCAATCGGCAGATCGGAATGCAGTCGGTATTCGGACATGTCGTCATCCTCCATCGCGTCAGATCACGTCGCCACGACCGGCATATCCGGCCAGCCGTCCGCGGCACGGTGCCACCCCGACCGGTTCACCGTCCACCGAATCCCCATCACCAATTCGGCATGAATCTCAAGCTTCCCGCCTGTCGGAGACTGTTTTGGAACCCATGGGTCAGTACGCGTCGTTTGCACTGGGCAATGCCCGCCAATCCATCTTCTCCGAACGCTCCCCCGAAATCGCCAGAAAGAAAAAGGGGCGGCACGTCCATGACGTGCCGCCCCTTTTCGATCAACGCTCGTTCGCCTGCGGCGCGATGCGCCGGACGTTACTGGCCGCGTGCGGCTGCCAGCCGGGCCAGACGCACCTGCTTGCGCGCTTCGCGCGCTTCACGCCATGCATCGACCGCCGTACGATCCCCTTTTGCCATGCGGCGGCCAGTTCCACGCTGCGGCGTCGGCACGGCCTTGGCGGCAACCGCCTTCTTGGCCGGAGCCGGCGCCTTGGCACCCTTGGCCGGAACCTTCCCGGCCTTGGCAACGGTCTTCGCGGCGGGCTTCGACGCGGCCTTCTTCACGGCAGCCTTCGCCGGAGCCTTGGCCACCGGCTTGGCGACGTCCTTCGGCGCGGCCTTCCGGCCAGCGGACGCCTTGGCCTTCGTGGCGGTCGCCTTCACTTCGGGCTTCGGCGCCTCCTTGACCGACTTCGTTGCGGTCTTGCGCGCTTTTTCCGAAGCCGGCTTCGCTTCCACGGCCACGGCGGCACGCGCCTTCGCACCCCGCTTCGGGGCCGCGACCGGCGCAACGGCAACCGCCGCTTCCTTCCGACGGGCCGGAGCCTTGGCAGGCACCACCGGCGCCACCACGACAGCGGCCTTGCGCGTCGTGCGGGCCTTGGCAGCCGGCTTCTTGGCCGTCGCGGCAACCGATTTGGCGGGCTTGCGGGGCGACGTCACCGCTTCTTCCGCAACGGGGCCGACCTTCAGCGCCGTGCGCGGCGTTCCACGACGCCGCGCGGGCGCGGGGGGGACCGGTGCCGCAACGGGCTCGACCGCCACCTTGGCCACCTTGGCAACGCGCGTGCGACGCGCCGGCTTTTCCTCGGCCTTGGCCACGACGGGGGCCGGCGCGACGGGAGCCGTTTCAATCTTGGGTGCGGCGGCCTTGGCCTTCCCGCGGCTGCGCTTCGCAGGCGCTGCCTCGGGCGCCGGCGGCGCGGTCACCACGGTCTCGGCATCCTTGCGGGGCGTCCGGCGCCGGGTGGGTTTCGTCTCATCACTCATTATAGGTGCAACCTTTCGTTGTCTCGATGACCGACAGTCCCTCCGGAGCCGGTGCGCCATGGCGGCGTGATCGGAAACCGGAATTCTGAAAGACCGTTTTCATTCCCCGCCATCGTCGATGGCCTGCCTGGGTGTCGGGTAAAAATATCTTTCTTCTTCGGCATCATCTCGGCGTTGTGGCCGCCTCTGTCAAGTCAAAGCATTAACCGAGCCTCGTTTTTTCTTGCGGGACGCCGAAACGCGCCACGCCGAAGCAGAACATGCAACCGGTTGAAATAAATTTTTCCTTTATTATTTAAACGATTTTTCAAAAGTAAAAAAATTTCGCAATGCTTCCGTCATATTCGTCGCAACAGTCGATATGCCGGCCTCCGAGGCCGCGAAGGGCGACCGGATTCCCGCGTCGCACCGACCAGGGACGGGTGAGACGGGAAATCGTCCATGTCGTCTGGCGATTTCCCGCGCCCTCCGACCGGCCACCCGATCCCCGAAGAACCCGCAAGCCGCGAGATTTCGAAATTCGTCGAACGAACGGGCATAAGTACCATCGCGGGACTCATGGGGCCGGCTATCGCGCGATGTCCCTCTCCGCGAAGCGACAGCGATCATATCGCCCCCAGATTCCGGGAGAATCGCACCATGGCTGCCAGATAAAAACGATCGGCAGGAAGGCATGTCTCGGGACATGCCCGCCATGCGGCTGTCGAATGCACGATCGTGACCCGTTCGAAGACGGCATGTCGTGCTCCATCTTTCCCGTTCATCCGGCTTTCACGATCATCGGCAGTCCGGCCACCATGAAGACGACCCGCCGCGCCGCGCATGCCACGGCCTGGTTCAGCCATCCCGCTTCATCCCGAAAGCGCCTGCCCAGCGGCGTCTCCGGCACAATACCCAGCCCCACCTCATTGCTTACCAGAACGGTCGGAGCCGACCGCCGTGCCAACACCCGCAACACCGCGCCCGTCTCGGACGCGATATCGCGTTCCGCCAGCAGCAGATTGGTCAACCACAGGGTCAGGCAATCCACCAGCACCGGCGCCTGGCCGGCTTCCTCGAGCGCACCCGCAAGGCCCAGAGGCTCTTCGACCGTCTGCCAGCCGACGGCACGATCCTCCCGATGCCGCTCGATCCGCGCTTGCATTTCCTCGTCCCATACCCGGGCGGTGGCGATATAGATCCAGGGTGCCGGCGCGGCCATGACCAGTTGCTCGGCATGGCGGCTCTTTCCCGAGCGAACACCACCCAGCACCAGCGTACACTCCGTGCGCGCCTCCGTTTCCACCGATGCCATCCTGTTCATCTCCTTATGTCTTGCGCCCGGGCGCATAACGCCACACAAGAACCGCCATGCAAGTCCATCCGCAAGCCACCACGATTTTTTCAAGCATGGCCGGCCTGCACGCCGCATGCGTCGATCTGCCGTCGCCCGACCACGCGGCTTCGCAGGCCATCGCGGCGCGCGAGGCCGTATTGACGAAGCCGGCCGGCAGCCTGGGCCGCCTGGAAGAGCTCGTTGCGTGGCTGGGTGCGTGGCAGGGGCGTGCGACGCCGAGCCTGGAACGCGTGCGGATCGTGATCTTCGCCGGGAATCACGGGGTCGTTCGACAGGGTGTCTCCCCCTGGCCGGCCAGCGTCACCGCCCAGATGATCGGCAATTTTTTCGCCGGCGGGGCCGCGATCAACCAGCTTGCCCGCATCGCGGACGCCACCCTGACCGTCATACCGATGGCGGATCTGGCACCGACCGAGGATTTCACCACCGCCCCCGCCATGACCATTCCGGCCTTTCTGGATGCCGTCACGGCCGGTTACGCGGCGGTCGATGCCGATACCGACCTGCTGTGCCTGGGCGAAATGGGAATCGGCAACACGACGGCCGCCGCCGCGCTGGCGGCGGCGCTGTTCGGCGGCACCGGCCGCGACTGGGCAGGCCGTGGCACCGGACTGGATGCGGACGGGGTGGCGCACAAGGCCGCAATCATCGACATCGCCCTGGCACATCATGCCGCATGCCGCGACGACCCGCTGGTGGCGGCGCAAACCCTGGGTGGCTATGAGATGGCGGGCATCATGGGCGCGGTGCTGGCGGCGCGGCATCGGCGCATTCCGGTCCTGCTCGATGGCTTCGTCTGCAGCGCCGCCGCGGCACCGCTCCGGCGGCTGAACCCGACGGGATTGACCCATACCAGCCTGTCGCACCGCTCGGCCGAGGCCGCCCATCACGCGCTGGCAGGTTTTATGGGCCTGAACCCGCTGCTGGATCTCGGCCTGCGGCTGGGCGAAGCCTCGGGTGCCGCGCTTGCCGTGCCGCTGCTGCGGGCGGCGCTGGCCTGCCACACCGGCATGGCCAGCTTCGCCGACGCGGGCGTCAGCGAACGGACATGATCTGGCTGGCCCGGCGCCGTGCCGACCTGGCGGCCGGTATCGGCCTGCTGACGCGGCTGCCCGCAGGCTGGCTGTCCACGGACGCTGCCGGGATGGATCTGGGCCGTTCGGTATGGACATGGCCGCTGGTGGGCCTGGCCCTGGGGGCCATGGGCGGCCTGGTGCTGGGCGGTCTGGCGTCGGTGGGGCTGGACCGCCATCTGGCGGCCGCATGGGCGGTGGCACTGCAGATCCTGCTGACCGGCGGCCTGCATGAGGACGGGCTGGCCGACACGGCCGACGGTTTCGGCGGCGGCCGGGACCGGGAACGGAAGCTGGCGATCATGCGCGACAGCCGGATCGGCAGTTACGGCGCCCTGGCCTTGGGCATGGGCCTGCTGATCCGGGTGACCGCGGCGGCGGCAGCCCCCCACCCTGCCATCGCGATGACCCTCGCCGGCGGGCTGGGCCGGGCCGCGATGGCCGGCCTGTCCGCGACCATGAAGCCGGCCCGGCAGGACGGGCTGGCCGCCACGCTGCCCGGCATCCCGCGTCCGGCACTGGCGGCCTGCCTGCTGATCCCCCTGGCGGCCGCGCTGCTGGTGCTGCCGGTCGGCAGGGCACTTCAATCCTGCGGTGCCGCGGCACTGGCGGCCATCCTGCTCGGGCGCCTGGCGCGACAGCAGATCGGCGGCCTGACGGGCGACGTCCTGGGTGCCACCGCCATCGGCGTCGAATGCTGCATCCTGACCCTGCTGAGCATCGCCGCCGCACCGGCCTGACCGGCAACCAGACGGGCCCATCACATACGCATGATCGCCCTTTCCCCTGCTTGTGCCGGTATCCGGCCGCACCAGATCCTTCTCAGAGCCTGATTGCCAGATACGCGCCGGTAATGATCCGGCTGGTGTTTCCAGACAGGCTGCATGGCGCACGCAATCCGCGCGCCAGGATTCTGTTGGAAGGAAAACAGGTCATGGACAATAAACGCCTGGCCGGAATCCCCGGCGAAGATGCCGCGAGCAAGACCCGGCAGGTCATCGGCGGCGTTATCGTGGTGGCCGTGCTGGTCGCCGCGATCATCGTCAGCATCCTGGTCTCGCCGACGATTATCCCTCCCCACTGAAACGGCGGTAAAGGGCCTGGACGGATAACGGCCCCGGCATAGCTTCCCAAACGGGTTCCGGTTCAGGCATGATCCACCGCACCGGAACCCGACCGAGGACCCGTGTGACACGTGACGGCCTATCTGTATCTCGCCACGGCCATCGTCGCCGAGGTCTTTGCGACATCGTTCCTGAAATATACGGCCCAGTTCACCCGGCCCTTGCCCACGCTGCTGACCTTCGGCGGGTACGGGGTAGCGTTCTTCTTCCTGTCGCTGACCCTCCGGGTAATGCCGACAGGCGTTGCCTACGCCATCTGGTCGGGCGCAGGCATCGTGCTGATCTCCGCCATCAACTGGATCTGGCTGAAACAGCGCCTCGACGCGCCGGCATTGGCCGGCATGGCGCTGATCGTACTGGGCGTCGCCGTCATCAACCTGTTCTCCCGCACCACCGGGCACTGACGCGTCCGGCGAGGCCGGCAGGTGCGCGTCAATGAACCTGCAACTGGGCCCGCGCCTCGCCATCCGGGCGGGCGGCGGTATGCAGGTTGACATAGACACGGCCCGCCCGCAGCTCCTTGACCTGCTCCGGCGTCAGGACCACCGCGCCACTGAGCGGGCTGGTATAAGGTCCCTGGATCGGCGCCAGCACGCCCGCATCCTGGCCCGGATCGGCCGGACCATGGAAATGGGCCGCAACGACGGCACCGCTCAGTCCGCGCCACGTGATGCGATAGGTCACCATATTCCGTTTTTCGTTCAACGTGCCCGTCACGCTTCCCGTCGGGTGATCGTTCGCGCCGGCCACCGGTACGAACGCGCCCGTCACCTGAAGGGTTCGCCCCTCGGCCACGGCGATGGATGACGCGATCGGCGCGGCCAACAGCAGGCCGCCGAACAGCAGGGAACAACGCATGATCCCGATCTCCATTGAAACAGACAGGTTGAACACGAACCCGCCGGACGCGGCGCTGGCTCGCGCGTCCGGTCCGGGCATCATGCCGACAGTCAGATATCCAGGCCGGCCGACCGGTTCAGGGCCGACAGATCCGGATCGATCCGCGTATCGACAAATCGCGCGAGCTGAATGCCACAGGCAACGAGCAGAACCGACGCCAGGCTCATCATTCCCAGATAGACCATTATGCCCTCCTGATGAAAACCAATCCGATCGTGTCTGCAATGGCCGCCTCCTGTGCTCGAATCATGGCAAGAGGCAGGCATTTTTTCAGCATGGGTCGCCGTCCAGGCGGGACGAACCGGGTCCATCCGCGTTTCTATACGCGCGCGAACAGATATTCCCGTTAACTTAATAAGACGCGCGGGTGATAACGCCCCAACGTCCGATAACGGCATAAGGTTGCGCCGCCATGCTGTCGCCCGTCCATTTGCCGAAGGGCTGGACAGCCACCTGCCGCCACCACACATCACGCAGACGGTAGCACAAGGAAATCCCCGCTATGTCCCGCTTCGCCGATTATGACGACCGCCCGACCGACGCCGGCAAGCACGAACAGGCACGCCGCCTGGCCGAAGCCGCCCTGAAGGCCGAGGACGAAGGCGATCAGGCTCGCGCCGACGCTCTGTTCGCCGAAGCCGACCGCACCGACCCGCAGGCGGTGGAAAATGTCCTGATGGAATGGCCCGACCATCCCCGCGCCAGACGACACGCGCGCCGTTGATGCCGCTCGGCCGCAAGGTCCGGATTACAGGAAACGCGCGTCGGATCGCCGCCAACGCGCCTTCCAGCCTCTTAAGGCGTGTGTGGACCGGCGTCCTCGGCATTGCGGCGCAGCAGCGCCGCCCCTTCCGCCACCGCGTTCCAGGCCGCCTGGGCCAGCGCCTTGCGGCTGGGGAAGGCGTCGGGATCGAGCGGCGGATGCAGGATCACGCTGGCACGCATCGAGCGCCACTGCGCCAGTTGCCAGACATGCGGCGCCAGGTCCATGTCGCCATACCAGGAAAAGACGGGCCGGCGATGACGATTGACGTTCAGCCCGTCCAGCCGGTCATAGACCAGCGACACGGGCTGGATCAGCGGCGCCATGCCGGGCGCGTAGGTCAGCAGCGGCGGGTCGGTCTCGGCTCCCTTGCGCAACGGCGGCATCTTGGCGATCGCGAAGAAGGCCGACATGAAGGGCAGCACACGCATCCCGTCCGACGACGTTCCCTCGGGGAACAGGACCAGATTGTCGCCTCCGATCAGGCGGCTGACCATTTCGTCGCGCTCGCGGCCGGTCGTGCTGCGCTGCCGGCTGACAAAGATCGTCCGTCCAATGCGCGAGACGGTGCCCATGATCGGCCAGGCGCCGATATCGCCCTTGGCCACGAACACCGATGGCAGGACCGTGCCCAGGACCGGCACATCCAGCCACGAGCAATGGTTTGACACATAAATCACCGGACGTTCGCCGCGCGCGCGCGCGCGCGCGCCGCCTACCGTGCCGGCCCGGGTTCCGATCACGCGGATATCCATCGAGAACAGCCGGCACAGCACGCCCCATATCACGCGCGTCCAGCGGATCTTCGCCGTGCCGGGCACCAGCAGCAGCAGGGCTTCGAACGAGACCGATGTCGGGACCCAGACCGCGATCGCCAGCAGGCGTACCGTCGCCCGCAGGCGTGCCGACAGGCGGCTGCCCGTCGGGACCGGGGGGCTCTGGACGTCGGTGCAGGACATGTCGGGCCTGGCAAGACCCCGGGTCGGTGCTGGCCGGCGCGCGGTCATGGACAGGGGCCCCGATCGGAAACAGGGCGATACAGGATACGGCGAGGAACGAACTTCATGAACCGATCATAACCGGGTTGGGAGCCTGCATCAAAAAAGCCCCGCTCGGGGCCGCCTGATAGCGGTCATGCATCACCAATCGGGCGCCATGTCAATGAAGGGCCGCCGGCCCGCCATTCATCACATGGCCGACAGATCGGCAAACAACCCCGGCGATCCCGCGTTGAAGCGACGTGGACGCGCCAACAGGGGCACACGCAAGGCACACGCAATACGGAGGCTCATCATGTCGAACGACACGAAACCGACGCCGCCCAAGCCGGACGAAAAGAAACCGCATCCCCCCACCGAGCAGGAGGAAGCCAATCTGGATGAGGAACTGAAGGACAGTTTCCCGGCCAGCGACCCGCCATCTTCCGGTCACACGAATTCGCACTGAGCGCGACCGGCTGGGGACCAGGGATGCGGGCCCGCGGAAATACCGCTCCCTCCGCCCGACGCATGCCGGACATCCCACGTTCGTGATGCCCTTGCCCCCTGCGCGGGGCTCCCGTCGATCCCCATGTCAGAGACTGGGTCACCGCTCCTCCCGCATTGCCGTTGTTTCGCGAAGCCGGCGGTCGACCCCTCCCGGAGAGGAAGATGGGAAAAAGGGAGATCGTCCATGACGACAGCATATTCAGGCGTAGCCGGCAGCTTCGAGCGAGCGTCCGCTCTCTCCCCGCCAGCAGGGCCACCGGAATGGGCGGCCTATCTTGAGGCCCTCCTGGCCGGCGGCGAACCGCGCAACGGCTACGAGGCCCTGCTGCATCGGGCAGCCGATATAGGGTTATACGATGTGGTCCGCTCCTGGGGCATGACCGACACCCCGATGCCGATCGACAAGATGACGACCCGCCTCCTGCTCCCCGCGGAGATGCTGGCCGCCATCACTCGCGAGACAGCCTGGAGCGAGGATGAAACCCTGACGGTCCTGACCACCGAACTGCCCCTCGCGGTCCGGCGGCACAGTACCCGGCAACGTTTCAACCGTTTCGGCCATACCGGCTGTCATGGCGAAGACCCGGTGCGCCGATAAGAGGCCGTTTTAAACAGCGTCTCAGTAGCCGCGTCGGCGATCGACGAGCCCTACCGGCACTTCGCCCCGCTGCAGTCGCTGCAGGTTCTCGATGACCTGTGCAGCGGCACTGGCCGGGGTCGTATCGCTGGCCACATGCGGTGTGATGGTGACGCGGGGATGGTCCCAGAACGGATGATCCGCGGGCAGCGGCTCCCGCGCCGTAACGTCCAGGATCGCGTGGGACAATTGACCGCTCGCCAGGGCATCGAGCAGATCCCGCTCCACCAGATGGCCGCCACGCCCGCAATTCACCAGCGCCGCCCCGCGCGGCATGGCATTGAAATGGGCGGAGCAGAGAATATCCCTGGTCTCCTCGGTCAACGGCAGCAGGCAGATCAGGATATCGGTCCGCGCCAGGAAGGGCTGAAGCTCCTCGGCGCCGGCAAAGCATTTTACGCCGTCGAGCGCATGTGCTCCCCGGCTCCAGCCGGCGCAATCGAATGCGAACAGTTGCAGGCGTTCCAGCAAAGCGCGCCCCAGCACGCCCAGCCCCAACACCCCGACCCGCCGGTCGCGGGCCAGCGTATGCGGCAGGCGCGTCCATTCATGAGCAGATTGCTGGCGGCGATAGGCCGGGACCTGCCGATGCAGGGCCAGCGTCGCCCAGGTGCCGTATTCCACCATCATCCCGGTCAGCGCCGGATCGACGATCCGCACCAGACTGACAGGCTCAGGCAGGTCCAGCGACAGGAACTGGTCCACCCCGGCACCTTCCGAGAAGACGACCCGCAGATTCGGAAAACGCTGCACCAGATCGGGCGGCGCCTTCCAGGTCAGCAGCGCGGTGATCTCCGCCGGGTCGCCGCATTCGGGCCACAGCCGCACATCCAGATCGGGGGCGGCCTGATGCAGCGCCGTGTGCCAAGCCGCCGCCCGGTCGGGTGAAGTTCTGACAAGCAACGCCATTTCATTCCATCCCGCGATGAGTCCGGCCGGGATATCGGCGCCGGAAACCCATGATATTATGGGCTCCTTTCCCCTTTCCCGGCAAGCATCTCCGCTGTGATCAGGGCGCCTCCAGCTCCAGGGCGAATTGCGTGCCGGGCGCGGCGGCCTCCTGACTGTCGAGGTTGGACAGCGTCATCCCCAGCAGACGCACCCCCTTTTCAGGCGGAAAGAACGGACGCATCAGCCCCATCGCAATCTCCCGCAAATCGGCACGGGAGGATATCGGAGAGGGAAGCGAACGGGCCCGGCCGGTATGACGGAAATCGGCATAGCGGATCTTCACCGTCACCGTGCGCCCGCTCAGCCCGCGCCTGCCGCTGGCTTCCCACACCCGGTCGACCAGTGCGTCCAGCACCGCCTGCGCCTGGTCCCAATGATGGATATCCTGCTCCAGCGTGCGTTCGGCGCCGATGGATTTGCGCTTGCGGTCGGGTTCGACCGGTCGCTCGTCCAGCCCGCGCGCAATGCCGTGGTAGAACGCGGCGGCGCGACCGAAATGGCGCGCCAGACGCTCCATGTCCCATTCCCGCAGATTCAGGCCGGTGCGAATGCCCAGCGCGTGCATGCGCGCCGCCGTGGCGGGACCGATGCCGTGAAAGCGTTCGACCGGCAGGCTCTCGACAAAGCGCGGTCCCATGCGCGGCGTGATGACATACAGCCCGTCGGGCTTGCGATGGTCCGATGCCAGCTTGGCGAGAAACTTGTTGTAGGACACGCCGGCCGATGCCGTCAGCCCGGTCTCCGACCGGATCGCGGCCCGAATTTCCTCGGCGATCGCGGTGGCGGAGGGGTGCGCGATCAGCGATACGGTGACATCCAGATAGGCTTCGTCGAGCGAAAGCGGCTGGATCAGCGTCGTATAGCGGGCAAAAATGGCGTGGATCTGTGCCGAAACCGCCCGATAGACATCAAAGCGCGGCGGCACGAAGAGCAGCTCCGGGCATTTGCGCCGCGCGGTGACCGACGGCATGGCCGAGCGCACACCATATTGCCGCGCCTCGTAACTGGCGGCGGCGACCACCCCGCGCTGCCGGCTGCCGCCAACGGCCACCGGCCGGCCCCGCAAGGCCGGGTCGTCCCGCTGCTCGACCGACGCATAGAAGGCATCCATGTCGACATGGATGATCCGCCGGATGACAGCCTCCCCCATTGCCTGCCGCACCATGCTCGTTCAGCCGTGCCCGCCGGAAGCTGCCGTGGGGGCTGCCCTGGGGGCCGCCCCGGCACGCGGCCGGAGCGGAAGCGTCAGGCTCAGTTCTTGTTGCAAAACACTTTCTTGACCACGAAGGCCAGCGCCGCAACCAGACCCACGGCCAGGATTCCCTTTACGCAGGGGGACTTGATCTTACATTTCGTCGGACATTCAGCCATCGGTCTCACTTCCTTGAATGCGACAGCCGAGGCGCACATGCCCCGGTGCCTGCCGCATTTTATGCGCCTCGCCTTTCCCCTGACTAGTGCCAACAATCCGGAATTTTCCAGATTTCACATTCTTAACATCAGGCAAATCAATATTTTAGCGAACTGCCCCACCCCAAAATTCACCCCTGCAATGCAGAGGCTGGACATTACCCCGCCAGCGGATGGACCCTGTCGCACACTGTCGGATCGCCGTCCGGCGCGTAGGGCAGGCCCAGCACATCATGCAGGTAATCGCGCGTTGCGCGGCAGACGGCATCCGGAGTGCGCGAGCGCAGCGGCGAGGCGATGACATGGCTGTCGGCCTGCGGAAAATCCACCTGCCGCCGCAGGGCGACCGGCGTACCCAATTGCCCGAACATCCGCATCATCGCCGGCACCTCGACCGTCGGGTCGGTATGCGCCGGATCGCGGTCGTAATACCCCAGAAAGACCGGCGCCGTGACCTGGCGAAACACCGGTTCGACCATCCGCCCGCGCGTCAGCTGGGCCAGGGCGACATAACCGTCGACATGCACGTCCCCCGTCCAGACCGGCCCCAGCGCGGCGGCATGCGTCACGTCATGACCGTGATTGTGGAACAGCCACATCAGCTGCAATCCCCACGGCCAGAACAGCGGGTCCAACTGGTTCCCCCGTTCGCGCACCAGCGGCGACCACAGGACCAGGCCGGCCAGCGCATGCGGAAAGCGCGCCGCCAGATCCAGTGCCAGGGCGCCACCGGTGGAGGCGCCGATCACCACCACCCTCTCGCCGATCGCGCCGCCGATCGCCAGCGCCCGCGCCGCCCCCTGCGCCAGGCGCTCCGCCGTCAGGCCACGCATCGCGTCCGGCGCCTGCAACCCGTGGCCCGGCAGCCGCGCCAGATAAAGATTACAGCCGAACAGGCGCGCGAGATCCGTATGGACCGGCGCCCCCTCCCCCTGGCTGGCGGTGAAACCATGCAGATAGACGATGGCGCAGGCGGTGCGCGCGGGGCGCGCCGGATCGGCCCATACGATCCGCGCCCCGGTACCGGGTCGCAGCGGGCCGGCCGCCGCTTCGCCAGCCGCGATCTCGGTCTCGAGCGTGGCGGGATCGGACGGCAGTGACGGCAAACCGACCGCACCGTTCCACGGCCGCACGCGCGGCCCCAGCCCAATCGCCAATCCCAGCATCCCCGCCAGCAGAACGGCCCGCCATCCCATCATCGTTCGCATCCCGCACCGTATCCCGACGTAAGCCCTATACCGAAATTTTCCTGATAAAATAGAGCGTTGTTTTTGTAATTACGAATATTGCCCTGCTCTCCTTTTTTCCTGCATACTCTCCGGCGGCAATACGGAACCGTCATCCCCAGGATCGCAATATTTTGTTTACAATGCATGACCCTCCGGGAAAGGCGCGTCATTCGTTATTTCGCTGCCGAAAAATTCCCGCATGGTTGATATTCCTGCCCTGTATCGCTGCATTTTTCGCGGGGGCGCCCCCATCCGCGCGCGGTCAGACGATCCCCACCACGCTGTACGATGCCGCAAGCGGCCTGACGAATATTTCCGTCATGTCGGCGATGCAGTTGCCGACGGGCCAGATCATTGCGGCGACCCAGCATGGATTTTTCTTTTTCGACGGCAGGCGCTTCGTTCCCTTCGGCCCGGAACAGGGCCTGCCGGCCGCCGGCGTCGGGGTCTCCGCCGCACGGACGGGCGACGGAGACCTGATCCTGACCTATGCCGACATGATCTATGTCGCGCACAATCTGGCCGCCGCAGCATCGCCCGACCGACTGCGCTTCCAGCCCGTCGATAGCGGGCGCCCGCTGGGACATGACAGCCACCGCCGGATCATGCCGTGGCGTGGCGGCCTGGTCGTCACCGACCGTGACCGCCTGCTGTTCATTCACAAGGAGGGCGCCCGCGAACGCATCAGCCTGCTGGCCGGCACGCTGGGCATGCAGGGCGATCCGCTGACCGATGTGACGGCCCTGCATGAAGATGGCGACACGCTGTGGATCGGCACCAGCGACGGGCGCCTGTGCGCCGTATCTGGGCCCGCCCTGCACTGTCCCTCCCTGCCTCCCCTGGCGGAGCCTCGCGGGCTGGGAGCAATCACCCAGGACCGCGACGGCACGCTGCTTGCGCGGACCCTGCATGAACTCGTCATCGTACCACGCGGCCCAGCGGCCCCTCATGTCGAAACGATCCCTCATGCAGGCCGCCAATATGAAAACTACCAGCATCTGCTGACCATGTCCTGGTCCCCCCAGGGCGCGCTGATCACACAGGCCGACAACGACGAACTGGCTATCCGCACCGGCGGAACCTGGAAGACCGTCACCCTGGATGGCGAACTCTCCAATTCACCGCTGACAGCCTTGCTGTTCGACCGGCAGGGGGCCCTGTGGATGGGCAGGATGGGATACGGCCTGGCCCGTGCGGGCGGATTTGGGACCTTCGAGACCTTCAGCCGGCGCGACGGCCTGGCGAGCGACGTCATGTGGCAGATGGCCCGGCAGCCCGGCGGTCCGCTCTGGATCGCTTCCGACACCGGCATCAGCGCACTGGATACCCGTACCAATACGGTCGTCCGCACCATCGGGCAGGCCGGATTCCACATCGCCGCCGACCGTCATGGCGGCATCTGGCAGGCCGGGCCGGAGGGCGTGGTCTACCACGACGCGCAGACGGACTGGCAGCGCGACCATGCGATCAAGCGGGTCAACCAGATCCTGATCGGCCGTGGCGACGACATATGGCTGCTGTCGGATCACGGAGCATGGCGGGCCGACGCCGCCCGGCGCGATCAGGAGCCCGTGCCCGTTCCCGGCCTGGATGGCTCCTATGTCACGGGGCTGATCGACGCGGCGGGCACGGCATGGCTGGTCGAAAGGGGCCGGCTGGTCGCCCGGCACGCCGACGGTACCATGGCAATCATGTTGCCCAAATGGACGCTGGCGACCTTCGCCCCCTACGTGATCGCCATGCAGGATGACCATCACCTGTGGATCGGCGGCCAAGGCGGCCTCTATCGGCTGACGCATGATGGCGACCGGGTCGAGGATCTGACATTCTACGACCCGGCCGTGATCGGCAACAGCATGCTGTACAGCCTCGTGATCGACCGGCGCGGCCGGGTCTGGGCCGGTTCGGATCGGGGCGTGAACGTCTTCGACGGAAGGCATTGGATCACGATCACCGAGACCGACGGCCTGGTCTCCAACGATCTGGACCAGGACAGCCTGCTGGAGGATACGGACGGATCGATCTGGATCGGCACCAGCCGGGGCCTCTCACATCTCCTTCGGCCAGAGGCGCTGCTGACCGATATTTCCCCGCAACCGGTCATCACCGCCATGGCCCTGGGCGAACATCCCTATTATGGCGGACGGGCTGCCTTCAGCCGCGCGCCCCTGCACGTGACGTTCGGCACGCTGGACTATCGGGACGCGCCGCGCCTGCGGTTCCGCTACCGGCTGGAAGGCGCGGACGAAAGCTGGAACGAGACTGCCGAAGGATCGGTACGCTATCCATCGGTGCCGCCCGGCTCCCATCGCTTCATGCTGATGGCCTTCGATCCGGACCGCCATCAGCAATCCGCGATCGTGACCGCCCGCATCACCATGGCCCATCCCTGGTGGGATGGCTGGGCCGTCCGCGGCCTCGCGGCCGTTTGCCTGCTGCTGGCCGGCTACATGGCGTGGCGCATCCGCGTCGGGCTGCTGATCAAGCAGCGCCGGAAGCTGCAATCGATCGTCGACCGCCAGACCCGGGAAATCCGGGCCGCCCACCAGGCGCTGATCGAACAGGCGCGCCTCGACAGCCTGACGGGATTGCTGAACCGGGGGGCGATCCAGTCCCTGCTGCAATCCAGCCTCGCCGAGTTGCCGGCCGCCACGCCGCTGATGGCGGGACTGATCGACGTCGATCATTTCAAGCAGATCAATGACCGATGGGGGCATCTGACCGGCGACGACGTCCTGACCGAAATCGGCAGTCGCCTGCGCCAGGGACTGAGCGAAGGCGATGCCGCTGGCCGCTATGGCGGCGAGGAGTTCCTGGTCGTGCTGACGGGCGAGAGCGCGACACTATCGCACATGCAGGCGCTTTGCCGCACCCTGGGCGAGATGCCCGCCACCGTCGGCACGCCCGACCTGCTGGTCACGGTCAGCGCCGGCATCGCCCTGGCCTGCGCGAACGAGACCTGGCAGAGCCTGATCGAGCGAGCCGACAAGGCGCTCTATCGCGCCAAGGCCGAGGGGCGCAACCGGGTGATCCAGGCCTCCTGACGCGCGTCCGCGCCATCTTTCAGCCCACCCGACCGTCCGCCCGCATCAGGGCCTCGGCCAGCCAGGGCCCCGCCTCTGTCGTGCTGCCGGGGCAGGCCATCTCCAGCAGGGTCACCCCTTCGACGATCGACAGCAGGGCGGCGGGCGGACAGGGACGATCCGGGTCGGGGATCAGCCTGGTGCCGATCCAGGCCGTCCAATCGGCGACCACCTTCTTCGCAACCATGTCGTACGGCGCCTCACCGGCGGCGGCGCGCGCGATCACGTCGGTCCACACCCGCATGAAGGGCATCACCACCGGGTCCCGCCCCAGCATCAGGACCTGGCTCAGGAATGCACCCGGCGAAACCGGCGGCCCCGCGCTGTAGGCCTGAAGCAGCACGGACAGTTTCTCGCCGATGCGCGCCAGCACGCCAGTCACCAGCGTATCCTTGCTGCCGAAATAATAGATCAGCATCCGGTCGCTGGTGCCCAGCCGCCGCGCCAGGCCGCGCAGCCCCATCGTGCCCAGCCCCTCGCGCAGCACCAGTTCGGCCGCCGCCTCCGCCAGGACGTCGCGCCGCCCGGCCCGGTCGGAGGTCGCGGAATCATCACTCATGAAATTCTCTCGGAAAGAATACGATTTCGCATTGAAGCGGCCGCTACACAGCGTGTAGTGTAGCACTCGCTTCATGGAAGGTGAGACAGCAATGCTCCGCTTGAATCAGATCATCATCTGCTCCGTCGTGGCGTTCCTCTTCTGGGCTCTGGCCACCCTGTTCGTCCATACCCTGCCCGGCAGCCTGTATGGCATGCGCGGCAATATCGGCTTCGTGACCAGCATCCCGGTTGCGCTGCTCAGCGTCTGGCTTGTTTGCCGCCTGGCACGGCTGGAAGGCAACCAGATCCTCTCCGGCTGCCTGTTCGTCATGGCCGACGCCATGCTCTACGATGCCATCGCCCTGCGCTGGTTCCCCACGCTTTACGCGACCGACGACCAGACCTGCCGCCTGGCCTCGGCCTGGCTGCTCTGGGGCTACGGCATCAGCGCCTGGGGCGCCCTGCTGCTGGGCCTGTGGCGCGAACGGGCGGCACGAGCCTGAGATCAGGCTCCGTTCAACAACCGGTTTCCAAAGGCAACGACCTCTGGTGGGGTGCGGGGCAAAGCCCCGCGAACTTATCCCCCCACCAACGGATAATGACACGCTACCTCACGCCCATCCGGCAGTCCCCGCAACGCCGGCGGATCGACCCGGCAACGGTCGCGCGCCACCGGGCATCTCGTATGAAACCGGCAGCCGGGCGGCGGGGCAATCGGGCTGGGCACGTCGCCGCGCAACGGCGGCGGCAGCCCTTCGGTACGCACCACCGGCTCCGGCACGGCGGCGATCAGGGCGGCGGTGTAGGGATGGGCCGGGCGATGCAGCACGGCATCGGCCTCGCCCAGTTCGACGATCGCGCCCAGATACATCACCGCCACCCGGGTCGAAATCTGCCGCACCACCGCCAGATCATGCGCGACGAACACATAGGTCAGCCCCATCCGGTCGCGCAGATCCATGAACAGGTTCACGATCTGCGCCTGGATCGACACGTCCAGCGCCGCCACCGGCTCATCGGCCACCACCAGCCGGGGTGACAGCGCCAGCGCGCGGGCAATGTTGATGCGCTGCCGCTGGCCGCCGGAAAATTCGTGCGGATAGCGCGCCAGCGCCGCCTGCGGCAGGCCCACCAGATCCATCAGTTCCGCCAGCCGGGCCGCGATATCTGCCCGGCTGCGCCGCCCGCCGCCAGGGGCGGGATGCACGCGCAGCGGCTCGGCCACCAGGTCGCCGACCCGGCGGCGCGGGTTCAGCGCCGCGTAGGAATCCTGAAACACCATCTGCATGTCCTGCCGCAGCGGGCGCAGGCGCCGTTCCGGCAGGGTGGTGATGTCGGTACCGTCGAAGACGACGCGCCCCGCACTCGGTTGCACCAGTCGCAGCAGGCAGCGGCCGAGCGTCGATTTGCCGCAGCCGGACTCGCCCACCAGCCCCAGCACCTCGCCGGGCCGCACCGAAAGCGACACGCCGTCCAGCGCGCGCAGCACCTGCCCGCGCCCGACCCGATAGGTCATGCGTAAATCCTGCGCCGCAATCAGCGGAGAGGGAGAATCGACCGGCAGACGGGTCATGCGCTCATCTCCGCAACGAAACGCGGCGGCAGCGGGCGCCCCTCCGCCGGCAGCACACAGGCAACATCCTGCACCCCACTGGCGACCAACGCCGGCCGCACGGCGCAGGCCTCATGGGCATAGGCACAGCGCGGCGCGAAGGGGCACCCGGCCGGGCGCTCGGCGGGGGCCGGCGGGCTGCCGGGAATGGACGGCAGACGCGCCGGGCGCGGCCCATGCAGCGGCGGAATCGAATCCAGCAGCGCCGCCGTGTACGGGTGTCCCGGCTGCGCGAACAGCGCCCCGGTCGGCCCGCGCTCGGCAACCAGCCCGCTATACAGCACCAGCGTCCGGTCACAGGTTTCGGCCACCACGCCCATATCGTGGGTGATCAGCAGCACCGAGGACCCGTATTCCCGGCGCAACCCGCGCAATAGATCCAGGATCTGGGCCTGCACCGTCACATCCAGCGCGGTCGTCGGCTCGTCGGCAATCAGCAGGGCCGGATTGCAGGACAGCGCCATCGCGATCATCGCCCGCTGACGCAGGCCGCCGGAAAGTTGGTGCGGATAGCGCCCCGCCACCCGTTCCGGGTCCGGCACGCCCATGTCACCCAGCAGGCGCACGGTGCGCGACCGGGCATCGGCCCGCGAGATCTTCTGATGCACGCGGATCTGCTCGTCGATCTGCCGTCCGACCGTATAGACCGGGGTAAAGGCGGTCATCGGGTCCTGGAAGATCATCGCGATCTCACGCCCGCGCAGCGCGCGATAGGCCCGTGGCGCCAGTCCCACCAGTTCACGCCCGCGAAAACGCACCGACCCGCTGACGCGCGCCCCCGGCACGTCGATCAGCCCCATGATCGCCAGCGAGGTCACGCTCTTGCCCGACCCGGACTCGCCCACAATGCCCAGGATTTCCCGTGCCCCCAGCGTAAAGGATACGGATTCGACGATCGGCACCAGCCGCCCGCCGATCGGCAGCGCCACCGTCAGGTCGCGCACCACCAGCAGCATGTCAGCGTCCATCACGCACTCTCGGATCCAGCAGAAGATACAGCATGTCCACGACGGCATTGGCGATCACGACGAACACCGCCGAATACATCACCGTGGCCATGATCAGCGGCAGGTCCAGGTTCGACAGCGCCTGATAGGTCAACCGCCCCACCCCCTGCAAACCGAACACCACCTCTGTCAGCAGCGCACCGCCCCCGACCAGTTGCGCGAAATCCAGCCCGAACAATGAGACAAAGGTGATCATCGACGTGCGCAGCCCATGCACCAGCAGCACCCGCGCCGGCGACAGGCCCTTGGCACGCGCGGTGCGCATGAAATCCTCGCTCTGCACCGCCACCAGGTCGGCGCGCAGCACGCGGCTGTAGATGCCCACGAACAGCACCGCCAGCGTCAGCCACGGCAACGCCAGCGCGCGGAACCAGCCCAGCGGGTCCTCGGTCAGCGGCACGTAGCCCAGCCCCGGAACCCAGGAAAACAGCCAGCTCTCGTGATAGCGGCTCTGCGTCACCAGATTCACCACCTGCCCCAGCCAGAAGACCGGGATCGAAATCCCCACCAGCCCCAGCATCATCAGGCCGCGATCCACCCAACTGCCGCGCAGCGCCGCCGCGATCACGCCCATGACCACCGACAGCACAACCCAGATCACGGCTGCGCCCGAGACCAGCGACACCGTGACAGGCGCGGCCTCCAGGATCTCCGGCACCACTTTCTGTCCGCGATTGACGTAGGATGTCAGATCCCGCGTGACGAACAGCTTTTCCATCATCCGCGCATATTGCACCGGCAAGGGCCGGTCGAACCCGTATTCCACACGCACCCGCGCCATCGTCTCGGGCGAGGCATTGCGCCCGGCAATGCGCGCCGTCGGGTCTGCGCCCGGTGTGGCGAAGAAGACCAGGAACACCAGGACCGAAATCCCGACCAGCACGAACAGCGTCTGGCCCAGACGCCGCAGAACGGTCATCACCATCACGCGCGCTCCCGTCCGCTGTCGCGCACATCCAGCGCGTCGCGCATGCCGTCTCCCAGCACGTTCAGTGCCAGCACCACGATGACGATGGCAAGCCCCGGCGCGATGGCCACCATCGGGCGGGTATAGATCAGTCCCTCGCCATCCTCGATGATCGTGCCCCACGACGCCCCGGGCGCCTGCACACCGATCGAGAGGAACGACAGGGCGGATTCCGCCATCATCGCCAGCGCCATCATCAGCGGCGCCAGCACCACCAGCGTCCCGGTGACGTTGGGCAGGATATCGCGCAGCACGATGCGATAGCCCGGCACCCCCAGCGCCCGCGCGGCGGTGACAAATTCCGCCCGCCGCAGCGACATCACCCGCCCGCGCACCGGCCGCGCCGCATAGGGCACATAGACCAGCGCGATGATGCAGATGGGGATCAGCAGATTGTCGCTGGCGATGGTGACCGGACCCAGCTTCAATCCCTGGCTGACGGTGACGATGGAAAGCGAGATCGCGAACAGATAGACCGGCACCGCCCACATGATGTCCATGATGCGCGACAGCACCGCATCGACGATTCCCCCGGCATAACCCGCGACGATGCCCACGATGGCCGCCAGGACGATGCACAGCGCGGCGGCACAGAAGGAAATCAGCAGCGACGTCCGCCCACCGTACAGCAGCCGCGCCGCCAGGTCGCGCCCCTGGCTGTCCGCCCCCAGCAGGTCGGCCGAGGCACGCCAGGTCGGCCCGATGGGCGACAGGCCCAGATGCAGCGGATTGTCGTTGGGCTGCATGATGTCGACGCTGCGCCCGTCGATCGTCACCGACCCCGCGACGTTGGAAGTGAACGGATCGGTATGCGCCACATCGCGCGCATAGACCGGCGCCAGCAGACATGCCGCCGTCACCGCCAGCAGCACCGCCAGCGCGACCATCGCCGCACGGTCGCGCGCCAGCCGCCGTCCGGCGCGGCGCCACGGCCCGGCGGGCCGGGCTGCGGAGAGGGACGAGGATACGGTCGGCGCTGTCATGGGGAAAACCTTCTCACAGCCTGTTTGGAAATGCGCGCTGGTGAGCGAGAATGGCCGTGATCACCGGAGCACAGAAAACGCGCGTCGGACCGCCACCAGCGCCCATTCCCGAAAAACTCTGAAAGCCTGTCCGGGAATGGGGGCTGGTGAGCGGGAGTAGCCCGACAGGGCTACGCCCGG
Organism: Gluconacetobacter aggeris; assembly: GCF_014174395.1. GTDB lineage: Bacteria > Pseudomonadota > Alphaproteobacteria > Acetobacterales > Acetobacteraceae > Gluconacetobacter > Gluconacetobacter aggeris. Next base: position 157,191 of record NZ_JABEQD010000002.1, read on the forward strand.
CGGGTGTTTTCGAGCACCGAAGCGGAGCGGCCTTGATGGCCGTGAGCACCGGAGCGCAGGAAACGCCCGTCGGACCGCCACCAGCGCCCATTCCCGGACAGGCGCTCAATGGACCCAGAGCTGCGCGAGCAGTACCATGTAATAGGCGCTGGACAGCACATGCCCCACCCGCGCCGAGACCAGATCCAGCCGGCGGGTCTGCACCAGCGGCACCACCGGCGCCTGCGCCATGATGGCGGCATCCGCCTGCTGCCACATGGCGTCGGCCCGCGTCGGGTCGCCCTGCTGCGCCGCCGCGGCATCGTCCATCAGCCGATCGATCGCCGGATCGCAGAAGCCCGACATGTTCAGCGAATTATCGGACGAAGGATGAAAACTGTCGCAGGCGAACAGCGTGTGCAGAAACGCCCCTGGCGCCGGGTAATCGGCCTGCCACCCGGTAAAGCCGATCTGCACCGCGTTCGACGTATTCTGCAAATAGGAAAACTCGACCACCGGCGTGATCGGCCGCACGATGGCGTGGTAGCCCAGCTCCGCCAGCGTCTCGCGCACCGCCTGGCCCAGTACCCGCCCCATGGACGTGTTCATGGTCACGACCGTCACATCCTGCCCCGCCGTCCCGCTGGCGGCTACCAGCGCGCGGGCCCGCGCCATGTCCACACCCTGCCAGGACGGCGCCGGATGCGCCACCGACGCCCCACGCCCATAGGCACATTCCGGATCATGGCTCGGGATACCGCGCGGAATCATGTCGCACGCCGGATAGGCCAGCGCCGGGCCGCCTTCATGCAGGACCATGGCATGACGATCCACGGCATCATTCAGCGCCCGCCGCACCTCGGGCACATTGAACGGCGCCAGGCGCACATTCATCTCCATGTACCAGACCACGAGCATGTCCGACAGATGGACGCGCGGCACATACCGGTCGCCCAACTCGCCCAGCCGGTCGCGCGGCGGCATGTCGAGCATCCAGTCATACTGGCCGTTTTCCACCGCCGTCACTTCGGCTTCCTCGTCCAGACCGAAACTGTAGACGATCCGGTCGGGGAAGCCGTCGGGCTGCGCCAGCCCATCCCACACACGGAAATACGGATTGCGTTCCAGCCGCATCACCCGGTCCGGGTCGTAAAAGGTAATGCGATAAGGGCCGGTCCCCGGCGGGGCGACATTGCCCGTATCATGGCCGGGCGTCCCCGCCGGCACGATCGCGGCCTGCGGAAAGGCGAGCTTGTACAGGAAATCCGTATCCGGCCGCGCCAGATGAAAAGTCACCGTCCCCGCCGCCGCATCGGCCACCACGCCATTCGACAGGTCGCACCGCCCCTGCCCGGCAAGACACGGAGCCGCCCCGAGCAGATTGCTGAAATACGGTCCCGCCGCGGGACTGTTGACGCGAAAGATCCGGCGCATGGTCGCCGCGACATCCTCGACGTCCAGTACGTGCCCGTCGGAAAAGCGGATGCCCTGCCGCAGGCGAAAGACATAGGTGCGGCCGCCATCGCGGATCTCGGGCATGCCGTCGGCCAGATCGGGCACCGGCCGCACCGCATCGCCGCACCCGCTCTTGGGAAACGCCATCAGCCCGTCATAGACCGGGGCCTCGATCTGCAGATTCTGCTGCTCGTACGCAATCTGCGGATCGACCGACCCGCCGGAGGACGCCGCCGTCAGCCGCAGCGTGCCACCGCGATGCGCCACCATCAGCGCTCCGTCATCCATGCCATGCGCCGCGCCGCCGGCCACGCCCAGCAAGAGAACAGGCAGAACACCCAGCAGGCGCGCCGCACTTCCCCTCACTGAATCCAAACCTGCGAGAAGATCATGTGATACAGGTCCGTATAGAAATAATTCCCCAGCCGTGACGATACCAGATCGATATAATTGATGCGAATGGCCGGTGCTGCCGGAGAGTCGCGGGAGATGATCCGCCCCGCCTGCGCCCAGAGTTCCGCTGCCCGCGCCGGATCGGTCTCCTGCTTGGCCGCATCCATCGCCGCCTGGGCTTCCTTGTTGCAATAGCCGGCGATGTTGATCGAATTGTCGGTGCCGGGATGGAAATTCTCGCACCCGAACAGGTCGTCCAGAAAGTTCGAGGCCGACGGGTAATCCGCAAACCAGTCACTCAGGCTGATCTGCACATGGTTCGACGTGTTCTGGATATATCCAAGCTGCACCGAATGGGCCAAAGGCTTGACGCTGGCATCATAACCGATTGCCTGCAGCATGTTGCGCAGCCAGACCCCCATGCTCATCTCGACGGCGGTATTCTGTACCACCACCGTCACCTTCTGCCCGGCGGTGCCGCTGGCGGCCACCAGCCGGCGCGCACCTTCCAGATCCGCCCCGCGCCATGACGGCGCCGGGTGGTCCAGGTCCGCCCCGACCGTATGGGCACATTCGTCCAACGCGCCGGGAATGCCCGGCGGCACCATGGTGCAGAGCGGCCCCGCCACGGCACCCCCACCATACAGAATGGTCATCGCGCGCCGATCCAGCGCCCGGTTCACCGCCAGCCGCGCCATGCGGTTGCTGAAGGGCGGAATATTCACGTTCATCGGCACATAATAGAAGCCGTAGAGCGACCGGAGATGGACTTGCCCCGTATGGCGCGCGCCCAGCTCGCCCAGCCGGTCCAGCGGCTTCATGTCGAACATCCAGTCATACTGACCGTTTTCCACCGCCGTCACCGCCGCCTCGTCCGGCAGGCCGAAATCGTAGCGGATACGATCGGCATAGCCGTCGGGCTGCGCGTCGGCGCTCCAGACATGGAAGAATGGATTGCGCTCCAGCACTGCCCCCCGGTCCGGATCGTAGCTCATGAACCGGTACGGCCCCGTGGTCGGCGCGGGCATATTGCCCAGATCATGATCCGGCATGTTCGCCGGCAGGATCGAAGCATGCGGAAAGGCCAGTTTCTGCGGGAATTCGGCATCCGGCTGGCTCAGATGGAAGACCACTTCCCGCGTCGCCGGATCGACCTCCAGCCCGCCCGCCAGCGTGCAGTGCGCCGGATCGCGCAGGCAGGCATCCGCGCCGACAATGGCACCGTAGAACGACCCCGCCGTGGGACTGCCGACCCGGAACAGCCGCCGGATCGAGGCCGCAACATCCGCCACCGTGACCTCCTGCCCGGTCGAGAACCGCACCCCCCGCCGCAGGGTGAAACGCCAGGTCCGCCCGCCATCCTCGGGCTGCGGCACGGTTTCGGCCAGGTCGGGCACCACCTCGTCGCTGGTGCGGTCGTCCGCCTTGCGGAAATTCAGCAGCCCATCATACAGGACCGTGAAAAGCTGGGCATATTCCGAAGTATAATTGATCTGCGGGTCCAGCGTCCCGCCCGAGGACGATGCCGTCAGCCGCAGCGTGCCCCCGCGATGCGGGCTGCCCAAAGTCTGGCCGTCCCCCACCGGCCGGGCGCTGCCCGGCGGCGCGGAATCCTGTGCGTGGGCAGCGTAGCCGGGCACAGCCGCCAGCACCGCCAATACTCCGGCAAGCAGAAGAGGCCGGCTCAGAGCCAGTCTGGAAAGCTGCGCTGGGGAGCGAGAGCGGCTCCCCACCTATTGCGCCGCCATGAGACCGTTCAGACGATCGGCCATCTCCTGGGCCGAAGCATCGGACTGGATCGTCCCGGCATAGCGCCCTTCGGGCGACATGATGACGATGCGCGGCGACGGCTCCATGCTGTAATCGCCATCCTTGCCCTCATGGCGCACATAGGGCGCATGATATTCGGCGGTGACGGCCTTGAGCATGGTCGGCGCACCGGTCATGGCGAAGATGCGCGGCCCGAACCGCAGCGTATAGGCCCGCATCGCCTCGGCGGTGTCACGCATCGGGTCCAGCGAGATGAACAGCGGCGCCACAAACCGGTGGCGCGGCCCCAGCAGGTCCATCGCGCCCGCCATCGCCCGCAGCGTCGCGCCGCATTGCTCGTCGGGGCAGTGGGTGTAGCCGAAATAGACCAGCATCCAGCGGCCCCGGAAATTGCTGTCCGACACCTCGCCCTCGGCCGCGCTGACCAGCCGGAACGACCCGCCGATCTCGTTGCCATGGGTGGACAGCAGCGGCCCTGCGCGATCCATCGCCCAATAGCCCGCATAGCCCCCCGCGGCCGAAAGCACGGCGATGACCGCCCCGATCGCCAGCCGGCGCTTGTCCCGTTCCTGCATCAATGTGCGTCCGCCCAGTTCGTTCCGGTCCCGGTCTCCACCACCAGCTTCACCGACAGATCGGCGGCGGATTCCATCACCTGTTTCACGAGTGCCGACAGGTCGCCCTCCTGGCCCTGCCGTACCTCGAACACAAGTTCGTCATGGACCTGAAGCAGCAGCCGTCCGTCAAGCCCGGCATCGGCCAGCGCACGCGGCAGGCGTACCATCGCGCGCTTGATGATGTCGGCCGCCCCGCCCTGCAACGGCGCGTTGATCGCCTGCCGCTCGGCATAGGACCGGCGGGCCGCATTGCGGTCGCCGATGCCCGGCACCCAGCAGCGCCGGCCGAACGGGGTGGTGACGTAACCGTTCGCCTTCGCCTCTTCCTTCATCCGGTCCATATAGTCGCGGATCTCCGGATAGCGGGCGAAATAGGCGTCGATATACGACCGCGCCTCGCCCGGCGGGATGCCAAGCTGCCGTCCCAGCCCGAAGGCGCTGATACCGTAGATGATGCCGAAATTGATCGCCTTGGCCCGCCTACGCGTCAACGGGTCCATGCCCTCGATCGGCAGGCCGAACACTTCGGACGCCGTACGGGCATGAATATCCTGCCCCAGCGCAAAGGCCTCGCGCAGGGCGGGAATGTTCGCCACATGGGCGAGCAGCCGCAATTCGATCTGCGAATAATCCGCCGACAGCAGCACATGGCCCGGCGCCGCGACAAAGGCGCGGCGGATGCGCCCCCCTTCCTCGGTGCGGATGGGAATATTCTGCAGATTCGGCTCGTTGGACGACAGGCGGCCGGTCGAGGTGATGGCCATCTGGAACGAGGTATGCACCCGCTCCGTCCCCGGATCGGCCTGGCCCACCAGCGCGTCGGCATAAGTCGATTTCAGCTTGGCCAGTTGCCGCCAGGCGAGAATGCGCCCCGGCAGCTCATGCCCCTGGTCCGCCAGATCCTGCAATACGGAGGAATCGGTGCCCCAGGCACCCGATTTCATCCGCTTGCCGCCGGCCAGCCCCATTTCGTCGAACAGGATCTCGCCCAATTGCTTGGGCGAGCCGACATTGAACGACCGGCCGGCCAGACGATGGATCTCCACCTCCATCTCGCCCATGCGCGCCGCAAAATCGGCCGACAGGCGCCGCAGTTCGGTCACGTCGACCGCGATCCCGGCCCGCTCCATGTCGGCCAGCACGGCCACCAGCGGCCGCTCCAGCTCCTCATAGAGCGCCAGCGCCCGGTTGGACCGCAGGGTCGGATGCAGCACCAGCCACAGCCGCAGCGTCACGTCCGTATCCTCGGCCGCATAGGCCGTGGCCCGCGCCACATCGACCCGCGCGAACGGAATGCGGTTGCGCCCGGTGCCCGTCACCTCGTCATAGGAAATCGGCGTATGGCCCAGATACAGCCGCGACAATTCGTCCATGCCCTGCCCATGCCGCCCGGCATACTGGGCGTAGGAAATCAACATGGTGTCGTCGATCGGCGTCGCCTGCGGCGCCCCGGCGCGGGTCAGCACCAGCAGGTCGAACTTGGCATTCTGGAAGATCTTCAGCACCGACGGGTCGATGAACAGCGGCCCCAGGATCTCCAGCGCGGTGGCCACCGGCATCTGGAGGCCAACGGGGTCCTCTTCCACCCCCTCCTCGGGCAGAAGCTGCGCCTGTGCCGGCGCGCCCTCATGCGCCAGCGGAATATAGCAGGACCGCCCCGGCGCCACCGCCAGCGAAATCCCGATCAGCCCGGCATGCAGCGGGTCCAGTCCATCGGTCTCGGTATCGACGGCGCAGAAGCCTACCCGGCGCGCCTCCGCAACCCAGGCTTCCAGCGCCTCGGCCGTGCGCACGGTCTCATAGGGGCCGAAAGCCGCGCGATCAGGCGCCACCGGCGCCTCGGCCGGCGCCGCGTCCGCACCGGCAACGGCCACAGACGGAGCATGGCTGGCCACACCGACCGCCGCCGCCGTTTCCTTCAGCCCCATCCGATGCACCAGCGAGCGGAAACCCATCCGCGTCAGCCAGGCACCCAGTTGCGCCTCATCCGGCGCGCGGCAGACCAGTTCCTCCAGCGGCAGCGGGCACGGCGCATCCTCGCGCAGCGTCACCAGTTCGCGCGACAGGCGCGCGCGTTCCGCATGCTCGATCAGATTGTCGCGCCGCTTCGAGGCTTTCATCGTGGGCGCGGCCTCCAGGATCGCATCCAGCGACCCGTATTCCGCAATCAGCGCCGAGGCCGTCTTGGGCCCGATCCCCGGCACGCCCGGCACGTTATCGACCGAATCGCCGATCAGCGCCTGCACGTCGATCACCTTGTCGGGTGTCACGCCGAATTTCGCCTCGACCTCCGCCGGCCCGATGGGCTTCTGGCGGATCGGGTCCTGCATCTCCACACCCGGACGGATCAGTTGCATCAGGTCCTTGTCGGACGAGACGATGGTGCAGCGCCCGCCGGCATCGGTCACGCGGCGGGCATAGGCCGCGATCAGATCGTCGGCCTCCCATCCCGCTTCCTCGATCCCCGGCACGCCGAAAGCCAAGGTAGCGTCGCGCACCAGGGCGAATTGCGGGCGCAGATCCTCGGGCGGTTCGGGCCGGTGGGCCTTGTACTGGTCATAGAGTTCGTTGCGGAAGGTCAGGCGCCCCGCATCGAAAATGACCGCCAGATGCGTGCCCACATGGTCGCGCAGCAGGCGCGCCAGCATGTTGGTAAAGCCGAAGACGGCGTTGACCGGCGTCCCGTCGGGCGCGGTCATCGGCGGCAGGGCATGGAAGGCACGGAAGATGAACCCCGATCCGTCAACGAGGATCAGGTGAATCGGGGCGTCGCTGGACATGGGAGGTCTGGTCAGTGCGCGGTGTCTTCCCCGGCATCGGGGCTCAGCACGAACAGGCGCGAGCAATAGGGGCAGAAGGTCTGGTGTCCGGCGATGCGCAGCCACACGCGCGGATGGCCCAGCGCCCCCAGCCCACCATCGCAGGACAGGACCCGCGACTGCACGATCACCGTTTCGACATGGCCGAGGCGCGGATGGGGGACCGGATCGCCGGATTGGGCCGGAAGGGTCTGGACCTGCATATGTTCGCTCCGCCTCGTGATGATGGCCCTGTCGGCCGGTGGTCAGGATGGATGGGGGATGATACGCAGGATCACCGTGCTTTCAAACCTCCGCCTGTCACGCCTGCGCTATCTGGCCCCACTCCTGCTGCTGGCCGGATGCACGATGCAGGACCCACCGCCCCCACACCCGCCCGCCGCCTGGGCGGCGGATGGCCGTCTGGTGCCACCCGACACGATCCTGCACCTGCCCGATGGCACCGGGGCCCCCATCCGAATCTGGCCCGCACGCGGGCAGGTCCGGGCCGTCATGCTGGCACTGCATGGATTCGACGACAGCCGCGACGCGTGGGAATTCGCCGCCCCCACGCTCGCCGCCCAGGGCATCACCCTCTACGCCCCCGACCTGCGCGGCTTCGGCGGCATGAAAGATCGCGGCCAGTGGGCCGGTGCCGACCGCATGGTGGCCGATGCACGCGACGAGGCCCTGATCATCGCCCGCCGCCACCCCGGCGTGCCGCTCTATCTGCTGGGCGAAAGCATGGGCGGCGCGGTCCTCACCTGCCTGATGGCCCGCCCGGACGCACCTCCCGTGACCGGCACCATCCTGCTGGCCCCGGCGGTCTGGAAACTGGGGGTCGGCCCCGAAACCGTGCTGCGCCTGCTGGCCGCCACGGCGCCCGACTGGCGCCTGACGGGCCACGAACTGCCGGTCCATGTCGTGGCTGGCGACGACATGACGGCAATGCGCCGCCTCTATTTCGACCCGCTGACCCTGCACGCCACCCGCATGCAGGCCGTCGCCGGCCTGGCCGCCCTGATGCGCCAGGCCGCCGACGCCGCCCCGCATCTGCGCGGCCCGGCCCTGGTGATCTATGGCGGCCACGACCAGCTCGTGCCCCCGCCCGCCATGGCCACCCTGTGGCGCCACCTGCCCGCCGACATGCGCCGCGACTATATCCCGCAGGGCTATCACCTGCTGCTGCGCGGCCGCAGCCGCCAGGCCACGATCGCCGACATCGCGCAATGGATCACCGATCCCAACCGCCCCCTGCCCTCGGGCGGCGACATCGCTGCCGCCGTATGGCAGGCTTTGCCCCACGACGGCAGCGACACCCCACCCCCCATCCTCGCGCCGCTGGACCACCTCGCCGGCAAATAATTGCCCGACAGGGCTGGCGCCCCGAAACGGTTCGAGGTATGGAGGCGTCACTGGACTCGTAGCTCAGCTGGATAGAGCGTCGCCCTCCGAAGGCGAAGGTCGAAGGTTCGAATCCTTTCGAGTCCGCCATTCTCCTCAAAATTGATGAATAGAATCAATCTCTCAGATTGAGCGCATCAAGGTCCTGCGCGGCCTCTACGAGCTGGATCTGACCGCCGCGGATACGCACCAACTGGACGAGGCGCGCAGCGCACGAAAATAGGGTTTGAGAAATGCAGCGGCAGCAGCGGCCGACGCCGCCGCCCGATGGTCAAGCCTCTCAGAACCCGCAGGACACCCTCCCACCGATAAAGCGCGGCGAACCGGGAATATAGAGATAGGTCGTCGTCGCCTGCCCGCCGGAGGTGAAATACTGCCGGTTCAGGATGTTCGACGCATAGACCGTGACCAGCCAGCGGTCCGACGCGGGCCGGAACGTGACATGCGCGCCGAGCAGGAAATAAGGCGGCAGGCGATAGAACCCCGTCCCGCCCGGCGTCATGGCCTGCGCACCGCGATAGACCCAGTTGGGCCCGAACTCGACCGCATAATGGGGGCTGACCGCCTGCCGCCAGTCGAGCTGCCCGTTCAGCGTCAGCTTCGGCTGCCCGTTATCCACACCCGAGAAATTGTCGGTGATCGCCTTCCACACGCCATTCCGCGCGTAATAGGCATTCGTCTTCGCGCGGTTGACGGTCGGGAAATTCTGGAAAATGCCCCGCTGCCAGCCGAAATTCTGGGTGAGGAACAGATGGCGGAACGGGTGCAGGTCGATTGTGCCCTCGAACCCCCAGCTTTCGGATTTCGGCACATTGGTCAACTGGCTCAGCGGTCCGTAATTCGGAATCAGGATCGTGCCGAGAATCTGCTGGTTGTGAAAATCGTTGTAGAACGCGGCGGCATTGATCCGCAGCACGTTGGGGATCGGGTCGCTCTTCAGCCCCAGCTCATAGGTCAGTACGGTTTCGGGCCTGAAGGGATCGAGCTGCGCCTGGACCTGCGTATTGTTGGCGGTAAACCCGCCGGGTTTGAAGCCCTTGCTCATCTTGTAATAGAGCAGGACATTGCGCGTCGCCTGCCACGACACGCCCACCTGCCCCGCGAACTGCGCCGCCGCCGTGCTCTCGCCGTGGAAATCCAGCGTGCGCCCGCCATAGATCCGCGAGGTCAGCCCGGTGATCGCCCGGTCGTCGATCTCATGCAGCAGGCCCACGAACAGCGTCACATTCCGCGGCAGGCGGTAGCTGACATGGCCGAACTGCGACGTGGCCTCCTGATTCAGGCCGAAGGTGGAGACCTGCATATAGCCACGGGCCGGCAGGTAATCCGTATAGTCGAACGGAAAGGCCTGATTCATGCGCGAGCGCTGGTAATACGCGCCGACCACCCATTGCAGCCTGTCTTCGGCGTGCGTGCTCGCCAGCCGCACTTCCTGCGTAAAACTGTTGGCCGCAACGGTGCGATAGGCATCCGCCTGCGCCGCCGCCGTCGCGTCCTGATCGGTGAACTCGGCCTCCCGCTCAGTCTCGAAGGCGCTGATCGCGGTCAGGGCGACGGGGCCGAAATCATGGGCAACATGCAGGTCCGCGCCCCAGAACCAGTTATTCTCGCTGGGCTTCAACCCGTTCTGGCGCCCGATCACGTTGGTAAACGCGTCCTTCGCCGACCATTCCGTCTGCGTCCAGCCCAGATGCGGGATCGGCGCCGAGCCGATCAGGCGCGCAATGGGCATGCCCCCCACCACCTCGCTCTGGTCGCGCACCACATGGCCCGACAGCATCACCGTCGTCCGCTCATCCGGCGTCCATTTCAATTTCGCCCGCAGCGCCCAGCTATCGGCATCGCCCAGATGGGCGCCATTCAGCGGATTGGTCTGCCAGCCGCCCCCCTGCCGCACCTGCCCGGCAAGGCGGAAGCTCAGCCCGTGAGCGATCGGCCCCGAGACATAGGCATCGCTGCGGCTGCGCGCGTAGGAGGCAATATCCTCGCTGGCACCATAATGGAACGTATCGGTCGGGTCGTTCGTCCGCAGCATCACCTCGCCACCGGTGGCCGACTGGCCATGCTGGGTGCCAACCGGGCCTGGAGTCACGGTCACGTCCGCCATGTCGAACATCAGCCCGGAGGCCATGGTCGAATAGGGATAGGCCACGTCGTCCACATAGGTCACGACCGGCCCCATATTGTTCTGGGTAAAATCGTTGAAGCCCAGGCCGCGCAGATAGAAATTGGTCGAGGCAGTACCGTTGATCGTCTGCACCGTCAGGTTCGGCGCCACATATTCCAGCCCGCGCAGATCCACCACGCCCCGTTCGGTCAACCGCTCCGCCGTCACGCGCGTATCGGCATCGGGCAGATGCTGTGCGGCTTCATGGGTAAAGGCGCGACGGATACCGCTGACCTCGACCGCCTCGGATGCCGGGCTGGCCGGATGCGGCACCGACTTCACAGCCGCCGGCCGGCGCGGCGCGGCCTGCGCCGCCTGACCCGTCGGTTCAGCCCGCACAGGGCCGGCCGCCAACAACAGGGCCACACTCATGCAAACCCCGGCGGAACCGGCCGCCATCAGCCGCGTGCCCGTGTTCCGCTGTGTCTTACGGTCCATGGTCATGCGGCCTTCCATCGGGCGTCGTTCACGGTTGTTCATAGCGGCAGGGCTATGACGCATCACGCACGCGAGAGCAACACGCTTCGATCGCCTTCCGTATCTTCCATGCAATGGGGCTTTTCGGCTCTGAACCGTTCCGACAGGTCTCAGTGCAACTCGCGCCGGAAGAAGACGACTCGTTCGGTTTCACAAAATCCAAGCGCCTCGTGCACCGCGTGGCTGTCCATATTACCGGCATCAGCGTCCGACGCGATTTCCGAACATCCGCATGCCCGCGCCCACGCGACGACCTGGTCAATCAGCCGACGCGCCACGCCGTTTCGGCGCATGTCCGGGCACACATAGAGGCCTTCGACAAAAGCAACGGGCGACGTCGTGCACCCATTCACATAATCATGCCTCAGCGCAGCCTCCACGAAACCAACGCACGCATCTCCTCCGGCAACCGCCAGAAAGGCCACATGGTCGACACTTGAAGATGCCAGGGCCTCTTCAATGTCCCCTCGATGCCGGGCAATCGTCTCGGACGGCCACAATGCCGTCCGCATGGTCGCGTAAGCCTCGATATACCTTTCGGCCACAGGCAGGATTTCCATCGCCCATCCTTCCCACACCTTTTCCGACAGCATGATCTGCCTCAACACGGCACGCAACGCCTGCGCCCCGCACCGTCAGGGGTCACAAGCCGCCGTTTCGCCCTGAGTCCATTCGCGATAAGGAACGGAAAGACCTGATCCTCGGAGGCACCATGCGGATGATTGGCCTGATTGGCGGCATGAGCTGGGAAAGCTCGGCGGAATATTATCGTATCCTGAACCAGGGCGTGCGGGACCGCCTGGGCCCGACAGCATCTGCCCGCTGCCTGCTATGGTCGTTCGATTTCTCCGAGATCGAAGCCTTGCAGCATCGGAACGACTGGGAGGGCCTGACCGCCCGCATGGTCGATGCCGCCCGGCGCCTCGAAGCCACCGGTGCGGACATGCTGCTGATCTGCACCAACACCATGCACCGGATGGCACCCGACATTCAGGCGGCGGTCCGCATCCCCCTGCTGCACATCGCCGATCCGACAGCCGCACATATCAAGGCGGCCGGGTTCCGGAAGGTGGGCCTGCTGGGCACCGCCTTCACGATGGAGCAGGCATTCTATAAGGACCGCCTGTCCGGACGTCACGGCCTGGATGTCATTGTGCCCGGCGCGCAGGACCGCGCCGAGGTGCACAGGATCATTTATGAAGAGCTGGTGGCCGGAACGATCAGCCCGGCCTCCCGTGCCATATACCGCGAGATCATTGCCCGACTCGTCGAAGACGGCGCCGAAGCGATCATCCTCGGCTGCACCGAAATCATGCTGCTGGTGCGCCCTGAAGACAGCCCCGTTCCCCTCTTCGATACCACCGCGCTGCACGCGCAGGCAGCGGTCGCCGAGGCGCTGGCCTGACCGGACAAGGCGATCGCGATCGCGATCGGCATAATTATTCTCAATAACCCCAAGTGAGGCCCATCAACGCTGATGGTGGACCATGCCCCCTTCCCTTTCCCATGCCAGACAGGCCCTTTTTCTTGCCTCCGCCCTGCTGCTGTTCGTGGGCACCACCGCCTCCGCATCCTCCGTCCCCGACCAACCGCTCCCTCACGACAAGCTGCGCCATCACCCTCATGACGCAAAGCCCTATGCCCACGGCAAGCATAAGGCGACAACCGAGGAAATCGAGGTCTCCGGCACACGCCGCGCGCTGCTGGCCCGGAACGGCACCGCCGCCACCAAGACCACAACGCCCATCGGGCAGCCCCCCAGAACATCATTGGCCTCGCTGTTCCTGAAGCGCGATTTCCACCTCACCACCAATCTCCGGCATCGGCGGCGGCGTGCGCTATACCGGCAACACGGCCGGCGCCCTGCCCGAGACCTTCGCGGTGCCAAGCCAGGTGGTCTGGTACCTCGTCGCCCATGTCGATTACCGGCGCACGTCCATCCAGTTCAACGGCACCAACATCGCCGATCGCCATTATGTCGCGATCTGCACCCGCTCCGTCGCCTGCTCCTGGCCCCCCGGCCGCGCCGTCTCGCCTATCGCTGGTAGAGGCACGCAAAAGCCATTCGTTGATCCATTGCGGCAGACAGCGTACAGATGTTCGCAATGATTGAACTCTTCGCGAACACCCAGCTCAGGGCCCTGCGGCTGACGGGAAAACCGAGGACCGACGCATGGTTTCATGATCGCTGCCCGATGCATACGGCAGATTTGTTGCGCAAAGAAATCATTCACACCGCAAAACGAACAAGGGCCGATCGCGCCCGGATCTTTGAAATCCCCATCCTGTAGGAGAAAAGCCCGTTGTCGAAAGCCAATGGTTCGTCCGGTCTTGCGCTGTTGTCCCTGGCCTGCGGGGCTTTCGCAATCGGAGTGACCGAATTCACCCCCATGGGGCTGCTGCCCGTCCTGGCAGACGGAGTCCATGTCAGCGTGCCCAAGGCAGGCAGCCTGATCAGCGCCTATGCCTTCGGCGTGATGGGCGGCGCGCCGTTCGTCACCCTGTTTCTGGCGCGCTATCCGCGCAAATATGCGCTGATCGGGCTGATGATCCTGTATGCGATCGGCAACCTGACCTCCTCCGTCAGCGGCGACTACATGCAGTTGCTGCTGTCGCGCGTCCTGACCAGCATGGCACACGGGGCGTTCTTCGGGCTGGGGGCGGTGGAGGCGGCAAGCCTGGTCGCGGCCAACCGCCAGGCCAGTGCGGTCGCCAGCATGTTCATGGGCCTGACCGTCGCCAATATCTTCGGCGTGCCGGCGGCAACCTGGCTGGGTGACACGCTGGGCTGGCGCAGCGCATTCGCCGCCATTTCTGTGCTGGGGATAGTCGCGGCGGCGGCGCTGTCCCTCGCCCTGCCATTGGCCGAGGCCGGCCCCAGGCCGGACGCGGCGGCCGAGATGAAGGCCATCATGCGCCCGAACGTGCTGATGGCGCTGGGCGTCACGGTGATCGGCGCCGGGGCGATGTTCGAACTCTATACCTATATCGTGCCGATGCTGGAGCATATCACCCACGCGGGGCCGACCCTGACGACGATCGCGCTGATGCTGATCGGCGTCGGCTTCAGTATCGGCAACGCCATCGGCGGCCGCGCGGCAGACCGGTCGCTGGCCGGCACGCTGCTGGTGTTCTTCCCGATCCTCGGCCTGATCATGCTGGCCTTTCCCTTCGCGGCGCAGACGCCGGCCGGGGCGCTGATCGGGGTCCTGCTGTGGGGCGTCGCCAGTTTCTCCCTGATGCCGGCTCTGCAGATGCGCACCATGCAGGCCGCGCACGACGCGCCGGGCCTGGCCTCGTCGGTCAATATCGGCGCCTTCAATCTGGGCAACGCGCTGGGCGCGGCCCTGGGCGGGGCCGTCCTGTCCCTGGGGTTCGGATATCCGATGGTCTCCGCCGCCGGCCTGGGAATCAGCCTGCTGGGCGTGGTGCTGGTCCTGCTGTCCCGTACGGGCCGCCTGTCACCGCAGGCCGAGTGACGCGCATCCCGCCCTCTACCCCCACAGATCGGCCAGCGTCTCCTCGGCGATGCCGAACGAAGTGCTGGCCCCCGTGCCGCTGCTGACGATCACCAGCCGCACACTGTCCGATATCCGCTCCATCAGCATGGTCTCGGGGCCACTGGCATAGGTGCCGGTCCAGCGCGACACCACGGGCGGTGTCGCCCGATGGACGCAAGCATGTTCTGACAGGATCAGATCATCGACCCGTTCGTCCGAAAACGGGTCCGGCTGGTCGGCATAGACATGGGAATCCCCCACGATCTGACTGCCATCGGCGGCCCGCACTGCAATCAGGTGAATCCCCGCCGCCAGATAATCCAGCTGCTCCGCCTCCAGCCGCGCCATCAACGCCGCATGACCCGCGAGATGGTGGTAGCCGCGATACCGCCCGACGCCGAGGTCAGACATCACCGCCGGCTGCGCGGCATCGATGCCACCGGGCGCCAGGCGCATCATCTGCAGCTTGCAGCGGGTCAGGCCGTGGGGCCGGATACGGTCGGGAAACAGCGTGTGGAAATCGTCGCCGGGGCAGACAATGGCCGCATCGGCATGGATCGTGCCCCGACTGGTCTCCAGGCGCGGAGGCGCCACGGAAAAGACGCTTGCCCCGCGCAGGAACGTCACCCCGTGCCGTTCCTCCAGCCAGCGCGCCAGACGCGGAATGGCCTCATGCGATTCCACCCGCAATTCATGGGGCGAATAGAGCGCGCCCAGCATGGCCTCGCCGCGCAGCCCCGGCCATGCCGACAGCGCCTCGCGGCTCAGCAGCGTACAGCCCGCGCCCATCTCGTCCCGACGAAAGGCTTCCAGTACCGCCATGGTCTCCGGCCGGCGCCCCAGCACCAGCAAGCCCCGCTGATGCACCGCAATTCCGGCATCGGGCGCGATCTCGGCCCAGATGTCGCGGCTGCGCCGCGCATGCCCCCAGGAACGGCCGCGTTCCTGCCCGGTGACGGTAATGAACCCGAAATTACGGATCGAGGCCCCATTGGCGGCCAGGTCCCGATCGATGACGATCACGCGCCGCCCCCGGCGGGCGGCAATCAGCGCATGGGCCAGGCCGCAAATGCCGGCACCGACAATGGCAAGGTCGTATCCGGCGGTCATGGAAAGGTCCGCAACTCGGTATCGGGCCGCTCGCCGGCCGCCAACCGCGCATCCAGCCGTTCCACCACGGCGGGCAGGTCGGCCACGCCGTCGATCACCTCATGCGCCCCGGCTTCCAGCAACACGGCGCGGGCACGCTCGCGCCGGGCGGCGAACTCATCGGGCGACATGGCCGCGATCTGCTCCTCGGTGCAGCCGAACACATTGCCCGAGACCGCAACCCCGACGCTCCACGCCCCGGCATTCCGCCCTTCGGCAACGCCGACGATCGTGTCATCGACCTTCACCGCCCGCCAGGCCGGCCAGACATTCAGCGCGATCATGTTCCTCCACAGCATCAACGGGCCCGGACGGCCGGTTTGCGTCTCACCGGCACAGACCAGACAATCCACCTCAACCCCCTGATTGCGGGCGACGGGCAGGATTTCCTCCATGATCTCGCGCGTGTAGCCGGTGGTCGATCCGATCCGCAGCCCGCGCCGGCGCAGTTCCGCGACACACTCCGCGGCACCGGGGATCAACACCGCGTGGCGCGCCGCCACCGCGATGTTGCGGGGGACAAAAGCCTCGTAAACCCGATCGATCACCACATCGCCCGGTGCATGGCCATACATCTCCGCCCAGGCGGCGGCGATGCGCGGCTGGTTGAGCAGGGCGGCGACATGCGGGCGCTTGGCCAGCCCCATCGGGCGCCGTGCTTCCTCGATGTCGATCGAAAGGCCAAATCCGGCAAAGGTTTCGACAAACGCCGCCATGGGCGCGAACGATCCGAAATCGACCAGCGTTCCAGCCCAGTCGAAGATAACCGCCTCGATGGAAAAATGCCCCGCCATGCGCCCCGCTCCGCATTCGACACAGGCACCATAACGCGCTGGCGGAAGCACAATAAAATCGATAATAACGATCATCCTATCGATCGAATTTATGGATCAGCGACATGCAATACGTGCAGTTGCGGGCGGTGCAGGCGGTCGCGACCCATGGCGGCTTCTCCGCCGCTGCCTCGGCGCTGGGGCTGACCCAGCCCGCGATCTCCGACCAGGTTCGCCGCCTGGAACAGGATTATGGCTGCGTGCTGTTCCATCGGCGCGGACGAACGGTCGAACCGACCGAATTCGGCCGCCGGCTGCTGGCCGTCATCCAGCCGATCTTCGAGGCCGAACGCCAGGCGGCAGCCCTGCTGTCCCAGGCGGCGGCACTGGAATTCGGCACCCTGTCCATGGTGTCCGACGCGCCGGACCTGGCAGTGTCCCTGATCGCCGCCTTTCGCGCACGTCACCCCAATATCGGCATCACCCTGGCCATCGCCAACGCCGATACCTGCCTCGAACGGCTGCATACGGCCTCGGTCGATGTCGCGGTCACGGCGGCGGCGGCGGTCGATGCGCGGCTGCACGCGCAGACGCTGCGCGCGGACACGCTGATCGCGCTGGTCCACAAACAGTCCGACCTTGCCGCCCGCAAGAGCGTGTCGTTTTCCATTCTGGCCAAACGCGGCATGATCTTTCGTGAACCCCGCTCCGCCACCCAACGCCTGCTGGCCGGCGAGCTGCAACGCCACGCGATCAGTTGCACCCCCACCCTGACGGTGGACGGGCGCGAGGCGATGGTGGAAGCCGTTGCGGCCGGGCTGGGCGTGGGCGTGATCGCGGCCAGCGAATATGGCGGGCGGCGCGGCGTGCGCGTGCTGCCGATCAGCGATTGCAGCGTGCGCATGGTCATCTCCCTGCTCGCCCCGCGCGAACAGGCGGCCTCGCGCCTGATCGGCGAACTGTTCACCGTCGCGCGGACATTGGAGCGGGCTCGCGCGGCCGCTTCAGCCCCCAAGCGCGCGGGATAGTTCCTCCGGGTCCATGCCACTGCTCTGCGCCACGGTGGGAAAGGCGCCAGACCGCACATCGCCCACATAGGCCCGCAACGCCTCCTCGATCGCCGTGCCGATATCGGCATACCGCTTGGCATGGCGCGGCGACTTGCCGGGAAACAGGCCCAGCAGATCGTGCCAGACCTGCACCTGCCCGTCGCACCCCGCCCCGGCGCCGATGCCAATGACCGGAATGCGCAGCCGCCGCGTCACCGCCGCCGCCAATGGCGCCGGCACCAGTTCCAGCACCAGGGCAAAGGCCCCGGCATCCTGCAGCGCCAGCGCATCCTCCACCAGCCGCCGCGCCGCCTCCGCCTGCCGCGCCTGCACCCGCAGGCCCAGCGTGTGCTGCGCCTGGGGCGTCAGGCCCAGATGCCCCATCACCGGCACGCCCAGTTCGGTCAGCCGCCGCACCGTCGGGGCGATGGAGATCCCGCCTTCCAGCTTCAGCGCCTGCACCCCGGCCTCCTGCATCACCCGCCGGGCCGAGGCGATGGCGTCGCCCTCCGTCGCATAGGTCAGGAACGGCAGGTCGGCCACCACCAGCGCCCGGCTGCTGCCGCGTACCACGGCCCGCGCATGGCGGATCATGTCGTCCAGCGTAACCGGCAGGGTGGTGTCGGCCCCATGGACCACCATCCCCAGCGAATCCCCAACCAGCAGCATCGGCACCTCCGCCCGCTCGGCCAGCGCGGCGGATGGGTGGTCATAGGCCGTCAGCATGGCAATCCGCTGCCCGGACTCCTTCATGGCCTGAATGTCGAAAACGGTGATGCGCATGATACGATCCATGAAATGGCCTGGTTGATGAACAGATGATCAGGAAACGGAAGCAACCGGCCGCCGCATGGCGCACCGTCGCGCCGCCGGCAGGCCATGCGCAACCTCGGCAGCCAGCATGCCCCACAGGCGCGGCGTCAAGGCCGCATCGGGCAGGATCGTAAAACCGGCCCGTGCATAGAACGGCGCATTCCACGCCACGTCGCGAAACGTCGTCAGGGTCACGGCCACCATGGCCTCCTTTGCGGCATGGGCAGCCGCATGTTCCAGAAACGCCCGGCCCAGCCCCCTGCCCTGATAGTCCGGCGCCACCGACATCTCCCACACATGCAGCACGGCCCGGCCGGCATCGGTGCCATCGCCATCCTCCGTCGCCGCACGGGCGGTCAGGAAACCGGCAATATCCGCCCCATCGGCGGCCACCCAGCAGGTTCCGGCTTCAATGGCCGCCAGATGCGCCTCCGCCGGCATCACGCCGTCATCCGCAAGCCAGGCCAGATCGGGAATGGTGCGAAACAGCGTGCCCGACGCCTCTTCCACCGCCGGCAACAGAGCGGCCTCATCCCGCCGGGCCGGCCGGATCTGCCAGTCACCACCCATCGTCCATTCTCCCGGTTCCGGCATCGTCCTTTTCATGACGCCGTGCATGAAACGGACCCGCCACGCCGTCAATCCACCCGGGACCGGCACAGCCTCACGGCGCCACCATGTGATAGGGCACCACCCCCCGCTCCTCGCTGCCCGCGTCGATGCCAAAGCCCGTGGCCGGGATCGCCCGATGCCGGCAATCGGTGCGGATGCAGGCGCGACACCCCGGCCCGATCGGGATCACCATCCGGTCGTCCCGCAGGTCCAGCCCGGCCGAATAGACCAGTTCCGGCGCATGCGACACCGCACAGCCCAGCACGATCGCCACCAGGCGCGGCCGGTCGAAATAAGAAACCGGCGAATGCCCCACCGTCCGCGCAACGCTGATATAGACCGCATCGTCGGTGGTGCGCGACATCTGGACATGCAGCTTGCCGGGCGCCGAAAAACATTCGAACACATTCCATTGCGCGCACAACCCGCCGAACCGCGCACGACTGAAACGGGTAGCGCTGTAACTCTTCAGCACATTGCCGGCGATATCGGTCTTGATGAAATAAAACGGAATCCCCTCCGCTCCCGGCCGCTGCATGGTGGACAGCCGGTGGCACACCTGTTCGAAGCTCACGCCGAACTGCCGCTGCAACAGGTCCAGATCATGCCGCGTCTGCCGCGCCGCCCGCCGGAAACGCTCGTACGGCAACAGCAGCGCCCCGGCGAAATAATTGCTCATTCCCACCGTGGCCAATGCGCGCGCGTCCGCGCTGCCCAACCCCGACCGACGCACCGGCCGGGCCAGAACCTGCCCATAATCCAGCCGCCCGATCACCTGCGCCAGCCAGAAGGCCGTACTCTCCGGCGGCACGCCCCCGGTGACCGCCAGCCGTCGCGCCCGCCGGTCGAACCGCCACATCACCCCCTGACTGTCGAGCGCGGCATCGGTCACGATCCGGATATCATGCCGATCGCGCAGATAGCGCCCCAGCATTTCGGCCGGCCCGCCTTCCTCCAGCCGCGCGGACTCGTACAGCGCCTCCGCCGCCCGATCGATCTCGTCGAAATAGTTCCGCTCGGCCTGCACCCAATCGCCCACCGCGTCATACGATCCGGTGCCGGGCTGCGGCGCCGGCGCAGCGGCCCCGGCCTGCCCTCTCTCCTCCTGCAACGCCCGAAAGGCGCGATACAGCGTCACGAACTGATCGCACAGCCACGGCGCGCCCCGCACCGCCTCCTGCACCTGCCGAGGCGAGGGCATGGCGCTGAACAGCGGGTCCCCCAGGATCTCGCGCAACACCTGCATGCGCTGGATATCGCCGCTATCGCTGAACCATGTCGGCTCGACCCCGAACAGCGTGCAAAGTTTTAACAGAATTCCCGGCGTCAAAGGCCGCTGGTCATTCTCGATCTGGTTGAGATAACTCGCCGAAAGACCAAGCGCCGTCGCCACCCCCTGCTGCGATTGGCCATTTCTCGCGCGAAGATCACGAATTCTCGACCCCGCGAAGATCTTCTCGCCCGCCGTCGCCATCTTCGCATCCTTCGCAAAACCAGCACCGGACCGTGGCACCATTTTGCCCGGATCGCCATTCCCGAATGCGCGAGAATGACAATACTCCGCAGCAAGGCCCCCAAAGAGGAACCAAGCCATGCGCCAGTACGACATCACCGTCCACCCCGAGAGCGACCGCCTGCCGCGCAACGCGCAACTGGCCTGGCAGATCGCCGAAATCGCCGCCGATCCGGTCGCCATCCTCCCCGATGTTACCGAGATGATCATCAATCGCGTGATCGACAACGCTTCGGTCGCCATCGCCTCGGTCAACCGCCACACGGTGGTCAGCGCCCGCGCCGAAGCCCTGGCCCATGCCCGGCCCGGCGGCGCCACCCTGTTCGGCTGCGGGCCGGAGGTGCGCGTCCACGCCGAATGGGCCGCCTGGGCCAACGGCACGGCAGTGCGGGAACTGGATTTCCACGACACGTTCCTGGCCGCCGAATATTCCCACCCGGGCGACAATATCCCCGCCATCCTCGCCGTGGCCCAGCAATGCGGCCGCTCGGGCGCCGAACTGGTGCGCGGCATCGCCACCGGCTACGAAATCCAGATCGACCTGGTGCGGGCCATCTGCCTGCACAAGCACAAGATCGACCATGTGGCCCATCTCGGCCCCTCGGTCGCGGCCGGCATCGGCACCCTGCTGGGCCTGCCCACCGAGACCATCTACCAGTCGATCCAGCACGCCCTGCACGTCACCACCGCCACACGGCAAAGCCGCAAGGGCGAGATCTCATCGTGGAAGGCCTACGCCCCCGCCCATGCCGGCAAGATGGCGGTCGAGGCCGTGGACCGCGCCATGCTGGGCGAAACCTCCCCCAGCCCGATCTATGAAGGCGAAGACGGCGTGATCGCCTGGATGCTGGACGGCAAGGGCGCCCATTACCGCGTCGCCCTGCCCGAGGCCGGCGAAGCCAAGCGCGCGATCCTCGACAGCTACACCAAGGAACATTCTGCGGAATATCAAAGCCAGGCCCTGATCGACCTCGCCTTCCGCCTCGGCGCCGACGTCCGCGCCGCCGGCCGCAACTGGGACGACGTGAAGGACATCCTGATCGAAACCAGCCACCACACCCATTACGTGATCGGCACCGGCTCCAACGATCCGCAGAAATTCGACCCCGACGCCTCGCGCGAGACGCTGGATCATTCGATCATGTATATCGTCGCCGTCGCCCTGCAGGACGGCGCCTGGCACCATGTCCGCTCCTACGCGCCCGAACGCGCGCAACGCGCCGACACGGTGCGCCTGTGGCGCAAGATCCACACGGTCGAAGACCCGAAATGGACCGCCCGCTATCACGCCGACGACCCGGCGATCAAAGCCTTCGGCGGCCGCATCACCATCACCTTCAATGACGGCACCAGGCTGGACGGCGAACTGGCGGTCGCCAACGCCCACCCGCTGGGCGCCACCCCCTGGACCCGCCCCGACTATATCCGGAAATTCCGCGTCCTGACCGAAGGCATCCTTCCCCCCGCCGAAATCGAACGCTTCCTCGACGCGGCACAGCGCCTGCCCTCCCTGCGCGCGGACGAACTGCGCCAGCTCGAAATCGCCCTCCCGCCGGAGGCGCTGAAAGCAACCGACCGAACCGGCATCTTCAATTTCCCCGCATGAAAGACTGACCCCGCCCGCCCCTCAACGAACAGGGGTGAAGGGGACGACCGTCCCCTTCCGGGTGCAGGGCAGGGCCCTGCGAAAAGGCACAATAAGGAGACGTGACATGACCCAAGCGTCCAAGCCCAAGAAATCCGTCGCCCTCTCCGGCATCACCGCCGGCGAAACCGCACTCAGCTCCGTCGGCCACGCCGGCAACGAGCTGCATTATCGTGGCTATGATATCAAGGATCTGGCGGAATCCTGCGAATTCGAGGAAGTCGCCCACCTGCTGATCCACGGCCACCTGCCCGACACCGCCGAACTGGCGGAATACAAGGAGCGACTGCGCTCGCTGCGCGGCCTGCCCGTCCGCCTGCGGCGCCTGCTGGAGGATATTCCAGCCGCCGCCCACCCGATGGACGTGATGCGTACCGGCGTCTCCGCCCTGGGCTGCATCCTGCCCGAACGCCGCGACATGAACCCGGTGGGCGCGCGCGAAATCGCGGACCGCCTGCTGGCCTCGATGGGATCGGTGCTGCTGTACTGGTATCATTTCTCGACCAACGGCAAGCGCATCGATGTCGAAACCGATGACGACACCATCGGCGGCCATTTCCTGCACATGTTGCACGGCCACGCGCCCCCGCCTGAGTGGGTCAGCGCCATGCATGCCTCGCTGATCCTGTACGCGGAACATGAATTCAACGCCTCGACCTTCGCCAGCCGCGTGGTGGCCGGCACGGGGTCGGACATGTATTCCGCCGTCACCGCCGGCATCGGCGCGCTGCGCGGCGCGCGCCACGGCGGCGCCAACGAGGTCGCGCTGGAAATCCAGCAGCGCTACCAGACGCCCGACGAGGCCCAGGCCGATATCCTGCGCCGGCTGGAAAACCGCGAAGTCGTCATCGGCTTCGGCCACCCGGTCTACACCATCGCCGATCCGCGCAACGAAGTGATCAAGCAATGGGCGGAACGCCTGTCGGCCCGCAGCGGCGCCATGCGCCTCTACACCGTCGCCGAGCGGGTCGAGCGCGTGATGGCCGAACGGCGCAACATGTTCGCCAATCTCGACTGGTTCAGCGCCGTTTCCTACAACATGATGCGCATCCCCACCGCCATGTTCACGCCGATCTTCGTCATCGCGCGCCTGACCGGCTGGAGCGCCCACGTCATCGAACAGCGCGAGAACGGCAAGATCATCCGCCCCTCGGCCGCCTATATCGGCCCCGACAAGCGGCCCTTCACCCCCCTGCACCAACGCGGCGGACTGGAGAAAGCAGCATGATCTACCTCACAGGCGGCGCCACCAACGGCGAGGCGGCAGGCCGGCGCTTCCGCGCCCTGCTGCAATCCCCCGATATCCTGCAACTGCCCGGCGCCCATAACGGCCAGGCCGCGCTCCAGGCCAAGGACGCAGGCTTCAACGCGCTCTATCTCTCGGGCGCGGCCATGACGGCCAGCATGGGCCTGCCCGATCTCGGCATCATCACCATCGACCAGGTCACGTTCTTCATCCGCCAGATCGTCAACGCCACCGGCCTGCCCCTGCTGGTCGATGGCGATACCGGCTACGGCGAAGTGCTGAACGTGATGAACATGGTCCGCACCTTCGAGGATGCCGGAGCGGCGGCCGTGCATCTGGAAGACCAGATCCTGCCCAAGAAATGCGGCCACCTGAACAACAAGAAACTCGCCACCCCGCACGACATGGCCCTGAAGGTCGGCGCCGCCCGCAAGGCCGCGCGCGATCTGGTCATCATCGCCCGCACCGACGCGGCAGCCAGCGAAGGGATCGACGGCGCCGTCGCCCGCGCCAAACTCTATATCGAAGCCGGCGCCGACGCGATCTTCCCCGAAGCCCTGACCACGGCCGACATGTTCCGCGAATTCGCCCGCCGCATGCCTGGCGTCAAACTGCTCGCCAACATGACCGAATTCGGCCGCACTCCCTTCTTCACCGCGAAGGAATTCGAGGAAATGGGCTACCACATGGTCATCTGGCCCGTCAGCTCACTCCGCGTCGCCAACAAGGCCCAGGAAGACCTCTACACCACCCTCCGCCGCAACGGCAGCACCGAGGCCATGCTGCCCCACATGCAAACCCGGGAATCCCTCTACCGCACATTGCGCTATCACGAGTACGAGGCGCTGGATCAGTCGATCGTCGAAACCATCCTCCCCACGATCAGCGAACCGGCCTGAACTGCCACATCGCAGGGCGCTGCCCTGCACCCGGAAGGGGACAGTCGTCCCCTTCACCCCTGCTCGTTGAGACCAGATGGCCTTGAGTGAGGAAAGACCTCCCCACGCATTGCACCGGCTTCCAGAACACGCATCCGTAGATCGTCACTCAATGCACGCGCCATCATCGATCGACATGATGCGCGGCGCACCGACGCATGGAAGACGTACGCCGACTGTCCGGCGCACGTTCCAATGCAGGCTCTCAAAAATGGACCTGCGCCTTGAGGTACATATATCGTCCCGCATAGTCATACATGTCGGGCGAGGTGTTGTAGGAGCCGTTGGCATAGAAGTTCGGGTCGCGGCCGCCGATATTCTTCACGCCGGCGGTGATGCTGTAGCGGTCGCCGTGATAGGTGACCATCACGTCATGATAGAAGGCCTGGTTCGTCTTCCACCATTCCGACACGCCCGGCCCATAGGACGAGCTGGGATAGTAATTGAACCCGTCGATGAACCGCAGCATGTAGGTGAAGTCCCAGCGGCCGTGGCTGAACGTCGCCGTGCCGTTGGCAACCCATTTCGGCGGGCCCGCATCGGTGCCCAGGTAGCTGATCAACGCCTGGCCATCCTGGCTCTGCTGCTTGTAGGACGTGACATCCTGGATGTCGGCCCCGAAGCGCAGCGCGTTCACGAAATCGATCGGCTGGTAGTAGCTGGCGTTGATGTCGATGCCGTCTTCGATGAAGGCGCCGGTATTCTCATGCAGGCGGGACACCGGATAGAGCTGTCCGTCTATATCGCGGCCGTGCAGGATCGAGCAATAGCTGCTCGACAGGTTCGAACTCTCGTAGCACCCGTTCAATTCGGTCGACAGCGACGGGTAGCCGATCGCCTCGGTGATGTGGGTGTGGAAATAATCGATCGTGGCGGTGAAACCGGGCAGGAAGCGCGGTGTCACGATCGTGCCGATCGTATAGGTGCGTGACAGTTCGGGCTGCAGTTCGGCATTGCCGCCAGTCTCGTATTTCAGCGATCCATTGGTCTGCTTGAAGCTCGACGGATTCACGCCCTGCGCGCGGCAGTTGGCGATAATGGTCGACTGCACCCCGGCCGGATAGGTCGAGACATAGGCACAGGGATCGCGTGTTCCCGTCAGGCTGACGACCTTGGCCCTGTACAGATCCTGGATGGTCGGGGCCCGAAAGCCGGTGGCGATGTTGGCACGGACGCTGATATCGCGGGTCGGCGCATAGATCAGGCCGGCATGCCAGTTATAAGTCTGGCCGAACGTGTCGTAATTCGAGAACCGACCCGACACCTCGGCGGACAGCGCCTTGGCCATCGGCAGGTCCTTCAGCAGCGGAATGCTGAGTTCGCCGAACACTTCGGTGACGTTATAGCCGCCGCCCGTATTGCCACGGACCAGGTTGGAATTGAGTCCCGCCGCATCTTCCCACGAGGAATGGAAATAGCCGTCGAGGCTGCGATGTTCCACGCCCAGGGCGATACCCAGCGGGCCGTAGGGCAGCTTGGCGAGATGCTTGTTCGCGACGGTGAACTGCACGTCGCGCATCTCCTGCCCCGAAGGCTCGACATCGGTGAAGCCGATATAGTTCCGCGCCGCCTGGGACATCGTGCCGCTGAACGGATTCCACGGCGCGCATCCCGCGATGCTGGAACACAGGTTGGGATCGTAATACCCCGTCGTTGATCCCGCGCCGCCGGTCTGGTGAAAGCCCAGAGCGTTTTCCATGTTGCGCCAGTTCACGTCTTCGCTCTCGCTGTAGCTCGTGGCGGTCTTGCCGTACGAGAAGAAGAAATCGTAAGTCCAGCCATGGGTGCTCGGCAGGTCGCCCTTCGCGCCGCCGGTGAACTGGTAGTAGTTGATGCTGTCGTAGTCGTAGCGCCGGCCGAGATCGAACATGCGATCATACAGCGCCACGTCCTCGCCGAAGGGATTCCCCGGCTCGCCGGCCGGCACCACCATCGCACCCGAATTGCCCGTCAACGTCGTGACGGGGGTCGCGATATACATCGGCGTGCCGACGCTCTGCGTCTGGGTGTGGCTGTAATTCGCCGTCATATAGAGTTGCAGATGGGGGTTGACGTCGTAATGTCCGGTAACGGCCAGGGTCCCGACCTGCTGTTCGGAAATGATCTGGTTGTCCTGCGAATAATCGTAATTGTCGTTCCAGCTATAGGGACTGTAGGTACCATCTCCGTTCGAGATCACGGATCGGGCCACGCCGTCACTGGACGCTGCCAGCGGCCGGCCGCCATTGACGGCGGCATAGACGGGCCGGGGTCCGTACTGCGATCCGAAATATTGCGCTTGGCCCGGCGGATTGTTGACCTTGGCTTCCTGCATCGCCCATTTGCGTTGATCCGCGGCCATCGGCGCCTGGTAGTTGTACGAACCTGCGATCGTGAAATTGCCGCGATCGTGATCGAAGTTGAATCCGTGCGCCATCGTCAGCGCTGCCGTCTGGTCGTCGCCGTACTCGCTGACGCCGCCGTTCGCGGTAAAGGTCGTGCCGGTGAAATTTTTCTTCAGGATGATATTGACCACGCCGGCAATGGCGTCGGACCCGTAGGTCGTGGATGATCCATCCTTCAGGATTTCGATCCGGTCGATCATCGCCGGCACGATGGCATTCACGTCCGGACAGTCGACCGCCCCATTGCCGTTGACCATGCGGTGCCCGTCCACCAGCACCAGCGTGCGCGCCGTGCCCAGGCTACGAATGTTCAGGCACGATCCGCCCGCATTGCTGAACGTGCTGCCCGAAAAGCCCATCGACGGAATATGGGCGAAGATGTCGCCCGTGGTCATCGACGAGGATTGCTGGATCTGCTCGCTGGTGATGACCGTCACCGGCTGGATCTCGGCCGTTTCCTTGGCACCCAGATGAGTACCGACGACGCTGATCGTCTCGCCGGTGCTATCCAGCTTCGACGTGACCTTGGTCTTCTTCGCGGACTGGTCGTTGATGGCTTGACCCGTCGTCGTACCGGGCATCGAGATGATCTGCGCGCGGGCATCGAACGCCCAGCCAAGACTGAGTGCCGATATGCCGAAAAGAAGCCATTTTCTCGAACTGTTTCCAGACATTCTCATGAACGGCCTCTTCCCTACATATTTTCATTACGATACAGAATTCTTTACCTCGCCTCTTTCCATGTCTATTTCAAAATGATTCGCCGTCGATAACCCCCAGTTAAGGGCGGCCTGTTGAATGCCACTGAGAACCGGGTTCTTCCGCAGAGTGTATGCTGCTGAGGCTTGTACGGGATCGGGATTTCGACGGCGATCCGATGGCTTCGGCGTGAGCGCGAGAGCGGCGAACGGGTGGCGCGCCTACGCGGTCGTGCCTTACAGGCCTATGCCGAGCCCGCTCTCGACGCCGAGACCAGGCGATCTCGTCGTGCTGGACCATATGCCCGCTCATAAGGTTCCGGGGACACGGAAGGCCATAGAGCAAGCTGACGCACGGCTGATGTTCCTGCCCCCTACAATACGGATTTCAACCCGACCGAAATGGCATCCGCCGCGTTCGAGGCTCCGTTACGGGCCAAGGCAGCAAGAGCCGTCACCGCGTAGTGGGACGCTGCGGGATCAGTTTTCGATGTTTTCATTCCTGACGAATGCGCCAACGTCCTTACCGCCGCAGGATATGAACCGGAATAAACCAGAATAAAATGGACACGCTCCAGGTGCGCAGCTGCCTTTATTGCCCCCCCTTGCGCGCCTGCATCTCCCCCGTCACCCGCTGCCAATACTCATCCGCCCGCTTCTCGAACGTCCCCGCATCACGCGCATCACTCTGATAAAGCGTCCCCTTCGGGATCGGCGAATAAACCTGCTCCACCCAACCACGCGGGTCATCATGCGGAAACCGATACCCGACATGCCCCAGCGACGCCGCGCCCTTGTAATGCGCATCGCGCAGATGCAGCGGCACGGCGGCCGGCGGATTGTTCGCCACGAACTGCATCGCCGCGGCAATCCCCCGGCACGCCGAGCCCGATTTCGGCGCCCGCGCCACATGCAGCGCCGCATGCGCCAGCACGATCTGCGCTTCGGGATACCCGATCTTCTCGACCGCCTGCATCGCCGCCACGGCAGTCTGGAGCGCGGCATTATCGGCCAGGCCCACATCCTCCGACGCATGGATCATGATCCGCCGCGCGATATAGCGCGGGTCCTCGCCGCCATGAATCAGGCGCGCCAGCCAGTACAGCGTGGCATCGGGGTCGGACCCGCGCATGGATTTCACGAACGCCGAAACCACATCGTAATGCGCATCGCCCGACCGGTCATGATTGACGGGCGCCGCCGCATAAGCCTCATCCACCATCGCATCGGTGATCGTGACCCGCTTCGCATCATGCCCGACCGCGAGGCTTTCCAGCGTCGTCAGCGCCCGCCGCGCATCGCCGCCCGAACGACCGGCAATCCGGCGGACCTGCGCACCCGTCAGCGAGACCTCGATCCCCTCCCCCCGCAGATGGTCGACGCCACGCCGCACCACCTGCTCCATCTCTTCGAGCGTCAGCGGCTCCAGCTTCAGGATGGTCGAGCGCGAGACCAGCGCCGGCGTCAGCACATGATAAGGATTGCCGGTCGTGGCCCCGATAAAATCGGCCGTACCCTCCTCGCAGATGGCCAGCAGATCATCCGCCTGCGTCGCCGAAAAGCGCTGCACCTCATCGACGAAGATCAGCAGCGGCACCATCCGCGCCTCATCCGCCAGCTTGCGAATGTCCGCAACCCCGCTGCGCGTCGCGTGCAGCGGGCGAAAATTCTTGCCGAGCATGTTCCCCACCGCCCGCGCGATCGAGGTCTTGCCCACCCCCGGCGGCCCATACAGAATCACGCTGCCCAGCGCCCCACCGGCAATCCGCCGCCGCAGGATCGAACCGCGCGCGACCGCCCCCGGCTGGCCGATCACGTCATCCAGCGTCGCCGGGCGCAACTGCGCGGCAAGCGGCATCCGCCCCAGTGCCACCCCACGGTCAAAAAGGTCGCTCATCCCTCACCCCAGACACGGAATTCCCCGGAACGACACAAGCTGCGCCTAATCATCGAACCGCCCGGAACGCCCGCGCTTGATGCCCGCCCGGTGCGCCTTGCCGTCCAGCCGGCGCTGGCGGGCCGCACGGCCGGGACGGGTGGCCACACGAAAAGCGGGGCGATGCGCCGCCTCGCGGATCAGTTCGGCCAGCCGTTCAATGGCATCCTCGCGGTTGCGTATTTGCGTGCGAAAGCGCCGGGCGGTGATGACGATCACCCCATCCCGCGTGGCACGGCTGCCCGCCACCTCCAGCAGCCGGGCGCGCACTCGCTCGGGCAACGAGGGCGAGCGCGCGGCATCGAACCGCAATTGCGCCGCCGTGGCCACCTTGTTGACGTTCTGCCCACCGGGGCCGGACGCAAGGATATAGCTGACCTCCAGCTCGGACTCGGCCAGGGACAGTCCGGGAAGGATCGGGATTGCCATGCGCGCGGCATAGCATGTTTTGCGCCCCCGCGCGTGCTATTCCCCACCTTGGCGCAGGGCGCCAACCTGCCCCTTCACCCCTTGTCGTGAGAGACAGGATGTTCCGGGTGACCAGTCATCCGACTGCTTTCAGGCTTGCCGTCCGACTGGTCCGGCAGCTCGAACATATCGATGATTTCGGCTTCATCCTGTCCGGAAACAAACCACTCCCGCACCAGTGGATGCGCGAGCATCCGCTCCAGATACGTCGCGGCGCCCCCCTGCAAGGAAACACCATAGGTCTGAAATCGAGAGGCCACCGGCGCGAACATGATATCGGCGGCATTGAAGCGCCCGAACAGCCAGGGCCCCTCGGGATGACTCCCCGCCGTCTTCCATATCGCCGCCACGCGCGCAATATCGTCTTCGACAGCCTGCGTCCGCACGGCCCGCCGATTGCGCCCCCTCGCATTGACCGGCATCGCCTCCCGCAGCGCATTCAGGCCCGAATGGACCTCTCCGGCATAGCTGCGTGCCCTCGGCCGCAGGAAGCGGTCGGCCGGCCAGAGGGCAGGATATTGCTCGTAAAGATATTCCACGATCGCAAGCGTGTCCCAGATCGGGAAGCCGTCGACGCGCAAAACAGGCACAAGGCCAGTCTCGCCGCCACGTTCAATGACGCACGCCCGGGCGCCCTTTACATAAAGCGACTGGATCGTCTCTTCGAAAGGCACGCCAGCCAGACGCAGCAGCATCCACGCCCGCATCGACCATGACGAATAATTCCTGTTCCCCAGGATGATCTCCAACGCCATCAATTCGTCCTCCAGAAGATCAGATCCAGGGCATCGGCAGAAAGCCGGGCAGAACCTCGACACGCAGGAGCCATGCCCGCACGTTCGGATAGGGCTCCAGCGACACATGGCCTTCCGGAGCGTGGGCGACATAGCCATAGCAGGCAAGATCCGCGATCGTCGGATGGCGCGCGGCCAGGAACGTCCGGTCGCCAAGATGCGCGTCCATGAACGCCAGCAATCGCTCGGCGCGCACGCACGCATCGGCGGGCTCGCCCGAGCGTTGCCACAGCGCCACCATACGAGCGGCAGCCGGCCCTTGCCTCAATTCCCCCGCCGCAATCGAAAGCCAGCGCTGAACGCGCGCCGCACCTACCGGATCGTCCGGCAGCCACAAGGTGCCCGCGCCGTAGGCCTTGGCCAGATAGACCAGAATGGCATTGCTGTCGGCCAGCACCAGATCACCGTCACACAGGATCGGAATCTGTCCGAGCGGGTTCAGACGCAGCAATTCCGGCGTCGGACCGGAAACGATCTCGAACCTGTAATCGATGCCGAGCATCGACAGAAGCAATTGTACGCGATGCACATGGCCTGAAAGAGGCATGCCGTAGAGAATCATCATCGGTGCGATCTTTTGCTATGGTTGCTCCAGGGTCACTGTTTTGTCCGAACATGGCGATACGCTATCCTGGCACGACAGTCTTTCGGATGATGGAAGAATAGCGTTGGACCGCCTGGATGAACTGGCAGTGTTCGTTGCCGTGCTCGACTCAGGAAGCATGGCGGCGGCGGCGCGACGCCTACATCGCTCTCCTCCCAGCATCAGCCGTATCCTGGCAGGGCTGGAGCAACGACTGGGCGCACGCCTGATCGATCGCACGACGCGACGCCTGGCTCCGACCGAATTCGGCCGTCACTTCGCCATGCAGGCGCGGGATCTCATCGCGCAATACGAAGCGCTGACCCAGGCAGCCACGCATGAGGCCGATCAACCCGCCGGCATGCTCCGGATCACGGCCCCGGCGACATTCGGGCGCCGCCACGTGGCCCCCATGCTTGCGGATTTCCTGGCACGGTTCGAAAGGGTCCGGGCCACATTGGTGTTGTCGGACCGCAATCTCGACCTGATCGAAGACGGTCTGGATGTCGCCATCCGCATCGGCACACTGACCGATTCAACCCTCGTGGCCCGCAAAGTGGGCAGCGTCGGGCGCATTCTGGTTGCCAGCCCCGCCTATCTGGAAAAACGGGGCACGCCGCGATCCGTCCGTGGCCTGGCGAACCATGACAGTATCCTCATCGAAAGCCGGCCTGTCGCGCGGGAATGGCGCTTCGCCTCAGGCCCACACGACCGTGAGCAGCATCAGGTCATACGATTGACTCCGCGCGTCCTGGCCAATGACGTCGAAGGCGCCATCGCAATGGCACGCGCAGGATTGGGCATCGTGCAGGTTCTGTCATACCAGGTGACGGAGGAACTCTCGGCGGGCCACCTCGTCAGGCTCCTGCCGGAGGCAGAACTTCCCCCCACCACGGTACATCTGATCAGCACCTGCACTTCCCATCGGCCCGCGAAAACGACCGCCTTTCTCGATTTCGCGGCGAACGCGCTGGAACAGCGTCTCCAGGTCATATCCCGCTCATCGAACCCGCCTGCCCCGGCCATGTCGCCACCCGGCAATCACGAGATCGAAACAAGACAATAACGCATAAAAATATGATCATTATATAAATGTGAATGATAAAGATGCCTCTCGCACCTCACGAATAGAACACTCTATTGCGCGATCCGACGCGGCCGCCAGCATGAAACATCCTTCATATTGGTATACGCAATTTGCATAAATGACATACGCTCCGTTAGGGTGTCCGCCGAATGAACCAGAAGAGGTGAGCAATACATAACATTACGGCGCTGATAGCGATGCCGCGGTCTTCGTGCTGCTACCCTGGCTGCTGTGGCGCCTGACGCGACGCGCCCTGCCCATCGCGGTACTGCCGATCCCGATCGGCATCCTGCTGGCGGTCTGGCACGTTCCCGTCGGCAAACTGGGTGTCCCGTCGCTCTATGGCGACGATATCGGCTGAGTGGCCGTGCTGATCCTGGCCTTCACCGCCGGGCTCGAGATGTGGCAGCACCCTGGCGAAGACGCCAATGCGGCCCATCGGCTCCCGCCCCAGCCTCTTGGCCGGCTCCTCGGCAGCGCGCTGGTCGCCCTGGGCGGCCCGTTCCTGGTCGGTTCCTTCCTGGCCTATGAATTCTTCCTGCCCCTGGAGGGCTGGCACGCGCCGCATGCCGCGCCATGGGTCGCAGCGGCCTCGATCGGGCTCTGCATGGCCGTCAGCGCGCTGCCGGTGCTCATCGGCGTGGTGCGCGAACTGGAGCCCGCCCAGCGCCCGCTGGGCCAACTGGCGCTCAAGCTCGCCGTGGTCGATGACGCCGCCCTCTGGATCGGTCTGGCAGCACTCCAGTTCGCCGCCAGGGGCAGCGCCGCACTCCATGGATGGACCAGCCTGGAATTCCTGGCGGTCGCGCTCCTCGTGGGGCTGGCGGCCACAGGCAACTGGGCCTCCCGGCATTTCAGGCACCCGCCGGCCTGGGTCATCTGGACCGCCGTGCCGATCTATCTCGCCGCCGGCTCCTGGGCCAGCAAGCAGCTGGGGCTTCACGAGCTGATCGGCGCCTATTTCGCGGGCGCGATCATGCCGCCCAGCTGGGTGCGCCGCCTCCCCATCGAATGGGCCGGGACCTTCGCCCTGATCTGGCTGGCGCCGATGTTCTTCGGGCATAGCGGCCTGCGCATCGATGGCGATGCGCTTACCTGGCCGTCTGTCCTCGCCTCGCTGGCACTGGTGGCCGTCTCGATCGTGACGAAGATCGCGGCCATCTATATCTGCCCCCCGGCGGCGGGCCTGACACGCCGGCAGACCTTGGGCGTCGGCGCCCTGCTGCAATGCAAGGGGCTGATGGAAATCGTCGCCGCGACCATCCTGCACCAGCAGGGCATGCTCTCCGAATTCGCCTTCGCCGCGCTGGTGGTGGCCGTGATCTCGACCACGCTGACCGGGCCGATGCTCCACGCCCTGGCCCCGAAACCGGGCGCCAGGAAACCCGCAACGCTGCCGGCGGAAGTGATCACGGCCAATTCCTGATCCCAGCCGCCTCCCTTACGACCCGTGCGCCGCCATCACGACATCGGTGGCGGCGCCGTGTCGGCCGAAGGCAGGGGGATGAACTCGTCATGGTCCGCATCGGGCAGTTTCATCCGCCCTTCCTTCCAGTCCTCGGCCGCCTGCGCCAGCCGCTCCTTCGAGGAACTGACGAAATTCCAGAACAGGAACCGCTCGCCAACGGGCTCGCCCCCCAGCACCATCGCGATCGTGGGCGCCAGGGCCCGAAAGGATGAGACATCAGGCCCCAGCACCAGCATCCGTCCCGCCGCGTATTGCTCTCCATCGATCTCGATCGCACCCTGGGCGATATAGACGGCCCGCTCCGGGTAGCCCATGGGAATTTCCGCCCGCGCCCCGGCATCCAGTTCCAGATGCACATAGAAGAGCGGCGAATGCGTCCGCGCGGCGGCGGTCAGGCCGTAAGCGTGGCCGGCAATCACCTGCCCCCGCACACCGCCCGCATCCCATTGCGGCAGATCCGCCCCCTCATGATGCGAGAAGGACGGCGCCGCTTCCTCATCCCCCGTCGGCAGCGCGACCCACGCCTGGATACCGTGCAGATGATCGCCGACCGCCCGCGCCTTCTCGAACCGCTCGCTATGCGTGATCCCTCGGCCGGCCGTCATCCAGTTGACCTCCTGCGGCCGGATCGCCTGTTCCGACCCCAGACTGTCGCGATGCATGACCTCGCCCGAGAACAGATAGGTGACGGTCGACAGGCCGATATGCGGATGCGGCCGCACATCCACGCTGCGATCCACCCCGGCCGCCAGATCCAGCGGCCCCATATGGTCGAAGAAGATGAACGGCCCGACCATCCGCCGCCGCGCGAACGGCAGGATGCGCCCCACTTCCAGACCACCGCCCAGACTGCGGCGACGCTGCTCGATCATCATCTCGATCATCGCACTTCTCCCTTCCAGCCCCACATGATCGAACCGCCCACGATAGGCGGCGAGGGCAACCGCCCCCGCCACCGTCACGGCGATCCGGGCGCGCTCAGGCGGCGATCCCGCCGAAACGCCCGTTATTGAAATCCTCGATCGCCTGACGGATCTCCTCCTGCGTGTTCATGACGAAGGGCCCATATCCGGCAATCGGCTCATTCAGAGGCTGACCCGTCAGGACCAGGAAACCGGCCTCTTCCGCCGCCTGAAGCGTCACCTCCGTTCCCTCCCGACTCAGCAGAGCGAACTGCGCGCTGCCCAGTTCCGTACCGCCATTCACAATCAGGCGTCCCTCCAGCGAGACAATCGCCGTACTGTGCCCGGC
This sequence comes from Gluconacetobacter aggeris, assembly GCF_014174395.1. Lineage (GTDB taxonomy): Bacteria > Pseudomonadota > Alphaproteobacteria > Acetobacterales > Acetobacteraceae > Gluconacetobacter > Gluconacetobacter aggeris. The sequence goes on from NZ_JABEQD010000002.1 coordinate 192,158, forward strand.
GGGCAGGTCGAGCGTGACCTGCGCACCGGCCCGCAGCGTGCCGTCCCACACATTCAGCGGCGAGAAGATGCGCGCCGGTCCATGCGCCGCCCGATACTCTCCGGCGATGATGCGCAGCCGCCCGGCATCATCAGCAAAGCGCACCACCGGAATATCGGCCGCATGCAGCGTCTGATAGGCCGGCGGCGCAGCCTTGTCCTTCGCCGGCAGGTTCACCCACAGCTGCACCATCCGGAACGCACCGCCCTGCCGCGCATAGGATGCCGAATGGAATTCCTCATGCTGGATGCCATTCCCCGCAGTCATCCACTGCACATCGCCCGGCCCGATGACACCACCGCCGCCGGCGGAATCGCGATGTTCCACCTCGCCGTCATAGACGATCGTCACCGTATCGAACCCCTTGTGCGGATGCTCGCCCACACCGCGCCGGCTTTCCGTGGGGCCGAACGCATAGGGCCCGGCATAATCCAGCAGCAGGAACGGGCTCAGATGTTCGCCGAAATTGCTGTAGGAAAACAGGGAGCGGACCGGAAACCCGTCCCCCACCCAATGGCCGCGATCATTGCCGTAACGGCCGAGAATCGTCTTCTGCATTGCCCATACTCCCAATCGACAGCACCCCGATGAAGGGCGCCGTTGCATGGCAAGGACAATGGGGCGCTCCCCCCGCCGCATGAAGATTGCCGTATCGAACGGTGCGTCCTATTCATGAGACGATGAAGGACCTCAACGACCTTTATTACTTCGTGCAGGTCGTCCGCCACGGCGGCTTCGCCAGCGCCGCGCGCGCCACGGGGCTGCAGAAATCCCTCCTCAGCCGCCGGGTGCGCCTGCTGGAAGAACGGCTGGACATCTTGCTGCTCCAGCGCTCCTCCCGCCATTTCTCGGTCACCGATGCCGGGCGCGCCTTCTACGAACGCTGCACGGTGGTCCTGGAAGACGCCGAGGCAGCGGAGCAGTCGGTCGCACAGCACCATGCCGAACCATGCGGCATCATCCGCCTCAGTTGCCCGGTAGCCCTCCTGACCTTCCAGTTCGGGGCGCTGCTCGCCAAATTCATCATGTGCTACCCCGCCGTCACCCTCAGCCTCGAGAGCACGAACCGACGGGTGGAGGTGCTGGAAGAACGGTTCGATCTCGCCATCCGCGTGCGTTTCCCGCCACTGGAATCGGAAAATCTCATCATGCGCGTGCTCGACACCAGCACACAGTGCCTGGTTGCCGCACCCGGCCTGATCGCAGCCCCCCTCACCTCGCCCGCGGACCTGAACACGCTGCCCAGCCTCGATTTCAATACCGCGCCCACCAGCCATTCCTGGCTTCTCGAAAGCAGGGACGGTCAGACGGCAACGATCTTCCATACGCCGCGCCTGGCAACCGACGACATGGCCGTCCTGCGCGAGGCGGCCCTGGCCGGCGCAGGCATCGTCCAGCTCCCGACCATGATGGTCTGGCGAGACATCGCGGAAGGCCGCCTGATCCACCTTCTCCCCGACTGGCGGCCCCGCGCCGGGATCGTCCACGCCGTCTTCCCCTCCCGCCGGGGGCTTACCCCCGCCGTGCGCACACTGATCGACTTCCTCGCCGCCGAATGCGCGGCCCAGCGGCACGATGCATCACGGGTGCTGGAACCATGAGTCGCCTGCCTGCCCTTGCCTTCCTCTGCGCCCTGTCGGCAGGCTGTGCGGATGATCAGGGCAAGGGCGATCTGCACGCGGCCGTTTCCCGCTGTTTCGCAACCTATCCGTTCCGCAAGGGCACCGCATACGACCGGTTCAGTTGCATCGCCGGCGCCCACCTCCACTACGGCCCGGACGCGGTCGGCCCCCAGTACGACCTGATTTCACAGATCGACATGGCCTCCCTGCGCATTGGCCTGGATATCGACACCGGCACATTGAGCATGCCGGAAGCCGAGAAAGAACTGCACTGGGTCACCACCAAGGCCCGGAACGAGGCCATTCAGCGATCGACCAGCCAACCGGTCACAACGGCGCCTCGCATGGACGATAAAAGACCAGCCAGTTGATCGGCCGGAAAATCCTTACTGCGTCCGCGGAATAACGGCCGGGTCCGAAGATTTCGCATCGGGATTGAGCACGACCATTCCGGATTGCGGGGAATAGGTGCCGGACGTCGACTGGTTCGGGGTGATGGGCGGATGGAACGCCGAAACCGGACCGAAGATGCCGCCGGCAGAACGCTTCATCGTGCCTTCCGGCTGGCGCGCACATCCACGGGTGATAATGGAACAGATCCCGTCCGTTCCGACCAGTTCGTCATTATCGCCCGTATAGTGCACGTCCGACACCCGGTCATGGTCCAGACGGATCACGGCCGTGCAGGTCGTCCCGCCCCCTCCGCCGAACTGCGAGATCGTCGTGACGATGTCGCCAACCGGAATCAGCGTCGAGCCTCCATAGTTCGGCTGCGCATGCGTACCGGTATAGATGAAGATCTGGGTCGTATCGTTCAGTTGCTTGGTGGCAGCCGGAATCCCGGCGCACGCCTGAAGATCGTAGGATGTCATCCCGATCATGGTGATCTGCGCCTTGTGAGCCGCCCGTGAATCCAGATATCCGCACCCACCCAGACCAAAAGAGAGTGAAGACATAGCGAGCAGACACAGAGTACGACAGTTCATTCCTGGATTATCCCCACATCTCGATCGAACCACGCCCGGCACGGCGTATTTGTCCGACGACCCTAGTGCGCTCTTTCCGGTCGATGCAAGGCCAGTCCGGGCACAAATTCCCCTTTTCCCAATGAAACGGACCGTTACAGGAATTATGGCCACATCATGACGGGCCGATCTTCAAATATCTTAATGAAGGGCTTACGCCTATACTTCACCATTGCCTTCTCCGCCCCGCACTATCATCATGATGCCTATCGCCAGTACGGAGGGCGTCCATGACGGATCGAAAGACCGGGCACGCCACGTCATCCGGCACCACGGGCCGCCATGCGGAACCGCATCGGAAATCCAGGGAGAATCCGCCACTCATGTCGCTTCTGTCTCGCCACACATCGCTTGCCCTGCCCGCTCTTGTGGCCAGCCTGCTCGCACTCGGCGCCTGCACGGCCGGCCATCCTCCCGCACCCCCCTTGCCGGCCCTGCAAAAAGCCCCCGACCTGACGACCGCCGACGCGGCTTTCGTGCAGAAACTCAACGACATGAACGTAACGCAGATCGCCCTGGCCAAGGCGGCCCAGACCCACGCGGCCCGCAGCGACATCGCAACCCTCGGCGCGACCATTGAAAAGGACCTGACAGGCAACCAGGACAAGCTGGCGAAACTGGTGGCCCCCCACGCCATTACCCTGGCAACCAAACCTTCCCCCGAAGACCAGAAAATCATCGACCGGATGCAGCATCTTCATGGCGCCGCATTCGACCGAAGCTATATCCGCTACCTTTCCCGCAACCAGGCCGGAATGAAGCCCGTCATCGAAACCGAGATCGCCACCTCGAAGAACACCGACCTGGCCAAACTCGCAACCGACACCAAGGCCATGCTCGCCGCCTACACGGCCCAACTCAGATAACCCCCTCCGGAATGCGACATACGCAACGCACAGCCTGAAGAGAGGTACCGATGGATATCAGGATTGCCGAACTGGATGAGAAGGCTCTCGTCAACGGCCTTGATGATTTGTCGGGAATTCTTGTCGACAGCGTCACGGCTGGCGCCGCCATCGGCTTCATGCTGCCCCTGTCAAAGGAAGAGGCGAGTCGTTTCTGGTCGCAAGATATCGGGAATGCACTATCGCGGGGAGAGCGCATCCTCTTTGGCGCCAAGCTGGGGCCGCGCCTCGTCGGCACTGTGCAGCTTGTCACAGCCTGTCCACGAAATCAGCCGCATCGCTGTGAAATAGCCAAGATGATGGTGCATCCCGAAATGCGCCGGCGCGGTATCGGACGGATGCTGATGAATGCCGCGCTCGAGCGCGCCCGCGACATCGGCAAGACCCTTGTGACATTGGATACGCGCAGCCGCGATGTCGCCCAGGGACTGTATTCGTCACTGGGTTTCGAAATTGCCGGTGAAATCCCCGATTACGCCTGGGATTCCGATGGTCAGGCGATGCATGCTACGACCTACATGTTTCGACGCCTGTAGGCATATCCTCTGCAATTTCCATTTTCCCATGCGCGCACAGACGCCCCGGATGTCACTCCCTGCCGAACAACCGAATCTGCGATGAACGATCTGACAGCCTCCATAACGCTCAAGGCGGGGCGGAAGGCGAGTTTCCTGAAATACGGGGCAGCGCCCCGCTCGCACCCTTCTCCTCCCCGGCCTCGGCCTGCTCCGAAGACAGTGAAATCAATTCCACACTCTGCGCCGGCCGCGCCAGCCGAATACCCTCGCCGGCGAAGCGCTGGACCAGAAGCCGATTGAACGCACGCTGCACCGGCCACCGGGCCGCATCGGTGCAGACGATCTGCCCCAGCAGCGTGACGGCCTGCGACGAAACCGCGTTCACCCCCCAATATTGCAGGTCGCTCAACATGCCGGGGGCGAGTTCCGGGTCCTGGCGCATGTCCTCCACAATCTCCGCCAGCAGGGCGGCGGCACGGTCTATATCCTGGTCCGGCGCGATATCGACGCTGACGGCGGCATTGCCCATACCGCGATTGGTGTTGGTGACGGTGGAAACCGCGCTGAAGGGAATGATATGCACCGACCCGTCGCTCGCCCGCAGGCGCAGCGTGCGGATCGACAATGTTTCCACCACGCCGGACAGGCCGCCGGCAGTCACCGTGTCTCCCACCTCCATCGCGTTTTCCAGCAGCAGGAAAATGCCGGTAATGAAATCCTGCACCAGCTTCTGCGACCCGAACCCGACGGCGACACCGATGATCCCCGCCCCGGCCAGCAGCGGCGCGATATTCAGCCCGATCTGGCTGAGCACGGTCATGACCACCACAATGCTCAGACACACCAGCAGCACGGTGCGCAGGATCGGTGAGAGCGTGCGCAACCGCATCGCCCGCCCGGGCTGCGCGCTGCTGGCATAATGGCCGATCTGCCGGTCCAGCGCGGCATTGACATATTCCCAGACGATAATGCCGATCGCCAGCGCCACCAGCACCGTGGCCGCGGCCGAAACCAGCCGGCGCCCCACCTTGCCGCTATCGAACCACGCGAAGGCCGGCACCCCCCAGGCCTGCAACAGCGTGACGGCACCCGCGATGCCCAATATCCACGCCAGCGTCTGACGGACATACGGGTAATAGCGCGCGCCACGCCGGACCAGGCCCGATGCCGCCGTGTCCGTATCCTGATCAGGGCGGAACGCACGGTCCAGCAACCCGAACAGCAGGATCGCCAGCGCCCGGAACACGATCAGAAGGCCGAGGGCAATGGCACACAGGCGCCACACCCTCGTATAGCCCCCCGGAATGTCGGCCGCCGACACCAGCCAGAGCGCCCCGTCGAGGACCAGCGCAAAGATCCACCACCGCTCGGCCAGCCCGTCGAACAGACCATGGCCCAGCCGCCAGCGTACCATGCCCGGCGGCTGCAACATGCGCGCAACCGGGCGCCGCACCTGCACGATCAGTCCCGCTACCAGCAGATGTTCCTCCAGCAGGATCACCAGCCCGATCGCATCCTGCCCCGGTTCCGACAGCCCCAGCAGTCCGCCCGCGTCGACCAGGCACAGCGCCGCGACAGGCAGCGCGATCAGCGCGGTCGTCCATCCTGTGAGAATCCGCGCCATACCGTCACTCAGCGGCACCGGCCGCAGATGCGGCAGCCGGGGCGACAGCAGGGCACCCAGCCCGATGATCGCCGCACGACCGATCGCATAGGCATTGATGACCATCAGCATGATCTGTGCTGTCGGCAGCACGTCGTCCTCGCCGGCCAGGACATTGGCCATCAGCGTGGCAACCCCCAGGAACGCGGCGAGCGGCACCAGTTCCAGCACCAGACGCAGCACGATCCAGGGCAACAGACGCAATTGCCGCAGCAGGCGCGCGGCACGCCAGCGGGTCGCGGCCTCCTGCACGCGCACCCGTTCCGCAGAGGCACCGTTACCTTCAGCCGCGACGGCCGCATCGGACGGCGGCCCCACCGCTTCATGATCCGGCTCGCGGACCGGCAGCGGCAGGCGCGTCGCCAGCACCGTGTCGATGCGGACCAGATACCGGTGCAGCAGCATGGCCACTCCGCGCTCGAGGGCGAGCCCGATCAGCATCACCAGCCCCAGCCGCCATCCCAGCGCGACCAGCCCATCGCGCCGGGCACCGGGCGCCATGATCCGCCGCCCCCAGACGCCCACACTGCGCAGGTCCGTAAACAGGGCACCGAAACGGCGCACATGCTGGGTCACCGCGCCCGCAATCCCCCCCAACCCATGCAGGGCCACAGCCCCCAGACTGCCCGGGGCCAGGGCGATCGGCGCCGGAGCCGCTGCCGGAGCCGCCGCCTTGGCCGCGTCCGCCGCAGGCGGTAGGGCAGCGGCCGCCTTGCCCGCCGCACCGGCAGGTGTCCGGCCCGCCGCATTCGGCGGCAGTCCCTGCAACGCACGCAGATCCTGCAGAAAGGCCGCCCGCCGCTGCGGATCGTCCAGCGTGTTCAGCAGATGCTGCAACTGCGCCTGGTCCGGCATCGCCCCCTGCCCCCCAGGCACCGCGCGATCCTGCGCCCGCGCCACCGGGCACAGCCAGGATCGGGGCGCGATCAATGCGGCCAGAAGCATGACCGTCATCAGCGCAAGCGCAACACGCAGACAGGCGGAAGCCAGGCGATGGCGAGACGTAACAGAGGCGTCGACGGGCATGAGTCCTCCCGCTGAGCGATCTGGCGGACAGATATGGACCGACGGCGGCATATGCGTTTGCGCCGGGCGCGCGGCGCTAAACGCATGAGACAACAGGAAAGTTCGCGCGCACCCCGGCTGACGCGCGGCGGCACCGACGAGGACCGGTCTGGAAATGTGGGCGGGCAAGCGGGAACGCCGCCCAGGCGCACGACCAGCCAGTCCCAACGAAAAACCGGGGCCAGAGGCCCCGGTTTCCCACATGATTCGGAGTGCAGGCTCAGCCTGTTCCGCCAGCAGAATGGCGCGAATGCCGGGCCAATGGTTTGATCTGGATCAAGCCGGCGCGTCGGGAATCGCTTCCGGAACAGACGGCCCCTTTCCCACCTGGAACGTGTTCAGGAACATCCGCGTCACCGCCCGCGCGATCATCGCGATATGGGCCGGGTCGGAATCGACCGGCAATTGCAGTCGCTTGCGCCAGGTAATGCGCGTCTGGCACAGGGCATAGAACAGTTCGGCCGCCAGTTCCGGGTCCGGCACGTCCAGAATACCGTCACTGGTACGCGCCCGCAGCCAGTCAGACAGGATGCCGATCGCCTTGCACGGCCCGACCTGCCAGAAAATCTCAGCCAGATGCGGAAAGGTCGCCGCTTCCGACACCACGATGCGGTTCAGCATCAGCGACAGCGGCGAAATGGTCAGCCGGATCATCGCGGCGGCAATGCCTTCCAGCGTGGCCTCGGGGCTCTGGGCCTCCCCGATCGTCTCGAACAGCTTCGGCAGCTTCTCGCAGGCACATTCCTCGATGAAGGCCGCGAACAGGCTCGCCTTGCTGTCATAGTAATTATATAGCGTGCCCTTCGAGACCCCGGCATCGCGCGCGATCTGCGACATGCTGGCGCCCTCGTACCCGTGCTCGGCAAAGATGCGGGCCGCCCCATCCAGGATCTGCCGCCGCTTCGCGCTGGAAATCCCCGGCAGATCCGGCACGTGGGGCGACTGAACGGCTGACATGGCGCTTACTACCTCCGGCGACCATTGCTTTCCAGCCCGGACGGATTGACCGGGCGGGGAAAGCCGATAGGGTATCGGCAATGACCGAACCGGTCGGTCATTGTTCATCATGATGTCATATTGCCTCCCGTCATGTCGATAGGACCGCTGGCGGGACCGGAGGAAGCAGGGGACCGTCTGGTGTATAAGGGATATTCTTGGCGGGCCGCCATCATCGGATTCTCCGCCCTGGCCGGTGGATGCGCGGTCGGGCCCGATTTTCACAAGCCCGCAAGCTGGACGCCCCCGCACTGGGCCGGCCCGGGCTCGTCCCCGCCGACCGGCCCGGCAACGGGCCCGGTCACCAGCGACATTTCCGACGCGGCACCCGACCCGGCCTGGTGGGACGTGTTCCACGATGCCGAGCTGTCGGCGCTGGAACGCCGCGTGGCCTCGCAGAACCTGTCGGTCGGCATCGCCACCGCCCGCCTGGCGCAAAGCCGCGCCCAGCTCCGCATTGCCGGGGCCGAACGCTATCCGGGCCTCAGCGCCGCGGGGTCGTATTCGCGCGCGCAGTACAGCACCAAGATGCTGCAACGCATCGTCAGCGACGTAGGCCAGTCCCCGCAGGTACAGCAGGCCATCCGCCAGTCCGGGCAACTGGGCAACGCCACCCTGGCCGACGAATCGGGCCACCTGACGATTCCCCTGTTCGACCAGTGGAAAGACAGTATCGACGCGACGTGGGAGGTCGATCTGTGGGGCCGCGTACGCCGGCAATACGAAGCCGCCGGCGCCGACCTGCAAGCCTCGAACGAGGAACGGCGCGGCGTGCTGACGGCCCGGATGGCCGAACTGGCCCGCGACTACATGGCCCTGCGCGAGGCCCAGACCCTGCTGCACATCCTGCTGGACAATCGCGACACCGCCGCCCGCACGCTGGAGCTCAGCCGCCAGCGCAACCAGGCCGGCCTGGTCAGCGAACTGGACGTGCAGAGCGCCCAGTCCCAGCTCGACGCCACCACCGCCCGCATTCCGCAGACCGAGCAGCAGATCGCCGTGCAGGTCAACGCGCTCAGCCTGCTGCTGGGTGAACCGCCTGCCGCCCTGGCCGGCGAACTGCTCAAGGCCGAGGCCATTCCGCCGGTGCCGCCGCGCGTCCCCGCCGGGGTGCCGTCCGAACTGGCCCGCCGCCGCCCCGACATCCGCCAGGCGGAAGCGCAACTGCACGCCGCCACCGCGCAGGTCGGCGAGGCGGTGGCCGAATTCTACCCCCGCGTGACCATCGACGCCGGATTCGGCTTCCAGTCGCTCTCGTTCCGCGACCTGGGATTCTGGAACGCACGGGCGTGGAATGTCGGCCCTTCGATCACATTGCCCATCTTCCAGGGCGGCAGGCTGCGCGGCCAGCTCGAACTGCGCAAATCCGCCCAGCAGGAAGCCGCGATCTCCTACCGCCAGACCGTGCTGGGCGCGTGGCACGAGGTCGATAACGCACTGACCGCCTATCGCGACGAACAGATGCGCCGCGACAGCCTGGCGCGCGAGGTCGCGGCCGACCAGCGCGGACTGGACCTGGCCCGCGACCAGTATCGCCACGGTATGGTGACGTTCCTGACGGTGCTGGATGCCGAACGCCGCCTGCTGGCCGCCCAGACCGACCTCACCGGCAGCACAGCCACCCTGTCGACCAACCTGGTGCAGCTTTATTCCGCCCTCGGCGGCGGATGGGAGACCAGCTTCCCCGACGTCACACAAGCCGGCTCCGTCCCGCATGCGATCGCGCAAGCATCTCCCCATGACCCGGCCTGAAGGGAACTTCGAGTCGAAACCTGCTTTTCCGAACGGCTCAAGCCGGCTTCAGGCTTGGCGGATGGCGGGCGGCAGCGTATAAGCCGCCCGTTTCGCGGCGGGTCCCTGTCGGGCGATGATCTCGTCCCGGGGGGCAATATTCAAGGACGCGCATCATGATCACACTGCCCCCCGATTACCACCCCTCGGAAGACGAGGAGTTCATGAACCCGCTTCAGGTGGAATATTTCCGCCAGAAGCTCCTGAAATGGCGCGCCGACCTGCTGAAAGAGGCGGACGAGACCCTGGCCAGCCTCTCCGAAGGCGGCATCCATGAAGCCGACATCACCGACCGCGCCAGCGTCGAGACCGATCGCGCGCTGGAACTGCGCACCCGCGACCGGGCCCGCAAGCTGATTTCCAAGATCAACCAGGCCCTGCTGCGAATCGAGAACGGATCGTACGGCTTCTGCGAGGAAACCGGCGAGCCGATCGGCCTGAAGCGCCTGGAAGCCCGCCCGATCGCCACCCTGTCGATCGAGGCGCAGGAGCGGCACGAGCGCATGGAAAAGATCCACCGCGACGACTGACCGCACTCCGGCGGAGGCATGACCGGCTATCATACGGCCCGGTCATGTTTTCTCGCCAAGGGGGGTTGCAACGCTCCCCGGGAGGCGGTAGGAACCCCCCACCCCGTTGCTGCTGTAGCTCAGTGGTAGAGCACTCCCTTGGTAAGGGAGAGGTCGACAGTTCAATCCTGTCCAGCAGCACCATGATTTCCCTAAATTTTATCGATAGACCGCCTGGCTCTGTTCTGGTCCATGTGGACCAGGGAACGCGGCTAACACGTCCGTAGCGCGCACCAGAGGGTCTCCGCGCAACCTCTCGCCGGGTGCGATGGCCACCGGACCTGCGCCCGCCCTCGAACCGGCCATTTTACGGGCCGGCACGTTGGCGCACCGGCCTACGCCGTCCATATGGCGTTACGGCGCATCGATCTTTTCTGTCTCGTCGACCATGGACAAAAATTGCCGGTCTGTAATTCTGCGGCAACAGCGCAACAAATGCGCCAGCGGAAGCAATATCGGCAGGTGTCCCGATGACTGTATTTCTATAAGTGTCTCAATCGCGGCCACCCGTGCCAATTTCGTCATGGGACGAAGAACCAATAGAACGTTCAGGAACTGCAACTGCAAATCCGGTGCAAGTGTTCGCACGACTTCTTGGACCATAAATCGAGGTGTCAACACATTATCCTCTGCTCTATGTTCGCAATTACAAATTAATCTCATTTCGTTAATAAAGCGTAATGCAAAATAAAAGAATTCTTATGCGACCCGGTTTCCTTCTCTCTCTTTTATCTTTTATTCCTAAATTCTATGATTACGCGGAGGCCGACTGTCCGAATGGCCGCTCCCGCATCCGCGTGGCGAACGTCTGATGAGGGCTGCCGGCGCGCCGACCAGGCAGATCACCAGGCTCTGACGTAGGAGAAAATTCCGCATCATGGACATATTGACGATGGCCCGCGCCATGGGCGCCGCACGCGCGGAACTGAGCCGTCAGAGTGCTGAAGGACCAGATGCGCCAGCGATCGGATTTGACGGTTGGCCAACCGACGTGACGCTGGAGGGCCGTTTCGATATCGAGGCCCTGGTGAAGGCCATCCTGTCCGGGGTAACTGCCCACCCGTAAGAACCTGTCTGGACCGGCGCGGGCAGCGTGTCTTCCGCGCCTTTCCCACGCCGGGCGCGACCCTTCGGACCATTCTCGGAGACTGCGCGCTCCACGCGCCCGCGCGGCACCCCTACCAGGGCGTCACACCAGGGACGCCCCCGCCCGACGCGCCGACAGCCGCCCATGCAGCAGCACCAGCGCCGCCAGCCACGCCGCATCCAGCAGGAACGGCACATACAGATGCCCGCCCCAGACGATATCCAGCCCGATCGCCAGCAGGAACATGATGGCCAGCCAGTTGCTGGCCGGCGCCCCCGGCAGCGCCGCCACCTGCCCCCGCGCGCCGTCCGCGCTGCGCCGATAGGCCAGATGCGCCACCATGATCGACGCCCAGACGAAGATCAGCAGAAACGCCACACCCTGGATCGCGTAGCCGAACAGCCGGTCGGGCAGGAAATAATTCAGTCCCACGCCGGCCAGCACGGTGGCGAACGAGGCCGCGAAAGCCATCGCGGGCACCCCCGCCGCCGAACGTTCGCGCAGCCGCGCCGAGGCCATGCCGCTTTCGGCCAGCGACGCCAGCGTGCGGCTGGTGGCATACAGCCCGGCATTGCATGACGACAGCGCCGCCAGCGCCATGACGGCATTGATCGCCTCGCCCGCCGTCGGCAGCCCCATATGCTGGAAGGCCAGCACGAACGGGCTGTGCGTCGCATCCGCCTCGCCCCACGGCACGATCGCCATGATCACGGCCAGGCTGCCGACATAGAAGACGATGATGCGCCCGACGATGCCGTTGATCACACGCGGCAGCACCCGCACGGCATTATCCGTCTCGGCCGCCGTCAGCGCGATGATCTCGGTGCCGCCGAAGGCGAACAGCGCCATCGGCAGGATGGCGGCAAAACCGGCCATCCCATGCGGCAGCATCACCCCCGCATCCCACAGATGGCCAAAGGAGGCACGCGGCCCCGCCGGTCCCACATGACCCAGGATCGTGACCAGCCCGCAGCCGATCAACGCGACGATGGCCCATATCTTGATGAGCGCCAGCCAGAATTCCATCTCGCCGAAAGTCGCCACCGCACGCGATCCCACGGCCAGCAGCACGCCCCCCAGCACGGCGGCAACCGCCCATTGCGGCACCTCCGGAATCCAGTGGCGCACGAAGATCCCGGCGGCGGTGATCTCGGAAATGCACACCAGCGTCCAGATCAGCCAGTAGCTCCAGCCGACCAGGAATTCCATGCGCGCGCCCAGATACCGCCCGACGAACGCATTCAGCGTCCGCCCTTCCGGGTCCGACAGCGCCAGTTCCGCCGCCGCCCGGCCGATCAGGAACACGACGCTTCCGCACAGCACGTAGGCCAGCAGCACCGACGTCCCCGCCTGCTGGATCGCCCCGCCGGAGCCGAGGAACAACCCGGCCCCCACCGACCCGCCCAATGCCATGAACAGAATATGGCGCTGCTTCAGACCCAAGAACCGTCCCCCCGAAACCAACAGGGGCGGCGCCATGCCGCGCCGCCCTGGCCCTCACCATAGACACGGCCCATGCCGGCGCAAAGCCGGATCGCAGGGGGAACGACCGGGCGACCGGCGCGACTATTTGGTCGTGTACCCCCCATTGATCAGGATGGTCTGCCCGGTGATCCACCAACCTTCCGACACCAGGAAGCGGATGAAGGGCGCCACATCCCCGATCTCCGTCAGGCCGGTGGGGCTGAAGGCCGACAGCGCCGCCGCCTGCCTGTGATAGGCCACGGCCTCCGGCGCCTCCTGCCCATAGAAGAACGGGGTATCCATCGGTCCGGGCCCTACCGCGTTGACCGAAATCCCCCGCGCTCCAAACTCCTTCGAGGCCGCGCGGGTATAATGCTCCACCGGCGCCTTGGCCCCGGCATAGGTCGAATAGAACGGCGTATAGGCCCCCAGCAGCGAGGTCACGAGCGTCACCAGCTTGCCGTTATCCTTCAGGTAAAGCCCGGCCTCCTTGATGAAGAAATAGGCCGCCTTGGAATTGATCGCCGTCATCGCGTCGAATTCCGCCTCCGTGGTTTCCACGATCGGCTTCTTCAGCACCTTTCCCACGGTATTGATCGCGATATCCGGCCGGCCGATCGCCCCCACCGTGTCCGCGAACAGCGCGCCACAGGCACCGGCACGGGTCAGATCGGCCTGAAAGGCCACCGCCTCGGCCCCCGCCGCGCGAATGTCGGCCAGGGTCTTCTCAGCCTCGGGCCGCGAGGAATCGCTGTTGTAATGGATCGCGATCGCGCGCGCCCCGGCCGCCGCCAGGTCCCGCGCGATCAGCCCGCCCAGATTCTTCGCCCCGCCGGCAATCAGGACCGTCTTTCCACGAACGCTGTGATCGGCCATCTCGATGGCTCCCTCCCGTGCCTCCCCCGCCGGATGCGGAAGATCATCCAGCGCACGATATCATCCCAAAAACGCGGATAAATTTGCGTTTCCGAACAACACATGTCGTAGAATCCGAACAAACATCCCCATGCCGGGAAGGTTCCGAGGCAGATAATGGACCGCATCGACCTGTTCCGCATCTTCGCCCGCGTGGTCGAAAGCGCCAGCTTCACCCGGGCCGCCGCCACGCTGGACCTGCCGCGCTCCACGGTCTCGACCGCGATCCAGGATCTGGAGGCCAGGCTGGGCACCCGCCTGCTGGCCCGCACCACCCGCCGCGTCGCCCCCACCCCGGACGGCGCGGCCTTCTACGAACAATGCCTCCGCCTGGTGGCGGATGTGGAGGAAGCGGAAGGCCAGTTCCGCCGTGAACCCGGCGGCCCGCACGGCGTGCTGCGGGTGGACATGCCCGGCCGCATCGGCCGGCTGGTCGTCGCCCCCGCCCTGCCCGACTTCCTGGCCCGCCACCCCGGCATCAGCATCGAACTGGGCGTGACCGACCGCGCCGTGAACCTGATCGAGGACGGAACCGACTGCGCGCTGCGCGTCGGCCCGGTGCATGATTCCACGCTGATCGCCCGCCACATGGGCGAATTCCGCCTGCTCAACGTGGCCAGCCCGGCCTATCTGGCCCGCCAAGGCACGCCGCACCAGCCGGACGACCTGCCCAACCACCTGGCCGTCCGCTACGCATCCCCCGCCACCGGGCGCGTCGAGCCTTGGGAATGGGTCCAGGACGGTACAATCCGCACGCTCCCCCTGCCCGGCCAAGTCACCGTCAACAGCGCCGAAGCCCTGATCGCCTGCTGCCTGGCCGGCCTGGGCATGATCCAGGTCCCCGCCTACGACGTGCAGGACCATCTGCGCTCCGGCGCGCTGGTCGACCTGCTGCCCGACTGGCGCGCCGAGCCCATGAAGCTCACCCTGCTGTATCCCCACCGCCGACACGCCGCACGCCGCGTGCGCGTCTTCGCCGACTGGCTGGCCGGATTGCTGGCGCCCCTGCTGCGCGCCTGAGAGACTAAATTTTCAAGCAGCCTTTAACTTTAACGTGCCATGACCGGCTGGTGATGGTGAGATGGATACCGGAAAGCCTCTTCCTGTCCTTTTTTCGAAAAAAGAACCAGAAAACGTCTGGACCTCTTCAGCAAAACCCTGCCAGCCCGCATGGAGGCCAATGAGACAAAAGTCTTTTTGCTTCTTTTTCTTCAGAAAAAGAAGAACCCTCCTCCCGCTCCTCGCCCTGAACGGCTGCGCCCTGCGCGGCGCGCCCTCCTATCCCATCGTCGGCGCCTATTTCCCGGCCTGGATGCTGTGCGCACTCACGGGCATCGCCGTGGCCGTGGGGCTGCGCGTGGTGTTCCTGCAAACCGGGATCGACGCCCTGCTCAGCTTCCGCCTGTTCACCTATGTCGCCCTCGGCACGCTGGCCGCCCTCGCCCTGTGGGCGCTGGCATTCGGGCCCTGAGCATGGAGCGGATACGCATGGGCGGCAGAAGCCGTATCGGCATCCTGATTGCCCTGGCCTGCATCGGCGCGGCCATCCTGGCCGGGCTCTCTGTCGCCCATTGGGACGATGCCTACCCCTCGACCGACAGCGCCACCATCGATGCCGAACTGGTCCATGTCGCCTCGGTCGTCGGCGGCCGGCTGGTGGACCTGCCGGTGCGCGAGAACCAGCATGTCCACAAGGGCGACCTGCTCTACCGCATCGACCCGGAACCCTACGCGCTGACAGTGCGGCAGGCCGAAGCCAATCTCGCACTGGCCACGGCGGAACTGGCCAACCAGCGCCGCCTGCTGGCCGTCCGCACCGCCCAGGCCGCCACCGCCCGCGACCAGGTCACGCGGGCACAGACCAACCGCGACCTGGCCGGCCGCACCGTCACACGATTGGAACCGCTGGCCAGCCGCTCCTACGTCCCGTGGCAGCAATACGACCAGGCACGCGTGGCGCGGAACGATGCCGAGATCTCACTGGCCCAGGCCCGCCAGCAATCGGCGGCTTCCGAGGCCGCAATCGGCGACCTGGCCAGCGCAACGGCCGCGCAGGCCGCCAGCCAGGCGGCCCTCGACCGCGCCCGCTACGAACTGCGCCAGACGGCGGTGACAGCCCCGACCGACGGCTACGTCACCAGCCTGCGGGTAAAGGCAGGCGAGGTTCTGGCCCCCTCACAGGTCCTGTTCACCCTGATCGCCGACGAGGCATGGTACGCCGTCGCCAACCTGCGCGAAATCACCCTCCCGGCCGTCCACCCCGGCGACTGCGCGACGATCTATTCGATGATCGACCGCCGCACCCCGATCCAGGGTCGGGTGGAGAGCATCGGCTGGGGCGTGCTGTCGGCGGATTCGGCCGGCCCGGCACGCACGCTGCCCCTGGTGCCGCGCCAGATGGACTGGGTGCATGTCGCCCAGCGCTTCCCGGTGCGGGTGCATCTGCAAGGAGCCGCCCCCACCCTGCTGCGGATGGGTGCCACAGCCACGGTCGAGATCCGGCATGGCGCCGCCTGTCCCTGACCCCGGCATGGCCGACGCCCCCCTCACGCCGCCCCGGCTGTGGCGCCTGGTGCGCGACCCCACGCCCGGCCGGCTGGGTCACGCGCTGCGCATGGCGGCCGGCTGCACGACCACGGTGCTGGTGGGCGAAATCTGGCAGGTGCCCGATCTGGCGGTGCCGGCCCTGGTCACCCTGGCACTCTGGCAGAAGGACCGCGTGACCAACGCCGTAGCCGGCGTGGCGGTCAATCTGCTGATCGTCATCCTGCTGGTGCTGATCTACGGGCTGGTCGCGCTGACGCTGGACCACCCGGTGGCGCTGGTGCTGGTCATCACCCTGCTGTCCTTCGGCTTCTTCTTCCTCGGCTCGGCCAGCAAGCTGAAGCCGGTGGCCTATATGCTGGGGCTGATCGTGGTCTACGGGCTGGTCGCCATCGATCAGGCCCCGATCGGCGAAATCGTCACCCGCGCGCTGCTCTATACCGATCTGTTCCTGGCCGTTCCCGGCGCGGTCATGCTGGTGCTGGGCCTGCTGATCTGCCCCTCGCCGCGCCGGGTACTGACCGACGACATCGCCGCCCGCCTGCGCCTCAGCGCCGCCCTGCTGCGCGGCACCGACGCCGGGGCCCGCGCGCACGCCACCGGCCTCCTGCGCGAAGGCTCCGCCGGCATGACGAAGGCCCTGCGCATGGCTACCCTGGAACGGCTGTGGCGCCCGGCCGACCTCACCTGCCTGCGCCAGGCGGCCGATTGCGCCGTCGCGGTACTGGCCCTGGCGGAGTCCGAGGCCGCGCACCAGCACGACACACCGCCCCAGGCGCGGCACCAGGCACTGCCCCAGGCACTGATCGACACGCTGGAGGAAATGGCCGCCATCTTCGCCGACGGCGACTACCCGACCGCCATCGCCGCCCCCGCCACACCGCCCGACCGGCCGGCCTGCGCGGCCATCGCCGCATTGCTGGCGGTCTTCACCACCCCCGACCCGATACCCGGACGGCAGGACGCGCCGGCGAAAAGGAAAGGCGGCTTCTTCGCCCCCGATGCCTTCACCAACCCCGTCCATGTCCGCTTCGCGGTAAAAGGCACCGCCGCCGTCATGACCAGCTATCTCCTGTTCCGGATGATCGACTGGCCGGGCATCCATACCTGCATCATCACCTGCTTCATCGTCGCCCTGCCGACGATGGGCGAAATGATCGCGAAGCTGACGCTGCGGATCAGCGGCGCGCTGATCGGCGGCGCCATCGGCATCGCCGCCATCATCTTCGTCCAGCCGCATCTCCAGGACATCACCGGCTTCCTGGTCCTGGTCTTCGCGGTCTCGCTGCTGGCAGCATGGGTCAAGACCGGCGACGAGCGGATCGCCTATGCCGGGCTCCAGATCGGGCTGGCCTTCTACCTGACCGACCTCAAGGGCTACGGCCCCACCAGCGACATGGCGACAGCCCGCGACCGCATCGTGGGCATCATGCTGGGCAACGCCATCACCTACGCCATGTTCACCAGCTTCTGGCCCACCAGCGCCTATGACGGCATCGCCCAGCGCCTGCGCGCGGTCGCGGCCCTGCTGCGCCGCCAGCGCGCGGCCACCACCAGGCAGGAGCAGGCCACCTGCGTCGCCGCCCTGCAATCCGCCGTCTCGCAGGGCGAACGGCAGGTGGAATACGCCCTGGCCGAACCCATCCACATACGCGCGGAAATGGACCGGATCACCGCCTTCCAGGCCGGCTTCGCCGACGCCGGCCGCCTTGGCGCCGACATGCTCGACGGCACGGCAGCCGACCCCGGCGCCCGCATCGCAGCCCTGGAGGCGCTGGCATCATGAAAGGCCGCTTCAAGACTGCCGGCACGCCGCCCCGCAGGCGCCGCGCGTCCCTGCCCATATTAGCCGCCACCACGCTGCTGCTCGCCGGATGCGCCACCGCCGAACTGGCCACCGCTCCACCGCGTCCCGACCGGCCCTGGACCCCGGACGTGACGGCGGCGGGCACCATCGTGCCGCCCGGCCACGGACAGCGCGGCCTGACGCTGCCGCCCGGATACACCCTGCCCGCCGACCCGGCGGTGGTAACGCGCGGCGCCTCCCCCACCCTGCCGGCACAAACGGCACATCCCTACACGCTGGCGGACCTCATCGACGCTGCGCAATCCGCCAACCCCCAGACCCGCCGCGCCTGGAACACCGCGCGCGACGCGGCGCTGGCGGTCGGCATCGCCCGCAGCACCTACCTGCCGCACCTGACGGCCACCGTGGTCGGCGGCTGGTCGCACAGCCACGGCCAGACATCCGATGCATCGCTGGACACCGGCGGCGACGGCACGCTGCCGCTGGGCAACGGCCCCGGCACCCGCAATTCCGGCGCCGGCGAGGTGCAGACGCTGGGCCTGGAATGGCTGCTGTTCGATTTCGGCCGGCGCGCGGCCACCATCGCGGCCGCGCGCCAGGCCCAGATCGCCACCAATATCCTGTTCACGGCGGCACATCAGAAGGTGATCTATGCCGTCACCACCGCCTTCTACACCCACGCCGCCGCCACCGCCCGCGCACGATTGCTGCACACCGCCCTGGATAATGCGCGCCGCGTCCAGGCGGCGGCCGAGGCCCGGCTGCACCAGGGCCAGGGCACGATCGTCGATGTCACGCAGGCACGGCAGGCCACGGCGCAAGTCGTCCTCCGCCTGGTCCAGGCCGAAGGCGATGACGAAAACACCTATCTGACCCTGCTGGCCGCCACGGGCGTCTCCGCCGAAACCCGCATCGGGCTGGAAGACGTGTCGGGCCGCCCCCTGACCCAGGACGACGCCCGGCTGAGCGAGGACATGGTCAGGCGCGCGGTGGCCCGCCGCCCCGACGTACTGGCGGCCTATGCGGCAGCGCGCGCGGCCCACAGCCGCGTCAGCGCGGCACGCGACGCATTCCTGCCCAGCATCTTCATGACCGGCAACGTCTCCTACGCCACCGGCCGCATGAGCCTCACCTCGGTGCCCGGCATCGGCAGCGATTCCGCGCCGACGCTGAACCTGTCGGCCAACCGTTTCAGCAGCCTGGTGCTCGGCGGCATCAGCGTGCCGATCTTCGATGGCGGCCTGCGCGCGGCGGTGGTCAAACAGGCGCAGGACCAGTCGGACAGCGCCGAGGCCACGCTGCGCGAAACGGTCAACGACGCCATCCAGCAGGTCGTGGCGGCGGAAAACGCCCTGCGCACCGGCCTGAACGCCTACGCCGCCGCAACCACGCTGCGCACGGCCGCCCGGACCAGCTTCGACGCCGCCCTGACCGCCTATCGCAGCGGCACCGGCTCGATCACCCAGACGCAACTGGCGCAGAACGGCCTGCTGGACGCCGATATCAGCCGCTCCGACGCCTATTACGCGACATTGATCGCCGCCGCCGGGCTCGCCTTCGGCACCGGCGCACTCGGCGGGGCGTGAGCGGACAGGCGCGCTGGTGGCGATCCGACGCGCGCTTCCTCTGCTCCGATGCTCACGGCCGTCAAGGCCGCTCCGCTTCGGTGCTCGGAAACACACGACGGCCGTGCCGCTTCGCGGCACTCTCGCTCACCAGCCCACCTGTCCGCTCACGCCCCCATCCACCGGACCGCGCGCGAACACAACTCGTGCGAATCATCCCAAAAATACATATTCAACATATTGTTATATAACATTTTTACACGATATTATTATGACACTCAGTGCCATTTTTCACAAGGATGTGACCGCGCTCCCGATTGCCGGGCGTCCTCCCATCTATATAACACGGAATACAGCAACACGGACCAACCCGGTCCTGTTTGATGTCCGGCTCCGTTTCCGGCCGCCTGTCGGATAGGGCCGTCGCAGTCCAAGGAGTGTCCGCAATGTCTGTCAACGAACAGCCGCCGTTCAAGGCACGCTACGAGAATTATATCGGTGGAGAGTGGGTGGCCCCGGTCAAGGGCGCCTACATGTCCAACATCACCCCCGTCGACGGAAGCGTGCTGTGCGAGGTCCCGCAATCCACCGCCGAGGATATCGAGCTGGCGCTGGATGCCGCCCACAAGGCGTTCAAGAGCTGGGCCCACACCTCCCCCGCCGACCGCTCGCTGATCCTGCTCAAGGCCGCCGACCGGATGGAGCAGAATCTCGACCTGCTGGCCCGCGCCGAAACCTGGGATAACGGCAAGCCGATCCGCGAGACGCTGAACGCCGACATCCCGCTGGCGATCGATCATTTCCGCTATTTCGCCGGCTGTATCCGCGCCCAGGAAGGCGCGCTGAGCGAGATCACCGACACCACCATCGCCTATCATTTCCACGAGCCGCTGGGCGTGGTCGGCCAGATCATCCCCTGGAACTTCCCGCTGCTGATGGGCTCGTGGAAGCTGGCCCCCGCGCTGGCCGCCGGCAATTGCGTGGTCATGAAACCCGCCGAGACCACCCCCGCCAGCATCCTGGTGCTGATGGAACTGATCGGCGACCTGTTCCCGCCCGGCACGCTCAACATCGTCAACGGCCTGGGCCGCGATGTCGGCGCCGCGCTGTCCAACAGCGACCGCATCGCCAAGATCGCCTTCACCGGTTCCACCCCCACCGGCAAGATGATCGCCCACGCGGCCGCCGAGCACCTGATCCCGGCGACGCTGGAACTGGGCGGCAAGTCGCCGAACATCTTCTTCGCCGACGTCATGGACCATGACGACGATTATCTGGACAAGGCCATCGAAGGCTTCGCCCTGTTCGCGCTGAACCAGGGCCAGATCTGCTCCTGCCCCAGCCGCGCGCTGGTGCACGAATCGATCTACGAACGTTTCATCGAGCGCGCCCTTCCCCGCGTGAAGGCGATCAAGCAGGGCAACCCGCTGGACCCCACCACCATGATGGGCGCCCAGAACTCGCTGATGCAGCAGCAGAAGATCCTGGACTATATCGACATCGGCAGGAACGAGGGCGCACAGCTCCTGACCGGCGGCGGCAAGCCGGATCTCGGTGCCGTGCTCAAGGAAGGCTTCTACGTCCAGCCCACCGTCTTCAAGGGCAACAACAAGATGCGGATCTTCCAGGAAGAGATCTTCGGCCCGGTGCTGGCCGTCACGACCTTCCGCACCGAGGAAGAGGCCCTCGCCATCGCCAACGATACCGAATTCGGCCTCGGTTCGGGCGTCTGGTCCCGCAACGCGAATACCTGCTACCGTATGGGACGCGGCATGGAAGCTGGACGTGTGTGGATCAACTGCTATCACGTCTATCCGGCTCACGCCGCCTTCGGCGGCTACAAGAAGTCGGGGATCGGTCGTGAAACGCACAAGATGGTGCTCGAACATTATCAGCAGACCAAGAATCTCCTGGTCAGCTATAGTGAAAAGAAGCTCGGCTTCTTCTGAGAACCAGACCGGACATGCGCGCCGGTGGCGATCCGGCGCGCGTTTCCTGTGCTTCGGTCTGGTTCTAAATCACGGGGGGTGCCGGATACGGCGCCCCTACCAACCCGGCAGGCCGCCGGACCACCCGTGGCAACCCCTTGCAGATGGACCCTGAAGACGCGATGGCGACAAAACCGGAAATTCTCATCGTAGGGGGCGGCGTCGCGGGGCTGGCTCTGGCCACCCGGCTGGGCGACACGCTGGGCCGGCAGGGTCAGGCCCGGATCACGCTGATCGACAAGAGCTTCTCCCATGTCTGGAAGCCCATGCTGCATTGTTTCGCGGCCGGCACGGCCCAGAACGAGAATGACCGCATCAGCTTCATGGCGCAGGCCAGCAGCCGCCATTTCGAATTCTGGCCCGGCGAGATCGTGGCGCTGGACCGCGCGAACAAGCGCGCCATCCTCGGCCCGTTCCGCTCCGCCGAGGGCGAGGTGGTGCTGGAAAGCCGTACGGTCGAATATGCCGCACTGGTGCTGGCCATCGGCAGCCGCGCCAATGATTTCGGCACGCGGGGCGTGGCGGAACATTGCCTGTTCATCGACAATCTGGTCGAAGCCAACAGCTTCAACGAAAAATTCCGCATGGAACTGCTGCGCGCCTACGCGGCCGACAAGCCGCTCGACATCGCCATTGTCGGCGGCGGCGCGACCGGCACGCAGCTCGCGGCCGAACTGCACAAGGCGCTGGACCTGGTCGCCCTGCATTCCTTCGGCGCGGCGCCCCCGCAGCTCAAGATCACGCTGCTCGAAGCCGGTCCCCGCATTCTCCCCGCGTTCCCCGAAGCCGTGTCCACCGCAGCCCAGCGCCAGCTCGAGCGCATCGGCGTCTCGGTCCGCACCTCCGCCATGGTCTCCGGCGCCGATGCCGAAGGGCTGAGCCTGAAGGACGGCACGCGCATCCCCGCCACGCTGCGCGTCTGGGCCGCCGGCGTAAAGGCGCCGGACGTCACGTCGGCCTTCGACGGGCTCTCCCTCAGCCGCTCGGGCCAGATCCTGGTCCACCCCAACCTGCAATCGCAGGATGACGAGCATATCTTCGCCATGGGCGACTGCTCGTTCATCTCCGAAGATCCCCTGCCGCCCACGGCCCAGGTGGCCCGCCAGCAGGCCCACCATCTCGCCCGCCACCTGCCGGCCTGGCTGCGCAACGGAAGTGCCGTTCCCAACTGCGTCTTCCACAACAAGGGCGCCATCGTGGCGCTGGGCAATTACAATGGCTGGGGCACCCTGCCCGGCGGCACCGTCTTCGGCGGCGGCTTCCTCAACGGCCTCACCGCACGGCTCGGCCATCTGATGCTCTACCGCCAGCACCAGGTGGAACTGTACGGCCTGTTCCGCGGCCTGATGTCCATCCTGGCCGACCGGATCGATGCGTTCGTGCGTCCATCCGTGCGGCTGGATTAGCGACTAGCCAGGCGGGGCCAGAAGCCCCGCCTGCAACGCCAGCACCTTGTGCAGGATCGGCACCAGCGCCGGGCGCCCCTTGAGCCTGATCCACTCATCCAGCGCGGTGCGAAAGGCCGCGATCCCCGATCGCGCGGCCACACGCGCCGCCAGCGCCTGATCGGGCGACGGCGGCAACCGGCTGGCCAAGGCGGCGGCCAGCGCATCCTCCCACCGCGCATATTTCCGCAGGCTGACCGACAGCAGCGCCGGCGTCCGCTCGATCAAGCAGACGAAGGCGTATGCCTCGGCCCGGTTCTTCGCCATCTGCGGCACCACGGCTTCCAGCGCCATGCGGATAATATCCTGCGGCGTGAAATCCGCCGGGCAGGATTCGACGCTGGCGGTCAGCACATCGGTCATGTTCTGCGCCCAGGCGGTCACGATATCCGCCTTGGTCGGAAAATACCGGAACAGCGTCCGGCGCGAAATGCCGGCGCTGGCCGCGATCTCATCGACCGTGGTGGTGTCGAACCCCTGGGTGGACAGCAGGCGCATCGCACCTTCGATCAGCGCGGCATGGGTCTCGCTCCGCCGGGCCTCCCGCCGGGACGGCGCGGAGGCGGAAGCGGCGACACGCAGGGAAGAAACCGGGGGCCGGGACACGGGCAAGACAGGATCGCTCTCGAACAGGACGGACCGGCGCACCGAACGGATCGGCACACCGAAAAAGGGGAAACCGGCAGGGTATCGGCCCACAAGACCGCCCCTCCCCGGCCGATGATAGTCGCGAACGGCAAAAGCCTCCACCCTCGCCACCGCACCCCTTCCCGGCGACACAGACACACCGGAAAATGGCACTCACCATCCCGGCCCCGCATCGCCACGATGCGAATATCCATGAAATTTCATTTTTAAATCAACGATGTTTACGAAAAACCCCCATACCGGGTTGCACCGCGCAGTGCCAACGGACGATAATGCGCCGAAAGAAACAGCAGCGAGAGAAAAACGCATGACGGGATATCCGATCCCCACCCACCTGAGCCCATCCGCCTTCCAGGCCGTCAAGGGCGTGATCTTCGACATGGACGGCCTGCTTCTGGACAGCGAAACCCTGGCGATGGACGCACTGGCCGAAGCCGGGACCGACCTGGGTTACGACGTCCCGCTCGCCTTCTGCCGCGGCATGATCGGCATGCCCGCCGATACCTGCCGCCAGATGGTGCACGACACGTACGGCACCGATTTCCCGCTGGAACGCTTCTTCGCGCTGCAGGAAGAGCATCTCCGCCGCTATGTCGACAGCGACCGCCTGGTGCTGAAAAAGGGCGTCATCCCCCTGCTGGACCTGCTCGACCGGCTGGCCCTGCCGCGCGCAATCGCCACCTCGTCCAGCCGCTACCGTACCGACCATCATCTGGAACTGGTCGGGCTCCTGACCCGCTTCGACGCCATCGTGACCCGCGACGACGTCACACGCGGCAAGCCGAATCCCGAACCCTATTTGACGGCCGCGGAAAAAATCGGAATCGCCCCCGAAGCCTGCCTGGCATTGGAAGATTCCCACAACGGCGCCCGCGCCGCCCACGCCGCCGGCATCCCCGTCATCGTGGTGCCCGATCTCCTGGCCCCCACTGAGGACATCCACGAAAAGGCCCTGGCCATCGTCAACGATCTGGACCATGTCCGCCACTGGCTGGAACAGGCCCACGCCTGAACGCCGGGCAAAAATGCACGCCGGGAGACCTCGGCGCGCATGTCCCGACACATTCCCCCAAAACCGGAGGAAGGGGCAACGCGCCCTTTCCTCCCGCCCACGATGTCCCTCACTTTAGCGATTACGCGTCGCCCGACATGGCCGCTTCCGCCTACTTTCCAGACGACAGATGCAAGCACATGCCTTCCCGACAGCGGACGCCCAATCTTACGGCACCATCCCTATCGCTCTACCCCACGGCATTGGTGCCTGATGCATCGCGTAGACAGTCTGCGGCGCGATATGCGCCCGCGCAACCGCTGTTTCCACTTCATGCATCAGTTCAGGATTATACAACGAATTGTCCGGGTTCAGTACCAGCGTGTCGCTCGCGTAGAGGAGTTTCGCATCGGGCCAGTAAACCATGTATTGTCGCTCGGTCGAGGGCCCGCAGATCGGGATCAGCATGATCGGATTGTGACGGCTGGGGATCGCAAGCACCTGATTCACCATATGCCATTGCGGCGGCCGGGGATGACGGGCAAGGTCGTCGGGTCGCAGGATATGGGGAGCAGCGATCAATCGGTCCAGCAACGGACGGTTCAGATCGAGCTGATAAACCGGAATACCCCGCGCCACGGCTTCCCGCAGTCCCGCGACATGCGGCCAGGAATCCGTCGTCGAGATCACGGCCTTGATTGGCTTGCCCGGCACAAGGTGCGCGGCAGCATCTAGCGCTTGTGCCGTATAGGACGCGGAAATCGGCGCTTCGAGCAGAATCAAGCCATCATCCTGTTCGATCACGCTGACATTCCATGCCCCCTGGAACAGCCAGACCCCGGGAACGATCGTTTGTGCCTGTGGTGGGAACGGCCGTTCCCATCCCGGCGACCGCAGGCTCTCGGCCGCCGCCGCTGAATCGACGGAGAAGGCGTCGCTTGCCAGGGCCGGATCGAATCGCACGTCCAGATATTGCTCGTGAGCAGTCTCCAAGCCGTTGCGCTGATCGACCCGGCTGGCCGGGAAAAGCACGCCGCCGACATCCTGCCAGCTGTCGAGATAGATGCGCTGATCGACGTCGCCCCAGACGTTCCAGAAATCTTCGAACGTCCGGGTCCGCTCGATCGCGTCGGGCAGATGGCTTCCGGCATTCAGGACGAGACGAACCGTCTGCCCGTGATCCGTGAATGTCACCACCGTATGCGGTGCCGCGTGCAGCCATTCGGGCGCGGCGTAGCGCAGATCGGGCGCCTTTGCTGCGGCCTGCAGCACCATCATGGGCTCGTCATGCAGGATATCGTCACCTTGTTCGCGCGTTTGCCTGGCGGCCGGCCTGTCACCGCCTGGCGTTTTCATGACCGCGCCGGCTGCCGACACCACGACATGGGTTTTGTTGATATTTTCGTCCGGTGCGGTCGAGGGGAAAATGGACTCATGCACGCGATCGACCGCACCATGCCGATAGTCGACGATTCGGGTCTCCCGACCATATTCGATCTGGAATGGCGCCTGACGATAGGATTGTTCCGCTTCCTCACGATGGCCGATGATCGCATATCGCGCCGTTCGCACTCCGGCCAGGCGGTTCGCACCCCCCATAGCCTCAAGTGCGATGCCGATGCACGCATGGGGCGCAAGGCCGGCGCAGCCGGGTGCTCCATGCGCTGACGTGACGGGCGCCCCATCGGGCGGCGGCGCAGCGGCACAGAGGAAAACCGGCACGGTCGCGCAGGTAATTGCCAGGAAAATCCGGTTCGCAGGAGCCATAAGATACCGTCTCAACGAGAGTCGCCAATCTGCATCAGGCATATTGCGGCAATCGCCATGCAGGAGTTACCGCACATTACCTTTCTGCAATTTTATTATGATTCATGTTTGAGAGCGGACAGTTCGTGGATACCGTCGCCTCCAGAAACGTTACGGCGGCGGCGATATCGCGTCAACGCCCTCCAAGGAGACTGGCAACGTCAATGGCACGCCCTTCTTTGTCCGGACGATGGGGCCTCGGACTGACTCTTCTCGTGGGCATGACACAGACTGCGCTCGCCGAGGAGGTTCCTCCGGTTTCCCCCGCCGGGTTCGGCGTCTTTCAGCCGTTCTCCAGCGATCCGGGCTTTACTCTGAACGCCGCATTCACGCCGGATGGCAACACCGTCTACGTCTCCAAAAGCCAGCCGACATGGGATGGCTTGACCATTTTCGCGGCGACGCAACAGCACGGCATATGGTCCGCCCCACAAGTCGCGCCGTTCTCCGGCGTGGACAAGGACACCGACCCGGCCGTGTCCCCTGACGGCACGTCGATCGTGTTCGCCTCGATCCGTCCCGCCACCGGGGCGGGCTATCGCTTGTATCGCTACGATTTCAAGGCCGGCCTGACCGCGCCGGCCCTGCCCGAGCCAGCTTCGGCGACCGACAATGACCTTTACCCGAGCTTTACCCGAACCGGCGTCCTGTATTTCATGAAGATGGGCACAACCGGAACGGCGATCTATCGCGCCTCGCCAGCCGGTCATGGGTTTGCAACGCCGTCGCCTATCGTCATCCCTGGCGCGGATAAAACGACCCACGACATGGATCCGACCATCGCGCCGGACGAGAGCTTCATCGTCTTCGCCAGCAACCGTGCGGGCACGCTGGGCGCGAAGGATCTGTTCATCGCGTTCCGCACCACAACCGGCTGGTGTACGCCGTTGCATTTTGGTGCCCCGATCAACAGTACCGGCAACGAGGTCGCGACCGGTCTATCGCCGGATGGGCAGACATTATATTTCTCCACTGCCCGCTCAAGTGTCACGACACCGCGCACAAAACCAGCCAACAGCATGGCTTTCCGCGTGGAACAGGCCAATTATGCCAACGGACTCCTGCGGCCCTACAAGGTGTCGATCGGCGCATTCGTTGCGACGCACCGGCCAATCGGCGGTGTGTGCAGTCATCCATGATGAAGCTGGTTCCCACCAAAGGCGCGCAAGGTGTCAGTCCCGCGAGGAAAAAGCGCATGAAGAGGTGCCTTTTGCCGACGCATGCGCATTATCGGCTGTTGCAACTTTCCTCAGGAAGCCTCGCCTGCTTATGCAGCGCCGTCCTGTGGTGCAGCGACGCTCTTGCGACGCCGGACCCTTCATTCGAACCGAGCCTGAAATCAGGAGACTTGTTCAGCAACGCTTTCTCGATCCAGCGTTCCGTAACGGCCCCTGGTTATCAGGAGTTCGTTTGGCGCAATGGCGGCACTGCCGATTACCGGGTGACCAAGTCGACCACCCACGGCATCGAGTTCGATATGCAGGCGCGGTACGATGGGCGACCGATCGCCCGGCACCATATCTCGATGACACCGGGTGGCGATCGCTTCTGCATCTTTAATGCGACCAAGGTTGCATGCGAGTCCGATCGCGATGCCAGTGGGTTATTGTTCAACCAAGCTGTATGGGGCAGACCGCTTGGCGGTCTGAAAAGCGGCAGTCATTGGCACGAGAGCCATCTGCCTGCCTGGGAATTCGGGGGGGCGGGTGGCTCGCAGGACGTCATTGTGACCGGCTATGACGTCACCACAGGCGCAATGACCTTATCAAGAGCCGGATCGGCGGAGGGTTTCTATTCCGAGAACGATCCGGGAACAATCACCCTTCTGAAAGATGGTCATCAGAAGGAGTTTCATCTACGGCCGGGCCATACCTCATGGCGCGGTGTGACGATCATTAAGGCTGGCATCGTCCTCAGCGATGAGATTATCGTCGAGCGTGATGACGTTCTTGTCGACGGCGCGAACCAGACGGTCACCGCGCATGAACGTCGGATCATGCTGGAGAATGCGGCACCGTTTCCGACAATCGGTGTGTTGTGACCATGTAGAGGAAACTGCTGCGCGATCAAACCCGAGACTAAACACCTTGTCGAGGTATCGTCATGGCCTGCTCATGCTGGCCCGATATCGCGGTCGCCGCGGTCATGGGCGCTCTCGGCCCGCATGGCGGCGGACAGATCATCCGTCATGCCCGGCGTGAAAGGAAGGGAGTTTCACGTCGGGGCTGCGCGCTTATTATCCCCTGCAGGGCTACTTGAACGGGAGTGCGCAGGGGGCGTGTCGTCTTTCGCCTACACACGCGACCTGCCGATTTGTCTTTTAACGTGTCCATAAAGCAGACACGATATCTTCCGCAGGAGCATCCCCGATTGCGCAGAACATGGAAAAATGCAGGAGTTAGAGACGTTCCAAATGGTTCGGTAGGCAATTGCCAGAACGCAACTTTATGCTCGAAAGATCGATCCCAATATGAAACTTGCTGTCTTTTGTGGCTCAGCACCGGGAGATATTCCTATTTACAAGGAGGCGGCCTATGCGTTCGGGAAACTTGCAGCCCGACGTGGGATCGGGCTTGTCTATGGTGGAGGCCATGTCGGCCTGATGGGTGCAGTGGCAGACGGAGCCCTCGCGGCAGGTGGGGAGGTGACGGGTATCATGCCGACAGCGTTGGCAGAGAAGGAGATAGCCCATACCGGCCTGACACGCCTAGAGGTTGTTCCAGATATGCACACGCGAAAGACCCGAATGGCGGAGTTAGCTTCAGGATTTGTGGCTTTGCCAGGTGGCGCGGGAACACTGGAGGAAATTTTCGAGCAATGGACTTGGGCGCAACTAGGGATTCACCAGAAGCCATGTGGCTTTCTGAATGTCGCTGGCTACTTTGATCCTCTTTTTGAAATGATCGAACGAACCGTGTCAGCCGGCTTCATGAAACGGGATTATGCGGAAATGCTGGTGTGTACGGTTGACCCGGATACGCTTTTGGAACGATTTGCCCGTTATCGGCCTCCTGCTCAGAAGTGGCAGTCAAAAAGCGCAGAAATCAAAGCCCAATGTATGCTCGAGAATCAAAACAACGGTTCTTGATAGTCTCTTGGCACAAGACAGATGGATTTCAATCCGATACCAGACATTCGACTTTTTTGTCCATGTCTGCCTGTCTGCTTCAGGATACGAGTAGGCAGACAGGATACGCCTCATGTCAGTCGTTCTGAATAGATAGATGCATGTGGCAAAGCGGCTGTTTATTATTCTGTGGATGTTGCTCGCCTATAGCATGACCAGAAATCGACCAGTTGAGGCGGTTCACTCTGCATTCCAGGGAATAATCGTCAGACAGGGCCAGTGTTTCAGCCATTTCTCCACTTTCGCCTCATAAATATCAGCCGTAATCTGACGTTTATTTGGTCTGACAATGCCATTGATTAGGTCTGACAAACCGAATGGTGCGTATACTTCACTGCCATGTTTTCCCGGCTTGATGCCAATTGCTGTGGCGGTCGTCGGGAACGTATCAATAGCGTCTTCTACAGAGCGATAGGGTGAAATCGGATAGCCAAATTTTTCTTTATACCAAAGATGCACACGCGCTTCGTTCTTTACGTCTATCCATACTGGTATGTGCGACAACATTGTCCGGATACGCTCGGCATTTCGTTTCTCACTTAATGCAGAGGTATCATCTGCATCGAAATACACAATATCCAGATCCGAAATGCCGTGATTTACGGGTAAGCCGAAATGGTTATTCCATATGGTTTGCGCCAAACAACCAGCCACCAACCAGCAGTTATCCAGTTCCATTTGCTCCCAGATATACGACAGATCACGTATGAACGGGTTCTGTAAAATAATATCGGAAAATTGAATCGCGAGCGCAGTCTGCATGCTTGTTTCTATATGCCTACGTGAAAATCGGAACTTACGCGCGTAAAGCATATAGGATCTATTGTCGGCTTTTCCACGATTTATTCTGATAGCCGACATGCCGCTTACCCCGCGCTGCGGTCGCGCGCCTTTACGAACAGGCTCTCGCAACCTCACGCAGCACAGCCCGCCCATCCCCATCCGTCAGCCGCCGCAGCATGTCTGCAATGGCCGCCACCTGCCCGTCATGATCCGGCAGAGGCGGCCCGAACACGTCCTCCATCGCCAGAAACGTTTCCGCCTGCGCACGATGATCGTCCCGCGCATCGACACAGATCTGCCACGGTCGGCAGATCCGCCAGCCCCCGGCATAGGCCAGGATCATATGCATGTCCGCTGAAAACCCCCATACGAAAGGATGCTAGTCCCCGGTCTCCGGCCAGCCGCCGCCCGTCGCCTTGCACAGCGCCACCACGTCCAGCAGCACCACCAGCCGCGCCTGGATGTCGTCCTGCTGCGCGGTGCCCAGATCAGCCCGTGCATCCAGCACCGCCAGCGCGTCGCCGGTCCCGTCGCGATAGCGGGTTCGGGCCAGGGCCAGCCGGGCGTCGATGCTGGCCACCGCCGCCCGGTCGCCCTCCCGCGCCGCGCGGTCGGTGCGCAATGCGACCAGGGCATCCTCCACCTCGCCCAGCGCGTCCAGCACGCGCTGGCGATAGGTCAGGGCGGCCTCCTGCTGCTGTGCGCGGGCCAGCCGGATCGCGGCCCGCAGCCGCCCGCCCTGGAACAGCGGCAGGGAAATCGCGGGGCCGAACTGGTAGAACGTGTTGCCCCAGTCCGCCAGGCTGCCCAGCGTCAGCGTGCGCTGGCCGACCTGCCCGGACAGCGTGATGTCGGGATAAAGCTGCGCCACCGCCGCGCCGACCCCGGCGGTGGCGGCGTGCAGATCGGCCTCGGCCGCGCGAATATCAGGCCGCAGGCGGGCCAACGCCGCCGGCAGCACCACCGGCACGCGCGGCGGCGGGTCCGGCAGGGGACGCAGTGCGGCAAGCGGGCCATCCAGCGCCCCCGGCGGTTGCCCGGTCAGGATGGCCAGCCGGTTCAGCGCCTGTCCCGCCTGTCGCTGGAATCCGGCCGCCTGCTCCTGCGCCCGCGCCAGCGCCGCGCCGGCCAGGTCGACATCCGTGCCGTCTGCCAGCCCCAGTCGGCGCTGGAACGCCCGCAGCGCCACCGTTCGCGCCCGCGCCGCCGCGACCTCGCCCGCCGAGTCCAGCAGCGCCTGGGTCGCCCGCCATTGCAGATAGGTCCGCACCACGTCGCCCTGCAGCGTCAGCCGCGCATCGCCCTGGCGGGCGGTCTGCACCGCCACCTGCGCCCGTGCCTGTTCCACCGACCGCCGCACCCGGCCGAACAGGTCCAGTTCCCACGATGCGTCAAACCCGACCTGATACAGGTCCGTCCCCTGCGTCAGGCCGCCGATCCCGCCCAGGAATGCCGGCTGCCCCGTGCCGCTGCCCGCGCCCCCCAGCACCGAGAACAACCCCGCCTCGCCCAGCCGCTCGCGCGTATAGCGCGCCGAGGTCCCCAGCTCCGGCAGGCCCGCGGCGCGCTGGACGGCCTCCTGCTCCCGCGCCTGGACAATGCGCGCCCTGTTTTCCTGAAAGCCCGGGTTGCCCGCCATGGCCCGCGCCACCAGCGCGTCCAGCACCGGGTCGTGAAACATCCGCCACCAGCCGGGATCGGGCCGCGCCACCAACGCGACACCACCATCATGGGCCGACACATCATGCCACGCCGCCGGCACCTCGGCGCGCGGGGCATGGAAGGCCGGCCCCACCGTGCAGCCCCCCACCCAGGCGAGACCCGCGACGCACCCCGCCCGGACGGCCTGGCGCATCAATCCAGCGTTTCCCGATAGAAGCGCACGGCGACCGCGACCGTGCAGAGCGTGAACAGCACGATCGGCCACAGGTCGGGCAGGATCTCCGCCAGCCCGTTTCCCTTCAGCAGCACCCCGCGCACGATGCGCATGGCGTGGGTCGTCGGCATCCCTTCGCCGATCACGCGCGCCCAGCGCGGCATGCCCTGGAAGGGAAAGACGAAGCCCGACAGCAGCATGAACGGCAGCATGGTGAACTGCGCCATCTGCTGCGCCTGCATCTGGTTGGCCGCCAGCGTGGAATAGGTGATCCCCAAGGCCAGGTTGCTGGCGATGAACACCCCCAGCACCCCGAACAGCAGGAGGATCGACCCATGCACCGGCAGGTGCAGCAGCAGCACCGCGATCAGCAGGATCACCAGCACCTGCAGGTAGCCGATGCCGATATAGGGCGCGATCTTCGCCAGCATGACCTCGACCGGGCGCACCGGCATGGCCAGCAGGTTCTCCATCGTCCCGCGCTCGCGCTCACGCGTGATGGCCAGCGTGGTCAGCATCAGCGTCGACATCATCAGTACGACGCAGATCAGCCCGGGCACCACGTTCAGCACGGTCAACTGCTCGGGGTTGTAGCGGGTATGCACCACGAAGCGGAATGGCACCGGCAACGCCATGCCCCGCCTTGCCGGCGGCAGGTCGCGCGCCAGCACGTCGCCCAGGCCGGACAGCGCGGCGGTGGCATAGCCCACCGCCGTCGGGTCGGTGCCGTCGGTATCGACCAGGACCGACGGCGCCTCGCCCCGGTCCACCGCGCGGTCGAATCCCGGCGGGAAGTCGACGACGAACAGCAGCCGCCCTTCCGCGATATCCGCCTCCGCCTCGGCCTCCGACCGGACAAGGCGGGTCCGGTAATAGCCGGTATTGCGCAGCGCGGCGACGATGGTGCGCTCGTAACGCGACGGCTCCGCCATCAGCACCCCGGTCGGCAGGTCGTGCGGGTTGGAATTGATGGCGTAGCCGAAGATCAGCAACTGCATCACCGGCAGCGCGATGATCAGCCGCAGGGTCATCGGGTCGCGCCGCACCTGCAGCCATTCCTTGCGCAGCAGCGCGCGCAGGCGGCGGGCGGACAGCATGCCCATCACCCGTCCTCCTGCCCCAGCAGATGGATGAACACGTCC
Organism: Gluconacetobacter aggeris; assembly: GCF_014174395.1. Taxonomy (GTDB): domain Bacteria; phylum Pseudomonadota; class Alphaproteobacteria; order Acetobacterales; family Acetobacteraceae; genus Gluconacetobacter; species Gluconacetobacter aggeris. Next base: position 225,539 of record NZ_JABEQD010000002.1, read on the forward strand.
TCCAGCCGGGGCGGCACCTCCTGCCATGCCAGCCCGCCTCCCTGCGCATGAATGGCCTCCTCCAGCCGCGCGCGGTCCATCCCCGCGACATGCAGCGCCCGGCCGAAGACGGTCGCGGCCTCGACCCCGGGCGCCTCGCGCAGCCGCCGCACCGCGTCCTCGACCCCGTCGCCCGTGCCCTCGAACGTCACCAGCCCGACACGGGCCAGCAACTCCCCGGCGCTGCCCTGGACGACGATGCGTCCGCCGGCCAGGTAGACCACGCGCGCGCAGCGTTCCGCCTCATCCATGTAATGGGTGGACACCAGCACCGTCAGCCCGCCGCCGGCCATGTCGTGGATCAGGTCCCAGAACGCGCGCCGCGCCCGCGCATCCACCCCCGCCGTCGGTTCGTCCAGCAGCAGCAGCGCCGGCCGGTGCAGCACGCAGGCCGTCAGCGCCAGCCGCTGCTTCCAGCCGCCCGACAACTGGCCGGCCAACTGGCTGGCCCGGCCGCGCAGTTCCATGCGGTCCAGCATGGCGTCGACCGCGCCGCGCGGGTCCGACAGTTCATAGATCCCGGCGACAAGCTCCAGGTTCTCCCGCACCGTCAGGTCCTCATACAGGCTGAAGCGCTGCGTCATGTAGCCGACTTGCCGGCGGATGCGCGGCGCATCGCGGATGATGTCCAGCCCCAGGCAGGTTCCATGCCCCGCGTCGGGCACCAGCAGCCCGCACAGCATGCGAATGGTCGTGGTCTTGCCGCTGCCATTCGCACCCAGGAAGCCACAGATCTCGCCCCGTGCCACGCGCAGGCTCAGCCCGTCGACCACGCGCAGCGTCCCAAAATCCTTGCGAAGGTCGTGGACGTCTATGACGTAATCCTCGGGCTTCGGGCCGTTCATCGCACCTTCCCCCGCCTGGTGGCCCACGGCGGACTGACCGTCACCGGCTGGCCCGGATTGAGCATCCCCGCCTGGCCGGTGCGCGGCCGCGCCTGGATCATATAGACCAGCTTGGCCCGGCTCTGGTCGCTGTAGATCAGCGGCGGTGTGTATTCGGCATGCGGCGCGATAAAATCCACATACCCCTCCAGCCCGGACGGGCAGCCATCACAAGCCAGTCCCACCCTGTCACCCGGATGAATGCGTGCCAGCATGCCCTCCGGCACGAACAGGCGGATCACGATATGACCCGGCGGCAGGAGCGAGATGACCGGCGTGCCGGCGTCCAGCACTTCGCCCGGCCAGGCCATGATATCGGCGATGACGCCGGTATCGGGCGCCACGACATGGCGCTGCGACAATCGCCAGTCCATGATCGCAAGGGCCGCGCGCGCCGCCGCCGCCGTCGCCGCCTGGGCGAAGATCTGCTCCGTTCGGCCGCTGGGAGCGCGTGCCTGGTCCAGCGAGGCGCGCAGCCCCGCGACGCGGGCCTCGGCCGAGCGCCAGGCGGCGCGGGCGGCGTCACGCGCCTGCATCGTCGCGGCGCCAACCGGGGCCGCCACCTCCAGCCGACGCAGGTCGGCCCGCGCGCGGTCACGCGTCGCCTCGGCGTCCGCCAGGTTCGACGCCGCCTGGCGGATTTCGGTCTCACGGGCAGGGCCTTGCAGGTTTGCCAACTGGCGCGCGCTTTCCTCGGCCTGGCGCGCTGCCTGGTCACGCGCGGCGCGCTCGGCCACATCGTCCTGGTCGAACAGCGCCTGCCCCGCCCGCACCTGATCGCCGCGCATCACATGCAGCCCGGTCAGCAGCCCGGCCTGCGTCGGACCGATCCTTACGAAATCCGCATCGACATACCCCTGCAACGTCATCGGCACCGCACGCCACGACAGGCCCCACCACAGGACCGCCGCCAGCAACAGCACCAGCCCGGCCAGGCCGGCCCGGCGGAGGCCCACCCGCGTCACCGTGCTTCCAGCGCCTCGACCATCGCCCGACCCTTCGCGTATGCCGCACGCCGCGATAACGGCACACCAGGCGCTGCGTCGCGCACTTCAGCTGAATTTTATCGGGGACAGGAGGATTATTCCGGACGATCACGCTGAACGCATCGAGTGCGCGCGCCATAACCTTTCCCGGCCGCCGGCCTCCGAAGATCGTGCCCGAAACCGGTCTGTTTGCAGCACGTTCAAGTCTGTCAAAGGAACGATGTCATGACCATTCCCGTGCTGATTACGTTCAGGAATATGACGCCCTCATCGACGTTGGAAGCCAGAATCCGCGAAAAGGCTTCACTTCTGACCCGGTTCGAGCACGATATCCAGCGATGCCACGTGACGGTCGAAATCCCCCACCGGCACCATCGTCAGGGCCAGCTCTATCGTGTGAAACTGGTCATCACCGTGCCAGGAGGCGACATCGTCGTCGGGCGCGAAGGGTCGCAGGATCATGCACATGAAGATGCCCATGTCGCCGTGCGGGATGCGTTCGACGCGGCCATCCGGCAGTTGGAAGACCATGTCCGCATCCGCGGAACCCAGGTCAAGCATCACGAGCCCCTCTGGCTGGAAGGCCACGTTGCCCGGTTCGTCGCCGAAGCGGATCATGGCTTTATTACGACGCATGACGGGCGAGAGGTCTATTTCCATCGCCATAGCGTGGCCGACGATGGGTTTGATCGCCTGCAGGTCGGCAGTCCGGTACACCTGGTCGTGAGCGAAGGCGTAAACGGCTCCCAGGCCAGCATCGTGCGTGTGGGCGGAAAATCCGATCCATCGTCCTGAATACGGGAGGCCGCCCAAAGCCGCCGGCACACGCACGCTTGCCATCCCGGCCATCATCAACCGGGATGGATTCAGGCACCTTTACGAACAGGCTTTCGCGACCTCACGCAGCACAGCCCGCACATCACCATGCGTCAGGCGCCGCAGCATGTCCGCAATGGCCGCCACCTGCCCGTCATGATCCGGCAGAGGCGGCCCGAACACTTCCTCCATCGCCAGAAACGCTTCGGCCTGCGCACGATGATCGTCCCGCGCATCGGCGCAGATCTGCCGCAGCACATCCGCACGCGGGTCCGTCAGGCCGATTTCCAGGGCTTCCTGCTCATGCAGCGCAAACCAGCGGATCCAGCACGCAATCAGCAGCACGGCCCCCGTCACCGGGCGACCGGCCTCCAGATTCTCGCGCATCGGCGCAATCACCCGGGCGGCCATCTTCGCCGACCCGTTGCGCCCGATCCGCTCCACATCATGCGCAATGCCCGGGTTGCGGAACCGCGTCATCAGCCCGGCGGCATAGGCATCCAGATCCTCGTCCGACAGATCGACCCCGGCCGACTGCTCATGGCGCATGAAATGCGTGGCGATCGCCCCCAGCGCCGGATCGGTCGCGGCCTCGGCCACCGTCGGCAGGTCCGCCAGCCCCCCGGCATAGGCCAGGATCATGTGCGTGCCATTGAGCATCTGCAATTTCGCCCGTTCGAACACGCTGACATCGCGCACGAAACGGGTGCCCGGATGCGCCTCCCAGAGCGGCCGCTCACCATCGAAATTCTGGATGATCCACTGAAACCACGGCTCGGCCGAAACCGGGATCGCATCATCCACGCCCCCCAGCAACCGCCGCGCATCGTCCAGATCCGCCTCCTGGAACGGCGGCGTGATCCGGTCGACCATCGTGTTGGGAAAGACCACATGTGCGCCGATCCACGCCGACAGCACATCGTCGCCGCGCAGCGATGCGTAATCCATCACCACCTGCCGCAGCGTATCGCCATTCTCGGCCACATTGTCGCAGCTCAGCACCACGGGCGGCACGCCCCCCCGCTGCCGTACCAGATCCAGCCCCGCCACGAGGATGCCGGGCGCGGTCCGGGGAAACGGCCGCTCCAGATCCTCGCGAATGGCGACGGATTCCGGGTCCAGCCGTCCTTCGGCGGTGATATGATAACCGCTGGCCGTCACCGTCAGCGTCACCACCCTGATCAGCGGATCGGCAATCCGGCCGATCAACGCCGCCGGATCGGCCCCGGCAAAAACAGCTTCCGAGATCGCCGCCATCACGGAGGCCACCGTGCCGTCCGGCTCGCGGGTCAGCAGCGTGTAGCAATTCTCCTGCTCCCGCAACTGCTCGGCCAGCAGCGGCCGACGCATCGTGGCCGACACAATGCCCCAGCGCAGCCCGCCTTCCCCTGCGTGATGGATGGCCGCCTGCGTCGCCGCGACCTGATGCGCGCGATGGAAACTTCCGCATCCCAGATGCAAAAGCCCGGATTTCAACAGGGCCGGATCGAATTGCGGCCTGTAGACGGTGGCGGGCAGACTGGATAATGCGGAACGGCTCAATCGCAAAACATCAACCTCCATAAGCTTTATGAGTAAAACCAATCAAACAGGAATTATAAGGAAAATTCAAGATTTTTCACACATTCAAAACAAACAGCAATATTTCCCTTTATTTTAAAGGATCTTTCATCACGATATAACAACAGACAAAACCCGGAAGACATTCTCATCCGCCGCCGGATTTTCTCGCCTTCCCGCCCTGTTCCCGCTAGGCTGCGCGCGAATCCCATCCGTGGTGAGCAGGGTCATGCCGAACGCGCCGTTGCCGGTCAGCAGGAGCTTCACCTCGGCCGATGGCGCGCCCTTCCCGCCCGGCGCCCTCTGGCTGCCCGAGGAACAGGCGTTCAATTTCAGCCTCTTCTCGCGCAACGCCACCGCCATCACGCTGCTGCTCTATCGCGCGGACGACCTCATCACCCCCTGCCTGCGCCTGCCCTTCCGCCTGCCGCACAACAAGACGGGCGACATGTGGCATGCCCGCGTGCCTGCCGGGCAGGCCGGCGACGCCTGCTATTACGGCTATTCCGTCGCCGGCCCGCACCGGCCGGAAGAAGGGCTGCTGTTCGACGCCGAGAAACTGCTGCTCGACCCCTATGCGCGCGGCGTGTTCTTCCCGCCCGGCTTCGACCGCGCGGCGGCCTGCCGGCCGGGGCCGACGGCAGGCCGCGCACCGCTGGGCGTCCTGCCCGATCGCACCGGCGTCAGCCCACCCGCCATCCGGCGCCCCCGCCGCCACGATCACGACCTCATCATCTACGAGCTTCACGTCCGCGCCTTCACCCGCCACCCCTCCTCCGGCATGGCGGAGGCGCAGCGCGGCAGCTACGCCGCGCTGACGGCGCGCATCCCCTATCTCAAGGCGCTGGGGATAACGGCGGTGGAACTGATGCCGGTCTTACAGCGCGACCCGGTCCACGGCACGTTCTGGGGCTACATGCCGCTCAATTTCTTCTCGCCCCACGCGGGCTACGCCTCGGACGGGGCGGTCGATACGGCATGGCGCGAATTCCGCACGATGGTCGCCGCCCTGCATGAAGCCGAAATCGAGGTCTTTCTCGATGTCGTCTACAACCATACCGCCGAGGACCATCCCGGCGGCCCGGTCTGGTCCTATCGCGGCATCGACAATCCCAGCTATTATTCCAGCACACCCGGCACCCCGTTCCGCCCCACCAATCGCAGCGGCTGCGGCAACGATCTGGACGTGGCGGCACCGGTGGTGCGGCAGCTCATCCTATCCAGCGTCTGGTTCTGGATCGCGGAGATGGGCATCGACGGCCTGCGCTTCGACCTGGCCTCGATGTTCTCGGTCGACGAAAACGGCCGCGTCAATCTCGCGGAACCGCCGATCATCACCGAACTGTCCACCGCATCCCAATGGTGGCAGACACGGCTGATCGCCGAACCCTGGGTCGGCGACGGCTCGCTGATGCAACTGGGCCGGGCCTTTCCGGGCCGGAGCTGGCGGCAATGGAATGCCCATTTCCGCGACGATATCCGCCGCTTCCTGCGCGGTGACGATGGCTGCGTGCCGGTGCTGATGACCCGCCTCTACGGCAGCACCGACCTGTTCCCCGACGACCGCGCCCATGCCGCGCGGCCCTATCAGAGCGTCAATTACATCGCCAGCCATGACGGGCTGACGCTGCGCGACCTGTTCTCGTTCGACGATCCGGGCCAGATCGCCGCCAATTGCGGCCATCAGGGTATCGAGGGCGCGCCCGAGCAGGTCCGGTCCCTGCGCCGCCGCCAGACGCGCAACGCCTTCTGCCTGCTGATGCTGGCCAACGGCACGCCGATGTTCCAGGCCGGCGACGAATTCGGCCACAGCCGGGGCGGCGACCCCAACCCCTATGACCGCGATGACGAAACCAACTGGCTCGACTGGCGCCTGACGGAAAACGAAAGCGCCCTGCTGCGTTTCGTACGCATGCTGATCGCCTTTCGCGCCGCCCACCCCTCGATCGCCCGCAGCGTCGGCTGGCGCGACGATGTCTCGTGGCACGGCGTCGATGGCGGCGACCCGGATCTGCGCCCGGTCTCGCGCAGCCTGGCCTTCTTCCTGCGGGGCACGGCAATGGAGGATGACGATCTCTATGTCTTCATCAACGGCTGGGACGACACGCTGCATTTCGCCCTGCCCGAGGCCGCACGGGGCGGCGCGCCATGGCGCAGCCTCATCGACACCGCCGCCGCCCCGCCCGCCGACATTCTCGCCGCCGAAACGGCACAGCCGGTCGGCGACATGGCGCGCCTGCCCGCGCAGGCCCGCTCGATCCGCGTCCTGCTGCGCGGGCGGCACGACCCGATCACGGAATAGCAGGAACCACAACTACGGAGAGGTGACATGGCGGCCGACAGTCCCACGCTGACCCCACGCGCGGCGGAACGCGCGCTGAACAGCCTCGCGCTGGATCTGCTCTGGAGCTGGAACCACGCCACCGACGCGCTCTGGCAGCAGATCAATCCGGATTGCTGGAACCACACCCGCAATCCGTGGACGACGCTGAACAACGCGTCGCGCGGGCATCTCAAGGCGCTGCTGGGCAAGCCCGCCTTCCGCCGCGCGGTCGGCGACGTCATGGCCGGCCAGGCCGAACGGCTGCGCCGCCCGACCTGGTTCGCCCAGACGCACGACACATCCGCCCTGTCCTGCGTGGCCTATTTCAGCATGGAATACATGCTCAGCGAGGCCCTGCCGATCTATTCGGGCGGGCTGGGCAACGTGGCGGGCGATCAGCTCAAGGCCGCCAGCGATCTCGGCGTGCCCGTGGTGGCGGTCGGCCTGCTGTTCGCCCAGGGCTATTTCCGGCAGGAACTGACACCGGACGGGCGGCAGCAGGCGCTTTACCCCTTCAACGACCCCTCCCTGCTGCCCGTCAGCCCGGTCCTGACGAAAGAGGGCGATGTGCTGCGGATTCCCTTCCGTTTCGGCCAGGGGCATGTCTGGGTCCGGGCCTGGAAGGCCATCGTCGGGCGCACGACGCTCTATCTGCTCGACACCAACGACCCGGCCAATCCGCCGGCCGTGCGCTGCGTGACGACCCAGCTTTATGGCGGCAACGACGACCTGCGGCTGCGCCAGGAACTCACACTGGGCATCGCGGGCTGGCGCCTGCTCGACATGCTCGGCTACCAGCCGGATGTCTGCCACCTCAACGAAGGCCACGCCGCCTTCGCGGCGGTGGAACGCGCGCACGGCCTGATGCAGCGGCTGCAGATCCCCTTCCGCCAGGCCCTGACCATCGCACGGGCGGGCACGCTGTTCACCACTCATACCGCCGTACCGGCCGGTTTCGACCGGTTTCCGCCCGACCTGCTCCGGACCTATCTCTCGAATTACGCCAAGAACCAGCTCGACATTCCGCTGGACACATTGCTGGCGCTCGGCCGCGCCAATCCCGAAGATCAGGGCGAGCCCTTCAACATGGCCTGGCTGGCCATCCGCGCCAGCGGCGCGGTCAACGGCGTGTCACGCCTGCACGGCGCGGTCAGCCGCCGCCTGTTCGCGCCCCTCTTCCCCCGCTGGCCCGAATCCGAGGTCCCGGTCGGCCACGTGACCAACGGCGTGCATACACCAAGCTGGGATTCGATCGAGGCCGACGCGCTCTGGACCGAAGCCGCCGGCACCGAGCGCTGGCGCGGCACGCAGGAAGGCGTGGCCGACCGCATCCGCGCACTGGACGACCGCATCCTGTGGTCTACCCGCTGCCAGGCGCGCACCGCCTTCATCGGCAAGATTTCCGCCCTGTATGCCGATCGGCAGAGCTATGCCGACGCCGCCGGGTTGTCGGGCCGGCCGGTCCCGGCCCTGAGCCCCGACGTGCTGACGCTCGGCTTCGCCCGCCGCTTCGCGACCTACAAGCGGCCGGACCTGCTGCTGCACGATCCGGAGCGCCTGGCGCGGCTGCTGTCCCACCCTGATCGGCCCATGCAACTGGTGCTGGCGGGCAAGGCCCACCCCGCCGACATCGCGGGGCAGGAGCTCATCACCCACTGGATCGCCTTCTCGCAACGGCCCGATATCCGCGGCCGCGTCGTCTTCATGACCGATTACGACCTGGCATTGGCCGAAATCCTGGTCCAGGGGGTCGATCTGTGGATCAACACCCCCCGCCGCCCGTGGGAGGCCAGCGGCACCAGCGGCATGAAGGTGCTGGTCAATGGCGGGCTGAACCTGTCCGAACTGGACGGCTGGTGGGCCGAGGCCTACGCGCCCGAACTCGGCTGGGCCCTGGGCGACGGGCGCGAACATGGCGAGGACCCGGCGGTGGACGCAGCCGAGGCCGATGCGATGTACACCCTGCTCGAATCCGAAATCGCTCCGTCCTTCTACGCCCGCGATGCCCAGGGCATTCCCGCCGCATGGGTCGCGCGGATGCGCGAAAGCATGGCGCGCCTGACACCACTTTTTTCCGCCAACCGCGTGGTGCGCGATTATACCGACCATTTCTACCTGCCGGCCGCCACCCGCTACCACGCCCGCCTGGCCGACGGCGGACAGGCGGCGTACGACATCCTGCAATGGCAGGACATGCTCGACACGTGCTGGCCCCAGATGCGCATCGAATCGGTAACGATCTCCGAACCGGACGGGCAGCGTCACGTGGCGGTCTCGCTCTTCCTCGGGCACATTCCACCCGACGCGGTCCAGGTGCAGCTCTACGCCAACCCCATCGATGGCGGCCCGCCCTTCGTCACGACCATCCCCCCCGACGGCTGCCCCGACGCGAACGGCATGACCCATTATACAGTAACGACCGGGCTGGACCGGCCGGCGACGGATTATACCGTGCGCGTCATCCCGGCCCATTGCGGCGTGGCGATCCCGCTGGAAAGCACGCATATCGCCTGGCAGCGATGAAATGCCATCCCGAACATGAAAAGGCCCTGAACCACCGGACAGGATGCAAAAGAATAAAAATTCCACATCCGATACAATAAAGGCGCACCAGGGTACAGGCCTCCCCCACGGGGCGCATGATCACCGGCCGGCGGCCCGGCAAGCCATCCTCACTCGCCTCTCGACCAGCGCACGCCGAGCGCATATGCTGTTGCGACTCTTTGATTATATTTGCCGCTCACGAACAATAAGCAAAGGCAGGAATCGCCCGTACGGACCTCGCCTGACGTCTCGGGACCGCACACGACGCCGCGCCGCAACACTCAGTATAAGGTCAATCGTGGGAATCAGTCAGCCTCTCCTGCCCCTCGCTGCGGCAGACGCCGCGATACGGGTAAAGACCTTCTGATGCGCGGAGGTGCATTGGCGATCCTGCTGTCAATGCTGATCTCGTCACTGGGCGTGCCGGCCCGTGCCGACCCGCTGGACCTGCACCCGTCCATCTGCCTGGACGGCGCCGCCGGCATGGTGGAGCAACTGGCCCGGTCGGCTTACAGCATCCGGGGCTGCGCAACGCCGCCCAGAACGGACGGATGGGTCTGGCTGCATCTCTCCGACCCGTCCGTGCTGAAGGACCTGCCCGCGGGCTGGGCGCTGCTGCTCGACGAGAATCGTTTCGATCGCATAACCGTCGCCGCAACGAACAGCGACGGCAGCATCCAGAACTATAGTTATGCCGACGGCGGGGTCGGCCATGACTGGGCCCCGGGCGGCCTGCTGCGATTCGCCTTCGATTCCCCCGGTGTCGAAATCTCCAGCCTGTCGATCGGCTTTCATCATCTCGACGGCGCCATCTTCATCCGCAAGATCGAAGCCCGCACCCCTGATGAGGAAGCCGCGCGGAGCATGGCCTGGCTGATCCTGACCGGGGTGCTGATCGGGGCCCTGGTCTCCGCGATGGTCTACAACATGGCCACCTATAACGGGCGCCGCGATCGTTTCCAGATCTGGTATGCCGTGTGGACCGTGCTGACGCTGGGCTACTGCCTTTCCTGGACGAACTTCCTCGGCCTGTTCGACGACCGCCTGACCGGCCCGCTGGCGGTCAGGCTCAGCGACTGTTTCCTGGGCGCCACGGTCGCCGCCGGAACCATGCTTCTTATGACGCTCATCGAGTTCCAGGCGCGCCACAAATACCTGCTGTGGACAGGCTATGTCCTGACCGTTCTCTCGACCCTCTCCGGCTTCGCCGCGGCGGCCGACACGCTGCTCCCGCCCGTATGGACCGATCACGTCCTGAATGCCGTGCTGATGCTGGACGTCCTGTGGATTGCCGCGACGAGCGCCTTCGCCATCCGCAGGCGAAGCCGGATCATCTGGTTCTTCCTGCTGGCCTGGATGCCCGTCATTTCGGTCTTCATGTTGCGGCTGGCCCGCAATATGGGCTTCCTGCCCCAGAGCGACGCGATCGACATGGCGACATTCGCCTGCATCGCCTTCGAAGCGATCGCGCTGTCGGTCACCGTCGCCTATCGGCTGCGCGATATCGGGCGCGCGCGCGACAGGGCGGCCCGCGCAATGGCCGTGATGCAGACCGAAGCCGAAACGCTGCGCCGCGCCGCAATGACCGACCATCTGACCCAATTGGACAATCGCGCCGCGTTCCAGGCGGCGCTCGACCAGGCCGACCCGCTGACCACGCTGCTGCTGATCGACGTGGATCACCTGAAATCGGTCAACGATTCCTACGGTCAGGAGCAGGGCGACAATCTGCTGCGCCACATGGCCATGCGCCTCAGCCAGATCGTTCCCGACGGCACCGCCCTCGCCCGGCTGGGGGGCGACGAATTCGGCATCCTCGTGTCCCGACCGGTAGAACAGGTGCTGCTCGAACGTCTCGATGCCCTTCAGGGAGAACCCTGGTCCCAGTCCGGCCGCGCCCTGTCGCTCTGGTTCAGCGTGGGACAGGCGGAATGCAACGGCTCCCCGGTCTCCGCCATGCATCGGGCGGACCGGGCGCTGTACTGGGCCAAGCAGCGCGGCGGCGGTCGCCGGCAGTCCTACACCGCGGAATTCGACCACGCCGACAATCTGGCCGCGCGGCTGCTGGCCGACGCACCCCACGCCCTGGCGGCGGGGGAATTCACGCTCTACTACCAGCCCCTGGTCGATCTGAAGACCGGCCGCCAACGCGGCAACGAAGCCCTGCTGCGCTGGAACCATCCGGAACTCGGCCTGCTGGCGCCGCCCGATTTCCAGATCCTGCTGATGGACGAGACGATCGGCCCCCGGCTGCAGGACGAAGTCATCTCCATCGCCCTGGGCGCGCTGTCCGATGTCGGCGACGGGCTGGCCTATATCGCGGTCAATTTTACCGGCGTGCATCTGCGCGGGGCGGCGGCGGGGCGGCACATCCTCAATCGCCTGCAGGAAGCGGGGGTCCCGCCCCACCGGCTCTGCGTCGAAGTCACGGAAGGCATCGCCCTCGACCATGCATCCGACGAGATCGCCGAGGCCCTGCACGTCCTGCACACGGCCGGCATCCGCACCGCCTTCGACGATTTCGGCACCGGCTACGCGTCGCTGGTGCATCTGCTGCGCTTCCCCGTCGACATCATCAAGATCGACCGGTCCTTCGTCCGCCAGTTGACGACGCCGGCCCGCAACGCGCACGAGATCGTCCGCTCGGTCATCTCGCTCGGCAAGGCCCTGCACAAGCAGGTCGTCGCCGAGGGAATCGAGACCGAGGCCCAGGCCGCCATCCTGCGGGAATTGGGCTGCGATTATGGGCAGGGCTATCTGTTCGCCCGCCCCGGCCCGCTTCTCCAGCCGCCGATCTACTGGCCCATCCGCGATGAAAGCCACGAAGCCCTGGACGACGCGCCGCGTTCATAACGCCCGGCCGGCCCCTCTCTCAATCCAGCAGAACCCGCCCCGCATGTCCTGCCCGATTCTGCATTGACCTCAACCAAGCTTGAGATTTTATGACCGACACCGGCACGCCCAGGCAAGCCCCGCGCCAGGACACTCCCCGCGGCACCCGGAAGGCACCATTCATGCGTTCTGACACCCCGTCGCGATCATCCCCCGCCCATGCCGCCGAGGCACGGCCGGCCCACACCGCGACCGGCTGGGCGGCCCTTTTTTCCGGCGGCAACGCGGCGCGCTCCATCACCCTCTCGGCCGGCGTCGTGCTGCACGCCATCAATCTCTACATGGCCATGACCGTGCTGCCCTCAGCGGTGCGCGATATCGGCGGCATGCGCTATTACACGTGGAACACCTCGCTGTTCGTCGCCGCCTCGATCGTCGGCTCGTCGCTGTCGGCGCGCGCACTTGGTCGTTTCGGCCCCCGCACCGCCTACGCAATCGCGGTCGCCATCTTCGCTACCGGCGCCGTGCTGTGCGCCACCGCTCCCGCCATGCCGGCGATGCTGGCCGGGCGCGTGATGCAGGGGGTCGGCTCCGGCCTGCTGGTTTCGATGGCCTATGCCGTCATCCGGCTGGTCTTCCCGCCCGGCCTGTGGCCACGGGCGATGAGCATGCTGTCCTCGATGTGGGGCGTCGCGACGCTGATCGGGCCGGCCATCGGCGGCCTGTTCGCGGGGCTGGGCGTCTGGCGCGCCGCCTTCTGGACGCTGGCGGCGCTGTCGATCCCGTTCGCTGTGCTCGCCACCTGCGTGCTGCCGCGCACCACCGGCGCCGAAGCCGGCAGCTTCCCCGGCATCGCCTGGCGGCAGATCGCGCTGATGGTCGGCTCGGTGCTGTGCCTGGCGGTGGCCGGCGCCAGCCCGCATGGATGGGAAAACCTGGCCGGATGCCTGATCGTGCTGGGCCTGTTCGCCTGCCTCGCCCATCTCGAACGGCAGGGCGGCACGCGCCTGCTGCCCGCCCGCGCGCTGGTCTGGGGCTCCAGCCTGGCCCCCTTATACGCCCTGATGGGCTGCCTGGCCCTGACCGTGGAAGTGATCGAGATCTTCGCGCCGCTCTTCCTGCAGGATCTGCACCGCCAGTCCCCGCTCACCGCCGGCTATCTGTCGGTACTGATGGCCGCCGGCTGGTCCACCGGCTCGATCCTCAATGCCGGCGCCCCACCAGCCCGCGTCGCACGCGCCCTGGTCGCCGCCCCCGCGCTGGGGCTGGCCGGCATTCTCTTCCTGGCCTTCTATCTGTCCGTGCCCACCGATGGCACGTGGCAGGCGATGGCGCCCGTCTGCGTCACGTTCCTGATGGTGGGCCTGGGCGTCGGCACGGCGTGGCCGCATCTGCTGACGCGCGTATTGCTCACCGCCCAGCCCGCCGACCGCGACCTGGCTTCGGCCTCCCTGACCACAGTGCAGCTCTACACCACGGCACTGGCCGGCGCCTGGGCCGGCATGATCGCCAACATTGCCGGCCTGGCAGACCCTGGCGGCATGGTGGGGGCCGAAAGGGCAGCATTCTGGGTGTTCGCGCTGTTCGCGATCATGCCGGCCATGGGTATTCTGACAGGATGTTCTTTTTTGAAAAAAAGAACCAAAAAACTCTGATTCGTTCAGGAGTTTTTTTGCTGGGGACACACAATGTCCCAAAACAGGGAAAGGCGCTCCATCTCACGATGGAGCGCCCCTTTTCAGAGCCTGACCGGAAATGTGGGCTGGTGAGCGAGAGCGGCCCGGAACGGGCCGCGCCCGTCGTGTGTTTCCGAACACCGGAGCGGAGCGGCCTTATCGGCCGTGAGCACCGGAGCACAGGAAACGCGCGCCGGATCGCCACCAGCGCGCATTTACGGTCGGGCTCTCAGGCAACGCGACGCGGAGCGCCACGATGCTGCCCGCCGCCCGAGCGGGACTGGTTGCGGCCACCGCCGCCACCCCCACGGCCCCGGCCACCGCCGCCGCCCAATACCGGCGGGCGCATGGTCGATTTCTCGGCCGCCTCGGAATGGTACGGATGCTCCATCACCACCGGGATCGGCTTGCCGATCGCCTTTTCGATGTCGCGCAGCCACGCCCGCTGCTCGGCATCGCACAGCGACACCGCCCAGCCCTCACGCCCGGCGCGGGCCGTACGGCCGATCCGGTGGACATAGCTCTCCGGCACGTTGGGCAGGTCGTAGTTGAAGACGTGCGTGACGTCATCGACATCGATGCCGCGCGCCGCAATGTCGGTCGCCACCAGCACCTTGACGGCACCGGAGCGGAAGCCCGACATCGCCCGCTCGCGCGCGCCCTGCGACTTGTTGCCATGGATCGCCTCGGCCACAATGCCGTGGTCGTTCAGGAAGGCGGCGACCTTGTTGGCCTCATGCTTCATCAGCGTGAACACCACGGCGCGCTCGACCTTGGGCGAGTCCACCAGCATCTGCAGCGCGTCACGCTTCTTGTCGGTATCGACGAACATCACCGCCTGACGGATACGGTCGACGGTGCTGGACGGCGGCGTGACCTGCACGGTCGCGGGGTCGCGCAGCAGGCCGTGCGCCAGCTCGGCAATGCTGCGCGGCATGGTGGCCGAGAACAGCAGCGTCTGCCGGTCGCGCGGCAGTTCGGCCACGATCCGGCGGATGTCGCGGACAAAGCCCATGTCCAGCATCCGGTCGGCCTCGTCCAGAACCAGCACTTCCAGCCCGGACAGGTCGATATGGCCCTGGCCCATCAGGTCCAGCAGGCGGCCGGGGGCGGCAACCAGCACGTCAACGCCACGGCGCATCGCCTCGACCTGCCGGCCCTGGCCGACACCGCCGAAGATCACGGCATGGCTCAGGCGCATATGGCGGGCATAGGCCTTGAAGCTCTCATCGATCTGCGACGCCAGCTCGCGCGTTGGCGCCAGAACCAGCACGCGCGCGCCCTTGGGGGCGGCACGGCGGTGATGGGTCAGCAGCCGATGCAGGATCGGCAGCGCGAAGGCCGCCGTCTTGCCGGTGCCCGTCTGCGCCAGGCCCAGCAGGTCCCGCCCGGCCAGCAGGTGCGGGATGGCCCCGGCCTGGATGGGGGTCGGGGTGGTATATCCTTCCTCGTTCAGCGCGCGCAGCAACGGCTCGGCAAGCTGAAGGTCGGCAAAAGTCGTCATGAAATGAAGCGCCTCCGGGCACTCGGCAATGGCCGGATTCCTCACGACAGGATGAGCATCCGGAAAGACTTGAAAGGAAAACACGACGCACGGTTCGCGCCCCTGCCTGGCAGGGCACGCTGTCATTCACCGTAATCCGTGGGTCAGAAAGGGTCTCTTGTCCGTCCAGTCCGTGCCCCCCGCATCAATAAGGCACGCGCGTACAAGTCCAGATACGGGACAGGCGGGGACCGTCCACGGGCGAGGCTTCTACCCGCATGCGCTCCCCACCGCAAGTCCTTATTCCGGCTGGCTGTCTCCGGGCGCCTCCGGGGCGGCCTCATGCAGCCGCCGCGCCAGCAGCATCGCGCCGTCGATCGCATGGCCCCTCGGCACCGACAGGCCGGCCTGCGCACCGGCGGAAAGATAAGGCAGCAGCACCGGCGCCAGCCCGCCCAGCAGGCAGCAGGGCAACGCCCCGAAACCGTCCGCCGCGCGCAGGGCGGCCAGCAGCGCCTCGACCTCCGCCCCGGCACGGGCCAGCAGCCCCCGCGCCTGCGCGTCGCCCTGCTCCGCCAGCGCGCAGACCAGCGGCGTCACCCGGGCGAAATCGGCAGCCCGCGCGCCAACCGCCCACAGCATCGGCTCCGCCCCCTCATCCGCCAGCCGCGCGCGCACCGCCTCGCTCAACAGCGTGGGCCGCGCCCGGCCGTCGCCCGCGCGCAGCATCAGCCGGACGGCCTCCAGCCCGATCCAGGCCCCGCCGCCCTCATCCCCCTGCGGAAAGCCCCAGCCCCCGACCCGCCGGGTGGTTCCGCCGGCAATGGCCAGTCCCACCATCCCGGTTCCGGCCGCGATCATGGCCCCGTCATCGCCCGCATGGGCCCCGACGCAGGACGTATAGGCATCCGAGACGATATCGAGGCGCGCAAACAGCGCCGGCCTGGCCAGGAACCGCGCCACGGCCCCGCTCACCTCGGCCCCCGCCAGCCCAGCCACGGCAACCAGCCGGCATGCCGCACCCGACAGCCCCGCCCGCGACAGCGCCAGTTCCAGCGCCTGACGGATCGACTCCCATGCCTGCCCGGCATCGGTGGCGATATTGGCGGGCCCGCCCTCCCCTTCGGCCAGCAGAACACCCTCCGGCGTCACCAGCCGCAGGCGCGTCCGCGTCCCACCCCCGTCGATCCCGACCAGAACGGCAGGGCCGCCCGTCACGACAGGTCCGTCAGCGTCTGTAGCAACAGCTCAATGTCCCCGGCGGCGTAATAGGAACAGCGCCTGCTCGCCGAACAGATTGGCCAGCCGGATGGAGCGGCGCCAGGGCGCGCGCTCGCCATCCTCATCCACCGCCATCCACTGCTCGACCACATACCCTTCCTCGCGGCACAGCATCAGGAAGTCGAGGATCGTGCATGGATGGATGTTCGGCGTCTGGTACCACGGCGTATGCCACACCGCCGTCATCGGCATGCGCCCGCTCGTCAGCAGCTTCAGCCGCAATTGCCAGTGGCCGAAATTGGGAAACGAGACGATGGCATGCCGCCCGATCCGCAGCATCTGCCGCAGCACCTCGCGCGGCCGCTCGACCGCCTGCAAGGTACGCTGCAACACCACATAATCGAACGCCTCGTCGGGATAATGCGCCAGGTCATGGTCGGCATCGCCATGCATCACCGGCAGGCCGTGGGCGACCGAGCGCGTGACCTCGCGCATGTCGATCTCGATCCCCCGCGCATCGCAGCCACGGGTGCGGAACAGGTAATCCAGCAACGTCCCGTCACCGCTGCCGATGTCGAGCACCCGCGTGCCGGGACGGATCATGTCGGCAATCAGCCGCTGGTCAAGGCGCATGGGTCATGCCGATCCGTGCATGTTCGGCGGCACCGGACAGGAAGCCGCGCACCGTCCGGTCGAAATCCGGCTCGTCGAGCAGGAAGGCATCATGCCCCTTGTCGCTGTCGATCTCGACGAACGACACGTTGGCCGCCGCACGGTTCAGCGCCCGGGCCAGCAGCCGCGCCTGCGAGGTCGGGAACAGCCAGTCGGAGGTAAACGAGACGATGCAGAAGCGCGTGCGCGTGCCATGGAAGGGCCGCGACGGGTCCCCGTCATGCTCCGCGCCCAGGTCGAAATAATCCATGGCCCGGGTGATGGTCAGATAGGAATTGGCATCGAACCGCCGCACGAACGACGATCCCTGGTGCCGCAGATAACTTTCCACCTCGAAGATCTCGCCGAACAGCGACAGCGAGCCCGCCTTGTCATACGGGTCGCGCCGCACCCGGCGGCCGAATTTCCGCGTCAGCGCCTCTTCCGACAGATAGGTGATGTGCGCCATCATCCGCGCCACCGCCAGCCCGCGCGCCGGCACCGCGCCCTGCTCCCAGTAGCGCCCGCCATGCCAGTCGGGATCGGCGAAGATCGCCTGCCGGCTCACCTCGTTGAAGGCGATGTTCTGCGCCGAATGAAAGGGCGAGGTCGCGATCGGCATGGCGGCGAAGACCATGTCGGGGAAGGTGGCGGCCCATTCCAGCACCTGCATCCCGCCCATCGAACCGCCGACCACGGCAAACAGCCGGGCAATGCCCAGCGCATCGACCACCAGCTTCTGCGCCCGCACCATGTCGCGGATGGTGATGGGCGGAAAATCGGTGCCCCACGGCTCGCCCGCCACGTCGGGACGCGGATCGCGCGGCCCGGTCGAGCCCATGCAGCCGCCCAGCACGTTCATGCAGATGACGAAGAACCGGTCGGTATCGATCGGCAGGCCCGGTCCCACCATGCGGCTCCACCAGCCCGGCTTGCCGGTCAGCGGGTGTGTTTCGGCCAGATACTGGTCGCCCGTCAGGGCATGACAGACCACGATCGCATTGTCCCGCGCCGCCGACAGGGTGCCATAGGTCCGATACGCAACCCGCACCGGCGCCAGCCGGAAACCGCATTCAAGCTGCATCCCCTCGGGAAACAGCATGTGCGCATGCTCGATCTGGGTGGGCGTTGTCTGGTCCATTGCGCGGGCAGGCATTCCGTCATGAACGATTGCAGGGCGCGGGCAACATCCCCGTCACGGTCGATCGTCCTATGGCACCGGCGCCGAACACACGCAACAGGAGGCTGCGCCCAAACCTATTATCCCATGCGCAGAGGCTGTTGCAAAAGCTCCGATGGTGAGCGGAAGCGTGGCGCCAGCCACGCGTCTGGCGGTGGTTTTTGAGCATCGGAGCGGAGCGGCCTTGATGGCCGTGAGCACCGAAGCGCAGGAAACCGCCGTCAGGCCGCCGCCAGCGGGGCTTTTGCAGCAGCCTCTTTCACCGGATCGTGTGCGCCCTGCCGGGTCCCTCCCACGCGGCACCGCGTTATGGTCGGGCACTCCGCCAACCATCGAAGGAACCGACGCCATGACCATCAAGAAATTCGGCACTGCCCACTGGGAAGGCGGCCTGAAGGACGGCAAGGGCACCGTTTCAACAGAAAGCGGTGCATTGTCCGGCCTGCCCTACGGCTTCAACACCCGCTTCGAAGGCGTGGCCGGCACCAACCCCGAGGAACTGATCGGCGCATCCCATGCCGCCTGCTTCGCCATGGCCCTGTCGGGCATCCTCGGCGGCGCCGGCCTCACCGCCACCGCGCTGGACGCCAAATCGGTCATCTCGCTGGAGAAGCAGCCCGACGGCTTCGCGGTCACCGCCGCCCACCTGACCCTCACGGCCACCATCCCCGGCGCAACCGAGGAACAGTTCCAAGATCTCGCCGCCAAGGCCAAGGCCGGCTGCCCGATCTCCAAACTGCTCAAGGCCGACATCACGCTGGAAGCAACCCTGAACGCCTGATCCTCTCAGACCGGGCGCGGATCGTGCCCGGTCTGTCCTCTGTGACGCAGCAGATGATCGGCCAGCACACACGCCATCATCGCCTCGCCAACCGGCACCGCGCGGATGCCCACGCACGGATCATGCCGCCCGCGCGTCGAAACATCGACATTCTCCCCACTCCGAGTCACCGAGGGAACGGGCGTGAGAATCGAACTGGTCGGCTTCACCGCAAACCGCGCCACCAGCGGCTGGCCGGTGGAAATCCCGCCCAGCACACCGCCGGCATGATTGGCGCCGAAGACCAGCCGCCCGTCTTCCATCCGCATCGGGTCGGCATTTTCCTCGCCGGTCAGGGCAGCGGCGGCAAACCCGTCGCCGATCTCGACCCCCTTCACGGCATTGATGCTCATCAGCGCCATCGCCAGGTCGGAATCGAGCTTGCCGTAAATCGGCGCCCCCAGCCCCGGCGGCACGCCCTCAGCCACGATCTCGACCACCGCACCGACAGAAGACCCGGCCTTGCGCACGGCGCCCAGATACTCTTCCCACACCGGCACCATCTCCGGATCGGGGCAGAAGAACGGATTGTCCCCAACCGTATCCCAGTCCCAGCGCGCCCGGTCGACCTCATGCGTGCCGATCTTCACCAGCGCCCCGCGAATACGCACCCCCGCGCCAAGCACCTGCCGCGCCACGGCACCCGCCGCCACCCGCATCGCGGTCTCGCGGGCCGAAGACCGTCCCCCGCCGCGATAGTCGCGAATGCCATATTTCAGGTCGTAGGCCACATCGGCATGGCCGGGCCGATAGCGCTCGGCGATATCGCCATAATCGCGCGACCGCTGGTCCACATTGCGAATCAGCAGCGCGATCGGGGTGCCGGTCGTCTGTCCCTCGAACACGCCGGACAGGATCTCGACGGAATCGGGCTCCTGCCGCTGGGTGGTGAATTTCGACTGGCCGGGCCGCCGCTGGTCCAGCCAGGGCTGGATATCGGCCTCGGACAGCGCAATGCGCGGCGGGCAGCCATCGACCACACAGCCAATCGCCGGCCCATGACTCTCCCCCCAGGTCGTCACCCGGAACAGATGCCCGAAACTGTTATCCGACATATCCAGATAATCCCTTCACTTGGGGGGCCAGCCTATCCGTAAAACCTGATCGGAAATGTGGGCTGGTGAGCGAGAGTGCCGCGAAGCGGCACGGCCGTCGTGTGTTTCCGAGCACCGAAGCGGAGCGACCTCCAGGTCGTGAGCATCGGAGCACAGGAAACGCGCGCCGGATCGCCACCAGCGCGCATTTACGGTCAGGTTTTCAGTCGCCGGAGACGCTGATGTCGGGTGCCGTGGGGTTCTTCATGCCCACGATATTATAGCCGCAATCCACATGGTGGATCTCGCCGGTCACACCGCCCGACAGGTCGGAGAGCATATACAGCCCCGCGCCGCCGACTTCCTCCAGCGCCACATTGCGCTCCAGCGGCGCATTGTACTGGTTCCACTTCAGGATATAGCGGAAATCGCCGATCCCATTGGCCGCCAGCGTCATAACCGGCCCGGCCGAAATGCCGTTGACGCGAATGCCGTCACGGCCCAGATCGGCGGCCATGTAGCGCACCGAGGCCTCCAGCGCCGCCTTGGCCACGCCCATGACGTTGTAATGCGGCATCACCTTCTCGGCGCCGAGATAGGACAGGGTCAGCATCGACCCGCCATTCGTCATCAGCCGCGCCGCCCGGCGGGCAACGGCGGTGAACGAGTAGCAGGAAATATCCATCGCGGTCAGGAAGGCATCGCGCGGCGTGTCCACATAGCGCCCGCGCAGGAACTGCTTGTCCGCCCAGCCGATGGCATGGACCAGGAAGTCGAGCGTCCCCCACTCTTCCTCGATGCGGGCGAAGGTCTCGTCCATCGCGGCGTCGTCCGACACATCGCACGGCAGCACCAGCGACGAGCCCACACGCTCGGCCAGCGGACGGACGCGCTTGCCCAGCGCCTCGCCCTGATAGGTAAAGGCCAGCTCGCCGCCCTGCGCCGCCACGGCGTTGGCGATGCCCCAGGCGATCGAGCGGTCATTGGCCACACCCATCACAAGTCCGCGCTTGCCCTTCATCAGGGTGCCGGTGGCCGGGGCTTTGGACGCGCCGTCTGACATGATAGAATCCTCGGAATGGATGGAATATGGCATGATCGGAATGGCGCCGTGGTTGCACAAGCGCGCGCGTCGGACAAGATCCGAGCGGCGAAGCAGCCCCGGTTTCACCGAATGCGTGGCATGCCGGCCATGTTTCCACCCTCCGCCCGGCCAGAATGGGACCGACCGCTATGACCACGCCACTGATCGACCTGGGGTCCGATCCCTTCGCCCTGTTCGCCCACTGGATGCGCGCGGCCGAAGCCGCCGAACCCAACGATGCCAACGCCATGGCGCTGGCCACCGCCACGCCCGACGGCAAGCCCTCGGTGCGGATGATCCTGCTCAAGGGCGCCGACCGGCGCGGCTTCGTCTTCTATACCAATCTTGAAAGCCGCAAGGCCGGCGAATTGCTGAAAAACCCGCAGGCCGCGCTGCTGTTCCACTGGAAGAGCCTGATGCGGCAGATCCGGATCGAAGGACCGGTCGAACCCGTCACCAACGAGGAAGCCGACGCCTATTTCGCCAGCCGCTCGCGCCTCTCGCGCTTGGGCGCCATCGCCTCCGACCAGTCCCGCCCCCTGGCCGACCGGGCAGTGTTCGAACAGAGGCTGGCCGAGGAAGAGGCCCGCTACCCGGAAGGCACGCCGATTCCGCGACCGGCCGACTGGTCCGGCTTCCGCCTGATTCCGGAGCGGATCGAATTCTGGCAGAACCGCGCGCACCGGCTGCACGACCGGGCGGTATGGCGCCGCATGGGCAAGGACGCGGAATGGGAGACGACGCGCCTCTACCCCTGACCCCTCCCGCTGGCGACGTTCCTGGGATTCTGGAGAATAACATTGAAGAATATACAGAAAATCCTTCTACCCCTGAACGGGACGTCCAATGCCGAGGCCGCCCTGGCCACCAGCCTGCTCTTCGCGCGGCAGTTCGGCGGCCATATCGCCGCCCTGCATGTGCGCGCCGACAGCCGTGACGTCGCCCCCCTGGCCGGCGAGGGCCTGTCCGGCGCGATGGTCGAGGACATGATATCCGCCGCCGAGCGCGAGGGCGCACGCCGGGCGCTGGCCGTGCGTGAGGTGTTCGCGCACTTCACCACCGAAAACGGCGTGACGGTCACCGACGCCATCCCGCCCTTCCACGGCAACCCGATCGGCAGCGCCTCGGCCAGCCTCGTCACCATGATGGGCCGCGAGCACGAGGTCGTGACCTACCGCGCCCGCCTGTCCGACGTCACCGTGGTCCCGCATCCGGATTCGGGCGAGGAAATCTCGTCGTCCGAGACCCTGCACGCCATCCTGTTCGACAGCGGCCGCCCGGTCGTCATCGCCCCCCGCCGCGTCCCCACCGCCGCCGGGCGGCGCATCTGCATCGCGTGGAACGGCACGTCGGAAGCCACGGCGGCCCTGCATCACATCCTGCCCTGGGCGGCCGAGGCCGAGGCGGTGCGCATCCTCTATTCCGGCGACTATCAGCGCCGGGGCCCCGAAGCCCGCGATGCCGCCGACTACCTGACCATCCACGGCATCCACGCCGACCTGGTGGAATTCGGCGACCCGGACGAGACGGTGGGCGCCAGCCTGCTGGCGGCCTGCCGCGATTTCGGCGCCGACATGCTGGCCATGGGTGCCTATTCCCACTCCCGCCTGCGTCAATTGATCCTGGGCGGTGTCACACGCCACGTTCTGGAGAATGCCGAAATCCCGGTGCTGATGAGCCGCTGATCCCCCTCGCCATGGATGTCATGCCAAAAATAGATGTCATGCCAAAAATACCACGCCAATAAGGCGTATATTTCACTTGAATATCGATCGAGGAAAGACTAAATCCTCCCTCAAAGCACGATACTATCTCGTGCATTGAGGATCTGCACCGTGCATATCGAGCCGACGATCATCCATGCCATCCAAGCCGCCGGCGAAGACGCACCGGCGATCCTGCGCGCGGCCCTGACCGGCATCCCGCACGGGCGGACCGGCATCCCGCACGGGCGGATCGGCCTCGTTTCCTCCTTCGGCACCGAATCCGCCGTGCTGCTGGCCATGGCGGCCGAAATCGACCCGTCGGTCCCCGTACTGTTCCTGGAAACCGGCCAGCATTTCCCCGAGACGCTGGCCTATCGCGACCAGCTCATCGCCCGGCTGGGCCTGACCGGCGTGCGCGACATCCGCCCCGACCCGGCGCAGATCGCAGCCCGCGACCCGCAGGGTCAGCTCTGGGCCTTCGACCCCGATGCCTGCTGCGCCCTGCGCAAGGTCGAGCCGCTGGACGAGGCGATCATCCCCTTCGATGCCTGGATCACCGGCCGCAAGCGCAGCCAGGCCGCCACCCGCGCCCACCTGCCGGTGCTCGAGCCCCAGGCCGACGGCCGCGTCAAGATCAACCCCCTGGCACGCTGGACGGCGGCGGAACTGGACGCGGAAATGACACGCCGCGACCTGCCCCGCCACCCGCTCAGCCACCTGGGCTATCGCTCGATCGGCTGCGCGCCCTGCACGCGCCCGGTCGGCGAGGGCGAGGACCCTCGCGCCGGCCGCTGGGCCGGCATGGCCAAGACCGAATGCGGCATCCACGTCTGAGCCCCGCCGCGACGACCCCGAACCCTTTTCCGCCGAACCTGTAAGGTAGCGCCCACCATGGACGATCTCGACCAACTCGAAGCCCAGAGCATCTACATCCTGCGCGAGGCGTACCGGAAGCTGAAGCCGCTGGCCATGCTGTGGTCCCTGGGCAAGGATTCCAACGTCATGCTGTGGCTGGCCCGCAAGGCGTTCCTGGGGCGGGTGCCGTTCCCGGTGATGCATGTCGATACCGGCAAGAAATTCCCCGAGATGTACCGCTTCCGCGACGAATATACCCGCAAGTGGGAGCTTGAGCTGCTGCTGGGCGACTGCCCGCCGGTCGAGGAGATCGACCCGACCCTGCCCCCGGCCGCCCGCTCCGCCGCGCGCAAGACCGCCGGCCTGGCGGCGATGATCGAGAAATACAAGCTGGAAGGCGTCATCGCCGGCATCCGCCGCGACGAGCAGGCCACCCGCGCCAAGGAGCGCGTCTTCAGCCCGCGCGGGTCGAGCCATAAATGGGACGTCCGCAACCAGCCCCCCGAATTCTGGGACCAGTACGCCACCCCGCATGAAGAGGGCGTGCATATCCGCGTCCACCCGCTGCTGTCGTGGCGCGAAATCGACATCTGGCGCTATATCGAGCGCGAGGGCATCCCGCTGGTCGACCTGTATTTCTCCAGGAACGGCAAGCGCTACCGCTCGCTGGGCGACCAGGACATCACCAGCCCGATCGAGAGCGACGCCGCGACAGTGGCCGAAGTCATCGCCGAACTCCAGACCACCCGCACGTCCGAGCGCGCCGGCCGCGCCATGGACCATGAATCGGAAGATGCGTTCGAGCGGCTGCGCGTCGCCGGCTATCTGTGAACCCCGCGGACGGATCGAGACACACAATGAGCAACGATATCCTCCGCCAGGACGCGGCCACTCCCATCGTCATCGTCGGCCATGTCGATCACGGCAAATCCACCCTGATCGGCCGCCTGCTGCATGACACCGACAACCTGCCCGAAGGCCGGGTGGCGCAGATCATCGAATCCAGCCGCAAGCGCGGGCTGAAGGTGGAATGGAGCTTCCTGCTCGACAGCCTCCAGATCGAGCGCGACCAGGGCGTCACCGTCGATTCCACCCGCATCCCGTTCCTGCTGGGCAACCGGCAGTTCGTGATCGTCGATGCGCCCGGCCACCGCCAGTTCCTGCGCAACATGATCACCGGCGCCGCCGATGCCGAAGCCGCCGTGCTGGTGATCGACGCCGCCGAGGGCGCGCAGGAACAGACGCGCCGTCACGCGATGCTGCTGCGCCTGATCGGCATCCGCCATGTCATCGTGCTGATGAACAAGGTGGACCTGCTGGACTATGACGAGCAGAAGATCGCGGCCTCCGAGTTGGCGGTCGCCGCCCTGCTCAAGCAGCTCGACATCGAACCCAGCCTGTTCATCCCGGCCTCGGCGCGCGAGGGCGACAATATCGCCTCCCGCTCGCCGCAGATGGCATGGTACAAGGGCCCGACCCTGACCGAGGCCCTGGCCCTGGTCCCGTCCCCCGCCGGCCGCGCCGACCTGCCGCTGCGCCTGCCCGTGCAGGATGTCTATCGCTTCGACAGCAAGCGCGTGGTCGCCGGCCGCATCGAGCGCGGCCGTGTTTCGGTCGGCGACACGCTGGTCATCGGCACCCACGGCACCACCGCCCGCGTCGCCTCGATCGAAAGCTGGCACACCGCGCCGCAGATCTCCGCCGTCGCCGGCCAGTCGGTCGCCATCACGCTGGAACCGGACGTGATCCCCGATCGCGGCGACCTGCTGCACCGGCCGGAAGAAGCGCCGATCCGCACTGCGCGCATCCGCTCGCGCCTGTTCTGGCTGCGCCAGGAGCCGCTGCGCGTGGGCGAGAGCTTCCGCCTGCGCCTGGCCACCGCCGAGCATCAGGTCACAATCGCCTCGATCGATTCCGTGGTGCGGCTGGATGACCTGACGGAACACGCATCCGATCACGTCCCGCCCGAAGGTTTCGCCGAGATCACCCTGGCCGCCTCGGAAAGCATCCTGTTCGACGCCTTCACCCCCGGCACCACCGACGGGCGCGGCGTCCTGGTCGACCGTCACCAGCGCATCGTCGGCGGCGCGCCGCTGATCGGCCCGGCCGACATCGCCAGCGGCACCAGGGCCATCCACCCCACCGACAGCACCGTCTCGCTGTGGGACCGCGCACAGGCACGCGGCCATCGCGGCGGCGTATTCTGGATGACCGGCCTGCCCGGTGCCGGCAAGAGCACCATCGCCCGCGCGGCGGAATCCCGCCTGTTCGGGCAGAAGATCGACGTCTCCGTGCTGGACGGCGACACGCTGCGCGCCGGCCTGTGCGCCGATCTGGGCTTCTCCGAGGCCGACCGCACCGAGAATGTGCGCCGCGCCGCCGCCGTCGCCCGCATCCTGGCCGAAACCGGCCAGGTAGTCCTGGTGGCGCTGATCTCGCCGCGCGCCGCCGACCGCGAGCTGGCGCGCCAGGTGGTGGGCGAAGGCTTCCACGAGATCTTCGTCGATGCCGACCAGGCGACCTGCGAGGCCCGCGACCCCAAGGGCCTGTACCAGGCCGCCCGCGCCGGCCGCATCACCGGCTTCACCGGGATCGACGCCCCGTACGACACCCCCGCCAGCCCCGACCTGCACCTGCCCACCGGCACGGGCAGCGTGGGCGAGGTCGCGGATCGTCTGGCCGCCTATGTGGCCGACAGCGTCGTGCTGGTCGAGGGCACCCGCCGCCGCTCCTGACCGGAGGGCGGCCCCATACGAAGAGTGTAATGCACGATTAATAATCGTGCATTCCTCTTGTATTGGCCCCACGAAGCCCCTAATGACCCTGTAGAACAGGGCGACATCCTGTCGGCACCGGCCGGATCGGGTAAAAGAGGACTGACCAGTGAGCGATGTCAGGAACAACCGCCGCGAGGCGGGCGGTTCAAGCGTGATCACCGCCAACCGGCTGCTGGACGGGCGCATCGTCTGGCAGGTGGAAGAGGGCACATGGTCGACGCTGATCGACGACGCCCGGATCATCCCCAATGATGAGATCGAGGCCGCGATCGCCCACGCCGCCGGCCGCCAGCAGGCCGACGGGCTGGTCGGCGTCTATGGCGTGCAGGTGGATGCCGAGGCCGCAACGCCGACTCCCGTGACGGTGCGCGAGCGCATCCGCGCCTTCGGCCCCACCGTCCATCCCGATTTCACGCCCGCAGCCGAGTTCGAAGCCCATGCCTGACACCATCCCAGCACCCGCGCTGCCTGTCGGGCATTACGGCTACGACCAGGTGGACCGCGCCTTCCTGGCCGACCGGGTCGAGCAGTTCCGCGACCAGGTGGCCCGCCGCATCGCCGGCACCCTGTCCGAGGACGAGTTCAAGCCCCTGCGCCTGATGAACGGCCTGTATCTGCAGCTCCACGCCTACATGCTGCGCATCGCCATCCCCTATGGCGTACTGGATTCCCGCCAGATGCGCGAACTGGCCCATATCGCCCGCACCTATGACCGCGATTACGGCCATTTCACCACCCGCCAGAATCTCCAGTTCAACTGGATCAAGCTGGAAGACACGCCCGACATCCTGGCCCGCCTGGCCGATGTCGACATGCACGCCATCCAGACCAGCGGCAACTGCATCCGCAACGTGACCTGCGACCAGTTCGCGGGCGCGGCAAAGGACGAGCTGGTCGATCCCCGCGTCCATGCCGAAATCCTGCGCCAATGGTCGACGCTGCACCCGGAATTCACCTTCCTGCCGCGCAAGTTTAAGATCGCGATCAGCGGCAGCCCGAACGACCGCGTGGCCGCCCGCTTCCACGATATCGGCCTGGTCGCCAAGCCGGCGCCGGACGGCGGCACGCAGTTCGACGTCTTCGTGGGCGGCGGCATGGGCCGCACCCCCATCGTCGGCGTGCATCTGCGCGACGACCTGCCGGAAGAAGACCTGCTGGCCTATCTGGAGGCCATGGTCCGCGTCTATAACGAGTACGGCCGCCGCGATAACATCTACAAGGCGCGGATCAAGATCCTGGTCCAGGCGCTGGGCACCGAAGGCTATCGCCAGAAAGTTGATGCCGAATTCGCAGCGATGAACCGCGCCCGCTACCGCCTGCCGCCCGAAACCGTCGCCGCCATCCGCGCCCGCTTCGGCACGCCAGACCTGCACGCGCCCGATGACGCACCCGCCCAGCTCGACCGCGCCCGCCGCGCCGAGCCGGCATTCGACCGCTGGGTCCGCACCAACACCCACCCGCACCGCGCGCCCGGCTACATCTCGGCCGTCATCTCGCTCAAGCCCGCCGGCGGCATCCCCGGCGACGCCACGTCGGCGCAGATGGACCTCATCGCC
Source organism: Gluconacetobacter aggeris (assembly GCF_014174395.1). Taxonomy (GTDB): domain Bacteria; phylum Pseudomonadota; class Alphaproteobacteria; order Acetobacterales; family Acetobacteraceae; genus Gluconacetobacter; species Gluconacetobacter aggeris. The sequence continues at coordinate 253,566 of NZ_JABEQD010000002.1, forward strand.
GACCTTGCGGACCGCTACGCATTCGGCGAAATCCGCGTCACCCACATGCAGAATCTCGTGCTGGGCCATGTCCGGCAGGACGAACTTCATGCCGTGTGGCAGGCCCTGCGCGGGGCCGACCTCGCCTCGGCCAATATCGGCCTGATCGGCGACATCATCGCCTGCCCGGGGCTCGATTACTGCTCGCTGGCCAATGCGCGCTCGATCCCGATCGCCCAGAAGCTCAGCGCCCGTTTCGCCAGCCCCGAACTGCAGGAGACGATCGGCCCGATCGAGATCAAGATCTCGGGCTGCATCAATGCCTGCGGCCACCACCATGCCGGCCATATCGGCATCCTGGGCGTGGACAAGAAGGGCGAGGAATATTTCCAGCTCACGCTGGGCGGCTCGCCGGGCAGCGACGCCTCGGTCGGCCAGATCCTCGGCCCGGCCCTGCCCGAGGACGCGACAGTGGACGCCATCGCCCGCCTGGTCGACGCCTATCTGGTCCACCGCACCGGGGACGAGCGCTTCCTGGATACCTACCGGCGCCTGGGCGCCACCCTGTTCAAGGATGCCGTCTATGCCACTGCTTGAAAACGGACGGCTCGTCGCCGACGCCTGGACCACCCTCGACGCCGAATCCCCCCTCCCCGCCACCGGCGCCGTCATCGTGCCGCTCTCCCGGCTGGAAGAGGGGCTGGCCCGCGCGCCCGGCGAAAAACTGGGCGTCGTGATCCCGCAGGACGCCGAAATCGACACGCTGCGCACCGTCCTGCCCCGCCTGTCGCTGGTGGCGGTCACCTTCCCGATCTTCCGCGACGGCCGCGCCTTCAGCCAGGCCCGCGCCCTGCGCGAACACCTGCACTTCACCGGTGAAATCCGCGCCACCGGCAAGCCCCTGCCCGACCAGTACGAGTTCCTGCTCCGCTGCGGCGTCTCGACGGTCGACCTGCCCCCCGGCAGCGACCCGGAAGTCTGGGCCCACGCTCACACGCGCTTCCGCACCGCCTACCAGCCCTCGGTGCTGGGCGAGCGCGCCGAAGGCGCGACATTACGCCGGGTGCTCTGAACCAAAAAACGTCTATTCGTTCAGGAACATCGTGTGCCCCCGGCACAAGGCTCCTGAACGAATCAAAGTCTTTTTGCTTCTTTTTCTTCAGAAAAAGAAGAAACCCTCCTTCCGCGCGCACCCCTTCCGCCCGACAGTCGCCCATGCTACCGCCGAACCCATGACACGACGCGGCATGCTGAAACGCCTGACGGCGACGGGCGCGGCCCGCGCGACGGCGATCGGCCTGCTGCGCTCCTATCTGCGGCTCGCCATCGGCACTACGCGCTGGACGTTCGACATCCACCCCGACGCCTATCCGCTGCTGACCGGCCAAGGCGAACACTCCGTGCTGGTCGCCTTCTGGCATGAAGCGCTGGCCCTGACCCCGGCACTGCTCTGGTGGTCCACCGCCCGCAATCCCACGCTCCGGCCCCATGTCCTGATCAGCCGCAACCGCGACGGCCGGCTGATCGCCGACATCATCGCCCCCTGGGGCGCCGGCACCATCGCCGGCTCGACCGACCGCAAGGGCAAGGACAAGGGCGGGGCGGCGGCGCTACGCCAGTTGCTGGCCCTGATCCGGGGCGGCGACCCGGTCGTCATCACCCCCGACGGCCCGCGCGGCCCACGCCGGCAGGTCGAACAGGGGGTCATCGGCCTGGCCCGCCTGTCCGGCGCCCCCATCGTCCCCGTGGGCGGCTGGTGCGCCAGTTGGCGGCTGGGCGGCTGGGACCGCATGATGATCCCCCTGCCCTTCGGACGCGGCCGGATCGTCTGCGGCGCACCGATCGCCGTCACCCGCGCGGATCAGGACACAGCCCCCGCCCACCTCGCCACCGTGCTCGACGCCGCCATGCACGCCGCCACCCCCGCCCCCGCGCGCGCGACCCAAAATGTCTGGGCCGGACTGGCCACCCTGCTCGCCCCGGCCCTGACCCTGCTGCTGCATCGCCGCCTGGCACGCGGCAAGGAAGTGCGCGGGCGCCAGCGCGAGCGCATGGGCCTGACCGCCCGGCCCCGCCCAGCCGGCAGGCTGGTCTGGCTGCACGCCGCCAGCGTGGGCGAAACCCTGTCGATCCTGCCCGTGATCACGGAAATGCTGGCCCGCGCGCCCGGCCTGCATGTGCTGGTCACCACCGCCACCGTCACCGCCGCCAACCTGCTGGAGCAGCGACTGGCCGGCACGGCGGAGGGCGCGCGGGTCATCCATCAGTTCGTGCCGCTGGACGTCCCCCGCTGGATCGGCCGCTTCCTCCGCCACTGGCGCCCCGGCGCCGCCGCGCTGACCGAAAGCGAACTCTGGCCCAACCTGATCGAGGCCTGCCACCGCAAGGGCATCCCGCTGGCCCTGCTGAATGCCCGCCTGTCCGACCGCGCCCGCGCCGGATGGGGCCGCCTCCCCGGCCTGGCGGACCGCATGCTGGGCCGTTTCACATGGATCGCCGCCCGCTCGGACCTCGACGCCACCCGCCTCCGGGCACTGGGTGCCACGCGGATCGACATACCGGGCGACCTGAAGAACGCCGCCCCACCCCTGCCGGCCGATCCGGACACGATCGCTCACCTGCGTACCCTGCTGGCCGACCGTCCGGTCTGGCTGGCCGCCGCAACCCATGAGGGCGAGGAAGAACAGGTGGCCGACGCCGCCCGACAGCTCCGCGCGCGCCATCCCGACCTGCTGACCATCATCGTACCCCGCCACCCCGAACGCGGCCCGGCCATTGCCGAAACTCTGGGCAACGCCCCCCGCCGCGCGACGGGGCAGGAACCTGGCCCGAACGACGCATTCTGGATCTGCGACACGCTGGGCGAACTCGGCCTGTTCTATCGCGTCGTGCCGATCACCTTCATCGGCAACAGCCTGCCCGGCCCCGGCCGGCGCGGCGGCCACAACCCGCTGGAACCCGCCCGCTTCGGCACCGCCCTGGCCACCGGCCCCCTGACGGAAAATTTCCTCGACGCCTTCGCCCGGCTGGGAGACGCGGTGCGCGTGGTGCCCGATGCCGGCGCACTGGCCGAATGGGTCCACGTCATGCTGGCCGACCCCGCCCGCCGCGCCGAGGCCGGACATCACGCCGAGGCCGCCACCCACGCCGATTCCACCCTCCCCACCCATCTGGCCACGCGCCTGCTGGCCCTGATGGACGCACGCTGATGCGCGCCCCCCGTTTCTGGTCCGATAGCGATGGCGGCTGGCCGGCAAGACTATTGGCCCCCGCCGCCGCCCTCTACGCCCGCGCCACCGCCCGGCGGGTGCGCCAGCCGGGCTGGCATGCCCCAATCCCGGTCCTGTGCTGCGGCAACCTGACCGCCGGCGGCGCGGGCAAGACGACACTGGCGCTCGATCTGGTGGCACGGCTGGTCGCACGCGGCCGACGCGTGCATGTGCTCACACGCGGCTATGGCCGCCGCCGCGCCGGCCTGCTGCGGGTCGATTCCATCCGCCACACCGCCGCCGATGTCGGGGACGAGGCCCTGCTGCTGGCGTCCCTCGCTCCCACCCATGTCTCGGCCGATCGCGCCGCCGGCGCCCGGGCCGCCATCGCCGAGGGCGCGGATTGCCTGGTGATGGATGACGGGTTCCAGAATCCCGGTCTCCATCAGGACATGAAGCTGCTGGTCATCGACGGCGCCAGCGGCTTCGGCAACGGGCACGTCATCCCCGCCGGCCCGCTGCGCGAACCGGTCGCGGCCGGCACCGCCCGCGCCCACGCCGCCATCCTGATCGGCGACGACCGCACCGGCGCCCTCGCCCGCCTGCCGGGCCACCTGCCGGTCCTGCGCGCCGACCTGGCCATGCAGGACGCCACCCCGCTGCTGGCCGGCCAGCCGGCCATCGCCTTCGCCGGCATCGGGCGGCCGGAAAAATTCTTCGACGGACTGCGCGCCCAGGGTATCACGCCGGCAGCCTGCGTGCCCTTCGCCGACCACCACCCCTACACACCCCGCGACCTGAAACACCTGCTGGCACTGGCCGCGGCCCACGGCGCGATAGTGCTGACCACCCCAAAGGATGCAGCCCGCCTGCCCCAGGCATTCCGGGCCCGGCTCCGCACCGTCGGCGTCGGCCTCTCATGGACCGACCCGGCCGCGCCGGAACGCCTGCTGGACCAATGGCTGGAAAGCGCCCCCCGATGACCCGGCCCCGCGACGAAACCCGCCCCATCACCCGCCTGATGCGGATCGAAGCCCTGGCCGCGCGCGCTGCCCTGGAGCTGCTGCGCCGGCTGGGTCCGGTGCGGGCCTCGAATGCCGGCGGCGCGCTCTGCCGCGCCATCGGCCCGCGCCTGCCGGTCTCGCGCGTGGCCGATGCCAACCTGCGCCTGGCCATGCCGGAACTCGACGCCCCGGCCCGCCGGGCGGTCATCCGCGCGGTCTGGGACAATCTCGGCCGCACGGTGGGCGAATTTCCGCATCTCGCCGCCCTGCCGGAAAATCCGGCCTCCGGCCCCGGCTGGGATGTCGTCGGTGCCGAGCATCTGGCCGAACAGGCGGCACGCGGCGGCCCGGTCATCTTCATGTCCGGCCATATCGGCAACTGGGAAATGCTCCCCCCGGGCGTGGCCCATCACGGGCTGCCCTTCGCCTCCTTCTACCGCGCCGCCGGCAATCCGCTGGTCGACGACATGATCCGCACCCTGCGTGAAGCGGCCATGAACAAGGCAACCGGGGGCGAGCCAGTGCCCATGTTCGCCAAGGGCGCACGCGGCGCACGCGGCGCGCTGGCTCATATCGCCCGGGGCGGCCGCCTGGGCATGCTGGTGGACCAGAAGATGAATGACGGGATCGAGGCCACGCTGTTCGGCCACCCGGCCATGACCGCCCCCGCCCTGGCCGCCATGGCCCTGCGCTATCGCTGCCCCGTCATCCCCGGCTATGTCGAACGGCTGGGCCCGGCCCGCCTGCGCATCCATGTCGAACCCAAGCTGGAGCTGCCCGACAGCGGCGACCGGCAGGCCGACATCCTGGCCCTGACGCAGGCAGTCAACGACCGGCTGGAACACTGGGTCCGCGCCCGCCCCGGCACCTGGCTGTGGCTGCACCGTCGCTGGCCGAAATCGCTCAGGCCCTAGGGCCTGAGCGAAAATGCGCGCTGGCGGCGATCCGACGCGCGTTTCCTGCGCTTCGGTGCTCACGGCCATCAAGGCCGCTCCGCTCCGATGCTCGGAAAGCACACGCCGGGCGCGACCCTGCGGGCCGCTCTCGCTCGCCAGCCCACATTTTCGCTCAGGCCCTGACAGGCTGCTTCATCGCACACCCACGCACGGCCCCGTTCATGGTCAATCGGTGGCAAATTCGTCTCAGAATCGCATCAATCATAGGCAATTCACGCTGCCGATGTGACAAAGCAATGACACACATGACCAATCGCTGATTACGTTTCGATCATATGCATCATTTCGTGCCTAAAATTAGGTCTTTTTTGCAACAAATCATTGCTTTTTTGCCACATACCCGAATTTCTGCCTTTTTGGGCGGCGGGACGGATCAGATTCAATTTGGCAATGCCCGTCACCGCGCTCTAGCGTTTCCCTCGCCCCATACTCCGAGGACATGACAGATGCCCGCGACGATGATGACCCTGAAGGCGACCACTCCCTCCACCGACAATGTCGTTCCGCTGCGTGCGAATTTCCTGCCCCGCCACCGGGAATATCTGATGCGCTGGCTGGACGCCGGAACCTGCATGGGACTGTGTGACGTCGACGTCTCCCCCCGCTCCGGCAACGGCCCGATCGAGCACGTGCTGGTCTGGGTACGTGAGAACGCAGATCCCGCCTATCTGTTGCGTCCCGAAGGCATGAACTGGGTCCTGGTCGACAATCTGCGCGACCATCGGCTGGGCACCTTCAAGACGTTCGAAGCGGCGCTGTACGCAATCCGCCCCGTCCTGGCCTGCGGCGCGACCGCGGCGGCCTGAACGCCGCCGCCCCTGCCGCCCTACGTTATCGCCAACCCGTCAGCTCTGTTCCCGCGCCAGGCGCCCAGCCGCGGGACTGACAATCCGCCCACCGCCCATGGGCTGGATCTGGAAAATCGCCAGATCGCGTCGTGTCTGACCATCGGGCGTCAGCCCGAACACGCCATCCACTCCTGAAAACCCGTCCGGCCGCGTCAGGGCCTCGACCGTATAGCCATTCGGCCGGTCCGCCGGCCGCGCCCGGTCCAGCGCCCCGACCAGCGCCGAGGCATCATAGGCCAGATCGCTCAGCGGCGTCGGCATGGTGTGATAACGCGCCATATAGAGCTGGACGAAACGCTGCCGCGCCGCCGGGTCGGGCGCCGCGTACCACGCGCCCTGCAACGGCCCCAGCTTGCCGGCAAACGACGCCCACAGCGCCGTCCCCAGAATCCGCACCGGCGGCAGGCCGCCATTCGCCGGCACCGACGAAGCGCTCGAGGCATCAGCCCTCGCGGCAGCACCTGCTGGCGGCGGCGGCACGCCGATCACCTGGAACGACTGCAACGCGTCGATCACCGCCGCCAGTTGCAGTCCGGTATCGGCCAGCAGCAGCGCATCGAAGGGCGGCGGCCCCGGCCGCGACGGTGCGGGCACCGGCTGCGCCTGCTGCACCGCCCCACCCACCGGATCGACCGCCGCCGCCGCATCGGGCGGCAGCGCGGCCTGGGCGGCAGGCTGTGCCGCGCTCATGCGCGCATCGTAATTGGACAGGGTCTTCAACCCCTGCGTGATGCTGGCGGGGCTGTCGGTATGATAGACGATCTGGGGCACGGCCAGGCCCCGCGCCGCGCAATCCTGCACCAGCGCACGCCCCATCGCCCGGCCCAGCGCCGTCCCGGGCAGGAAGGCGGCAAAATGCTGCCGCCCCTCGGCCTGCGCCGCCGCCACCATCCGCGCGACCTGCTGCTCCGGCGCGATCCCCAGCGCCCACACGCCGGGCCGGCCGACCGACACGTCGCTGGTAAAGGCCAGCATCGGCACCGGGCCCGTCGTGGAAACAGAAGCCGCCTGCATGGTCTCGGCGGCGGTCAGCGGCCCCAGGATCACGCCATCGCCGGCCGCCAGGGCCGCCTGCGCCGCCGCCCCCGCACCACCGGGCGCACCTGTATCCCGAATATCCAGCGGCGGGGCCGTCGGGCTGCCCAGCGCCATCCGCGTCGCCGACAGCATCGCCTGGCCCAGCCGCGCATTGCCGCCACTCAGCGGCAGCAGCACGCCGACCGTGCGGCCCGGTACCACCGCCGCCGGCGCCGCCGGGGTCACCGTCGCCGCCGGACCGCCCCCCTCGGGGCCGGCACAGGCGGCCAGTCCGGCCAATGATGCCGCCAGCAGCAGTCCGGCCTTGCCAGAGGGGCCATGACGGGCTGAATCTGCAGGCCGTTTCTGCATCCGGGTTGCGAATGACCGATTCATCTTCCTCGTCCCTGCCTTTCCACGCACCCCATGAAGCGGTGTCCTCCAAACCTGCGCCATCTTCCCATAGCGGAGCCGACCCCGCCCGTCATGCCCCCGGCCCGGACGACACCGTCCCACCGGCCGAAGACCCCACCGAAGACGAGGACGCTCTCGCCCCCGCCGGCCATCCCGGCGGGGGCGTCCTGACCCTCGTCTCCACGCCCATCGGCAATCTCGGCGATTTCAGCGACCGCGCGGCCGCAACCCTGGCGGAAGCCGACCTGATCCTGTGCGAGGACACCCGCACCAGCGCGCGCCTGCTGACCGCGCGCGGCATTACCACCCGCACCGAGCCCCTGCACGACCATAACGAACAGCACCGCATTCCCGCCCTGATCGCTCAACTGGAACGCGGCCGCCGCATCGCCATCATTTCCGACGCCGGCACGCCGCTGCTCTCCGACCCCGGCTTCCGCCTGGCACGGGCGGCCATCGCGGCCGACATCACGCTGACGGCGGTGCCCGGCCCCAACGCCGCCATCACGGCGCTGACCCTGTCGGGCCTGCCGCCGCACCCGTTCATGTTCTCGGGCTTCCTGCCGCCCCGCTCGGCGGCGCGGCGCGAGGTCATGGGCAGGCTGCGCGCCGCCGAGCAGGCCGGCCTGTCCGCCACCCTGATCTGGCACGAGGCCCCGCACCGGCTGGCCGAAATGCTGGCCGACCTGGCCGACATCTTCGGCACCGACCGCCCCGCCGCCGTGGCGCGCGAACTGACAAAACGGTTCGAGGAAGTACGGCGCGGCCCGGTGGGCACGCTCGCCGCCTGGTACGCCGACAATCGGGCGCGGGGCGAAATCACCGTCCTGCTGGGCCCGCCGGCCGAGGATGACGGCGGCGCCGGCGATCTGGACGACCGTCTGCGCGCGGCACTGGCCACCCTGTCGGTCAAGGATGCGGCTTCCCTGGTCGCGGGCGCGATCAACCTGCCCCGCCGCACGGTCTATGCCCGCGCGCTGGAACTGGCCCGGCAGGCCGACGACCCGCACTGCTAGCGCCTGCCCGCCGGCGGAAGGGCCACCCGGCACGCCCCGCCTATCGGTCACCGATATTCGTATCGAACAGCCCGTCCGGCATCGGGCCGCCCCCCAGGCGGACATTGAACAGATCGACCTGCGTCGCCTGCCCCTGCGCGTCCACCACGCTCCATGAGCGCAGCGACAATGGATTGTCATGGAACACCAGTGTCAGGCTCCCGTCTCCCGGCGAGGCCGTCCGCACCAGCGTGACCTGCACCAACCCGTTGGCATGCGCAAAGGCCGTAACGGTCACATCGCCCGACAGTTGCAGGCCGGGGCGCAGCAGCAACCCCAGGGGCGTCTTGTCCAGCGGCAGGGTCGTGGTCTGGCCCAACTGGCTGTCGTTGAAGACCACCTGCCCATGATTGGCCACCAGCAGCAGCGGGCTGGGCTTGTCATATTCAAAGCGCATCCGCCCCGGCCGGTCCAGCCACGCGGTGCCCGTGGCCCGCTTGCCGTCCGGCGCCAGTTGCTGGAACTGCGCCTCCAGCGTCGTGATCCCGTCCAGATAGGTCTGGATACGCTGCACCCAGCCCCGATCGGCAGGCGAAAGCGCCGCCGCCACGGTCTGGGCGTGCGACGCCGCGACAGGCAGGCAGCCCATGGCCACCAGCCCGCCCAGCAGGCAGGTCGCGATACGGGTCGATAAAGGGGGCAGGCGGTTCGGTCGCGTCATGGTATCCGGTCGGTGGCAGCACATTGGCCGCCCGAACGCCCCGTCAGGGCGCCGGTTCGGTCCGACTTCGTTGCCCGATCATTCCGGCAAGATCAAGGCGCTGCCCCCGATGCACCCGCCCTGTCCACCCGCCCTATCGCAGACGCCCCGACGCCACCAGCGCCGCCAGCCCCTCCGGCACGGGCATGTCCGCCGGCAGTTCCGGCGCCGGGCACGGCGCATCCAGCACGGTGCGCATTGGAATCACGCCGGCCCAGACCGGATAATCGCCCTCCGCCCCATCGCCCGGCGGCGCGTCGCGTACCTTCACGCTGGCCTCCTCGATATCCATCCACAATATAGCGGTCGCCTTGCGTTCCTGATCGGTCATCGGCCGCAGCGTCTCCCACCGGCCGGGAAAGAAATCCTCGATCATGTCGCGCAGCGCGGCGGCAATCGCCTCCTCCCCCTCCAGCAGATTGGCGGTGCCGAATACCATGGCCGAGCGATAATTGACCGAATGGCTGAAGGCCGAGCGCGCCATCACATACCCGTCCATCCGGCTGCATGTCAGGCACACGGGCATCCCCCGCGCCGCGCGCAGAAACCGGCTGGCCGCCGAGCCATGCCAATAGACCCGGTCTCCCACCCGCCAGTGCAGCGTCGGCGTCACATAGGGCGCGCCATCGACCACATAACCCACATGACACAAGGGCGAGGCATCCAGCACGGCATACACATCCGCCCGCGCGTGGCTGCCGCGCTCATGGGCACGCCGCACCCGGCTGCGCTGGGTCACGGGGTAGGACTCGGTCATCACAGGCTCCTGTTGTCGCCCACCGACGCTGGACGGAAAACGGTCTGGCGTTAACATCCAGTTCTTCCATTTCCATCAGACCAGTTGAGCCCCCGTTGAGCCCACCGTGACCGACGCACCCCGTCCTCCGCAGCCCGCCTGGCTGGTCCTCACCCCCGAATCCGGCCCGCTGGAAAGCCAGATCCACCGCGCAATCCGCGAGCGGGTCCTGGCCGGGCAGCTCGCCGCCGGCGACCGCCTGCCCTCCAGCCGCGCCCTGGCCCGCGCGCTCGGCGTGGCGCGTTCCACCATCGTGCTGGCCTATGACCGGCTGCGCGCCGAAGGCTTCCTCGACGCCCGCGCCGGCTCCGCCACCCGCGTCGCATCCCTGCCCGCCCCGCCGCTCCACGGGCACACGGCCCCGCCGCCATCTCCCGTCCCCGGCACGCCGGATATCGTGCCCGACGCCCTGCGCCCCGGCCTGCCCGATCTCGCATCCTTCCCGCATGCCGCCTGGGCCCGGTGCCTCGGCGCCCGCGCCCGCGCCGGCCGGCTGATCGACCTGGGCTACGGGGGCCGCGCCGCCGGCGCCCCGGAACTGCGCGCCGCCATCCTCTCCCACGTCCGGGCCACACGCGGCGTCGTCGCCACACCCGATCAGGTCGTCATCGTCCCGTCGATCCGCGTCGCCGTCGAAGCCATCGCCCGCATCGCCCTCTCCGCCGCCGCCGACCCCGTCGCCTGGGTCGAGGAACCGGGCTACATCCCCATCCACGCCATCCTGAAAGCCGCCGGCGCCCGGCTGGTGCCCCTCCCCTGCGACAGCGAAGGCATGGACGTCACCCACGCGCCCGGCCCGCCCCCGCGCCTGATCTGCGTCACCCCCTCGCACCAGTACCCGACCGGCGCGGATATGAGCCTGCGCCGCCGCCTGGCCGTACTCGCCCACGCCCACGCCAGCGGCACCGTGGTGCTGGAAGACGATTACGACAGCGAATTCCAGTACGACACCCGCCCGGTCGCCGCCCTGCAAGGCATCGACCGCACCGGATCGGTCGCCTATCTGGGCACGTTCTCCAAGATCCTCGCCCCCGGCCTGCGCGTCGCCTACGCCGTGCTGCCGCCCCGGCTGGTCGCCCCCGTCACCGATTTCCTCTCCGGACGCGGCATCGCGGTGCCGATCCATCTCCAGCTCGCCCTCGCCGATTTCATCACCGACGGCCACCTGCGCGCCCATATCCGCCGCATGAACACCCTCTACGCCGACCGCATGGCCGGCGCCCTCGCCGCCCTGCACCGCCATTGCGACACTGTGCTGATCCCCGGCCCCGGCACGGGCGGCCTGCAACTGGCCGCGCGCTTCACCGATCCCACGCGCGACGACCGCTCCATCGCCCGCCGCCTATGGTCGCAAGGGCTCGGGGTCCGCCCACTCTCGGACTATCATCTGGGCCCCACCCAACCCGGCCTGCTGCTGGGCATCGCCTCCGCCACGCCGGAGGCCATGGATCGCGCGGCACGGGTGATTCGCGCGTGTCTGTAGATGTTCTTTTTTAAAAAAAAGAACCAAAAAACTTTTGATTCGTTCAGGAGTTTTTTGCTGGGGCACACGATGTCCCAAACGAATAAAAGTCTTTTTGCTTCTTTTTCTTCAGAAAAAGAAGAACCCTTAACCCGCAGACCCGATCAAGATCCCGGCCGCAAACACCAACGCCCCACCGAAGACAATCTGCACCACCGCCGAGCCGAACGGCGTATCCTGATACCGCCACCGCACCCAGGAAATCAGCAGCAACTCGACCACCACCACGGCCACGGCCACACTCATGGCCAGCGGAAACCGGTCGATCAGGAACGGCACGGTATGGCCGATCCCCCCGGCCGTGGTCATCAGCCCGCAGATCAACCCGCGCAGCAGCGGCGCCCCGCGCCCCGACAATTTGCCGTCATCCGACAGCGCCTCGGCAAATCCCATGGAAATCCCGGCCCCGACCGACGCCGCGATCCCGACCAGAAAAGCCTCCCATGGCCGGTGCGAGGCAAAAGCCGCCGCAAACACCGGCGCCAACGTGGAGACCGACCCATCCATCAGCCCCACCAGACCGGGCTGGATCACCTGCAATACGAAGCGCCGCCGCGCGTCCTCGTCCTCATCCTCGCGCTTGCTGGCCGGCAGGCGGTTCAGTTCGATCTCACCCGCCGTCTGCTCGTGCCGGTCCTCGGCCACCGCCAGATCGCCCAGAAGCTTGCGCGTGGCGGCATCGGTCGTGCGCAACGCCGCCTGCCGATAGAAACGCGCCGCATCCATCTCCATCTGCCGCGCATAGCCGCGCACGGCTTCGATCCCCAGCCCCTGCACCTGCCAGGCCGGCCGGCGGACCATGACCCCAGCGATATCCTGCCTGCGAATCAGCGGAATATGCTGGCCGAACCGCCCCACATACAGGTCGATCAGGTCGCGCCGATGCTCGTTCTCCTCATGCACCATGTCCGTAAAAATCATGGCCGTATCAGGATATTTTTCACGAATGGCATAGGCGAAATCGGCATAGATCCGCGCGTCTTCCTCCTCGTTCGAAATCGCGAGGGCAAGGATTTCCTGATCGTTCAGCGTCGTGAATTTGCGCATGGCCACTATATGCCGGAACCCTCCGGTCCTGCACAAGATGTTTCGATATCGTGAGAATTAGTCGCGTTATCGACTACAAGGAAACAAACACCGCCAGCACGTCTCTCCACGAAGAGCCTGGCCGAAAATGTGGGCTGGCGAGCGAGAGCGGCCCAAGGGGCCGCGCCCGGCGTGTGTTTCCGAGCATCGGAGCGGAGTGGCCTTGATGGCCATGAGCACCGAAGCGCAGGCAACACGCGCCGGATCGCCGCCAGCGCGCATTTTCGGTCGGGCTCTCAGACGGCGGCTTCGGCGAAGATCCTGCTCACATCGCCCTGCCAGACGCCATGATACCGCTCCAGCCAATACTCGGCCTGGGTCGGCGCGCCAGTCACGATCGCCTGCAACGGGGCCAGCAGATGGCTCTCATCCCGCCCGTTATTATCCGTCACCGCGCGCGCGCGCAGCCCGTCGGTCGCAATCGCGACCATGCGGGCAGCCAGATCGCGCGCCGTCCCACCGGCCCACGGCGCATCCAGCCCCCGGCGCGGCACGGCGGCACGCAGCGCCACATAGTCCGTCCAGCCCTGCTCGCGCACCAGCGCGTCGGCGGCCGTCAGCGCCGCATCGTCATACAGCAGCCCGACCCACAAGGCGGACTGCGCCAGCATCATCTCCGGCGACCCGGCATCCGCGCCGCGCATTTCCAGGAAGCGCTTCAGCCGCACGTCGGTAAAGGCGGTGGTCAGATGGTCCTCGAAATCGCCGACGGTCGGCACCAGCCCCTCCAGCCCGTCCTGCCGCTCGCCCTTCATCCAGGCCCGGAACGACCGCCCGGCCACATCCAGGATCTGCCCGTCACGCACGATGAAATACATCGGCACGTCCAGCAGCCATTCCACATAGGCCGCGAACCCGAAGGACGGATCGAAGAAGGCCAGCGGCATGCCCGAGCGCACATTGTCGGTATCGGTCCACACATGGGCACGGTTGGAGAGCAGCCCGTTCGGCTTCCCCTCATAGAAAGGCGAATTGGCGAACAGCGCGGTCGCCACCGGCTGCAACGCCAGAGACACGCGCAGCTTGCGCAGCATGTCGGTCTCGGAGGCGAAATCCAGATTGACCTGCACGGTGCAGGTCCGTGTCATCATATCCAGCCCCAGCGTGCCGACCTTGGGCATGTAGTTGCGCATGATCGCATAGCGGCTCTTGGGCATCCACGGCATGTCCGCGCGGCGCGCCAGCGGGTGAAAGCCCAGCGGCGCGAAACCGATGCCCAGCGAGCGCGAAATGGGGCGGATCGCCTCGAAATGCCGGGCCATCTCATGGCCCGTATCGTGCAGGCTGGCCAGCGGCGCGCCCGACAGTTCGAACTGCCCCGCCGGCTCCAGCGACACCGAGCCGCCGCGCTCGGAGCCGATGCCCTTCAGCCCGATCAGCTTGCCCTTGTCCTCGATCGCTTCCCACCTGCCGCCGCCATCCTGGCGGTTCAGGTCGGTCAGGATCTCGCCAATCCCGTCGGGTGCATAGGGCGGAGGCATCCAGGGCGCCCGCCCCGGCCCGGCGGCAGCCGGCAGGACAAAGCCGAATTTCTCATGCTCGGTGCCGATGCGCCACCGTTCGCGTGGCTTGCCCCCATCCGCCAGCAACCCGGCCAGTTGGCCGATCGATTCAATAGGGGTGATATCTTGCTCGCCGGGGTTCGACATCGTTTCTGAATAAGCCTTCAAAGACAGAACGGATCGACGGATGGGTCCGTCGCAGCCATGCGACCGACCGGTCGGTTAGCGCGAATCTGCACCAGACGCGCGCCGGAAGCCAGCCCCCATCAGGGACAGGCCGCATGCCGCCGCCGTGTCCGCCCGCAGGATCAGTTTTCCCAGCGTGATCATCCTGACAAACGGCCGCGCACGCAACATCCGCCGCTCGGCATCGGAAAAGCCGCCCTCGGGGCCGACCAGCAGCCCGTCCCCATCGGCCACGCGGTCGATCTCCCCTACCCCGTCATCCGGCCCGCTGCGCTCGGCCGCCACGAACAGGGTACGCCCGGCCGGCCACGCCGCCAGATGCTCGGGCAGGCGCGCCGGTTCGCCGATCGCCGGCACATCCAGCCGCTCGCATTGTTCCGCCGCCTCGACGGCAATCGCTTCCAGCCGTCCGACATTCACCCGGTGGGTATTGGTGCGCTCGGTCAGCACGGGCAGAAAGCGCGTCACCCCCAGCTCCGTGCCCATGCGCACCACCATGTCGGTGGCATCGCGCTTCAGCGGCGCGAACAGCAGCACCGGCCCACGGGCCGGCTCCGGCGCGCGGCGGCGATGCAGCAGCCGCACCTGCGCACGGTCGCGCCGCACCGCCACCAGGCTGGCCAGCCACTCCCCGTCCCGGGCATTGAACAGCGCGACTTCCGCCCCCGGCGCCATCCGCATCACGGTGCCGAGATAATGGGCCTGACCCGGCTCCAGATCGCGTACCGCATCCGCCTCCATCGGCGGCCGGCCGGCCGGATCGGCGAACAGGCGGGGACAATCCTTCATGACGACATCACCTCCGACCTGCCGGCAACGCGCCCTCCCGCGTCCGGCCCTTGACCACGTCCCTCCCCCGCCCCATCACACGCGGGCACGAGAGGCTGTTTCAAAAGCCCTCTCAGCTGCACCCGATGCCTTTATTGTGCCCGTGTGTCCAGACGGAGACCCCAGCGTGACCCCGCTTCCCCATACCGACATCCGGACCACAGGCTGGATCAGCCACCTGCCGGCAGCCCTGCGCCCCTACGCGCTGCTGGCCCGGCTGGACCGCCCCATCGGCACCTGGCTGCTGTTCCTGCCCGGCCTGTGGGGCATCCTGCTGCCCGGCGGGGTCGCGGCCGTCGAGCGCCTGCGGCTGACGCTGCTGTTCGCCTTCGGCAGCGTGGTGATGCGGTCGGCCGGCTGCGTGGTCAACGATATGTGGGATCGCGACATCGACCGCATGGTGGCACGCACGGCCGGCCGGCCGCTGGCCTCGGGCGCGCTGCGCATGCGCCAGGCCGCCTGGTTCCTCGCCCTGCTGCTGGCGATCGGGCTGATCATCCTGCTCCAGCTCAATCCGCTGTGCCGCGTGCTGGGCGTGGGGTCGCTGCTGCTGGTGGGGCTGTATCCGCTGGCCAAGCGCTTCACCTGGTGGCCCCAACTGGTCATGGGCTTCACCTTCGGCTTCGGCGCCCCGATGGGCTACGCGGCGGCGGCCGGGCGCATCGACGCCGCCTGGGCGGCGCTCTATGCCGCCACCATCCTGTGGCAGCTCGGCTTCGACACGATCTACGGCTTCCAGGACATGGAGGACGATGCGCGCATCGGCGTCAAATCGACCTCGCGCCTGTGGGCGGGCCAGCCCCGGCTGTTCGTCGGCACGTGCTACGCGCTGGCGGTGCTGGCCCTGCTGCTGGCCGGCTGGCTGGCCGGCTGCACCATCGGCTTCTGGGTGGCGATGGTGCTGCCTTCCGTCGCGCTGGGCTGGCAGGTCGCCCATCTCGACAGCACCGATCCGCGCCGCTGCCTGATGCTGTTCCGCTTCAACCGCGAGACAGGGCTGGCGGTCGCCCTGGCCATCCTGGCCGGACTCACCAGCCGATGAGCACCCGCCCCGATCCCGAATCCTTCATCCTCGCCAACACCAGCCCCGCCCACGCCCCGCTGGTGCCCGAAATCACGCTGCACCTCGCCACCCAGATCACCCCGATATGGCAGGCCAGCGAGGACTGGCTGACCCGACAGGGTATCGAACCACCTTTCTGGGCCTTCGCCTGGCCGGGCGGCCAGTTGCTGGCCCGCCATATCCTGGATAATCCCGCCCTGGTCGCCGGGCGCCGGGTGCTGGATTTCGCGGCCGGATGCGGCATCGCCGCCATCGCCTGCGCGCAGGCCGGCGCCAGCATGGTGGAGGCCGCCGAAATCGACCCGCTGGCCGTCGCCGCCATCACGCTCAACGCCCGCGCCAACGGCGTGGCGATCGCCGCCACCGGGCAGGACCTGGTCGGCACCACCCCGCGCTGGGACCTGATCCTGTGCGGCGATGTCTGCTACGAAAACCCGATGACCGAGCATATCCTGCCCTGGCTGCGCACCGCCGCGCGCACCGCCGAGGTCTGGATCGCCGATCCCGGCCGCGCCTACCTGCCCCGCGCCGGCCTGCACCCCATTATCACCCGCGACGTCCCGACCACCCGCGAACTCGAGGATCGGGAGACCAGACGCACCACCCTCTACCGCATCACCCCCTGAGCCTGCCTGGAAATGCGCGCTGGTGGCGATCCGACGCGCGTTTCCTGCGCGTCGGTGCTCACGGCCATCAAGGCCGCTCCGCTCCGATGCTCGAAAACACACGCCGGGCGCGGCCCGTTCCGGTCCGCTCTCGCTCACCAGCCCACATTTCCAGACAGGCTCCGATCAGAAAGGCGCGCCGATCGCGATCCGACGCGCGTTTCCTGCGCGTCGGTGCTCACGGCCATCAAGGCCGCTCCGCTCCGATGCTCGAAAACACACGCCGGGCGCGGCCCGTTCCGGTCCGCTCTCGCTCACCAGCCCACATTTCCAGACAGGCTCCGATCAGAAAGGCGCGCCGATCGCGATCCGACGCGCGTTTCCTGCGCGTCGGTGCTCACGGCCATCAAGGCCGCTCCGCTCCGACGCGCATTCCCCGCCTGAATGGCGTCAGCCGCGCCCGGCATTGACCACGCGCTCCACCAGCCAGTCCCGCAGATCCCGGGCCACTTCCTCCGACACGGGACCCGCCGCCAGGATGCGGTACCATCCCGCGGCATCGCCATCATTCCGGCCGCGCTCTTCCAGCCATCGCGTCAGCGGCCCATCCTCGAAACGAAACCCGCCCTGCGGCGGGTTGCCGCGCGTGGCCGTCCACAGACAGGCCAGCGCGCCCAGATCGCTATGGATGCCACTTTCCTGCTCCCGCGCCTGACCCGAACAGGTGCGGTACCAGTCCAGGAAGTCATCGGGAGGCATCGGCCGGGCAATGCCGAATCCCTGCCCGTAGCGGCAGCCCAGATGACGCATGGTCTCGATCATGTCGGCATCTTCCAGCCCCTCCACGACCACCTGGCTGTGCATGTCGTTGCCCATTTCCTGCAACGAGCGAATAACGCTGAAAATCTGCAAGGGCACGTCGCGAATGTGATGTAACAGGCCCCGGTCGACCTTGATGCAGTCGAACGCCGTCGCAGACAGCCGCATCAGGTTGCTATGCCCCGACCCGAGATCGTCGATGGCCACCAGCACACCCATCGAACGGAAATTCTGCAGGACCGCCCCCTGCCTGCCCGGATCGAGGTCCTGCGTTTCCAGGACTTCCAGCGTCAACCGGCCGGGGGCAATGTCGTGGCATTTCAGCATGTCGTCGACCACGCGCAGGATATTGGCGTTCGACAGGCAGGATGGCGGCAGATTGATCGACATCCCGGTGGAAAGACCCTTCCCGTCCCACGATTGCAGCCATTCCAGGCTCTGCTCAAGCCCCATCTGGAACAGCCGGTCGAGTTCGTCATGCCCCAGCAGCGTCAGGAAGGTCGCGGGCGAAAGGATCGCGCCGTCGGCATCCTTCAGCCTGGCCAGCGCCTCGACCTTCAGCACCTGGCCCGTGTACAAATCGACGATGGGCTGCATGAACATGCGCAACCCCCCGGAGAACAGCCGCTCGCGCAGGCGGGACGAACGCTCGTCGGACATGCCCTGCCCGTTCTGCCACAGCGTTTCCCATGTCCTCTGCAATCCGCCGGCAAATTCCCGCATGCTGGTGGATTCGAACTGGTTGGGACAGGCCCCAAACAGGGTCAGCACCAGCGCCGTGGTCCCGTCCCGACGCCGGATCGGCACGCTCAGGGACGAATGGATTCGCAAATCCGCCATCAGCGCATGCCAGGGCGCCATGCCCCCATTCAGTTCGATGGAGGGGCAGGTCTGCCGTTTGCCCGTGCGCCAGGCCTGGGCACCGACAAAGCCGCCATGGGGCGATCCGGCGGCAATCACGGGCCGCACCTCGCCGCGCAGCAGCGCCTCGTCCAGCGCCGCGGCGCACGGCCCCGCCACCGATTGCGCGACCAGCTCCCCTTGCTTGTTGGGACGGACCAGAAAAGCGGCCTGGATACCGGGCAATTTCCCCAGGCCGGCCAGCGCCTCGGCACTGACCAGGCCCCACGCGCCGCTGGACATGCCGTCGGATACGGAAGCGGCATAAGCCTTGTGTACGCCCTGCCCGATCAGGCGCCGCATCCTGCGATCGTCCCGATAGCGGGCCTCGATGATCTGCTGCACCCGATAGCGGTCGTCGCTGCCGATGCCGTGGGCCGCCATGTCCGCCAGCAGCAGGCGCAGATAGCCGCTCTGCTCCGCGACGAAGATGGCCTGCTCGACGCCGAACAGCGCATACATGACGCCCAACGTGCGCGCGGTCACAAGCACGTCCTCCCGGGTGGTCGCAGGGGCGGCCAGAAACTCCAGATGCCTCGCCTCGCGCTCATTCAGGCGGTCACGCTGTTCCGGCGTCAGATGGGCCAGCACGACCGCACCGCCGCTTTTCTGCCAGATCGCCGGGATCGCACCCTTGCGAACCCTCTCCCCGATCCGCGCGGTGGCCCCAACCGCGGGCGCCATGAACTCCGCGGCCGCCACCCCATAAGGAGAAATGGGGAACAGATCCGCGCCGTCATCGTCCAGATCCTGCGCTTCCTCGACGGCGGCTGCGAAATGCCAGTTGCCCCCGCGCTTACCGTTGCCCTGCTTGGCCTGGTACATCGCATTGTCGGCCTGACGCAGCAATGACTCCGGCTTGTCGCCATCCTGCGGAAAAAGCGCCACCCCCATGGCAAGGCCCACCCTGGCGGTGTTCCCGTCATCCAGGACGAACGGCTCCGCCACGACCGAGGACAGGCTGTCCAGCGCCGCCTCGACCTGCTCGTTCGCCATGTCCGTATCGAGGTTTTCCAGAACGACCACGAACTCGTCGCCCCCCAGCCGGGCAACATAGCCATTCTCGCGCAGCGCCTCCCACAACCGCCGGCTCAGTTCGGTCAGCACCTTGTCGCCGGCGGCATGGCCGTATGTGTCGTTGACGGATTTGAACCCGTCCAGATCCATCAGCCCGACCGCCATGGACGTGCCGCGCTCGCGGGCCCGTTCCTGCGCCTTGGGCAGATACTCATCCAGCGCCAGCCGGTTGGGCAGCGCGGTCAGCGCGTCGCGCCGGGCACGCCGTGCCTCCTCCTGCCGCAATTTTTCCATAGTGCTGCTGGCATCCAGCCGGTCCAGGTTCTGGCCCAGCAAGTCCGCCACCCGCCGGCACAGCGTAATACTCTTCTCGTCGAAACCGTCGGCCCGCTGCGTCGTGAAGGCCAGCACGGCCCAGATCTGCCCGCCCCGCATCACCGGCACCGACAGCACGCCACGCCACCCCCGCTCCATCAACTGCCAATAGCCGGGGATTCCGGCAAGGTCGGTCGCCGGATCGTTCGTAAAGACCAGTTCCCCCTTCCGCCAGGCCCGCACGGTCATCGGCACGGCGGCGGCATTGGTGTCGACCCGCCAGTTCAACCCGGCGACCTGGTCCGCGCCCTTGCCCGCCTGGGCCCGCACACACATCCGGCCCGACGGATCGGGCTGCATCAGCCAGACGGCGCTGAACACTGTATTGTCGACCAGCGCCTCGCACACCGCACGACATTTTTCCGCCTCGTCCTCGGCGGCGAGCATGGCGGACACGGCATTGATCAGCGCGCGATACAGGCGCTGCGCCTCCTCACGCTCGGTCACGTCCTCGATGGTCCACACCGAATCCTTACCCGGCGAATCATCCAGCATCACGGCCGACAGATCAGCGATCACATCATGCCCGTCCGGCCGGGCCAGATGCACGCCGGACAGCTTGGCCCGCCCGCCGGCGCGCAGTTGCGCCTGCGCCTGCGCCAGTTGCACACCATGGTCCCTGCCGGCCAGGAGCGTATCCGCCGGGACATTGTGCAGATCGCTCGGCGCGCAGCCCGCAAGGGTGGCCGCAAAGGCGTTCGCGCGCTGGATACGCATGTCGCGCACCAGCACGATCCCCACCTGCGACCGGTCGAGCAGCGCCACCTTCGACCGCCGGTCGTCATACATCCTCAACCCGCGCGAAACGCTGGCCGCCGCGTCCAGCAGGATGGTCCTGATCGCGGGGTCGAACGCGTCCTCCCGCCTGTCATACACGCCGAACACAGCCCAGATCCTGCCGGCGCGCCACAGCGGCATCACCGCGCAGGAGCGCACGCCCAGCGCATGCATGCCCGCCTGCCAGGGCAGCAGATCGTCCTCACGCGCGATATCGGCACAAAAGACCGGCTGCCCATCCTGCCAGACGCGCCCGGCAGGGCCGTGCCGCGCCGGCCTGTCCGGCGCGGCCGAAAAGGCGGGATCGTGCAGTTGCGCAACCGGCCCGCTGCACGCCAGCAACTGGAAATCCCCGGCCTCGTCCGGCCGGGCGACAAAGGCGGCGCGCAGGCGCGCGTTTCGGGTCGCGGCCTCGCACACCGCGTCCAGCAGCGCACTTTCGCCCAGGGCGGGATCGAGCGCCATGCCGACGCGCGCCAGAAACACGTTGAATCGATTCAGCCGGTGCAACCGCCGGAACCGCTTGCGCACAAGCTGGCGCTGCCCGCCTTCGCGCCCCCCGCCGTCCATCGCGGCCTCCGCCAGCGAGGTGAGGCGTCGGGAGGCAGGCAACAGAGAGCGCGGCAAACGCATCAGATACCCCCAGCCACCGGATTAGAGAGAAACGTCTACTATAGCATTGGCTAAAAAATAAGCCCTGCACTAGGGTTATATTTGTAATTTTATCGAGTAAAAGAATTATTTCTCATAAATATAAATTATTCTCAATTTTCCATAAAAATAATAAGAACATAATTTATTTTTAAAATAAACTCCCCCATTCCGTCAGGAATAAATTAAATAGAATTCATTTTATCCAGAAAATCCAAAAATCATTACTGATGCCGCGTACGCAGCAGCCTGCTGGAACTGATCAGCGCCGCCGCATAGGCACAGGCGGCCGCCAGTTCCAGGCAGCGCAGGGTCGGGTCATGGCGGACGAAGCCGAAGGTCAGGGCGACGAACATCGCCCCCATCGTCTGGCCCCACAGCCGCGCGACCGAGACCATGCCGCTGGCGCTGCCCGAGCGCCCGTGCGGCGCCGCTACCATCATCGCGCGATTGTTCGGCGGCTGGAAAATGCCGAACCCCATCCCCGCGATGGCGATGCGCCAGGCAATGTCCAGGTTTCCCGCATCGGGCGGCAGCAGGCACAGCAGCACGAATCCCGTCCCCGTCACGCACAGCCCGACCGAGGACAGGATACCCGCCGGCACCCGGTCCGCCAGCCGCCCCACCAGCGGCGAGATCGCGACGATGCCCACCGGCCACGGCGTGATCAGCAGCCCGGTCGCCACCGCCGAGCGATGCAGCACCGTCTCCAGCGTGAAGGGCATGGAGATGATGAAGAAATTCGACGCCACGAACGCCATGAACCCGACGCTGAACGCGATCAGGAAATCCGGCACCGCCAGCAGGTCGATCGGCAGCATCGGGTCCGACCGCCCGGTCTGCCGCCGCGCGAGCTGAAAGAACGCCGCTCCGCCGATCAGCAGCAGCCACACCGCCACCACCGGCCCGCTGCGATGCACCAGACTGTCCAGCCCGACCACCAGGCAGCCGATGGCCACCACGTTCAGGGCCGCGCTGGCCAGGTCGAAGGAGGACGCGCTACGCGGCGTCGCCGGCAGATAGACCAGCGCCGCCACCATCGCCGCCCCGCCCAGCGGCAGGTTGATCAGGAAGATCCACGGCCAGTCCGCCACCGACAGCACGGCCGCGGCGATGGTCGGCCCCAGCGCCACGCCCGTCGCCACCACCACGCCGTTCAGCGCGATGCCCTTGCCGATTTCACCATGCGGGTAGATGAAGCGGACCAGCGCGATGTTCACGCTCATGATGCAGGCGCCGCCAATGCCCTGCAGCGCGCGGGCCAGCGCCAGTTCCAGCAGGGTATGCGACATCGCGCACAGCACCGAGGCCACGACGAAGGTCGCCAGCCCGATCCGGCACAGGCGGGCAAATCCCAGTCGCGACCCCAGCGAGGCCAGCGGCAGCAGCGTCGCCAGACAGGCCATCTGATAGGCGTTGATCACCCAGATCGACGAGGACGGGCTGGCATGGATGTCCTGCGCGATGGTCGGCAGCGCGACATTGGCGATGGCATAATCCAGCACCGACAGCAGGACCGACAGCGCCACGGCAAACATCGCCAGCGCCCTGGGCAGCCCGTAAAGCCCGTCGCCCTCGCGCAGGACCGTCCCGGTCACGGCCGGTCAGCCCGCGCGCAGGGCACGGGCAAACAGCGCCTGGACCCACCCCATGGCCTGCAGGAACAGCGCCGGGTCGAACCGATGCCCCTCATCGCGGAGGAAGGCATGCTGGCCGTTGACCTCATACCATTCATGGCGCACCCCGGCCCCCTCCAGCGCCTCGCGGATCGTCTGGCGCCCGGCAAAGGGCACATGCGGGTCCTGCCGCCCCCAGACCATCATCGCCTCGCCGGAAATCTCGTCCAGCCGGCGCAGCGTATCGTCCGCCCGCCCCGCGCCCAGCGACGCGGAATGGATGTCGGTGGCATAGAAGCACGCCGCCGCCTGCACGGCAGGGTTCATCGCCGCCCGCAACGCCAGATGCCCGCCCAGGCACACGCCCAGGGTGCCGATCCGCCCGGTGCAGGCCGGATGCGCCGCCAGCCACGCCACGGCCGCGCGCGCATCCTCGTCATAGGCCGCCAGGGGCTTGGCATATTTCAGTTCGTTGCCCCGGTCGGTGCCCGGCGCGTCATAGGCCAGCACGCAGCCGGCGGGCTCGTATTCGTGATAGACTTCCGGCACCGCCACCACATGGCCCATCCCCGCGACCATCGCGGCCAGCCGGCGGATCGGCGCCGTCACCTGATAGATCTCCGAGAACAGCACCACACCGGGAAAGCGCCCTTCCGCCGCCGGGCGCAGCACATGCAGCCGCATCGGGCCGGTGGCCGTCGCGATATCCCGGGTTTCGTCGCCGCGCAGTATCATCGTCCCGCCCTACCGTCCCAGTTCCCGCAGCTTCCGGCCCGCCATCAGCCGCGCCTCGATCTCCTCCAGCGACACGCCCCTGGTCTCGGGCACGTAGGCAAGGGTGATCACGATGAACAATCCGTTCATGATGGCAAACAGCCAGAAGGTCCAGCTCTGGCCCAGCGCGGCCATGACGGTCAGGAACACGTTGCTGACCAGCCAGTTCGCCGCCCAGTTGGTGAAGGTCGAGCACGCAATGCCGAAATCGCGGCCCCGCAGCGGCTGGATTTCCGAACACAGCGTCCACACCATCGGCCCCGCGCCGATGGCGAAGCCGGCGACGAACAGCAGCAATGCCGCGACCATGCCGCCCAGGATCGGCGTCGAATCGCCGCCGACCGCCGCCAGCCCGCCCGCCATCACCATCGCACCCGTCATGATCGCGCAGCTCAGGATCAGCAGCGGCCGCCGCCCCCAGCGGTCGATGAAGGCGATGGCAAAACCGGTGGCGGCCATGTTGACCAGCCCGATCAGCGCCGTGGCCCAGGTCGCGGCCGACACGCCGAAATGGGCGGCCTGGAAGATCTTCGGCGCGTAATACATCAGCACGTTGATGCCGGTGACCTGCTGCATCACCTGCAACGCCACCCCCAGCAGCACCGACCGGCGGAAATTCGGACTGCTGCGGAAGAAGGCCAGCCCGCTGCCCCCCTCGCGCTTCAGCTC
The DNA here is from genome assembly GCF_014174395.1 of Gluconacetobacter aggeris. GTDB lineage: Bacteria > Pseudomonadota > Alphaproteobacteria > Acetobacterales > Acetobacteraceae > Gluconacetobacter > Gluconacetobacter aggeris. The sequence goes on from NZ_JABEQD010000002.1 coordinate 277,934, forward strand.
CTGCGCAATGTCGCGGATCTCGGCATCGGCGTCGGCCGGACTGACGCGCAGCAGGCGCATCACCTGGCTGGCCCGGCCCCGCTCGCCGCGCATCATCAGCCAGCGCGGACTGTCGGGCAGGAACAGGCATGCGGCGCAGAACAGCGCCGCCGGCCCCGCCATCAGCCCGAGCATCCAGCGCCAGTGCCCGCCATAGGAGAGCAGGCTGTCGGTGACATAGGCCAGGAAGATGCCGAGCGTGACCATCAGCTGGTAGAACGACACCATCGCCCCACGCACCGATTCCTGCGACACTTCGGAGATGTAGAGCGGGGCCGCGAACGCCGCGATCCCGACCGCCAGGCCCAGCAGGATCCGCCCGACGATCAGCACGGCCACCGACGGCGCCAGCGCGCACAGCCCCGCCCCGGCGACGAACAGCAGCGACGCCGCCAGCAGCGCCCGCCGCCGCCCCAGCCGGAACGAGATGCGCCCGGCCACCAGCGAGCCCAGGGCCGCAGCGGCCATCATCGACGAGACGATCCATTCCTGCGTCCGGGCGGCGGCATGGAATTCATCGCCGATAAAGCCCAGCGCCCCGGCGATGACGCCGGTATCCAGCCCGAACATCAGCCCGGCCATCGCGGCCAGAATGCCGACCACGACCGCCCGCGCGGCCGCCTGCGACCCGCCATGGGGTCCGGCGGGTCCGGTCGCCTCCTGGCTCGTCTTGGTCTGGTCCGCTGTCATGTCATGGATTCCCCATTCCGGATTCAGCACCCTGCGGCGGGGCGCCCGGGCAGCTTGTCTCCCGCCCCTGTCCTATCCTGCCGCGTTCCATGCAAGTCCGTTCCCGACACCGCGAATCGCGGAAACGGTTCGTTATGGGACCAAATCCCCCTTTCTGGCCAGAGACCTTGGCGATCGGGCGCGCGAAGAAAAAAACGACCCGATAGCGAACCAACCCGCCTCTCCCGGATATGAGGCCCCGAGCCATTGACATTCGCGCGCCCATTCCGCGCTGATACACGCTCCCATTCACTGCAGACGCGGTTCAATGTCCCCAATCCTGGCGATTTCCCTGGCAACCGCGGCGATTGGCGCCGTCGTGCTCCTCATCGGGCGCTACAAGCTCAATCCCTTCATTGTCCTGGTCTGCGTCTCCCTTCTGCTGGCCATCTGCGCCGGCATGCCGCCCGAAAAGGCCGTCGCCTCGTTCGAGGAAGGCGCGGGCCATGTGCTGGGCCATATCGCGACCGTGATCGCGCTGGGCACGATGCTGGGCAAGATGCTGGCCGAATCGGGCGGCGCGGACCAGATCGCCCTCACGATCACCCGCATCGCGGGGAAGAAACGCATCAGTTGGGCCATGATGGTCATCGGCCTGCTGATCGGCCTGCCGGTATTCTTCGAGGTCGGGTTCGTGCTGCTGATCCCGCTGGCCTTCACGCTCGCGCGGCGCACCTCCACGCCCCTGCTGCTGCTGGCGCTGCCGATGGGGGCGGCGCTCTCCGTCACCCATGCGATGATCCCCCCGCATCCGGCCACCCTGCTGGCCCTGTCGGCGTACCATGCCGATACGGGCCGCACGATCTTCTGGGGCGTGATCATCGGCACCCCCATCGCCGCCCTCGCCGGCCCGGTCTATGCCCGCTTCATCACGCCGCATATCCACACGGAAGGAGAGGCCGCGCTGGCCGAACAGTTCGCCGGCAAGGACACGCCGACCGACATGCCGCCCTTCCTCACCACGGTGCTGACCATCCTCGCACCCGTGCTGCTGATGCTGGTGGGCTCGGCCGCCGACCTGCTCACCCGCCCCGGCGGCCTGCCGAACACGATCCTGCATTTCATGGGCAATACCGACATCGCCCTGCTGCTGGCGACCGTGCTGTCCTTCTACGTCCTCGGCCTGGCACGCGGCTTCTCGCGTGAGACGATCCTGCGCTTCACCACCGAATGCCTGGGCCCGACGGCCCTGATCATGCTGCTGGTCGGCGCCGGCGGCGGCTTCGGGCGCGAACTGATCGACAGCGGCGTGTCCAGGACCATCACCGATGTCGCGGTGGGGGCGCATGTGCCGCTGCTGGTGCTGGCCTGGCTGCTGGCGGTGGTGGTCCGCGTCGCCGCCGGCTCGGCCACCGTGGCCATGAGCACCGCCTCGGGCATCGTGGGCCCGATCCTGCTGCACAGCCACGGCACGTCGCCCGAACTGATGGTGCTGGCCACCGGCGCCGGCTCGGTGGCGCTGGGCCCGATGAACGATGCGGGCTTCTGGCAGATCAAGGAATATCTGGGCCTCACCGTCGGCCAGGCGATCAAGACCTGGTCGGTCATCGAAACCCTGATCGCCGTCCTGGGCCTGGCCTTCTGCCTGCTGGCTTCAGTCTTTATCCACTAGCAGACCGCAGGCGGCCCGACGACGAGGCCCCCTCCGCATACGGGTTGCGCGTGCCGCGCAGCAGCAGCCGGATCGGCGTACCCGGCAGGTCGAATTCCTCGCGCAGGCCATTGACCAGATAACGCTGGTAATCCTCGGGCAGCAGCTCGGCGCGGGTGCCGAACAGGATAAAGGTCGGCGGCCGCGCCTTGGCCTGGGTCATGTAGCGCAGCTTCAGCCGCCGCCCGTTGACCAGCGGCGGGCTGTGCCGCTCCAGCATCATCTCGAACCAGCGGTTCAGCGCCCCGGTCGGAATGCGCCTGTTCCACACCTCATGCGCACGCCGCACCACCGGCAGCAGCTTGTGCACGTTCGCCCCGGTCAGCGCCGAGAACGACACGACCGGTATCCCGCGCATCTGCGCCAGCGAGGTCTCGATCCGGTCCGCAATCGCCTGCCTGGTGGCAATCCGGTCCTCGACCGCATCCCACTTGTTCAGCGCCAGCACGCAGCACCGCCCCTCGCGCTCGATCAGGCGCGCGATCTGCAGATCCTGCTCATGCACGCCCAGCGTGGCATCCAGCGCCAGCACCACCACTTCGGCCATCTTCAGCGCCTCGATGGTGGCCGAGGTCGACATCTTCTCCAGCCCGTCCTCGACCCGCGCCCGGCGGCGCAGGCCGGCCGTGTCCACAAGCTGGATCGGCCCCTGCTCGTCATGCAGCAGCACGGTGACGGAATCGCGGGTCAGGCCCGGCTCCGGGCCGGTAATCATCCGCTCCTCGCCCAGCAGGCGGTTCAGCAGGGTCGATTTGCCGGCATTGGGCCGGCCGACGATCGCCAGGCGCAGCGGCCCGGGCGGCCGCTCGTCCAGCTCTTCCCCGTCCTCGCCATATTCGACGGGCTCCACCGGCTCCGGCGGCGCCTCGGGCGGCATGCGGTCCGCAATCTCGCCCATCAGCTCCGACAGGCCCTCGCCATGCTCGGCCGAAATCGCCAGCGGCGTCCCCAGGCCCAGCGCGAACGCCTCCATCGCGGCCGCCGCGCCCTGGCGGCCCTCGGCCTTGTTGGCCACCAGCAGCACCGGCCGCCCCTGGCGGCGGATCCAGGCGGCGAAATGCTCGTCGGCCGGGGTAATACCCGCCCGCGCGTCGATGCAGAACACGACCAGATCCGCCTGCGCCACCGCCGATTCCGACGACGCCCGCATCCGCCCGTACAGCGTATCGGGCGCGGCCTCCTCCAGCCCGGCGGTGTCGATCAGCCGCACCCGCCGCCCGCGCACGACGGCCTCGGCTTCCTTGCGGTCGCGGGTCACGCCCGGCGTGTCGGCCACAAGCGCCTGCCGCCGCCCCACAAGGCGGTTGAACAGCGTCGACTTGCCGACATTCGGACGCCCGGCGATCACGACGATCGGCAGGTCATCCCCGGTCGGAACGGAAGGAAGCTTGGCCAAGGTAGAGATTATCCCTCGAGCACGATGCGCTCGCCCATGCGGGCTCACCCTGCTCTCTTATATCGTTTTGAAGACTGATTCACGCTTCGGGTCGCAGCGGCCCGAAGCGATCAGGCCCTAGCTGTAGGCGTTCAGCCTGCCGTCGTCGGTCACGATCAGCAGCCGGCCATCCACCACGATCGGCGGCACCGTGACAACCCCCGGCAGCTTGCCGACCGTCAGCAGCGCCCCGGTCGCGGGGTCGATCGTGACATAGCCGGTCTCGGGCATGGTGCTGACGCAGACCAGCTTGCTCCCGGCCATGATCGGCCCGGTCCAGGTCACGCCGTTCTTCTGCGCGTCGACCCGGCGATAGCGCCGCAACTGGGTGATCCAGCGCACATGGCCATTCACGCGGTCGAGGCAGGCAAGCTGCTGGTCCAGCGACAGCACATACAACCAGTTATCGATCACCAGCAGCGTATCCTGCCCGGCAACGGTCCGCTCCCACAGCCGGCGCCCCGACCGCAGGTCGATCGCCACCAGGACCGAGCCCGCACTGATGGCATAGACCGTCTGGTCCACGACCACCGGCATCCCGCGCACGCAGGAGAAATCGACCGTCGAATCCTGGCCGTTGGTGCTGCCCAGCGTGTCGCTCCACACCACCTCGCCACTGGCCGCCCGCAGCGCGACCAGATCGCCCGAGCCGAACCCGGCCACCACCACATCCCCCGCCACGGCGGGCGCGGGCTGGCCGAAGATCACGGTCACGGCCTCGGTGGCGGTATAGGTCCACAGGACGCGCCCCGTCGCCGCATCCAGCGCCAGCAGCCGCTCGTCGATGGTGCCGAAGAACATCCGTCCATCCACCACCGTCGGTGCCGAACGGCCCGGCGTCTGGGTGTCGACCCGCCATTTCACGGTTCCGGTCGCGGCTTCCACCGCCAGGGCCTGCCCCACGCCGTCGACGATATACAGCGTGTCGCCGGCGATGCTGAACCCGCCGCCGAGATTGCTGGAGCGCATCTTCTTCGGCTTGGGCGTGAAGTGCCACAGCTCGCGCATGCGCGGCCATTCATAGGCCCGGATCACCCCCTGCGCGTCACTGACGAAGATCCGGCCATTCGCCACGATCGGCGTCGCCTGCAACACCCCGCGCCCGCTATTGCCCAGCGCGGCGAAGGACAGCAGCTCGGGCTCCGACACGCCGGCACCGATCCCGTGCGACCATTCGCGCCGCATCTGGCCGCCCCAGGCCATGTTGACCCCGCCATGGGTCGGCACGCGCCCCGGCTGCAGCCACTCGCCGATCGCGGTCTCGGCAGGAAGGGCGATCGGCGCCTTGTCGTCAGGATCGACCATCAGGCCGGCGCCCGTCGCCAGCACGTCGACACGCTTGCCCGCCAGCAACGGCTTTTCGTCATCATCGAACAGGCTGCATCCGGCCAGGACCGGCACCATCGCGCCACCCAGGAGCGCATGCCGGCGGGTCAGAACTTTGTTCATGGAAATCCTGCGCTACGAAAGGAAAAACGGGGCCATTTCGGTTTCTGTACGCCCGACGGCACGAAAACACGGTCCGCCCGGCACGGCCTAGGACGGCGTGGCATTCAGGGTCTGGAGCATGCCGCCGGCCCGGCTGCGCAGCGCCTCCGGCACGTCGATCTGCGTCGTCAGATGCCCGAGCCGCCGGCGCGCATCGGCCACATGTCCCTGGCGCAGGTCCAGCATCGCCTCGCATTCCTCCGCCAGCCCGTGCCACGGCTTGCCCGCGCCATCCAGCGTGGCCAGGCGCGAACGCAGCACCGCCGGATCGCCATTGTCGATCTGGTGCTGCACCCACAGCAGGCTGGCCAGCCCGCGCAGCAGCGCATCCGCACCCTGGTCGTCCGCCACCTGGCTCCACAGCGCCAGCGCACCCTTGCTATCGCCGCTCGAGGCCAGCAGCGCCGCGCGTTCCAGCCGCGACAGCGTCCGCAATCCGGAGGGCACGCCGTCCAGCGTCGCCAGACGCGCCAGCGCGTCCTTCTGCTGGGGGGTCAGCGCACTGGTCTCGCCGGGGGCGATATGGCTGGTGTCGGCCGCGCGCAACGCCGTGAAATAGGTCGTGCCCCAGGCCTGCGCGGCCTGTCGCCCACGCCAGGCATGATATTGCCAGCCCCCCACGCCGGCCGCGGCCACCACCGCCACCACCACTGCCGCGCCGACATAGCGCCGGGCCATCAGCCGCAGACGCTCCATGCGCATGTCGTCGTCGACTTCCCTGAAGATGTCGTCAGCCACGTCTCAACCGCTCTCCGCATCCAGCCCCGACGGGCCCGGGCCCGTCATTCCAAGGGCGGACCATAGCCGTCCCCGCGCACGCGGGCAACAAACCCGCATGCGCCGTCCCGGAGCGGCCGGGGCGCCCCGGCGCGCGCTCAATGGCGCGAGAAGCGCGCCGCCCCGGCCTTGAGGTCGGCGGTCAGCCGCGTGAAATGGCCGGCAATCCGCTGCTGCACGGCCACACTGGCCTGATGGACCTGATCGATGCGGGCCTTGGCCTGGGCACTGATCGTATTCTCATCGCGCGCGGCGGCGCCGGCGACGCAGGCATTATAGGCCCGCGCGGCCTTTTCATACGCCGTCGCGGCATCGACGCTGGCATTGTAGCGCGCGACGCTGCTGGAATCGACCGTGGGCGCGGCCGGTTCCTTGCCACAGGCGGGCGCGGACCACGTCACTTCCGCCGCGCGGGCGACCGTTACCCCCCCGGTCAGGGACAGGGCGGCGGCACAGGCCAGAAACCGGCCCGAGATCATGGCACCCAAGAGACATCCTTCCTTACAACGGTCCCGCCGTCACGATGACGGAAATCGGGGACGATGCCGCCTATACCGATAAAATGTCGAAATCAGGGCGCAAAGCAAGCCAGCCGGCCGGCCGGTTCGCCCAGGATCGTGTCCTCGCGCATCACCGCCCGCCCGCGCACGATGGTCGCCATCGGCCAGCCCGTCACCGCCATACCGTCGAACGGCGTCCAGCCGGCCGGGGTGGCGATCCAGTCATTGGTGATCCGCCGCTTCGCCGCCATGTCGACCAGCGTGAAATCGGCGTCGTAGCCCATGGCGATCCGCCCCTTGGCCTGCAGGCCGTAGACCCGCGCGGGCCCGGCGGCCATCAGGTCCACCATCCGGCCCAGCGACAGGCGCCCGGCATTCACATGGTCCAGCATCACCGGTACCAGCGTCTGCACGCCCGTCAGCCCGGCGGGGGTCGAAGGCCAGGGCTTGGCCTTGGCCGCCAGCGAATGCGGCGCATGGTCCGAACCGATCGTGTCCACCATGCCGCTGCGCACCGCCGCCCACGAGGCCTCGTAATGCCGCCGGTCACGGATCGGCGGGTTCATCACCGCCAGCGCCCCCAGCGTCTCGTAGCAGTCCGGCGCCACCTGGGTCAGATGGTTCACCAGTACCTCGACGGTGGCGACATCCCGATGCGCCGCCAGCCAGTCCAGTTCCTCGGCGGTCGAGGTATGCAGGATATGCACCGGCCGCCGCGCCCGCCGTGCCAGCCCCACGATCCGCCGCGTGCCCAGGAACGCGCATTCCTCGTCGCGCCAGAACGGGTGCCTGTCGTAGGACATCCCCTCGGTCAGCAGCTTCCTGCGGTCCTGCAGCCGATATTCGTCCTCGGAATGGAAGGCCACCCGCCGGTGCCCATGCTCCAGCACCTGGCGGATGCCCTCATCATCCTCGATCATCAGGTCGCCGGTCGAAGACCCGGCAAAGACCTTGATCGCGCACACACCGTCAAACTGCTCATATTCGCCCAGCCGCGGCGTATTGCCCCGCGTGGCGCCGACATACATCGCAAAATCGACCCAGCTCTCGCGTGAGGCATATTCCTGCTTCCAGCGCAGCATGTCGCCATCGACGATCGAGGGCGCGGTGTTGGGCATGTCGAACACGGTCGTCACCCCACCCAGCGCCGCCGCCCGCGTACCGGTCGGAATGCTCTCCACGGCGGCATCGCCCGGATCGCGCAGATGCACATGCGGGTCGATCAGCCCCGGCAGCACATGCAGGCCGGCGGCATCGATCACCTCGTCCGCCTCGTCCGCCACGCCCACCGACAGGCTGGCAATCCGCCCCGCCCGCACGCCGATATCGGCCCGCGCCTCGCCCCACGGCAGAACGCAAATCCCGTTCCGGATGATCAGGTCGTAATGCATCGGTCCCTCGCAGCCTGTCGTTCTCCGCGACGTACTCCTTTCAGCCCACACGCGGCAAGACCGCACGACGGTCCCCGGCTCCGCGCCTACCGGCTCTCCCCCGGAAGCATCTTCCCCGGATTGAGAATCCCGTTCGGGTCCAGCGTGCGCTTGAGCACGCGCATCACATCCAGCGCCACCGGATCATGCTCGTCGGTCAGGAATTCGCGCTTGCCCAGCCCGACCCCGTGCTCGCCGCTGCACGACCCGCCCAGCGCCAGCGCGCGCCGGACGATCTTCCGGTCCAGCGCCCAGGCCCGCTCCAGCCCGTCGGGCGTGGGCGGCACGAGGATGATCGTATGGAAATTGCCGTCCCCCACATGCCCGACGATGGGCGCCGTCAGGCCGGATTCCGCAATATCCGCCTTCACCCCCACGATCAGCTCCCCCAAGGCCGAGATCGGCACGATCGCATCCGTCGTCATGGCGCTGTAGCCCGGCCGGTAGGCCAGGCACGCCCAATAGGCATGATGCCGCGCCCGCCAGAGCGCCGCACGCTGGTTCGGATCGGTCTGCCAGTCGAACCCCAGCCCGCCGCGATCCTCCACGATGGCCTCCACCACCCCGATCTGTTCGCGCACCGATTCCGGCCCGCCCACGAATTCCAGGAACAGCGTGGGCAGCGCACGCAATCCGCTCAGCAGGGAATATCGGATGCTGGCATCCATCTGCACGTCGTCGAGCAGTTCCAGCCGCCCGATCGGCACCCCGAACTGCAGGATGTCGATGGCCGTCGCCACCGCCTCCGACAGCGTCTCGAACTGCACGACGGCCGCCGCGATGCTTTCGGGAATAGGGTGCAGCCGCAACTGGACTTCCGTAATCACCCCCAGCGTGCCTTCCGACCCGATCAGCAGATGCGTCAGGTCATACCCGGTCGAGGATTTGCGCACCCGCCCGCCGGTGCGCATCACCCGCCCGTCGGCCAGCACGGCCGTCAGCCCCAGCACATTCTCGCGGATCGTGCCGTAGCGCACCGCCGCCGTGCCCGAGGCCCGCGTGGCGCACATGCCGCCGATCGTGGCCTCCCCTCCCGGATCGACGGGGAAGAACAGCCCGGTATCGCGCAGCGTGTGGTTCAGAAGCTGCCGGGTGATGCCGGCCTGCACCCGGCAATCCATGTCCTTCGGATTGACCGACAGCACATCCGTCATCCGCGACAGATCGAGGCTGATCCCACCCTCCGGCGGATTGACATGCCCTTCCAGCGACGTGCCGGCGCCGAAGGCGGCCAGCGGCACCCGATGCGCATTGCACAGCGCCACGCTCTGCGCCACGTCGTCCGTGCTCCGCGCGAACACCACCGCACCGGGCATGCTGGGCGCGTGATGGCCTTCGCCATGGCTGTGCTGCTCGCGCACCGCATCGGCGGTCGAAACCTGCCCATCCCCCAGCCGCGCGCGCAGGGCCGCAATCAGGTCGATATTCATGCGTTCCGCTTCCCTTCGCATCCATCCGTCAGGTCGGGGCCCTGGCCGATCGCCCGAATATAACGGCGTATTCAACACTTATCTGTCACTACCCCTGACGCAATCGCCCTCGGAGGGACAATTCAAAAAACCGTACGCCCGCCTTCAGCCCGGCAGACGAGCCCCTGGTTTCAGATTCGGACGGTGCATCGCGTATAATTGTCTTCCCTGCTGCAGGGACGACACATGCCCGCCGCCATACCGGGTACCTTGAGCGGTCATTCTTCGTCGCGTCGACATATTCTCTCCGATGACACGTCGCGCGTCCGGACTCTCTGGCTGAAAGCACATCACGAATGGGCCGCATGCGTTACCCGTTGAAAGCCTCACCGATGAAGGCGGGGATATCCTTTTTCCTTCCGCTCTCGCTCCTGTTTCTTTCGTGCCCCTCCCCTTTACCGGCAGCCACGGCACGCTCCGGATTCGTCATGACGGTACTGGGTGCGCGTGGGGGCATGCTGGACGGCAACCTCAGTGCCTACATGGTCCGGCCGGCAGGCGACGACCGCGCGGTCCTGTGCGACGCCGGAACCGCGACAGCCGGGCTCGTGGCGGCCGATCGGGCCGGGGCGCTGGATGACATTGCGCTCCCCCCCGGCACCGGCCTGACCCGCCCCGGCTATGTGCTGACGCACACCATCCGCGCCTATCTGATCAGCCACGCGCATCTTGACCATGTCGCGGGCCTGGTCGTCGCCTCACCCGATGACAGCGCCAAGCCGATCTACGCGCTGCCGGCCACTCTGCATGATATGTCGGAGCATCTGTTCAACTGGCGGATCTGGCCGAATTTCGGCGACGCGGGGCAGGCCCCCACGCTGGGGAAATACCATTATCGCGCCCTGGTGCCGGGCCGGACGGAGCCGCTGCCCGGCACCGCGATGACCGTCACAGCCTGGCCGCTGAGCCATGGCGGCATCGAGTCGACCGCCTTCCTGATTGCGGCGAACGGGGCCTCGGTCCTGTATCTGGGGGATACCGGGCCCGATACCGTCGAGGGTGGGCACCGCCTGGACGATCTGTGGCGTGCGGTCGGGCCGCTGGTCAGGGCGCACCGATTGAAGGCCATCGTCATCGAAGCCTCGTACGACGACACCCGGCCGGACCGGTTGCTGTTCGGTCACATGACCCCGGCCTGGGTGGCGGACACGCTGCAGGACCTGGCGCGCCGGGCTGGCGGTCCAAGCCCCCTGCGCGGGCTGACAGTCCTGATCAGCCACGTCAAAGCCAGCCTGGCCGAGGGCCCCGCGCCGCAGGAGGCCATCCGGCGGGACCTGGTCCGGGACGCAGCGCGCGACGGACTGCAGGACGTCCGCTTCGTCATCGCCGAACAAGGACTGCGCCTGAACCTGGACTGAGAACCCGCCTGGAAACACGCGCCCGATCGTCACAGCCCGAAACGCGGCTGATGTTCAGCGGCCCCTACAACAGCGACAGCAACCGCGCCTCCAGCCGGGCAGACTGTGCGGGCGCGCTGAGCGACTCCCGCACGACCTTCAGCGCCGCATCGGCCATCCCGTTCCGCGCGCCGGGGGCCAGCATCGCCTGCATGGCATCCGCCAGTGCCACCGGGTCGGCGGCCGGCACCACCATCCCCGCCCCCGAGCGCCCCAGCACCCCGTCCAGCCCCGACTGGTCGGAGCCGATCACCGGCACCCCGCGCGCCAGCGCCTCCACCGCCACGCTGGGCAACCCTTCCCGGTCGCCGCCGGCCGACACCACGCTGGGCACCAGCAGCGCGATCGCCCGGTCCATCCGCGCCGCCAGTTCCGCCGCCGCCAGCCACCCGGTGAAGCGCAGATTGTCCAGCCCCGCCGCATAGTCCCGCATGGCGGGCAGCAGCGGCCCGTCCCCCGCCAGCACCACCGGCGGCGCCAGTCCCCGCCCCGCCAGCACCCGCAGCGCATCGATCAGGGTCGCCACCCCCTTCTTCTCCACAAACCGCCCGGCGAATACGAACTGCTCCGCCGGCCCGGCGGCAGGGACCGCCGGCTCCACCCCGATCGGGATCACCTCCAGCAGGCCGGGCGCCACCCCCCGCTCCAGCAGCTTGTCCCGCACCCCTTCCGAGACACAGACGAACAGCGACGCATAATCCTGCAACGCCCGCCACCGCCGGCGAAAGATGGCAGGCGGCACCCCCCAGCGATAATGCCGGTCCTTGAAGGCATCGCCGCCATGAAACGTCACCACCAGCGGTACGCCCAGCGCGCGCGCCATCGGCAGCGCCAGCGCCCCGCCCCGCCCGAACTGCGCATGCACCAGCACCGGCGCCAGGTCCGCGACATCGCGCACCGCCCCCCAGCCGAACTGCCTGAACGCCGCCTGACGCAAGGGCCGCAACAGCCCATTGCCGCCCAGAAACCGCAGATCGCCTGGCAAATCAGGCGCCGGCCCATCGCGCCGGCACCCCACCCAGCAGGGACGCAGGGTCTGGAACCCGATATATTGCCGCCGCATGAATGCCTGTTCCGAAGCCGGCAGCAGCCGGTCGCGATAGACCAGCACGGTCTTCACGCGGCCCCCTCCCGCCCGCCGCGCACAGCCGCCCCCCGCTCCAGCAGGGCGAGCGCCGCCTCCACCACCGGCGCCACCTCCAGCCCCGCGATCGGGGCGCTGCCTTCCGGCCCCGGCGCCGCGATGCCAAGCGCACAGCGCCCCACCGGCCCGTATTCCGACATCCGGCTGGGCCCGAACAGCCCCAGAGTCGGCGTGCCGACCGCCGCCGACAGATGCATCAGCCCCGAATCATTGCCGACGAATCCCCCGCACCGCGCCAGCAGCGCCGCCACCTGCGGCAGGGCAAAGCCGCCACCCGCATCGACGGCATCGGGCAGCGCTTCCAGCACCGGCGCGGCCATCAGGCGCTCCCCCTCGCCGGGTCCGTACAGGATGACGGGGCGCATCCCCGGCCATTGTTCCTTCAAGGCGCGGGCCAGCGCGACGAAACGCTCGGCCGGCCAGACCTTGCCCGCCCAGTTCGCCGTGGGCGCCAGCGCCAGCCAGAACGGCCCGTCCGGCAGCATCGCCGCCGCCCGCGCGCGGTCGGCCGCGCTCGTCCACATCACCGGCAGCGGCGGCGGCGACAGGCCCAGCACCTGGCCCAGATGCGCGATACGCGCCCCCGGCCGCCGCCCGCCCCGCATGATCGCCCGCCGCCGCGCGGCCAGAAACAGCGTGACCGCCGAGCCCCGCAGGTCCACGCACAGATCCCACCGTATCCCGACGCAGGCGCGCCACAGCGCCAGCCAGTGCAGATCGTATTTCCGCTTCGTCACCACGATGGTGCGCTCGCGCCGGGGCATCGCTTCGAACAGCCCTGCCGCCACCGGCCCGCAGGCAATGGTAAAGCGCGCCTGCGGATAGCGGACGAGCAGGACATCCAGCAACCCGGTGGACAGCACCGCGTCGCCCAGGCGGGTAGAGGTAATGAACAGGATACGCATGCGGCCCGAGCCTAGCCCATCGCACGCCCCGGCGAAATCGCCGCCTCTCCCGCAACCGCATGACAGACCCCACATCAGGCTGATCGAACGCGATATATCCTTCGACGGTCTCAGCTTGTAGGATCGGCACCATGGTTGACCCGACACATCTCGCCCACCTTCCGGACCGCGCCGTGCTGGCCCTTTCCGGCCTCGACCGGCACAGTTTCCTCCAGGGGCTGGTCTCCAACGACGTCACCGAAATCGTCCCCGGCCACGCGGTCTGGGCCGCGCTGCTGACGGCACAGGGCCGCTGGGTGGCCGATTTCTTCCTGTTCGCCGATCCGGACGGCGCGCGCCTGCTGCTGGATTGCGAGGCCGCCCAGGCCGACATGCTGCGCCAGCGCCTGCTGCGCTACCGTCTGCGCTCCGACGTCTCGATCGACCAGACCGGCTTTGCCGTCCACGCAGCATGGGGCGCGGTACCGCCGATGATCGATTCCGCCATCGGCGCGCCCGACCCGCGCCTGGCCGGGGCCGGCTGGCGGCTGCTGCTGCCGCGCCCGGCGGAAGGCGCCGCCGACCACGCCGCCTACGATGCCCACCGCCTGTCCCTGGGCCTGCCCGACGGCTCGCGCGACTGCGAAGACGGCAAGACCCTGCTGCTGGAAGCCAATTTCGAAGCCCTGAACGGCATTTCCTGGACCAAGGGCTGCTATATGGGCCAGGAACTCACCGCCCGCACCCGCTATCGCGGCCTGGTCAAGCGCAAGCTGCTGCCGGTCTCCGGCGCGGCCCTGCCGCCCCCCGGCACGCCCCTGCTCCAGGCGGGAAAGGAGGCCGGGCACATGGCCTCCTCCCGCGACGGTCACGGGCTGGCAATGGTCCGCCTCGCCCATCGCAGCGGCGAACTGACGACCGAAGCCGGCCATTCGGTGCAGGTCCACATCCCCGAATGGCTGACCCTGCCGGAAGCCGACGCGCCGAAGGACTGAGCCTGTCGCGCGGCACCTGCTGGACAGGCGCCGCGCCATGGAGTGTTGTGCCGCCATGACCGACGCCATCCCCTACACCGCCCCCGACGAAGCCGCCCGCACCCGCATGCTCGACCATGTGCGCTTCGACGGCGCGGGCCTGATCGCCGCCATCGCCCAGCAGCACGACACCGGCGAAATCCTGATGCTGGCGTGGATGAACCGCGAGGCACTGGACGAGACGCTCCGCACCGGCCGCGTCTGCTACTATTCGCGCAGCCGTGGCGGCCTGTGGCGCAAGGGCGAGACCTCGGGCCAGGTGCAGCACCTGGTCGATGCCCGCCTGGATTGCGACCGCGACGCGGTGCTGCTGCTGGTCGAGCAGACCGGGGTGGCCTGCCACACCGGCCGGCGAAGCTGCTTCTTCAACGCCATGCGCCCCGAAGGGCTGGTCGAAACCAGCACGCCGCTGATCGCGGCCGACACGCTGTACGGGCGCGGCTGACCGCCTCCGCCCGCCCTCTCACGCAGGTTTACCCGATGACCAAGCCCGACCCTTCGCCCGCCGGAAAACTCGCCTTTCTCGCCATCCTGCTCGCCGCCACCATCGGGCTCGGCGTCTACACGATCCACTCGGCCTTCACGGCCCTGAACAGCACGGTCCAGGGCGGCGCCGCCACCCCGCCACCCGCACCGGCCGATTCGGCAAAACAGTAACGCCCGCGCCTCATCTTGACGCGCCCGCCCGGCCGTCCGGTTCCGGACAGTCCGTCCGCAACCGGACAGGCAAAGCCGACCTCCCATAAAAACCGTTATCATACAATAAGATAACACAAGACCCGCATGGTTTAGACTTGTCTGCGCAGAAAAGCAGAACAGGGACAGCAGATCATGGACCGACCGATTTCGTCGCCCGCCCCCGCCGCGCGCCGTCATCGCCCACGCCCAACGCCCACCCCATGCATGAGCATGTTCAACCGCATCGGCATGTTCAGGGCCGAACGGGGATGGACGCGCAAGGCCCTCGCCGCACGGGTGGAGGTCAATCCCCAGACGATCGGCTTTCTGGAACGGGGCGACTACACGCCCAGCCTTGAGCTGGCGATGAAGATCGCCCGGGTCTTCGACGTCCCGATCGAAATCATCTTCTCTCTCGAACCGTTCGAAAACATCGCCACCATGCTGCATGCCAGGCAGAGGCGATGACGGAAGAGCCGTCTTCTATGCGGCGGAATGCCCGTCCAGCACCGCCATCAGCTCCGCCGCCGCCGCATCGTCCGGATCGCCCTCCGGCGCGGCCAGCTTCTCCATGACGGCGCGAAAGCCCGCCCGTTGCAGCGCGGCACTGTGCCCATCGGTCAGCAGCCGATGCACCGTCTCCGCCAGCAGGCCCGGCCGGCAGCGTTCCTGCAACAGTTCGGGCACCAGCCGATGCCCGGCCAGCAGATTGACCATCGCGACATAAGGGACGCGAATCAGCCGCCGCGCCAGCGCCGCCGTGATCGGGTTGACCCGATAGGTCACCGCCATCGGCACCCCGGCCAGCGCCAGTTCCAGCGTCGAGGTCCCCGATTTGGTCAACGCCGCCCCCGCCGCGGCAAAGGCATCGTGTTTTTCCGCCAGATCGGTCACCACGATCGGCCGCACCGGCCAGTCGGCCACCCCACGCCGCACCACATCCGCCACCACGGGCGAGACCGGCACCACCGGCACGATACCGGGACAGGTCGCCATCAATATGCGCAGGGTCCGCCCCAGCACCGGCAACAGGCGCGGCGCCTCCGACCGGCGGCTGCCCGGCATCAGGATCAGCACGGGCGTGGTCGGCGCAATGCCATGCCGCGCCCGAAACGCCGCCCCATCCCCCCGATCGACCCCCGATTGCAGCACCGGATGCCCGACGAACCGCGCATCAAGTCCATGCCGACCGAAAAAATCGGGCTCGAACGGCAGCAGGCACAGCAGCCGGTCCCACAGGCCCGGAAACTCCCGCACCCGATGCTCCCGCCACGCCCACACCTGCGGCGCAACATAATGCACACGCGGAATGCCCAGCTCCGCGACACGGCGCAGCAGCCGCAGCGCAAAACCGGGACTGTCGATGGTCACCACCAGATCGGGCCGCGTCGCCGCGATATCCGCCACCGCCTGGTCCAGCCGCCGCGACAGATGCCGCAGCCGGGGCAGCACTTCCACCAGCCCCATCACCGCCAGGTCGCGCAGCGGAAACAGGCTGCACAGCCCCGCCTCCTCCATCCGCGTGCCGCCGACCCCGGCAAAACGCAGCGTCGGGTCCTGCCGGCGCAGCGCCGCCATCAGCCGCGCCCCCAGCACATCGCCGCTGGCCTCGCCGGCCAGAATCCAGACCGTCCGGCCGGGCGCGGCCTCCGCCATACGGGTCAGCCTTCCCCGCGCAGCGTCGCTCCGCAGGCCTTCTGCACCGCCGCCACGACCGCGCCGCACACGGTTTCGATCTCGGCATCGGTCAGGCTGGCCTTGACCGGCTGCAACGTCACCTCGACACCCAGCGACTTGCTGCCCTCCGGCACCTTGTCGCCCTCATAGACATCGAACAGCCGCACGCCGGAAATCAGCGTCCGCTCGGCCCCCCGCACCGCGCGCAGCACGGTCTCCGCCGCCACATCCCGCCCGACGACGAACGCGAAATCGCGATGCACCGGCTGGAACGCCGAAAGCTCGGGCGCCGCCCGCCGCCGCCGCTTGGGGTCGGGAATCGCATCGAGGAACAGTTCGAACCCCACCACCGGCCGATCCAGCCCACGCCCGGCCAGCAGCGCCGGATGCAACTGGCCGAACACGCCCAGCACGATCTTCGGCCCCTGCCGCAGCACGCCCGAACGGCCGGGATGATAATGGCCCGGCGCATCCGCCGTGATGCTGATCCCCTCGACGGGCGCCCCCAGCGCCGCCAGCACCGCCAGCGCGTCCGCCTTGGCATCCCACAGATCGACCGGCTCGGCCGCCCGGCCGGGGAAGCGCGGCGCATGGCCACTGCGCAGCACCGCCGCAATCTGGCTCTGCCCGGCTTCCGAGAAACCCGGCCCGACCTCGAACAGGCCCAGATCCGGATAGCCCCGCGCGCTGTTGCGCTCGACGGCCCCCAGCAGGTTCACCAGCGGCGTCGGCCGCATCTGGTCCAGATCGGCGGCAATCGGGTTCAGCAGGCGCAGGCTCTCCGGCACCGCGCCGAAGCGCGCACACGCTTCCTGCGCCGCGAAGGAATACGCCACCGTCTCCATCAGCCCGCGCGCCGCCAGCACGCGCCGCGCCGTGGCGGTCCGCGTCTGGCGCGGCGTCAGGGCAGGCAACGGCACGGCCGAAAGCGCGGGCAATGAGACCGGCGGGATCGAATCCAGCCCACGCAAGCGCAGGATCTCCTCGATCAGATCGCATTCGGAATCGACCGCCACAGCCCCCTCGGCAGCGGCAAAGGCCCGCTCGGCCGAAAGATCGGGCGCCTGATCCAGCACCATCTTCATGGCGATGTCGTTGCGCCAGGACGGCACATCCACCACCACGCGCGCCTCGTCGCGCTCGCGCACCTCAAAGCCCAGCGCCTCCAGCGAGGCCACGGCCTCGTCCGCCGGCACATCCAGCCCGCCCAGCCCGGCGATCCGCGCGAAGCGCAGATGCGCCTCCCGCTGCCACGCCGGCGCCTCGCCGGCCGACACGACCTCGCTGGCCTCGCCGCCGCACAGGTCGATGATCATCCGCGTCGCCGCTTCCAGCGCCGCCACCGGCAACGCCTGGTCCACGCCACGCTCGAACCGGTGCCGCGCATCGGAATGCAGCCCCAGCCGCCGGCCACTCAGCGCAATCCGCACCGGGTCGAACAGCGCGCATTCCACGAACACGCTCGTGGTCTCGTCCGTCGCCCCGGTCGCCTCGCCGCCCATGATCCCGGCCAGCGACTGCACCCCGGCCGCATCGGCAATCACGCAATCCTCGGGCGACACCACCACATCGCGCCCATCCAGCGCGCGGAAGCTCTCGCCCGCCCCCCGGCAGATCGTCAGCCGCCCGCCGGTCACCCGGTCGGCATCGAACACATGCAGCGGCCGGCCCAGATCGAAGGCAAAGAAATTGGTGATATCCACCAGCGCCGAGATCGGCCGCAGCCCGATCGCCCGCAGCCGCTTCTGCAGCCAGTCCGGGCTCGGCCCGTTGCGTACGCCGCGCACGGTCCGCCCCAGCACCCACGGGCAGGCTTCGGGGAAGTCGTTGGCCCAGCTCACGGGCGAGTCGAAGGTCCCCTCGACGGTCTCGGCCAGCCAGGGGCGCAGATGCCCCAGCCCCGCCGCCGCCAGGTCGCGGGCAATGCCGCGCACCGCCAGCGCATCGCCCCGGTTCGGCGTCACCGCAATCTCGATCACCGGATCGTTCAACCCGGCGAAATCGGCATAGGACCGGCCTGTCACCGTGCCCTCGGGCAGTTCGGCGATACCGTCATGGTCCTCGCCCAGCCCCAGCTCACGCAGCGAGCACAGCATGCCGCCACTGGCCTCGCCACGGATCGACCCGGCCTTGATGGTGATGTCCAGGCCGGGCACCCAGGTGCCCGGCGGCGCGAAGATCACGGACAGGCCGGTGCGCGCATTCGGCGCGCCGCAGACCACCTGCACTTCCTCGAAGCCCGGCCCGGCATCGACGCGGCACACGCGCAGCCGGTCGGCATTGGGATGCTGCACGGCCTCGACGATGCGGGCGGTGCGGAAGGCGGCCAGCCGGGCGCCGGGGTCTTCGACGCCTTCGACCTCCAGCCCGATCGTGTTCAGCTTGGCGCAGATCTCATCGACCGAGGCCGTCGTGTCCAGATGGTCGCGCAGCCAGGACAGGGTGAACTTCATCGATCACAGACCTTCATGCAGCAGGGCCGGCGACAGCGGGCTGGTGCCGTAATGGCGCAGCCAGCGCACGTCGCTCTCATAGAACGAACGCAGGTCCGGAATTCCGTGGCGCAGCATGGTCAGGCGCTCGATCCCCATCCCGAAGGCGAAGCCCTGCCATTCGCGCGGGTCCAGCCCGCAATTGGCCAGCACGCGCGGATGCACCATGCCCGAGCCCAGGACCTCCAGCCAGTCGCCGCCGCCGCCGATCTCGCCGGTCTTGCGCGACCAGCCGATATCGACCTCCATCGACGGCTCGGTGAACGGGAAATACGAGGCCCGGAACCGCACCGGCAGGCTCGGCTGGCCGAAATAGGCGCGCAGGAAATCGGTCAGGCAGCCCTTCAGGTGCGCCAGCGTGATCCCCCGGTCGATCACCAGCCCCTCGCACTGATGGAACATCGGCGAATGGGTGGCGTCATGGTCGGCGCGGTATGTCCGCCCCGGCGCGATGATGCGGATCGGCGGCGCCTCGCCCAGCATGGTGCGGATCTGCACGCCCGACGTCTGGGTGCGCAGCACGCGCTCGCGCTGGCTGCCCTGCTCGGCCGGCAGGTAGAACGTATCCTGGTCGGTGCGCGCCGGATGATGGTCGGGCGTGTTGAGCGCCGAGAAATTATGCCAGTCGGTCTCGATATCCGGCCCCTCGGCCACCTTGAAGCCCATCGCGCCGAAAATGGCGGCCATCTCTTCCATCGTCCGGCTGATCGGATGGATCATGCCCTGCGATTCGGGCCGTACGGGCAGCGTCACGTCCACCCGTTCCGAGGCCAGGCGCGCATTCAGGATCGCCGCCTCGATCTCCGCCCCGCGCGCCTCGATGGCGCGCGACAGATCGTCGCGCAGCCGGTTCAGGGCCCCGCCGCGCAGCTTGCGCTCCTCGGGCGACATCCGCCCCAGTTCCTTCAGCAGGCCGGTCAGCCGGCCCGACTTGCCCAGCGTGCCCACACGCACGGCATCCCATTCCCGCCGGTCGCCGGCCCCAGCCAGCGCGGCCAGCGTCTCCTGCCGCAGGATTTCGAGATCGTCGCTCATGGCACCTCGCTGGAAACAGACACGCGATAGAGGAGGGTGATGGACCCGAGACCTGCGCGGATACAGGCTCCGACGACGGGAATAAACCCCCCAAATGCAGAACGGGCCGCCCCTTGCGGGGCGACCCGTTCCAGACCACTCACCGTAAAGGCGCGATCAGGCAGCCAGAGCGGCCTGCGCCTTCTTCACGATCTCGGCAAAGGACGCGGCATCGTCGAACGCGATGGCGGCCAGCACCTTGCGGTCGATCTCGATCCCGGCCTTGTCCAGGCCGTTGATGAACTTGCTGTAGGTCAGCCCATGCTCGCGCACCGCGGCATTGATACGCTGGATCCACAGGGCGCGGAATTCGCGCTTCTTGTTCCGGCGGTCGCGATACGCATATTGCAGCGACTTCTCGAGGCGCTCGAGAGCGATGCGGTAGTTGGTCGAAGACCGGCCGCGGAAGCCCTTGGACTGCGCCAGGACCTTCTTGTGACGGGCGTGCGTCGTGACGCCCCGCTTAACACGTGCCATGTTTCAGGTGCTCCTTATGCCAGCCCGTAGGGCGCCCACTGCTTCACAGTCTTCCCGTCCATCTCGGTCAGGGTCTGCGAGCCGCGGTTGGTGCGCTTCATCTTCTGCGAGCGGTTGATCAGGCCGTGGCGCTTGTTGCCCGGCCCAGCCAGCACCTTGCCGGTCGCGGTGATCTTGAACCGCTTCTTGACCGACGACTTGGTCTTCATCTTGGGCATTTTCATCTCCTTCAATTCTGCGGACTGCGACCGCGCAAGGCGATCAGGCAGCAATCACGGCCGGGCATGCCCATTTCAGGCCCGGACGCGCGAACAGGCCGCTGGCTATAGACAAACCCGCCCCCGCAATCAAGCCTTGCCTTCCCTCTTTCGACCCGCAATGACGGGATTCCCCTCGAAGCCGCGGCCGACACGCATCCAGCCTGCCGCCCCGCCATCAACCAGGGATCATTCCATGCCCATCCTTCCCCCCTTCGGCCCGGTGCCCCCTTCCGTGCTGATCCCGTCCTACGACCGGGCGGCGGTCCGCCCCGGCATCGCGCATCTCAGCGTGGGCAATTTCCACCGCGCGCACCAGGCGGTCTATCTCGACCGCGTGCTGGCGCGGCCGGGCAACGCACACTGGGGCATCCTGGGCATCGGCGTGATGGACGACGCGCACGAACGCGCCAAGGCCGAGGCGCTGCTGGCGCAGAACGGCCTCTACACCCTGACCGAATGCCCGGCCGACGCACCCGACAGTGTGCGCTTCGTGGGCTCGATCGTGGACTACCTGCACGCGCCCGACGACCGGGCGGCCGCCATCCGCCGCCTGGCCGACCCGGCGATCCGCATCGTCAGCCTCACCGTCACCGAAGGCGGCTATTATGTCGACGCCGCCGGCCATTTCCAGCTCGACCACCCTACCATCGCCGAGGACCTGGCCCGCCAGGTACCGCACACCGTCTTCGGCCTGGTGACCGAGGCCCTGCGCCTGCGCCGCGATGCCGGCACCGGCCCGTTCACCGTCCTGTCCTGCGACAACCTCCCGCATAACGGCCGCGTCGCCCGCACCGCCTTCCTGGCCTGGGCCCGCGCCCGCGACGCCGAACTGGCCGACTGGATCGAAGCCCAAATCACCTTCCCCAACACCATGGTCGACCGCATCACGCCGGCGGTGGGCCCGCTGGACGTCACGCGGCTCGATGCCGGCAGCGGGGTCGAGGACCGCGTGCCCGTCTTCTGCGAGGATTTCATCCAGTGGGTGATCGAGGATCATTTCTGCGCCGGCCGTCCGCCACTGGAAGAAGTCGGCGTGCTGTTCACCGGCGACGTCACACCCTACGAGCAGGTCAAGCTGCGCATGCTCAACGCTTCGCATTCCATGCTGGGCCTGCCGGGCATGCTGATGGGCTACCGCATCGTCAGCGACATCATGCACAATCCCGACGTCGTGGCGCTGCTGGACCATTCCCTCGCCCAGGACGCCGAGCCGCTGCTCCAGGCCCCGCCGGGCATGGAACTGCACGAATACGCGGCACAGCTCCTGCGCCGCTTCAGCAACGTGGCCATCAGCGACCAGCTTCCCCGCATCGCCTCCGACAGCGCATCGAAACTGCCGGTCTTCGTCCGTCCCACGGCCGAGGGCACGCTGGCACGCGGCGCGGATGCGTCGCGCATCGCCTTCCTGCTGTCCTGCTTCGCCGAATATCTGCGCGGCCACGACGATAACGGCGCCACGTACGAGATCCACGAACCCCATCTGGGCCCCGACGACCTGGCCCTGGCGGCGGACGCGGACCCGGCAAAGGCGCTCGACATGTCGGTCTTCGCCGGCTGGGGCCTGCGCGACCATCCGGCCTTCGTGGAATTGTTCGCCCGGACCCGTACCGCGCTGCGCACCGGGGGCACCCGCGCCTGCCTCCGCCAGCTCATCAGCCCCCCGGACTCCGCCCCTTCCTCCTGATCACACAATGACACGAAAACTTGATATCGTTTCACATAGGGTCGAAACGTTGTTACGGACCGCATGGCCGCCGCGATCGCGACGCTTCGACAACGCGCCGCGCAATCGCAATCCGTTTTCAACAATTATCGGATAGCTCATGAAAAATCGAAACGGGACGCCTCCCGTACTGACCATTACCGCCGGGATATTCATCCTGATCGGCCTCTATCTGCTGGCCGGGGGCGCCTGGCTCGCCACGCTCGGCGGGTCGCCTTATTACGTCATCGCCGGCCTGGCGATGCTGGTCACGGCAGGGCTGCTGTTCCGTGGACGGCGCGAGGCCCTGTGGGTCTACGCGCTGCTGCTGATCGGCACGATGGTCTGGGCGGTGAAGGAAGTCGGCTTCGATTTCTGGGCTCTCGCGCCGCGCGGCGACGTGCTGGTGCCGCTGGGCATCTGGCTGCTGCTGCCGCCGGTCACGCGCCACCTCACCCCTGCCGGCGTGGCGACCGTCCTGCCGCTGCGCGCCTCCGTGGTGGCCGCGATCGCCGTCGTCGCCGCCGCCCTGGTCCAGGACCCGCAGGACAAGGCAGGCGCCCTGCCCCAGCTCGCCAGCAACGCGCCCACGCCGGGCGACGCCACCGCGATGCCCGATGAAGACTGGCGGGCCTATGGCCGCACCCAGTTCGGCGACCGTTTCAGCCCGCTGAAGCAGATTACCCCGGCCAATGTGCATGACCTGAAAGTCGCCTGGACCTTCCGCACCGGCGACATGAAGCGGCCGGACGATCCGGGCGAGATCACCGACGAGGTCACGCCGATCAAGATCCGCGACACGGTCTATCTGTGCTCGCCGCACCAGATCCTGTTCGCGCTGGACGCCGCGACCGGCAAGCTGAAGTGGAAGTTCGATCCCAAGATCACCTACAACGCCACCTTCCAGCACATGACCTGCCGTGGCGTCTCCTATCATGAGACCCAGCCGGGCGCCGAGACGATCGACGGCGCGCAAGCCCCGAACGACTGCGCGCGCCGCATCTTCCTGCCGACCAATGACGGCCATCTCTACGCGCTGGACGCCGAGACCGGCGAACGCTGCTCCCATTTCGGCGATAACGGCGTGATCGACCTCCAGGAGCACATGACGGTGAAGACGCCGGGCTTCTACGAGGCCACGTCGCCGCCGGTCGTGACCGACAAGGCCGTCATCGTCTCGGGCGCGGTGATGGACAATTACTCGACGCATGAACCCTCGGGCGTCACCCGCGGCTTCGACGTCTATACCGGCCAGTTGATCTGGGCCTTCGACCCCGGCAACCCCGACCCGAACGAAATGCCGTCCGAAACGCATCATTTCGTCCCCAACTCGCCCAATTCCTGGATCGTGTCGTCCTACGACCCGAAACTGAACCTGATCTACATCCCCATGGGCGTGCAGACCCCCGACATCTGGGGCGGCAACCGCAACGCGGACTCCGAGCGCTATGCCAGCGCGATCGTGGCGCTGAACGCCGATACCGGCAAGCTGGCCTGGTCCTACCAGACCGTCCATCACGATCTGTGGGACATGGACATCCCCGCCCAGCCCAGCCTGGTCGATATCCGCACCGCGTCGGGTGACATCGTGCCGGCGCTGTACGCCCCGGCCAAGACCGGCAACATCTTCGTGCTGGACCGCCGCACCGGCACGCTGATCGTCCCCGCGCCGGAGACCAAGGTGCCGCAGGGCCCGGCCCCGGGCGACCATCTCTCCCCCACCCAGCCCTTCTCGGAGCTGACCTTCCGTCCCAAGAACAAC
Organism: Gluconacetobacter aggeris; assembly: GCF_014174395.1. GTDB lineage: Bacteria > Pseudomonadota > Alphaproteobacteria > Acetobacterales > Acetobacteraceae > Gluconacetobacter > Gluconacetobacter aggeris. The sequence goes on from NZ_JABEQD010000002.1 coordinate 302,033, forward strand.
CTGACGGATGCCGACATGTGGGGCGGCACCATGTTCGACCAGCTCATGTGCCGCATCATGTTCCACCAGTTGCGCTATGAGGGGCCGTTCACCCCGCCGTCGCTGCAGGGCACGCTGGTGTTCCCGGGCAATCTGGGCATGTTCGAATGGGGCGGCCTGGCGGTCGATCCGCAGCGGCAGGTCGCCATCGCCAACCCGATCGCCATCCCCTTCGTCTCGCGCCTGATCCCGCGCGGCCCCAACAACCCGGCCTCGCCGGACAATTCCAAGCCCTCGGGTTCGGAAACCGGGGTCCAGCCGCAGTTCGGCGTGCCCTATGGCGTGACGCTCAACCCGTTCCTCTCTCCGCTGGGCCTGCCCTGCAAGCAGCCGGGCTGGGGCTATCTGGCCGGCATCGACCTGGCGACGAACAAGATCGTGTGGATGCACCGCAACGGCACGATCCGCGACAGCGCCCCGGTCCCCCTGCCCTTCAAGGTGGGCATCCCCAGCCTGGGCGGTCCGCTGACCACGGCGGGCGGCGTCGCCTTCCTGACCTCGACGGCCGATTATTATATCCGCGCCTACGACGTCACCACCGGCCGCCAGCTCTGGCAGGACCGCCTGCCCGCAGGCGGCCAGTCGACCCCGATGAGCTATGCGGTGGGCGGGCGTCAGTTCATCGTCACGGCCGATGGCGGCCACGGCTCGTTCGGCACCAAACTGGGCGACTACGTGGTGGCCTACGCCCTGCCGGAGGCCCACTGACCGTCAACCCTCTGTCCGCGATAAAATTATCAATAATTTGTGATTGTTAAAATTCACGGTTTATTGATTAATATTTTGTCACGATGCTACCGAACAGGTTGCAGGCTGCCGGGCGGCTCCATAAGAGGGGCCGCCCGGCACAAGACGGACAGGGATGGAAACCCGCTTTTCATGCCCGGAGGTCCGCACACACGGCGACCTGCCACCGCGCATGACAGAGGGGTGATACCATGCGGCTTCCATCCACCAGAGATCCTTCATGATCGGCCGCACCGCCATCCTGCGCCTCGCCGCCGGCGCGGTCGGCCTCGGCGCCGTCGCCGGCGCGGGCTTCCTGGCCTATGCGCTGCATCCCGCCATCGCCCCGATCGCGCCACCAGCCGCCACCAGCTTCCCCGCCGAGAGCGTCGAGCGCGGGCGCGTCCTCGCCGCCGGCGGCTATTGCGCGGAATGCCACACAAGGCGCGACGGGCAGCCGGGCATCCCCCTGGCCGGCGACTACGCCATGGCCACGCCGTTCGGCACCATCTATTCCAGCAACATCACCCCCGACGCCCAGACCGGCATCGGGCGCTGGTCGCTGGCCGCCTTTACCCGCGCCATGCGCTACGGCGTGTCGCGTGACGGCGCCAACCTGTTCCCCGCCTTCCCGTTCGATCATTTCACGCACATGACCGACGGCGACATCGCCGACGTCTATGCGTATCTGATGGCGCAGAAGCCCGTGCATTCGGTCAAGCGCGAGAACACGCTCCCCTTCCCGTTCGACCTGCGCATCCTCCAGGCCGGCTGGAAGCTGATGTTCCTCCATCCGGGCGCCTACCGGAACGACCCGGCGCATGACGCGCAGTGGAATCGCGGCGCCTACCTCGCCGAGGGGCTGAGCCATTGCAGCGCCTGCCACACCCCGCGCAACGCGATGGGTGCGGAAAAGGCGAGCGCCCCCTATGACGGCGCCCCGGTCGATAACTGGATCGCCCCGCCGCTCAACGCCGCCAACCCCACCCCCGTCACCTGGACGGAAGACGAATTCTTCCAGTATCTGCGCTACGGCGTCGCCCCGCTGCATGGCAGCGCCGCCGGCCCGATGTCCCCCGTGGTGCATGGCGGGCTGAGCGAGATGCCGGAAGCCGACGTGCATGCCATCGCCCATTACCTGGCCAATATCGACCATGCCGATGCCCGCCAGCCCGGCGACGCCCGGCACCTGACGGCGGCGATGGCCACCTCCACCCGCGACCTGACGACGCCGCAGACCTCCGACCCCGACGCACGACTCTACCAGGGCGCCTGCTCTGCCTGTCACGCCAATACCGGCGCCAGGCCGGTGCTGGGCCGCCCCGAACTGGCCCTGAACAACGCGCTGTGGCTGTCCGAGCCGACCAACCTCTATCAGGTCATCCTGCGCGGCATCGGCACCGAGGAAGGACAGGCGGGCATCACCATGCCCAGCTTCTACCATGCGCTGACCGATGCCGATCTGGCGCGCCTCGCCGCCTATCTGCGCCGTACCCGCACCACCCTGCCGCCCTGGACCGACCTGGAGAAGAAAGCCGCCGCCGTCCGCGCGACGCTTCCCGCCCCTCCGGTCGCCGCGTCCCATTGAGAACCCCATTGAGAAACGGAGTCCCGACATGACGAGTTTTCGGCTCAATGGCCATGACGTATCGGTCGACGTTCCCGACGACACCCCGCTCCTGTGGGTGATCCGTGACGAAATCGGCCTCACCGGCACCAAGTTCGGCTGCGGCATCGGCATGTGCGGCGCCTGCACCGTGCATGTGGGCGGCCGCGCCACCCGCTCCTGCATCACCCCGGTCTCGGCGGTCCAGGGCGCGGAGATCACGACCATCGAGGGTCTGGACCCGGCGGGCGCCCACCCGGTGCAGGAAGCCTGGAAGGATCTCCAGGTCCCGCAATGCGGCTACTGCCAGTCCGGCCAGATCATGCAGGCCGCCAGCCTGCTGCACGACTACCCGCAGCCGACCGACGAGGACATCGATGCGGTGATGGGCGGCTCGCTGTGCCGCTGCATGACCTATATCCGCATTCGCGACGCCATCAAGAAGGCCGCTGCGGCCACGCGGGGAGAACCGTCCAATGGGTAAGCTCGGTCGGATGGACCTCGGCCAGCGGGCCGGCAACGAGGCCGCGAACGGCCTCTCGCGGCGCGGCTTCCTGATGGCGGCCGTGGGCGCGGGCGTCATGTTCGGCTTCCCCGCCGCCCGCGCCGCCCAGCAATTCATGGCGCCCGGCCTGCCCGGCGACGGCGCGTTCGAACCCACGATCTGGTGCGCCATCGCGCCCGACGGCACCATCACCGTCAACATCATCCGCGCCGAGATGGGCCAGCATGTCGGCACCGCCCTGGCCCGCATCATCGCCGACGAGATGAACGCGGACTGGGACCGCGTGAAGATCAATTACGTGGACAGCGACCCGAAATGGGGCCTGATGGTCACCGGCGGAAGCTGGTCGGTGTGGATGACGTGGGATGTCTTCCGCCAGGCCGGCGCCGCCGCGCGCCTCGCCCTGACCGATGCCGGCGCCACCCTGCTCGGCGTCCCCGCCGCCCAGTGCACCACCCGCGACGGCATGGTGATCGCCGGCGCGAAAAGCATCAGCTACGGCGACATCGTGGCCCGCGCCCACCCCACGCGCAGCTTCACGCCCGACGAGTTGGCCAAGCTGCCGCTGAAACCGGCCACCGAACGCCACCTGATCGGCAACAAGGCCCTGAAGGCGCTGGATATCCCGGCCAAGACCAACGGCACCGCACTCTACGGCATCGACGCCAAGGTCGACGGCATGGTCTATGCCCGCCCCAAGATGCCGCCCACCCGCTACGGCTCGCGCGTACGTTCGGTCGATGACAGCGCCGCCCGCACCATCAAGGGCTATCAGCGCTACCTGGTGATCGAGGACCCGTCGGAAGTCGTACAGGGCTGGGTGGTCGCCATCGCCGACACCTACAGCGCCGCGATCCGCGCCGCCGACCTGCTGAAGGTGGATTGGACCCCCGGCGAGACGATCAACGTCTCCGAAAAGGACATTATCGACCACGGCCGCGCCCAGATCGACCGCAAGGATGGCGGCGTGATGGTGTTCGACGACAAGGGCGTGGATTCCACCTTCGCCGCCGCCGCCTCCACCTTCTCGCAGGATTACACCTGCGCCTCGGTGATGCACTACCAGCTCGAACCCACCAACGCGCTGGCATTCGAGAAGGACGGCATCTTCGAAATCCACGCCGGCAACCAGTGGCAGTCGCTGATCCTGCCGACACTGGCCAAGGCGCTCGACCGGCCGGAGAAGAGCATCGTCCTGCGCAGCTACCTGCTGGGCGGCGGCTTCGGCCGCCGGCTGAACGGCGACTACATGATCCCGGCGGCCCTGGCGTCGAAGACGCTGGGCAAGCCCGTCAAGCTGATCCTGACGCGCTCGGACGACATGCAGTTCGATTCCTTCCGCTCGCCCTCGATCCAGCGCATCCGCGTCGCCTTCGACGGCCAGAAGGCCATCACCGCCATGGAATACCACGCCTCCGCCGGCTGGCCGACGCAGGTCATGGCGGCGGCCTTCATGTCCAAGGGCGTGGACGGCAAACCGTACGACCCGTTCGCCATCGCCGGCGGCGACCATTGGTACGAGGTCGGGCCGCTGCGCGTCCGCGCCCTCTCCAACGACCTCGCCAACCGCACCTTCCGTCCCGGCTGGCTGCGCTCGGTCAGCCCCGGCTGGGTGAGCTGGGGCCTGGAATCCTCATGGGATGAAATCGCCCATATCCAGGGCAAGGACCCGGTCCAGTTCCGGCTGGAGCACCTCACCGGCGCCGGCCGCAACAAGGGCGAAGCGCCGGATTCCACCGGCGGCGCGCTGCGCCAGGCCGCCGTCGTCCGCCGCGTGGCGGAAAAGGCCGGCTGGGGCCGCACCATGCCCAAGGACACCGCGCTGGGCATCGCCACCACCTTCGGCCAGGAACGCGGCATGCCGACCTGGATCGCCTGCGCCGCCCAGGTCCATGTCGACCGCGCCACCGGCATCGTGCGCTGCCAGAAACTGAGCATCGTGGTCGATGCCGGCACCATCGTCGATCCCGACGGCGCCCGCGCCCAGACCGAGGGCGCGGCCCTGTGGGGCCTGAGCATGGCATTGTTCGAGGGTTCGGAGATCGTCGGCGGCCTGCCCCGCGACCGCAACCTCAACACCTACACCCCGCTGCGCATCGCCGACGTGCCGGAGATGGAGATCGAATTCCTTCCCAGCACCGAAAAGCCGACCGGCCTGGGCGAGCCCGGCACCACGGTCATCGCCCCCGCCATAGGCAATGCGATCTTCAACGCCGTGGGCGTGCGCATGCGCCACCTGCCGATCCGCCCGGCGGACGTGCTGCGCGCATTGACGGAAAAGGGTGGCGCCGCCACCTGAAATGACCCCGGTTTGAACAAGCCTGTTTGAACCGGGGCAGAGACCGGGGCCTGGCGGCAAACGCGCGCGCACAACATTCCGACGCGCGTTTGCCGCCCGCGCTCATCGCGCCCCATTTCCGGTCACGCTTTAAGATCGGCCGAGGCTTTCGCCCGCTTCAGCATCATTCCATTGGCCAGCTTGAACAATTTATACGGAAGGATCTGCCGCGACACCTCGGTCCGCACGAGCGGCGTCAACCCGAAACCGGCAAGAAACTTCGCGCTGTTGACCGATCCGTAGCTATCGAAATCGAATGTCAGGCCCATCCGGTCGGCCAGTTCGATGGACTTCCAGAGCAGCAGCGCATTCACCCCACCGATCCCGCAGGACATATCGCGCGCCGACTGCCAGAAATACGCGTTGGACGCCCCCCAGACGATGATGGCGGCCGCGATTTTTTTCCCGTCCCGGTTCCGGGCCGTCAGGATGACGGCCTGATTTCGTATCTTGGCCGCATTGAAAATGCGTTCCATCGTCTCGAAATCGTTCCTGTTTTCCTTTTCCGACCTGTTCAGCAGCGACAGCCTCACAAAATCGGAAAAATCATATCCATAATCGACCGAGACAAGCTGCTGTGCCGACCGTATGACATTTCTGGTCTTCTGATCGCAGTTTTTCCATATCGACTGGATATCCGACGGATAGAAAACACGAAACGTAAACTGCTCCTCGCAAGTAAAATCCTGGAGCGAAAAGCCAAAGGCGGATTCGTCACCGGGCGGAAGACGAATCCTGATGCTGTCGTGCCTGGGCAACCGACCGACAAGTTCCTCGATCAGGTTTCGGACATTCTGCGCATGTTTGAAGGGCTTCGACGGCGGAAGATAAAAGGTCGGCCCCAATGTCCGCGTATAAATCGGCATGCCGATACAGGTAAAACCCATCCTTTTCGACAGGAACACCGGCATACTCAGCCGCAGGATCCCAGCATGCCGGATCTCGATAATTTCGAAATTTCCATTGGTGGCGGCATCCATCCACCATTCTTCATTAAAAGGATCGGGATGCTTCGCATTCCTGGGGCCGAGACATATCGAAAACAAGGCATCAGACTCAGAATTTTCCCTGCTTCCGTCCAATACGACACGAGAAAAATCCACTGTCATTTCATTATCATTCATTGAAGGTTTTATTATCAATGCTTCAAATACATAAAAAGAAACAAATCAATAAAGATTGACACTTTCCATTCACTCCCCCCTGCCACGAATATCCGTGTGGCGCTCCCTGGCGCCCGCCCCCCTTGCGTCCCGACGGACCTGAAGCCTGTGTGGAAATGCGCGCCGGATCGCCACCAGCGCGCATTTCCACACAGCCCCTTGGGAAAAGAACGAAGACGACCCCCGTTGGTTGCCGGTCCATCATGCCCGCCGGCACGAATTATGGTACGGTCGGATCGCATCATCACGCGATGATGATCGCCGGGCATCATCTTCCCCGTCATGCCACGGCACGCCGGCGAACGCCGCCCGCGGGAACCGGGGTGGCGTTCGCCGGGCAGCCGCGCCGGGTCGTCCCGGCGCGTATGGCCAACCCGTCGCCTACAGCGTCAGGTTCGCGCGCAGATAGTAATACCCGCCATTCATGTCGAGCTGCGACGTGCTCATGTAATATTGCGGCACGCCCAGATAGCGGTTCCCATCCGGCACCCGGCTGGGCCGGGCATCGAACAGATTGTTCGCCCCCAGCGTGAACGACCAGTTGCGGTCGACGCGATAGGTGATGTCCAGGTTCGTGATGAATTTCGGCGTGTTGCGGAACGGCAGGAACACCGTACTGGACAAGGAGCCCGTATTGGCCGCGCCGGTATAATAGGTCAGTTGCGACGTGGTCTGGCCATAGCGGATTTCATGCACGCCCACCGTCCAGGCCCCGCGGGTAAAGCGCCCGCCGAAAATCATCTTGCTGCGCGGATAGGCCGTGGTGATGTAGGCAATGCTCTGCGCGGACAGCAACGGCTGCCCGGTCGCGGAATCCGCCTGATGGCTCAGGCGGGTCCGGTTCAGGTTGATGGCCACATCCCAGTCGATCCGCCCGACATCGCCCAGGCGGGTCGGATAGGTCGCGGTCAGGTCCAGCCCCTGCGTGCGCGTGCTGGCCACGTTGGCGAACCAGTTGGTCGAGAGCGAGGCCGCCGTCCACTGGCCCGATCCCTCAGGAAGCGTAAAGCCGTTCAGCCCCAGGGCGGAGCGCGCCGCGTCGCCGATGATGTTGCCGCCCGGCAGGATCTGGTCGCGCAGATTGATCTGATAGACGTCGACCGTCACATGCAAATTCTTCACCGGCTCGATGATCACGCCGCCGGTCACGTTGGTCGAGCGCTCCGGCTTCAGCCGCGACGCACCATTGGCCAGCGCACCGGGCGAATTCGCCGCGATCAGCCCCCGCGCCGCCGTGGGCGAAAGCGTCAGCGAACTGTAATGCTCCTGCGCCAGCGTCGGCGCATGGAACCCGTTCGAAATCGTGGCGCGGAACGCCAGCCACCTGAAGGCGTCATAGCGGGTGGACACCTTGCCGGTCTCGGTATCGCCCACATCGGTATAATGCTCGAACCGCCCGGCCAGATCGAGCTGCCAGTTCTTCATCAGATGCGTGGCGACATCCACATAGCCGCCGACGACATCGCGGTTGAAATTGCCGGCATTGCCCGCATTGGTCCCGGCCAGCGCATCCGATCCGCTGCCATAGGTCGAATCGGGCGACCCGGTGCCGACCGAATAGCTCTCGTAGCGATAGGTCGCCCCACCCGCCACGTTGATGCTGTGCGGCCAGCCGGAGACATGAAACGCCCGGCTCAGATCGAAACTGTTGCTCCACTGCGAATTGTTGAACCCCTGCGCCGCGATGACCGTCGGCGTGCGGCCAGTATCGCGGGCCACCGCGAAATTCGCCGAATCCTTCAGCCCGATCGCGTCATAATCCCGCCCGTAGACCGAGGACAGGTCCCAGTTCCACCCCAGCAGGACACCCTTGACGCCGGCCGTGACCTCCCAGTCATCCTCGTCGATCGTCTCCAGCGGCGAATAGCCGTTCGGATAGATGGCGGCATATTCCGGATGCGTCGCAAGCGAACCGGGCAGGCGATAATTCTGGAACGCCTCGGCATGCCGGTGGGCATAGGTCGCCAGCGCATAAGCCTGGATATCGTCCGTCAGGTCATATCCGGCCTTGACCGCCACGCTCTCGCGCGTCTGCTCGGGCTGGCCTTGAAGCTTGTTGATCTTGGTGCCCGTCCGCAGATCCGGCGCGCTGCGGAACGTGTGGTCCTGATGCACGAAATCGCCGCTGACATGCACGAACCCGCGCGCGCCCAGCTTCGCGCCGCCGTCCAGATACACGCCCTGCTGGAATCCGTCCTTCGCGGCCGTGATGCCGGTAATCGATTCCGCGTTGAAACCGTGATCCTGCTTCTTGAGGATGATGTTCACCACCCCTGCCACGGCGTCCGATCCATATTGCGCCGACGCCCCGTCACGCAGGATCTCCACATGGTCGATCGCCGCCATGGGAATCATGTCCACATCGACCGGCGTGGTGCCCTGCTGGGGGCCGCCATCGGCATACAGGTTGGCCGTGGTATGGCGCCGCTTGCCATCCACCAGCACCAGCGTCTCGTTGGGGCTCAGGCCGCGCAGGCTGAAGGCCGATGTCAGCGCGCCGGTATCGAAGCCCCCGGTCGGCAGCGTCAGCGACGGCAGCAACTGGCCCAGCGCCTGGCGCAGCGTCGGCTGGCCGGTCTGCGCCAGTTGCTTCGCCGAGACGATATCGATCGGCGCCACACTGTCCCGCGCCTTCTTCCCGATCTCGCGCGTACCGGTCACGATAATGGCCTCGCCGGCATCGGCCGGCCGCGCAGGCTGCGCCGTCCCCTTCACCGCCTGGACACGGGCACGGCTGGCCTTGCTCGCGTCCTGCGGCGCCGTGGCCTGCGCCGCCTCATCCGCCGCCATCACCCGCGCAATCGGCAGCGCCGTCAGGACCGAGGCCGCCAGCAGGACATGCCGGGGACGCAGACGGCACCCCGCCACGAATATCCTTCTGCCGACAGGCACGAAATCCGGGGCGAGCAAGCGGGAGGACGGCACGATAGCGGCTCCTTTATTATACTGTAAAATGACGTTGTTTTATAAAACAACAACGACAACAGCCGCCTGCGTATCACCATCAATACGGAATGTGAATTTCTCCCATGCGATTGGTCCGTTTCTCACCCAAAATGTGACAATTCAAACACACTCCGTTGCAAAAACAAAACATACGCGCAGGCCGCACGGCCTCATTTCTTCGCGACCGGCTCCACCCGATCGAAGACCAGCATCCCGATCACATGCCGCCCATCGTCCGAGGCGACGGTCATGACCAGCCGCGCCCGGTCCGCGGACAGCGCCCAGCGCGTCACGACGACACGCGCCGTATCGCCGGTCCTGACCCCGTGCGTGACCACCAGCATCGGCCCCTCCCGCCGTGCCGCGACGGTGCGCAGCGTGCTGGTCCCCAGCACAGTCCGCTCCGGAAGCGTCACAACGCGGCCATCGGTCGGCAGTTCGAGCGTCAGATGCTGCACCCGCCCCCGCGCCATCGCGACGATGACATCCGTGATACGCTCCCCCCGGTCGATGATCGTATCCGTCCGCGCCTCCGGCTCCTGAAGATCGCGATAATCGCTTTCCCCCTCATCCAGGCGCCATGTTCCCGAAAACCCGGCCGGCTCCCGCCCAAAGGCCGGCAGGCCGAGGCAAGCGGCGAACAGAACAATCAGAACGCTCTTCATCATCGGGCACCCGGCGCCACCCAGGACGCCCCCCACCGGCTGGGCTTCGCTCCCATGACGAAATGCAGGGTGCGGCCATCCACCATGTCCCGATAGGCCACCATGGGCGATGCCAGCGGCACGCCATCCAGGGTCGCCGACCGGATATAGGGCGCCTCCGCCGCGCCACGGTCCGCCACGACGCTGAACACCCGCCCATCCCCCATCCGCAGACGCGCGCGAGAGACCAGGGGCGACCCGATCATGTAGATGCCGGACGCCGGATTCACCGGATAGAACCCCAGGGCCGAAAACACATACCAGGCCGACATCTGCCCGCAATCATCGTCGCCATCCAGCCCGGACACACGGTCGGCATATTCGGTCCGCATGATCGCGCGCACCCGCTCCTGCGTCTTCCACGGCTGCCCGACGAAATCGTAGAGATAGGGCACATGATGCGACGGCTCGTTGCTGTGCCAGTTGTAATCGCCGTCGAAATAGCGATCCAGCCGCGCGGCCAGGGCATCCCGCCCGCCCATCAGTCCGATCAGCCCGCCGACATCATGCAGCACGTCGAACGTGTAGACCCACTTCCCGCCCTCGGTCCATCCAACATCCGGCCCCGCCCACGACCCGTCGAGATTGCGCGCCTGCATGAACCGCGTGGCCGGATTGAAGATGGTCCGATAATCCAGCGACCGGCGCAGGAAATGTTCATAATCCGCCTGCCTGCCGACCGCCCTGGCCACCTGCGCCACACACCAATCGTCATAGGCATCGTCCAGCGTGCTGGAGGCCGCCTCCGCCGTGCGGTCGGCCGGTACATAGCCCAGCCGCAGCGCATAACTCAGCCCGCCCCGCGCCTCATACGGCGTGCCCGGCTTGCGGTCGCGCCAGTCGTTCGTCCCGTCGCCATCGGGCGGCACCGTCGCATCCTTGCGCACCGCCTCCCAGGCCAGGGCCCGGTCGAAGCCCGCAAACCCCTTGCCGATCGCTTCCGCCACCAGCGAATCCGCATGGGTGCCGATCATGATGTTGGTATAGGACGGGTTGGGCCATTTCGGCATCCAGCCCCCCTGCCGGTAATCCTGCAACAGGGCCTGGACCATCCCGCCGATGCGCTCGGGCGCCACCAGCGTCAGCAGGCTGAATTCGGCCCGGAACACATCCCAGGTCGCAAAATCGGTATAGCTGTCGCCCTCATGCACACGGTCGTCGAATGCGCTGTAATAGCGCCCATATTCCGAAAGCGACCTGGGGTAGAGCAGCGCATGGTACAGCGCCGTATAGAAGATATGCCGCTGCTCCGCGCTCAACCCTTCGACCGCAATCCTGTCCAGCTTCTCCTGCCAGACATCATGCAGCGCCCTGCGGACGGTCTCGAAATCCCACCCCGGAATCTCCCGCCGCAGATTGTCCCGCGCCTGCTCCACGCTGATGAAGGAGGTACCCACCCGCACCTCAACGTCATCCGCCCCCGCATCGAAGGTCGCAAACGCCCCCGTCGGCCGATCCGGCGCCGGCGTGGCCGGATAGGTGCTCATCGTCGCCGGGCGGCTGAACTGAACGACGAAATAGCCCCGAAAATTCGGCAGCTTCAGCGGGCCGAGATCGGCATCCGAACGGCGCGGATTATACCCCGCGATCTCGCCCTTCGCCTCGTCCACCCGCACACCGCCCGTCACGCCCGCGCGGCTCGCCTCCACCAGTACCCGCCGCGCCGTCCCGGCGGGAAAGCGGAAGCGGAACAGCGCCGAATGCGCCGCGGCCGTCATCTCGGCACGGATCGCCTGCCCGCCCGCCCCCATGACGACCCGATAATAATCGGGCCGTGCCACCTCGTCCCGATGGCTGAACGGCAATGCCCGCTCGGCAGGCAGGGTCCGGGCCTCGCCGCTCTCGGGCATGATCACCACGTCACCATAATCCCCCATCCACAACGCCGCCTGATGGGTGCCGGCAAAGCCGGAAATGGTCCGGTCCTTGTGATAGTAGGACAGGCCAGGGTGGCCGCTCTGCCGCGTCTGCGCCACCCAGCCCGTCATGCCGAAGGGCGGCGTCACCACCGGCATGGTGCGCCCATAGCCAATCGGGCCGCCGCCGGTCCCGATCAGCGGATGCACCACATCGACCAGATCCTCCGCGCAGGCCGCACGCCCCACGACCGATCCGGAAACCAGCAGCAGAACAGCGGCAAGAACGGCATGGCGCCTCACGGTGACGACACCCCCAGCAGACGGGTAAAGGTCGCAAGCGGACACACAGCCCCGCCCCCACAGCCCGGCACGGCCAGATAGGCCATATCCGGCGGATCGCGCTCATCCCCCGCCCGCTGCCGGCCGGGCGTCTGCGACTGGAACATCACTTGCACAACCGGATGCCCGCCCCGCGCATCCGTCAGCAGGGCAAAGCCCAGCGCACTGCCCACCGGCACATCATCCATCGCATAGCCCGGCGCATGCACATGCAGCCCAAGCTGCGCCAGCAGCGGCACGATCGTGCTGTCATGCCCCAGCCATACCGCCACAGCCGGGCCGTCGGCACGGGTCAGGCCCGCCACGATCGCCGGGCGCAGCTTCTGGCTGAGCACCGGCGCCAGCGCCGGCAATCCCGTCATCACATGCAGCATCGCCGCATGCAGTCCGGACAGGCCGGCAAAATCCTCATCGCGCACGGCCCCCCACGCGGCCGAAGCAGCAGACCGGCCGGACAAGGAGCCCAGCATGATCGCCTCCGCCGCCGACGACGCCGGCAGCAACGATCCCGAAAGGGTCAGATGCCGACCCGACGCATCGACATCCAGCACCGCCGGCGCCCCGTCATCGACGCAAAGCGCCCCCCGCCCAGGACAGCCCATCAGCCGCCGCAGCACCGCAAGCCCCTCGCGCGGCGGCCCCGCCAGCAACCCGGCGGCGGCGGCTTCTGCCCGCAGGCGCGGCAGCAGCGCCCGCACATCCACCTGGCCGGCAGCCGCTTCAACCGGCGCGAACATCCCATCCGGCACACCGATCGGCTCATGACGCACCGCAACCGGGCAACCCGGCGCCAGGCCCATGGCAAACGCCTCGGCACTGGCCACCGTCCGCCGGCTGGAATTCGCCCGCAGCCGCAGCGCATCGGGCGCCGGGCAGCCGCCGGCCGCAAATCCCGGCACGTCATTGCCCGCCAGCAGCACCCGCTCCCACGCCCCCAGCAGGCGCATCTGCGCCGCCCCCTCCGGCGTCAGGTCGCCCGGAATCCCCGTCCACACCGGCCATGCGTGATCGACCAGCGCGCGCGACGGCACCTGATCGGCCAGCGGCGAGCGCAGGCCATGCCGCACCACCAGCACCAGCCGGCGCAGGCGCAGCGCGTCGGCCGCACGCGGCGCGATCGCCGCATCCCGGCAGGATGCCGGCGCGGTCACCGGGTTGCAGCGCGCCGCCAGCCCGGTCCCGAACCCCACGCGATAGCCCGTCCAGCGCGCCGGCTCGAAATCCGGGTAATCGGTGCTGACAAGCTGGGCACCGCTGGCCAGCGCCGCATCGCGCCGCGCCGGGTCGCCGCTGCGCCCTTCCCGCGTATCCGCATCGGCGCGCGTCCGCACCAGCATGTGCCGGCGCACCAGTGCCGCAATCGCCTCCGGCGGCCCGTCATTCAGCTCGGTGAAGGCCGCATCCTCGGCATCGGGCGGCGCATTGGTAAACGCAACCCGCCCGCGCAGCCCCGGATGATCCTTCAGATACAGGTCACGATTCGACCGCTGATCCAGCAGAAAAATCACCTTCCCCCGCGCGGCATCCACACCCGGCCAGCCACGCGCCGCAACGGCGTTCCGCAGGCTCGCCGCCTCACCCCGCACCCGGTCGGGCGTCAGCAATTCCCCCGGCGCGAAGACGGAACGGATCTCCCCGTCCAGCGCATCGAAGCTCCGGGCGGTAAAATGCTCGGGCTCGGTCAGCGGCGGCCGCGATCCCTGTTCGATCTCCAGCAGCACGAACAGCGGCAGATGCCCCGGATGCGCCCGCGACCACGCCCGTATCTGCCCCAGACAGGCCAGCAGCGGCTGGCAGGTCGCCCGCTGATCGATATCGGGGATATGCATCACCTTGAAGCCGGGGCGCCGCATGACGGCCCCATCGCCCGTCTCGGCGGGCGGCAACCCCGCCTCCGCCAGCCAGCGCGCCGATTGCGGATGCGCGAACCGCCCGCCCACACTGTCCGCATAGACATCCAGCTCGATCTGCCGGATTCCCCGGTCGAACTGCGCCGGCAGGTCCGCATGCGCATAGTCCAGCCCCTGCGCCGCTTTCGGGTCCCGCCGCGCCAGCAGCGCCGCGATCTGGGGCGCCAGCCCGGCATGATAGCTGTTATGCGACCCGATCACCTGGATCTGGTCCAGCCGCACTCCCTCCGCCGCCCCGGATGCCGGCGCCACCACCGGCATCAGCAGCAGCGCCAGCAAACACCCCCCCGCCACGCACCCGGCGCGACGGGGGAACCGGACGGCCATCAGAACTGGCCCATCAGCGACAGGCGGAAATTCCGCCCCAGGATCGGCCGCGCCAGGAATACATTCTGCCCCGCCTGCGAACTCAGCACCTCGCCCGCACGCGGATTGCCCTCCGTCAGGCCAAGCGAGTCGTTGAGGTTCTGACCGGAGAGATTGAAGGTCAGATAAGGCGTGATCGCATAGGTCGCACCGAAGTTGATCACCGTATAGGCCGGCAGGCGCTGGGTATTGGCCACATCGGCATAGCGCAGCCCGTAATGCTCGATATCGGCCTGCAACAGCAGCCTGCCGTCCAGCAGATGCAGGCGCGGCGTCACGCGAAACATCACCGGCGGCGTCCGCAGCAGATGGTTGCCGGTATAATCCAGCAGATTGGGCGACCCGTTGCTCAGCACCAGATAGCGCATCTTGCCGAACCGCGCATTCTGCGCGGTGCCGGAGAACACCACGTCGACATACTTGCCGGGGCGGATCGTCCCCTCGAATTCCAGCCCGTACGTATGGGTGGTCGCCGTGATCGCCTGCTGGTTGTACGACCCCGTCTTCACGTCGAAGACCAGATTGTTGATCCCGTAGCTCGGATAGTCGGTATTGAACCCGGTCAGGAAAAGATCCGCATAGCGCGACTGATATTTCACGCCGCCTTCATACATGAAGATCTTCTGCGTGATCGGCACCGCCACCGGATTGGTGATGAAAGACGCCAGGCTGGGCAGGCGATAGGCACGCGTGAAGCGGGCAAAGAACCCGAGATTGGGCTGAAGCTGGTAATTCACGCCGATCGTGCCGCCGAACCCGGCGAAACTGGCATGATAGGGCGTATAGACCCCGTTACCCGACAGCATGTTTGACAGGTAAGGCGCCGCACCCGCCACCACACTGTGGCTACCTTCCACCAGGCCGCTGGTCCGCTGCGCCTCATAGCGCACGCCGGCATCCACCCGCAGCTTCTTCGTGATGGCCCATTCATCCGTCGCATAGCCCGCAACGTCGGTATCGTCGCCATGCCCGTTGGCAAATTCGGTGCCGTAACGGGTATAGCCGTTCTGGGTGATCGACCCCACGACATTGCCCGCCGCATCCACGGCATCGATATTCAGGCGCTGGGCATGCGACGTGGTGTCCAGCAGCATGTTGGCCGAATAGCGCGTGAAATCCTCGTTGAAATACGTAACGAACGCCCCCATCGCCACATCATGATGGCCGAGGAACGAGAAGGATTTCTCCAGCTTGAAGTCGTTCATGACCTCATGCTCGTTCATCCACACCGCGCGCAGCGAGGCATCCGTCACATAATTGTTGCCCGTCACCGCCGAGGTGAATTGCTGGCTCGGATCATTCAGGTAACGCAATTGCCAGCCGGTAGCGCCGGCGAACATCGACCCGGCACTGGCCAGCCCGGCCAGACGCGCGCCGGCCTGCGTCACCGCGCTGGGCGACAGCACGGTCCAGGTCGCATTCATCGCGCGATAACGGAACGTGTCGGACAGATGCCACCCGTCCGCCAGATCATGCCTGAAACCGGCCGTCACCTGATGGAGGTTGATATGGATGCCGCTCTGCAGGTCGATATGCTTCGTGCTGCCGCCAGGACCTGGCAGATACGCATTCTCCAGCGCCGAAGACGAATAACTGCCGGTATTGGCATCGAACCCGGGAAGCGACGTGATGTTGCCCGACTTGTCATACGTCACCGGAATGTCGGGAAAGAACGTGGTCCGGTCGTCCATGTGCTTGTAATCGACGAAGACGCTGCCGCCATGGCTGAAATCGCGACTGATATTGGCGCGGATCTGCCCGCCCGAATTGGCGCGGAAACCGGGGTCGCGCACGCCGTTCTCCACCCGGTAGAACCCGCCCAGGCTCCAGCGCCAGGCACCGGCCGGTCCACCCAGCCAGGCATCGGTGCGGTACAGCCCGTCATCGCCGAACGTCTGCTTGGCCAGCCCCGACAGCTTGCTGGTCCCCCGCCGCGACAGGAAATTGACCAGCCCGCCCGGCGCATTCTGCGCGACGATCGAGCTCGGCCCGCCACGCACCACCTGGATCTGCTTCATCGTCTCGTCGATACGAAACGAATCATCGGCGTTCAGATACCCCAGAGCCGGGTCCGACTGGATCGGCAACCCGTCTTCCTCAAGCTGGACCGATCCATACCCATCCACCGGAATACCGCGCGCCCGGATATTGGCACCCACTTCACCGCCCGAGGCCTCGACCCAGAAACCGGGCGTATTCTTCAGCGCCTCGGACACCGAAGACGTCCCCCGCACACGCAGATCTTCCTGCGAAATGGTGGTGATCGCGTAGCTGGCATCGATCTTCCGCTGCTTCCTGGTCGACGCACGGCCGGTCACGATCACGGCCTCGCCTTCCCGCAGCGATGCCGGCGTGGCCGAGGCCCGCGCGGCGCGTTGCAGCAGCCACACCCCATCCGCCTTCGACCGTACCGAAATCCCGGTGCCCCTGAGCATGTCGTCGAGCGCCTGCTCCGGCGTCTTTCTGCCTTGTACGGTGCCGGAGCGGACATTTTCCACATCATGCCCATCCACCGCCACATGCACGCCCGACTGGCGGCTGAACTGCGTCAGGGCAGAAGCAAGCGACTGCGCCGGGATGGAAAAATCCCTCTCGGCGGATGATTGCGCAACGGCCGCGGAAGGCAGCACCAGCGGCAGCGTGGCCATGGAGGCCATGGCCAGGCCAAAGACATGGAAGGGAGGGAAAGCGGCACCGAACACAGGTCGAGGGCGCGGGTTCTTTCTTTTCACAGGATCTATCCGGGCTTTTCATGGTGGATGGAGGACACCAGTGAGTTGCCCCACGCCCCGAATTTCCGTCTCCCGTTTTCGTGAAAGTTAAATGACAACCGGAATGGATCGGAACCTGCCCGTGCCCGCAGGGCCGCACCCGCCATGTGTTTCCGAGCCCCGGAGCGGAGCAACCCAACGCGCCCGTCCAGGCCGGATCTCAGACAGGATCTCAGAAAATATCCAGCCGCCGTGCCGACGCCACATAATCGACATGCAGCACGCCCCGCGCCACCCGCGCGAACGTGTCGGGATCATCGAGCGCGAACGAGCCCATCAGCACGCGCCCGCCCGCCTGGCCATGCACCATCAGCTTCTTCGCGTTATACCGGTTGAAGATCGCGGCGGCGTCGCCAAGCGTTTCGCCCTGCAATTCCACCACGCCGCGTTCCCAGTTGGTGGCCCGTGCCAGCTCGTCCGCCGTCAGGCCACGCAGCCGGGGGGGCGATCCCGCCCCCATGGTCAGGCAATCCCCGGCCCGCAGCGTGAACCGCTCCCCGGTCCCCTGCCGGATCGCCACGGCACTGCCCGAAAGCAGCAGCCCGGTCGTCCGGTCCCCCGCAATCGCGACCTGCACCCGCCCGACCGAACGAAATGTCAGGCTCCCGGCATCCAGTCGCGCCACCCGCCGGCTCGACAGCACACAGCGCCCATCCAGCAGCCGCGCAGCCGCCCCCCCCACCAGCAGGCCGGAAAAGCAGTCGAGCCGCACCGTCCCGCCCGCCATCTCGATCGAGCGCGGCGCCGCGTCCCGCACGCTGTAGAATCGCCCCATTTCCCGCGACGGCGCCGGCCATGCGCCAAGCGCCAGACCCGCCGCCGAGGCCACCATCGCCCGGCGCGACAGGCTCCGCGCCCGCGCGGGCAAGGGGTGCAGGGCGGCAAATGCTTCCGGGGGGCGAACGGCCAGGGACGCACCGGCCCCGGCACCCGGCCTCAGCGCCGCCGCGCGTTCCGTCGCCTGCCACACCACCTGCGCCCGGATCATCGCGCCACGATGGCGGAGATCGGCGCCCAGCCAGCGGTCCAGCTCCCCCTGTTCCCCGGCGGTCAGCGCGGCACGGTCCATCCGCGCCACCCAGTCCGCGGCGATGCTCTCAGGCGTTGGATTTTCCCGTCCGCAGGTCACCGGGCCCATGCCCGCCGCCCTGCGCCGGAAGATCCCGGCCGGCATAGGCCATGCCGATGATCCTGAGCGCCCTGGCAAGCTGCTTTTCGACCACATTCTCCGAAACATTCAGGTGAAGCGCACATTCGCGTTGTGAATATCCATAAAAGCGGCGCAACACGAACACGTCCCGGCACCGGTCCGGCAGGTCACGCGCGACCTGGTCGAGAAAACGCAGTTCCTGCCGCGCGGTCACCGACCGTTCGACCGCCTGCCCCTGGTCGGGAATCTCCGCGCCCGAAAAATCGGTCAGGGAATCGAACGAGACGATCCGTGCCTTGCGATAGTGTTGAAGAACCAGATTGCGCGCCACAGCAAAAAACCATGCACGCGGAAATCTGATGGACGCATGGTCGGCTTCGGCAAGCTCCACCCAGGCCTGCTGGATGATATCGTCGCTCTCGATCCCCGAAAAACGCCGCAGCCAGCTCCGCACATCCCCCTCATGCGGAAGAATATGGGTCGCCAGCCAATGATTTCGCTCTTCCGGAAGCAATGGACCACATCCAGTCGCACAAGGACGGCGCGTCGATAGCATGCGGTCCCGGCGAGAAATGTGATAAACTCGTGACATCCATAGCCGCCCCGCCGCGCGCCGCGGCATGGAAGTCGCCCCTGTGGCGCGTTATGATCGGACCATGCCGATCCTGCCCTATATCGTCGCCGCCACCTTCTTCATGGAGTATCTCGACTCCACCATCATCGCCACGGCCCTGCCGGCGATGGCGCGCAGCTTCCATGTCGGCCCCAACGAACTCAGCCTGGGCATGACGGCCTATATGCTCACCCTGGCGGTCTTCATCCCCGTCAGCGGCTGGATGGCCGACCGTTTCGGCTCGCGCACCATCTTCGCTACCGCCGTGTCCATCTTCACCGCCGCCTCGATCCTGTGCGGCTTCGCCGGCAGCGTGAACATGTTCATCGCCGCCCGGGTGCTCCAGGGGCTGGGTGGCGCGATGATGGTGCCGGTCGGGCGTTTCATCGTCATGCGCAATACCGAGACCAGCCGCATGATCCAGGCGGTCTCGACCATCACCTGGCCGGCGGTGGCGGCCCCGGTGGTCGGTCCCACGATCGGTGGCATGATCGTGACCTTCACAAGCTGGCGCTGGATCTTTTTCATCAACCTGCCGCTGGGCCTGGCGGTGCTGGGCGTCATCTTCGCCGTGGTGCCGCAACAGTTCGGCGAACGCCGCCCGCTGGACTGGGGCGGCTTCGTGCTGGGCGGCCTGGCGCTGACATCCATCCTGCTGGGCACGGAGCTGGCCAGCAACACCCGGGCCAGCCTCACCCTGGCCGCCCTGCTGTTCGGCGGCGGCCTGCTGCTGGCCATCGCCACCCTGCGCCACGCGGCGGCCAGCACCCACCCGCTGCTCGATTTCGGGCTGTTGCGCCACCCCACCTTCAGCGTCACCATGGCGGCCGGCACGCTCTCGCGCCTGACGATCGACGCCATCCCCTATCTGGTGCCGCTGCTGTTCCAGATCGGCTTCGGCCTCACCGCCTTCCATGCCGGGTCGCTGATGCTGGCCTTCGCGCTGGGCAATCTGGGTATGAAGATGTTCACCACCCGCATCCTCCAGCGCTTCGGCTTCCGCGCCACGGCCGCCGTCAACGCGGCATTGGGGGCGCTGTTCGTGCTGCTGGCGAGCACCATGGTGCCCGCCACCCCGGTCACCATGCTGCTGCTGGTGCTGCTGGGCTGCGGCATCACGCGCTCGATGCAGTACACGCTGCTGGCCACGCTGGGCTTCGCCGATATCGGCGCCCAGGAAAAGGGTGCGGCCAGCACGCTCCTCAGCGTCAACCAGCAGATGTGCATCGGCATGGGCGTCGCCTTCGCCGCCCTCACCCTGCGCCTGATCGCCACCCTGCGCGGCGAACACCCAGCGACCGACGCCTTCACCCAGACCGACTTCCACTGGGCCTTCCTGGTCGCCGCAATCCCCCTGATCCTGTCGATCCCCGGCTACCTGCGCCTCGACCGCACCGCCGGCGCCGCCCTCCGCCAGGCATCCTGATACCCGGACAATCAGAAGATCAGTCCGAAAAAATGAGTGCCGGAAACGTGGGCTGGTGAGCGAGAGTGCCGCGCGCCGGATCGCCGCCAGCGCGCGTTTACGGCCACAAACTCAGAGGATGAAGCGGCTGAGGTCGCCCTTCCGGGCCAGCGGCTCCACCCGATCGCGCACATCGGCGGCGGTAATCCGCACGGTCTGGCCCGATCGGTCTGCCGCCGTGAAGGACACATCCTCCAGCAGCCTTTCCAGCACCGTCGCCAGTCGCCGCGCGCCGATATTCTCGACCCGCTCGTTGATGTCGGCGGCCAGCTCCGCCAGCGCATCCACCGCATCGTCCGAGAAATCGAGCGCCAGCCCCTCGGTCCCCAGCAGCGCCGTATATTGCTTCAGCAGCGAATGTTCCGGCTCGGTCAGGATGCGCCGCAGATCCTCGCGCGTCAGCGGCGAGAGTTCGACGCGGATCGGCAGCCGTCCCTGCAATTCCGGCAGCAGGTCCGACGGCTTGGCGATATGGAACGCGCCCGAGGCGATGAACAGGATATGGTCCGTCTTCACCGGCCCGTATTTGGTCGAAACCGTGGTCCCCTCGATCAGCGGCAGCAGGTCGCGCTGCACGCCCTCGCGCGAGACATCGCCGCCCCGGAAGCCGCTTTCCGACGACCGGGCACAGACCTTGTCGATCTCGTCGAGGAACACGATGCCATGATCCTGGGCATGCGCCACGGCCTCGCCGACCAGCGCGTCATTGTCCAGCATCTTGTCCGCTTCCTCGCGGGTCAGCGCCTCGCGCGCTGCCGAAACGGTCATCCGCCGGCGCTGGGGCACGCGGTTCATCAGCCCCTTCATCATGTCGGAGAAATTGATGACGGTACCGGGCTGCATGTTGGGCATCTCACCCATGCCGGGGCCGCCTTGGGCATCGGCGACCGAAATCTCGACCTCCTTCTCCTCCAGTTCGCCCGCGCGCAGCATGCGGCGGAACTTGTTCTTGGTGTCGGCCGAGGCCCCCTCGCCCACCAGCGCATCGACCAGCCGGTTCTCGGCCTCCTGCTCGGCCCGCGCCTGCACGTCGCGGCGGCGCAGGTCGCGCAGCATGTTCAGCGACACTTCGACCAGATCGCGCACGATGCTCTCGACATCGCGACCCACATAGCCGACCTCGGTGAACTTGGTGGCCTCGACCTTCAGGAACGGCGCCTGCGCCAGCCGCGCCAGCCGCCGGGCGATCTCGGTCTTGCCGCAGCCGGTCGGCCCGATCATCAGGATGTTCTTGGGCACGACCTCATCGCGCATGCCATCGGCCAGTTGCGCCCGCCGCCAGCGATTGCGCAGGGCGATGGCCACCGCGCGCTTCGCATCGCCCTGGCCGATGATGAAACGATCGAGTTCCGAGACGATCTCGCGCGGGGAATGGTTGGGAATATCCATTATGCGTCCTCCCTTCCCTTTTCACCCAGCGTCTCGAGGATCACCGAATGGTTGGTATAAACACAGATCTCGCCGGCAATGCGCATCGCCCGCCGCGCGATCTCGGCCGCCGACATCCCGTCCACTTCCGCCAGCGCCCGCGCGGCCGACAGCGCATAATTGCCGCCCGAACCGATGGCGATGATGCCATCCTCGGGCTCCAGCACGTCGCCATTGCCGGTCAGGGTGAAGGAGCGTTCCAGATCGGCCACCGCCATCATCGCCTCCAGCCGGCGCAGATAGCGGTCCGTCCGCCAGTCCTTGGCCAATTCGACGCAGGCGCGCTCAAGCTGGTTGGGAAAGCGCTCCAGCTTGGCCTCCAGCCGCTCCAGCAGGGTAAAGGCATCGGCGGTGGCACCGGCAAAGCCGGCCAGGATGGTGCCGGCCGGCCCGATCCGCCGGACCTTGCGCGCATTGCCCTTGATGACGGTGGCGCCCAGCGTCACCTGCCCATCTCCGGCCATAGCCACCTCTGCGCCACGTCGCACGCACAGGATCGTCGTTCCATGCCAGCCGACTGGATCATGGGGGGTCGCGTGTATGTTCTGCATGACTGACAGAGATAGGCCGTTCGCGCCTCAGGACAAGAGCCGCCCCCTCATCCGCCCATCGCACGGGCGACATGCCCCGACAATTCGGCCTGGGTGAAGGGCTTGCGCAGCACCAGCGCATCCTCCGGCAACACGGCATTGTCGGCATAGCCGGTCAGGAACAGGATACGCGTTTCGGGATAGAGCGCGCCGATCCGCCGCGCCGCCTCCTCGCCGCCCATTTTCGGCATCATGACATCCAGCACCACCAGGTCGGGCCGATGGGGCGCCATCGCATCGATTTGCGCCAGCGCCTCCTCCCCGCCCGATGCCTCGATCGCCTCATGCCCCATGCCGCGCAGGAAACCGGCCGTCACGGTCCTGACCGTGTCCTCGTCGTCCACCACCAGGATGCGCAGCCCCTTGCGGACAGGCAGAGGCTCCAGCGCCTCCGGCCGGTCGAGGGCCGCCACCGGGCAGCGATGGACCGGCAGATACAGATCCACCTGCGTCCCCTGCCCCGGCGCGCTGGTCACCCGCACATCGCCCCCGGCATGGCGCACGAAACCATAGATCATCGACAGGCCCAGCCCGGTCCCCCGCCCGACATCCTTGGTCGTGAAGAACGGCTCGAAGATCCGCGCCAGCGTCTCCGGCGCCATGCCCGTGCCCTGGTCGGCCACCGACACCACGACATATTCGCCCTGGGGCAGATCCCCTTCAGCCACCGGCGCCTCCAGCCGCGCCACATGGGTCGAGAGCATGATCCCCCCCCCATCCGGCATGGCGTCGCTGGCATTCAGGCACAGATTCAGCAGCGCCAGTTCCAGTTGCCCGGCATCGGTCCGCACCAGCGGCACCTCCCCGCCCGGGTCCGCGGTCTCCATCCCGATCTCGACCGGCGGGCGCCCCGCCGCCCCCTCGCGCCGCCGCGCGGTCACGCCCTGCACCAGCAGGTCATGCATGCCCCGCAACAGAGCATTCACATCGACCGGTTGCAGGCTCAGATCACGCGGCCGGCTGAAATTCAGCAGCCGGCGCGTCAGGTCGGCCCCCCGCCGTGCCGCGCCCATCGCATTGTCCAGCAGATGGGTCGTGCGGTCGTCCAGCCCCGCGCCCATATCGACGGCCAGTTCCAGAGACCCCATCACCGCCGTCAGCAGATTATTGAAATCATGCGCAATTCCGCCGGCCATGGTGCCCAGCGCCTGCATCTTTTCCGCCTGGCGCAGGCGCGCCTCCATCTCGCGCTGGCGAGTGACGTCCCGATTGATCAGCACCGAATAGGCCTCGCCCCGCGCATTCACGCCCAGACGCGCACGGGTGAATTCCCGCCAGCTCACACTGCCGCCGGGGCCGGACACCGGCAGCACTTCCTCATCCCGGCCCTCGGCCTCCAGCCGCGCCTCAGCCGCATGCAGCGCCGGCAGCAGGGCCGGATCGGACAGATCCTCCTCCCGCCGCCCCAGACAATCGGCCTCGTCCCGGCCATAGAAGGCGGCGGCATTGCGGTTGATGCGGATAAAGCGCCCGTCCGGGTCCTTGAAGGCCAGGCCGGCGCGCAGATTCCCCAGCAGGCCGCGCAGCAGCATCCGCTCGGTCTGCAACTCGCCTTCCAGCTTGTGGCGATGCGCCGCCTGGACGACCATCGCGCGCAGGGCATCCCCATCCCAGGGCTTGTGCGAATAGAAGGAAATCCGCCCCTGGTTCAGCGCCGCCGCCACGGCGCCGATATCGGCATACCCTGTCAGCAGGATCGCCTGCGCGTCGCACATCCCCCGCGCCCGCGCCAGCATCACGTCGCCCCCCATCTCGGGCATGCGCTGGTCCGAGACGATGACATCGATATCGCGGCGCCGGGCCAGAATATCCAGCGCCTCGACCGGCGAGGTGGTCGACAGGATGGTGAAACTGTCTTCCAGCAGGTCGGTCAGCGCCACCAGGATCTCTGGTTCGTCATCCACCAGCAGCACGACGGGGCGGTCGGTCACGCCTGCATCTCCGCATTACTCCGGACGGGCTCGGCCATCGCTTCCAGATGCGGCTGCCAGGGCACCGAAATCGTAAACATCGTTCCCCGTCCTCCATTGGTGCCGGCCCTGCGCGGCGCGTCGGCAATCGCGATCGTGCCATGATGGGCCTGCACGACACTATAGGCGATGGCCAGCCCCAGCCCCGTCCCCGCCCCCACCGGCTTGGTGGTAAAGAACGGCTCGAAGATCCGCTCCGCCATCTCCGGCGGAATGCCCGGACCATTATCCGTCACGATAAAGACATATGATTGCTCGCCCGAGCCCTCGCTGACACGCAATTCGGTGGCAATCCTGATCACTCCGCGCGCCGGCCCCGCCGGGTCGCCCTCGCCGGCATCCTCCAGCATGGAATAAATCGCGTCGGCGGCATTGCTGATGATGTTCATCATCACCTGGTTCAGCAACGCAGACTGGCAATACAGGCGCTCGGGCGCGCGATAATCCCGCTCCACCACGATCTGGTTGCCGAATTTCTGCGTCAGCAGGGCCAGCACCGTCTCCAGTGCCTCGGGCACGTCGATCACCTGGAACAGCCCCTCGTCCAGGCGCGAGAATTTCCGCAGGTTCAGGACCAGGTTCTGGATGCGCCGCAGGCCCAGGCTCATCGATTCGACACGGTCGCGGCATTTCATCAGCGCCGCGTGCCGGCTCCCGTCCGCATCCGTGCCAGGGTCCTCCTCGGCGATCACCTGCGCCAGCAGGCGGGCCACCGTCTCCTTGTGGGCCAGGATGAAGGCCAGCGGATTGTTGATCTCATGCGCAATGCCGGCCACCAGCTCGCCCAGCGACGCCATCTTGGCGGTCTGCACCAGCTTGCCCTGGGTCTCGATCAGCCGGCGGTTGGCATCGGCCAGCTCGGCATTCGCCTGTTCCAGCGCCTCGGCCAGCGAGGCCTTGGAGGCAATCGCCGCCGCCTCGGCCCGCGCGGCCTCGACCGCGATCTCGCGCGCCTGCCGGTCCAGGTCGATGCGCCGCGCATCGTCCTGCAGCAGCTTGCGCCGCACCAGCGCCCGAATCCGCAGGGCCAGCACATCGGGCTCGATATCGTCGGCCACCATGTCGTCCACACCGGCCTCGAACGCCCGTGCGGGAAAGACACCGCGCGCCGCACCCGGCCCGCTCAGGCCCAGGATACGGGGCGCCCCTCCGCCCGCCACCACGACATCCTGCCGCAGATCGTCCAGTGCCTGGCAGAAGGCGATGCCGTCGAACCGGTCGGACACCAGATCGACCACCACGCAGTCGGGCGCACGCGCAGGGTCGAACCAGTCCGCCCGCTCCATCGCGCCGGGATGACCGATCACGGTCACGTCATGCCCGTCATTGCGCATCAGGGCCGCCAGGGCCGCCACCGCATGCTCCCGCGCCCCTTCGCCGCCGACAATCAGGATTCGTGCCCGACGGAACAGCGGGCTGGCATCCCGCTGCCCGGTACCGGCCCCCGTACCCGCACCCTCGCGCAGCAGCGCGCGGATGCGAAAGACGATCAGGTCCGGTTCGGCCGATTTGGGCACATAGGCATCGGCGCCGCTTTCCAGCCCCTCGCGCTCCAGGCCCGGCTCCCCCCCCTCGGTCAGCATCAGCACCGGGATCATGCGGGTGGCCGCACTCATGCGTAATTGGCGCGCCATCTGCCCGCCATTCATGCCCGGCAGATGGTAATCGGCGACCACCAGATCCGGAATCCGCGTATCCAGCGTATCCAGCGCGGCCTCGCCACTGGCCACCCGCGTCACCGCAAAGCCATGGCCTTCCAGCATCCGGCGTATGCGCAACGCCTGGGTGTCGGAATCCTCGACCAGCAGCAGCGTCGGCGGCACCTGCCCCTCGGCGGAGGCGTCGGTCATGGCCCTCGTCCTTCCATCCCGACCGCCATCGGCAAGGGTGCGGCGGCCGAAGCCACGGCCACCAGATGCGGCGCGATCTGTCCCAGGGGCAGGCTGATCGAGGCCCCCCCGATCCGCTCGGCCGCACCGGGCATCCCATGCACGATCGACGTGCTCCGGTCCTCGACGATCGTGTATCCGCCCGCCCGGCGCATGTCGCGCAGCCCCACGGCCCCGTCCTCGCCCATGCCGGTCAGCAGAACGCCGATCGCCCCGCCCCCCACCCGCGCCATCGAAGCGAACAGGGCAGTGGCCGATGGCCGCTGCCCGCCCAGCGGCGGCGCGTTCGACAACCGGATCTCATCGCTCAGCCCGAGGGTCAGATGCGCCTCGGCCGGTGCCACATAGACATGCCCCGGCCGCATGATCTCCCCCTGCCGGGCCAGCGCGACCGGCAGCCGGGTCTGGGTATCGAGCCAGGCGGCGAACCCTTCCATGAACCCCATGCCCATATGCTGCACCAGCAGGATCGGCCACGGAAAGCTGGCGGGCAGCGCCCCCATGATATGCGCAAAGGCCTGCGGCCCGCCGGTCGACGCCGCCATGCCGACCAGGCGCGGGCGCAGACGCGGCGGCGGCCCCACATCCTGCACCGGTACCGCCCCATAATGCAGCCGGTGACGGATCACCGGCACCTGGCTCATGATGTAGAGCTGGGTCGCGATCGCGGCCCCCCCGGCGGCATCGACCGGCCAGCCGGCCGGCTTCTGCACCACCGACAGCGCGCCGGAACGCAGCGCATTCATCGAGATCCGCAGCGCCGGATCGGTTGAGGAATCGCTGACGATCACGATCGGCGTCGGGCATTCGGCCATGATGCGCCGCGTGGCTTCCAGCCCATCCATGCCGGGCAGCCGCACATCCATCGAGATCACGTCGGGCCGCAGCATCGGCACCAGGCGCAACGCCTCCTCGGCCGTTTCCACCGCCTCCAGCAGTTCAAACCGCGGATCGTCGCGGATCAGCCGCACCAGCACATGCCGGACCACCGCCGAATCCTCGACGACCAGCACCCGGACGCGCGGCCCTGCCAGGCCGGTCACAGCACGCCTCGGATAATATCCAGCAATTCGCCCTGTTCGAATCCCTGCTTGGTCACGTAAGCCCGGGCGCCACCCTCCAGCCCGCGCCTGATATCGGCTTCCTCGTTGCGCGACGTCATCAGCACCACCGGAATCCGGGACAGGCGCGGGTCCGACCTGACCGCGTCGAGCAATGCGAAACCATCCATCCGGGGCATCTCCACGTCCGTCACGATCACGTCGATCCGACGTGGCGACCGGTGCAGCAGCGCCAGGGCCTCGACCCCGTCCGTCGCCAGCAGCACATCATAGCCGTGGGTCTGCAGGATCGTCTTCTGGAGAGTCCGTGTGGTAATCGAATCGTCAACCACCAGCACGATGGGCACCCGGCGGGCCGCCGGCGCCCCGCCGTCCGGCCCCGCATCGCCGGCACCGTCGAAATGCCCCCCCGTGGCCCCCGCCATCCGCCACCGCTCCAGCAGCGTATCGGGATTGAGCACGAAGACCGGCCGGTCACCGCGCGGCCAGCCCACACCTGGGATCAGCTCGCTGTCCAGCCCCGCCGCCTCGGCGTCGGAAATATGCAGGATGCGGACCTCGCGCATCCGGTCGACGGCAAAGCCGCAGCACCCGCCATCCGCCATGCCCAGCACGACGACCGACAGCGCCCCGTCATGGACCGGCAACGCCGCATCCGGCCGGCCAAGAAAGGCGGCCAGAGGCACCACCGGCACCAGGGCAGCCCCAGCATCCAGCCCGCTCTCCGGCCCGCGCCGCCGGTCGAGGGCAAAGCAGGCCCGGCCATCGACCATGCGGATATCGGCCTGCCGCACCCGCGCCAGCCGCTCGATCACCCGCCCGGGCAGGCCGATGGTCATGTCGCCGGCCTCGACCACCAGCGTGGTGCGCTGCCGGCGCGAGACCGGCACCGCCATCGTCACCACCGTCCCCCAGGGGTTGCCCGCCTCCATGCGGACCGACCCCTGCAGGGCACGCGCGGCCTCCGCCACCACCGACAGGCCCATGCCCCGGCCGGACAGCCGGTCGGCCTCGGCCCGGGTGGAAAAACCGGGTGCGAACACCAGGCTCAGCAGGGTTTCGGGCAGGCAAGGATCATCCGGCTGCATCAGCCCCTGGCGGATGGCGCGCGCCGCGATCGCCTCCAGGTCCGGACCACGCCCGTCATCGCTCACCGCGACCAGCAGGCGCACGCCCAGCATCCGCACCGACAGGGTCAGGACCGGCTCCGCCGGCTTGCCCTCCGCCTGCCGCCGGGCGGGGCTTTCCAGCCCGTGGACGATGGCATTGCGCAGCAGATGGATCACCGGATCGCGCAGCGCCTGCATCACCCGCCGGTCGGCCCGCACATCCATGCCCAGCAGGCGCACCGTCACCTCGCCGCTGCCATGCTCGCGCGCGATCTGCCGCACCATGCCGGTCAGCGAGCCGAACACCGTCCCGGCCGGCACCAGCGTCACCGCCCGCACTTCCTCGTCCAGCCGCATCATGGCCCGGTCGGCCTGCCCCGCGATTCGCCCGCGCTCGCGCGACAGGGCAAACAGGGCGCGGGTCAGGCGCGACAGTTCCGCCGCCGGGTCGGCGGCCGGCCCCGTCCGCCGCGCCGCGGCGGCGGTCAGGTCCTCCAGATCGGCCCATAGCCGTTCCTGCCGTTCGGCAATGCCCATCATGTCGTGCATGACGCCGACCAGCGCATCCAGGCGCGACACGGGCACCTGCACATAGCTGCCGGCCGCCTCCTCGCGCCCCGGCGGCGCCGCCTCGCCCCCATCGGGGCCGGCCGGCGCCTCCGCCAGATCCTGCATGCGGGCGTCGACCTGGTCCATGGCGGTGCCGATGGCGGCGATATCCTCCGCCGTCACGGGCCGCTGCCCGTCCAGCAGCCCGAACAGCCGCCCCTCCAGCGTATGGGCGATGGTCTCGATATCGGCGCGCTCGACGACGCGGGCCGCCCCCTTCAGCGAATGAACACGCCGGAAGATCTCGCCGATCCCGCGCCCATCCACCGGGCCGGCGGCCAGAATGTCGCGCACGACGCGCAGATGGTCGCGATATTCGGCCTCGAAGACCGCCAGCAATTCCTGTCGCAGAGCCTCCACGGCCGGCCGTCAGGTCCGGTAACGCGCGGAAATGGCCAGGAGCTGATGCGACAGGCTGCCCAGATTGCTGGCCGAGGCCTCCAGGTTTCGGGTCCCCGCCGCCGTCTGCTGGCTGGCCTGGCGAATGCTCTGCAACGCGGTCATCACCTGCTCGATGCCGATCTGCTGCTGGTTGGTCGAGGCCACGATCTGCTGGAACGCATGCACCCCTTCCTCGATACCGCCGGTCATGCGCTCGATGGTGCGATAGGCGATGTCGGTCCGCTCCTTGCCGGCCGACACGCGCTTGACCGCCTCCTCGGTCAGCATGACCGACGTGTTGATGCCGCGCTGGATATCGCCCAGGATCGCACGCACATGCTGGGTGGCATCGCGCGACTGGTCGGCCAGGATCTTCATCTCCGCCGCGACCACGGCGAAGGAACGCCCATGCTCGCCGGCGGCGGCGGCCTCGATCGCCGCATTCAGCGCCAGCAGGTGCGACCGCTCCGACAGATCGTTGACGGCGGTGATGATCTCGCTGATCGCATCCGTCCGCTCGGAGAGTGCTACGATGTTCGAGGCCACGGCCTCCGCCCCTTCCTGCGTGCGCTCCATGGCCCGCGCGGTCTCCTCCACCGCCTCCAGCCCGCTGGCCGAACTGTGGACGATGGTCTCGGCCGACGAGATCACTTCCCGCGCGCGCTTGCTGATCTGCGCGCCGGAATGGGTGATCTGGTCCACCGTCGCCGCCGTCTCCTGCACTGCGGCGAACTGTTCCTCCACGCTCGCCGCCTGCTGCTGGGCGGAGGCACGGATATCGGCCACCGCCGCATCCAGGTTGCGCGTGGCCTCGCGGCTCTGCTGCGCGATCTCGCGCAGGCCGTCGATCATTCGGTTCAGCCCGTCGGCCAGGCGCTCGAACTCATCCCGTCCCCCACCTGAGCCGCCGACCGTCACATGGGTCGACAGGTCGCCCTGCCCCACCCGCTCCATCACCCGCATCAGCGCCGCCAGCGGGGCCAGGATCGACCGCCGGGTCCAGAAGGTGACGATCAGCGCGACGATCACCGCCACCGCCAGCCCCAGGATCAGCGAGCGGCGGCTGAATTCATACAGCGCGCTGCTCTGCGTCTCGCCCGCCTGCACCCCGCCATCCAGCGTGGTCCCGGCGTCGGAGATCAGCCGGTCGATGGTCTGGTCCCGCGTGTCCGACCGCGCCGATTGCTGGCGCACCGCCGCATCATCGCCCTGGCGGATGGCCGCGAACAGGTCCGACGCCGCCTCGGCATTCTGGCGCGCCTGGTCCAGCGCCTCGTGCAGGCGGGCCGAAATGGCGGCGAACATGGCGCGGCGCGCGTCGATCCGCGCCTCGTCGTCGGCCTGGCTGGCTGCGGCCATCGCCTGCACCAGCGTATCCTCCGCCTGCCGGTCCACCCCGGTCCAGTCGGTGACCGCCGCGTCCAGCATCGCCGGGTCCTTCTGGTAATCCCGCGCATAATAATGCGACAGGATCGACAGCCGCCGCGCCACCAGGTCGTTCTCCAGCACCCGCAGATGGTTCAGGTGGCGATAGACCAGCAGGTCCCGGGTCACGATCACCGTCATCTCGTCGCGGACATTGCGGATCTGCCCCAGCGCATAGACGCCGATCGACACCATCAGCATGACGCCGACCAGGAACCCGAACAGAAGACGATTGGCAATTGTCACGACAGGTCAGACTCCGAATTGACGCGCGGCGAACAGGCGGGCGGGGTCCAGCACCGCGACCAGCCTCCCATCCGGCAGGGCTGCCATCGGGTGGGCCGATACCGGTGCGGCGGCCGGCGCCCCCACCACATCGTCCACACCCAGCGTCCGCCCGGCCAGCAGCGCGATCCGCGCCACCGGCAGGCCGGCCACCGGGCGCAGCAGCGCCATGGCCCCGGCACGATCCATCGGCGCCCCGCCCAGCAGAACCGACAGATCGATCACCGTATACAGATGGCCGACATAGCCATAGACACCCCGCACCGACACCGGGCAGTCCGGCCGCCGGGGCATGACGCTCCAGGCCGGCTCGGCCATGCGCAGCACATGGTGCAGGTCGATGGCATAGATCTGCCCGCCAACGTCCAGGATCACCGCCGCGCGGCGCCCCGCATCGTCGGCCGGCGCCTGCCCGCGCGCGGCCAGTTGCCGCGCACGCTCCGCCATCACCCGGCGGGCATAGCCGCCCGCGCTCCCGACGGACGCGTCGCGCGGCCCCGCCACGTCCGGCATGCCGCCCTGACCGGTCAGGACACGCTCCGCGCCAGCATCGGCGCACCATCCTCGCGCACGTCATCGGCATCCGCCGCCCCGTCCCCGCCGACCAGCCGCAGCAATCCGGCCACGGTCAGCCCGCCGCCATCCGCGACCGGCGCGTCGGCGGGCAGCCGGCGCAGCAGGGTC
The DNA here is from genome assembly GCF_014174395.1 of Gluconacetobacter aggeris. Lineage (GTDB taxonomy): Bacteria > Pseudomonadota > Alphaproteobacteria > Acetobacterales > Acetobacteraceae > Gluconacetobacter > Gluconacetobacter aggeris. The sequence continues at coordinate 333,964 of NZ_JABEQD010000002.1, forward strand.
CGGGCCTGCCGCAGCATCCGTTCGGCGTCCTTCACCTCGCCGGCATCCTGCAACAGCCGGGCCAGATGCACATGCGCCATGACATGCTCGCGATCCAGGTAGAGCGTGCGCCGGAACCCGTCCTCGGCGGCCACGGAATCCTCCGCCAGGACGGCCGAGAGGAAATGCAGCCCGGCATCCAGCGGATGCAGGGCCAGCGCCGCGCCGCAGCAGGCCCGCGCCTCGGCCAGCGCACCGCGATCGGCCAGCGCCCGGGCCTCGGCCCGCGCCAGCCCCGCATCGCCGTGGGCGAGGATCTCGGGCGCCCGCTCCCGCGCCTGGCGAAACGGCGGCGGCGCGGCAAGCGGCGCATCCGGCAGGCACGACAGCACGCCCCGGCGCGGCGCGGCCGGCCCCTGGCGCGAGCCAGCGGCGCGAAACGCCACCGTACCCGCAAACGTCACGGTCTCGAGAAAATCGCCGCATTCGCCGATCGGGTCGGAATGGCCCAGCAGCAGCCACCCGGGTGGCGACAGCCGGTCCGCCAGCGCCCGCACCAGTTCCAGCGCCCGCTTCGGTTCGAAATACAGCAGCACATTGCGGCACAGGATCAGGTCGAACGGCCCGGTCGCCCCCCCGCCCGACGGCAGGTCCATGATGTTTCCGTATTCGAAGCGCACCATGCGCCGATAGACATCGCGCAGGGTCCAGTGCCGCCCGCTGGCGGCGGGGCGGAACCATTGCCGCCGTTCCGAGGCACTGACGTCGCGCAGCGACCACGCCCCATATTCCGCGCGCCGGGCCCGCTCCAGCGCCAGATCGCTGATGTCGGTGCCCAGGATATCGACGGTCCAGTCCTGCTCGCCCCGCGCCCGCAGCAGCCGGTGCAGCAGAATGGCCAGCGAATAGGGTTCGGCACCGTTGGAGCACCCGACACTCCAGATCCGGATGGTCCGCAGCGGGCGCAGCCGGGTGATCAGATCGGGCAGGATCGTGCGTTCCAGCGCATGGAACTGCTCGGCATAGCGGAAGAAGAACGTCTCGCCGATCGTCACGGCCGATTCCAGCGCCCGCCATTCGGCCTCGCCCGCCGCATCGTCCGAAAGCCGCGACAGGTACTCCATCGGGCAGGCACAGCCGCAGGCATCCATGCGCCGCCGCAGCACCATCTCCAGCAGGTCCATCTTGTCGGCATAATAATGCAGCCCGGTCCGCGCGACGATCCGGGTGGCCAGCCGTTCCAGGGCATGTTGCCGGTCAGCCATCCGCGCGCTCCCATAGTGCATCGCGCAATGCCGCATCCAGGGCCAGGGCCTCGATCCGCTGCCGTTCGCGCTCCATCAGCAGCCGGTCGGGGTCCATCAGCAACGCGGTCATTCCTCCGGCCAGTTCGACCTCCCCCGCCAGCCAGCCGCCGGCCGGCATGCCATCGGCAGGCAGCACCATCACGGCCCCCATCCTCTGCCGCACATCCAGCACGCTGTCGACCATGAAGGCCACCTTCATTCCAGCGCCCGGGTCGCACAGCAGCAGCGGGCGATACAGCATCGCATCGTCGTCCGGCGCGCTCCACGCCCGCAGCCCCAGCATCACTGCAAGATCGATCGCGACCACGCGTTCCGCACCAAGGCGAAAGAATCCCAGCACCGGCGCGGGCGTCCCGGCAGGGCGGACAAGCGCCGGCACGGGCATGCATTCCCGCACCGCGGGCGCGGGCAGGCCGTAACACGTATCCACAAGACGGAAGATGACGACGGCCACTGACACCGGGGCTTTGCTGCCTTCCACCCGAGCCGGCCCGGCAATGGCTTGCCGGCGCGTTTCCTACCTGCTTTTCTCCCCGAAGATTGCATTTATGACAAGTGACGGCTACCTCCGGCAGGGATGCGTACCCGGCAGATCGGGCGCGCCGCAGCCGCCGCCGGAGATCCGACCGTCATGGACAGTTTCAATTCGGGCCGCGCCACCGACCGGTTCCTCCCGCCCCGCGCGGGCGGATCGCAGCGCTTTCCCGTCGCCCGCATCGCCCGCGTGGCGATCTGCGCCGTATTCTACGGGCTTTTCTACTTCGTCCAGCAGGTCACCGAACTGCTGGCCCCGCTGGTCCTGATCCTGGGCGTGGGCTGGGGTGCCCTGCCCCATATCGTCGGCGCCATCGGCACCAGCGCCGCCTCCGCCGATCCGCAGACCCGCGATATCGTCACCCATGTCGCCGGCACCATCCCGCACCAGATCGTCCTCGGCTCGCATGTCGTGACGGCCGATTCGCTGGTGGTCGACGGGCTGCTGATGATGGCGGCGGCGGCGGTCTGCGCCACCCTCGCCGCCGTCGCGGCGCGCGAGATGTGACGCACACGCCGCCCGCCCCTCACCCGTGATCCGGCTCCGCGACGTCGGTTTCCGCTATGATGCCGCCGGCACCTCGGCTCCTGTCGCCCTGCGCCAGATCTCGTTCGAGGTACCGCAGGGCGGCTTCCGCTGGCTGCTCGGCCCGTCGGGCGCCGGAAAGTCCAGCCTGCTGCGCCTGCTGGCGCTGACCGCGCGCCCGACCTCCGGCACGCTGGAAATCCTGGGCAGCAGCGTCGCCCAGGCACGCCGCGCGGCACTGGCGCGGCTGCGGCGGCGCATCGGCGTCGTGCATCAGGATTTCCGGCTGCTGCCCGACCTGCCGGTCTTCGACAACATCGCCCTGCCCCTGCGCCTGCAACACCGGCCGGAGGACGACGTGCGTGACGAGGTCCATTCCATCCTGGACTGGGTCGGCCTCGGCTCCCGCGCCACGGCCCGCCCGCCCCAGCTTTCGGGCGGCGAGCAGCAGCGCGTGGCCATCGCCCGCGCCGTGATCCACCGCCCGGCCCTGCTGCTGGCCGACGAACCCACCAACGCGCTGGACGAATACCAGGCCAACCGGCTGATGGACCTGTTCCGCGACCTGTCGGGGCTGGGCACCACGATCCTGGTCGCCACCCATAATGACGCGCTGATCCGCCGCTATCCGGCCCATGAGCTGGAACTGGCCCAGGGCAGGCTGCTGCGCGATGGCTGAACGGCCGGGCCTCCTCACCCGCTGGAACCAGGCCAGGCGCGCCGACGGACTGGCCCTGCGCCGCGCCCTGCCCGACCGGCTGCTGCCGCTGCTGGTCGCCGCCATGGCGGTCCTCGCCGCACTGGCGCTGGCGGGCGCCACCGGCGCGCAGATCCTCTCCACCCGCTGGTCGAACGGCGCCGCATCGATGCTGACCATCCAGGTCCCCGACCCGGAGACCCCGACAACGACAGCAGGCACCACCACCCACCTCACGCGCTCCGACGCCGTCCTGGCCGCCCTGGCGGACAGTCCCGGCGCCTCGCGCGTCCACCGGCTGGACAAGGCGGAACTGGGCGCCCTGCTGGCCCCCTGGCTGGGCCAGGACCATGATTTCGCCCTGACCCTGCCCGCGATCATCGAGCTGCACATGGCAGCCGGCACGCAAACCGACGCCACGGCGCTCGCCCGCCGCCTGGCCGCCATCGCCCCCGGCACACTGGTCGAACGCAATGCCGAATGGGGCGAACGGCTGGGCCGGCTGGCCGACAGCCTGCACAGTTGCGCATTGCTGGCGGTGGCGATCGTGGCCGGCATCGCGGTGGTGCTGATCGCGGCCACCACCCGCGCCGGACTGGCGGCCCGGCGCCTGCCGATCGAACTGATCCACGCCATGGGCGCGACCGACGGCTATATCGCCGGGCGCTTCGCCCGCCGCACCGCCCTGCTGGCCTTCATCGGCGGGCTGGCGGGCAGCGTGCTGGCCCTGCCCATCCTGGTGCTGCTGTCCCGCGTGGCGGCCCCCTTCGCGGCGGCAGCCCCGGCGCCCGCGCCTGCGGCCGACTGGACCATGCCGGCCCACATGCTGCTCGCCACATTGCCCACCCCCCTGGCCGCCACCCTGCTGGCCCTCGCCCCGGCGGCGGCGCTGATCGGCTGGCTGACGACCCAGGCCACGGTGCGCGCCTGGCTGAGAAACCTGCCGTAATGAAGCGGGGCGGCGCGGCTGGACGATTCCTTTACGGCACGCTGGCCGGCCTGCTGGGCTGCATGCTCCTGTGGAGCACGGGCTTCGCCTGGTTCGTCCACGACGCACTGAAATCGCCTGCCCGTCCCCCCGTCGCGGACGGCATCGTGGCCCTCACCGGCGGCCAGGGCCGGATCGAGGCGTCGCTGCGGCTGCTGGCCAGCGGCCAGGCACACCAACTGCTCATCTCCGGCGTCGCCCCCCACGCCACCACCGCCAGCATCGCCGGCGCCCTCCCGCCGGATCTTGCGGCCAGCCTGTCGCCCGAACTGTGGCGGCGGGTCACGCTGGGCCGCCACGCCACCTCGACCATCGGCAATGCCGACGAAACCGCGCAATGGGCCCGCGCCAGCGGGCTGCGCTCGCTGATCGTGGTCACCGCCGGCTACCATATCCGCCGCGCGATCATGGAAATCCATCGCACCGTGCCCGACGTGGCGCTCCATCCCTATGCGGTCCGCCCCCCGGCGCTGCGCGCGCCGCTGCGCGGCTCCTCGCTGCGGCTGCTGGCAATGGAATACGACAAATGGCTGATGGCCAGTCTGGGCCTCACCCGCAACATGCCGGTCCGGGCACAGAACTGACGACCGCGACCAGCTCTTGTCTCGCGGCCGTTTTTCTGATGTACGCCGCCCCGTCGCACGCCCGTCGTGCCTGACCTGTCCGGAATGCCCCCGCCTGCCATGATTTTCGTCCGCGCGTGCCTGTTCAATCTCTATTTCGTCCTGCTGACGGTCGCGATGGGCATCGCCGCACTGCCCATCCGCCTGTTCGCCCGGCACCTCGCACTGCCGTACGCCAAGCTGTGGACCAGGCTTTCGGTGGCGGGATTATGCCATATCTGCGGCATCCGCGTCGTGGTGACGGGCCGCGAACACCTGCCGGCGGGCCCCTGCCTTCTCGCCTCGCAGCACCAGTCGGCCTTCGACACGCTGGTGTGGATGAACCTGGTCGACCGCCCGGCCTATGTGATGAAGGAGGAACTGACCCGCATCCCGCTGGTCGGCCCGATGCTGCTGCTGGCCGGCATGATCCCGGTCCGCCGCGCCGACGGCGCCCGCGCCCTGCGCGCCCTGCTGACCGCCACCGGACAGGCGGCCGCCGACGGGCGCCAGATCGTCATCTTCCCCGAAGGCACCCGCACCCAGGCTGGCGAGACCAGGCGCCTGCATCCCGGCATCGTCGCCATGGCCACCCATACCGGCCTGCCCATCATCCCCGTGGCGACCGATTCCGGCCTGCGCTGGTCGCGCAACGCCTTCGTCAAACGTCCCGGACCGATCCACATCGCCATCGGCCCCGCCCTGCCCGCCGATGTGGGCAAGGCCCGCATCCTGAGCGAAATCGCCGCACGATGGCAGGAATCGTCCAGCCGGTTCGGCAGGATCGAGGGCGCGGAGAAACCTGTGGATAACTCTGTGGGCAGTCAGACCGGTCATCCGGCGGGCCTGTGACTGTCCGTTTGCCCACAGGCTGGCGCCCCTCCGCTACCGGCGGCCTCCACGCCACGCCATCATCCAGCGGACAGCCGAAAAGCGCGCAATAACATATTAAATTCACACCTATTTTTAATATATTTTCCCGACAGACCCGGCGCCGGGCCTGCCGGCGGCCTCTGCGCGCACCGCCGCCCGCTCCCCGTTCGCCGAAACTGTGGATAAATTCGGTCCCCCGCTCTTTTTTCCAATCGGGCGCGGCATGTGAAAGATTTGTGAATCAATCTGTTCCCGGCCTTCCGCAAGGTGCCTTATCAAGAACGACATGCCGCAGCACTCCTCCCGGCCCGTGCGCCATCGCCCATCCGGCCGCCGCCCGTGGCTCCGCCGCGCCGCGCTGGCCCTGCTTGGGGTTGCGGCCATCGACGGCCTCGCCTGGCAGGCCGCGCAGCACGCGCTGGACAGGATGGCGGCGGGCTGGAGCACCCGCTTGCGCCAGCAGGGCTGGACCGTGCAGCCCGGCCTCCCTACCCGGGGTGGCTCCCCGCTGACCGCCCGGCTCACCCTCCGCGCCCCCCGCCTGGACGGCCAGGCCGGCGGCCGAACCATCGCCTGGGGCGCGCAGAACGTCACGCTGTCGCTGTCCATGCTGCACCCGCTGACCATCCGGATCGGCCTCGACGGCACCCAGGCCGCCCGCATGACCGGCCCCGACACCATCCGGGCCGTCAGGGTCCAGGGAGAGGATGCCCGCATCTTCGTCCCGCTCGGCCTGCCGCCGGGGGCCGTGGCCGGTCAGGCGGCGTGGGCTGCCCGCGCGCTCACCCTCCAGATCCTGCAACCGGACGGCCGCACGACCGACCTGACACTGCACGATCTGCGCGGCCACGGATTATGGAACGACCGCGCCGGCCCCGACGCCAGCCGCTTCGCCCTGACCACCCATGCCGCCGCGATCGACCTGCCGCCCACCCTGCCCCTGCCGCCCGCGCCGACGGACGCGCACCGCCTGTCGGATGCCGGCCTGACCCTCGCGCTCCCGGGCGGCACGGAGCCCGCCCTGCTGGTGCAGGACCTGCATGCGCGCTGGACGCACCTGTCCCTGTCGGTGATAGGAAGCGCCCATCTCTCGGCGCAACATGGCCCGGAGGGCAGTTTCACCCTCTCCGTGGCAGGAATCGGCCAGACCGTCCGCACGCTGGACCAGGCCGGCATATTGTCCCCGGACCTGGCCAGGGCCGTCACGACGATCGACCGGCTGGCCGCCCGTTATCCGGGCGGCACCGCACCCGCCACGCCCGAGGCCCCGCTCCCCACCGACCGCCCTTTGAGCCTGCCGCTGCACCTGAGCGCCGGCACGCTGTTCGTCGGCGCAATTCCGCTAGGCCCCCTGACGGACTGGCTCAACTGAATTCATGCGCCTCAGCCTGCGCCCGACGACGCGGCCAGCGCGGCCCGCAGGGCCGCAACCTCGCGGCGCAGGCGCAGCACTTCCTCTTCCATGCTCTCGCCGCTCGCGGTCCCGTCCCCGGCCACCGCCACCGCGTTACCGTTCCCATCCTCATGCGACGCCGCCGGCTCGCGGAACGCGGCGAACACCGACATCGCCCGGTCCATCATCTCGATGTCCTGGTGGCCCAGACTCTCCATTTCCGGTGGCAGGAACGCCGCCATCGTCTGCTGCATGGGGGTGCGGATCGGGTGATGGTTGGCCGCGAACAGCTCCATCATCTGGTCCAGATAGTCCGGCACCAGCCCCTGCATGCTGTCGCCATAGAAACGGATGATCTGCCGCAGGAAGCTCGCGGGCAGCATGGCACGCCCCTTGGTCTCTTCCTCCATGATGATCTGGGTCAGCACGGCGCGGGTGATATCGTCACCCGTACGGGCATCGAAAACCACGAAATCCTTGCCGGAACGGACCATGTCGGCCAGCGCGTCGAGCGTGACATAGATCGACCGTTCGGTGTCGTACAAACGTCGGTTAGCATATTTCTTGATGACGACCGGGGCGCACGGGCGGCTGGCATCCGGCAATATACCCTCCATCAACGGCTGGGCCGGCGGGTGGCCGGGGCATGAAACGAACCGCCGTGCAAGCTCCGGCGAGACAACACGAAAATGACATCCACCCAGGACCATCGCGGGGGCGACCGCCCGGATATCGGCAACAGGGTCGAAAACCCTAGCATGACCGCACACCCGATGCACAGGCCGCGCCCCTGGATCGCCAACCGGTCGGCCCTGCGATGCCTAACGTGCCGGCGGCCCAGCGGTGCCCGCCGATCGGATTATAAGGTGACCGCCGTCCGGGCCAGGCACGGCAGCCGGCAGGCCGCCTCGTACCAGGCTGCCAGTGCCGGACGGTCCAGCCGCCACGGATCATCGACGAAGCGCACATCCAGGTATCCCAGCGCACACGCCACCGACAGGCCGCCGATATCGATCGGCTCCAACGCGGGCGGCTCGCTTTCCAGCCGGTCCAGGCTGCGCCTGACCGCCGCAAGCTGGCGCTGGACCAGCGGATGGTCATGGACCAGCCCGGCCGGAATCAGCGTCCGGACCAGGATCGCGGCATCGGCCAGCCCATCGCCCAGCGCCTGCATCCGCAGCACCCGCCGGCGCGCCTCGTCCCCGGCAGGGACCAGCCGCCCGCCTCCGGCCAGCCCGTCCAGATAATCCACGATCACCCGACTGTCGTACACGCCCTCGCCATCCGGCAGTTCCAGGGCCGGGATCTTGCACAGCGGGTTCGCCGCCAGCACCTCAGGCGGCGAGTCCGAGACCCGCACCGCAATTTCGGTCACGCGCGCCTCCAGCCCAAGCAGGATCACGGCAGCCCGCACCTTGCGCGCATAGGGGCTGAGCGGAGCGTGGTAGAGCTTCATCGGGGACGATATCCTTCGGTCATCTGTCGCGCCCCGATCGTACCCGACATCCTCAATGCGCGCGATCGTTTCCGTCTTCGCCGGCGTCGCGACCGTGCCGGCGCGCAACGCCGCCCTGGTGACGTCCTTGAATGTGGCGGCCGCCTCGGCGCCCTCGGCGGCGCCTATACCGACACCTGACGCGGCCGCCCTTCCGCATCCAGAGCGACGAAAACGAAGCAGCCCTGTGTAACCTTCTGAATTTCGGTCGTATGCCGAACCCGCCGCCAGGCTTGGACGTCGATCGTCATGGACGTCCGCCCGACCTTCAGCAGGCGGGTATAAATACTGACCTCATCCCCCACGGCAACCGGATGGTGAAACACCACCCCATCGATCGCCACTGTGGCGCACCGCCCGCGCGCCGTCAGCGCGGCGGTCGTGCTGGCGGCAAGGTCCATCTGGGACATCAGCCAGCCACCGAAAATATCACCCGCGGGGTTCGTGTCGTTGGGCATCGCCACGACCCGGATTGTCAGATCCCCGCCATCTACCGCCCGTTCGTTATTCATATCCACCTCTCTTGCATCGACCGCCGGGCGCGGGCCGGATCCTGAACCGTCAGGCACGCATCGATCCGGTGTCGATAAAGCGCTGGTGCCAGGCCAGGGATTCCCGCAGCAGATGCGGCGTCTCGCCACCGAAGACGCCGTTCTCGGCGCGGCTCAGATAGTCCTTCAGCATTGGCCGGTATTCGGGATGGGCACACCGGTCGATGATCAGCCGCGCACGCTCGCGCGCCGACAATCCCCGCAGATCGGCCAGGCCCTGCTCGGTCACCAACACCTGCACGTCCTGATTGACGTGATCGACATGCGCCATCATCGGCACGATGGCAGAAATGCTGCCGCCCTTTGCCGTCGACGGCGCCATGAAGATCGAGACATGGGCGCTGCGCGCGAAATCCCCCGATCCGCCAATACCATTCTGCACGCGCGACCCCATCACGCGCGTGGAATTCACATTGCCGTAGATATCGGCCTCGATCATCGTGTTCATGGCAATGCAGCCCAGGCGCCGGACAATCTCCGGATTGTTGCTGACTTCCTGTTGCCTCAGCACGATCTTTCGACGAAACGACGCCATTTCACGATTCAGCAGGGCGGATGCCTCGGCGCTGACCGAAAAGGCCGCACCCGAAGCCGCCCGCATCTTGCCCGAATGGAGCATCGCCAGCATGCCGTCCTGAATCACCTCGGTAAATGCGACCAGATCGTCGAACGGACCATCCGCCAAACCCGCCATCACCGCATTGGCGACATTCCCGACCCCGGATTGAAGCGGAGGAAGAGACGGCGGCAGGCGCCCGCGCGCTACCTCGTGACGGAAGAATTCCATCAGATGGCCCGAGATCGCCCGCGCCGTATCGTCTGTTCCACGAAAGGCGGCGTTCAGATCGGGCTCGTTCGTCAGGACGATCGCCGCGACCCTGCTCGGATCGACATGCAGCACGGGCTCGCCAATCCGGTCTTCAGGACGGCGTAAGGGCAGTTCGCGGCGGTCGGCGGGCAGGGTATCGCCCGCCCAGATGTCATGCAATCCTTCGATGGCGGGATTATGCCATTCATTGACCTCGATGATGACCTTGTCGGCCAGGTCGAGCCACGTCTTGTTATTGCCGATCGACAGGGTCGGGACAATCGCGCCATCCTCCCGGATCGCCGCCGCCTCCACCACCGCCACGTCGATCTTGCCGAAGAAACCCGCCCGCACCCAGGGCGCCAGCCGGCTCAGATGGGTATCGACATAGGCCGTCTCCCCGGCATTGATCCGGCCCCGCATGTCGGGATCACCATTATAGGGAATACGGAAACTCACACCGTTCGCCCGCGCCAGCCCGCCATCGAGTTCCGGACTGGTCGAGGCCCCGGTAAACAGGCGTACGGCAAAGGGCATGCCAGCCCGCCGTGCCTCCTCCATCCGCCGCGCCAGTGCCCTGGGTACGGCCTTTGGCGTGCCGGACGGCGTAAAGCCGCCCGTGGCCAGCGTCATGCCATGATGGATATAACCCGCGGCGTCCTCGGCGCTGCATATCTTGCGCCGCATGCCGGCATGTCGAACACGATCCTCGCCCATATCGGTCATTCTTTCCGTTCTTCTTGCTTTCTTTCGGGGTGAGTGGCGGATCAGGCTGCGATCTCGACGGCAATCGCGGTGGCTTCTCCTCCTCCGATGCACAACGCCGCGACACCGCGCCGCGCACCACGCGCGCGCAGGGCATGGAGCAGGGTGACGATGATGCGCGCGCCCGTCGCGCCGATCGGATGGCCCAGCGCGCAGGCCCCGCCATGCACGTTCAACCGATCGGCCGGGATGTCCAGGTCACGCTGCGCCGACATGGCAACCACGGCGAATGCCTCGTTGATTTCGAACAGATCGACATCGCCGACCGACCAGCCAGCCCGATCCAGAACTTTGCGAATGGCCGGAACGGGCGCCGTGGTGAACCAGGCCGGTTCCTGCGCGTGGGTCGCGCAGGCCCGGATTTCGGCCAGAATCGGCAATCCCGCCTCCAGGGCGTATGATCGGCGCGCAAGCACCATCGCCGCCGCGCCATCGGCGATCGCCGACGAACTGGCGGCCGTGATCGTGCCATCCCGGCGAAAGGCCGCCTTCAAGGTGGGAATCTTCTCGGGCGAGACTTTCGGCGGATTCTCGTCGGTGGTGACGCGCACCTCTCCCTTGCGGGTCGCCAGCGTCACGGGCTCAATCTCCTGCGTGAACGCACCGTCCTTGATGGCCGCCTGCGCGCGCGTCAGGGTATGCCCGGCATAGAGGTCCTGATCCGCACGGCTGAACCCGTATGCTTCCGCGGTGGCCTCGCCGAAATCACCCATCGACCGGCCGCCTTCATAGGCGTCCTCCAGACCGTCCCGCAGCATATGGTCCACAACCGTTTCGTGTCCCATGCGGTAGCCCGTGCGCGCCCTCGGCAGCAGATACGGCGCGTTCGACATGGATTCCATTCCGCCCGCCACGGCAATCGTCGTCGATCCGGCCAGCAGCGCATCGCGCGCCATGAACACCGACATCATGCCCGAGCCGCAGACCTTGTTGACCGTCGCGGCCGTCGTACCCTGCGGCAGGCCGGCGCCCAGTGCCGCCTGCCGGGCCGGATTCTGCCCGATCCCAGCCCCCAAAACGCAGCCCATTGTCACCATGTCGATCCTGTCGGGCGCCAGGCCGGAACGGCCCAGCGCACCGCGTATGGCAGCCGCTCCCAGCATCGGCGCAGTAACGGCGGACAGATCGCCCAGGAACCGCCCCAGTGGCGTCCGCGCGGCCGCAACGATCACGGCAGGATCTTCATGTATCATGATGTCTTTTCCTTGTCGGGCTGGCACGAGCGGTCAGCCAAGCGCCTTTTCCAGTTCGGGAACGATCTCGAACAGATCGCCGACGATGCCGTAATCGGCCACCTGGAAGATCGGCGCATCTTCATCCTTGTTGATCGCAACGATAATCTTGGAATCCTTCATGCCGGCGAGGTGCTGGATGGCCCCGGAGATGCCGAGCGCGATATAAAGATCGGGCGCCACGACCTTACCAGTCTGCCCCACCTGCAGGTCATTGGGGGCGTACCCGGCATCGACCGCCGCGCGCGACGCGCCGATGGCGGCATGCAGCCGTTCCGCAAGAGGGCCGATAATCTCCTGGAATTTCTCGGCCGACCCCAGCGCCCGCCCCCCGGAAACGACGATCCGCGCCGATGCCAGATCCGGCCGGTCGCTGCTGCTCAGCGTCTCGCCCTCGAACCGTGCGAGCCACACCCCCTGAGGGGGCACTACCTCCTCGATCGGCACGGCAACCGCGATCGTCCCGGCGGCGGCGAAAGCGGACGTCCGGATCGTCAGCAGCTTTTTTTCGTCCGTGCTCTGCACCACGGCGATCGCGTTTCCGGCATAGATCGGCCGCTCGAACGTGTCCGGCGAGACGACCCGCACCACGTCGGAAATCTGCATGACGTCGAGCAGCGCCGCCACGCGCGGCAGCACATCCTTACCGCCTGAGGTCGCCGGCGCGGCAATCACCCGATAATCCGCGGCCAGCGACAGGATAAGCGCGGCGAGCGGCTCGGCCAGCCCATGCGCGAATGCCGCGTCGTCCACCAGGATCACCCGCCCCGTCCCATGGAGTTTCGCGACCTGTTCGGCTACCGGCCTGGCCTGGTGGCCGGCAACCAGGACATGCACCGCATCGTCGAGCGCGCACAGCGCGGTCAGGGCGCGGGCTGTGGCATCGGACAGCACGCGGTTATCATGGTCCGCGACAAGAAGTGTCGTCATGCTGATCTCCAGAATCTGGCGATTTTAAAAGAGAAAAGTCAGACAAGGCCCGCCGCGCGCAGGTCGCTGACCAGTTCGGATGCCGTCGCCACCCTGATGCCCGGCTTGCGCCCGGCGGGCGGCCGCACCGCCACGATCTTCAGACGCCGGCCGATATCGATGCCGTAATCGGCAGGCACGCAGACCGTCAGCGACTTCTTGCGGGCCTTCATGATATTGGGCAGCGCGCAATGCCGGGGCTCGTTCAGGCGCAGATCCGTGGTGACGACCGCCGGCAGCGGCAGCGACAGCGTCTGCAGCCCGGCATCGATTTCGCGTGTGACCAGCAGCCTATTTTCCGCGAACCGGACGGCGGAGGCGAACGTCGCCTGAGGCCAGCCCAGCAATGCCGCCAGCATCTGGCCGGTCTGGTTGCAATCATCGTCGATCGCCTGCTTGCCCAGGATGACCAGGTCCGGCACTTCCTCCCTGGCGACTGCACATAGCAGCTTGGCCACCGCAAGCGGCTCGACCGTCTCGTCGGTCTGGATCAGCATGGCCCGGTCGGCACCCATCGCCAGCGCCTGGCGCAGCGTATCCTGTGCCTTGGCCGGCCCGATGGAGACGACCACGACCTCCTCGGCCGCTCCCGCCTCCTTCAGACGCAGCGCCTCCTCCACCGCGATCTCGCAGAACGGATTGATCGACATCCGCATGCCGGCCACATCGATACCGGTCTCGTCCGTCCGGACCCGGGGCCGGGCATTGGAATCGAGAACCATCTTTACTGGAACAAGGATCTTCTTCATGGATTCTTTCCCTCCCAGGGACATATCCGGGGCCGCGCGTCAGAAATCCCCGGCAGCCAGCGCCATGACGGGCGCGCTCCCCGCGTCGATCTGCCGCGCCAACGCGCCCGCCTGCGGCAGGATACGGCCGGCAAAGAACCGGCCGAGCGCGATCTTGCGCCGCGCATGCGCGTCGGCGCCCTCCCCCTTCTTCAACACGACCAGGGTCATGCGCAGCCAAAGCCAGCCGAAGCTGACCAGCGCGAACAGGCGCAGGTAATCGGTGGCCGCCGCATTCCGCTCGTCCGATCCGGCGAGGTCGCCGTCGACAAGGCGCGCCGTAACCTGTTCCAGATGCGCCAGCGCCTCGCGCAGGGCCGCACATTGCGCGGCGGCTTCGGCACTCCCGTCCGCCTGTTCCAGCGTCTCCCTGATCAGCCCGAGAAACGTCCGGACAGGCCGGCCACCGTCCAACGGCAGTTTCCGCAGCACCAGATCCTGCGCCTGGATGCCGTTCGTCCCTTCGTAGATCATCGCGATCCGCGCATCGCGGACGAACTGCTCCTGCCCCCATTCGCGGATATAGCCATGGCCACCCAGCACCTGCTGTCCCAGCACGGCGGCCTCGAACCCGAAATCGGTCAAGGCGGCCTTGATGACCGGCGTCAGCAGCGCCACCAGTCCGCCGGACACGCGCCGGATGTCCGGATCGGGATGAAATTTCTCCTTGTCCATCTCCAGCGCCGTAAACAGGCTCAAGGCACGCCCGGCCTCGATGAAGGACAGCATTGACAGGAGCATCCGCCGGACGTCCGGGTGGGCGATGATCGGCGCGGTGCCGGCAATATCCGTCGCCCGTCCCTGCAACCGTTCGCGCGCATAGGTCGCGGCGGTCTGGTAGGACGCATCGGCCACGCCCAGCCCCTGCATGCCCACGAACAGGCGCTCGGCATTCATCATGGTGAACATCGCCGCCAGACCGCGATGCTCCTCTCCCACCAGCCAGCCCTGGCAGCCGTCATAATTCATGACGCAGGTGGGCTGGGCATGGATGCCCATCTTGTGTTCCAGCGCCCCGACCGAAATGGCATTGCGCGCACCCGGCGTCCCGTCACGATCGACCAGATATTTCGGACACAGGAACAGGCTGATGCCCCTGGTTCCCGCCGGCGCATCCGGCAGCCGCGCCAGCACCAGGTGAATGACGTTTTCCGCCATGTCGTGATCGCCGGAGGAAATGAAGATCTTCGATCCGGTGACCGTGTACGAACCGTCGCCACGCGGCACGGCCGTTGCCTTCAACAAGCCCAGATCGGACCCGGCACCGCCTTCGGTCAGCGCCATCGCACCGGTCCAGGTGCCGGCAATCATCTTCGGCAGGTAAAGCGCCTTCAGCGCCTCGTCGCCATGGGCCTCGATCGCTTCGTAGGCGCCGCGCGTCAGGCCGGGAAAGAGCCCGAACGACAGGTTGGAGGCCGACAGCATCTCGTCCACCAGGATCTGCACCGTGCGCGGCAGCCCCTGCCCGCCATGATCGGGCGAAGCCGACAGTCCGCCCCACCCGGCATCGCAAAACGCCGCATAGGCCTCCGCGAAGCCTTTCGGGGTCCGCACCACGCCGCCTTCCAGACGGCAGCCCTCGGCATCGCCGCTCATGTTCAGCGGCTGGAGAATCTCGGTGCAGAAACGTCCGGCTTCCTCCAGCACGTTCTCGACCACATCGGTATCGATCTCCGCATAGGCGGGGATTTCGGCAAAGACCTGTCCGGCGCCGAGGACATCCTTCAGCACGAACATCATGTCCTCGACCGGAGCCTTGTAGGATGGCATGTCCTGTTCTTCCTTGTTGTGCGGTGTGCTTGTGCGGTGTGCCGCGCGTCAGTTCCGCAGGGGTTTGCCGGTAGCGATCATCTGGCGCATGCGCGCGCGGGTCGGTTCGGTAAGGGCGAGATCGAGAAAGCATTCCGTCACACGCGCGGTCAGGTCCGAGGCGCTGACCGGCCGCCCGTCGCCGGACAGAATCCCGGCCAGCGCACGCGCGATCACGCGGTCATGCGGGGCGAGGAAGGACGTCAGATCATCAACCACCCCGTCCAGCACGGCCCGAGGCGGCAGATGCAGATCGGGGGCCGCGGGCGGACGGAATCCGGGCCGCAATGCAAGCGCCACGGCGCGCGCATCTGCGATCAACCGGTCCGCATTCATCACGATGCGATCATCCGGCCGCAGCAACCGGGCCTCCTGCGCAGGAAAGGCGCCCGGCCAGGTCACCCCCCGCACTACGGCCCGAAGCGTCGCCGAGGCCGCCTCGCCCGCCTCCAGTCCGGCGGCCTGGTGACGCGCCAGCCATGCCGCGACCCCGCCCCACCCCGGCACCAGGCCGACCTGCGCCTCGACCAGCCCGATCCGCGCCTCGGCATGGGCGACGACCCGGTGGGCATGCAGCAGGAATTCACATCCGCCGCCCACGGCCAGCGCGCCGACCGCACCAACAACAGGAAACGGCGCACAGGCCAGGGCATCGAACGCCCGCTGCCCGGCAAGCAGGAAAGCCTCCAGCCCCGCTCGGTCATTGCCTTCCGACAAGGCCAGCATGGTCTTCAGATCCGCGCCCGCACTGAAGACCGGCCCGTCATTCCCCGCGACCAGCGCATCGAAATAACGCGGCACGACGGCCGCGACCTGTTGCACGGCATCGATCAGCGGCGGCGTGAAGACGTTCAGCTTGGTATGGAAAGCAAACAGCCCCACGCCATCATCCAGATCCCACAGCGACGCCGCCTCGCTCGACCAGACCGGCTGCCGGGTCAGACGCAGCGCCGGCAGCGCGATGACGCCTTCGGCCGGCTCCAGCCGCGCATGAACCGCGCCCGACTCCCGTGGCGCCAGAACTTCGCGCGCCCCATCCGCAACACGATAGAACCCACCGGCGGAGGCCGCCTGCAAAAGAGCGGGTACTGGCTGCCCGTCCTCGGCCAGCCGGCCGGCCAGCCATTCCGCCCCGATCCGGTCGATCAGTTCGAACGGCCCGTAGGTCCAGCCATAGCCAAGCCGCATGGCCTCATCCACCTGATCGGGCCGATCCGCGATCTCTGGCACCAATGAAGCCGCATAAGCCAGGGTCCGTGACATCACCGCCCAGGCATAACGCGCCGCGAGATCGGTCCCCGCCATGAGCCGGCGCGGCTCCCCCTCCAGCACCGGCGCCGGGCGTGGGTCGCGATACTCCCCACCGGAGAGGTCCAGCACCTCCCGCCCCCCGCGTCCGGCGGCCATCCGGTAGAAGCCGCCGCCACCCTTGCGTCCCGTCAGCCCCCGCTCCAGCATCGCGGTGACACGCGCAGGCTCCGCGTCATAGGCCTGAATGGCGTCCTCAGTCGGCAGATTGGCCTGGAGCGAACGGATCAGGCCCGGCATCAGATCGATGCCGATCAGGTCGTACAAGCCGAATATGCCCGTGCGCGGCAGCCCGAACGGCTTGCCCATCGCCGCGTCGGCGGTCTCCACATCGATACCCAGCCGTAAGGCCTCGCCCAGCCCCGCCGCCAACCAGAAACAGCCGATACGATTGGCAATGAAACCCGGCGTGTCGTTGCACGCCACGATGCTCTTGCCGAGCGCGACATCGATGAAGCGGCTCAATCGTGCCACCGTACCGGGATCGGTGCGCGGCCCGCTCACCAGTTCCAGCAGCCTCATCTGACGGGGCGGATTGAAGAAATGGGCAATCAGCACGTCACGGGCCAGCGCCGGATTCATGCCCTCCACCAGTTCGCGCAGCGGGATCGTCGACGTATTGGACGACAGGACGGAACCCGGCTTCCTGAAGCGCGCGATCTCCGCGAACAGGGCACGCTTGATCTCCAGACGCTCGGCCACCGCCTCAACGATCCAGTCCGCATCGGCAAGCAGCGCCATGTCGGTGCGCGTGCTGCCGGTCCGCACCCGGTCCGCGAAGCCCGGCAGCATGAAGCCCCCGACCTTGACCTGCCGCTCCACCGCACGGGAAGCGACCTCCGCATCCAGGTCCAGCAGCACGACTTCCGCGCCGGCATTGGCCATATGCGCCGCAATCCCGGCCCCCATCGTGCCAGCGCCAATGACCGCGCATTTACGTAATTCCATTTCTTTTTCTAAATTTTTCATATATCTGCCTTACATATTCGCGTAATTGGGGCCACCGCCGCCCTCGGGCGGCGTCCAGGTGATGTTCTGGGCCGGATCCTTGATGTCGCAGGTCTTGCAATGCACGCAGTTCTGCGCGTTGATCACGAAGGAAGGCGTCCCGTCCGATGCAACGGCAACCTCATAGACGCCGGCCGGACAATAAAGCCGGGCCGGCTCGCCAAAGCGGGGCAAGTTCTCGCGGACCGGAAGCAACGGATCGGCCAGGCGCAGATGGCAGGGCTGGTTTTCTTCGTGATTCACACCCGATAGATACACCGAGGACAATCGGTCGAACGTCAGCACTCCGTCCGGATTCGGATAGGCGATCGGCGTAACCTCGGCGAGGGGACGCAGGCTGGCATGGTCGGCCTTGCGATGGCGCAGCGTCCCCATGACCGACATCCCCGCAAGCGCATGGGCCCACATGTCCAGTCCGCCGAGGACAAGCCCCGCCAGACCGAAGCGCGACCAGAGCGGCTTGACGTTGCGGACGGGATAGAGATCGCGGCCGATCGGCGACGTACGCCAGCCACTCTCATAGGATCGCGGC
Source organism: Gluconacetobacter aggeris (assembly GCF_014174395.1). Taxonomy (GTDB): domain Bacteria; phylum Pseudomonadota; class Alphaproteobacteria; order Acetobacterales; family Acetobacteraceae; genus Gluconacetobacter; species Gluconacetobacter aggeris. Next base: position 352,128 of record NZ_JABEQD010000002.1, read on the forward strand.
TCGATCAGGTCAGGGGCCGCGACAATCGCGTCGGCCGCCTGCATGCCGGAGAGGATGGCATTGTGCGATCCCTTGATGCGGGCAACATTCATGAAGCCCGCCGCGCAGCCGATCAGCGCCCCACCCGGAAAGGTCACACGGGGCACCGCCTGCCAACCGCCTTCGGTCAGGGCACGTGCGCCATAGGCGACCCGGCGCCCGCCGGCCAGCAGATCGCGCATGGACGGATGCGTCTTGAAACGCTGGAACTCGTCGAACGGCGACAGCGTCGGGTTGGCATAGTCCAGATGGACGACAAAGCCCACCGTCACCAGGCTATCCGCGCCGTGATAGACGAAGGAACCGCCGCCAGTATGCCGGTCCAGCGGCCAGCCCACAGTGTGCCGGATCAGGCCAGGATGGCATTTCCCCGGCGCCACCTCCCACACTTCCTTGATCCCGATGCCATATTTCTGGAACCCGGCGTCACGATCCAGCCCATGGCGGGCAATGACCTGCTTGCTCAGCGAGCCACGCGCACCTTCGGCAAACAGGGTATAGCGTGACCGAAGTTCCATGCCCGGCGTGAATGATGCGCCAGGCTTGCCATCCCTGCCGATTCCCATGTCACCGGTGGCAATCCCCTCGACGCGGCCGGTATCGTCGTAAAGGATCTCGACCGCCGGGAAGCCGGTATAGATCTCGACGCCAAGCTCTTCCGCCCGAGCCGCCAGATAGCGCGTCACCTCTCCCAGCGACCCGACGAAACATCCCCTGTTGCTCATGCGCGCGGGAAACAGGATTTCCGGCACGGAAAAAGCCCGACTCCGCGTCAGGAAGGCAAATCGATCCTCTGACACCTCTTGCCGAAGCGGGCGATCGCCATCGTCCCGCCAATCCGGCAGCAGGGCGTCCAGACCGACAGGGTCCATGACCACGCCGGAGAGGATATGGGCGCCGGTTTCAGCACCTTTCTCCACCACGATGACCTGGAGCCCCGGTACCCGTTGCCTGAGTCGGATCGCCGCGGCCAGACCCGCGGGACCTGCCCCAACGATCACGACGTCGCATGTCACGACCTCTCGATCCTCACGATGCCCCAGCACCTGTATCCCCTTGCCCAATGTGGGTCCGAAACAGGACGAACCGGAAAACACCGCACGCCCGGGTTAACCAGGCGGCTGAGCCGATTCGTCCGCCTGCATCCGCCACCGAAACTACCAAACACTTGTTGGGCAATGTGTAGATACCGGTTTCATGCTTTGTCGAGGTCCAAAATAGGCAAGGACGATCACAGATGTATGATGCGGTGCGCGGAACGAACGGCAGAGCGTCTGAGACGCCTGTTTGGAAATACGCCTGCGCCAGAACAGATCAATTCAGATATTCTTATTTATTTCACATAAGATTTTCAATTCATTACGACCACGGAGAGACTTGCGAAAGATGCGATGGAAAGGCTTCTCAATCGCTCCCCGCGCGGTCGAACCGCTCATGCGCGGAACGCGGGGGGCCGCAGCGCGCCATCCGAGGCCGGTCGAACGCACGCCCCTCAGCGGCGAGCGCGCGCCCGGCCGGGCAACACATCACGCAAGATCGGCTGATGTAGGCAGCCATGCCCGACATCGGAAACCGGCCGAGGCGCGTCGGGATCGCCACCAACGCGCGTCCGCACCCAGCCTTCAACGAAAACCATCCTTCTCCCGCCGCAGCCGCGCGAAGGCCGCCGCGTCGGGCGCACGCAGGAACGGATTGGTGCGCTTTTCCAGCCCCAGCCGCACCGGCACGGTGGGCCGCCCTTCGGCCCGCATTCTCTCGATCTCGGCCGCGCGTTCGCGCAACGCCCCATTGTCGGGATCGACCGCCAGCGCGAAGCGCGCGTTGGACTGCGTATATTCATGCCCGCAGCAGACCAGCGTCGCATCCGGCAGGGCGGCGATCCGGCGCAGGGACTGGAACATCTCCTCCGCCGAGCCTTCGAACAGCCGCCCGCAACCCAGGCTGAACAGCGTGTCGCCACAGAACAGCGCCGGGGTCAGCGGAAAATAATAGGCAATATGCCCGCGCGTATGGCCCGGCGTCTCCATCACGGTGCCGATGGCCCCGCCCAGCGTCACGCCGTCGCCGTCATTCACCGCCTGGTCCAGCATCGGCAGCCGGTAGGCATCGGCCGCCGCCCCGGTCACAATCGCACCGTAGCGCTTGCGCAGGGCATCGGTCGCCGCCACATGATCGGCATGATGATGCGTCAGGAAAATCTGGTCCAGCCGGCCGCCGGCCTGCTCCACCGCCGCGACCAGGGGGGCCTCCTCGGCCGGATCGACCAGCGCCGTGGCGCCGCTTTCCTCGTCACGCAGCAGCCAGGCGTAATTGTCGGCCAGGATCGGCACCGGGTGGATGGCAAGCACCATGATCTCTCTCCGTCTCGTACGCGGCTCCAGGGCGGTCCGGCATTCTCCAACAGTTTGTGCTAATCTGGCCTGATGCAAGACGATATCTGCACCGCAGCCAGATTCTATGCCGGCCGCGCGGGCGAGAACACCGCCCGGCTGCTGCGGCATCGCCTGCATGCATTCTGGCCCCACACCGGCAACGACCGGATATTGGGGCTGGGCTACACGCTGCCCTTCCTCCAGCTCTGGACCCGGCCGGACGGCGCGCCCTGCATCTCGGCGCGGATGGACACGCCCGTCACCCGCGACGCCCCCCCCTTCACGCCGGAGGGCATGCGCGACTGCCTGGTGGCCGAAGACCGCCTGCCCTTCCCCGACCTGTCCTTCGACCGGGTGCTGCTGGTCCACGCGCTGGAAATCACCCAGCGACCCGACGCACTCGTCCGCTCGGTATGGAAGGTCATGAAGGATCATGGCCGCCTGCTGCTGGTCGTGCCCAACCGCGCCGGCTGGTGGGCGCATTCCGACGGCACGCCCTTCGGCCAGGGCGAGCCCTTTTCCGCCCGCCAGATCGCGCGACGCCTGTCGCAGGCCTTCCTGCGCGCCGAACGGCATGACGGCGCACTGTTCATGCCTCCGCCCGGGGCCGGGCACCGGCGCCCCGGCGCGCTGGCCGAAACTGCCGGCCACATGCTGCTGCCGCAACTGGGCGGCGTCTTCGTCATCGAAGCGGTCAAGGACGTCTATTCCGGCGTCCCGGCCCTGAGCGCGCCGGCCCTGATCCGCGCGCCCCGACGGATCTACGAACCCGGCTGACCGCCCCCCCGATCCATGCCACACTGGCGTCGCACCGGCGCCACGCTTGACCCATTCCCCCGCAAACCCCATGAAGCTCGGTCCATGTCCCTGATCCAGTCCATCAAGCTCGTCCTCGCGCGACCGCATCCGGCCGCCCGTCCCTTCCTCCTGGCGTCGGGTGCCACCGCGCTGGCAGCCCGGCTGCTGCCCTGGCGCCCGGCCCGCTGGCTCAGCCACGCGGCGGGGCTGTTCTTCGGCTTCTGCCTCTATTTCTTCCGCGATCCGGAGCGCGTGCCGCCGGCCGACCCGCATCTGGCGGTAGCCCCCGCCGATGGCCGCGTGGTGTCGGTGGAAAAGGTCTCCCCCCCCGCGTCGCTCGACATGGGCGACGCGCCGGTCTGGCGCATCGCCACCTTCCTGTCGGTGCTGGACGTGCATGTGAACCGCATGCCCGCCGCCGGAACCGTGACGCGCGTAGCCTACCATCCCGGCCAGTTCCTCAACGCCAGCCTGGACAAGGCGTCCGACCTCAACGAACGCAATGCCCTGCGCCTGACGCTGGAAGACGGGCGCAACCTGGCGGTGGTGCAGATCGCGGGCCTGATCGCCCGGCGCATCCTGTGCGATGCCGAGGAAGGCATGACCTATGAGGCCGGCGAGCGCTTCGGCCTGATCCGCTTCGGCTCGCGCACCGACCTGTACCTGCCGCCGGGCGTGGAACCGCTGGTCTCGACCGGCCAGACCATGATCGGCGGCGAAACGGTCATGGCGCGTCTCTGACCCCGATGGCCCTGCCCGACACGCCCCCCTCCTCCGCCCCGGCCACGCCGCGGCGGCGGCGCCGGCTGATTCGCAGACGACGGCCCCGCGTTCGCGGCCCGTCCTTCAACCGGCTGATCCCCAACATCATGACGATGCTGGGCCTGTGCGCGGGGCTGACGGGCATGCGCTTCGCGCTCGACGGACGGTTCGGCGACGCGGCGGTGGCCCTGCTGATCGCCGCCTGCATCGACGGGCTGGACGGGCGCATCGCCCGCCTGCTGCGCGGCACCAGCCGCTTCGGCGCGGAATTCGACAGCCTGTCCGATTTCCTGTGCTTCGGCGTGGCGCCCGGCTTCGTGCTGTATCTGTGGGCACTGCGCGATGCCGGGCGCTACGGCTACCTGCCCTGCATCATGTTCACGGTCTGCATGGCGCTGCGCCTGGCGCGCTTCAACGCCAGCCTGGACGATACCGAAAAGCCCAAATACGCCAGCAATTTCTTCACCGGCGTCCCGGCCCCCGCCGGGGCGGGACTGGCGATGTTTCCCCTGTTCCTGGGGCTGGAGGCCCACAAGCTGGGCTGGAACCAGGTCTATGAGCTGACCCGCCTGCCGCTCCTGCCGGCGCTGACGCTCAGCGGCACCGCGTTCCTGCTGGTCTCCACGCTGCCCGTCTGGTCGTTCAAGAATTTCAAGGTCCCGTCGGCCTATGTGCTGCCGCTGATGCTGGGCACCGGCGCCTATGCCGCCGTCCTGGTCGCCGACCCGTGGGGCGCGCTGGCTGCCGCAGGCGTGATCTATATCGCCCTGCTGCCCCTCAGCCGCCGCAGCTTCCACCGCCTGAAGCAGGAGGCCCTGGCCCTTCAGGCCGAGGAAGACAATCCGGAGGCCCCCAGCAACGCCGCCAGCCCGGCGACGATGGAAGCCGGCGAAGGCGGACAGCCGGGGATCGACGCATCCAGCGGCGCCCGGCCCTCCAACCCGCCCAGAACGGCATAATTCTCCCCGAACGGGCCGCCATCGATCGCGCAGGCCCCAACCGCCACCAGCGCCCGCGGATCGGGCATGGCATGCCATGCCGCCTCCAGCACCGGGGCCATGGCGCGGGTCAGCGGCCCGGTCACCAGCAGCACATCGGCCAGGCGCGGCGTCGTCACGAAACGCAGGCCCGTCGCCGGCAGCGCATAGGCCGCCCCGTCCAGCGCCGAGACCTCCATCGCGCATCCCTCGCACCCGCCTGTATCCACGTGAAACACCGCCATCGGCCCCACGGCCGGCAGGCGGATGGCAGGCCGGACTCCCCGCGCCAGAATCGCACGCAGCAGCGCCAAGAATCGCCTCCCTACAGGTCCGCGCCCGCGGCCGAGAGGCCGAACGAGCGCACGATCATCCCCACATCCTCGGCCTGCGCCCCGGCCAGCACATGCTCCAGCGCACAGGCCTGGGCCAGCGCGGGGTCGCACGCATGCGCCGCCGCAACACGGCCATCGACCATACGAACCCAATACCACACCGCGCCGCGCGGCCCCTCGGCAAAGCCGACACCCTCACCGACAGCCTGCTGCCTCCACCCGGCATCCGGCATGCTGCCGGCCGCCGCCCGCAGCAACCGCGCGACGCCGCCCAGCTCCGTCAGCCGCAGGTCGATGCGCGCCGCCACATCGCCACCGCGCCGCACGCCGCTATCCAGCCATTCGCGCCGATAGCCCGGCACCAGCCGCCGCAGATCCTCCTCGCGCGCCGACGCCCGGCCCACGACGCCCCCCACGCCCAGCGCCCGCGCCGCCGACTGGTCCAGCACGCCCACGCCGGCAATGCGCGCCTCCAGCCCCGGCCACCCCCGACAACGCACCAGCGCGGCCCGGCCGGCCTCCAGCAGGTCCGCCACCCGGCCGCCGATGGCAACGGCCACGTCATCCATCGCCGGATCGCCCGCCCCTCCGGGGCAAACCCGATCCATCAGCAGCCGATGGCCACCGATCCGGCCGCACTGCTCCAGGATCGCCTCGCGCAGCCGCTCGCATTCCGCCGCCAGGGTCGCCCCTCCGGCCGCCCGCGCCACGCGCGACAGATCATGCAGATGCGTCGCCGCCCGCTCGATTTCCGCCAGCAGCACGCGCGTACGCACGGTGGCGGCATCGGCAGTCTGCCCCGTCGCCGCCTCGATCGCCCGGCACAGCGCCGATTGATGGGCGACCGACGCCCCGGCGACGGCCCGCCCGGCCAACCGCACCGCACCATCGGCATCCAGCCCCGCCAGCCGGGCCACCACCCCACGATGCGCATAGCCCAGCCGCCATTCCGCCTGTCCGACCACGCCCCCGCCATCCACCGCCAGACGCAGATGGGCCGGCGCATGGTGCCCGCCATCGGCCGGCCCGCTGCCCAGGATCATGCATTCGCCCGGCACCGGCCGAAAATCCGGCGGGTCGGGCGGCCAGGCAGCCGGCCCCGGACGCGCACTCAGCGGCCAGGTCGCGGTCCACAGCCCATGGTCCAGCCATGGACGCACATCCCGCGCCTCCATCGCCGAAAACCCCCACAGATCCTGCACGCAACGCTCGAACGGTGCCGCCGCCGGACGCGCCGGGGACAGGCCCAGATAGCGCCCGCCATAGGGTTCGACGCTCGCCACCAGCGGGCGCTCGCCCCCCTCCAGGAACAGGGCATGCACATCCCGCCCATTGGCCCACAGGGTCACGAACGGCAGCGGGTCATGCCGCAGCGCCTCGGCCAGATCGTGCCAGCCTTCCTCCTCCAGCCGGAAGCGCCAGCCGCCGGCTTCAGCCTCCCCGCGCCGGATCAGCGCGGCGGCCGTACGCGGGGCCGGATAGGGCTCGGCGCGGATCATCGCCACCCTCGCAGCACCAGCACCGCCAGGCCGCCCAGCAGCACGGCGGTCACGCCCCGTCCTAGCCAGCCCATCCGGACCGCGCCACCGACGGGCAGCGGACTGCCGACCACCACCCCGACCGCCACCGGCAGCACCAGCATCGGTGCGGCATCGCACAGCGCAACCAGCGTCAGCACCAGCCCCCCGAACGGCAGAAACGGCGAATGGACCAAGGGCGCAAGGCTCCCATCCCACGGCCCATGCCGGTCGGGCCCCGCCTGCCGCGCCAGCGGCCCCATCAGCGCGACCGACAGCAGCAGCGCCACCAACCCCGCCAGACCGGCACCATCACCCGCTCCGGCCGCTACCGCCGCCAGGCCGATCATCAACCCGACCGACAGCCGGCCCCGCCGCTCCGGGGGCGCCACGCGGATGGAAAGCGCCATCAGCCACAGCGTCACCAGCCCCAGCGCCATCACCCCCATCCGGTCCTGGCCCTGCGCCAGATGACGCAGCACCGGGATCGCGGTCATGACCGGCGCCAGGGCCATGGGCGCCACCGCATCCCCGGCCGCCAGCACGACCGGGGCGGCAGGCCCCAGCCCCGCGACAGTCCCCAGCCCGACCGTCAGCAACAGCCCCCCCAGCCCCTCCAGCCGTCCCGCCGCGTCGGACGCCGCCAGCAGCGCGGCACCGGGCACGGCCAGCAGGATGCCGGACAGGCTGAGGCGAAAAAGATCCCACCCCGCCCGTGCCGCGCCACGCGTCACGGCGGTCGCCAGCGCCACCAGCATCGCCACCCCGCCAACCGCGACCGCGCCCGACAGCGGATCGGCGCAGGCGGTGGCAACGGCCGCGCCACCGGCCAGCCCATGCATCAGCACGCCCGCCCCCCGCCGTCCCGGCGCCATGTCGGCCGACAGACAGGCCAGGAACAGCGCCAGCAGCGGCAGCGGCAGCAGAAGTCCCAACGCGCCGGGCGGCGCGGCAAAGGGCGTCCCCGGCCAGACGCTCCGCAACGCCACCGCCAGGGCAGCCAGCCCCAGCCCGACCGCCGACAGCCCCACCCCCGCCGCGCGCGCCGAGGCCGGCGAGCAGGCCGCCAGCACCCCCATCGACAGGAACGGCCAGCACAGCGCCAGCGGCATCAGCACCGGCAGCGAAACAGGCGGAATGCTCACGTCAACTCCCGCCCCCAGGCGATCCGGCGCAGGCAGACAAAGGCCACCACCAGCAGCGCCGCCTGCAATGCCACAGCCCCCGCCAGCACCGCGCCCCGCCCGGCCAGGCCGGCGAGCAGCATCAATCCGTTCAGGGCCGCCGCCAGCCCCGCGCACTGCCCCACCACCGAACGGCGGACCGCGGCAGCCAGCACACCGCACAGAATGGCCACCAGCGCCGCAATCAGGTCCGGCCGCGTCACGACGTCGATCAGGCCGCGCGGCACCGCCAGAACCGCCAGGATCGTCAGCATCAGGCCACCGCCCACTCCTGATATCCGCTCCGCCGGCACCGGCGGCCGATCCTCCAGCCGCGCCAGCCCCCAGACCAGCGGCGCCGTCCCCGCCACCACGAACAGGGCCGCCAGACAGGGACGCACCGGTGCCTCGACATCCAGCGCCGCCGCCAGCAATGTCAGCACCACCAGCCCGGCCTGCCAGGGCAACGCCCAGCGCAGGCCCGACAGCACGACCGAGGCGGCAATCAGCAGGCCGGGAAGCGGCGACCCCATCACGCGACCTCCTGATCCGCGAACAGCACCACGACCGCCAGCGCCGCGAACAGCAGCGCCAGCACCAGCCGGCCGCGCACCGCGCGCGCCGAGCCCATCACGACCACCCGCGCGGCGACGATGCCGGCACAGATCCCCCCCGTCCGCGCCAGCCACGCCACGACGGCGCCGGGCAGCGACGCGGCCGCCGGCAACTGCGCCCCGGCCTCCGGCATCGCCAGCCCACCCGGCCAGGCCAGATCCCCCGCCAGCGTAACCCAGGCGATCAGCCCCAGATCCCGCGCCAGTTCCATGGCAGCACGGCCGCGTCCGCCCAGATCGACCATCATGTCCGCCGCGCGCGCCTCATCGCCGGGGCCGATATCCGGCCCGGCCAGCAGCAGGGCGACGGCCAGCAACATCGCCGACACCCGCCCGCCCCCCGGATCGGGGTCGCGCAGCCGCCCCAGCAGGGCATCGATCCCCCCATGCCCGGTCGCCATGACCGCCGCCGCCACCGCCAGCGGAAAGACCGCCTGCATCGCCGCCAGGGCGCCCACACCTCCGGCCGACGCCAATCCGGCCCGTGCGCCGCCCGGCGCCAACGCCGCCAGCAATGGCAGCAGGCGCGCCAGGACCAGCAGCCCCGAGACCGTCAGCAGGTCCGAAAGCCCGCCTCCCGGCAGACCGAGCACGAAGGACGGCACCAGCGCACAGGCGGCCAGCGCGGTTGCCAGCGCCATCGCCGGCGCAATCTCGGCCACGCCGGCAGCGCGCACCCCATGCCGGCGCGCGCAGGACCGGATCAGCCGCCAGCGCGTCAGCACCGGGACACGCTCGGCACCGCCCGCCCAGGCCATGCCGGCCGCCAGCAGCCCCCGTGCCAGCGGCGCACAGGCGACCATCAGCACCAGATGCACCGCCAGCAGCACGCATCCCACGATCCCTGCCGACATCATCGCCCACGACACCATCACGAATGGCCCCACATCCGGACCAGCGCCGCCACGGCCAGCCACAGCAGCACCAGCCCCATGGCATGGCGCGACGCCCAGGCCACGCCCCCCTCCGTCACCGCCAGCATGCGGCGACCCGCATTCCGTACCCGGCGCGCCATCCGCCATGCGAGGCGCCGCAAAGGTACCCCTCCCCCCAGGCCCCACGCCAGCGCACCGGCAAACTGCGCCGGCCCGGCCTGCGCCGCCGGCTCGCCGAACGGCATCCAGGGCGGCGAAGGGGGAGCCCCCTCGGTCCAGGCCGCCACCGGGCGCGACGCCACCGTGCCGGCCAGACGCGACAATGCCAGCACCCCGGCTCCCGCCAGCCCCAACAGCGCCACAATGCCGATCGGATACAGCACCCCGCCGCCACCCGGCGCCGCCAGAGCCAGCCAGTCCGGCCGCGCACCCGACGGAATCGTCCCGCGCAGGCCGGCAATGTCCCACCCCGCGCCGCGCGTCAGCCACAGCCAGATTCCGGGCACGAGCACCATGACCGCACTCCCCCCCAGGCACGCGGCCGGTGCCGCCAGCCTTCCCGTCGCGGGGTCGGTCGCCCCGGCAGCACGCGGCGTGCGCGGCCGGCCCAGGACCAGGCAGGATAACAGGCGCACCGCCGCCAGGATCAACAGCCCGCATACCAGCCCGACCCCGGCCAGCGATGCCAGCAGCGGCATCGCGCCGGCCAATCCTTCGGCACGCGGCAGCGCCAGCAACGACTGTACCAGCAGCCACGCCACCGCAAACCCGCCCGACGGCGGCAGGGCGCACACCCCGGCCAGCGCCAGGGCCAGCATGCCCGACGTCCTCGGCATCAGGGCCGCCAGCCCCCCGGCGCGCATCAGCCCCAGCGAACCCGCCGCCTCGGCAATCCGCGCCAAGGTCAGGATCGCGGCCAGAAACGCCAACCCGACCCCACCCATCAGCAGCATCAGGGCACGGAACGCCCCCAGCGCCAGCAAGGGCAGGTCATCCGCCCGCCCGGTCACCACCAGCCCGACCAGCAGCAGCGCCAGGCCACCCCAGCCCCCCAGCATGCCGGCCATCACACGGCCCGCATCGCGCGCGCCCAGGGCGCGTCCACACGCCACCAGCGCCAACATCAACCCCACAGCGACCAGCGCGCCTCCCCAGAAGGCGCCGACCGCTCCCCCAGGCCAGTCAACCAGCATGCGCACGGCAAGGCAGAGCCCGGCCACCATTCCCGCCAGATGCGCGACCCCGACAGGCGCGCCATGCCGCGCGCCAGACAGCGGCCGCAGCGACAGCCCCATCAGCGCCGCGGCCGCCACCAGTGCCGGAACCGGCAGCACGATCAGCCGCCAGCCGCCCGACCCCGCCAGCAGGGCGGTCGCCACCGCCACCCCGACACTCCCCCAGCCCACCACGGCACGCGGCACGGCACCCCGGCTCCGCAGAAGCGGCAACAAGGCCGCAGCGCCGATCGCAAACAGAAGGGGATTGCCGGTGCCCACCGTCAGCGCCGCGCCGGCCAGCACCGGCGTCCGCTCGCCCGAGGCCAGGCCGGCCACCGACAGGATCAGCACGAACGGCAAGGACAGCGCATCGACGCGCAACAGGGCCATCGCCCCCGCTTCCGGAACCGTCGCCGGGCCCGGAGGCAGGACGGCCATCGCCAGTGCCAGCACAAGGGCCAGCCCCCACCCCGCGCGGGCCGCCTGCGGCACCGCGAACCGGGGCATCAGGCCGTCCAGCAGCAGCACCGACAACACAAGCACAAGCATGAGAAACAGCGGCAGGATGGCCCCATCCCCGAATCACGGGTCCGATCGAACCGCCATCAAACCACGCCGCTCAGATCATGGCGAGGGGGACCTTGCGTCGCGGCGGCGGGATCGACCGGTCGATCGCCGCCAGATCCTCCGATGTCAGCACCAGCTCGGCGGCCGCCACGTTCTCGCGCTGGTGCTGCGGGCTGCCCGCCTTGGGAATTGCCAGCATGCCCGGCTGCCGCAGCACCCAGGCCAGCGCCACCTGGGCGGGCGTCGCCGGCCCCAGGCTGGTCTCGTGCCGACCCGCGATCCGCTTCAGTACCGGCTGGTGCAGCAGGTCCCCGCCCTGTCCCAGCGGGGAATAGGCCATGGTCACGATCGACCGGCGCCGGTCCGCCTCCAGCAGATCGAATTCCACCCCGCGATAATCCAGGCTGTAGAGGATCTGGTTGGCCGCACAGGGATCGGGCGAGGCGACGCGCGCCAGCTCATCCAGATCCCCGACATCGAAATTCGATACGCCCCAAGCACCGATCAGCCCTTCCCGCTTCAGCCGCTCGAAGGCCCCGATCGTCTCGCCCAGCGGCACGGCCCCCCGCCAGTGCAACAGGTACAGATCGATCCGATCGGTGCCCAGCCGCCGAAGCGACGCCCGGCAACTGGTCGCCACCCCGGCGCGCGAGGCATTGGACGGCAGCACCTTCGTGACAAGAAAGACCTCATCCCGCCGGCCGGCGATCGCCTCGCCCACCAGCCGCTCCGACCGCCCGCCCCCGTACGTCTCGGCGGTATCGACCACCCGCAACCCCAGATCCAGGCCCAGCCGCAGGCTGGCGATCTCCTGCATCCGGCGCTCGGCACTGTCGCCCAGCGCCCAGGTCCCCATGCCCAGCGCCGGCACGCGCACACCCCCCGGAAACATGACGGAATTGACCATGCCGCGCGGTCCTCCTCACAGATTCTGTGCTGCCATGCGCGAAAGCCACCCTCAAAGTCCGACCGCGCGTCGGATCGCCACCGGCGCGCATCTGCGGTCAGGCTCAGCGCGCCCCTCGGGTCCATCCTTTCGCCTGCTGCCGCCAGTAGGCAAGCGTGTGTCCGGCCTCGCGGGCACTGGTCCACCGCCGGCGGGCCGCTTCCACGGCTTCCGGGTCGCCCCCATCGAACAGGTCGAACACCCGCTCGAACGCGGCCGCGTCCGGACAGTTCACCCCGTCGATCAGGAACAGGTAGGTCGCCCCGTTCGGCACATCGTCCCCAGCCGTCAGCCAGATGGGCTGCAACGGCCCGTGCCCCATCGCGGCACTGCCATGCGGCAGCCAGACCGGATCGGTAGCACGCCACAGGGCCTCGTCCATCGCCTTGACCCGCTGCGCGTCGCCACAGCGCAGCACGGCGCGCCGCCCGGCCTCCAGCGTCCGGCCCAGCAGGGCCGGCAGCGCCTGGTCGACGCTGGTCCGCGTCAGGTGATAGAAGCCGATTTCCGCCATGGCGCGCCGCGATCCCGCCTCAGCCCTCGTGGTTTTCCCGCACGAAGCGTTCCAGCAGACGCACGCCGAAGCCCGTGGCCCCCTTGGGCGTGCAATGCACGGTCTTCCGGGCCCAGGCGGTGCCGGCAATGTCCAGATGCGCCCACGGCACCTGATTGACGAAATGTTCCAGGAACTTGGCCGCCGTGATCGACCCGCCCGGCCGCCCGCCGACATTCTTGAAATCCGCGATGTCCGAGCGCAGCGCGTCGCGATAGGCATCGGACAGCGGCATGCGCCACAGAAGCTCGCCCGTCTCCTCGCCCGCCGCGGCCAGCCGCCCGGCCAGCGCGTCATCGTTCGAGAACAGGCCGGCATATTCATGCCCCAGCCCGACGACGATCGCGCCCGTCAGCGTAGCCAGATCGACCATCAGGCGCGGCTTGAACCGCTCCTGCACGTACCACAGCACGTCGGCCAGCACGAGCCGCCCCTCGGCATCGGTATTGATCACCTCGACCGTCTGGCCGGAATAGGTCCGCACCACATCGCCCGGCCGCTGGGCATTGCCGGCCAGCATGTTCTCCACCAGCCCGACCGCGCCCACGACATTGACCCGCGCCTTGCGGCCGGCCAGCGCCGCCATCAGCCCTACCACGGCGGCCGCGCCGGCCATGTCGGTCTTCATCTCCTCCATGCCCGCCGCCGGCTTGATCGAGATCCCGCCGGAATCGAAGGTCACGCCCTTTCCGATAAAGGCCAGCGGCGCGGAATCATCGCCGGCGCCGTTCCAGCGCATCAGCACCGTGCGCGGCGGGGCATCGCTGGCCTGCGCCACCCCCAGCAGCGCGCCGAAGCCCAACTCGGCCATCGCATCCCGATCCAGGATCTCGACCGCTACCCCCAGTTCGCGCAGCGCCTCGATCCGGGTCGCGAATTCGGGCGGACGCAGGACGTTCGCCGGCTCGCTGACCAGGTCGCGCGCCAGATAGACACCCCGCGCCACGGCGGACAGGTCCGCCCACGCCGCCTCCGCCTGGGCGGCGGCCGGGGTCAGGATCGTGATCTCCGCCAGCCGCCAGCGCGCATCCTCGGGCAGGCGGGTATGGTAGCTGTCGAAGCGAAAGGCGGCGAGCGTCGCACCCTGGGCGACATGGGCCACCAGCGCGGGCAGCACGCCATCGGCTGCGATCCGCGCCGCAGCGGCCAGCTTGCCCAGCGCCGTGACGGCGGCGCCGGCCGCGTTCTCGACGGTGCGGGCCCCGATCTCGGCCAGCTTGCCCAGCCCGACCAGCAGAATACGGTCGAATCCGCCGCCGGGAGCCAGCAACATGCAGGTCCGGCCGGCACCGAACGTGAACGACGCGGCCCCGACCGCGCGCTCCAGCGCGCCGCCGGTCGCCCGATCGGCAGCAAGATAGGTGGCCGGACGTGGCCCGTCCTCGGGCACCAGAATGGCCAGGACGCCATCGGCGGGAAGGACGGCATCGGAAAAACCGGTCTGCAACATGGCGCTGATACTCCGCAACGATCGGTCGGTCAGGGTCGCGCCCCGGACCCTGGAACAGGTACGGCAGCATGCCGCATGCGGGCGCATCTGTCCAAAGCCGGCCCGCCGAACCCCCGAAGATTCGAGAAAGGCGCATGACGCGCGGCCGCGAGTAAGCTAATTCCATGAACCCATGAATCGTTCCTCCCTGCTCCATCCCGGCGACGATGCGTTGCTGGCCCTGGCGACCCGCCTGGCCTCCGAGGCCGCCGAACTGATCCGCGCGATCCGTGCGCGCGGGTTCGAAACCGTGACGAAATCCGATTCGTCCCCGGTGACCGAGGCCGATCATGCCGCCGAGGCCCATATCCTGGCCGGGCTGCGCGCCGCCGCGCCCGAAATTCCCGTGATCGCCGAGGAAGAAGCCGCCGCCGGCGTGCGCGTCGAGGCCGGTCACATGTTCTGGCTGGTCGACCCGCTGGACGGCACGCGCGAATTCGCGGCGGGCCGGGACGATTTCACCGTCAATATCGGCCTGGTCCGTGACGGAAGCGCCGTTCTGGGGGCGGTCGCCCTGCCGGCCTATCACCAGCTTTATGCCGGCCATGTCGCCACCGGCGCGCACCGTATCGACGCGGCCGGCACGCATGCCATCCACGTCCGCCTCGTTCCGCCGGAGGGGCTGACGGTGCTGGCCTCGCGCCATTATGCCGACGACCCGCGCCTGGCGTCGTTCCTGGGCGGCCGGCAGATCGCCCATCTGGGCAATATCGGCTCCGCCGCGAAATTCATCCGCGTGGCCGAAGGCGCGGCCGACCTCTACCCCCGCCTGGGCACGACGATGGAATGGGATACCGCCGCCCCGCAGGTCATTGTCGAGGCCGCCGGCGGCAGCGTCACCACGATGGATGGCGAACCCCTGCGCTACGGCAAGCCCGACTGGCGCAACCCGCACTTCATCTGCGCCGGAAAGCGGGAGCAATCAGGCGCGTGACGCGTTATGATCAACGACATGATCGGCCACGAACGGACGGGTAGAGGGGAGATGACGGAACGCCTGGAAGCAAACGACGCGGGCATCGCCCGCGCGGCCGAGCTGCTGCGGGCAGGCGGCCTGGTGGCGTTCGGGACGGAAACCGTCTACGGGCTTGGTGCCGACGCGACCAATGATACCGCCGTGGCCCGCATCTTCGCCGCCAAGGAGCGCCCGCGCTTCAACCCGCTGATCAGCCATTTCCCCGATGCCGAGGCCGCCTTCACCGAGGCCGTGCCCGACGAGCTCGCCCGGCGCCTGGCCGAGCGGTTCTGGCCCGGCCCGCTGACGCTGGTCCTGCCGCGCCAGCCGGGCGGCACGATCTCGGACCTCGCCGCCGCCGGCCTGCCCTCGGTGGCGGTCCGCGTGCCGCGCGGCGCGGTCACGGCGGCCCTGCTGCGCGCCACCGGCCGCCCGGTCGCGGCCCCGTCGGCCAATCTGTCCGGCAAGGTCAGCCCGTCGGACGCCTATCACGTCATGCGCGGCCTGAACGGCCGCATCGACGCGGTGCTGGATTCCGGCCCGTGCCAGGTCGGGGTGGAAAGCACGGTCCTCGACCTGACGGGCACCGCGCCCATGCTGCTGCGCCCCGGCGGCGTCACGATCGAGGCTCTCGCCGAGATCTGCGGCCCGATCTCCCATCCCGACGATTATGCCGACACCCTGCCGGTCTCGCCCGGCCGGATGGAATCGCACTACGCCCCCTCCCTGCCGGTCCGTCTGGACGCGCAGGAGGTCGGCACCGACGAGGCCCTGCTGGCCTTCGGGCCGGAACTGCCGGGGGCCGGGCTGGTCTGGAATCTCAGCCCCTCCGGCACGGTGGACGAAGCCGCGGCCCGCCTGTTCGCCGGGCTGCGCTTCCTCGACAGCGAGGGCGCGCGGCGCGGCCTGACCCGCATCGCCGCCATGCCGATCCCCCGCGCCGGGCTGGGGCTGGCCATCCGCGACCGCCTGCGCCGCGCGGCCTCCCCCCGTCCCGCATGATGCCGCATCCCGCCACAACCGCCTGCCCCGAACATCGTGATCCGCCGCCATGAGCGACAAACTCGATCCCAAGGAACTGAAGATCCTGGCGGATATCCTGGCCCTGGTCCTGGAGGACCATCCGGGACAGTCCGCCAATGCGCTGGACGCCATCCGCAACCGTGCCCGCCGCAACGGCATGACCGGCGGGGCCCTGAAGAACCTGTTCACGGCCATCGCGCCGAACCCGCCGCAGCGCCCCCCGCCCCGCCCCCGCGCCTCCCGCGCCGCATCCGGCGCCGCCGCCACCGAGGAAATGCAGGCCGCGCGCACGCGGATCATGCAGTTGACCGAAAGCATCAACCGGCTCGACCTCGACCTGCGCAGCGCACGCGCCCGCAATGAGGAATTGCGGTCGCAGCTCTACCTGACCCAGCAGGCCCGCGCCGAAACGCAGGCCGCCCTGTCCGTGATGCGGGCGCGCCCCACGCCGCGCCGCCGCTCGGTCGTCGCCCTGGCCGTCGCCGTCGGCGCCCTGGCGGGCGCAATCGGCATGGGCATGGTGCGCGCCATGGACGTGCCTTCCGTCCCGCTCCGAACGACGGCCCTCAACTGACGGAACCAGCGGCCCCAAGGCCGGACCCCAAGGCCGGACCTGGGGCCGGACCTGGGGCCGGACATTGCCTTGCCGGTCGTTCTGTCCCAAGACAGTCGCCGTCCCCCGCGCCGATCATCCATCGCCACCGGAAACCCGCCATGACCGCCACCCCCTCCCCCGCTTCCCCGACCGCCGACCTGCTGGCCCGTCTGGCGGACCTGCTGGGACCGTCGGGCATCCTCACCGAGACCTCGGACGTCGCGCCATACTGCACCGACTGGCGCTCGCTCTATCACGGACGCGCGGCGGCGGTCCTGCGCCCGGCCAGCACCGCCGAACTGGCCCAGGCCGTCTCGCTGTGCGCCGCGGCCGGGGTCGCGATGGTGCCGCAGGGCGGCAATACCAGCATGGTCGGCGGCGCCACGCCCGACGAAAGCGGGCGGGACATCGTGGTGTGCCTGTCGCGGATGAACCGCGTGCGGCGGATCGACCCGCTGGACCACACGATGGACATCGAAGCCGGCGTCACGCTGAAGGCGGCGCAGGATGCGGCGCGCGAAGCCGGCCTGATGCTGCCGCTCTCGATCTCGTCCGAAGGCTCGGCCCAGATCGGCGGCGTGCTGGCCACCAATGCCGGCGGCAACAATACCGTGCGCTACGGCAATGCGCGGGAACTGGTGCTGGGGCTGGAGGTCGTGCTGCCCGACGGCAGCGTCTTCAACGGGCTGCGCCGGCTGCGCAAGGACAATACGGGCTATGCGCTGCGCCAGCTCTTCGTGGGGTCCGAGGGTACGCTGGGCTTCATCACCTCGGCCATCCTGCAATTGCAGCCCCAGCCGCGCGCGGTCGAGGCCGCGCTGTGCGCGGTCGCCGGCGCCGGCGCGGCGCTGGCGCTGTTCAGCGCCTTCCGCGCCCAGGACCCGGCGCTGATCCAGGCCTTCGAATATATGTCGGGCGCCGGGATGGACCTGGTCACGCGGCTGGTACCCGGCACCAGCCTGCCGCTGGCCGAACCCGCCCCGGCCTATGTGCTGGTGGAACTGGCGACCCCGCGCCGCAATGCCGGCCTGCGCACGGTGCTGGAAGACGTCCTGGCCGGCATGTTCGAGGCCGGCACGGTCAGCGACGCCGTGATCGCCGAAAGCGAGGGCCAGCGCCTGGCGCTGTGGAAACTGCGCGAAGAGCATGCCGAGGCCCAGCGCCGCGCCGGCGCCAGCGTCAAGAACGACGTCTCGGTCCCCGTCTCGCGCGTGCCGGAACTGATCGACCGCGCCAGCGCCGCCTGCGCGGCCCTGATCCCGGGCATCCGCCCGGTGCCGTTCGGCCATATCGGCGACGGCAACATCCATTTCAACCTAGTGCAGCCCGAGGGCATGGACCCGGCCGCATTCCTGGCGCAGGATCACCGGATCATGGATACGGTCGCCGCCATCGTGCGCGACCTGGACGGCTCCTTCTCGGCCGAACATGGGGTCGGACGCCTGAAGCCCTACATGATGCCCGACTGGCGCGGAGGCGCCGAACTGGCCACCATGCGCCGGATCAAGGACGCAATCGATCCGCACGGGCTGATGAATCCCGGCACGCTGTTTCCCCCCGCGGGCTAGCGTACCGTCGGCGCGTCCCGCGCGGAGGCGGCCCATGGACCTCCTGCCGGCTCCCCGGTTCTCCACCGGCATCCTCGCTCGCCCCAATAAAACCATCGGGATGGGATCTGCTTCAGCCGGCCGGCACATGATGACCGTCGGGAACCGGCGGGACGACCAGCCGTAACGGTCGCACCACCCCTGGATACAGGGCTTTTCACCACATCCTCCGGGGAGCTACACAGGCCTATGTCGTTCGCCCGATCCGCAATCAGACGTCCCTCAAGGACGCACCTGCCGATGCTCGACCGCTACGTGCTGCGGCAGCTCCTCATGGCGCTGGCGGCAACCACGGGCGGCCTGGCGGCCCTGATCTGGCTTACCCAGTCCCTGCGCTTCGTCTCCCTGGTGGTCGAACGCGGCCTCTCCCTGCGGGTCTTCATCGGACTGACCAGCCTGCTCGTACCCTCCTTCGTCGCCATCATCCTGCCGATCACGACCTTCGTCGTGGTGCAGTTCATCTATCAGCGCCTGGCCAGCGATCGCGAACTGACGGTCATGCGCGCGGCCGGCCTGTCGCCCTTTCATGTGGCGCGGCCCGGCCTGCTGTGCGCCGGCGCGTCGGTGCTGCTCTGCCTGCTCCTGAATGTGTGGATCGTCCCGCAGGCCTTTCACGCGTTCAAGCAGTACGAATTCCAGATCCGCAACCGCATCGCGGCCTTCATGCTGCAGGACGGCGTCTTCACGCCCCTGTCGGACACCATGACCGTCTATGTCCGCTCCCGCGATCATGACGGCACGCTCCACGGCATCATGGTCGAGGACGACCGCCAGCCCGACAACCCCTCGACCATCCTGGCCGAGCGCGGTACCATGCTGGTCATCAACGACCAGCCCCGCGTGGTCCTCTTCGACGGCTCGCGGCAGGAAATCGACCGCCGGACCGGCCGGTTGAACGTGCTGACCTTCGCGCGCAACACCATCGACCTGACCACCCCCCGGGGCGAGCAGACCCGCTATCGCGACGCCAGCGAGATGGCACTGCACGAATTGCTGCATCCCGACCCGCACCAGGTCTCGGACCGCGATCGCGGCAAGTTCGCGGTCGAAGCCTGGCGGCGCCTGACCTCGCCCTTCACCGCCTTTTCCTTCGCGATGATCGGGCTGGTCAGCGTGCTGGGCGGCACCTTCTCGCGGCACGGCAACATCCTGCGTCCATTCACCGCGATCATGAGCGTGGTATGCCTGCTGGCCCTCAGCCTGATGGTGCAGAACCTGGCCGGCCGCAATCCGGGGCTGATGCCCCTGATGTGGGTCGAGGCCATCCTGCCGGGCGCCGGATGCGCCCTCGCGCTCTTCCTGCCCGAATGGCGCCAGCGGCAACAGGCGATGGCAATGGCGCCGTCGCTTCCCGCCTCCGTCCCGTCCGGCCAGGCCCCCCGCCCATGACCGTCTCGGTCACCCTCTCCTTCTACATCGCGCGGCAGTTCACGCTGGCGGTCCTGGCGATGATCCTGTCGCTGACCGGGCTGGTCTCGCTGTTCGATTTCATCGACCTGCTGCGGCGGGTCGCAACGCGTCCCAACGTGCCCACCCGCCTGGTCAGCGAGATCGCGCTCCTGCACATCCCCTATTTCATGATCGAAATCCTGCCCTTCGGCGTGCTGCTGGGCGGGCTGGTCTGCTTCTGGCGTCTCACCCGCTCGTCCGAGCTGATCGTGGCGCGGGCCGCCGGCATTTCGGCATGGCAGTTCCTGACAGGCCCGCTGGCCTGCGCCCTGCTGATCGGCGCGCTGGCCACCGGGGCGCTGTCGCCCCTGTCGTCGCTCATGTACCGGCGGGCGGAAACGCTGGATCATGTCTATCTGCGCAGCGGCGGCCCGCTGAATCTCGCCGACGGCGCATTGTGGATTCGTCAGGCCGACAACGCCCTGGCCCCCCATGGGGTGGCGATCCTGCATGCCCGTGGCGTGCATCTGCAGGACGGCGTGCTGCGGATCAGCGGCATCAGCCTGTTCCGGCTGGACGATTCCGACCGTATGATCGTCCGCGTGGAGGCCCCCAGCGGGCATCTGGGCCACAGGGAATGGGTGCTTGACGACACCCGCACCATCCAGCCCGACCGCCTGCCCGTCCAGGTAGGACGCTTCACCCTGCCGACCGACCTCACGCTCGCACGTGTTCAGGAAAGCTTCGCCTCGCCCGATACGCTGTCGGTCTGGGCATTGCCGGGCTTCATCTCGCTTCTCGAGCGTTCGGGCTTCTCGTCCATCCGGCACCGGCTGCATTTCCAGTCGCTGCTCACGTTGCCGATCCTGGCAGGCACCATGGCGCTGGTCGCGGCCGGGTTTTCGATGCGCCCGACCCGGCGCGGCGGCGTGGCGCGCATGATCGGCGGCGGGGTGGCGGCGGGCTTCGCGCTGTTCACGGTCTCCAAGGTGGCGGCACAATTCGGGGAATCCGGCGCCATGCCCCCGATTCTGGCCGCCTGGGCTCCCACCGGGGCCGGTCTCTGCCTTGCAGTTTCTCTTCTGCTTCATTTAGAAGATGGATGATGCCCGTTCTCCTGCCTCGTCGCCCATTCCGCCCCGTAGGGGGCCAATCCGCGCAGGCACGCGGCACGCTGCTGGCTGCCACCATGCTTGGCGGCACGCTGCTGGGGGCCACGATCCAGATCCACCATGCCCATGCGCAGGTCCACCCGCTGCACGTCGACACCGGCACACCGCTGTCCCAGAACGCCCCGGTGACGTTCCAGGCCGACAAGGTGTCGTACGACAACGCGCAGGGCACCGTCACCTGGTCGGGCAACGTCCAGATCTGGCAGAACGACCATGTGCTGCGGGCCGATACGGTCACCTATGACCGCAATACCGGCGTCGCGGCGGCGCGGGGCAATGTCGCGATCGTCGAGGCGGACGGCACCGTGCTGTTCAGCGACTATGCCGAACTCAGCAACGGCATGCGCGACGGCATCATGACGCGCCTGCACGCGCTGATGGCCGACAACGCCAAGCTTGCCGCCAACGGCATGCGCCGGACCGGCGGGCGCGTCAACGACATGACCCGCGCCGTCTATACCGCCTGCGAGATCTGCGCCAAACATCCCACCCGCCCGCCATTCTGGCAGTTGCGGGCCTATGATGCGATCGACGATACCGAGCACAAGCGCATCGAATTCCGTGATGCCTATCTCGACATGTTCGGGATTCCGGTCATGTACCTGCCGATCTTCTCGATGTCGGACCCCTCGGTCCGGCGGCAGAGCGGCTTCCTCACCCCCGGCATCACGCCACACGACCGCTATCTGGGCGCCTACGCCACCATTCCCTATTACTGGGTGATCGACGGCCAGTCCGACCTGACCGTCCAGGGCCTGTTCTCCACCCGTACCGGCCCGCAGCTCAGCAGCCAGTACCGCAACATCTTCAACTGGGGCACGCTGAACATCCTGGCCGGCCTGGCCTACGACACCCACCGCCAGGGCGCGTATATCAACACCTTCGGCAACACCGTCGGCTCGGCCAACGAGCACGGGGTGCAGGGCTACATCTTCGCCCAGGGCAAGGCCTCGCTCTCGCGGGAATGGCGAACGGGGATGAACATCAACCTCGCCACCTCCGCCAACTACATGCGCGACTACCGGGTAACCGGCTACGGGCAGGAAATGCTGACGTCGAACGTCTTCCTCGAAGGGTTCGGCACCGGTTCCTATTCGCGCCTCGACGCCCAGGCCTATCAGGGTCTGAACCAGGGCGTCATCCGCAACAACGACCTGCCCTGGGTTCTGCCGCACTATAATTTCAGCTATTTCGGCCAGCCCGACGCCTGGGGCGGCCGCCTGGCGCTGGATACCAACGATTTCTACGTCTACCGCAATAACGGCGTGTCGGACCAGCGCGCCCAGCTCTCGGCCAACTGGGACCGACCGTTCCACAACCGGCTGGGCCAGCTCTGGACGCTGACCCTGCATCTGGAATCGGCCATCCATCGCGCCACCAGCCTGAACCAGCAACCGCTCTATGCCCCGACGACGGCCCGCGGCGCGGTGGTCACCGGCCAGGTCCTGCCGACCGTGGCGCTGAAGATGAACTGGCCGTTCCTGCGCACGTTCCAGCATGGCGGCGGCACCCAGATCCTGGAGCCCATCGCCCAGATCATCGCGGCCCCCAATACGGGCAACAGCGCGACCCGAAACATGCCCAACGAGGACAGCCTGTCCTACGAGTTCACCGACTCGACCCTGTTCTCCCTGAACCGCTATCCGGGAACCGACAGGCTGGACGGCGGCCTGCGCGGCAATTTCGGCGTCCATGCCAACTGGACATGGGACGGACATGAAATCGACACGCTGGTCGGCGAAAGCGTCCAGGAACATATCGACCACAACCGCATCCCCTATTCGGGGCTGAACCATCACCTGTCCGATGTGGTGGCCCGGGCGCGCATCGCCCCCAACCGGTTTGTCGACTTCACCGGCCGCACCCGCATCGACCCCTATGCCGGACGCATCGATTTCGGCGACGCGCTGTTCTCCACCGGGGTCCAGCATTTCCGCGTCACGGGCGGCTATGTCTACGAGCCGGTGACGCCCTATTATTACTACGCCACCAACCTCCAGACCGGCAGTCCGACCTCCGCCTACTTCGTCCGCACCAACGAACTGACGCTCGGCGCCACGACGAACTGGAGCGGCTACAGCCTTTCCGGCTTCGTCCGGCGCAGCCTGTCCCGCCAGGAGTTCGTCAGCATGGGCGGCAATGCCGGCTACCAGAATGACTGCTTCGCCTTCAATATCATGTATATCAAGCAATATACGTCCATCGGCGGCGAACAGCGCAATTCGACCATCATGTTCACCCTGACCTTCAAGACCATCGGGGCCTTTGGTATCCATGGCTGACCCGACGACGCGCGAGAGACCGAACAGAATGCGACGCCGCCTTTCCCCGACCGGATTTCCATCGACCCTCCTGGCCCGTATCGCGGCCGCGGGGCTGGCCGCCTGGACGGCAGGCGCGATCGTGCCGGCGGATGCCGCGCATGCGCTGGCACCGAAACCGGCCGCCGAGGCCTCGGACGGCTCGATCCCCCAGGATTCGATCGTCGCCGTCATCAACGGCACGGTGCTGACGCGGCGTGACGTGGACAATCGCGGCCGCCTGTTCGCCCTGTCCGCCGGCCTGAACCTGACCGACGACCTGATGGCCCGCCTGCGCCCGCAGATCGTCCGCCAGTTGATCGACGAGCGCCTGCGCCAGCAGGAAATGCTCTCGCGCCACATCAACGTGCCGCCCGAGCAGATCGCCGCCTCGATCGCCGATATCGAGCGCCGCAACAACATGCCCCACAATGCCCTGCGCGACCATCTGGCCGCCGACGGCATTTCCCTGACCACCATG
Source organism: Gluconacetobacter aggeris (assembly GCF_014174395.1). Classification (GTDB taxonomy): domain Bacteria; phylum Pseudomonadota; class Alphaproteobacteria; order Acetobacterales; family Acetobacteraceae; genus Gluconacetobacter; species Gluconacetobacter aggeris. The sequence continues at coordinate 375,874 of NZ_JABEQD010000002.1, forward strand.
ATCGACCAGATCCGGGTGCAGTTGGGCTGGACCCAGGTCCTGCGCGAGGAAATGGGTTCGCGCGGCCGCACCACCGCCGCCGAGATCGCCCAGCGCGAGGAAGCGCTGCGTCACGAAGACGGCAAGTCGCAATATCTGATGAGCGAGATCTTCATCCCGGTCGATGACGCCCGTCATTCCGAGGACGAGCTCAAATTCACCCAGACGATCATCCAGGAACTGCGCAACGGCGCGCCCTTCCCCATCGTCGCCGCCCAGTTCTCGCAGAGCCAGACGGCGCTGGAAGGCGGCATGATGGGCTGGGTGCAGGAAGACAGCCTGGACCCGGAAGTGGTCGCCGTCGCACGCGCCATGCCGGAAGGCGCCATCTCGAACCCGATCCGCGTCGCCGGCGGCTATGTCATCGCCACGCTGAACGGCCGCCGAGTCATCGGCCACCAGATGGGCACCCTGCTGACGCTGCGTCAGGCCTACCTGCCCTTTACCACGCCGCTCAATCCCCAGGCCCCGTCGGAGCAGCAGCGCGCGATGCTGCAGCAGGCCCAGCAGCTTGCCGCCAGCGCACATTCCTGCGCCGATCTCGAGGCGGCGAACCACCGGTACGGCGACAAGCGCCCCGCCAACCCCGGCGAGCTGCAACTGGAGCGCATCAATCCGCAGATGCAGCAGATCCTGGCCAACCTGCCCCCCGGCCAGGCCAGCCATCCCCTGGTCTCGGGCGACGGCATCGCCGTGCTGATGGTCTGCGCGCGCCAGCAGAAGAATTTCGCCCAGCAGACCCCCAGCGAAATCGCGGACCAGTTGATGAACGAGCGGGTGGAACAGACATCGCGGCAGTTGAACCGCGACCTGCGCCGCCGCGCGGTCATCGACATCCGGTCGAAAGGGTGACCAGCACCGACGACCCGGCCATGCCCGTCCCCGATCCGGCCCGGGAGCCGCTGCGCGACGTCATCGCCCGCCACGGGCTGGACGCCCGCAAGGCGCTGGGCCAGCACTTCCTGCTCGATCCCGGCATTACCGCGCGGATCGCCGCCCTGGCCGGCGACCTGACCGGCCGGCACGTGGTCGAGGTCGGCCCCGGCCCCGGCGGCCTGACCCGCTCCCTGCTGGCCACTCCGGCCGCAAGCGTGACGGCGGTGGAAATCGATCGTCGGGCCGTCGCCGTCATCGAGGAACTGGCCGCCCATTTCCCCGGCCGGTTACGGCTGGTGGAAGCCGACGCGACGACCCGCGACTTGACGGAACTCTGCCCCGCACCGCGCCAGATCATCGCCAACCTGCCCTATAATGTCGGCACCCCGCTTTTGATCGGCTGGCTGCGCCAGGCCGCATCGTGGGAACGGCTGACCCTGATGTTCCAGATGGAAGTGGCCGAGCGGATCTGCGCCGCCCCCGACACCAGCCATTATGGCCGCCTGGCGGTACTGGCCCAATGGACCAGCACCGCCAGCATGGTCATGCGCATCCCCCCCGGCGCCTTCTCCCCACCACCCAAGGTTCATTCGGCCGTCGTCAGCCTGACCCCGCACGACATCCAGCCCGAGCCCGCCCTGTTCCGGGCCATGGAACAGGTCACGGCCGCAGCCTTCGGCCAGCGGCGCAAGATGCTGCGCGGCTCCCTGCGCGGGATCGGCGGCGAAACCCTGCTGGACAAGGCCGGCATCAGCGGCGAACGGCGGGCGGAAACCCTGTCGATCGCCGAATTCGACCGGCTGGCACGCTGCCACGCCACCCGCACCGCCTGACGAGCCGGAACGGGCCCCTACCCCGATGTCCGAGCCTTGCGGGCACGCCCCCGGCGGCCCGGCGGGGCGGCAGCTTCCCGCTCGGCCTCGACCATGTAATCGCGGGTCAACGGCACCGCATCGATCGCGCGGGTAATCTGCAACTGGAAATTCAGATGGCCTTGGACGCGGAACGACAGCTCCGCCCCGGCCAGATAGAATTCGAACATCCGGCAGAACCGTTCGTCATACAGCGCGGCCACGCGGTCGCGGTTGGCGGCGAAACGCTCCCGCCAGTGGGCGATGGTCTGCGCGTAATGCAGGCGCAGGATTTCGCAATCCGTCACCCATAGCCCCGCCGTCTCGATCGCGGCAAAGGTCTCGCTCAGCGCCGGCGAATAGCCGCCGGGAAAGATGTAGCGGTCGATCCACGGATTGGTCGATCCCGGCCCGTCATTGCGCCCGATGGAATGCAGCAGCATCACCCCGTCCGGCGCCAGGATCGTCCGCACCAGGTCGAAAAACTGTCGGTAATGACCAACCCCGACATGCTCGAACATGCCGACCGACACGATGCGGTCGAAGCGTCGCGTCACGTCCCGATAATCCACCAGTTCGAACCGGACCCGGTCCGCCAGCCCTTCTTCCATGGCCCGGCGGCGCGACACGGCAAGCTGCTCTTCCGACAGGGTAATGCCCGTGACCCGCGCGCCATACTCCCGCGCCAGCGTCAGCGCCATGCCGCCCCAGCCACTGCCGATATCCAGCACCTCCAGGTCCGGCCGGTCCAGGCGCAGCTTGGCTGCGATATGCCGCTTCTTGGCCACCTGCGCTTCTTCCAGCGTCTCGTCCCCCCGCGGGAAATAGGCGCAGGAATATTGCCTGTCGCTATCCAGGAACAGGTCGTACAACGCCCCGTTCAGGTCGTAATGATGCGCGACGTTCCGCCGCGACCGCCATGCCGGGTTGAACTGGGTCCAGGTCCGCTTGCCATAGCGAATCACCGCCGCCACGGCTTCGCCGATATGGCCGGCGTTCATGCTGTTGGTCATCAGCAGATCCAGCAGGTCGTACAGCGTGCAGCCCACCGGCTCGACCAGCCCGTCCATATAGGCTTCGCCAAAGGCCAGTCCGGGATTGGCGATCAGCCGCCGCTCCACCGAAGGCGCGAGAATCCGCATGGCCGCGACCGGACCTGGCGTCCCGACATAGGTCCGCCGCGACCCGTCCGAAAAGACGATATCCAGCCGTCCCTGCGTGATGAAGCTGCGAAAGATCCGGTCGATCACGGGCGTCATCATTCAGCTCCCTTCCGTCCGCCGGACAGAATGGAGTCTGCGGCGCCATTCGTAAAGAACGGGCGAAGATGCTTTCGGTGCCTTTTCAACGACAAAAGGCCCGGAAGAGCGAACTCTTCCGGGCCTTTCGCAGCTCTGGCGCGTCTGCGCCGCGCAGGTCGATCAGGCTTCGGCCGGGGCCTCTTCCGTCTCTTCGATCAGCGCTTCCTCGACGAAACCGGCAGGCTCGTCTTCGACGCCGATGGCCTCGCCGCGTGCCTGGCGCTCGGCTTCCTCTTCCGAACGCGCCACGTTGACCGTGACGGGGATCGAGACTTCCGGGTGCAGCGCCACGCGCACGGTGTACAGGCCCAACTGCTTGATCGGGTGCTCCAGGACCACCTGGGTGCGCGCGATCGTCAGCCCGGCAGCCGTGGTGGCGTCAGCCACGTCACGGGTCGTGACCGAGCCATACAGGCTGCCGCTGTCGCCGGCCTGACGGATCAGGATGACGGACAGGCCATGCATGCGCTCGGACAGGCGCTCGGCCTCCTCGCGACGCTTCAGGTTCAGCGCCTCCAGCTGCACGCGCTCGCGCTCGAAGCGCTCGCGGTTCATGCCGTTGGCACGGATCGCCTTGCCCTGGGGCAGAAGGAAGTTACGGGCATAACCCGGCTTCACCTTCACGATCTCGCCCATCTGCCCCAGATTCTCGACGCGCTGGAGCAGGATCAGTTCTACTGCGGACATGATCTGCCTCCCTCAACCGACGATGTAGGGCAGCAGGGCCAGGAAGCGGGCCCGCTTGATCGCCTGGGCCAGCTCGCGCTGCTTCTTCGCCGAAACGGCGGTAATGCGGCTCGGCACGATCTTGCCGCGCTCGGACAGGAAGCGGCTGAGCAGACGCACGTCCTTGTAGTCGATCTTCGGCGCGTTGGGGCCGGAGAACGGGCAGGACTTGCGACGGCGATAGAACGGCCGACGGGCGCCCACAGCCGTGCGACGGGCGGCGGGATTGATTTCGGTGGTGTCGGACATGGATTCTTACTCCGCTTCGCCGTCGGTATCGCGCGGCTCGTCATTGCGGGCGCGGAATTCCTCGCGGTCGTCATAGCTGCGACGGGGACCGCCGCGGCCGCTCTCGAACCGGCCGGCCGGCTTCGGACCACGGAAACCGCGCTCGCGCTCGTCGCCCTTGCGGGACAGGATCACGGACGGCGCCTCGTCGATCTCTTCGACGCGCAGGGTCAGGACGCGCATCACGTCCTCGTTGAGGCTCAGCTGGCGCTCGATCTCCTTGATCGTCTCCGGCTTCGCATCCAGACCCAGGAGCATGTAGTGCCCCTTGCGGTTCTTCTTGATGCGATAAGCCAGGCTGCGCAGGCCCCAATATTCGCGCTTCTTGACGGCGCCGCCGTCAGTCTCCAGCAGGGTGGCGATTCCGTCGGCGACGGCTTCGACCTGCTGCTGCGACACGTCATTCCGTGCGATGAACACGGTCTCATATAACGGCATGGGAACTCCCTTCGGATAAGGTCAACCCGGCCGCCTCGGACACGGTCCGCACGGCGCCCCTCCCGGGGGGCATGGGTATAGCCGGGGCGATGCCGCGCCCGAGCAGGGAAGGAGGGGTGTGAAGCACAAACCCCACCCGATCACAAGGAAAAACTACACACGCAGCCAGGACGGCACGCTCATCCCCAGCCGGTCGGGAATATCCCACACCTCGCGTACCGTGCGTACCTGGCGGAATCCGGCCTGCAGATAGGTCTCCAGCGCCCTGGGATGATCGGCCGAGCAGGTATTCACCCGCACGCTCTGGGGCCGCGACGCCCAGGCCGCATCCAGGGCGGCGCGCAGGAAAATCCGCCCGATCCCCAGCCCGATCTGCCCCGGCATCAGGCCGAAATAGGCCAGGTTGACCTCGTCGGGCACCTGCCGATCCAGCTCGAAGAACCCGCAGATCTCCTCGCCCCGCCACAGGACATGCACCTCGACGCGCGGATCGCGCAGCAGGGCGGTCAGCTCCCGCTCGGGCATGACCCGGCGCATCCACCAGCAATAATCCTGCCCCACACCGTCATAGAGAAGCCGGTAGAAGCCGAAGTCCGGCGCCGGCTGACGCACGATCCGATACGCATCCGGCAACACGGGCGCGCCGCCCGCAGGCGGCGCGTCCATGCACAGGAACGTCACGTCGACGACGATCCGGGTCGTCGACCCGGACCCGTTCATCGCATTCACGACACCCGGCCTCAGTTATCGTCGAGGAACGAGCGCAGCTTGCGGCTGCGGCTGGGGTGCTTGAGCTTGCGCAGCGCCTTGGCCTCGATCTGGCGGATACGCTCGCGCGTCACGTTGAACTGCTGGCCGACCTCTTCCAGCGTATGGTCGGTGTTCATGCCGATGCCGAAGCGCATGCGCAGCACGCGCTCCTCGCGCGGCGTCAGCGAGGACAGCACCCGCGTCGTGGCCTCGCGCAGGTTGGTCTGGATCGCGGCATCCAGCGGAATGACGGCCGTCTTGTCCTCGATGAAGTCGCCCAGATGGCTGTCTTCCTCGTCGCCGATCGGCGTTTCCAGCGAGATCGGTTCCTTGGCGATCTTCAGGACCTTGCGCACCTTCTCCAGCGGCATGCCCAGCTTTTCCGCCAGTTCCTCGGGCGCCGGCTCGCGGCCGATCTCATGCAGCATCTGGCGCGAGGTCCGGACCAGCTTGTTGATCGTCTCGATCATATGCACCGGGATACGGATGGTCCGCGCCTGGTCGGCGATCGAGCGCGTGATCGCCTGCCGGATCCACCAGGTGGCATAGGTCGAGAATTTATAGCCGCGACGGTACTCGAACTTATCCACAGCCTTCATCAGGCCGATATTGCCCTCCTGGATCAGGTCCAGGAACTGCAACCCGCGATTGGTGTATTTCTTGGCGATCGAGATCACCAGGCGCAGGTTCGCCTCGATCATCTCCTTCTTCGCCCGGGCCGAGTCCCGCTCACCGCGCGAGATGGTGGCATAGACGCGGCGGAACTCGCCCACCGGCAGGCCGGTTTCCTGCGACAGCGCGGCCACCTGGCCGCGCAGTTCCAGCACGGTCACGGTGTGCTTGGCGACGAAGTTCTTCCAGCTCTTGCCCGGCAGGGCGGACACCATGTCCATCCAGCCCGGGTCCAGCTCGCTGCCGCGATATTTGATCAGGAAGTCCTCGCGCGAGACCTTGGTGCTCTCGGCCAGGCGCAGCATCCGCCCTTCCAGCCCGTTCAGCCGCTGGAAGATCTCCTTCATGTGCTGCACCAGATACTCGATCCGGGTATTGTGCAGATGCACCTGCTGCACCTTGCCGACCAGCTCCTCGCGCAGCTTCTCGTACGATTTCTCGGACTTGTCCGACATCTCGGCGCCCGAGGTCAGGGCCTCCAGCCGCTTGGACTGCAGTTTCTGCAGCCGCGAATAGAGTTCCTCGATCTCCTCGAACTGCGCCAGGATCTCCGGCTTCAGCTTCTCTTCCAGCGCCGAGAGGGACAGGCCGGCACTGTCGCCTTCCTCCCCTTCCTCATTCTCGGCCGGCGCCTCGAAGGCGCCGTCTTCCTGCGACGGCTCGACGCCCTCTTCCTCGGCGCCGCCCGACTGCATGGCCTCCAGGTCCACGATGTCGCGCAGCAGCATTTCGCCGGCCTTCAGCCGCTCATGCCACGAGATGATGGCGCTGAAAGTCAGCGGACTTTCGCACAGCCCGCCGATCATCTCGTCGCGGCCGGCCTCGATCCGCTTGGCGATGGCAATTTCGCCCTCGCGCGACAGCAGTTCGACCGAACCCATCTCGCGCAGGTACATCCGCACCGGATCGTCGGTACGGCCCAGGCTCTCAGTGTCGACGTTGCCGCTGCCGGATTCCTCCTCGGCCTCGGCTTCCTCGGCCTTTTCCTCGCGGTTCGCCTCGCTGTCGTCGTTATCCTCGTTCTCGACGACCTGGATGCCCATTTCCGACAGCACCGCCATCACGTCCTCGATCTGTTCCGAGGACATCTGGTCCTGCGGCAGGACGGCGTTCAGTTCGTCGAAGGTGATATACCCCCGCTCCTTCCCGCGGGCGATCAGCCTCTTGACAGCTCCGGATTGCGTATCCAGCAGAGTGGTGTCGTTATCCTGGTCGCCAGCAGTCGCTTCCGAACCCGCGGCTGTCTTTGTAGCCATCGCCTGCCCTATCCCTAAGCGCTAACCCGCCGCCACGCTTTCGCCGCGCCACGGCATCGCCGGCCCTGCCCCCTATCCGGTCCCACCATAGCGCGTGGGATGCAAACCTCCGGATACGAAACGGCCATTCTATCGCATCTGACAAATTACAAGTGGTGTGCAGGTGGTCGATTCACCCGCCAAAGTCAAGGCCCGGCATGTTTCAGGCCATGCAACGTCATCCATCGTCGGAGGACATTTCCCCCCGCCGCAGGGTCTCCCAGGCCAGCAGCCGGGGGCGCAGACTGGCCCACGCCCGCTCGTCCAGCGTGCCGGCACACATCCGTTCGGTATCCATCCGCAGATCCTCGCCGAACTGGCGGACATTCATCAGCGCATAGAAATGCCACCATTCCTGCGCCACATCGACCGCCATCAGGTCGTCCGGCGCGGTCAGCGCCATCGGCAGCGGCCGGGCCGACAGCACGGCGGTCCGTTCCTCCGTCAGACCGGCCTCGTCCAGCCACGCCCCCAACGCCCCGGCATCCATCACCCCCCCTTCCGAGGCCGCATCCATCAGCCCCGCCCGGACCCGGCCCAGCGCCGGCGGCAGGTCCAGCCGGCAATAGGCATCCTCGACCTCAGGCAGCAGCGCGGGATGACGCAGCAGGATCGCGGTCAGAATCCGCATGCGCTCCTCCGTCGCCGCCAGGGCATCGAACGGCGCCGCAGCCACCGACGCGACGGAGGGCCGGACCGCCCCCTCACGTCGCGCTCCGCCACCCGGCCGGCGCCGAAAGGTCTCGAAGAACCGGTCGATCAGGGTCGAACGATATTCCGCGGCCAGCCCCTTGTCGGCAATCATCGCCGCCGCGTCGGTCAGCCGCCGGCGCAACGCCGCCCGCTGCTCGGGCCCCGGATCGCGCACCCCCTGGGTCAGCAATTCGAACAGGACCGCACTCAGCGGCCGTGCGCCTTCCACCAGGGAAGCAACCGCCCCGGTGCCCCGCGCGCGCAGCAGGCTGTCGGGGTCCTCCCCCTCGGGCAAGGCGCAAAACCGGACCGTCCGCTCGATCGACAGCAGCGGCAGCGCCGTCTCGGCCGCCTTCACCGCCGCGCGCTGCCCGGCCGCGTCCCCGTCGAAACACAGGATCGGCGCCGGCGCCAGACGCCACAACGCCTCCATCTGCTCGGACGTCAGCGCGGTACCCAACGGGGCCACCGCACCCGGAAACCCGGCCTGGTGCAGGGCAATGACGTCCATATACCCCTCGACCACCAGCAACTCGACCGGCGGCGCCCCACGCGGCCGCGCCATCCGCAGGGCACTGCGCGCACGATCCATGCCGAACAGCACCCGCCGCTTGGAGAACAGCTCGGTTTCCGGCCCGTTGAGATATTTCGGCTGCCCATCCCCCAGGATGCGCCCGCCGAACGACACCAGCATCCCCTTGCGGTCCCGGATCGGAAAGGTGACGCGGTTGAAGAACAGCTCGCCCTTCGGCCGCCCCTCCTCGTCCACCCGCATCAGCCCGGCCCTGACCAGCAGGTCCTGCGTCACCCCCTTCGGGCGCAGTTCCTCCAGCAGACCACCCCTGCCATCGCCCGACCAGCCCAGCCCGAACCCGGCAATCGTCTCGTCGGACAGGCCGCGCCCGCGCAGATAGGCCAGCCCGCCCCGCCCTTCCGGCGCATGCAGCCGCCGCACCCAGGCGGCCTGGACCAGTTCCAGCACTTCCGCCAGATCGCGGATACGCTGCTCGCTCTCGCGCTGCTGGGGGCTGGCACGCGGTACCTCCAGCCCCGCCTCGGCCGCCAGCTCGGCAACCACTTCGGGAAAGCCCCGCCCCTCGCTCTGCATCACGAACGTGATCACATCGCCATGCGCGCCACATCCGAAACAATGGAAATGGTCGTCATAGACATAGAAGGACGGCGTCTTTTCACCATGGAAGGGGCAGCACGCCTTCCAGTTCCGCCCCGAACGGATCAGCCGGGTCCGCCGCCCGATCACGGCGGCGATCGGCGTGCGGGCCCGAAGCTCTTCCAGAAAGGCGGGGTCGAGCGCCACCGCGTCAGGCAGACAGCAGCGACTTGACCATGCCACTGGCCTGGCCGGCATCCAGCGCCGCGCCGAAGCGCGCCTTCAGCGCCGCCATCACCTTGCCCATATCCTTCATCGACGCGGCCCCGAGTTCGGCAATCGCCTCACGCGCGGCGGCCTCCAGCGTCGCCGCATCCAGCTCGGCGGGCAGATAGGCGCGGATGATCGCGATCTCGGCCTCTTCCTTCTCGGCCAGCTCGGGCCGGCCACCCTGATGATACATCGTGGCCGACTCGGTCCGCGACTTGATCATCCCCCGCAGCATCGACACGATCTCGTCTTCCGACACCTCCGCCCCACGCGCGCGGGCGACGATATCGACGTCCTTCAGCTTCGCATTGACCATGCGCAGGGTCGCGACCTGCCCGCTCTGCCCGGCCTTCATCGCCGCCTTGAGGTCTTCCATGAAACGTGCGCGCAGGCTCATGATCCCGTACTCCTGATATGAAGCGCCCCGTCGCGCAGGGCGCCTCCGGTCAATATCCGGAAGTTTTTTCCCACCCAACGAAAAACGATCAGGGTGGGAATTTTCTTCCCAGCCTCGCGGGAGGCTGGTAGGAGATAACCCCGGAAGGAAGAATTCTCCATGCCGTCATCGATCGACCACATCATCGAACGTCTGGGCGGGGCCGACAATGCCGCCCGCCTGACCGGCGTCGGGACCGAGGCCATCCGCAAATGGCGTCAGGCCGGCGCGGTCCCGCCCAAGCACTGGACGGTGATCCTGCGCCATACCGGCCTCAGCCTTTCCGACCTGCAACCCGATAGCGTGCCCCCCGACAAAGCGTACGATGGACCGGAGACCCAGATGACCGAGCGCCAGGTTCCCGCCTCGCCCCCCGCCGCCATTCCCACGGGCGCCACCGCCGCCCTGGTGCTGGCCGACGGCACCATCCTGTGGGGGCGCGGCTTCGGCGCCCATACGCCGGCCACCGGCGCCGCCATCGGCGAACTGTGCTTCTCCACCGGCATGACCGGCTATCAGGAAACGCTGACCGACCCGTCCTTCGCCGGCCAGATCATCACCTTCACCTTCCCGCATATCGGCAATGTCGGCACCAACGCAGCCGATGACGAAGCCGCCCGCGTCGCGGCCCGCGGCCTGGTCGTGAAGCAGGACCTGACCGAACCCGCCAACTGGCGCGCCACGCAGGACCTCGACGGCTGGCTGAAGGCGCGCAACGTGCCTGGCATCTGCGGCGTCGATACCCGCGCCATCACGCTGCGCATCCGCGATGGCGGCCCGCAGACCGCCATCCTGGCCTACCCGGCCGACGGCGCCTTCGACCTCGACGCGCTCCGCGCGCAGGCCGCCGCCTGGCCCGGCCTGGAAGGCATGGACCTGGCGCGCGACGTCACCTGCGCCAAGGCCTATGGCTGGGACGAAGGCGTGTGGACCTGGCCCGGCGACACCCTCCCGCTGCCCCTGAAGCGCCGCCGCGTCGTCGCCGTCGATTACGGCGCCAAGCGCAACATCCTGCGCTGCCTGGCCAATGCGGGCTGCGACGTCACGGTCGTGCCCGCCACCGCCACGGCGGAAGAGATCCTGGCCCTCGACCCCGCCGGCGTGTTCCTCTCGAACGGCCCCGGCGACCCGGCCGCAACCGCCGAATACGCGGTGCCCGCGATCCGCGGCGTGCTGGAGGCCGGCAAGCCCGTCTTCGGCATCTGCCTCGGGCACCAGTTGCTGGCCCAGGCGCTGGGTGCCCGCACCTACAAGCTGGCGCGCGGCCATCGCGGCGCCAACCAGCCGGTCAAGGACCTCGGCACCGGCAAGGTCGAGATCACCAGCCAGAATCACGGCTTCGCGGTGGACGAATCCAGCCTGCCCGAAGACGTCCGCGTCACGCACAGCAGCCTGTTCGACGGCTCGAACGAAGGCATCGCCTCCACGCGCTACGCCGCCTTTTCGGTCCAGTACCACCCCGAGGCCAGCCCCGGCCCGTCGGACAGCCATTACCTGTTCGACCGCTTCGTCGCCCTGATCGACCGCACCAATCAGCCCGCCTGAAAGTCGCGCCCCCATGCCCAAACGGACAGACATACGCTCGATCCTGATCATCGGCGCCGGCCCGATCGTCATCGGCCAGGCCTGTGAATTCGACTATTCCGGCGCCCAGGCCTGCAAGGCCCTGCGCGAGGAAGGCTATCGGGTCATCCTGGTCAACTCCAACCCGGCCACGATCATGACCGATCCCGGCTTGGCGGACGCCACCTATATCGAACCGATCACCCCCGAATTCGTCGAACGCATCATCCTGCGCGAGAAGCCCGACGCGGTGCTGCCCACCATGGGCGGCCAGACGGCGCTCAACACCGCGATGGCGCTCGACAAGTCGGGCTTCCTCAAGAAGCACGGCGTGGAACTGATCGGCGCGGACGCCGAGGTGATCGACCGCGCCGAAGACCGGCAGAAATTCCGCGAGGCGATGGATGCGATCGGTATCGAAAGCCCCCGCAGCACCATCGCCCACACGCTCGACGAAGCCCGCGCGGCGCTGGAGGATGTCGGCCTGCCGGCGGTCATCCGTCCCTCCTTCACCATGGGCGGCTCGGGCGGCGGCATCGCCTATAACCGCGAGGAATTCGACCAGATCGTCGCCTCGGGCCTCGACGCCTCCCCCACCACCGAAGTCCTGATCGAGGAATCGGTACTAGGCTGGAAGGAGTTCGAGATGGAAGTCGTCCGCGACCGCGCGGACAATTGCATCATCGTCTGCTCGATCGAGAATATCGACCCGATGGGCGTGCATACCGGCGACTCCATCACCGTCGCCCCGGCGCTGACCCTGACGGACAAGGAATACCAGCGCATGCGCGACGCATCGCTGGCCTGCCTGCGGGCCATCGGTGTCGAGACCGGCGGTTCGAACGTCCAGTTCGGCGTCAACCCGGCCGACGGGCGCATGGTGGTCATCGAGATGAACCCCCGCGTCTCGCGCTCCTCCGCCCTGGCATCGAAGGCCACCGGCTTCCCGATCGCCAAGATCGCGGCCAAGCTCGCGGTCGGCTACACGCTGGACGAACTGGCCAACGACATCACCGGCTCCACCCCCGCCTCGTTCGAGCCGACCATCGATTACGTCGTGGTCAAGATCCCGCGCTTCACCTTCGAGAAATTCCCGGGCACCCCGGCCCTGCTCTCCACCAGCATGAAATCGGTGGGCGAGGCGATGGCCATCGGCCGTTCCTTCCCCGAGGCCCTGCAAAAGGGCCTGCGCTCGATGGAAACCGGCCTGGCCGGGCTGGACCCGGTGGAAGCCCCCGGCGACGGCGGTCCCGACGCCTTCCGCGCCGCGCTGTCGCAGCCCCGGCCGGAACGGATTCTCATGGCCGCCCAGGCCCTGCGCGCCGGGCTGAGCATCGAGGACATCCACGCCGCCTGCAAGTTCGAGCCCTGGTTCCTGCGCGAACTGGCCAGGATCGTGGCGGCCGAACACGGCGTGATCCGCGACGGCCTGCCGCGCGACGCCCAGGACATGCGCCGGCTCAAGGCGATGGGCTTCTCCGACGTCCAGCTCGGCCGCCTCTCCGGCACCGCGGCGGCCGAGATCGCGGCCCTGCGCACCCGCCTGGCGGTCACGCCGGTCTACAAGCGCATCGACACCTGCGCCGGCGAATTCGCCTCCAGCACGCCCTACATGTACTCGACCTATGAAGGCGGGTTCGGCACGCCGGAATGCGAAAGCCGCCCCACCGACCGGCAGAAGGTCGTGATCCTCGGCGGCGGCCCCAACCGCATCGGCCAGGGCATCGAATTCGACTATTGCTGCGTCCACGCCGCCTATGCGCTGCGCGAGGCCGGGTTCGAGACCATCATGGTCAACTGCAACCCCGAAACCGTGTCGACCGACTACGACACCTCGGACCGGCTGTATTTCGAGCCCCTGACCGCCGAGGACGTGATCGCCCTGATCCGCCGCGAGCAGGAAAGCGGCACCGTGCTGGGCTGCATCGTGCAGTATGGCGGCCAGACGCCGCTGAAACTGTCCCACGCCCTGGAAGCCGCCGGCATTCCGCTCCTGGGCACGCCCGCCGACGCGATCGACCGCGCCGAGGACCGCGAGCGGTTCCAGGCCATGCTGCACCGGCTGGGCCTGCGCCAGCCCGCCAACGGCATCGCCCGCACTCCGGCCGAGGCCGAGGACGTGGCCGAGCGCATCGGCTACCCGGTGGTCATCCGCCCGTCCTACGTGCTGGGCGGCCGCGCGATGGAAATCGTCCATGACCGCGCCAGCCTGCAACGCTACATGCGCGTGGCCCTGCAACTGGCCGGCCAGGACATCGCCTCCGGCCCGGTGCTGATCGACCGCTACCTCAACGACGCGATCGAGGCCGACGTGGACTGCATCGCCGACGGGCAGGACGTCTACGTCGCCGGCGTCATGGAGCATATCGAGGAAGCCGGCATCCATTCCGGCGACAGCGCCTGCTCGCTCCCGCCCTATACGCTCTCCCCGGCCATCGTCACCGAACTGAAGGCCCAGACCGAGGCGATGGCCCGCGAACTGGGCATCGTCGGGCTGATGAACGTCCAGTACGCGATCAAGGACCAGGAGATCTTCGTCCTGGAGGTCAACCCCCGCGCCTCGCGCACCGTGCCCTTCGTCGCCAAGGCGACGGGCGTGCCGGTGGCCAAGATCGGCGCGCGGGTCATGGCCGGCGCCAGGCTGGCGGAATTCCGCCTGGACGACCGCGCGGTGGCCCCGCATGTCGCGGTCAAGGAAGCCGTCTTCCCTTTCAACCGTTTCCCGAACGTGGACACGATCCTGGGTCCCGAGATGCGCTCGACCGGCGAGGTGATGGGCCTGGACGCCTCGTTCGAGCGCGCCTTCGCCAAGTCGCAGCTCGCCGCCGGCGTGCGGCTGCCCCTGTCGGGCGCGGTCTTCCTGTCGGTGCGCCGCAGCGACAAGCCGACGGTGCCGGCGCTGGCCCGCCGCCTGGTCGACATGGGCTTCACCATCCTGGCCACCCGCGGCACCGCGCAGCACCTGCGCGAGGCCGGCATCGCCGTCCAGGTGGTGAACAAGGTGCTGGAAGGGCGGCCGAACTGCGTGGACGCCATCCGCTCGGGCGAGGTGCAGATGATCATCAACACCGCCCATGGCGCGCAGTCGGTCGCGGACAGTTTCGACATCCGCCGTTCGGCCCTGATCTCGGGCATTCCCCACTTCACCACGATCGCCGGCGCACGGGCCGCCACGCACGCGATCGCGGCGATGCGGGAAGGACCGCTTGAAGTCGCGCCTCTTCAATCCTACTTTAACGGATCGTTCTGAGCGTACCATACCGACGCCGGGAACAGGGCAGCCTCCGCTGGCCCCGTTTCCGGCGCTGTCGGTCTTGTGGGATGCTCTTGTCGCAATTTGCCATGTCGGCCATCGGGCCGACCTTCACGCTGGGGACGCGCCTTGCAGAAATTTCCGATGACAGGCAAGGGCCTGCAACGGCTGGAAGATGAACTTCGCAAACTCAAGAGTGAAGAACGCCCGGCCGTGATCCGCGCGATCGCCGAGGCCCGCAGCCACGGCGACCTGTCGGAAAACGCCGAATATCATGCCGCACGCGAACGCCAGTCCTTCATCGAGGGTCGGATTCTCGAACTGGAAGAAATCGTCTCCTCGGCCGAGGTGATCGACCCCTCCACCCTGTCGGGCGACCAGGTGAAATTCGGCGCCCAGGTCAGCCTGGTGGACGAGGAAACCGACAAGGAAGCCACCTACCAGATCGTCGGCGTGCACGAGGCCGACATCAAGCAGGGCCTGCTGTCCATTTCCTCCCCGCTCGCCAAGTCGCTGATCGGCAAGAAGATCGGCGATTCGGTCTCGGTCCCCGCCCCCGGCGGCGACCGCACATACGAAATCCTGGCCGTCACCTACGGCTGAGGCTCCGCCGATGATCACGCTCGACGACCTCCGGGCCGCCGCCGCCCGGATCGAGGGGCGCGTCCTGCGCACGCCCACGGTCCCTTCGCACGCCTTGTCGAAGGCGACCGGCGCGGAGATCGTGCTGAAGCTGGACAATCTCCAGGCCGTGGGATCGTTCAAGGAGCGTGGCGCCGCCAACAAGCTGGCATTGCTGACGCCGGAGGAACGCAGCCGGGGCGTCATCACCGTCTCGGCCGGCAACCACGCGCAGGGCGTCGCCCGCCACGCCTCGCTGCTGGGAATCGACGCGGTCATCGTCATGCCGCGCTTCACCCCGGCCGCCAAGGTCACGCGCACCGCCGCCTGGGGGGCGCGCGTGGTGCTGGCAGGCAATAATTTCGCCGAAGCCACCGCCCATGCCGACGCGCTCTGCGCGGCGGAAGGGCGCGTCTTCGTCCACCCGTATGACGACCCGGCGGTCATGGCCGGCCAGGGCACCTTCGCGCTCGAACTGTTCGAGGATGCGGGGCCGCTGGATATCTTCGTCGGTCCCATCGGCGGCGGCGGCCTGCTCTCGGGCTGCGCCGTGGCCGCTTCCGCCCTGCGGCCCGAAATGGACATTATCGGCGTGCAGGTCGAGGCCTATTCCTCCCTGTCCGCCTTCCCCGGCGACGAGCTGATGCCGCCGGGCGGGGCCACGATCGCCGAGGGCATCGCGGTGCTGCAAATCGGCCGCCAGCCGCTGTCGGTCATCCGCGACCATGTCTCGCGCGTGCTGGTCGTGCCCGAGCGCGCGGTCGAAGACGCGATCACCCTGATGGCCGAAGGGGCCAAGCAGGTCAGCGAGGGCGCGGGCGCCGCCGCATTGGCGGCGGTGCTGACCTACCCCGAGCTGTTCCGCGGCAGGCGGGTCGCACTCCCCGTCACCGGCGGCAATATCGACAGCCGCATCCTGGCCAACACGCTGCTGCGCACGCTCCTGCGCGACGGGCGGCTGCTGTGCCTCAAGATGGATATCCCCGACCGGCCCGGCGTGCTGGCCGACATCTCCCGCACGATCGGCGACGCCGGCGGCAACATCATCGAGGTCTCGCACCAGCGCCTGTTCACCGCCGCCAGCGTCCAGGCGGCCGAGCTGGAAGTGATGATCGAGGCCCGCGACCCCCTCCACGCCCAGCAGATCATGGAAGAGCTGGCCAAGACCTACATCGTCCGCCGCGTCTGAGAGGCTGCTTTAAAAGCGCCTTTTAAAGCAGCCTCTGACGGTTGAGCACCCCTACGTCTCGTCGATGGTGAACCCGACCTTCAGCGTCACCTGGTAATGGCCGACCTGCCCGTTGACGACATGGCCGCGCGTATTCACCACCTCGAACCAGCGGATGGCATGCACACTGTCCGATGCACGCGACAGCGCGCTTGCGATCGCGGCCTCGATCGTATCGGGTGACGACCCCACCAGTTCGACCACCTTGTAGACATGTCCGGACATGATGTTCCTCCCTGTCCTGATGGAGGAACAACGATGCCCGCCTGTCGGGGTTCCGGCCGGATTACCTGGTGCCGAACAGCCGGTCCCCGGCATCGCCCAGGCCGGGCCGGATATAGCCATGGTCGTCCAGTTCGCGGTCGATCGCACAGGTGACGATCTTCACGTCCGGATGCGCCGCCGACAGAAACGCCACCCCTTCGGGCGCCGCCAGCAGGCAGACAAAGACCAGTTGCCGCACGCCCGCCGCCTTCAGCCGGTCGATCGCGGCGGACGCACTGTGCCCGGTCGCCAGCATCGGGTCGACGACGATGCAGAACCGCGCATCGATATCCTCGGGCAGCTTCATGTAATATTCGACCGGCTCCAGCGATTCCGGGTCGCGGAACAGGCCGATATGCCCCACCCGGGCCGCCGGCAGCAGGTCGAGCATGCCGTCCAGGATGCCGTTGCCGGCCCGCAGGATCGACACCAGGCAGAGCTTCTTGCCGGACAGCAGCCGCCCTTCCATGTGCTCCAGCGGCGTCTCGATCTCCACCGTCTCCAGCGGCAGTTCACGCGTCGCTTCATAGGCCATCAGCAGGCTGATCTCGCGCGTCAGGCGGCGGAAACCGGCGGTGGACGTGCTCGCCTGGCGCAGCCGGGTCAGCTTGTGCTGGACCAGCGGATGATCCAGCACCACCACGGGCGGGGACGGGGGGGTTATCGCATTCTCGCTCATAGTGCCCTTCTACGGCAGATCGTGGCGGAATCGAAAGGGCTACCCGCCCACTCAGGCGGCATCGGGCACAAAATTCAGCGCAAGCCCGTTGATGCAGTAGCGCAGCCCCGTCGGCCTCGGCCCGTCGGGAAAGAGATGCCCCAGATGCCCCTTGCAGGAGGCACAATGGATCTCGGTCCTGACCATTCCGTGACTGACATCGGTTCGGCTTTCCACCGCGTCGGGCAGCACGTCATAATAGGACGGCCAGCCGCTGCCGCTGTCATATTTGGTCTCCGAGCGGAACAGGGGCGTCCCGCAGGCCGCGCAACGATACAGCCCTGCCCGCTTTTCATGGTTCAGGGGGCTCGATCCCGGGCGCTCCGTTCCGTGGTCGCGCATCACCCGGATCTGCTCCGGCGTCAGCGGGCCGCAGCCGCTACCGCAGGCCGGTCCCTCCGTCGGGTCCGCTTCATTCGCTGTCATCACGCTTCCTCCATCCGGGGGGCGCCGACATCACCGGGGCCGGCCCCATTCCGGGCCATTCGCAATCCCGGCAATTGGTGCCATCATGGACGACAAAATAACGGGAGAGAATACCCATGGCCGACCAGACCCAGCTTCACCCCCGCCGTCCTGTCATGCTCGTCATCCTCGACGGGTTCGGCTGGCGCGAGGACATGGCCGACAACGCCGTGCGCGCGGCCTATACCCCCACCTTCGACCGCCTGTGGCAGGAGGGGCCCCGCGCCTTCCTCAAGACATGTGGCGAGGATGTCGGCCTTCCGGAAGGGCAGATGGGCAATTCCGAGGTCGGCCATCTCAATATCGGCGCCGGCCGCGTCGTCATGCAGGAACTGCCGCGCATCTTCGCCGCCATCCGTGACGGTAGCCTGGCAGCCAACCCGGCCCTGGCCGACCTGATCGCGGCCGTGAAGAAGACCGGCGGCACCTGCCACCTCATGGGCCTGGTCTCCGCCGGCGGCGTCCACTCCCACCAGGACCACGCCGTGGCCCTGGCGAAGATCCTCGCCGATAACGGCGTGCCGGTCGCCTTCCACATCTTTACCGACGGGCGCGACACCCCGCCCCATTCCGGCCGCGACTATGTCGCCCGCCTGATCGCCGACCTGCCGCCCACTGTCGCCATCGCCACCCTCTCGGGCCGCTATTTCGCCATGGACCGCGACCGCCGCTGGGACCGGGTGGAAAAAGCGTACGACGCCATCGTCTCGGCCCAGGGGCCCCACGGCGACGACCCGCTGGCGGTGCTCGAGGCTGCCTACAAGGCCGGCACCACCGACGAATTCCTGCCGCCAACCGTCCTCGGCGGCTATAAGGGCATGAAGGACGGCGACGCCGTCCTGTCCTTCAATTTCCGCGCCGACCGCATCCGCCAGCTTCTCGACGCGGTGCTGGAGAAGGACTTCCAGGGCTTCCCCCGCTCGCGCGTGGTCCATGTCTCCGCCGCCGTCGGCATGACCCGCTACAGCGACCGCCTGGCGGAGCTGATCGGCGTGCTGTTCCCGCCGCAATCGCTGGACGACCTGCTGGGCGACGTGGTCTCGAAGGCCGGCCTGCGCCAGCTCCGCATGGCCGAAACCGAGAAATACCCCCACGTCACCTATTTCCTCAACGGCGGCAAGGAAGGGGAACTGCCGGGCGAGGACCGGATCATGGTCCCCTCCCCCAAGGTCGCGACCTATGACCTCCAGCCGGAAATGTCCGCGCCCGAACTGACCGAAAAGGCCGTCCAGGCCATCAACAGCGGCACCTACGACCTCATCATCCTCAATTACGCAAACCCCGACATGGTCGGGCATACCGGAATCTTCAGCGCGGCGGTCAAGGCGATCGAGGCCGTGGACCGGGGGCTGAAGCAACTGGTCGAGGCCATCCACCGCCAGCGCGGCGCCATCCTGGTCACCGCCGATCACGGCAATGCGGAAACCATGTTCGACCCGGAAACCGGCGGCCCGCACACGGCCCACACGCTCAACGTGGTTCCGGTGGTACTGTCCGGCGTGCGCGAAGTGGAACTGCATGACGGCCGCCTGGCCGACCTCGCCCCCACCCTGCTGGCCCTGCTGGGCCTGCCGAAGCCGGAAGCGATGACGGGCAATTCGCTGATGGTCCCCAAACACGGCTTCTGAAATGTCTGCCCGTAAACGCGCGCTGGCGGCGATCCGACGCGCGTTTCCTGCGCTCCGATGCTCACGGCCCATATGGCCGCTCCGCTTCGGTGCTCGGAACCGCACGCCGGGCGTGGCCCCCTGGGCCGCTCTCGCCCACCAGCCCATGTTTCCGGACAGACATTCCCCACCAGCCCGCCAAAGCTCGGTGGCGGCGGTGGGGCTCATGGGCCTGCTCGCCGGGCTGGTCCCCGGCCCGTCCCACGCAGCCTCGTCCCACCCAACCCAGAACAGCCCGCATCACCAGGCCTCCCGGCATTCCAGCCAGGGCGCGGCCGCCGATAACGCAGCCGCCGCCGCGCGCCGCGCGGTGGCGCAGGCCCGCGCCGCCCAGCAGGCCCTGATCGCCCGCCAGCAGCTTCAGGCCCGCGACCTGGCGGCCCGCACCGCCGCCCGCGACGCCGCCCGCGCCCAGGCGCGCCAGGACGCCGCCCGGGCCGCCGCCCTGTCGGACGCGACGGTCGACGCCACCGCCCAGTTGCAGCAGACCGAACGGCAGACCGCCGAACTCGGCGATCGCGTCGCCGCCCTGCGCGCCGAACAGGACCGGCTCCGCACGGAGCTCGCGCGCGATTCGGCCTCCGTCACCCCAATGCTGCCGCTGGCGGCGCGGCTGGCGCGCTATCCGGCCGACACGCTGCTGGCCGCCCCGGTCCCGCCCGACCGCGCCATCGCCGGGTTGCTGGTCATCCAGGGCCTGTCCGCGCAGCTCGAACAACGGGCCGGCGCCATCCGCGCCCGCCGTGCCGTCCTGGCCGGGCTGGACGCCGACCTGGCGCGCGAGAGCGCGCGGCTGTCGGACCTCCAGCAGCAGCAGGCAGCCCAGCGCGACAGCGTCGCCCGGGCCGCCGAGGCTGCCCGCCAGGCCCAGCAGCGCTCGAACAGCGCCGCCACCCAGGCCGCCCGCCAGGTCGAGGACGCGACCCGCAGGGCCAGCAGCCTGCAAGACGCCGTCAACCGGATCGAGGCGCTGGAAAAAGCCGCCGAGGACCAGTTGGAACAGGCGGCCCAGGCCGCCGCCCGAGCCCACCGCGCCGACGAGGCCGCAGCGGCGCGCGCCCGAGCTGCCGCCATTGCCCAGGGGCCGGGCCCGGGGCTGAACGCCACCCCGCCCGGCACGCCGGCCGGGCGCGGCGCCCCCGTCGCGGGCACGATCGTCACCGCCTGGGGGGCCGCGACCGAGGCCGGACCGGCCACCGGCATCACCTACGCCCCACCCTCCGGCGCCGCCGTGCGCACCCCCTGCGCGGGCCAGGTCGATTTCGCGGGCGCGTTCCGCTCCTACGGCCAGATGGTCATCCTCAATTGCGGGCGCCATTATCGGTTCGTCATGGCGGGGCTGGGGGGCCTGGCCGTCTCGACCGGCCAGGCACTGGCCCGCGGCGCCCCGGTCGGCCGCATGCCGGACTGGAGCGGCCAGGGGCCCCGGCCGACCCTGTTCGTGCAGTTGCGGCACGGCGGCGGCGCGGTCGACCCCGCCCCGTTTCTATAGTCCCCTGCCCGGAGCCGGCCTGGAAATGTGGGCTGGTGAGCGAGAGTGCCGCGTAGCGGCACGCCCGTCGTGCGGTTCCGAGCACCGAAGCGGAGCGGCCTTATGGGCCGTGAGCATCGGAGCACAGGAGGCGCGCGTCGGATCGCCACCAGCGCGCATTTACAAACAGGCTCTCGGCGGTTTCCGCCCGACACGAGTTCGGTATAAGATCGCGGCAATGACGACGGTACATGCCGTTTCCGAACGGCATGGAGCCCCACCGTCCACGACAGGGGCGGTTTCACTCAGGAGACGCATGGCATGACGTTCCGCACCGGCCTGCTGCTTGGCTGCGCCTTTCTGGCAGGCATCGCGGCGGGGCCACAGATCGCCCACCTCTCCCTGCCGGCAGGGGGCAGCCTGACATCCAACGCGCTGGCCGCCAGCCTGGCCAAGGACAGCGATTCGGATTCTCCGGCCGAGAATTTCCGCCTCCTGTCGCTGTTCGGCCACGTGCTGGAACAGGTGAAGGCGAATTACGTCGACCAGGTGTCGAACCGCGAACTCATCATCAACGCGCTGAACGGCATGCTGAGCGGCCTCGACCCGCACAGTTCCTACATGACCGAAAAACAGTACGCCGACCTGCAAACCCGCACGAAGGGCGAGTTCGGCGGGCTGGGGCTGGAAGTCCAGGCCGAAGACAGCCACATCCGCGTCGTCTCGCCGATCGACGACACGCCCGCCGCCAAGGCCGGCATCAAGCCCGGCGACTATATCGTCGCCATCGACGGCAAGAACATCGACGGCCTGCCGCTGGACGAGGCCGTGCAGCGGATGCGCGGCAAGCCCGATACCACGATCTCCCTGACCCTGATCCGTGAAAAGACGCCCAAGCCGCTCATCGTGACCATGACGCGGGCGGTCATCCATATCCAGGTGATCAAGTCGGCCCTGTACGATTCGACCGGCTATATCCGGGTATCGGAATTCAACGAGGAAACCGCGCCGGGGCTGGAAGCCGCCTACCGCAAGCTCAAGGCCGACGCCCATGGCCACCTGACCGGCCTGGTGCTGGACCTGCGCTCCGATCCGGGCGGCCTGCTGAACCAGGCCATCGCCGTCAGCTCCGATTTCATCCGCAATGGCGAAATCGTCTCGACCCGTGCCCGCCACGCGCAGGAAAGCCAGCGCTGGGACGCGCACGGCACCGACATCACCGACGGCCTGCCGATGGTGGTCCTGATCAATGGCGGTTCGGCCTCGGCCAGCGAAATCGTCGCCGGCGCCCTGCAGGACCATCAGCGCGCCGTCCTGATCGGCGAGAAATCCTTCGGCAAGGGATCGGTGCAGACCATCCTGCCCATCCCCGGCGACGGCGCGCTGCGCCTGACCACGGCACGCTACTACACGCCGTCGGGCCGCTCCATCCAGGGCCTGGGCATCGTCCCCGACGTGACGGTGCGCGAAACCCGCGAGGACCCGGGCTACAGCATCCGCGAGGCCGATCTCAGCCACATCATCAAGAACCAGGGCGGCAACACCGCCAAGCCGCCGACGCGCGTCGACCTGCCGCCGATCGTCTCGTCCATCCCCGGCGAGCCGCCGGCCAACTGGCCCGCCTTCGACCTCACGAAACCCGCAACCGACTTCCAGTTGCAGCAGGGGCTCAAGATCGTCCGCGCCATGGCAACTGGCCCGCACACGGCCGATGCCTCGCCGGCAAACCTGCCGCGTCATGACTGACTCGGCATCCCTGCCTTATCGCCGCAATGTCGGGGCGATGCTGTTCAACGACCGTGGACAGGTCCTGATCGGCCGCCGCACCGACATGCAGGGCGCGGGCGGCCCCATGGAAGACGGTGTCTGGCAATGCCCCCAGGGCGGCATCGACGCCGACGAAGACCCCGAACAGGCCGTACTGCGCGAACTGCTCGAGGAAATCGGAACCGACCGGGCCGAAATCATCGCCGCCCACCCCCGCTGGCTGACCTACGACCTGCCGGCGGCCCTGATCGGCAAGGCGCTCGGCGGCCGCTATCGCGGCCAGACCCAGAAATGGTTCGCCCTGCGCTTCACCGGCACCGATGCCGATATCCGGCTGGATGCCCACCAGCCGGCGGAATTCGATGCCTGGCAATGGGTCGAGCTGGCCACGCTGCCCGAACGCAATGTCGGCTTCAAGCGCCCCATCTACCTCACCCTGGCCGACGATTTCGCCACCTACGCGCAGCCGCGACTCTAAGAAAGGCCGTTTCAAAAGCCCCGATGGCGGCGGCCTGACGGCGGTTTCCTGCGCTCCGCGGCCGGCGGCCTACAAGGCCGCATCCGCTCCGATGCTCAAAAGCCACCGCCAGACGTGTGGCTGGCGCCAGGCTCCCACGCGCCAGCGGCGCTTTTGAAACAGCTTCTAGCGGCACAACGCCGGCAGGACATGCCGGCTCAGCAGCGGGGCCAGACGGATGGGCGGATCGTCCGCGCCCACCACGTCCAGCCACAGCATCTCCGCGATCTCCGCCGCGATGGCGGGCCTGCCATCCAGATCCCCGCAATAGATCGCCGCCCGCACGACGCATCCGGGCTCATTGGCCGCCGGCGCCTCGAAATGCCCCAGCAGCATCAACCCCTCGGCATGCAGCCGGCACCCCAGTTCCTCGTACAGCTCGCGTTGCAGGGTCTCGGTCTCGCCCTCGCCCGGCTCGGCCTTGCCGCCCGGCAGCATGAAACTGTCCGTGCCGCGCTTGCGCACCACCAGCAACGCCCCCTCCCGCACGATCGCGGCCGAGACGACGTTGATCACCCGCCCCTGCACGTCGTGGCCGGCACTCAA
Organism: Gluconacetobacter aggeris; assembly: GCF_014174395.1. Taxonomy (GTDB): domain Bacteria; phylum Pseudomonadota; class Alphaproteobacteria; order Acetobacterales; family Acetobacteraceae; genus Gluconacetobacter; species Gluconacetobacter aggeris. Next base: position 399,700 of record NZ_JABEQD010000002.1, read on the forward strand.
TGTCCCGCCGACGGCCGCTTGCCGCCTCCCTTGATCGGCGACAGCAGGAAGCAGAACGGCACCACCAGAAACGCCCCTATCCCCAGGATCATGAACACCTCGTTGTAAGCCAGGATCGCGATCTGCCGCGTGAACTCCACGAACAGGCGATGCTGGGCCACGGCATTGACCGCCCCCTGCGCGATCCCATGCCCCGAAGCGACCTGCCGCGCACGCGCCAGATAATCGTTATAGGGCTGATGGAACGGCGTCATCCAATGCACCATCTGCGTCTGATGCGCCTGGCGGATTTCGGTCAGCATGGCGGTCGAGCCCGAAATCGCGATCGACCCCAGCACGTTGCGCGCCATGCTGAACAGCGCCGAGGCATCGGCATTCAGCTCGCGCGGCAGGGTGGCGAAGGTGATGGTCGAAATCGGCACGAACAGAAAGGCCAGGCTGGCCGTCTGGCTCATGCGGAACAGCACCAGATGGCGGAAATCCAGCAACGGCACCAGATGCGCCGACCAGAACAGCGACACGCCCATGAAGAAGAAGCCCATGGCGATCAGCATCCGCAGGCTGAGATATTTCATCGACCGCCCGACCAGCGGAATCAGCACGATCACCGCGATACCGCCAGGCGACAGGATCAGCCCCGACAGGGTCGCGTTATAGCCCATCACCTGCTGCGCGAATTGCGGCACGACGATCGCAGCCGAATAGAGCAGCGCCCCCACTGCCCCGATCAGCAGCGTGCCGGTCGCGAAATTGCGGTCCCTGAACACGCGCAGGTCCACCGCCGGCCTCTTGGTCCGCAGCAGCCAGACCACCGCGCCGCCAATCCCCAGCACCGCCAGCACCGCCATGGTCCGGATCATCGACGACCCGAACCAGTCCTCATCCTCGCCGCGATCGACCGCAACCTCCAGGCAGCCGAACCCGATGGCGATCAGCCCGATCCCCACCACGTCCAGCGGCGCCTTCTGCTTCCTCGCCCAGGGCGGGTCCTCCACGATCATCGACACGGCGAAGGTCGCCGCCAGCCCCACGGGCACGTTGATGAAGAAGATCCAGCGCCAGGAATAATTGTCGGTGATCCACCCGCCCAGCGCCGGCCCGATCACGGGCGCCACGATGGTGGCGATCGCCGTCAGCCCGAACGCCGCCGCCCGCCGCTCGGGCGGGAACGTATCGAGGATGATCGATTGCTGGTTGGGCTGCAGCCCCCCGCCGAAGAAACCCTGCATCAGCCGGAACACGATCAGTTCCGGCAGGCTGGTCGCCATGCCGCACAGGAACGACGACACGGTGAACATGAAGATACAGATCAGGAAATAGCGTTTTCGGCCCAGCAGCTTGCCCAGCCACCCCGAGATGGTCAGCACGATGCCGTTGGCCACCAGATAGGATGTCAGGGTCCAGGTCGCGTCGTCATAGGTCGAGGACAGGCTGCCGGCGATATGCGGCAGCGAGACGTTGACGATGGTCGTGTCCAGGATTTCCATGAACGCAGCCACCGTCACGACGATCGCGATCAGCCATGGATTGGCACGGGGCTTCCATGGCTGTTCCGCTGGGGGCGTCCCCGCCGGGGTGGACGCATCGGCCGCCGGGCCGCCGCTCATTCCGTATGCACCGTCGGCACGACCGACAGGCCCAGCGTCAGCGGCAGGTCGGGCCGCATGCCCTGGTCGATCACGATCTTCACCGGCACGCGCTGCACGATCTTCACATAATTGCCGGTCGCGTTCTCGGGCGGAAAGGCGCTGAAGGTCGCACCGGTGCCAAGCTGGATCGAATCCACATGCCCCTTCAGGTCCAGGAACGGATAGGCATCCACCGCAATGTCCACCTTCTGTCCCGGCCGCATGTGGGCCAGTTGGGTTTCCTTGTAGTTGGCGATCACCCAGACTTCCGGCTCGACAACCGAGAAGATCGACTGCCCCTCGCTGACGAAGCTGCCGCGCTCGATATTGCGCTGCGAAATCCAGCCATCGTGCGGGGCGCGGATGTCCGTCCAGCCCAGATTCAGCTCGGCCTGCGCCAGTTGCGCCCGCGCCTGCGCGATCTGCGCGTCATACTGGCTGATCCGCGTCTGGGTGGTCGAGATATTGGCCTCCACCGGCTCGGCGATCCGCAGATTGCCCTCGGCCTGCGTCACCTGGGCCTTCGCGGCCTGAAGCGCCGCCGTGGCATAATCGATATCCTGCTGCGTGGTGGCGGCACGCGCCACCGCATGCTGGCGGCGATAATCGGTCTCGGCCCTGAATTGCTGCGCCTGGGCGGCCTGCAACTGGCCCTGCGCCACCAGCAGGCGCCCCGGAAAGTCCTTCTGCGCCACCGCCAGGCCGAACTGCGCCCCGGCCGCCTGCGCCTGCGCGACCTGCAGCGTCGCCGCCGCATTGTCCCGCGCCGCGCGATAGTCGCGATCGTCGATCCGCGCCAGAAGCTGGCCGGCCCGGACGAACTGGTTGTCGTTCACCAGCAGTTCCGTCACGTAGCCGCGCACATGCGGCGCGATCGTCACCGCCCGCCCGGCGGTAAACGCGTCATCCGTCTCGATGTCATGACGGGTCAGGAACCAGTAGATCCCTGCCCCCACGATAATGGCGGCCACGAAGAGGATCAGGCCGACACGGATCAGCGGGTTGGGTTTCTTCTTGCGCGTTTCTTCCGGCTTGTCGCCCGACCCTGCGCCGTCTTGCTCGGCCATACGGTTCCTCTTGACTTCCAGCTCATGGCGCCGGCCCGATCGAATGACCGAACCGGTCGGTCAATCCATGGCACGAAGAACCCGATCCATCAACCGCCCTGCTTCGACAGGCGCAATGAAAGCCCCGAACAGGCCCGCTCAGTAATGATAGCGGCACTGGGCGATCTCCAGCGCCTGCCCCTCACCCCGGCCGGAAACACGATAGACAAGCCGATCCTGCTGGGTCAGACGACGCGACCACCACCCCGATAACTCACCCTTCAACGGCTCGGGCTTCCCGGTCCCCTGAAAGGGCAGGCGCCGACATTCCCCGATAAGGGCATTGAGCCGGGCAAAGACCTTCGGATCGGTCTCATGCCAATAGAGATACTGTTCCCATGAAAGATCCGAGAAAATGAGTTTCACGGGTCGATCAGCGCCCGCTCCCCGCCATGCCCGGCCTCAAGCTGGGCAATCGACGCCCGCAGGCTCTGCGCATTGGCCGGTGACGCCAGCAGGTGCATCGTTTCCTGGATGGCATTCCATTCTTCCAGCGAGACCATGACCACCGGCTTGCCGTTCTTGCGGGTGACAATCACCTCGTCATGATTGTCCGTCACCTGCTCCATGACGTCCTTCAGCCGGGACCGGGCTTCCGAGTAGGTCAGAACCTGCATGATCCGATCTCCTTCGACTCATGAATGTACGCCTGTCGGTACTTTTACAAGCGTCCCATCGCCGGCAGCTCAGAGACCGAAAGCCTGGGTCCGTACCATGCGGGCATACAGCCCGTCCGCCGCCATCAGCTCGGCATGGGTGCCGCATTCCACGCCCTGCCCGTCGGCCAGCACCACCACCAGGTCGGCCGAACGCACGGTCGACAGCCGGTGGGCCACCACGATGGTCGTCCGCCCATGGCGCAACTGGCCCAGCGCCTCCTGCACCAGCGCCTCGCTCTCGCTGTCCAGGGCGCTGGTCGCCTCGTCCAGCAGCAGCACGCGCGGATCGCGCAGCAGGGCCCGGGCCAGGGCCACGCGCTGGCGCTGCCCGCCCGACAGGCGCTGGCCGCCGGGGCCGACGCGGGTGGCAAACCCCTCGGGCAATGCATCGATAAAGGGCTCCGCCGCCGCCGCCCGCGCCGCCGCGCGGATTTCGGCATCGCTCGCCATCGGCCGGCCGACCCGGATATTGTCCGCCACCGACAGGTCGAACAGCAGCGTATCCTGGCTGACATAGGCAATGGCATCGCGCAGGTCGGCCAGCCGCACGGCGCGCAGATCCATCCCGTCCAGCACGATCCGCCCGCCACTGACATCATGCAGGCGCGGGATCAGCGACAGCGCGGTCGATTTTCCAGCCCCCGACGGGCCGACCAGCGCCACCGTCAGGCCCGGCCTCGCATCGAAACTCAGCCCGTCCAGCCCCACCCGCCCATCGGGATAGACGAACGACGCCGCCTCGAACCGCAGATGGCCATTCCCCTCGGGCAGGGGCCTTGCATCGGGCGCCTCGACGATATCGGCCGGCTCGTCGATCACGGCGAAGATCCGCTCCAGCCCCGCAAACCCCTCCTGCATGGCGGCATTCAGCGACCCCAGCGCCCGCAGCGGACGCGACGCCAGCAGCAGCGCCGCCACGAAACCCGAAAAATCGCCAAGGGTCGCGCCCCCCAGCGCCGCGCGCCAGCCGGCAAAGCCCAGCACGGCCGCCACCGCGGCCCCACCCAGCACTTCCAGCACCGGATCGACCCGCGCCCGCCCCCGCGCAATGCGCAGAAGGGCGGCATGCAACTGATCGAACGCATGATCGACCCGCTTCGCTTCCGCCTGTTCCAGACGATAGACCCGCACCGTCCGGGCCTGGGAAAAGCTCTCGGTCAGCAGCGCCGAGGTCTCGCCCATCCGCTCCTGCATCCCGCCCGATGCCCGCCGCACCTTCTTGCCCAGGCGCTGGATCGGCACCGCCGCGATCGGATACAGCACCGCCGCGATCAGGCTCAGCTCCCAGTCCATATAGAACATCGACACCACCAGCCCGGCGACGGTGACGACATCGCCCAGCGAATTGACGACGCGGATCATCGCCTCGCGGATCGAGACGGCATCGGTGGTGAACCGGGCCGCGAGCTGCGCCGGCGCCTCACGCTCCACACGGGCGATGTCGGCATGGAGCAGATGGGCGAACATCCGTTCCTGCAACCCGCGGATCACCACCAGCACCAGGTTCTGTACCGCGACGGTCTGGCCATATTGCGACAGCGCCTTGGCGGCGGTGATCAGGATCACCAGCGCCGGCACCTGGTAGAGGATGCGCGGATCATGGTCGGCAAACATGTCCAGCGCCCGCTGGATGACCAGCGGATACAGGCCGGTCAGCGATGCCATCAGGATCGTCAGCCCGATCACCGCCGCGATCCGGCCGCGATGGCGGCGCACATCCTCGCGCCACACCCGCCGCAGCAGGTCCATGCCCCGCTCACGCACATCAGTGCCCGTGGGCCGGACCGGCGGCGGCACGGGCGGGGCGGAAACCGGGGTCCGGGACGAAACGACGTTCATGCAGCCCTTTACCAAGCCATGGGTGACAAAGAAAGCAACGCCCAGCGCCCGGGATCAGGCAGGGCCGGCCACCAGCCGCTCCAGATGGGCCAGGCACTCCCGCCGCCCGGCGCGGCATCCGCCCGCCAGCCACCATGCGCGAACCTGCTCCAGCACCTGCCCCATACGGGGGCCGGGCGCCATGCCGGCCTGCATCAGGTCCCGCCCCGCAAGCGGAAAGACCGGCCGCGCGCGGGCCAGCAGGTCGGCACGCAACGCATCCCATGCGGGCGAACGCGTCCCCAGCCGCTCCGCCTGGACCCGCCAGCTCCGCCCGACCAGCGCCTGGGCGGGCTCTTCGGCCAGCAGGCGGCGACGTCCATCCTCATCCATCGCCGGGTCGGGCAGGTTCCCCGACCGGATCGCCGCCAGCGCCGCCGTCTCGGCCCGCGACAGGCGCAGGCGGCCGGCCAGTACGTCCGGCGCCGCCCGCGCCAGCACCGCCAGCCGCAGCACCGCATCATCCGGCGCACCGGTCCCGATCAGCCGTCCCAGCGCCGGCAGGTCGCACCCTTCCGGCAGCAGGCAGGCCAGCACGCCGCATGTATCCATCAGTTCCAGGGTCGCCACCACACCGGGGCCGACCAGGATGCGCCGCAGCTCCGACCACACCCGCTCGGCCGAGAGCCGGGACAGATGGTCGCGCAGCGCCGCAATCGCGCCCATCGCCTCCGCATCCGGCACACCCCGCCCATAGCGGGCATGGAAACGAAAAAAGCGCAGCACCCGCAATGCATCCTCGCGAATGCGCGCCGACGCGTCCCCGACAAAACGCACCCGTCCGGCCGCCAGATCCATCCGGCCGCCGAAATTATCATGCACCACGCCGTAACGGTCGCAGGACATCGCGTTGATCGTGAAATCCCGCCGGGCCGCGTCTTCCCTCCAGTCGCCGGTCCAGGCCACGACCGCGTGCCGCCCGTCCGTCCGTTCGTCCCGGCGCAGGGTCGTGATCTCGTACGGCCGGCCGGCGATCACGGCCGTCACCGTGCCATGGGCCAGTCCGGTGGCCACGACCTTGATCCCGGCCGCGGTCAGGATGGCCTGCACGCGCTCGGGCGGTTCCGGCGTGGCCATGTCGATATCGGCCACCGTCCGGCCGGCCAGCAGGTCGCGCACAACCCCGCCGACCAGCCGCGCCTCCGGCAGCAGCCCCCACAGCCGCCCCAGCCCATGGCGTATGTCCGGCGGCAGCGCCGCCAGCCGGTCCGCCAGTTCGCCGGCCGGCTCCTCGCCGCGTGTCAGCTCCCCTCTCCGCCCGGCAGGCACGAGAGGGGAAAGAAGACATTCTGGCTCCACACGCCCAGGCACGGCGCGCCGCGACAGGTGCCGGGAACCGCGAGGGCCGCCAGTTCGTAATAGACCGAACGGGCAATCCGGGCCTGGATCGGATAGGCTCCGGCGCCATCGCGTACATGCAGGTAGGGAACCGGGCCGCTGCCGCATTCCTCGCAGGGAACATCCCATTCGGCCAGGATCGGATGGTCCGGCCCGGCACAGACCACCAGGTCGACATTGGTGCGAAAGGACAGGACCTGATCACGCCCGCAACCGCTCCAATGCAGCTCCATCGCCACGAACGGCACGTCCTCGACCTCGATCGTGCCGCGCTCGGTCGGCGTCTGCAGCCAGTACGCCCCCTCGGCATCACGGGTCAGCACCGACGCGAACAGGCAGACCATCGGCTTGCGACGGATCGGCGTGCCGCGATAAAGCCACGTCCCGTCGCGCTGTATCCGGAACGGCAACGCCCCGCATGACGACGGCGCGGACGCGACGGCGCGTCGCGCGGAACATCCGACACTCTCGAAAGACGCCACGGCGTGCCTGTTCAGATCGTCAGCCAAATGCATAACCCACGCCTGTTGAATCATCCGACCCCCGATATAGGGATCATCCCCGACTTGATGAAACCCCCAGACCTGTCAGATTGAACGCATGACGATATCGGACGCCCTGCCCTCAGCCTCCGGCACCGCGCCGGGCCTGCCCCCCTTTGCGGCATCGGATGCCACCGCCGACCTCGCGCAGGCCGAACGCCTGGGCGGGCTGCTCCAGGCGGCGCGGGCCGAAATCGGCCGCGTCATCCATGGCCAGCGCACGGTCATCGACCAGACCCTGACCAGCATCCTGGCCGGCGGCCATACGCTGCTGGTCGGCGCGCCCGGGCTGGGCAAGACCCTGCTGGTCACGACATTGGGAACGGTGCTGGGCCTGGAAGCCCGCCGCGTGCAGTTCACGCCCGACCTGATGCCGTCCGACATCACCGGCAGCGAGATCCTGGACGAGGACGAGCACGGCCGCCGCAGCTTCCGCTTCGTCCCCGGTCCCGTCTTCTGCCAGTTGCTGATGGCCGACGAAATCAACCGCGCCAGCCCCCGCACCCAGTCCGCCCTGCTCCAGGCCATGCAGGAACACCGGGTCGCCATCGCGGGCACCGACCACAGGCTGCCCCATCCGTTCCACGTCCTCGCCACCCAGAACCCGATCGAGCAGGAAGGCACCTATCCGCTGCCCGAGGCCCAGCTCGACCGCTTCATGCTCCAGATCCCGCTCGGCTTCCCCGACGAGGCCGCCGAACGCGCCATGCTGCTGGCCACCACCGGCAGCCAGGACGTGGTGCCCCGCCCCGTGCTGACCGACCGCGACCTGGTCGAGGCCCAGCGCCTGGTCCGCGCCCTGCCGGTCGGCGACCGTGTGGTGGACGCCATCGTGCGCCTGGTCCGCGCCGCCCGGCCGGAAACGACGCAGGATGCCACCATCCGCGACTCCGTGGCCTGGGGCCCCGGCCCGCGCGCCGCGCAGGCACTGATGCTGGCCACCCGCGCCCGCGCGCTGCTCGACGGCCGCCTGTCGCCCAGCATCGACGATATCGCCGCCCTGGCCCAGCCGGTCCTGGCCCACCGCATGTCCCTGACCTTCACCGCCCGGGCCGAGAACCGGCGCCTGCCGGACCTGATCGACGGCCTGCTCCGCACGCTGGACTGACCGTCGCGATGACGCGGCCCCCCTCCCTGCCCGGCCGCGCGGCCGCCTTTATCATGCGCCACGCCCTGGGCCGCGCGCCGGCACGGCACGTCCCGGCAACGGACACGCCAGACGCCGGCATGCGCGCGGCCGCCGTCCCGCTGGCGGCGGCGGAAAACCTGGCCGCGCGCATGCCCGCGCTGATCCTGTCGGCCCAGCGCATCGCCGCGACCGTGGCGGCCGGCCACCATGGGCGCCGCCAGGCCGGCCCGGGCGAGGATTTCTGGCAGTTCCGCCCCGCCCAGCCCGGCGAGCCGGTCACGCGCATCGACTGGCGCCAGTCGGCCCGCGGCAGCCGCGCCTATGTCCGGGAAACCGAGGCCGAAGCCGCCCAGACCGTCTGCCTGTGGTGCGACCCCAGCGCCTCGATGCGCTGGCGCTCCGCCCCGGCGCTCCCGCTGAAATCCGACTGCGCCATCCTGCTGACCCTGGCGCTGGGCGCGCTGCTGCTGCGCCAGGGCGAACGCGTGCGCCTGCTGACGCCGGGCGAACCGGTCGACATCCCCCCCGGCGGCCGGGCGGCGCTGGACCGGCTGGCGGTCGCCCTGATGCGGACCATGGCGCATGACCCGGAGGATACCAACCTGCCGCATCCGCAGCAGGTGCCCCGCCACGCGCGGGTGGTGCTGGTGGGCGACGGGCTGTGCGGGCTGCCGGCCATGGCGGCGCTGCTGCGCGGCCTGACGGCGCGTCCGGCCCGGGCCCTGCTCCTGCTGGTCAACGACCCGGCCGAAGCCGACTTGCCTTACGCGGGACATGTCCGCTTTTCCGGCCTGGAAGGCGAGGACACGCTGACCCTTTCCGGCGTCGAACAGGTGCGCGGCGCCTATCGCGACGCCTATGCCCGCCATCAGGCGGCCCTGGCCGATCTGTGCCGCACCAACGGCCATCTGCTGATCCGCCACGCGACCGGCCAGCGGCCGGAAGAAGCCCTGCTGGCCCTGCACGCCGCCCTGTCGGGGCGGGGAGAGCGCCCATGATCTTCCAGCTTCCCTGGCTGCTGGCGGCGCTGGCCATCCTGCCGGTGCTGTGGCTGCTGCTGCGCACCCTGCCGCCGCCGCCCCAGCGCCGCGCCTTCCCCGCCATCATGCTGCTGCGCGGCCTGCGGACCCGGGTCACGCAGGCCGCCACCGCCCCGCTCTGGCTGCTGCTGCTGCGCTGCGCGGCCCTTGCGGCGCTGATCGTCGGTCTGGCCGGCCCGGTCCTCCGCCAGGACCGCGCCGGCCAGCCCGCGCCCGGCGGCCCGGATACCAACCTGCTCGTGGTCTTCGACAATGGCTGGGCCGCCGTGCCGGACTGGCCCCGGCGCCTGGCGGCCATCGACGCCCTGCTGGATCGCACAACCCACCCCGTCCGCCTGCTGACGACCGCACCGGGACCGGCCGGCGAGGCCCCGTCCATCGGCGCGCCGACGCCACCGTCCCTGCTGCGCGGCATGCTGGATTCCTCCCGCCCCATGCCCTGGCCGACCGACCGCGCCGCCGCGGTACAGGCCCTGCGCGACCTGGCCGCCAGCGGGTGGCACGGGCGGGTGGCCTATGTCTCCGACGGGCTGGCCGCTGCCGAAGACCCCGCCTTCGCCGCCGCATTGGCCACACTCGGCCCCGTCGAAACCCTGATCGACCGCGATGCGACGATCGCGGTCCTGACGCCCGCCCCCGTAGCCGGCGACCAGCACCTGCACGTCGCCGTCAGCACCCTGCCCTCGCCCCATCCGCGCCAGTTGACGGTGCGGGCCGAAGCCACCGATGGCGGTGTCCTGTCGCTGGTACCGGTACCCGTCGCGGCCGGCGCCCGGCAGGGCACGGCCGAGGTGGCGCTGCCCGCCGAACTGCGCAACCGGATCGGCCGGCTGGTCCTGCGCGACATGCAGGGCCCGGCCGGCGTGCGCCTGCTGGACGAGGGCGACCGGCGCCGCCCGGTCGGGCTGATCGGCGTCGCCGGCACCGATACGCCCCTGATGGGCACGCTGTTCTACCTCCGCCGCGCCCTGTCCCCGACCGCCGAACTGCGCGAGGGCCCGGCCGCCACGCTGCTGGCCCGTCCGCTCTCGATCCTGATCGCACCCGACGGCGCGCTGGACAGTCCCGAAACCCGCCGTGCCGTCACCGAATGGGTGCGCAAGGGCGGGATGCTGATCCGCTTCGCCGGCCCCCTCCTGAACGGCAGCCCGGACCACGGCCCCACCGCCCCCGACAGCATCGCGGATGCGGGTGTCCCCTCATCCCCCCTGCCCGACGCCCTGCTGCCCGTGCCGCTGATGGCGGGCGAACGCCAGCTCGGCGGCGCGATGTCCTGGGGCAAGCCGGAACATCTGGCCCCATTCCCCGACGATTCCCCCTTCCACGGCCTGACCGTTCCCACCGATGTCACGGTCTCGCGCCAGGTCCTGGCCCGCCCGGCGGCCGATCTGGCCACCCATAGCTGGGCCCGCCTGACCGACGGCACGCCCCTGGTCACCCATGCCGCGCTCGGCACGGGTGAAATCGTGCTCTTCCACGTCACCAGCACGGCCGAATGGTCGAACCTGCCGCTCTCCGGCCTGTTCGTCGACATGCTGCGCCGGCTGGCCGAACGTTCGGTCGGCGTCGACGCCCCGGCCGACCACAGCCTGCTCGCCCCCTACATGACATTGGATGCCGACGCGGTCCTCAGCCCGCCCCCACCCGCCGCGCGGGCCCTCCCGGCCGACGCATTCGGGGCCACGCCCCCCTCTCCCGCCCATCCGCCCGGCCTGTACGGCCCGCGCGCCAGCCGCCGCGCCCTGAACCTGGGCGACGCGATCGGCCCGCTCGCCGCCCAGGCCACGATCGGCCACGAAGTCACGCTGGGTGGCCAGCCCCGCGACCGCGCGCTGGGCCCCTGGCTGGTCGCCGCCGCCCTGCTGCTGCTGGCGCTGGACGCGGTGCTGACCCTGCTGCTGCGGGCCGGCCGCCTCCCGGCCGGACGGGCTGCCCTGACGGGCGCCCTGCTGCTGGCCACCCTGTCCTCCCCCGCCCGCGCCCAATCGGCGCCCGATGGCGTGCCCGGCGCGGCCCTTGAAACCAGGCTGGGCTATATCCTGACCGGCCATGCCGATCTCGACGCCGTGTCGCGCGAGGGGCTGCAGGGCCTGTCGGACTACACCAACGCCCGAACCTCCGCCGTGCTGGGCCATCCGGACGGCGTGGTGCCGGGCCGCGACGATCTGTCCTATTATCCGATGCTCTACTGGCCGGTCGCAGCCGATGCGATGATCGACCCGGCGCGCACGGCGGCGCTGAACGCCTATATGCGCCATGGCGGCATCCTGCTGATCGACAGCCAGGGCGTCGATCCCACGGCTCCCGGCACCGACGCCCCGCAGGGCGCCGGCTTCGCCGCCCAGGCCCCCGGCACGGCGGCCGCGCTGCGCCGCATGACCAGGGGGCTGGACGTGCCCCCCCTCACCCGGCTGACCGACCGGCACGTGCTGGCCCACACCTTCTACCTGCTGCACAGTTTCCCCGGCCGCTATGACGGGCTGCCCGTCTGGGTGGCGCGCGAGGGCGACAGCGCCAATGACGGCGTCAGCCCGGTCATCATCGGCTCCAGCGACTGGGCCCATGCCTGGGCCGTCGACGAGCAGGGCAACACGCCTTACGCCACGGTACCGGACGGAGCCACCCAACGCGTCACCGCCTACCGGTTCGGCGTCAATGCCGTGCTCTATGCCCTGACGGGCAATTACAAGGCGGATCAGGTCCATGTGCCCGCCCTGCTGCGGCGGCTGGGGGAATGACCATGCCCGACCTGACCACCCTGCGGCACATGACGTCCTTCTCGCCGCTGCTGCCCTCCTGGCTGCTCTACGCGCTGGCGCTCCTGGCCACGCTCCTCCTGCTGGCCGGCCTGCTGCGCCGGGCGCGCGGCACGCTGTGGCGCGCGGCGGCGGCGGCCATCGTCCTGCTGTGGCTGGCCGGCCCGGAACGCATCAGCGAAACCGGGCAAGCCCTGCCCGAAACCGCCATCCTGGTGGTCGACCAGTCCTCCTCCATGGGCGTGGGACAGCGCGCCGCCATCGCCCGCCAGGCGGCCGAACGCCTCCAGGCCGAGGTCGCGCATGTGCCGGGGCTGACCCTGCGCACCGTGACCGTGCGCGACGGCCACGGCCAGGGCACCCGCCTGTTCGCGGCCCTGGACCAGGCGGCGGCCGACATTCCGCCGGCCCGGCTGGCCGGCGCCATCCTGCTGACCGACGGACAGGTCCACGACACCCCGGCACAGGTGCCCGAACGGCTGCACCCCGCCGATTCCGGCGGCCGGCACACAATTCTTCCGCTGCATGTACTGCTGGCGGCAAAGGGCGAGGAAACGGACCGCCGGCTGCGCATCCTCCAGGCGCCCCCCTACGCCATCGTCGGCCAGACCGCGACGCTGCGGGTGCAGGTGGACGATCTGGGCCCCCACCCCGATACCGGTGCCGAGGTCGAGCTGACGCTGGATCGCGGCGGCGAACCCCCGCTGCACCGGAGCGTCCGCGTCGGCCAGCCGCAGGACATCACCCTGCCCGTCACCCATCCCGGCCCGATGCTGGTCGGCCTGTCGGTCTCGGCCCTCGCGGGTGAAGTCTCGACCGCCAACAATCAGGACGTGGTGCGGATCAACGGGGTGCGCGACCGGCTGCGCGTGCTGCTGGTCTCGGGCACCCCCAACCAGGGCGAGCGGGTCTGGCGCCGCCTGCTGAAGGCCGACCCGTCGGTCGACCTGGTGCATTTCACCATCCTGCGCCCGCCCGACAAGGATGACGGCACGCCGCTGTCCGACCTCGCGCTGATCGCCTTCCCGGTGCGCGAACTGTTCCAGGAGAAGATCAGCCAGTTCGACCTGATCATCCTGGACGGGTTCGAGAACCGCGCCATCCTGCCCCGCGCCTATCTGGAGAACATCGCCCGGTATGTGCGCGACGGCGGCGGCCTGCTGCTGATCGGCGGCCCCGAATTCCTGGGCCCGGGATCTTTGCAGGATACGCCGCTGGGCGACATCCTGCCGGCCCATGTCCCGGCCGAGGGCGGGCTGACGGAACAGCGCTTCCGCCCCGCCCTCACGGCTGCCGGCCACCGCCACCCCGTCACGGCGGGCCTGCCGGGCGGCGGCAGCGCGCCGGACGGGCACGATGCCGAATGGGGACCATGGTACCGGGTCCTGCGGACCGATTCCGTCCACGGACAGGTCCTGATGGACGGCCCGAACCACACCCCGCTGCTGGTGCTGGACCGGGTGGATCGGGGCCGCGTCGCCTTCCTCCTGTCCGACCAGATCTGGCTCTGGTCGCATGGCGAGGGCGGCGGCGGCCCGCAATCCGAACTGCTGCGGCACGTCTCGCACTGGCTGATGAAGGAGCCGGAGCTGGAGGAGGAACAGCTCACGGCCACCATCACCGACGGCCGGATCGTCGTGACCCGCCGTACCGCCGCCCCCGTCGCCCCGCGTGCGGTCACCATCACCGCGCCCGACGGCACCACGCACCAGGTGCCGCTGCATGCCACCGGCATCGGCCTGTCCCAGGCCGATGCGCCGGCGACCCGGCAGGGCATCTGGATGGCCGATGACGGGACGCACCGCGCCTTCGCCGCCCCCGCCCAGGACGATCCGGAGGAATGGTCGGACCTGCGGGCCACGGCGACGGTCACGGCTCCGCTCGCCGGCCAGACGGGCGGCGGCGTGTTCTGGCTTGGGGACGATCCGGACCATCTCCAATTGCCCGCGCTGCATCCCCCGGCGTCGGGCCGCGTGGCGGGCTCGGACTGGATCGGCTTTCCCCGGCGCGACGCCCGGCTGATCACCGGCCGAACCGCAAGCCCGCTCCTGCCGGCCTGGCTGGTGCTGGCGCTGGCCGCCTCCCTCCTGCTGACGGGCTGGTGGCGCGAGGGCCGCTGAACCGCGTTGCCACCGCAGCCCGATGGCAACAAGACTCGCGATCCTGCGATTTCCATCGCATCGCGGCCTGATCTGGATTATGGAAGGGGGCCGGGTACGCGTCCGGCAAGCCGGTCCATATCGGGCGGTCCGCATCCGCCCCGAACAGGTCGCGCCTGTCATCGAGACGAATGTTACTGAGACGAATAATGATTGTCAGAACAGGTATCCGCCTTCTCTTCCTCACGCTGCTGACCGGCAGCGCGGTCATCATGGCCCCGACGCATTTCGCCTATGCCCAATCGGACGACGATGAGGCCGAAGCCGACGCCGCCGACGCGGCGAAGCAGGCCGAGGCACGGCGCGCCGCACGCGCGGCCGCCCCGCCGGCCGCCCTCCCCGGCGCCGAGGCGAACGAGGAAGTCAGCGGCCATGCCAATGGCGACCTGAACCCGACCGCCGCCCTGTTCGACGCCATCAATCGCGGCAGCCTCGGCGCGGCCAAGGAAGCCCTGAATCGTGGCGCCGACATGGAAGGCCATAATGTCCTGGGCCAGACGCCGCTGGACATGGCGATCGACCTGAACCGCAACGACATCACCTTCCTGCTGCTGTCGCTCCGCACGCTGGACGACGAGCACGTCATCGCGGCCTCGTCCACCCATTCCGGCATCACCATGCGGAATGGCAGCGGCCACCTGACCATCGACGGCACCAGCCACGGGTCCCGATCGGGCGTGATGGTGGCGAACAGCCGCACCGCCCCCCGCGACAACGGCACCCCCCGCCCCGAAATCGGCTTCCTGGGCTTCGGCGGCGGCTGACACGCCGTTTCAGGGTCGTCTTACCCCTTGGGGTCAATTGATCCCAAGGGGTAACCAAACCCGGAGCCCATGGCCAGCCAGGCGTTCAGCTCGCCGCGCTATCCTGCGACAGGATCTCGGTCCGCAAGACATCCAGCGGAACCATCTGCCCCTCGCGCAGCAGATGCCAGAACGTCCAGCCATTGCAGGACGGGGCATTGGTCAGCAGCGCCCCCAGCTTGTGGATCGATCCGCGCTGCGTGCCGCTGACAAGCGTGCCATCGGGCGCCACGGTGGCCGATACGCGCTGATGCCGGTCATATACCGTCGTTCCGGCCGGCAGCAGGCCCCGTTCGACCAGGCTGCCGAAGGGCACACGCGGCGTTTCGCGCCGGGCAGGCGTCGTCAGCACACTGTCCAGGGGCACCGGGCGTTCGCGCCGGGCACGCCCGATCGCGGCTTCGGCATAGTCCGGATGGCGCTCGATCCCGATAAAGCGGCGGCGCAGACGCCGCGCCATCGCCGTCGTCGTGCCCGTGCCGGCAAATGGGTCGAGGATGATGTCATCCACATTGGTCGAGGCGACCAGCACCCGATGCAGCAGGCTTTCGGGCTTCTGGGTCGGATGCAGCTTCAGCCCATGGGCATTGCGCAGCCGCTCGCCGCCCGTGCACAGCGGCAGGTACCAGTCCGAGCGCATCTGCACGTCGTCGTTCAGCGCCTTCATCGCCTGGTAGTTGAAGCGATAGCGGCTGTCGGCCCCCCGCGCCGCCCAGATCAGCGTCTCATGGGCATTGGTGAAGCGCCGCCCCCGGAAATTCGGCATCGGGTTCGACTTGCGCCAGATCACGTCGTTCAGGATCCAGAAGCCCAGATCCTGCAGGATCGCGCCGATCCGGAAGATATTGTGATACGACCCGATCACCCAGATCGTGCCGTCCTTGCGCAGCAGGCGGCGCGCCTCGCCCAGCCAGGCCCGGGTAAAGCGATCATATTCCGCAAGGTCGCTGAACTTGTCCCAATCATCGTCCACCCCATCCACGACGCTGTCGTCGGGGCGGCGCAGCTCTCCACGCAATTGGAGGTTATAGGGCGGATCGGCGAAGATACAGTCGATCGACCCGCTCGGCAGGGTCTGCATCAGCTCGATGCAATCCCCGCGCAGGATCTGGTCGAGGGGCAGTTCCATCATCACCGCGCCGCTCATGACACACCCCAGGCTGCTTCGCCGCCATCGACGGGCAGGCCCAGCGACAATTGCCGGACGGTGCCGAACGCCGCGCGATGATGCGGTGTGGTGCCGACATCGCACAACGCCGCACGATGCTCGGCGGTGCCGTAGCCGGCATTGCGCTCCCACCCATAGGCGGGCCAGCGGACGGCCAGGCGCTCCATCAGCCGGTCGCGCACCACCTTGGCCACGATCGACGCCGCCGCGATCGACAGGCTTTCGCCGTCCCCACCCACGACACATTCCGTCCGGCACCCGAAATCGGGGGCGGCGTTTCCATCCACCAGCACCATGTCCGGCCGGACAGGCAGGCGCGCGACAGCGCGCCGCATCGCCAGAAAGGCGGCATGGAGGATATTCAGGCGCGCGATCTCGGCGACCGAGGCCGCGGCAACCGCGACATGCACCCCCCGGGCGCCACGCAGCGCGACATAGGCGCGCTGCCGTGCCACGGAAGACAGCTTCTTCGAATCGTCCAGCAGAGGGACCAGCCGGTCCGGCACGCCGCCGTCGAAGATCACCGCGGCCGCCACGACCGGGCCCGCCAGCGGGCCACGGCCCACTTCATCCACTCCGGCGACCCGGCCCCCATGCTGCGCCTCGCGCGTGTAATCCGGCATCCACCCCATCCCGAACCGGGCCGAGCCGGGCGCCTGTCGCCCGATTCGCACACCGAATCACGTCCTGAAGGGATGGAAACCATCTTTACATCATGTTGCGCAAGATGCTGATTCCGTGCCGAGTCCTTTCAAACGGAAAAAATCGTCTCCGCCAGGGACTCGGGCCGGCGGGATTTCAGCTCTTCGCCGCCCGGCGCGGCAGCAGGATCAACCCGGCCAGAAGCCCGACGACGGCCGCGATCGCCACCGACAGCAAAGGCCGGTCCTGCACGAACAGCACGGCCTTCTCCACCTTGCCTTCGCCCTCTTCGTACAATTCGGCGAATTCGCGACGCGCCATGCCGCTCAGTTGATCGACCTTGCCTTCCGCCTGCATGCCCAGATCGCCCGTCAGGCCACCCGCCGCGTCCTTCAGGCGGCCGGTCCCCTCTTCGATGGCGCCCTTTGCCTTCTCGACAAACGTTTCGTTACCGGATTCCGTCATGCCTTTTACTCCTCCAAACGAACCCGCCCCGCGCGGGGGCCTGTCTTATGGAAACGGATCGAATACCGCCCGGTTGCGCACCCCGCCGCCGGGCGGGCCGGATCATCCGGCCCGGATGGCACGCTATCGCGGGCATCACGATCCCGCCACCGATGGAATAGACGGCGCCATCCGCCGAAAACATACGGCAGACGGTTGGCGCGCGTCGAAAATTGTTACATTTCTAGACGGTTTCCTAAGCAAGGATTTAGGCACTTTTTTTTCGCGTAGCTGCTAACACTGCCGCCACAAATCGCACGCCCGACGTGCCCGACGTCATTGGATTGAGGAAGACCCGACGACCATGGACAAACCGACTCTGGACCCGTCCGACCTGCCCACTCAGCAATCGACAGGGCCCGGCCGGCAGGGCAGCGCCGGGAAGAAATCGCGCCGCCGCCTCCTGCTCTGGGGCACGGCGCTGGTCGGCGCCGCCGTCATCGCGGCGGCCTTCCTCAGGCCGCACGGCCAGAGCGGCAGCGGCGGGCGCCACGCCCGCCAGATGGCGGCGGACGTCCAGCCGGTCGCGGTCGCCACCGTACACAAGGGCGACATGCCGGTCGAACTGACCGAGCTGGGCACCGTGATCCCGATCACCAACGTCACGGTCCAGTCGCGCGTCGACGGCTACCTGATGCAGGTGCTGTTCACCGAGGGCCAGCACGTCAGGAAGGGCGACCTCCTGGCACTGATCGACACCAGGCCCTACGAAGTCCTGCTGGCCCAGTACGAAGGACAACTGGCGTCCGACATGGCGCAGCTACAGCAGGCAAGGGTGGATAATGCCCGCTATCAGCGCCTGATCCGCCAGAACAGCATCGCGGCCCAGACCGCCGTCGACCAGCAATACAAGGTCGCGCAGCTCGAAGGCACCGTGAAGGTCGACCAGGCCCAGGTCGACAACGAGAAGCTCCAGATCACCTACTGCCACGTCATCGCCCCGGTGGATGGCCGCGTCGGCATCCGCCAGGTGGACATGGGCAACTACATCACCGCCGGCCAGACCAACGGCCTGGTCATCCTGACCCAGATGCAGCCGATCTCCGTGATCTTCACCCTGCCGGAGACCGAGCTGGGCCGGGTGGCCGACCGGCTCCGCAGCGGCGTCTCCCTGCCGGTCGAAGCCTGGGACAGCACCAACACGCGCAAGATCGCCGACGGCGCCGTCAGCGTGCTGGACAGCCAGATCGACACCGCGACGGGCACGGTCAAGATGCGCTCGATCTTCCCCAACCAGGACGAGACCCTGTTCCCGAACCAGTTCGTCAACGCGCACCTGCTGGTCAATACCGAGCATGACGTGCTGCTGCTCCCGACCAACGCGGTGCAGACAGGGCCGAACGGATCGTTCGTCTATGTCGTCAAGCCCGACAGCACCGTCGAGGTCCGCGACATCAGGACCGGCACCTCGCACGGCGACAGCGTGGTCGTGACCAGCGGGCTGAAGGAAGGCGAGTCCGTCGTGACCGACGGCACCGACCATCTGCATGCCGGCGCAAAGGTCACGATCCCGGCCGCGAGCGACGCCACCGCCACCCAGGGCGGCGACACGGCCGCCCCGGCGGCCGGCCAGGGCCGCCATCACCGCCGCCACGATACGGCGGGACAGGGCGATACCACCGGCAGCCCCTCTGGCAGCCCCTCTGGCAACCCCTCTGGCGGCACATCCGGCGGGCAGCCCCAGCCGTGATTCCGGCCCGACATCAGACCCGTCGCCTTCAGCCGGAGAGCCGTGCGTGAATCCGTCCCGCCTGTTCATCGAACGCCCGGTCGCCACCACGCTGCTGATGCTCGCCATCATGCTGGCGGGTCTGCTGGGCTATCATTTCCTGCCGGTCTCGGCGCTGCCGCAGGTCGAATATCCGACCATCACGGTCCAGACCTTCTATCCCGGCGCCGGGCCCGACGTCATGGCCACGTCGGTGACCGCGCCGCTGGAAACCCAGTTCGGCCAGATGCCGGGCCTGGACCAGATGACGTCGCAATCCTCCGGCGGCGCCTCGATCGTCACGCTGCGCTTCGGCCTGACCATGTCGATGGACGTGGCGGAGCAGGAAGTCCAGGCGGCGATCAACCAGGCGCAGATGCTGCTGCCCACCGACCTGCCGGCCCCCCCGATCTACGCCAAGGTCAACCCGGCCGACACCCCGGTCCTCACGCTGGGCATCACCTCCAAGACGATGCCGCTGACCGAGGTCGAGGATTACGTCTACACCCGCCTGGCGCAGAAGATCAGCCAGATCTCCGGCGTCGGCCTGGTCACCCTGTCGGGCGGCAACCGCAAGGCCATCCGCGTGCGCGTCAACGTGCCCAAGCTGACCTCGTTCGGCCTGGACATGGACACGCTCCGCACCACGATCGGCAACGTCAACGTCAATTCGCCCACCGGCACCTTCGATGGCGCGCAGCGCGCGTCCACCCTGCGCGTCGACGGCCAGATCGCCAGCGTCGACCAGTTGCTCAACCAGGTCATCGCCTACCAGAACAGCGGCCCGATCCGCATCCGTGACGTCGCCACCGTCGTCCAGGGTCCCGAGAACACCCAGCTCGCCGCCTGGTCCAACACCACGCCGGCCCTGATCCTGAACGTGCAGCGCCAGCCGGGCGCCAACGTCATCTCGGTGGTCGACAACATCAAATACGCCCTGCCGCAACTGCGCCAGGCCCTGCCGCCGGGCATCACCATCACGCCGCTGACCGACCGCACGACCACCATCCGCGCCTCGGTGGCCGATGTCGAGTTCGAGCTGGTGCTGGCGATGGTGCTGGTGGTCGCGGTGATCTTCGTCTTCCTGCGCAACGTGCCGGCGACGATCATCCCCAGCCTGTCGGTCCCGCTGTCGCTGATCGGCACGCTGGCGATCATGTATCTGATGGGCTTCTCGCTGGACAATCTCTCGCTGATGTCCCTGACCATCGCGACCGGCTTCGTCGTCGACGACGCCATCGTGATGATCGAGAACATCGCCCGCTACATCGAAATGGGCGACGACCGGATGACGGCGTCGCTGAAGGGCGCCGGCGAGATCGGCTTCACCATCATCTCGCTGACCGTCTCGCTGATCGCGGTGCTGATCCCGCTGCTGTTCATGGGCGACGTGGTCGGCCGCCTGTTCCATGAATTCGCCATCACCCTGTCGGTGACGATCGTGCTGTCGGCGGTGGTCTCGCTGACCCTGGTGCCGATGATGTGCGCCCGCCTGCTCAGCGAGCGTCCGCACGGTCCGGACGCGCATGGATGGTCCGCCGCCGTCGAACGCTGGACCGAGGCAGTGATCGCGGCCTACGGCCGGGCCCTGACGGTCGTGCTGCGCCACCAGAAGCTGACGCTGGCCATCTTCGTCGCCACGCTGGGCCTGACCGGCCTGCTGGCCTGGTCGATCCCCAAGGGCTTCTTCCCGGTGCAGGATACCGGCGTGATCCAGGGCATCTCGGTCATGGCGCAATCCACGTCCTTCGATGCGATGGCGGCCCACCAGCAGGAGCTGGGCCAGCGCATCCTGCAGGACAAGGATGTCGTCAGCCTGTCCTCCTTCATCGGCGTCGACGGGCAGAACGTCACGCTGAACCAGGGACGCTTCCTGATCAACCTGCGCCCGCATGACGACCGGTCCGAGACCGCCGCCCGGATCGCGGCCCGCATCCAGCAGGAAACCGCCGACATCCCCGGTGCCAGCCTGTATCTCCAGCCGGTGCAGGACCTGTCGCTGGATACGACGGTCTCGGCCACCCAGTATCAGTTCCTGCTGGAAAATCCCGATTACGACCAGTTCCGCACCTGGGTGCCCACGGTCATCGCCGCCCTCCGCCGCGAACCGGCCCTGTCCGACGTCACGTCCGACCTCCAGGCCGAAGGGCTGGTGGCCCATGTGACGCTCGACCGCACCACCGGCGCGCGGTACTCGATCACCCCGCAGACGATCGACAACGTGCTGTACGATTCGTTCGGCCAGCGCCAGATCTCGACCATCTACACGCAGTCCAACCAGTATCGCGTGATCCTGGAAGCCGATCCGGCCTTCCAGAAAGACCTCGCGTCGCTCGACAAGCTGTACCTGCCGGGCATCGGCGGCAATTCGGGCAGCAGCACCTCGGGCCCGACCCGCGCGCCGACCTCGGGCCTGGTCCCGATGCGCGCCGTCACCACCGTCACCCGCAGCACCGCGCCGCTGCTGATCACCCATGTCGGCCAGTTCCCGGCCACCACCATCTCGTTCAACGTCGCGCCGGGCTATTCGCTGGGCGAGGCCACGAATGCGATCGACCGGGTCGAGAGCAGCCTGCACCTGCCGGCCAGCTTCCAGACCTCGTTCCAGGGCACGGCGGCGGCCTTCCGCAACAGCCTGGGCAACGAGATGTGGCTGGTCCTGGCGGCCCTGGTCGCGGTCTATATCGTGCTGGGCATCCTGTACGAGAGCTTCATCCACCCCATCACCATCCTCTCCACCCTGCCGTCGGCGGGCGTGGGCGCCCTGCTGGCCCTGCAACTCAGCGGCGCCGGCCTGGGCGTGATGGGCATCATCGGCCTCGTCCTGCTGATCGGCATCGTGAAGAAGAACGCGATCATGATGATCGACTTCGCGCTGGAAGCGGAGCGGGTCGAGGGCATGGAGCCCATCAAGGCCATCCACCACGCCGCCCTGCTGCGCTTCCGGCCGATCCTGATGACGACGCTGGCCGCCATGCTGGGCGCGCTGCCGATGGTCATCGGCACCGGCACCGGGTCGGAACTGCGCCGTCCGCTGGGCATCGCCATCGTCGGCGGCCTGCTGCTCAGCCAGTTGCTGACCCTGTTCACCACCCCGGTCATCTACCTGCTGATGGATCGGATCAGCCTCGACCTGCGGCGGCGTTTCGGTTCGACGACGCGTAACGTGCCGCCGCCGCAACAGACCGCGATATGAATCCGGTCCGGCTCTTCGTCCTTCGACCGGTCGCGACGACGCTGCTGACGATCGCGCTGCTGATCGCCGGCATCATCGGCTATCAGGCGCTGCCGGTGGCCGACCTGCCGAATGTCGATTTCCCGGTCATCCAGGTCCAGGCCCGCCAGGCCGGCGGCTCCCCCGAGGAAATCGCAAGCTCCGTCGCCGCCCCGCTGGAGCGGCGCCTGGGCGCGATTGCCGACCTGACGGAAATGACGTCCCAGTCGACGCAGAACCAGGTCCGGATCACCCTGCAATTCGCGCTGAACCGCGACATCAACGGCGCCGCCCGCGATGTCGAGGCCGCATTGCAGGCCGCCCGCGCCGACCTGCCGACGTCGCTGCGCCAGAACCCGAGCTATTTCAAGGCGAACCCCAACGGCGCGCCGATCATGATCCTGGCGCTGACATCGAAGACGCGCACGATGTCCCAGCTCTACGACCTGACATCCAACGTCCTGCAGCAGCATCTGTCGCAGATCCGCGGCGTGGGCGAGGTCGAGGTCGGCGGCAGCTCGCTGCCTGCGGTGCGCGTCGAGATGAATCCGCTGCCGCTCTACAAGTTCGGGATCGGGTTCGAGGACGTGCGCGCGGCCCTGGCCTCGGCCAACGCCCATACGCCCAAGGGCTTCATCGACCAGCAGGGCACGCGCTACACGCTGGACACCAACGACCAGGCCCACAACGCCCAGGCCTATCGCGACCTGATCATCGCCTATCACAACAGCCGGCCGGTGCGCCTGTCGGACGTGGCGGCCGTCAATGACGGCGTCGAAGATCTGCGCAACGCCGGCTATTACAACCGCCAGCCGGCGGTCCTGGCGATCATCTTCGCCCAGTCCGGCGCCAACGTCATTCGCACCATCGACCAGATCAAGGCCGAAATCCCCGCCCTGCGCGCCGCCCTTCCACCCAATGTCGAGCTGCACAGCGTCCTGGACCGTTCCGTCACCATCCGCGCCGCCCTGGCCGACACCCAGTATACCCTGATCATCTCGGTCGTTCTGGTGGTGCTGGTGGTGCTGGTGTTCCTGCGGTCGGGGCGCACGACGCTGATCCCGGCCATCGTGGTGCCGACATCGATCATCGCCACCTTCGGGGCCATGGAACTCCTGGGCTATTCGCTGGACAATCTGTCGCTGATGGCCCTGACGGTCTCCACCGGCTTCGTCGTCGATGACGCGATCGTGGTGATCGAGAATATCAGCCGCTACCTTGAAGAGGGCAAGGGCCGGCTGGAAGCCACGCTGCTGGGCGCGCAGGAAGTCGCGTTCACCGTCTTCTCGATCACCATGTCCCTGATCGCGGTCTTCCTGCCGATCCTGCTGCTGGGCGGGGTCGCGGGGCGGCTGTTCCACGAATTCGCGATGACGATGTCGATCACGATCATCGTCTCCATGATCCTGTCGCTGACCCTCACGCCCATGATGGCGGCGCTGTTCCTGCCCGCGCACGACACGACACGAACCGCCACCGGCCCCTGGGGACGCCTCTGGGCGCGCATCGCCACCGTGCTGGAACGCATGCTGCACGCCATGCAGCAGGGTTACGGCAGCACGCTGGATGCCGCGCTGACCCATCCGCGCCTGGTACTGCTGTCGCTGCCCTGCACCATCGTGCTCATGGTGGCGCTGTTCATCCACATGCCCAAGGGCTTCTTTCCCGACAGCGACACCGGCATGCTGATGGGCCATCTGCAGGGCGACCAGTCGATCTCGTTCCAGGCCCTGGTCGGCAAGATCGACGAGGTCCAGAAGGCCGTGATGACGGATCGCGACGTCGTTTCCATCACCGGCTTCACCGGCGGCCGCGGCTCGTCCAACCAGGCCAACATGTTCATCGTGCTCAAGGACAAATCGCAGCGCGCCGGGCCGCCCAGCACCACGATCGCCCGCATCGGCGCCAGCCTGCGCAACATGGTGGGCGCGCATTTCTACACCATGGCACCCGGCGCGCTGCGGATGGGCGCGCGCCAGTCCAACGCCTCTTACCAGTACACGCTGCAATCCGACGCACCGACCGAACTCTATGCGTGGATGCCCAAGCTGGTCGCCGCACTCCAGAAACGTACCGAACTGACCGATGTCTCGTCGGACGTGCAGCGGGGCGGCTCGGCCCTCAATGTGGCCCTCGACCGCGAAACGGCGGCGCGCACGCTGATCACGCCGCAGCTCGTGGCCAATACGCTGTACGACGCCTACGGGCAGCGCTCGGCATCGACCATCTATAACGCGCTGAACCAGTATCATGTGGTGATGGAGGTCGAACCGAAATTCTGGAAGGACCCCGCCAGCCTCCAGCAGGCCTGGATCAGCACCGCCGGCGGGTCCGCCGGAGGCGGGACACGGTCGAACACGATCCGGGTCCCCGCCTCGTCCACCTCCAGCCAGGCCACCAGCCTCAGCAGCCAGTCCTTCCGCAACCAGATCGCCAACAGCCTGGCCGGCGGCACCTCGGCATCCAACGGATCGGCGGTTTCGACCAATTCCGAGACGATGGTCCCGATCGGCATCGTCTCGACCGTCGCCTCGCAACTGACGCCGCTTTCCGTCAATCACCAGGGCCAGTCGGTCGCCGCGACCGTCTCCTTCAACGTCGCGACCGGCGTGCCCCTGCAACAAGCGATCCAGATCGTCAGCGCCGAAATGGTGCGCCTGCACATGCCCGCGACCATCCATGGCAGCTTCGCCGGCAATGCCGGCCAACTCCAGAAATCGGTCAATAACGAGCCGCTGCTGATCCTGGCCGCGCTGGCGGCGGTCTACATGGTGCTGGGCATCCTGTACGAAAGCTACGTCCACCCCCTGACCATCCTCTCCACCCTGCCCTCGGCCGGCATCGGCGCGCTCCTGGCGCTGGACCTGGCGGGCGAGGATTTCTCGCTGATCGCGATGATCGGGGTGATCCTGCTGATCGGCATCGTGAAGAAGAACGCCATCATGCTGGTCGATTTCGCGATCGACGCCGAGCGGCGCGGCCAGCCGGCGGCACAGGCCATCCATGCCGCCTGCCTGCTGCGCTTCCGGCCGATCATGATGACGACGCTGGCCGCGGCCCTGGGGGCACTGCCGCTGATCCTGGGCCAGGGATACGGTTCGGAGCTGCGGCGCCCGCTCGGGATCGCCATCGTCGGCGGGCTGGTCGTCAGCCAGGCGCTGACGCTCTACACCACCCCTGTCGTCTATCTGTATCTCGACCGCTTCGGCCTGTGGTGCCGACGCCATTATCGTTCCCTGGCCAACGCCCTGAAGGGCCGGCGGGGTCCCCTTTCCCAACAGGATGCCTGACCCGGATGTCCCTGCCGCGCTCCCCATCGATCGCCCCCTCATCCCGCCCCGGCGCCCGCGCGCCGCGCCGGCATGCCCTTCTGCTGGGCGCCGTCCTGTCCCCGCTGGTGCTGGCAGGCTGCATGGTCGGCCCGTCCTACCACCGCCCCGCCGCCCAGGTTTCCGCCCGGTTCAAGGAGCTGGTGCCGGCCCCCGGATGGGAAAAGGCCCAGCCGGCCATGGCGGAACTGCCCAAGGATGCCTGGTGGACGATCTATAACGACCCCATCCTGAACGATCTGGAATCGCGGGTCGCGATCTCGAACCAGAACGTCAAGATGTACGAGGCGAATTACCGCCAGGCCCGCGCCACGATCGACAGCGTGCGCGCGCAGCTATTCCCGACCATCAGCGGCAGCATCGGCTTCAACCGCAATGCCCATGGCGGCTCGTCCGTCTCGTCATCGGGCAGTTCCTTTGCCAATGCCGGCGCGCAGTACAATTCCTACAGCATCGGCCCCAGCGCCAGTTGGGACCTCGACCTGTGGGGCCGCATCCGCCGCAATATCCAGAGCCAGGTCACCGCCGCCCAGGCCAGCGCCGCCGACCTAGCCAACGCGACCCTGTCCTACCAGGCGCAGCTCGCGACGGCCTATTTCAACCTGCGCTACCAGGATTCGCTGCAGGACCTGCTGCGCCGCTACGTCGCCTTCAATACCCGCGCGCTGGAAATCGCCCAGAACCAGTTCGATGCCGGCGTGTCCGACCCGACCGCGGTGATGCAGGCCCGCACCCAATTGGAACAGAACCGCGCATCGCTGATCCAGGCCGGCATCGCCCGTGCCCAGTACGAACATGCCATCGCCGTCCTGGTCGGCCGCTCTCCCGCCGAACTCACGATCAAGCCGGGCGAACTCAGCCGCGCCATCCCGCCCATTCCGGTCGGCGTGCCGGCCGACCTGCTGCAACGCCGCCCGGACATCGCCGCCGCCGAACGTGCGATGGAGCAGTACAACGCCCAGATCGGCGCCGCCATCGCCGCCTTCTTCCCCAGCGTCACGATCAATGCCAGCTATTCACAGAGCGGCGGCGACCCCGTGACCTCGCTGATGAGCGTCGCCAACCGCGTCTGGTCGCTGGGCGCGTCGGCAACCGAAACCCTGTTCAGCGGCGGCTCGCGCACCGCCGCCGTCCATTCGGCCGACGCCCAGTACGACAGCGCGGTGGCCAGCTACCGCCAGACCGTGCTGACGGCGTTGCAGGGCACCGAGGACCAGTTGTCCAACCTGCGCATCCTCGCCCAGCAGGCCGCACAGCAGGACATCGCGCTGGACTACGCCAACAAGGCCGTCCAGGTCTCGATGAACCAGTATGAAGCCGGGACGCAGATCTACACCACCGTCATCACCAACGTGAACACGGCCCTGGGCATTGCCGAGACAACGCTGTCGATCCAGCAGCAGCGCATGGTCGACAGCGTGTCCCTGATTCAGGATCTGGGGGGCGGATGGAACGCGGCGCGCCTGCCATCGAAGGCGTCGCTGCAGACCGACAATCCGTTCCTGCCGTCCTTCATCCAGAAGGACAAGAACCAGTAGGACCCGCACCGTCCCGCCTGGCCGAAGAAAAACACCCCGGACCGGCAGCCGGCCCGGGGTAGCGCGTCACAGGATCGTCTTGGCGGTCAGCAACGCGATCAGCAGGAAAACGACAAAAGCGAGAATGAAGAGAAAGAACAGAATCTTCGCGACACCAGCGGATGCCGCGGAAATTCCGGTAAATCCGAACAGGCCGGCGATGATCGAAATCACCAGAAAAAAGAGTGCCAGCTTCAACATCATTCACGCTCCATCCTTAATGCTTGCAGGTCGAACGCGGGGTCGCCCCGCCGGTTCCTCAGCGGCGCACCCACGCCATGGCCAGGGCAAACCCCGCCAGACCGGCCGTCACCACCGCCACCAGCGGCTGGTCCACCGTCAGATCACGCACGGCATCACCCGCTACGAAACAGGCGGAACGGGCCTTGGCACACAATACCCGGCCCTTGCCCTTCGCCTGGAGCGCGGGATCGCCCAACAATCCGCCCAGCCCATCCTGAAGCCGGCCGACCCCTTCTTCCAGCTTCGTTTCAAATTGTCCGTCCGTCATGACGACGCCCCAATCTTCTTCGTAAACATAGCAACGCAGGATATATGAGGGACGCAGGCAGCGTTTTCAAATCGCAGCCGCCCGCCGAGGCGGCCCCCTCCAGCAGGCTGTCGGCCCATCCCATCCATCCCTGACACCAACGTTCCAGCACGGGATCTCCGCGTGAACAGCTCCGACAGTTCCGACAGCCATCCTCCGCACGGCACCATGCCGGTCTGCATCCTGCTGTCTGTCCATAACGGCGCCGCGTTCCTCGAAGATCTGCTGCGCTCGCTCGGGCAGCAGACGCATGCCGACTGGTGCCTCCTCTGGCGGGACGACGGCTCGACCGACGACAGCACCCGGATCACGCAGCGCTTCGCCGACAGCCAGCCCGCCGGACGCTGCGTGCGAATCACGCAGAACGCGGGCCGCCTGGGCGTGGCCGGATCATTCGGCCTCCTGCTGGACCATGTGCCGGCCGGCCACGCGGCCGCCTTCTGCGACCAGGACGATGTCTGGTTTCCCGACAAGCTGGACCGCGCCGCGCGCGCCCTCTCGCCGTTCCATGAGGCGGACAGGCCGGCCCTGTACTGCTCCCGCCAGTTCCTGACGGATTCGGCGCTCGCGCGCATCGGCCCGTCACCCGCATTGCCGCCCGCGCCCGCTTTTTCCATGGCACTGACCCAGAATATCGCCACGGGCTGCACCGTCATGCTCTCGCCGGCGGCAATCCGGCTGGTGCGGGCAGCCATGCCGCCACCGGCCGGCACCCTGCATGATTGGTGGAGCTACCTGCTGGTCAGCGGCGCGGGCGGCCAGGTGGTCACGGACAACCAGCCCACCCTTTATTACCGCCAGCATCAGGGCAACGCCGTGGGCGCGCCCGCGCATGTCGCGGCCCGGGCGCTGGCGGCCCTGCGGCGGGGGCCGGCCCTCTTCATGTCGACCTTCCGCGCCAACGTGGCACAGCTTCTCCGCCATGCCGACCTGCTGACGGCACAGAATGCCGCCCTCCTTGTCAGGCTCCGTCAGGCGCTGGATATCCCGGGCCCGGCCGGCTGGCTCGTACGCTCCCGGCTCCTGCGACAGACGCCGGAGATGCAACGGGTCACCCCGGCCGAGCAGATGATCTTCCGCCTCTGGTTCATCTTGGGGTAAAGCCGGCTCACCGGCCGGGACCGGTTTGCCTCCCAAGCTTCGATCCGCGTATGGTCGCCCCCCTTGGCGGATATAAGGGTATCAAAGGCTCCACCATCATGACAAAAGCAGCCCCCACGATGCAGCGCGACGGAGCTTTTCGAAAACCGGTCCATTTCCACCTGTCCTCCGATCGCGGATGGAAGCAACGGTTTCATCTGGCATGGACCGACCTGCGCGAAGGAATGCATCTCTGGAGGCTCATCGCGGTCCTGGGCTTTCTCGACATCAAGCTCCGATATCGCGGCTCCGCGCTGGGACCGTTCTGGCTGACCATCTCGATGGGCGTGCAAGTGGCGGCCATGGCCTTCATCTATGCCGACCTGTTCCATACGGACATCCACTCCTACCTGCCGTTCCTGTCCCTCTCCCTCATCGCATGGAATTACCTGAACGCGCTCGTGACCGACGGCTGCGCCTGCTTCATTGAATCCGACACGGTCATCAAGGGCATGCGCATGCCCTTCACGGTGCATGCGGCACGCGGCATTGTCCGAAACACGATCATCCTCGGCCATAATATCGTCATCATCATCGCGGTCTTCGCGATCATGGGCATCCACCAGTCCCTTTATTCCCTTATGGCGGTGCCGGCATTCGCCCTCTGGCTGGTCGACGCCTTCGCCTTCTCGCTGCTCTTCGGGGCCTTGTGCGCCCGGTTTCGCGACGTGCCGCAGATCATCTCCGCCGTCATGCAGATCGCGTTCTTCGTCACGCCGGTCATGTGGAACAGCACGATCCTGACCGGTCATCGCGATGCCCTTTTCCTGATCCGTTTCAATCCGTTCTATTACCTGTTCGAAATTCTCAGGGCCCCTCTCCTGGGCACGCCCCTGACCGTCACCATCTGGGCGTGGGCCCTGATCATTTCCGGGCTCCTTATCCTCTTCTCATGGATCGCCTTTGCGCGAACGCGCGGCCGGATCGCCTTCTGGGTCTGAACACAATGGCAAACCTCACAGCATCCAATGTCACGATTTCCTTTCCGCTCTATCACAGCGACAGCCGCTCCCTGAAGAAGACCATCCTCGGACAGGCCTCGGCCCGCTTCGGACGCGACACCAGCAACCGCCCCGTCGTCCAGGCCCTTCAGGACATCTCCTTTTCCCTGAATTCCGGCGACCGTCTCGGGCTGATCGGTTCAAACGGCTCGGGAAAGACGACCCTCCTGCGCGTTCTTTCAGGCATCTACCAGCCAACGGGCGGCGTCCTGTCGGCGGAAGGACGGCTGACGGCGCTGCTGGACCCGGGACAGGGCATGAACCACCAGCTCACCGGGCGGGAAAACATCCGGCTCCGTGGCCTTTATCTTGGCCTGTCCCCCTCGGAAACGCTGGGACTGATCAAGGATGTCGAGGATTTTTCCGAACTCGGGCATTTCCTCGACCTTCCGGTCCGCAACTATTCCTCCGGAATGACCATTCGGCTTGCCTTCGCCATGGCCACTGCATTCCCGCCCGAGATCCTGCTGATGGACGAGTGGATTCTCGCCGGCGATGCCGTCTTCATGGAAAAAGCCAAGAAACGCGTGGAAGGCATGGTACGCCACGCGGACATCCTGGTGCTGGCCAGCCACTCTCCTTCGATCCTGGTCGAATGGTGCAATCGACTGCTCTGGATCGAGAACGGCCAGATCAAGGGGGACGGACATCCGATGGATATTCTCGAACGCTATCTGCCCCCTTCGGCGTTCAGGGAACTGGCAAAACTTGATCCGGTGCCATAAGGCGCCATCGAACCGGCCGGCGCCTTCCGCGTCATTGTCCCGGCTTGAGAGCCTGACCGAAAAATGCGCGCTGGCGGCGATCCGGCGGGCGGAGACAGGCACGCCGCCGCCACCAGCCGATTTGGTCGAACCCCAGGGAAAGCGATCCATGACCCGATCCACCGGATGGGTGCCACCAGCAATCCGCAGGCTGGCCGCCGACAGCGTCCATCAGGTCGTCAATGCGGCGCATCGCTTCGTGCGGCAGCATCCGCGGTTGAAACGCGCCCTGCGTCCCATCACCCATCTCGTCCTGCCATCGATCATGCCGTTCCGCTCCGGGCATATCGCACGCGCCGATTACGAACGTTGGGTGGCCGAACAGGGAACGATCACGGCAGCGGACGAAGCGGCCATGCGTGCCGATATCGCCCGCTTCCCATACCGTCCGCTGCTTTCGATCGTCATGGCCACCTATGAAACGCCCGAACCCTATCTGCGTGCCGCGATCGCATCGCTCCAGTCCCAGATCTATGCGGATTGGGAACTCTGCGTGGCCGACGACGGCTCAAGCGCCCCCCATGTGACCCGGATACTCGACGAGATCGCAGCATCCGATCCGCGCGTGCATGTCATCAGACGCCCCGTGCGCGGCCATATCTCGGCGGCCTCCAACTCCGCGCTGGGCCTGGCGCAAGGCGCATGGGTGGTCCTGATGGACCATGACGACCTGCTGCCGCGCGATGCGCTGTACGAACTGGCCGCCGAGATCGTCGATCATCCCGAAGCACGGATCATCTACACCGACGAGGACAAGATCGACGGCCAGGACCGGCGCTACGGCCCCTATTTCAAGCCGGACTTCGATCCCGACCTGTTGCTGGGCCAGAATCTGCTGAACCACCTCACAGCCTATCGGCGCGATCTCATCCAGTCCGTCGGCGGCTTCCGCGAAGGGTTCGAGGGCGCCCAGGACCACGACCTCGCCTTGCGCGCGACGGCCGCCTGCGGAGCGGACGCCGTGCGCCATATCCCGCGCATCCTCTATCACTGGCGCCAGCAGACAGGCACGCAATCCTTTTCTGAAACCGCGATGGCCCGATGCGTCGCCGTGGCCGGCCGAGCCATCGCCGACCATCTGAAGGCACGCAACATCGCGGCCGACATCCTTCCCACCGCCGGGATCTATCACCGGATCGTCTTTCCGGTGCCGGAACCCGCCCCCCTGGTGTCGGTCCTGATTCCCACCCGCAACCGGGCGGACCTGCTGCGCGTGTGCCTCGACGGCTTGCTGAAGCGGACGGATTATCCGGCCATCGAAATCCTGATCGCCGATAATGGCAGCACCGAGCCCGATGCGCTGGCCCTGCTGCAAGCCGTCCAGTCCGATCCACGCGTGCGCGTCCTCGCCCTGCCCGGCCCGTTCAATTTCGCGCATCTCACCAATCAGGCCGCCGCCGAGGCACGCGGAGACATCCTGCTGCTGCTCAACAACGATATCGAAATCATCGATTCCGGCTGGCTGCGTGAAATGGTATCGCACGCGATCAGGCCCGATATCGGTGCCGTGGGCTGCCGGCTGCTGTACCCGAATGGCCGGCTGCAACATGGCGGGACCGTCCTGGGTATCGGCCGCATCGGCGGGCATTTCCTGGTCGGCGCGCACCGCGAGGAACCGGGTCCATTCGGGGTCCTGAATCTGCTGCGCAGCGCCAGCGCCGTCACCGCCGCCTGCCTCGCCTTACGGCGTGCCGTCTGGCAGCAGGTCGGCGGCATGGACGAGGCCAGCCTGGCCATCGCCTTCAACGATGTCGATCTCTGCCTGAAAATCCGCAAACTCGGCCTGCGTATCGTCTGGACCCCGTTCGCGGAACTCTATCATCATGAAAGCGCATCGCGCGGACATGACAGGGCGGGTCCGAACGCGGCGCGCTTCCAGCGCGAGGCAGACATCATGGTCGCCCGCTGGGGCGACATTCTGTTGAACGACCCATATTACAGCCCGAATTATACTCTGGAGAACGCGGACTGCACCCTCGCTTCCCCTCCCCGACGCCAACCACGCTATCGCACCGCGCCCGCGACGAACCGATAACCTGTCAGCGCGTCTGGTCCGTCATGGCTTCGACGATGAACCTGGGCCGGCGCTTCGTTTCCAGATAAATCTTGCCGATATATTCGCCGAGGATACCGATGGAGAGAATCTGGAGCCCGCCCAGCGCCAGCTACGGCAGCAAGAGGTGGCTCCGCCTGTTCGGACAGATGGGGTCGTCCGGGCTTGCGGATGGATCTGGTGCATTAGCGATCACTCCGGCGTTCAACGTCAAACCAGGGGGCGTAGGCAGCAATAGCTCACGATACCTGATCCCAATGACGTCTCACAACCTGACAATTAAGAGTATCCGTTGTGATCAAGCGGGTTTTGACGTCCAGAGGCGATCTTTGCGGAGCAGCGCGTTGGCGAGGACGACGAGCTTTCGCATGATCGCGGTGATGGCGATTTTGGCATGTTTCCCCTTGGCGATGAGCCGGTCGTAAACACGCTTGAGATCCGGGTTAAACCGCATGGCGACGATGGCAGGCATGTAGAGCGCTTGCCGCAGGGTGGCTCGTCCGCCCTGGATGAAGCTGCGACCTCGCCATGTGCCAGATTGGCGGGTGATGGGCGCGAGGCCTGCAAGGGACGCGGCCTGAGCTTCTTCCATCGTGCCCAATTCCGGCATGTCGGCCAGCAGCGCATGGGCGGTAACCAGGCCAAGCCCTGGAATACTGGCCAGCACGTCCCGGCGCCGGGACAGGTGCGGGTCTTCTGTCACAAGCGCTTCGATTGCCGTGTCGAGCGACGTAACCTGCGCCTCGATCTGCCGTTGCCGATGGCGGGCGTGGCGCTTCAACAAGTCGATCGTCAGGGTCTTGAGGCGATTGAGCGTTGCGGTGCGGTCTCGCATCAGGCTGCGGCGGGCTGCGACCAGTTCGGCCAGCCGGTTCTGCATCTCCGAACGGACCGGGCGTGCGATCGGCTCCAGCAGAGCGCCGTAGCGGGCCAACATCAACGCATCGACACGATCGGTTTTGGCGAGCCTGCCGGTGGCTTCGGCAAAGCGCCGTGCCTGTCGAGGATTAACCTTGATCATTGGCAGGGCAACGGACGCCAGGCGCTCTTCCAGCGTCCGGTGATAGGGACCGGTTGGCTCGAACACCACCCGTGCCACGGCTTTGATGTCGCCGATCCAGCGCAAGAGCGCGGTCTGGCCCTTGCGGGTGTTGGCGACACGGACGGTATCCCCGCCGGGGTGGCGGGCGGCATCGAGATGGTCTTTGGAGACGTCGATCCCGATCGTGATCAACACTGTCGTCGCCTCGGGCTTGGAAGCTGCCGTCGGATGCATCATCTTTTCCATGTCCTATGCTTGTCATCCGAGGCCAGACCTCGGGTATCCGTTCAGGGCACAAGGAAAAGAAGGGACGGTCATACTCTTAAGCGACCCATGATGGTCCGCGACTTTCCGACCCGTTCCCTTCCTGATTTTTCCGGGGTGGCCACCCCGGAAAAATCAGTCCTTTGTCGCACGCAGCGACACCCAATGCATAAGACAAGACTTAATCTTTATTGCACCAACGTCGCACTGCCAGATATGCCAGACGCTTGGCCTCGCGCCGCCCGCGAGCGACGGAATCTAAAATCAATCCGCAGGTAAAGGATAAAAACGCCAGCACCACTAGGCCCACGGAAAGTACGGCAGTGGGCAAGCGCGGCACCAGGCCAATCTGAAAATAGGTTATCAGAAGCGGTATTGAAAGCAGGACGCCGGATACCATTAACATGGTCCCAGCAATGGAGAAAAACTGCAAGGGCCGCTCCTCCTTCACCAACTTGATGATGGTGCTGAGAATGCGAAGACCATCTGAATAGGTGCGCAGCTTTGAGACGGAGCCGGATGGGCGCTCTCGATACTGTGTGGCCACCTCCGCCAGCGGCATCAGCATATCCAGCGCATGGATGGTGAACTCCGTCTCTGTCTCGAACCCGGACGCCAGCGCCGGAAAGGTTTTCACGAAACGACGAGAGAAGACACGGTAGCCGGAAAGCATGTCCTTGATCCGATCGCCAAACACAAAGCGCACCATGCTGGTAAGGACAAGATTGCCGGCGCGGTGCCCACGGCGGTAGGCACCACTACCATCCTCCACCTCGACGCGCTGACCGGTCACCATGTCCAACTGCTCATCCAGCAGACGGCGTACCATCTCCGGCGCGGCAGCAGCATCATAGGTGCCATCCCCATCGACAAGCACATAAGCATCGGCCTCGATGTCAGAGAACATGCGGCGCACCACATGACCCTTGCCTTGCAATAACTCAGTGCGGACAATGGCGCCTGCCGCTGCAGCAACCTTCTTTGTATAATCCTTGGAGTTGTTGTCGTAGACGTAGATTTTTGCCTGCGGTAGGGCAGATGCAAAATCCTGAACCACTCGGCCGATCGCCACCTCTTCATTATAGCAAGGGATCAAGACCGCGATATTTGCGGCAAATGCTGTCGAATCCATCTTAATAGTCCGCCTCCAATGTGCATTCAAAAAAAGCAAAGTTCGGAGCCAACACCCTAGATGAGCGGCCTACTCTTTGAAATGGTCCCGGTCATGAGGACCACGAGTGGCCGAATTTAGCCCATCTTATTCACGGGGTTGGTCGGGAGACGCTGGCGCTGAACCACGCCGCCCGGATGATCGTGGCCCGGTTCGGCATGCTCAGCGCCTGAACCTCAGGGGGCGGGGCACAAGCCGGGCGGGCGCTGCGCGGCTTTCCAGCGTTCCACCAACAGCACAGGTTTATTGTCCCGCTGGGCATAAATCGATGTGGTCACCGGCCAGCCCAAGGCCAAGTTCCATTGTTGCAGCCGCCCGTCCGCCTTGCCGGCCATCACCACAAGTTCCGCATCCTGACCGCTGCAGAGCATGGCCTTCGCCTCACCCGGCGAAAAATCCGTTGAATATGGAATGCTGCCCCGGGTCAGCATGGCGAATTGCATGAACGCTCCCCAATCCGGGAAGAAGACATGCGTGGCGTCCGTCTCGCGCAGCGCGTCCTCGGCGAAGCGGTCAATGGCGTCCGAGGACAGTCCCACCCCCCCGGTCGCCTCCAACCGCAGAAACACCGCCTGACGGTCGGAGGCATTGGCGATCAGCAGCGGCACCACAGCGATGACGCAGATCATCACCGCCACCCCCGCCGCCCGGGTCGGAACGCAACGCGTCAAACGCTCCAACGCCAAGGCAAGCCCTGCATACAGCACCGGCAAAAGCAAAGCCGCATGATGAAACCAAAGCCGGTTGCCAAAGACGAGCACCAGCAGCAGAAACCCGGCAAGCAGCCCGGCGATGAACAGCAGTCCGGCAATACGCCTCGGCCGCGCAATGCCGCTCAGCACCGCCAAAGCCGGAACCAGCAGCAGCAGAACCAGCTTCCAGCCCGGCGCCTCAAGCGGCGTCATCACATGCAGCATCATCAGAGATGGGCCGAAATCCAGCAGGCTGCCATGGACAAGATAATCGAAGAAATGCATGCGCTGCAGCAGCGAGAGCTGCGAATGCTGCACCTGCAGGCTCGCCAAATAACCACGCATGAACGTCACAAAGCCGCGCAATCCGCCAGTCGCGCTCAGAATGGCGATCACGCCGATCAGATAAGGCGCCACTCCCACGCAAAACCCGACGGGCCATAACAGCAAACGAGCCCTGGGCAAATCTCGCCAGCGATACAGGGCCAGCAGCGCCAGGGCGGGCACCAGGAACAGAAAGATGAAATACCCATAGCAGGCCAGCCCGGCAAACAAGCCCGCGAGACACACAACCAAGCGCGGCGGTGCCTCGCGCCGCGCATCAACCAGCGCAGCCGAGGCAAACACCGCCGCTATCGGCAGCAGGGTGATGTAAAACTGTGTGCGGAAACTGAACAGAAATTCAGGATCAAGCGCCAGCAGCATCAGGCAGAGCGAGGCGAACAGCAGGCGTACACCCGCCGCCCGCAGAAACGCCCCCGCCCCCAATATGACCAGGCAGCCAAAGATCATGTTGGTCAGACGAATGCCCTCCACCCCTGTTCCGAACAGGGCATAGAAAGGCAGCCCCACGTAAAACGGCAGAGCGCCATGATAGATCTGGCCAAGCATCGGCCAGCGGCCGAATAACAATGTACCCGGAAGAAACCAGCTCTCAATCCGGCTGGCCGGGTTCAGCACCCCAACCACGGCATAATCCGGGTTGACCGCATCCATATAGATCCCCGGCACAGAGATATCCGTCATCGCGCCAATGCAAAAGAGAAACAGCGGCGGCACGAACAAAATGCATAGACAAGAAAAAGACCATTTGCCTGATTGGCTAGAAAACATACTTGCCCCGCCACCTAATATCTCTGTTGCTCCCGCTATGGCTTAATCCGCCTTGGCAGCCACGCCAAGTGGCCCGTCAGCGCGCCCCCCCTTCTCCAAGCCTCCTGTACCTTTTTTGGTGGTTCTTTATTGATGAACGTCATGGGCTTACGAGAAGTGAGGCGTCACAAAAGTGGAGCAAATTGAGCTGCTGCCAGTTTGGTGGACAGCAAGTTTAGCCCATCTTATTCACGGGGTTGGTCGGGGCTGGGTGGCGGGTATCGCATAAGCTTTTGATTGGGTTTACGAATTGGGTGTCAAAACCATCCGTTTCTCCGATCGCGCCGAGCCACACCCGCCATGTCCGACGATACGAGCCAGCCGTTCCTGTTTCCAGCCATCCGACGCAAGAAAATCACGGCTGATTTTGATGGTGGCCGGATCACCTCGGATGGTGGTGTCCTGCTGCTGGCTGCCGCCGAGCGGCGGATCGGCCTGGCTGATCGCCTCGCCCGGCTCATCGCCGATCCACGCAATCCGCGACGGGTGACACACGGCGTGGCCGATATTCTGCGCGCCCGCATGCTGGCCATTGCCTGCGGCTACGAGGACGCCGACGACCTCGATCACCTGCGGCGCGATCCGGGTTTCAAGCTCGCCTGCGGACGACTGCCCGATACGGGGCGGGATCTGTGCTCGCAACCCACGATCTCGCGTTGGGAGAACGCCCCGACTTTGCGCGAGGTCATTCGCCTGACTTATGCCCTGGTCGATACATGGTGCGACAGCTACGCCCGGCCACCCGTCGCGGTGACGCTCGACATCGACGATACGGTCGATGTGGTGCATGGTCATCAGCAACTCGCCCTGTTCAACGCGCATCACGACGAGCGGTGTTTTATGCCGATCCATGTTTACGATGCCGCCACGTCGAGGCCGGTTGCCATTGTCATCCGCCCAGGCAAGACCCCGTCCGGACAGGAAATTCGTGGTCACCTGCGTCGTCTGATCCGCCGTATTCGCGCCACTGGCCCAATACCCGGCTGACCATGCGCGGGGATGGTCATTACGGACGTCCCGAAGTCATGGCCTGGTGCGAGGCGCATGACGTCGATTACATCTTCGGCCTTGCGGGCAACAGCGTGCTGCACCGGCTTCTCGAACCTGCGGCCGATGATATCGGCGTCCGGCGCGCCGAGACGCGGGCGCAATCCCTGCGCGGCCATGCCGAAATCTGCTATGGCGCGAAATCGTGGAAGCAACAGCGGCGCGTGGCCGCCCGGATCGAAGCCACGACGCTGGGTCTCGACATACGCTGCGTGGTGACCAGCCTGCGAGGCGGCAACGCCGAATGGCTCTCCGATGCCCTCTACTGTGCCCGTGGACAGGCCGAAAACCTGATCGAGCTTCACAAGGGCCAACTGGCATCCGACCGCACGAGCTGTCGATCGCCACTGGCCAACCAGGTCCGCCTGGTCCTGCACACCGCCGCATACTGGCTGATGCTCACCCTGCGGGACGCGATCCCAGCTCCACAGCCGCTCGCCTCGGCCGAATTCACCACGTTACGAAATCGTCTCCTGAAAATCGCAGGACGCATCCTGGAAACCGCGACCCGTGTCCGTATCGCCTTTGCCGCGCCTGTCCCGAAGCGGCGCTTTTCCGCAGTCTCGCCATCTCGATGCAGGCTGCCGGCCCGTGACAGACGGGGCTATCGCCCCCGAACCCGCCCCGTCCCCGCAACCCCAGCCGCAACCATCCACCATTTTAAAATGACGCCGCCTCAACTCGGTGCGATCCCGCGCGCCCAGACCACAAAAGCAGAAAAATACTCAATGCCGTGAATAAGATGGGCTAGATGCCCGCTCGCCGCGAAGCGGAGGAAACGCGCACAGGACGCGCCGCCAGCACCCATTTCCGGTCAGACTCCGAGATCAGGTGGTTGCCACGCGCCATATATCTGGCACGATTGCGTGCGCTACTAAGGCGAGATGACTATGAGAGACGAGATGGGCGAGCTGATTCGTCTGGAAACCCCTGAAAATTCAATTGCGTTCAGCGGGGAACGATTCTCTTCCGCCATAGCAGGACAGATCGAGACGGAACATTACCACCGCTATCTGCTGGCGCGGACCTTGTGTCATGGGAAGGCGGTGCTCGATGTCGCATCCGGCGAGGGATACGGGTCGGCGCTCCTCGCCCAGGTGGCATCCTCGGTCACGGGCGTGGAAATCGACGCCGCATCCGTCATTCACGCGACCCGGGAATACCGCCACGCCAATCTTGCCTATCTGCAGGGCGATGCCCTCGCCCTACCGCTGCCCGACGGAAGCATCGACGTCGCGGTTTCCTTCGAAACGCTGGAACATCTGGCCGATCAGCACCGTTTCCTGGGCGAATTGAAACGGGTGCTGCGCCCCGACGGGCTGCTGGTGATCAGCACGCCCGACCGGAATGTCTATTCACCGCCGGGGGCCCCACCCAACCCGTACCACGTCGCCGAATTGAGCACGGTCGAATTCAGGCAAATCCTCGCCGGCTATTTCCCGAACATGGCGCTCCTGGCACAAAAGCCGGTCATCGGGTCCGCAATCCTCTCGCAGGAGAGCGGCGTGCCGCTTGTCTTCGAACGACAGGGAAAAACGCATTTCGCGGCAACGGATCATCTCCCCGCGGCCCCCTACCTCATCGCTTTCGCATCTGCGGGGCCGCTGCCGGATCTACCGAATTCGCTTTATATCGATCGCAGCGATCTTGATACCGATCGGGACATGCGGGCCGCAGCCGAAAGCGCGATGGTCCATATGCGCGGGGAGCTGGAAAGCGCGCGGCAGGATCGCGATCGCGCGGTCGCCGCACAGGCCGACGCCACCCTGCGTGAACGGGCCGAGGCCGATCGGGCACGCACCGCGATAAGGGAAGCCGCCGCGCGCGAACATGCCGCCCAGATGACGGCACGGGCGACCATTGCGGAATATGAACATGCACTACGCCACGCGCAGGAAGAACTTTCCCAACTCCGCGCCAACCTGAACCCCTCTGAAAGCCCGTCCCACCTGGAGGCTGCCGAA
This sequence comes from Gluconacetobacter aggeris, assembly GCF_014174395.1. Taxonomy (GTDB): domain Bacteria; phylum Pseudomonadota; class Alphaproteobacteria; order Acetobacterales; family Acetobacteraceae; genus Gluconacetobacter; species Gluconacetobacter aggeris. Next base: position 439,720 of record NZ_JABEQD010000002.1, read on the forward strand.
GCAGCCCGTGCCAGCCACGAGGCGGAAATCGCTGCACGACAGCGTATCATAGACGATCTCTCCCGATCATTGGCCATGGCCGAAGGACGGTTGCAGGCGATCGAGAGCAGTTCCATCTGGCGAGGCAGCGCCCCCGTCCGCCATCTGGTCGGCCGCAGCCCCAGATTCGCTCGGGCCACGCGTATCCTGCTGAAGGCCGCGTGGTGGACGCTCACGGGCCAGTTGGCGGCCCGGCTGCGCGCCTGGCGCCGCCATCGTGCGATGCGTCACCTTTCGGACCACAGTGCCGGTCAGGCAAAGGCCCTGCCACTCCTCGCGGCAATGCCCGATTTCCCCATTCGTCTGGTCACCAGCGCAACGCCGCGCGTGTCGGTGATTATCCCCACCTACGGGCAGGACGATTATACGCTGCGCTGCCTCGCCTCCATCGCCATGCGGCAACCTCGGACATCCATCGAAGTGATCGTGATGGACGATGCCTATCCCGCGCGGCAGGACCATTCCTTTTTGCAGGATCGCGTGGAAGGTGCGCACATCATCCGCAATCCGGAAAATCTGGGGTTCCTGAAGACCTGCAACGCGGCCGCCCGGCAGGCGCGCGGCGATTATCTCTTTTTCCTCAACAACGACACCGAACTCATGCCGGGCGCCATCGATGCGCTGGCCGACCTGCTGGCCCAGCGGCCCGACATCGGCATGACCGGGTCGAAACTGGTCTATCCCAACGGACAGTTGCAGGAGGCCGGCGGCATCATCTGGCAGGATGCCAGCGGCTGGAACTGGGGGCGCAACCAGGACCCGTCGCGCCCGGAATATAATTATCGACGGTCTGTCGATTATATCTCCGGCGCCGCCATCATGATCCGCCGCGACCTGTTCGAAACGCTGGGCGGTTTCGATACCGCATTCTCGCCGGCTTATTACGAGGATACCGATCTGGCCTTCCGCGTGCGCGAAACCGGGGCCAAGGTGGTCTATGAGCCCCGCTCCGTCGTCGTCCATTATGAAGGCATCTCGCACGGAACGGACATCGCGACAGGGGTAAAGGCGCACCAGGCCGTCAATGCAAAATTGATGCGGACCCGCTGGGCATCGGTACTGGACCGCCTGCATTTCCACGATTCAGCCGATCTCCTCCGGGCGTCCGATCAGGCGCATGGCCGCAAGATCATCCTCGTCGTCGACCATTATGTCCCCGAACCCGATCGCGATGCCGGCTCCCGCACCATCATGGGGGTCCTCTCCAGCCTGGTCGATGCCGGCTGGGTCGTGAAATTCTGGCCGCAGAATCGATTCTACTCCCCAATCTATACCCCTCTCCTCCAGGATATGGGCATCGAGGTCCTGGACCATCGCTGGCCCGGCGACCTGCGGGCCTGGCTCGCCGAACGGGGCAATGCGCTCGATTGCGTGCTGGTCAGCCGTCCATCCGTGGCGAATGACCTGCTCCCCATGCTCTTCACGCACAAAAAGGCACGTATGTGCTTCTACGGCCACGACCTGCATTTCGAACGGATGCAGCGTGAGGCAGCCCTGACCGGCGATGCCGACCTGATGCGGGCCGCGGAGAGCATGAAGGCGCAGGAACGCCAGTTATGGCGGATGTTCGACACCAGTATCTACCTTTCGCAGGACGAAGCCCTTACCGCCCGGCAGCTTGAGCCCTATTGTGATTTCCGCGTCGTCGTCCCCTATTGCTTCCGTGATTTCCGCCGTCGCGAGCGGCCGACCGCAGGCAGTACGATCCTGTTCGTGGCGGGGTTCGCCCATCCACCCAATGTCGACGCGGCAATCTTCCTGGTCCGCGAGATCCTGCCCCTGATCCTGGCCGAACGACCGGATGCCCGCGTGTTGCTCGTGGGGTCGCATCCCGCGGCCGGGGTCAAGGCGCTGGCCGGCCCCGCCGTCACCGTAACGGGCTGGGTCAGCGACGCGCAGCTCCACGAACATTACGATACCAGCCGGGCAGCGGTGGTACCGCTGCGTTTCGGCGCCGGCGTCAAGGGCAAGGTGGTCGAGGCCCTGTACCAAGGGGTCCCGCTGACCGTCACCCCGATCGGCGCCGAAGGAATCGCGGGGCTGGCCGATATCCTGCCGATCGTGCGTTCGCCCCGAGAGATCGCGGACGACCTGCTGCACATGCTGAATGACGACACGGCATGGCTGGCGCGCTCACATGCCCAGACCCGCTTTGCCCAGGATCATTTCTCGGCAAAAGCAATGCAGGATTCCGTCATTGCCGCCCTGGCATGATGGGCGGCCAGTCCACCTTCGCGACCGTCACGCACGCCCCTGCGGATCGGCCATGACCGCATTCGGGGCGACGAGACGGCTTTTCTCCGATTCACCGGCCCTTCGACCGATACCAACAAGCACGCCGGCGACGGAAGCGCCTTCCGGAGGGGCCGATTCCACGCGGTTGCGCCCCCGCTGCTTGGCGCAATAGAGGGCAGCATCCGCCAGCGCCATCTGTTCGCCCAGCGGCCTGTCGGGGATCGTGGCAGGGGCATAACCGATGCTGACGGTCGCCAGCAGATCGTCCGACAGAGGCGTCCGCTCGAAGGCGGCGCGCACGCGCTCGGCCAGGGCTCCCAATGCGTCGGGTGACAGACCACTGACCGCGACGGCGAATTCCTCGCCGCCGATCCGTCCGAAGACGGCATCGCCCCCCACCACCGCCGTCGCCACCATGCTGAAATGCCTGATCACGCAGTCGCCCGTGGCGTGACCGAACGTATCGTTGACGCGCTTGAAATGGTCGATGTCGAACAGCAGCACGCCGCGCACCTGCACGGCCTCCGCCATCTGCCAGAATCCCCGCCGGTTCAGCACACCGGTCATATCGTCCCGCAATGACGCCGCCCGCGCCTCAAGAATGGCCCGTTCGGCAACCAGCGTCAGCATCAGGCCCGGCCACAGGACAATATAGATCAGCATCTCGAAGGGAATGCTCGCGAGCATCAGCGGCACCCAGCCCGCCAGCGACGGCAATGCAACCAGGATGCCCCGCCCGACGCAACTGAGGATATGCAGGCCGGAAATGAGGATCAGTATCCGACGCGCGCGGGTTTCACACGGAAGCCGGATCAATTGACGCCGTGCCAGCACCACGAGGGCGATCGCCATGGCCATCGCGATTTCCACCCGCATGACGAACGAATGCCGGAACAACGGCAACGCGCAAAAGCCCAGCCATATCAGAACCGGAACCACCAGCCCGATACGGGAAAGCGGCCGGCCATTGAGCTGGCAAGCGGCCTGCCAGAACAGCGCCAGCGAGAACATCAGCGCACTGTTGCCCACGGGAACCGCCAGAAAATCCGGGACCGGCGGACGCATCACCACCAGCGGAATCCCCATGGCCGCGCTGACCGTCGCGATTTCCAGCAGGCGCAAAGCCGGGTCAGGACGATAGCGACGGGCAACGTGGCAGAGAAAGCCGATCAACAGGCAGACAAGCGCGATGGCGGGACCGGTGGGCAGCGTGGAAGTGGGCATAAAAACGGATACCCCGATCCATTTTGAAGCGTCATCATACCGCGATCCGGCCCTGCCTGCCACCCGTCCCGCACCCTGCTCTCAGGTCACGGAGCCTGCCCGGCGACACGCCGCCCGCGGGTCACCGCGTCGGGCGGATATCGTCCAGGCGATCCAGCCGCCGCAGGTCGGGAAACAGGCGCATCCACAGCAGCGTGACGGCAATCGTGCCGATCCCGCCCAGTACCACGGCTTCCACCGGGCCGATCAGGCTGGCCAGCATGCCGCTCTCGAACTCGCCCAACTGGTTCGACGACCCGATGAACAGCATGTTCACCGCCGACACCCGGCCGCGCATGTCGTCAGGCGTGCGCAACTGCACCAGCGCCCCGCGCACGACCACGCTGATGACGTCGGCACCCCCCAGCACGGCCAGCGCCACCACCGACAGCACCAGCGAACGTGAAAGACCGAAGATGATCGTCGCCACGCCGAAGACGGCGACAGCCGCGAACATCGCCTCTCCGGCCCGGCGCTTCAGCGGCCAGCGGGCGAAGATCACGGCAACCAGCAGCGCCCCCAGCGCCGGCGCCATCCGCAACACACCCAATCCGGTCGGCCCGGCATGCAGGATCGTGTCCGCGTAAAGCGGCAGCATCGCGGTCGCGCCGCCCAGCAGCACGGCAAACAGGTCGAGCGAGATCGCCCCCATCATCTCGGGATGCGCCCGGATGAAATGGAGCCCACCCATGACCGTTTCCAGCGTCATGGGCCGCCGCACCCGCGTCGGCGCCTCCAGCCGCATGCACAGGGTCGCCACCGACGCCAGCCCGAACCCGACCGTGCAGACGCCGTAGCAGATCCCGGCGCCCACGCCGTACAGCAGGCCACCAACCGACGGTCCCATGATCGAGGCCACCTGGAACAGCGACGAGGACAGGGCCGCCGCACGCGCGAACAGGGCGGGCGGTACCAGCGCGGGCAGGAATGTCTGCTGGCTGGGCATTTCGAACGCACGCGCCGTACCGAACAGCGCGACCATGCCATAGATCATGCCAGGGGTCAGCCAGCCGCCCAGCGAGCCGATCGCCATGACCAGCGCCCCGCAGGATTCCAGCGCCTGGCAGGCCGCCGTGATGAAACGCCGGTCGAAATGATCGGCCACATGCCCCGCGACCAGCGTAAAGCAGAACATCGGCATGAACTGCGCCAGCCCCACCCAGCCGAGCGCGCGCGCACTATGGGTCAGCATGTAGATCTGCCACCCCACCGCGACGGCCTGCACCTGCGACGAGAACGAGGACAGGGTCCGGGCCGTCAGGAAGACGGCAAAGCCCCGATGGCTGAACAGACGCGCTGGTATCGGTGTCGGGGCGGACCGCTCCCGCATTTCGTCCGCCTGCTCGGAATGATCTGGCATGATGGGCGGACAATAGCCGGACGGACGTCTTTTACCATCCATTGTCTCTCGTGTCCGCCATCACGCCCACTGGACCGTTTGCAAATCCGCCGCCGCGCGGGCAAAACCGTTCCATGACAGAGACCGTCCCATCCGCGCCGCTTCCCCCCACGGATTTCGAGACCTTCGCACGCCTCGACATCCGCGTCGGCACGATCGTGGAAGCCCGCCCCTTCCCCGCGGCCCGCAAGCCGGCCTACCAGCTATGGATCGATTTCGGGCCGCAGATCGGCGTCAAGCGTTCGTCGGCCCAGATCACCGTCCACTACACCCCCGACACGCTGGTCGGGCGGCAGGTCTGCGCGGTGGTCAACTTCCCGGTACGCCAGATCGGCCCGTTCCTGAGCGAAGTCCTGACCCTGGGCATGCCCGACACGAAGGGCGACGTCGTCCTGATCAGACCCGACCTGACCGTGCCAGATGGAGGAAAGCTGTTCTGATGGCCACCAACTACGCAACCGTAACCTGGGACCAGCTTCACCGCGACGCCCGCCAACTGGCTGAAATCCTGATCCCGCGCGGCCCGTTCAAGGGAATCGTGGCGGTCACCCGCGGCGGCCTGATCCCCGCGGCCATCATCGCCCGCGAAATCGATTGCCGGCTGATCGAAACGGTCTCCGTCGTGACCTATGACGAGGAAGAACAGGGCCAGCCCATGGTGCTGAAGGCACCCGCCGCCGCCGGCGACGGCGAAGGGTTCCTGATCATCGACGACCTGGTCGATTCCGGCGTCACCGCCCAGATCGTGCGCCAGCTCCTGCCCAAGGCCGTGTTCGCCTGCCTGTACGCCAAGCCGTCCGGCAAGCCGCTGACCGACCTGTTCGTGGTCGAAGTCCCGCAGGAAACCTGGGTGCTGTTCCCGTGGGACACCGCGCCGCTGTTCATCCCGCCCCTGGCCCGCAAGGGCAGCACGGCAGGCTGATACGGGCCGGGGCCAAGGAAAAATTTCGTGGGGCGCTTGTCAGCGCCCTCAAGGACTCATAGCTTCGCCCCCAGGTTCGGGGCGTGGCGCAGCCTGGTAGCGCGCGTGTTTTGGGTACACGAGGCCCCCGGTTCGAGTCCGGGCGCCCCGACCAGCAGAGAATTAAAGGGAGTTTCGTTCCATGCGGGCCCGAATCTACAGGCAGGCAAAGACGGCGACCCAGTCCGGCCAGGCGAATACCCATGACTGGATTCTCGAATACGGCCAGACCCAGGCCCGCCAGCAGGACCCGCTGATGGGCTGGACCGGCAGCCGCGATACCCGCTCGCAGCTCCGCCTGCAGTTCCCCGACCGCGAGAGCGCCGTCGCCTACGCCGACCGGCATGCGGTCCCCTACGATCTGGAACTGCCGGTGGCCCGTGTGCGCAAGCCGAAACTCTACGCCGACAATTTCCGCCACGACCGGGTCCAGAACTGGACGCACTGACCGCGCTCTGGCAGAAGAAATGCCACTGCGCATGCGCCCTTAGCTCAGTTGGATAGAGCAACAGCCTTCTAAGCTGTGGGTCGCTGGTTCGAATCCAGCAGGGCGCGCCATTTTCAATAGGTTAGCGCCCAAGAGGTTTGCAGGTTTGCAAAACGGTTTGCCGATGACTGTGGGTCGTTTCCCGTTCCACATACCCCAGGCGGCCGCACGGCGACGATCGTCTTTTCAAAGGCGCCGGCCTCCGATCCGGGGTCAGAGCCTGATGACGATGTTGCGACGGTAGAGAACCGCAAGGGGCAGGGCCATTGCCACCGTGAAGGCCAGCGCGAAGAGGAACGAGGCCAGGTCGGGTGATGGAATCCGGACTGCGAAGAACCGCGCATAGAGCCAGGCATAGGCCGAGCGGTCGGTACCGGAAGGGGCCGGGAAGAGCATCAGTGTCTTGACGACGAAACCGTTGAGCAGAAAGGCGACGATGGCGTTGGTGCCGAACACGCGCAGGAAGAGCAGCGTGCGGGACGCAACCCGGCTGCCGTCCTGCACCCGCCGGATGTCGAACGCCCAATCGAATGCCGCCAGCATCAGCAGGGCCGCGCCGGATGTGACCAGCACGAAGGAACTGCTCCACAATGCCTTGTTGATCGGCAGGACCGTGCCCCAGGCCAGGCCGGCCGCAAGGCTGACGATACCGGCCGCCAGAAACAGCAGAGGCCTGCGTTGCGCGGGCAGGCTGCGGTTCCGGAATACCTGCCCCGCCAGCACGCCAGCCAGTACCGAGGCACAGGCCGGCAGCGTGCCGAGCAGCCCTTCCGGGTCCCAGGTCTTTTCGTACAGCACGCCCGTATGCAGCGTACGCAGCGTCCAGCCCGATACGGTACGATCCAGCCATGCCGCCAGATTGGCCTGGGGGTCGAACAGCGGAACATCGCGCCCCGGCAGGCCCAGGCCCGGTATGGGAATCGCACAAAGCATCAGCCACCAGCCCAGCAGGATGCCGCAGGTTACGGCAAGCAGCGGCAGGGATTGACGGATCGTCATATAGAGCAGCGCCACAAGGCCGTAGCACAGCGCAATGCGCGTCAGAACGCCGAACAGGCGCAGATGGCCGAGATGGAAATGGGGATAGGCGCTGAGCAGGAGCTTGAGCGCAATCAGCAGCAGAACCCGCCGTGCGATATGCCCGGCCAGCATGGCCCGGCTTTCCCCGGCGGCAAGGCGGCGGTCGAGCGCGAACGGAATGACGCAGCCCATGAGGAACAGGAAGAACGGAAAGACGAAGTCCGCCGGCCGACAGCCGTTCCAGGGGGCATGTTCCAGGAACGGCCAGACATGGTTCCAGTCACCGGGCGTATTGACGACGATCATGAACGCGATCGTCGCCCCCCGCATCGCGTCGATCGAGACGATGCGCGGGGCAGCAAGGGACGCTGCGGCACCGGTCATGGGCGCCACAAACCGCCGGCCCGCGGACATTCCTGTTTTTACCATGCCCTGCGTTCCTGGCGACGGGTTGTGTTTCGCGCCGATATTGTCTCTATCTCGTATCGAATGCGTCCATTTTTAAAAGATTGTCTCCCCATAACCGCAGGCTAACCACCTGGCTCCCCGACGCGTCGTTCCGAACAGTCTTTCTCCGCTCTTCGCGCACGCCCGATCCATGCCGAATGACCGGAAATCGGCCGATATGTTCGCGTTTTACCACCAAATCGACATGTCCTCGTACCGCAACCGCACGAAGACGGATCGGGCCCGCGCCATCGCATGGAAGGCGCCCGGCGGAGACGGCATCCCGGGCGGACATCCGCGAGGCTCACGGAATCCATCCGTCAGCACCTTGCGGGGCAGAGCTTGACATGCTTGCCAGTGCTGGCACAAAAGTCGGCGCAGGGTATTAAGGTCAGGCAGCGTCTTATTTTTGGAACCATGGCACCAAGCCACGGAAATAAAACGCCAATATCCGACCGGAGAGGTGGCCGAGTGGTTTAAGGCAGCGGTCTTGAAAACCGCCGTGCGTGCAAGCGTACCGTGGGTTCGAATCCCACCCTCTCCGCCACGTTCCTCCCCGGGGCAACGAAGCTCCCGCAGGACAGGTCCCCAGTCATGGCGCGTTCCATCGGTCCCGCCCCGTAACAGGGTCGCCCGACAGAGAAATTTAACGGAACGCCACCGGGGAAAGACCTTGCCATGAACGCCGCATGATCGTAGCTCTGTCGGTGGCAATGCAGAAATGGACGCACTCCGCCGGACCATGGCCTCTGCGAATATTATGGACCTACATTCGTTATAGTGGGTAACCGCCCGGCGCGGCATACCCGGAGGACTATCATCCCATGATGCGTTCGCTTGATATCGCCAATACGGGCATGCAAGCCCAGACGACGAATGTCGAGACGATTTCCAACAACATTGCCAACATGACCACGACGGGCTACAAGCGCCGCCGCGCCGAATTCCAGGATCTGATCTATCAGGACCTGCGACGCGCCGGCACCATGAGCTCCGACACCGGCGACCTCGTCCCGGCCGGTGCGCAGATCGGCCTGGGCGTCCGCACCGCCGGCATCTACCGCATCAACGAGCAGGGCACGCTGGGGCAGACCGGCAATTCGCTCGACCTCGCCATCGAGGGGCGCGGCTATTTCCGGGTCACGCTGCCGTCGGGTGAATATGCCTATACGCGCGACGGCACGTTCTCCCTGTCGCAGGACGGCACCATCGTGTCGGCCGACGGCTATCCGCTGTCGCCCAACATTTCCCTGCCGAACAACGCCGAGAACATCACCATCGACCAGTCCGGCCAGGTCCAGTACACCCTGTCCGGCCAGACGACGGCCCAGGTCGCGGGCCAGATCCAGCTCGCGACCTTCCAGAACGAAAACGGCCTGGCGGCGATGGGGCAGAACCTGTTCACCGAAACCACGTCGTCGGGCACCGCCAATCTCAGCACGCCCCAGAGCGAAGGCTATGGATCGGTCAGGCAGGGTTTCGTGGAAGAATCGGCGGTCAACGTGGTGACCGAAATCACCGACCTGATCACCGCGCAGCGCGCCTACGAAATGAACAGCAAGGTCATCACCGCTTCCGACGAGATGCTGCAGACGCTGACGAACCTGAGATAACATGCCGGCACGCGTGGCAATTGCGGGAGTGTTCGCGCTCGCCCTCACGGCAGCGGGCGCCACGCATGCCCGGGCGGCGACACTTCGGAGTGCCGCCCTCATTACGTCGGGCACCGTCAGGCTGTCCGACCTCTTCGCCGATCTCGAGCCGGGCCAGGACCGCCCCCTCGGCCCCGGCCCTGCCCCCGGGGCAAGCATCCAGGTAGGCGGCGCGCAATTGATCGCCATCGCCGACGAATATGGCGTCGACTGGCTCGATCAATCGCCGTCGGCCATGGCAACGATCACCCGGGCCAGCCGGATACTGGACCAGGCCTATTTCGCCGATCTCATCAGGCAGAACCTGCCGGATCTCGGCAACGGCCCCGTCTCCATCGACCTTCGCGATTTCCATCCCATGATGGTCGCGCCGGACGACCCGAAGCCGGTCGTCCTGTCCGACGTCAAATGGGACCAGCGCAGCGGGTGGTTTTCCGCGACAGCCTATCGTGGCCAGCCCACGGGCGATATCACGCGGGATTCCTTCATGCTGACCGGCGTGATCCACGCGGCGCGCCGGCTGCTCGTCTATGCGCATGCCCTCCCCGCCGGCAGCGTGATTTCGGCCTCCGACGTCCAGCTCGACGAATCCTATGCCGGACACATTGGCTCCAGGGCATTCACGAACGAAGCCGATATCGACGGCATGACCGTGACGCGCGGCGTGGTCGCCGGCTCCGCCGTCCTCGACCAGGATCTGCACCGCACGGTACTGATGCATAAGGGAGACCCGGCGATGATCACGTTCGCCGCGCCAGGCGTTCACCTGACGGCGACCGGCCGCGCACTGGAAGATGGCGGGGCAGGCCAGTACGTGCACATCCTCAACCTGTCGAGCAGCATGATCGTCACAGGCCGGGTGGTCAGCGCATCCGAAATCGAAGTCGAAGCCGGGAGCAACCCGGTCCCCTCCGACTCGAATACCCTGCGGCACCTGACGGCATCCTCGCGCGACGCCTCGCGCGCGAACCTGTCCCTTCGATAGCCGCCGCTTATGCGCTGGAGCCTGCCTGCGATGAAACGTCCTCTGTCCCGGGCAACCCTGGCCGGATTGCTGTGCGTGTCCGGATGCACCGGGCTGGCCGATATGAGCGAGATCGGCCACCCTCCCCGCATGACGAAGACGTCGGACCCGACCCAGGCGCCCGATTACCGCCCGATCACCATGCCCATGCCCCCGCTCCAGCCCCCGCCGACGGAAGTCGGAAGCCTGTGGCGGTCCGGTAGCCGCGCCTTCTTCAGGGACCAGCGGGCATCGCAGGTCGGCGACCTGCTCACGATCAACGTCAATATCGCCGACAATGCGGCCGTGACCAACAATACCAGCGCCGCCGGCAGCGGCTCGCAGACCTTCGGCATCCCGAGCTTCTTCGGCGCCCAGGGCAAGACCCTGTCCAGTTCGTCGGCCCTCGACACCAGCAGCGCCAGCGCCAACACGGGCACCGGCTCGATCCGGCGCAACGAATCGGTCACGCTTGCCCTGGCAGGTACAATCACCCAGGTCCTGCCCAACGGCAATTTCGTCGTCGTGGCCCGTCAGGAAGTCCGCGTGAATGGCGAACTGCGCCAATTGATGGTCAGCGGCGTCGTCCGCCCTCAGGACATTACTGAAGACAATATCGTGACCCACGACAGGATCGCCGAAGCGCGGATTTCCTACGGCGGCCGTGGCCAGCTCAGCAAGATCCAGACACCGCGCTACGGGCAGCAGATTCTCGATAGCGTCCTGCCGTTCTGACCGCCCGCCGCAGCGCGGATCATCGGCGGTGCCCACATGCCATCCAGGCAATGGCCTCCTGAAGCATCAGGCCTAGAATGCGATGCTGACGGTGCCATAATATGTGCGCGGGGAGCCCGCCAGAGCCGACTGATAATCGCCCGAGAGCGGAAGGCCATTTTCGCCAATCTGGGAAATGTACGATATGTTCGTAAGATTATAGATATTCAGATCGAATTTAAGATCATGCAGTGGGCCGATCTTTCCGAATCGGTAGCTTGCCCCCAAAGACGTCAGCCAGTAACCCGGCACCGACATATCGTTGACGTAACTGAAATAACGCTTCGCCATGTAATTGGCATTGGCATAAATACTTGCCGGACCCCAATTATAGGAAATATCGGCCTTGTACATCAATTGCGGAAAAGCGACCACCCTCTTGCCCGCCAGCGCATAGGTCACGCCTCCCGATATGATATCGTCGTCGTAGGTCGAATGATTATAGCTGATACTATTCGTAATCGAGAGATTCCTGACCGGGCGAAGCGTGAGCGCGGCGTCGACGCCGTACATGCTGACGCCACCTACGTCTATGGGCGTGGAAACCGGGTCGGTAATCGGGCCCGATGTCAGGTTCTGGATACGATTGGAAAAATCCGCATGATACAGGTTGAGCGATCCCCCGACGATCTGTGAAATATAGCGATATCCAACATCATAGACCCAGGCCGTCTCCGGACGCAGGGTATTCCTGATACTGTCGAACGTTGCCTGATTGGCGAATCCTCCAAAGGTCGATCCCAGCTGATATCCGCCATAACTGTAAGCGCGCATATTGCGGGCGACGTCGAAATAGACTTCATGCCCCGGCAGGAAATGCCATACCCCATTGAAATGAGGCAGGAATGCCTTCGCGCTGGTCAGGCTGCCATTCGCAAGCTGCTCCTGCCCGGTATAGGCGGCGTCATTCGCCGTGGCTCCCCCGACCGTCGTCACCAGCATCGACTTGAACCCGGCCCTGAAGGTCAGGCTGGAAATCGGCCGATAGCTATCCTCGAGGTGGAACTGAAAACTGTTGGTATTGAAATTCTCACCCCAGTTACGCTGAAACGGCGTACCAAAATTGCCCAGCACACCGCTGACAGGAACCCCCTCACCGGGCACTGGTTGCTGGAACATATCCTGTACAACATGATAACGGTTGTTTTCGTACCAGACACCCGCATCGATCGTATGTTTCCTGAACTTGTATTCCAGCGCGGTCGTAAAGCCGAACTTCTGGTTTCCGGAAAAATTGATCTGCTCGGAAAGCGGCACACCATTGGGAGAACTGACATAGGGTGTCGTCCAGGTACCCCACTGGTTCGCAGCCTGGCCATAGACCACGGAATTCCACGCCAGACGCCGGTTCAGCACCAGATGAGCATTCACGCCACCCAGATAACTCGACGAATGCGTCACGCCGTCAAAATAGGATGCATCCAGGGCATCCCCACCTGCCGCGTCGTAAGCCGCCAGGGCACCACTGAATTCCCCGACGGCAGCGAGATAGGCGCGCGTATAATCAGGGTAGTAATAATCGTTCCGATGACCAAGCCTGTTCAGCATGTCGATCGTCTGGTCGGCGTAGTTGAACTGGGTGGCATCGTTCCAGTCGAAAAACACCTTCACATTGCTGTCCTGCCCGATGGGCTGGACAAGCTTGGCATTCACCTGCTGATCGAACTGCTCGCCATCCCCCTTCCATTTATTGCCGTCGGATCGGGCGTAAGACACCGTGAATTTGGTACCCGATGCGTTCAACCTGCCGCTGTCAACGCGTCCAAAAGTACGAAAAGCATTGTAGCTGCCGAACATCTGCGAAATCCTGCCGCCGAACCTGTCCGCCGGATCGCGCGAGACGATCTGAATCGCACCACCCAGATTCGTCGTGGCAGGCAATGCCACATCGCCACCCCCCTCGGAGACATCCATGCGCTCGATATTGTCCGACAGGATCGAGAAATTGATGCTCTGGCCGTTATAGGGAAGGTATGCCTGCGCCCCCAGCGGTACGCCATCCAGCGTGACGCCAAGCTGATCCTGCTGGAACCCGCGCATATACAGGCTGGAACCCCAGGTATCGACCCCCAGCGGATCGTTGGCCACGAAATTGATACCCGGCTTGCGCGACAGCATCATCATCGGGCTGCTGCCTTGGACGAACCTGTCCATCTCGGTGCGGGTCATGCTTTCCGTCGCCCCGTTGGCATGATGCCGCATGGACGTCACCATGAGGTCTTCACCCGCGCGCGAACGGGCGTCCGCATGGCGTGCAGCCGGGCCGGACGCGGGCACATCGCTCTTCGACGCATGACGATGCCGTGACCCGCCAGCCTTGCCGGCTCCATTCCCCGCCGCGGCCGAAAACGCCGCATCCGGACACGTGACGATGCAGGACGTCAACAAGAGAAAGGACAGGAATTTTCGCGAGGCCATGCCGCCCTTCAGCAGACATCTCGGAAGATACGAGGCATGGCTCATTTTGGCTGTCCCATTCTTCAGGCGGCCGGTCCGACGGAACCAGACGGAGAGCTGAATGTTCATTCAATCATTGCAATTTCGGAATGATGAATCCGTCAGACACTTGAAGAAATGCGACCCACGCCGGAACGGCGCCCGCCGCGCGACGGCAACCCGCGGGGCCGCGCCCGATATCAGTCCCTGAATTGTCGGAACGGAGGGGTCCGTGATGGTCGCAAGCCTCGACGTGCGGAGAACGGCCACCGCACCCGACGCGCGCTATCCCGCCCGAAAGCGCGCTTCCCCGCACAAGGCCTGAAGAATGTCCGCATCGTCGCACAGGCCGACAAGCCGCCCTTCGGCTTCGACCAGCACGGGCAGGCCGCTGCGCTGGCGCAGGGCGATGATTTCGCCCAGGCTCAATTGGGCCGGAACCACGCAGAGCGCCCCTTGCGTCCACGCGCCATGCGACCGGATGGCCAGGGCCCGATCGGCGATCGTCGCGATCGCGGCGTCCGGCGCTATGGCGATGCGCCCGCCATCCAGCATCCCGTCCGGGCGGCGCGGCAGGTCCTGGAAGCGCCGCATGACGGCAGCGGCCACAATGGTCGGCAGCGGATTCATGTGCCGGATGAATTCCGCGACATAGTCATCCACCGGCCGCAAGGCGATATCATCCGGCGTGCCGGTCTGGACGATCCGCCCCTCGCGCATGATCGTGATACGGCTGCCGATCTTCAGCGCCTCGTCGATATCATGGCTGACGAACAGGATCGTCTTCTTCAGCCGTTTCTGGAGGTCCAGAAGCTCGTCCTGCAATTTCCGGCGGATCAGCGGGTCGAGCGCCGAAAACGGCTCGTCCATCAGCAGGATGTCGGCGTCGGTCGCAAACGCGCGCGCCAGGCCGACACGCTGCTGCATGCCACCCGACAGTTCATGGACATGGGCATCGGCCCAGTTCGCCAGACCGACCAACTCCAGCTTTTCGGCAACGATGTCCCGCCGGATCGACGGCGCCATGCCGCGCAGTTCCAGCCCGAATCCCACATTGTCGCGCACGGTCCGCCACGGCAGCAGGCCGAACTGCTGAAACACCATCGCGATGCGCGTCTTGCGCAGGGTGCGCAGCGTATCGTCATCACAGCGCGCGATATCCAGCCACGCCAGGCCGTTGCCGATCCGTACTTCGCCCCGTATCGGCCTGTTCAACCGGTTGGCCGCCCGCAGCAGGGTCGATTTGCCCGAACCGGACAGCCCCATCAGCACGCTGATCTCGCCCCGCGCCACCGCGAGGTTGGCCCCCGCCACCCCCACGGTCACCTTCAGGGCACGGCCGATCTCCTCGCGCGTCTCGCCGGCATCAAGCCGGGCCAGCGCAGCCTCGATCGCGCCGCGACGATTGCCGCGATCGAACAGGATATCGACATTGCGGAACTCCAGCGCCGCGTTGATCCCTTCGCTCACGAAGCCGAATCCTTCGGACGACAGACCCGGTCGAGCATGATCGCCAGCAGCACGATGACGAATCCGGACTCGAACCCGGCATCGACCTGCACGGTATTCAGCGCCCGCACCACCGGCACCCCCAGCCCCCCGGCCCCGACCAGGGCCGCGATCACCACCATCGACAGGCTGAGCATGATGCATTGCGTCAGCCCCGCCTGGATCATCGGCAGGGCGGCAGGCAGTTCGATCTTCCACAGGATCTGCCGCCCGGTGGCGCCGAAAGCCTCGCCGGCCTCGATCAGCGACCGGGGCACCCGGGCAATCCCCATCTGCGTCATGCGGATCGGCGCGGGAACGGCGAAGATGATGGTGGAGATCATGCCCGGCACGGTGCCCAGGCCGAACAGGATCAGCGTCGGGATCAGATAGACGAAGGTCGGCAGGGTCTGCATCAGGTCCAGAAGCGGCTGCAACGCCTGCGCCAGCCGCGGACGATGCGCACAGGCGATCCCCAGCGGAACACCGACCGCCATGCAGAAGACGGTCGAGAACAGGATCAGCGACAGGGTCGCCATCGTCTCGTTCCAGTATCCCTGATTGATGATGAACAGCAGCCCCAGCGCGACCAGGGCCGCCAGCCCCGCCGAGCGGCGGAGGAACCACGCCCCCGCCATGGCGGCCACCACCAGCAGCAGGGGCGGCAGAGCCAGCAGCAGCGTGGTCAGGCCATCGGCACAGAAGCCGACGCTATCGGTGATCACGTCGAAGACAGCCAGACCATGCTTCCGGACCACGTCCACCACGGCCGCCATGACGGCACCCACCGGTATCTTGTGCTCCGCGATCCATTGTTCCGGCGCCATGATCCGCGCAGCTCCCGTCTGTCGGTGTTCGATATCGCGGACGTCGATACCTCTGCGAACTGAATGGACATATAACGAAATGAAATCGGAAAGTGATAGAGAGAATTCCGACTTTTACAGGAACGAAATCGACATTGAATAGTCGTTCAATTCGTGCCACATTTCGCACATGAAACAGTCCTTCCCCGCCCTTACGCCGGTCGAGTTGAAGCGTCGCAGGGAACTCGTGGCCGCGACGCGCGACGTGCTGGTCGATCACGGCTTCGCCGGCGCCACGGTGGCGCGCATCGCCCGTCATGCCGGCGTTTCTCCGCCGCTCCTGGTCCATTATTTCGGCGACAAGGACGCGCTGCTCGGCCTGGCATTCCGCGGCACCGCCGCCGCCCTGTCGGCCGGCGTCGCGCGCGCGCTCCGCCACGCGCGGGGACCACGGGCCCGGCTGGAGGCCCTGATCGGCGTCTGCCTGGGGGGCGAACAGTTCACCACCCGCCAGGTCGCCATCTGGCTGGCCCTATGGGGGCAGGCCGTCCATAGCCCGACGCTGGGCCGCATCCAGCGCGCCTATCAGGCCCGCATGCTCTCGAACCTGCGGCACGATCTCGGCCACCTGCTGCCCCGGATACGCGCCCATGCCACGGCCGACACGCTGGCCTCGCTGATCGACGGCACATGGCTGCGCGCGGCCCTGGCCCCACCGGCGGCGTTCGACAGCCGCATGCCCCGCCAGCAGGTCCTCGCCTTTCTCGACAGCCAGATCGGCGCCGCCCCGTCGCTTTCCCCACCCCCCGCGATCCGGCACGGCCCGCCGGAGGGGCTGTGCACAAGCTGGATCGACGGCCGCCCCGCCACGGGCGGCGGCCCCCGGTTCGAAACCCGCAATCCGGCAACCAACAAGGAGCTGGCGGAAGTCGAGGAAGCCGGCGAGGCCCTGGTCGCACAGGCCATCGAGGCCGCGACGCGCGGGCAGGCCGCATGGGCCGCCCACACCGGCGCCGAACGGGCCCGCATCCTGCGCCGCGCGGCCGACCTGCTGCGCCGCGACAACGCGGATCTGGCCCGGATCGAAACGCTGGACACGGGCAAGCCGATCGCCGAGACATCCAGCGTCGACGTGCTGTCCGGCGCCGACGCGCTGGAATATTTCGCCGCCCTTGCCGCGACGATGACGGGCGATTGCGTCGATCTGGGCCCGACGGCCTTCGGCTACACGCGGCGCGAACCGCTGGGCATCGTGGCCGGGATCGGCGCCTGGAACTACCCGATCCAGATCGCCTGCTGGAAGGCCGCACCGGCCCTGGCCTGCGGCAACGCGATGATCTTCAAACCCGCCGAACTCACCCCGCTCACGGCCGTGCGCCTGGCGGCCATCTTCCGCGAGGCCGGCCTGCCCGACGGCGTGTTCAACGTCGTGCAGGGCACGCGGCAAACCGGGCAATTGCTGACCCGCGCACCGCAGATCCGAAAGATATCCCTCACCGGCGAGGTCGGCACCGGCCGCCGCGTCATGGCGGACGCCGCCGCCACCCTGAAATATGTCACATTGGAACTGGGCGGAAAATCGCCGCTGATCGTCTTCGACGATGCCGACCTGGACAATGCGGTGTCGGCCGCCCTGCTGGGCAATTTCTATTCGGCCGGCGAGGTCTGTTCCAACGCAACGCGCGTCTTCGTCCAGTCCGGCATCCGCGACCGGTTCCTCGAGCGGCTGAAGGCACGGGTGCAGGCCATGACGATCGGCGATCCGCTCGACCCGAACACCGATGTCGGCGCGCTGATCTCCGACGATCACATGCGCAAGGTCCTGTCCTACATCGCCGCCGGAAAGAAGGAGGGCGCCGAACTCCTGGTCGGCGGCCGGCGGGCCACGCGCGGCGCCCTGCGTCAGGGCGCCTTCGTCGAGCCGACCGTGTTCGTCAACTGCCATGACGAGATGACGATCGTGCGCGAGGAAATCTTCGGCCCCGTGATGGCGGTCCTGGATTTCACCGACGAGGACGAAGTGATCGCCCGCGCCAACGCCACCCCGTTCGGCCTGGCCGCCGGCATCTTCACCCGCGACCTGGCCCGCGCACACCGGGTCATCGCGCGGCTGGAGGCCGGCACCTGCTGGATCAACCAGTATAACGTCACGCCGATCGAACTCCCCTTCGGCGGCTACAAGCAATCGGGCCTGGGCCGCGAGAACAGCCGCGCGGCGCTCGATCACTACACCCAGCTCAAGAGCGTCTACGTGGCGCTGGGCGATGTCGAGGCACCCTATTGATGCGGGACTATGATTATATCGTCGTCGGCGCCGGCTCGGCCGGCTGCGTGCTGGCCAACCGCCTGACCGAGGACGGGCGCAGCCGCGTCCTGCTGCTGGAATTCGGCGGCAGCGACCGCTCGATCATCGTGCAGATGCCCAGCGCCCTGGCCATGCCCATGCATTCCAAACGCTTCAACTGGTTCTACGAAAGCGAGCCGGAGCCGCATCTGGACAATCGCCGCATGCACACCCCGCGCGGCAAGGGGCTCGGCGGCTCATCCTCCATCAACGGCATGGTCTATGTGCGCGGCCACGCGCTGGATTACCAGGAATGGGAGGAAAGCGGTGCTGCCGGCTGGGGCTATCGCCACGTCCTGCCTTATTTCCGCCGCGCCGAGGATTGCGCCGAGGGCGAGGATTCCTATCGCGGACGCGGCGGCCTGCTGCACACGCAATACGGCACGCTGGACAATCCCCTGCACGACGCCTGGATGAAGGCGGGCGAACAGGCCGGCTACGGCCGCACCGGCGATTATAACGGCTTCCGCCAGGAAGGTTTCGACCGGATGAGCATGACGGTGTATCGCGGCCGGCGCTGGAGCACCGCGAACGCCTATCTGCGCCCGGCGCTCAAGCGCCCCAACCTGTTTCTGGAAACCCATGCCCGCGTCACGCGCCTCCTCTTCGATGGCCGGCGCGCCACCGGCCTGTCCTATACGCGCCATGGCGTGTCCCATACCGTTCGCGCGACCCGCGAAATCATTCTCTGCGGCGGTCCCATCAACTCCCCGCAGCTTCTCAAACTATCGGGAATCGGCCCGGCGGCGGAACTGCGCGATCACGGCATCACGGTCCTGGCCGACCGGCCCGGCGTGGGCGAAAATCTCCAGGATCATCTGGAATTCTACTTCCAGGTCGCCTGCCGCCAGCCGGTCACGCTCTATTCCGCCATGTCCCCCTGGGCAAAGGCCCGGATCGGCCTGCGCTGGCTGCTGTTCAAGGACGGGCTGGGCGCCACCAACCATTTCGAAAGCTGCGGCTTCATCCGCAGCCGCGCCGGCATCCGCTATCCCGACATCCAGTTCCATTTCCTGCCCCTAGCCGTCACCTATGACGGCAAGGGCCTGGCCCAGGGCCATGGCTACCAGGCCCATGTCGGCCCGATGCGCTCGAAAAGCCGGGGCTGGGTCCGCCTGCGCTCGGCCGACCCGGCGGAAAAGCCGAAGATCCAGTTCAACTACATGAGCCATCCGGACGACTGGACCGACATGCGCGCCTGCGTGCGCCTGACGCGCGAGATCTTCGCCCAGCCCGCCTTCGACCCGTTCCGGGGCGAGGAACTGCAACCCGGCACCGACTGCACGAGCGACGACCGGATCGACGCCTTCATCCGCCGGAAGGTCGAAAGCGCGCTGCACCCCTCCTGCACCTGCAGGATGGGGGCCACGGACGACCCGATGGCCGTGGTCGATCCCGAGACCCGCGTGATCGGGGTCGAGGGCCTCCGCGTGGTCGATTCCTCGATCATGCCACGCGTCACCAACGGCAACCTGAACGGCCCGACCGTCATGATCGCGGAAAAGGCCGCCGATCACATCAGGGGCCTGCCCCCCCTGCCCGCCTCCAACGCCCCGTTCTTCGAAGCCCCGGACTGGCAGACCCGGCAGCGTCTCGGCAAAGCCTGACCACCGGCGCGCCCTCTGTCGTTTTCCGCCGTACAGATGGCGCGCGCCTCCTTGTGCCGTGCCGCTGGCGGGCGCACCATCGCCGCCCATGATCAGCCTCTTCGACCTCTTCAAGATCGGCATCGGCCCCTCCTCGTCCCATACGGTCGGGCCGATGCGCGCCGCCCGGCGCTTTATCGCGCATCTCACCCCCGCGATGCCCGTCGCACGCCTGCGCGTCACGCTCTACGGCTCGCTGGCATGGACCGCCAGCGGCCACGCCACCGACAAGGCCGTCATCCTCGGCCTGGCGGGCGAAACGCCGGAAAGCGTCGATCCCGACGCCGCCGACGACATCGTGCGCACGATCGGCGCCGATCGCACGGTGCCGGTCCATGGCCGCACCGTCGCCTTCGACCCCGCCCACGACATCGTGCTGGACCGCGACACGATTCCGCCCGTCCATCCCAACACAATGCAGTTCCAGGCCCTTTCCGCCGACGGCACGGTGCTGGACACCGCACGCTTCTGTTCGGTCGGCGGCGGCTTCATCGTGCCCGAGGACGCGACGAAACAGGCCGGCTACGCCCAGCCCGACATGAAGCTGGATTTCACCAGCGGCATCGAACTGCTGGACCGCACGCGCGAAAGCGGATTGAGCATCGCAGGAATTGTCCTGGCCAACGAGGCGTGTCTCCGCCCCCATGCCGAGATCACGGCCTATCTGGACCGGATCATCGACACCATGATGGCCTGCGTCGAACGCGGCCTGGTCCAGCACGGCACGCTGCCCGGCCGGATCAAGGTCCGCCGCCGCGCGGCCGCCCTGCACGACCGCCTGCGGGAGCGCGCCCGCCTCAACCAGCGCCCCCCGCACGAGGCGATGGACTGGGTCAGCCTGTTCGCCATTGCCGTCAACGAGGAAAACGCCGCCGGCGGCCGCGTCGTCACCGCGCCCACCAACGGCGCGGCGGGCGTGATCCCGGCCGTGCTGCGCTATTACCGCGATTTCTGCCCCGACGCCTCGCGCCAGGGCATGCATGATTTCCTGCTGACGGCATCGGCGGTCGGCGGATTGTTCAAGCTCAACGCCTCCATCTCGGGCGCCGAGGTCGGCTGCCAGGGCGAGGTCGGGGTGGCCTCGTCCATGGCGGCGGCGGGCCTGGCGGCGGCACTGGGCGCGACCCCGCTCCAGATCGAGAACGCCGCCGAGATCGGCATGGAACATCATCTGGGCATGACCTGCGACCCGGTCGCCGGCCTGGTGCAGATCCCCTGCATCGAACGCAACGCCTTCGGCGCGGTCAAGGCCATCAACGCCGCCTCGCTGGCCATGCATGGCGACGGCGCCCATCATGTCTCGCTCGATCAGGTCATCCGCACCATGGCGGAAACCGGCCGCGACATGAACCACCGCTACAAGGAAACGGCGCTGGGCGGCCTCGCGGTCAATTTCCCGGAATGCTGATCGTCCCCCCGCTGCCCGACGGCCCGCTCAACTGCCGATACGGATCGGCGAGACCAGGTCGCGCAGGCAGGCGACGATCGACCGAGGGGTCAACTGCCCGCTGCGGGGATTTTCCGCATTGGGCACGATCTCGATCGTCGCGGTAAAGCGCGCGGAATCCGCCTCGACCGTAATCGTGTGGATATTGCGATCCACCGCCGGGTCGGCGATGACGCGAACATCCGTGCGCGCGGGCCCCAGCCCGGCCAGCGCCAGGGCGGCGGCGACATTGGTATTGGCCGGAAAGGCGATGGCGGCCTCATCCGCCGTGCCGGTAAAAATCACGGTGGGCGCGGTCATGGCATGGATATCGATCGCATTCGCGACGATATGCGGCGCACCGGCCAGGCTGGCGGGTGATTTGCGGACGTCGATAGCATGCCGGCCTTCGCCTGGAAACTGACGGACGCCCAGGTCACCGACGTCACGACCTTCCTGCGCAACAGTTGGGGCAACCGCGCCGCCCCGTCACCCCGGCCGACGCGGCCCGCGCCCGCCAGGCACTCAACGCCCCACAATCCCTGCCACGCTAAGGCTGCTTGCAGAGGCGGCCACCGAAAGATGGTCAGAGAGGGCCGGACGAATTCGGACAGCGTGATAATACCAATTCCGCCTCGTGCAGACTCATGCCGGTCTTCGCCCCGACACAGGAATCCCCGGTCGGGTGCCGAAATTGGCCGCGCAGCCTATGCCTAGGATGAGAAGACACTGGCCGAATTGCCGCAGCCTTATGACATGCATCCGAACCAGATTACGGCCTGGAAGGCGCAACGTCTTTGTCGGGCGGTTGTGGCGATCGGTCAAATACGAGGATGTCTATCTCCGCGCCTATGACAGCATTGGCAACGCGCGCGGCTCTTGTGTCTGCTGTGTCCTTGGAGTGGTCTGGATGGCCGCGAAGTATGCCCTCAGGCGATCCCGGTCTATTCGGCTTATCCGTGAGCCACTGAGATGAACCGTTCCAATCGCTATACGACCCCACAAGGTTCCCCTGCGGGCAAGCACCCGGCCTTTCTCTCCGTATAGCGACGGCTCGCCCTGCGTCAGCCAGTCGAACGTTCCCAGACCTATGATAATCAGAAACTCCGGCCGGAGTGCCCGCACAATACGTTCCGCGTTGTGCAGACTGAAAATCTCAAGATCGTCTCGCAGTGTTTTCGCTATCCGGTTCCACGCTACGACGCTTGGAGCCCGGAAGAAGATCGCATTAAGCCCGGTGCATCGCGCCACCACTTCCGCTCCCCATATCGCCCTCACTTGTTTGGCAAGCGGCCAGTCCTCGGTGGCATAGTCGCAGGTCTCCGGCCACGTCTCGTGATGATCGACACAGTCAACCGCTCGACCTCCCGGCTGATACCCAAGGAACAGAAACGGCGCATCGACTACCGGCGGCCCATATAAGATGCGAAAGCCCAAGGCATATTCACCAAGAGCTTCTTCTGACTGGCAATAGTATTTCTTCGTATCCGCGTAGACATTCCGGCATATATCCTCGACGTCTTGGTTGTGCATCATTTTGCCTTTCTGTAGTCAAAGCCGAGCACCTTCCGATGCGGGGGTCAAGGCGGACGCTACAAGCGCCACAGCAGGCCCCTGGATCAGTCGCGAAGAGGGCCGACTAAGACTCCTCGGAAGCCTCAGGAGGCTTGCAGTGGTCCACTAGCTGTCAGCTAGTATCCTCCTGCGCTGACACAAACCAAAATAGGCAAGTAAATGTTACCTATTTCGCGTGCGTACCTCGTGAGTACTTTACGTCACCCCCAGTCCCCCGTTCTCTGCCACGAGCAGACGGCGCCAAACGGGGGTTCCAGGATGGTGGTTGCAGAAGCGCGTATTTAAGTCACTGTCAAAGAACTATAGATCTGAAAAATCTGACTTCTACAGTGAAGTGGCGCCGCCGGCTGGGGCTATCGCCACGCCCGGCCCTATTTCCGTATTGTACGGATCAAGTCCAGCCCCTAGCCGCCGGTGACCTGCCGCGTCCATTCCGGCAGGTTGTAGTAATTCGAAATCCGCGCGACCTTGCCCTCGCGCAGGGTAAAGAATGCCCCCGCCGGCAGCACATAGGTCTGGCCGGCGGCCTCCGGCAGCCCCTCGTCGGTACTCAGATAGGTGCCATGGACGACGAATTCCGCCGCCGCCCGGCTGCCATCGTCATTGACCATCACCACCACGTCGCGGATCTCCTCGCGATAGCAGCGGTCCATGCGCTGCAGAAAGGCGCGGAACGCCGTCGCCCCGCTCTCGCTGCCGCCCTGGTTGATGTCATGCACGACATCATCGGTCAGCAGGGCCAGAAAGGCCGCGCGGTCGCCGGAATTGAAGATGCGGTAATAGCTCTCGATGACCGCGCGCGCGGTGGCAATGGACATGACGGGCTCCGATCGGTCAGGCAGGATATCCGACAGTCTGATAAGGCCCTTGCCACGGCGAGGGAATGTCGGGGCCAGCCTGGCGGCACAAAAAAATCGACCCGATCCGGTTTTCCTGCGTTTCATGTCGGAACCGAACCGTCATCCGACGCGAACATTCGGGTGACGGGCCGGCAGGCCCGACATGATGGCCGGGAGCCCTGCCGGTCAGAAGGAGAATGTCCGAATGCCCAGCCGTACCGGCCGCCTGCTCGCGATGCTGGCCCTGCTGGCCTTCCCGACGGCCGGGTCGCGCGCCGCCGCCGATCCGGCCGCCTGCGCGCCGGTCCGCCTGTCCAATGTCGGCTGGACGGATGCCGAGGCCGTCACCGCCGTCGCCGCCACCCTGTTCGAGGCACTCGGCTACGCGCCCCGCACGCCGATGCTGGCCCTGACCATGACCTACGTGGCCATGCGCGACCGGCGCGTGGATGCGTTTCTCAGCAATTGGGAACCTTCGGGCAGCACCCCGATCGCGCCGTTCCTGGCCGACGGGTCGGTGGAACGGCTGGCCACCAACCTGTCGGGCGCGCATTACACGCTGGCGGTGCCCGATTATGTCTGGCAGGCGGGCCTGCGCGACTATCGCGATATCGCGGCATGGGGCTCGCGCCTGGGCTACATGATCTTCGGGCTGGAAGCCGGCAATGACGGCAACGCGCTGGTGCTGGACATGATCCGCGCCAACCAGTTCCAGCTTCAACGCTTCCGCCTGGTGGAAAGCAGCGAACAGGGCATGCTCAGCCAGGTCGACCGCACGATCCAGAGCCACCGCCCGATCGTGTTCCTGGCGTGGGAACCCCATCCCATGAACCTGCGCTTCGCCCTGCGCTACCTGACCGGCGGCGACAAGGTCTTCGGCCCCGATGGCGGCGCCACCGTCAATACCGTGATCCGGCGCGGCTACCGCACGGACTGCCCCAACGCGGCGCGCCTGCTGGCCCGGATCCGCTTCACGATCCCCGACGAGAACATCATGATGCTGGCCATCCAGCGCGACCATATGCCCCCGCCCCAGGTCGCCCGGCGCTGGCTGCGCGGCCATCCCGACGCCTGGCATGCATGGCTGGACGGCGTGACCACCCGCGACGGCGCGCCGTCCCTGCCCGCCATACGGGCATTTCTCGCGCCCGGCGGGTAAATCCGACGGATCGAATGAAATTTATGTCGTATCGGGACAAGATGTGCCTATTCATGGTTCCGTATCCTCGTTTCGGACAAGCAATCAAACTGCCCGGCACGGGCCGGCCACGATCGGGAGAATGATCATGTCAGAAGGGGCATCGGCCGGCATCAAGCCGCGCCTGCGCGTCGGCTTCATTCTCGCCGAGCATTTCACGCTGTCCGCCTTCGCCCTGTTCGTCGACCATCTGCGCCTCGCCGCCGACAAGGACGATCGCAGCCGCCCGATCCACTGTTCCTGGCAGGTCCTCTCCGCCTCGGTCCATCCGGTGCGCTCCAGTTGCGGCGTGGCCATCGCGCGCGACGCCCCGCTGGGCGATCCCAGGGCCTTCGACCATATCGTCGTGGTCGGCGGCCTGCTGCACGGGCAGGAGCAGATCGATTACGTCACCACCGCCTGGCTGCGCCGCGCCGCCGCCATGGGCATCACCCTGATCGGCGTCTGCACCGGCACCTTCGCCCTGTGCCGCGCCGGGCTGATGGACAATCGCCGCGTCTGCGTCAGCTGGTACCACCGCCAGGATTTCCAGGAGGCATTCCCCACCCACGAGCCGGTCAGCGACCAGATGTTCCTCGACGATGGCGACCGCATCACCTGCTCCGGCGGCGGGGCGGCGGCCGACGTGGCCATGCATCTGATCGAACGCAGCATCGGCCGCCCGGCGGGGCTCAAGGCCAGCCATATCCTGCTGATGGAACGCGCCGGCACCGCCGGCAACCAGACAAGGCTGCAACCCCAGCCGCCGACCCTGGCCTCGGCCACCCGCTTCGCCGACCCGCGGGTGCGGCGCGCGGTGTTGCACATGGAACAGAACATGGCGCGCCCGCTGCCGATCGCGCAGCTCGCCGCCCGGCTGGGGATCTCCAGCCGCCAGCTCGAACGGCTGTTCCAGACCACGCTGGGCCGCAAGCCGCAGGATTTCTATCGCACATTGCGCCTGCGCCACGCCCGCGCCCTGCTGGAAGCCGGCGAAATGAGCGTGACCGAAATCGCCATCGAGATGGGCTTTTCCGACTGCTCGCATTTCTCCCGTCATTTCAAGAACATGTTCGGCATCAGCCCCAGCGCCTGCCATCGCACGGCCCTGCCCGACTTCGCCGCCCGCCGCGCCGCGCCGGACGTGCTGTCCCATGCCGGCATCAGGCTGTTCTCCGACCGGTAAGGCCCCCCGAGCATGGCCTATGCCGACGCCCATATCCTCATCGTCACCTGCGCCAGCCAGACCGGTCTGGTCGCCGCCTGGTCGGGCTGCCTGTTCGACGCGGGCGCGAACATCATCGAGATCCATCAGCATGCGGATCTGGCGGAGGGCCAGTTCTTCATGCGCATCGCCTTCACCGCCGCCACCCCGCCCGACCGGGCGATCCTGGCCCAGGTGGCCGCACGGTTCGACGCGCACTGGCAGTTCTACCCGGCCGGCGCGCGGCAGCGCGTGCTGATCATGGTGTCGAAATTCGACCATTGCCTGGCCGACCTGCTCTATCGCTGGCGCATCGGCGAACTGGCGATGGACCCGGTGGCCATCGTGTCGAACCACCCGCGCGAGGCCACCCGCGCCGTCGCCACCGACGACATCCCGTTCCACTACCTGCCCGTCACCCCCATGACCAAGGCGGCGCAGGAAGAGCAGCTATGGCGCCTGGTGACCGAAACCGGGGCCGACCTGGTCGTGCTGGCCCGCTACATGCAGGTATTGTCGAACGAGATGGCGGCGAAACTCTCCGGCCGCTGCATCAACATCCACCATTCCTTCCTGCCCAGCTTCAAGGGATCGCGCCCCTATCACCAGGCCCAGGCCCGCGGCGTCAAGCTCATCGGCGCCACCGCCCACTATGTCACGGCAGACCTCGACGAAGGCCCGATCATCGAACAGGATGTCGAACGCATCTCGCATGCCGACACGCCCGACGACCTGATCCGCAAGGGCCGCGACGTGGAACGGCGCGTGCTGTCCAAGGCCGTGCATTACCATCTGCAACGGCGCGTGATCGTCAACGGGCATCGCACGGTGGTGTTTCCGGACTGACCGGGCCGGTCATGTCTTTCATCCCCGGGGACGTGTATAGGATCGCGGACATGTCCCGGAAGATGAATCTTTTCGATGAAAAAAGTCATTATCATTACAAATCCGACGGCCGGACATCATAGTCGCTCAAGAATTTCCCGCTTCGTACGCCATCTGGAGCAGGCCGGCCCGCGCGCGACAATCGCGCGGACGCAATATCCCGGCCACGCGACCATCCTCGCCCGCGACGCCGCCGCCAGCGGGCTCTATTCCCACATCATCGCGGCGGGCGGAGACGGCACGATCGCGGAAGTCGCGGCGGGCATGATCGGCACCTCCGCCATCCTGGGCATCCTCCCCCTCGGCTCGGCCAACGTGCTGGCGCACGAGCTGAAGATCCCCTTCAACGAGATCAGGAACGCCGCCCTGATCCAGGCCGGCCATTTCACGACCATCTGGCCCGGCTATCTCCACACAAAGGCGGGGCGCCAGCTTTTCGTACAGATGGCCAGCATCGGGTTCGACGCCCACATCGTCCACGGCACCTCGACGCGCCTGAAGGCATGGGTGGGCCGCGCCGCCTACGCCGTCAGCACGCTCTCATCCCTCTTCCGGTTCGAATTGACGGAATTTACCGTGCTGATCGACGATATTCCCCATCGGGCCACGACCGTCATTGTCTCGAAAGGCTCGCTCTACGCCGGAAAATACGAGCTGACGCACCATTCCGCACACGGGGACAGGAATTTTTCCGTCATCCTGTTCGAAACATCCGGCAAGCTGGCCCTGGTCAGGACCATTCTCTCGCTGTTCCTCGGCAGGATCGGGCAGCAGAAGGGCACACGGACCCTGACCGCCTCGACCGTCCGGATTCCGTCCCCCGCCGCCATTCCCATCCAGAGCGACGGCGACCGCAAAGGATTTTCCCCGGTTCATCTCGATATTTCCGCATCGCCACTGCACGTGGCGACGGGTCCTACCCCTCCGCCGGCAGGGTAAAGACCACCGGTTCCACCCCCAGATCGGCCAGCAGGCGGGTCAGCACGGCGCGGGGGATCACCCAGGTTTCGGTATTGTCCAGCGGATGACAGGTGATGGCATCGGCCTCCAGCAGCGAGGATTCGATGGCAAAGCGGACCTGGCGCCGCGTATCGGCCACCAGGCTGAGCGGCCCCAGCGCACCCGGTTCGGTATCAAGCACCGCACGCATCAGCTCCGGGCTGCCGAAGGACAGGCGCTTGGTCCCGATCAGCCCCGGCAGGGCCTTCATGTCCAGCCGCCGGTCCGCCGGCACGCTCACCAGCACCAGAACGCCCTTTGCATCTTTCAGGAAGGCATTCTTGGTATGCACCCCATCCAGCCCCGCATAATGCAGATGCGCCTCCTCCACCGTGCGGACGGGCGGATGGCTTATGCCGCGCGGCTGGAAATCCAGCCGCTCCAGCAGGGCACGCAGATCTTCACGCATCAATGGATGTTCCTTCTCATGCGTCCAGCATGCCGAGCGCCCGCAGATGGTCAAGCAGCACCCGCGCCGCCTCGGCCGGGTCCGGATTGTCCAGCACCCGCCCTCCGCCGGCCGGCGCGGCCGACCCGATCAGCCGGGGTCGCGCGCGATAGGGTCGCTCCGTCCCTTCCGGCGGGGCGATGGTCTCCGCATCCGCCACAGCGACCGCATGCATCGCCACCCGCCGCGCGCGGTCGAAGACAAAGGGCGGCGCCGGCGCCGCATCATGCGCGCACAGGATGCAGGGCAGCCTGATCCGCGCGTCCTGCCGCGCGCCCAACGGCAGGCCGATCGTCACCGGCAGCCAGCCGTCCGCCACGGTGCCGATCGCCACCACGCCGGCAAGCAGCGGCCAGCCAAGCCGCTCGGCCAGCAGATAGGGCAGCATGCCGCTATCCTCACCACCGCAGGCCCGCGACCCCGCCAGCACCAGATCGGGCGGCGCGGCAGACAGATGCGCGGCCAGAATCGCGACAGGATCGCCCACCCCCCGCAGACACGCGATCTGTCCCAGCCCATGACCGGCCGCCTGCCCCAGGGCCGCCGCCGGCAGACCCACATGCACCCCACCGACCGCCCCGCCCGCCGACAGCGCCAGCCCGATCGCCGCAATCTCGCCGCTTGGCGGAGCCGGACGGCCGGAGACAGGGTCGATCCCGCCCGAGAGCAGCACCACGCTGCGCATCACCCTTCCCCCCGCAGCAGGGCGATCAGCGCCGGCATGACCGCCTGCGCATCGGCAATGATCGACAACCCCGCCCGCGCAACGATCGCCGCATGCAGGTCGGTATTGACCGCCACCACATGCTCCACCTTGCCCAATCCCTGAAGATGCTGCGGCGCGCCGGCAATGCCGACCGCCAGATAGCAGCGCGCGTCCAGCACCGTGCCCGACGCGCCAACCTGCGCCGCGCGCGGCATCAGCCCGGCATCGCACACCACACGGCTCGCCCCCTCGGTCGCACCCAAAAGGCGGGACAGGGTATGGAAACTGTCAAAATCCCGCACCCCGTGCCCCGCCGCCATCACAAACGGCGCCTCGGCCAGGGGCATGCCGGCGGCCTGCGCCGCGATCACCGGCCCGACCTGTATCCGCGCCGCCATTGCCGGCACGTCCGGCGCCGGGCATGGCCGGCCTTCGCGCCGCGTCCCGCCATAGGGCGCGACACGATCGATCGGCAGGGTCAGCAATCGGGCCGGCACGGCCGCCCGCTCGCGCCGCACGCCCCCAACGGGCCGGATCGCCTGGCGCGCGCTCAGCATTTCGACTCCAGTCTGGATCGGCCACCCCGACCGCGCAGCCAGCCGACGCGCCCAATCCCCCCCCGCCGGGCTTTCCGCCAGCACCACATGACGCGGCGCAAACGGCGCCAGCGCCGCCAGCATCGCCCCCGGCATCGCGTCCGGGCCAATGGCCGTCTCCAGGCACACCACACGGTCCGCACCCGCCTCGCCAACCGCCTCGGCCACGTCTCTCCCAACCAGCAAGGCAACGACGCCACCATCCGTGCCGGCCAGCACGCGCGCGCTCCCCAGAGTCTGGCGCCCCCAACGGTCCAGCCGACCGTCCGGCGCCTCGACGACCGCCGCAACCCAGAAGGCAGGCGTTTCGAGGCGAATCATCACCGGTTCACGCGGCCCGGCATCCGGCACAATCGCCATACCGTCCCAGCCGGCGCGCACCAGGCGCGGCCGGGCACCGCCCGGCACCAGACAGCGCGCCCGTTCAGCACGCGGATCGCGTCTGGGCCGCCCCGTCATCACACCATTGCTCCTGCCACCACCGCCGCCAGCACCAGTTCGGCCACGTCACGGATCTCGGGGCGCGGGCCGGTCACGCCTTCCAGCATCGCGGTGCAGCCGGGGCAGGCCACCGCCACCAGGCCCGCTCCCGCCGCTCGCGCCTGCTCCATCCGCAGGTCCGGAATGCGGGTGACGGCATCGACATCGCTGACCGGACTGCCGCCCCCGCCGCCACAGCACATGGCGCGCATGCCATGACGCGCCATTTCCACCCGGTCGGTGCAGGCTGCATCCAGCAGGCGGCGGGGCGCATCGATCTCGCCATTATACCGGCCCAGATAGCAGGGATCGTGATAGGCAACGCGCGTACTCTCCCGCCGCTCCAGGCGCAGCCGCCCGTCGCGCACCAGCTCGTCCAGCAGGCCGGTATGGTGCTGAACCTCCCATCGGCCGCCCAGCGCCGGATATTCGTTGCGCAGCACATGCAGCGCATGCGGATCGGCGGTAACGATCTTCGTAAAGCGCCGCGCCTTCAGCGCCGAGATGGCTTCCGCCGCCAGAGACTGGAATGTCGCCTCATCCCCCAGGCGGCGCGCCAGATCCCCGCAATCGACCTCGTCCGCGCCCAAGGTGGCGAAGCGCAATCCGGCCCGGCGCATCAGCGTGACCAGCGCCCGCAATGTGCGGCCATAGCGCGCGTCGAACGCCCCCTCACCCAGCCACAGCAGGATGTCCGACTCGCCCCCCGGCGGCAGCACCGGCATATCAAGGGCCGCAATCATGTCCCCCCGCGCCGCCAGATCCCGGCCGCCCGGCTCGGCCCGCTCGCGCGAAGCCCGCAATGCCTGCGCCGCGCCGTCACGCGTGGCCCCCAGCATCAGGGTCTGTCCCCGACGCAGCGCCACCACCGCGTCGACATGCTCGATCAGCATCGGACACTCCTCGACACAGGCGCGACACGTGGTGCAGGCCCACAGCGTGTCGCGATGCAACACATTGCCGACGATGGGCTGCCCCATTCCCCCCTTGCCCTGCAACACCGGCACCGATGGCGCCGGCCGCCCCGCATAAGGAGGCGGCACGGCACGCATCGCCCCCGACAGGGTCTGGATCAGCGCCTTGGGGTTCAGGCGCTGCCCGGCGGCGAAAGCAGGGCACGCCTCCTCGCACCGCCCGCACTGGATGCAGGCATCAAAAGCAGCCAGTTCCGGCCCCGAAAAATCGGCAGGCACCAGTACGCCCAGACGCGGCGCCGCAAGATCGAGCGGCCGTAACCCCGTATCGCGCCCCTTCCCGGTGAAACGGCCCGGCCGCGTATGACCAGCCAGCCATGCCACGCCCGCCAACGCATGGCGCATCGGCCCCAGCGCCACCAACCGCAGCAGCGCCACCCCGCCCAAGCCGCCCAGCACCACCGACGGGATCACCGGCAATGCCGACGCGCCGATCGCCATGAACAGGGCGGCCAATCCGTTGCCCACACACCATGCGGCCAGAGCTGCCGGCAGCCACAGGAAGGCGCCTCCCGACAAGGCGGGCGGCGCCTTCGGCACCCGCCGCCGCCACACCAGCAGCGCACCGATACCCCCCATTCCAAAAGCCAGCGCCGCCAGCGCCCAGACGATCCCCCCCGCACCCAGCAGAGCCGCCAGCAGCGCCAGCGCCGCCCCGCCCAACACGCCCCCGGCCGCCATCGCATGCATCCGCGCCGCCGCCGGACGGCGCGCGACGACATGATGCACATCCACCAGATAGCGCCGGGGCACCTGACGCAGCCCGGCCAGCCAACCGGTCGCCGGGCGCCCCTTCAGCCAACGCGCCAGCAGCACCAGCCAACCCATCGCCGCCGCCAGCGCAATACCCCCGATCTCCCCCACGATCAGCACGCGCATCAGGCTAGAGATCCTTGCACAGCCGCAGCGCGTCATAGAGCGCGGCATGGACGTTACGCGCCGCCACGGCATCGCCGATACGGAACAGCGCATACTCCCCGACCCTGATCCGTTCCATCACCGGCTGGGGCCGTCCGGCGACCAGCGCGTGCGCGTCGGTCTGCCCTTCATTGACCGAGGCCGCCTTCAACCCGTCATAAACAATCGTATCCGGCGCCCCGCCGCGATCGACCACGATGTGATCGACCACCCGCTCCTCTTCCGCGCCCGTCATGGTGTTACGCAGCACGGCGACCAGCCGGTTGCCCTCGCGCCAGGTCTCGATCAGCTCCATGTTCGGCGTCGTCACAACGTTCAACCGATAGAATTCGCGCAGATGCACCGGCTGATTGGTGGTACCGACCTCCTGCGCCACCAGCCGATCATGCGTCACCAGTTCGATCAGACACCCCCGCGTGGCCAGCAATTCCGCCACCGAGGACGCATTATGCTGCCCCATTTCGTCGAAGATCAGCACGCTGCCCGTCGGCGCAACCCGCCCCGCCAGCACGTCCCGCGTCGTATGGTGCAGGTCGCTGCCCGGATCGTCACCCAGGATCGCATCGCCGCCCGTCGCCACAATCACCACATCCGGCGCACACAGCAGGATATCGGTCGCCGTCGCGTCCTCGCCCAGTCGCAGGTCGACCCCCAGCTTGCGCACTTGCCCGTCCAGCCAGCGCACAATGCCTGACAGCGCCTCGCGCCACGTCGCGCGGGCCGCCAGGTTCACCTGCCCACCAGTGCGGTCCTCCCGCTCGAACAGCGTCACATGATGGCCGCGCAGGGCACAGACCCGCGCGGCCTCCAGCCCCGCCACGCCGGCCCCGACAATGACCACGCGCCGCGTCACTGGCGCCGGCACGATCTCGTGCGGCATCGTTGCCTCGCGGCCCGTCGCCGCATTCTGCAGGCACAGCGCATCGCCACCGACATAAATCCGGTCGATGCAATAGCCCGCCCCCACACATTGGCGGATATCGTCCTCGTGCCCGGCCGCCAGTTTCCTGACCAGATGCGGGTCGGCGATATGCGCGCGGGTCATCGCCACCATGTCGACATGGCCCTCGGCCACCGCGCGGGCCGCCGTCGCCAGGTCGGTGATGCGCTGGGCGTGAAAAACGGGAATATCCACCGCCCACTTGATCGCGCTGGCCAAGCCGAGAAAAGGTGCGACGGGAAACGCCATGTTAGGCAGCGAGACCGCATGCGCCATCTCATCACGCGCCTGCCCGCCGATGACATTGACGAAATCGATCAATCCTCGACGCGCGTAGTCCTCGGCAATCGCAATACAATCCTCCTGCGTCAGCCCCCCCTTCATCAGTTCATCGCCCGACATGCGCATGCCGACCACGTAATCATCCCCGGTCGCCTCACGGATCGCGCTCAGCACCTCGATGCCGAAGCGCATCCGGTGTTCCAAGCTGCCACCATAGGCATCGTGCCGGTGATTGACCGATGGGCTCCAGAACTGGTCCAGCAGATGCCCATGCGCCCCCGAGATTTCCAGCCCGTCCAACCCGCCCTCGCGACATCGCCGCGCGGCAGCACCAAAGGCACGGACGACACGGGCAATATCCTCCGGCTCCATCTCCTTGGGGATCGACCGCGATGCCGGCTCGCGCCGGACCGAAGGCCCGATCACCGGCAGCCACGCATCGGTATCCCATCGCGTACGGCGCCCCATATGGGTCAACTGGATCATCAACCGGGCGCCATGGCCATGCACCCGGTCCGCGAACTGGCGGAAATACGGAATCACGCTGTCGTCGGAGACCGCGATCTGGCTCCACGGCGTGGCCGGGCTGTCCAGTTCGACCGAGGAGGAGCCACCGAACATGGTCAGCCCGATGCCGCCCTTCGCCTTCTCGGCGTGATAAAGCTGGTAGCGTTCCTGCGGTTTGCCATCGACGCCATAGCCCGGTGCATGGCTTGTGCTCATCACCCGGTTGCGGATGACCATCGACTTGATGCGCAACGGCTTCAGCAGGGCGTCGGCATAGGGGATCATATTCGTTCCTTCAGCCTGCCTGCCGCTGACGTTCCTGGCGCGGGGCATAGCCGAACCGGTTACGGAAGGCGGTCGAGAAATGGGCCAGGGACATGAAGCCACAGGCAATGCCGATATCCGTGATCGACATGCCGGTCTGCCGCAGCAGGCGCCGTGCGCGCTCCAGCCGTGTCGCGGCCAGATAAGCGACCGGCGTGGCACCGGTATAGGTGCGGAACAGCCGTTCCAACTGGCGTTCCGACAGGCCGGCGGCACGCGCGATCTCACCTATGCTCAGCTTCTGGTCGATACGGCTTTCCATCAGTCGCACGGCGCGGCCCATCGATGGCGGCAAGGGGTCCAGCGTGGTGACGGGCTGAACCTCGCTCCCCGCCCGGTCGCGCTCCAGCAGGAACTGCGTCGCGATTTCGCGGGCGCGCGCCGGACCGAGATGGGTGGCGATGATCCGCAGCATCATATCCAGCGGCACCGCGCCACCCGTGCAGGTGATGCGATCGCGATCGATCACGAACATCTCGTCCAAGATATCGATCTCGGGAAATTCCTCCCGGATCGCGCCCAGATTCTCCCAATGGATCGCACAGCGATAACCACGCAGCAGCCCGGCTTCAGCCAGGGCGAAAGTGCCGGTACACAATGCCCCGATCACGATCCGCTGCCGCGCCAGCCGGCGCAGCGCCACCCGCAGTTCCTGGCTGGTGGCGGCACGGACATCGATCCCCCCGCACACGAACAGCACATCCAGCCCCTCAGCGTCCCCCAGCGCTTCGGTTGGATGCAGCGACAATCCGTTGCTGGCGGCAATCGGCGCGCCATCCAGGCTCAGCACCCGCCAGGCATAATCCTCGCGCCCGGTCACCCGATTGGCCATGCGCAACGCCTCGATCGCGTTGCTGACAGCGATCAGCGAATAGGTCTTCAGCGTCAGGAACCCGAAACGGCGCAGGCTGGCGAGGTCGCTGGCGCGTGGGGCCATCGCTCTAACGCTCGATCACGAGATCGCTGGTGGGGCGCGCGCAGCAGATCAGGATCATGCCCTGGTCGATCTCACGCTGGCGGATACCACCGTCATGTTTCATCTCCACCGTACCGGATACCAACCTGCATTTGCACGTTCCGCACATGCCCCGCGCGCAGGAGGCCGGCAGGCGCATCCCGGCAGCCCGCGCGGCGGTCAGAACCGGCGTATCATCGGCACAGGCAATCTCGCGCCGGCTTCGGGTGAAACTGACCGCATATCGCACGCCGCCGGACACAGCATCCTGCTCGGAATCGTCGGCCTCCCGTGGCACCAGTTCGCCAAAATCGAAACTTTCCTCGTGGAAGCGCTCCATATCCAGCCCGGCTTGCGTGGCCAACGCCCGCACTGCCTGGCGATAGCCCTCGGGCCCGCAGACGAACCAGCGGCGGGTGAGCAGATCGGGCACCTCGCGCATCAGCAGTCCCGCGTCGATCCGACCCATCGCACCCGGCCAACGCCGCCAGGGCGTATCGTGCTCGCAGATCATCCGCACCCGCAGCGACGGCGCCTGGCTTTCCATCCATGCCAGTTCGCGTTCGAAAATCAGGTCGTTCGGCGAACGGGCGGAATGCAGGAACACGGCATCGACATCGAAGCGCGTATCGACCATGTGCCGCGCCATCGACATCACGGGCGTGATACCGCTGCCCGCCGACAGAAACACATATCGTTCCGCCGCACCGTCCGGCGGCACATCCAGCACGAAATCCCCCGCCGGGCCCAGCGCCGCGATCTCCATTCCCGGCCGCAGGTGATCATGCAGCCAGTTCGACACCGGACCGCCGGCCACGCGCTTGACCGTGATCGCCACCGCATCCGGCCGGCTGGGTGAGGAGGAGAGCGTGTAGCAGCGATGATACGTGACCCCTGCGATCATGACGGTAAAGGTCATGAACTGCCCCGGCCGGTAGCGGAACCGGCGCGGCGCGGGCGCGGTCAGGATAAAGGTCGCCACATCATGGGTCTGCCGCCGCACGGCACGGCAGACCAGCACTTCGTCGTGTTCCGGGTCCCAGAAGGGCGGCGAGGTCTCGACGGTCGTCATGCGGCGGTCAGCCCAGATGCGCGCGCAGGCGCGCCAGGTACCAGAGCATGAATTTCTCGACCAACCCCTCAGTGTAGGGCGAATAGGGGCCGGGCACATAGGCCGGATCAGCGACCCCGCGCTGCGTCATCTCCACCAGATCGGCATCCTGACGGTTGGTCACGTTCCAGACGTCGGTCAGCTTCTCCAAATCGTAATCCACACCTTCCACGGCATCCTTGTGGACCAGCCATTTGGTACGGACCAGCGTGCGCCCCTCATCCAGCGGCAATGCAGTGAAGGTCACGACATGGTCGCTCATGAAATGATGCCAGGAATTGGGCTGCGTCCAGAAATGCAACCCCCCGGCTACCTTGTCGCGGATCGCACCCAACGGGATTCGGCAGGCCGCCATCGTGTCCATCGTCTGGCTTTCGCCCGCGCCATCCAGCGGCAGGCGTTCGGTGCGAAACCCGGTCGGGCGGTCGTCCAGATGCTCGATCAGGCGCGAAGGCAGACCCGCCGCCTCCCACGCCGCATGAGACGATTGGCGCAGCGTTTCGTATCGCGCGGCCTGCTCCTGTCCTTCCGGTGTCAGTTCCTCGGGGGCGAAGCCGAACCCGTAGGCGAAAAGCGGAATCGTCAGTTCCGGATGATTGGGCGTGCAATGGTAGCATTCGCGATTATTTTCCATCACGAGCTTCCAGTTGCCATATTCGATCAGGTCTGCCGAATGCGCGACGCGCGTGTTGCGCAGATCATGCGGTGCCAGATACGGCTCGATCTGCCGCGCCAGATCGTCGATATCGTCGGGCGGCGTTTCCGCCAGGCATATGAACAGCAACCCGCCGACCGAGCGCATCGCCACCCGGCGCAGCCCGTGACAGGACGGGTCAAAACCATCCCCCATATGTTCGGCGAATTTCAGGGCGCCATCCAGCGCATAGGTCCAGGCATGGTAAGGACAGACCAGATTGCCGACGATGGACGGCCCCGACGGCAACAGCCGCGCCCCGCGATGGCGGCAGACATTGTGGAAGGCCCGGATCTGCTCGTCATCGCCCCGAACGATCACGACGGACGAAGCACCGATATCCACCGCCAGCGCGTCGCCAGCTTCCGGCACCTCGCATTCCACCGCGACATAGATCCAGTGCTGGTGAAAAATGGCGTCCATATCGGCCTGGAAGATCTCAGGGTCGGTATAGAACGCGCTTTCCAGCGCATGTCCCGGTCGACGACGGGCGATCAGGGCCCGTACCGCCTCGGCATCGTATTTCGGCATGGCACAACGCTCTCCATCGGCCGGCGGCCGTCCTGTTGCGAAGGAAACGGGCACGCCCGCCTCCCGATCTCCACCTCGGACATTACGATATCGATATGCTGTTCCTGTTTTCTTTTTCCGTCATCCGTTTTTTTCAGACCGTCAGAAGCGAGAAAGAAATGCCCTTCGCTACCTCGCGCAGTTGCGCCTCGACATAAGGCCCGAACGACCGCCAGACTTCGACATGAAAAGAGTGCGCGTCTGTCCGCCAGACCATCGCATCCGCTTTGTCCAGCAATGTGCGCGTCACCATCCCGACCGGAAAGGACGACAGGGCGAAATCCAGCGGACACAGACCGGCCAGGATATCGGCAGCCCGCGCACCCTCCAGCAGAAAGCCGACATTCCGGTCGCTGACCTCCACCAGGCTGTGCGGCACCGGAGCCAGAGCGGCGTCCAGCCCCGCGCGCGCCTCCCACGTAGGCAGGATCAGCAATTCGAACGGCCCCAGCCGCAGCGCCGAGCCGCCTATACCAGACGCCACGCGCAGCATCGGCGGCGGGGCCTCCAACCCCAGCGACGCGGCGGCGGCATCCAGCGCCGCTACGCGTCCCTGCACCACCAGCCGGACCATCGGGGGGAGGCCGGCAAGCGCGCAGCCTTCGGTGATCTCAACCATTCAGGCGCGCTCCCTCGGGATCGTAGAACACAGGATCAACCAGCATGACCTTGACCGCCGAGCCGTCCAGGCTCGGCGCATACAGGCTGGTGCCCATCCGGGCACGCCCCCCCTTCACCATCGCAATCGCAATGGAGCGGTCGAGCGCCGGGCTGAAATAGGACGAGGTCACATGCCCCTCCGCCGAGGTCGGCACCGGGCTATCGGCAGCGGGAACAAGCTGCATACCTTCTTCCAGCACCAATCGTGGATCTTCGGTCAGCACGCCCACCATCTGCAACCGGTCCGGCGCATTCAGGGCCGGCAGGGCGAGGGCCCGCTTGCCGATAAAATCAGGCTTGACCTTGCTGACCGCCCAGCTACAGCCGACATCGCCGGGGGTCATGGTGCCGTCGGTTTCCTGCCCGACGATCAGGTACCCCTTCTCGGCGCGCAGCACATGCATCGCCTCGGTACCATAGGGCGTCACGCCGAATGCGGCGCCGGCCTCCCAGACCCGGTCCCAGACCGCCTGCGCCTGACTGGACGGGACGTTGATCTCGTAACCCAGCTCGCCCGTAAAACTGACGCGGAACAGCCGCATCGGCACGCCGCCAATCGTACCCTCGCGCAACGTCATGTGCGGCATCGCGCCGGCCGAGATATCCAGCCCGTCCACCAGCGGCGCCAGGATGTCGCGCGCGCGCGGCCCCTGCAGCGCGATCACCGCCCATTGCTCGGTGATCGATGTCAGCCATACATCCAGATCGGGCCACTCGGTCTGGAGGTAATCCTCCATCATGTTCAGCACCCCCGCCGCCCCGCCGGTGGTGGTGGTGACGTGGAACCGGTCGGCGGCAATTCGTCCGACCACCCCGTCATCATAGACAAAGCCGCTATCCCGGCACACCAGCCCGTATCGACATTTGCCAACGCCCAGTTTCGTCCACGCATTGACGTAGAAGCGATTCATGAATTCCGCCGCGTCCGGGCCCGCCACCTCGATCTTGCCCAGGGTCGAGGCATCGAAGATCCCGGCCACCGCGCGCACCGCACGGCATTCGCGCGCCACCGCCACCGCCATGTCCTCGCCCGCGCGGGGAAAATAGCGCGCGCGGCGCCACGGCCCGACATCTTCGAATACCGCCCCTTGCGCGCGCGCCCATGCATCCATCGGCGGCAGACGCAGCGGATCGAACTGGTCGCCGCGCGCATGACCGGCAAAGGCGCCGAACGTCACCGGCGTATAAGGCGGCCGATAGGTCGTCAGCCCGATCTCCTCCGGTCTGCGCCCCAACACGTTGGAGACAATGGCCAGCGCGTTGACGTTGGAGCCCTTGCCCTGGTCAGTCGCCATGCCAGTGGTGGTGTAGCGCTTGACATGCTCGATGGAGCGGAAACCTTCCCGCACCGCGAGCTTCACGTCCTTGGCCGTGACGTCGTTCTGGAAATCAACAAAGGCCAACGCCAGATGGCCAGGGCCACGGCGCGGCAACGCACCCGCGAAGCCCCCCGTTCCCGGCGCATCCTGGCGCATCACCGTCCACGCCGGCCCGATCTCGCCACCCGCCGCTGCCAGCCCGGCCGCAACCCCATCGCGCAGCACGTCGTCCAGAGCGAAGACACCCCGGCAAGACCCGGCCGACCGCACGCGCTCGATCGATTCGCCTGGAAGATAGACACCCAGTGCATCGTCGAAACGCAGCGCCCCGCGCGCCTGGCTATGCAGATGCAGACTGGGCGTGAAGCCCCCCGACATCAGCACCAGATCACAGGAGACCCTCCATCCTTTCCCGACCGTGCCATCCGCCCCGACCGGTGCCAGTTCGGCTCCCGTCACCCGCAGATGGCCATGGGCACGCTGAATGGTGGTGGCCGGCAGAACCTCGATTCCCCGAGCCCGCGCCGCCTCGACCAGCGGGCCGCCCGGCGTAGGCCGCAGATCGGCAATCGCCGCGATTTTCACTCCGGCCTCAGCCAGATCCAACGCAACGCGATAAGCCGCATCGTCCGCCGTCACCACCACGGCCTTACGGCCGCAGGCCACCCCGTAGCGATGCAGATAGGCCCGCGCGGCACTGGCCAGCATGATGCCCGGTCGATCATTACCTTCGAACACCAGCGCCCGTTCCAGCGCACCCGCCGCCAGCACCACCTCGCAAGCCCGCACCTGCCAGATCCGCTCGCGCGGCATATCGGCCGGCGGCGTCGCCAGATGGTCGCTCAGGCGCTGGTTCAGCGCCACCATGTTGTGCGGGCCATAATGGAAGGCCGAACAACGGGTCAGCAGTTGTACATTCGGCAGCCGCTCCAGTTCGGCGACAATGCGCGCCACCCATTCCCCACAGGCCAGGCCATCGATGAGGCTGTACGTATCGGCCAGCAGGCTGCCGCCGAATTCGGCGTTCTCGTCGCACAGGATGACACGCGCCCCGACCTGCCCCGCCGCCAGCGCCGCCGCCAGACCGGCCGGGCCGCCGCCCACCACCAGCACGTCACAATGCGCGTAATGCAGCGCGTAATGATCGGGGTCAGGCGCGGTAGGTGCGCGGCCCAGCCCGGCGGCACGACGGATCAGCGGTTCGTAAACCTTGTCCCAGAATCTGCGCGGCCACATGAAGGTCTTGTAGTAGAAGCCGGCCGGCAGCAGCGGTGCCGCCAGCGTGTTCAACGCCCCGATATCGAAGCGCAGGCTGGGCGCGCGATTCTGGCTGACCGCAACCATCCCGTCATGGATCTCGACCTGGGTCGCACGCAGATTGGGCGTGTACCGCCCTCCCTCGCCCACGCCGATCAGCGCGTTCGGCTCGTCCGACCCGGCGGAAACCGGGCCGCGCGGCCGATGATATTTGAAGGACCGCCCCATCAGATGCCGGCCCTCAGCCAGCAGGGCGGAAGCCACAGTATCGCCAGCATACCCCCTGACCATTCGCCCGTCGAAGCGGAAGACGACAGGCCGCGTGGTATCGATGCAACCGCGACCGGCCAGCCGGAAAGCGCCGCTCATACCGCGTCTCTCACATCTGGCCGAGGCATCCCGATTTCATAAAAGGCGTGGAACTGGTCGGTCCGCGTATCGCGCAGCGCGTTGAAGAAGCGGCCACACCCATGAGAATGGCGCCAGCGCTCGGCCAGAACACCCTTGGTGTTGTCGCGCAGATACAGGAACGCGGACCATTCCGCCTCGGACACATCGGCGGCGGGGCGAGCGATATGCGCCTCCCCCCCATAGGCGAATTCGATTTCGGCCCGGGGGCCGCAATAGGGACAGTCGATCAGAAGCATGACAGTCTCCGCCGTTTCAGTGCGCGACCGCCGCCGCAGCGGCTTCGTCGATAAGGGTACCGTCGCGAAAGCGCTCGATGGTGAAAGGCGCGTTGATCGGGTGCGGCTCGTCGCGTGCGATCGTCCAGGCGAACAGGTTCGCCGCCCCAGGCGTCGCCTTGAAACCGCCGGTGCCCCAGCCGCAGTTCACATACAGGCCGGGCACCGACGTCTTCGCCGTAATGGGCGAGCGGTCGGGCGTGTTGTCGGTGATCCCGCCCCATGACCGCAGCATCCGCAGCCGGCGGAAATCCGGCACTAATTCGCAGATCGCCTCCAGCGTGTGGGCGGGAATGTGCAGCCCCCCGCGCTGGGTGTACGACACATAGGAATCGGTGCCGGCGCCGATCACCATCTCACCCTTGTCGGACTGGCTGATATAGGCGTGGATGGTGTTGGACATCACCACGCAGGGAAAGGCCGGCTTCACCGGTTCGGACACCAGCGCCTGCAACGGATTGACCTGCAAGGGCAGGCGGATGCCGGCCATCGCCAGCACCACCGAACTATGGCCCGCCGCCGACACGCCGATCTTGCCCGCACGGATCGGTCCCCGCGTCGTCTGCACGCCCGCCACCCTGCCAGACGGGTCACGGTCGATGCCCGTGACCTCGCAATTCTCGATGATGTCGACGCCCAGGTCGCTGGCCGCCCGCGCGAAACCCCAGGCCACCGCATCATGCCTTGCGGTACCGGCGCGGCGTTGCAGCGCGGCCCCCAGGACGGGATAGCGGATGTTGGGCGAGATGTTCAGCGGCGGACAGAAGGCCTTGGCCTCTTCCGGCGTCAGCCATTCATTATCGATGCCGTTCAACCGGTTGGCATAGACATGCCGCTTGAAGACCTGCACGTCATGAACCGTATGCGCCACCATCAGGCAGCCGCGCTGACTGAACATGACGTTGTAGTTCAGTTCTTCCGAGAGGCCTTCCCACAATTTCAACGCATGTTCGTAATAGGACGAACTCTGCTCGAACAGGTAATTCGACCGGATGATGGTGGTATTGCGCGCGGTATTGCCGCCCGCCAGCCATCCGCGTTCGACCACCGCGATATTGCGCAGCCCATGCTGCTTGGCCAGGTAATAGGCCGCGCCCAGCCCATGGCCACCGCCACCGACGATGATGATATCATAGCTCGGCTTCGGCGCGACCGAACGCCACTGAGGTCGCCACCCCAGATGACGTCCCACTG
Organism: Gluconacetobacter aggeris; assembly: GCF_014174395.1. Lineage (GTDB taxonomy): Bacteria > Pseudomonadota > Alphaproteobacteria > Acetobacterales > Acetobacteraceae > Gluconacetobacter > Gluconacetobacter aggeris. The sequence continues at coordinate 482,446 of NZ_JABEQD010000002.1, forward strand.
CCTGACGGGCCAGGGAAAACGCGGAAAATTTCTGCATGGCGATCTGACTTCACCTCCGCACCGACACGCGCGATCGTGGGCGATGATGGAAGCCGCACCCGGCAAAATCTTTTACAAAAATGACACGCCACTTGCATGTTCGCGACATCATGGCGATGCGTGGATCGCCCCGTCAGAGGCCGCGACAGACGACGTGCAGCTTGTTGCCCTCCGGATCGCGAACATAGGCGCCAAAATAATCGGGGCCATAATTGGGGCGCAGTCCCGGCTCACCCTCGTCGCTACCGCCATGAGCCATGGCGGCCTCCCAGACAGCGCGCACCGAATCATGGCTGTCCGCCACCAGCGCGCACATCCCTCCATTGCCCAGGGCCGCCGGCCGGCCATCGAACGGGCGGGTGAGGTATAGCTTCGGTCCCACCTCACCCTTGCCCCAGCCGGCAAAGCCACCGTCCTCGTCGGTCCAGATCCGGGCAATGCCCAGCGGGGCCAGAAATGCGTCATAGAACGGGATCGCGCGGGCAACGTCGTCAACACCGATGGTGACATGGCTGAACATCGATCAAGCGCCCGTCGCCAATGGTCAGGTCTCCACGGGCACATCCTCAAGATCGACGCACCAACCTGCCTGCGAGGCGGTGAAGATCTGCCGGCGCGGCCGTATACCAGGGTCATCGTCCAGCGTGCCGGCCGGAACGATCATCAGATGCCCGTTTCGCGTAGCGTGCGGAACCGGCGTGCCACAGGCACGACAGATCGCAGTGGCAAAGCTGCTGGCCGTCGGCAGGTCCCAGCGCATGATCCCATCCGGGCCGCCGGAGATCCAGACCATATCCTTCGGATGGGCAATCAGGTTGGCGGCGAAAGCCGACCCCGTCGTCTTGCGGCAGCGGCCGCAATGACACAGCACGAAATCCAACGGCGCACCGTCGAGACGATAGACGACCGCGCCGCACAGACAGCTTCCGGTCAGGGGGCGGCCAGCGTCCACGCTCCCGTCAGCGGATGACGACATGAATGTCGGTCGTCCAGGACCGTCCCAGCGGCGTTACGACCAATATGGAGAAGCGATCCTTTCCAAGCGCGCCGGGGGCGGGATGATAGATAGCCCGCACACCATGCTGAGGCCGCAGATTGCAGGTCCGCCGCTGACTGCCGACCGCATAGTTGGGATAATACGCACCCGGTTCGATCGTCACCGTGCCATGTGTCGGCGCCTCCTGCACCCGCACCGTGATTTGGCCCTCGACCGAGCAGTCGGGATTCAACATGAACCATGTATTGATTATGCCGGGCTGCCCAGCAGCCACCGCGAAGTCCCGGACGAAATGGGCATCGGCCGCCGGGCCCGCCAAGACATCGGACCTGGCGACGATCCCATCGGCACGCCGCTCGACACAACCGGCGAGCATGAGGGATGCAGCAAACAGAAGAGAAATGGCGGCTCTCATCGGCAACGCTCTCCACCGGGCACGTCCAGGGTGCCAGATTCCCTCCCTGCCGTCAGCCGTTCTCGGCCGCATTTCACGGATTATGAGGGCGATTTTAGAATCGCCTCCCCCACACCATCAGCGTCGGCGGGTCACCTCATACAGGGCGACCGCCGCGGCATTCGAGACATTCAGGCTTTCCATATCGCCCGGCATCGCCAATCCAGCGATCTCGTCGCAATGCTCGCGGGTCAGGCGCCGCAACCCGTCTCCCTCGGCCCCAAGGACCAGGGCGGCGCGTCGCTGCCCGAACGTTCCTCCATCCAGCACGCCCCCGCCGGCATCCAGTCCCACGACCCAGAAATTCCGTTCCTTCAGTAGATCCAAGGTACGGGCCAGATTCACCACGCGCACCAGCGGCACGACATCCAGCGCGCCCGAGGCGGCCTTGGCCAAGGCCCCGGTCTCATCGGGTGCATTGCGGTCCATCACCACGACGGCGGCGGCACCGAACGCAGCAGCGGAACGCAGGATCGCCCCGACATTGCGCGGATCGGTCACCTGGTCCAGCAACAGCAGCGGACCAGGCCGCTCCACGGCATCCTCGATCGCCAGGGGCGGCAGGATATCGGTCAGAATCGCGATGCCCTGATGCACGGCATCACGACCGCACAACGCCTCGAACCGTGCCCGATCGGCCCGCTGGGGCTGCATCGGCAGGGAGGAGTCCAACCGCTGGCGCAATGCGGCCTCGCCCTCTTCGGTCGTCAGAATCTGGCGGATTCGCCGCTCCGGATTGGCCAGGGCCGCCAGCGCCGGGTGCAGCCCATACAGCCAGTAGGTTCCGCGCGGCGTGGTCCCGCCACTGCGTCGGGGCGAGCGGAAAGTCTCCCGACCGGCGGTTTCCGCCCGGTTATCGGTCGAATGAGAAGCGATTCTGGCGTCCGGACGACGCGGGGGACGGGTGCGCATTTCCTCGATATAGGACGAACCGTTCCCCCCGTCACGACATGCAGCAAGAGAACGTACGACAAGACCATTGACACGTCCGGCCGATGGCCTTAACCACCCTCTGCAGCACGGAAGGGTGCCCGAGTGGCTAAAGGGGGCGGACTGTAAATCCGCTGGCGTGCGCCTACGTTGGTTCGAATCCAACCCCTTCCACCATTCTTTCAAAAAAGATGGTAAACAGAATTGTCACAATAAATGCAGAAGAACGTCATCTTCCTCTGCAATAATCAGACAATCTGCACAGAGCCAAGCCGGGCAGCGCCTTTAAGCCACGCTCCCGCTTACTCGACACAAGCGCACGGCCACTTGGCGGCTTGAAGCATCTCCCACCAGAAATGCATACTGACATCGCCCCTTGCCTTTTCAAAGGCTACACTTTATCCGGGCTGGGAGAAAATAGGCCGTCGGGCCATGGTCCGGCTTGACAGAAACCTTCATTCCCAGCATTTTTATTGTACGGTATTAAAAACATGTGATTACGGTTTCCGAATTACAACGTCCGTTGCATTCAATGCCTCCGGAGACCCTATAACTTGCAGAAACGCAAGACAGTTACATACTTTACGAGAACTCGCAGCGAATAGATCGCAAAAACCCGCGCCGAATTGTCTGTTTAAATCCAGTTAATTGCCCGCATTTCCGATTTGGGCCAACGTCATGTCATCGACACGAATCCGAAAGCCGATCAGGTTAAGATGCTGATACCTCGCCTGTCATTCGGGAAGCTTGTGCATGTTTCGTCAATTCTGATGACTCTGCTGCTGGCGATGAACATGCACGCCCTCGCCGGCCATCTGAAAGGCGACGCTATAGAGGCCGATGACTCGCCCACGCAGGACACAGTCCTGCAGCCACGCCAGAGCAGATCCGCAGAAAACACAGCCCCCAATCCAAACGCCGAGAGGAATGCCACCGAAGGATGGATCTCCGCCCTCCCTCCCGATGATCGCAACGCGGGGACGCGCCCCGCAACCGCGCAGGCAACCGTCGCCCGTCACGCCGAAGCATGCGCGGACGGCGATTGCCCCGATGTGGCGAAGGCAGCGGTGGCGACAGTAACGCCGAAACAGGGCGCCGATCCCGAAGTCGATAGGGTGGAAACAGATCTGGTCCAGAATATCCTGGCAAGACAGTCGACCTTCGAGAATGAACAGAAAAACTTGGAAGAGCAGAAACATATCCTCGACGCCGCCCAGGCGGCACTCAATGAAAAGATGCGAAACCTGGATAGCTCGATAGCCGCGCTGGCCGAACGGCAGGCCGCGCATCGTGAAACGATGTCGGCCGAGACAGACAGGCTGGTACGGATCTATGAGGAAATGCCTCCCAAGGAGGCCGCCGCAGTCTTCAACATCATGGACATCCACGTCCTCGTTTCCGTGGCCAACAAGATGGCCCCCCGTAAGATATCGGCCATCATGGGGTACATGATGCCCGAGCGGGTCAATATCGTTTCGCAATACATGGCGGGGGTGAGGACATTCCGCCCTCTTCGCACATCCTTCGACGGCACGACCGGACAGCCCGTGGATTCGGGGACATTGACCTGGTGGTCCAAATCCAAAGCCAACCAGAAGCAATCCGAAGCTGACCAGGACGCACTGAAATTGTCGCGCCAGTGACCGCTTCCTGCGCGGCCTGGCGGCTCCCTAACAGCTCATCCAGATTGGAATAATCATAGCTGAAGCTCAGGACGTATTACTTTCAAGAATTTCGCGGAAGGGGTTGTTTTCCTTACGAAGGTTTTTCATGGAAAAAATGATGCCACCAGTTGTGAAGGCACACGTGCGCGGGCATATTCCGCGTCATTCATCCATGCTGTATTTTGGATCGACCAGGCGCCACGCGACCGGAACGCAGTGTTACTGAGGGGCAGGAACTAGCAGTCATGACAATCAAGCGCGGAGCGATGGTTCTGATGACCGCACTTCTCGCGGGCTGCTCCGCCGACACCGTCACCCAGCATCTCACGGGCCGTGAGTGCAATGCCGGTTATATCCAGGAAGGCGAGGATTGGTGCGCGCCGCCGGCAAGACCACCTGTTCCGCAGCCATACTGTACGCAAAGCTGGAATGGCGTAGATTGCTGGGGCCGTCCGGACCAAATGCCAAATGTCGCGCGGCAGGTAGCCCAAGGACCCACCGGCCTGACTCAAGACCAGAATGCAGACCGACTGAACATGGACGTCAAACAGGCTCCGCCGACCAACGACTATCTTCCCTGATACAGTGAAACAGAACCTAAGTTTCGGAACGCGCACCCCCGCTCGGCAGATGCACCATCCGTCTGTCGTCTCATGATGAAATCCGGTTTTTTGGGGTTTTCGTCATGAATTGCCGTTTCTCCCTTCCTGAGAAGACGGGCTGCGCTATGATGGCGGCACAGTGCTTCCGGATCGCCTTGATGCGCCTGACAGCGCGATGGCAACGCGAACTGCAGAGATTTCGAATGATCAAACTTCCTGGGGATTGCGTGAAGTCCCGGTCCAGCGCTGTATCAACGTAGCGGTTTCCTTATGCAGAATTTATTGGCCGGCCTTAAGGGGCTGGGGCGTACACGATTGATGGTGATGGGGGCTGCTGCTGCAGTCCTCCTTGCTGCAATCGGTATCTTTGCCTCCCGGACCAGCGGCCAGTCGATGGCCCTTCTTTATGGTGGCATCGAGCTCAACGAAGCCGCCCATATGGTCGACGACCTGACCAAAGCCCATATCGCCACCAGAACGAGCAACGACGGCACAAGCATCTATGTGCCGCAGGACCAGGTTGCCAATGCGCGACTGCTCCTCGCCAAGGACGGCCTGCCGAGCGGTGGAAGCATCGGATACGAACTGTTTGACAAGAGCGCGACTCTCACCAGTACGCAGTTCGAACAGACGATCAACGAAACGCGGGCCATGGAAGGCGAACTGGAACGCTCCATTCGTCTCATCCAGGGGGTGCGCAACGTTCGGGTTCACCTCGTCCTTCCTCATCGCGACCTGTTCTCGACCCAGACCAGCCCGTCCCAGGCCAGCGTGGTACTCGATATCGGCCGCGCGGGCCGTATCGCGCCGGACGGTATCCAGGCCATCCAGAACCTGGTGGCGGCAGCCGTCCCCGGCCTGCGTCCGCAGAATATCTCGATCGTCGACACCCGCGGTGACGTCCTGGCCAAGCCTGGCGATCCGGACAGCACGGATGGGCAGGAAGCCTCGCTCGACAAATTCCGTCACGCGGAAGAACAGCGCCTTGCACAGGCCGCCGAAGAGATCCTGGTGCCCACGCTGGGCAGCGGCCATGTCCGCGCGCGGGCGGCCGTCACCATCAATACGGACGAAATTCGCGAAACGGAGGAAAGCTACGATCCCAATCAGCAGGTCCTGAGATCGCAGCAGACGACATCTGACAAGAGCGTCAATACCGAAGCGACGCCGAACACCTCAGTCGCGAACAACCTTCCTAATGCCAATGCGAACCAGAACAACCGCACCGGATCCAACGATGACCGCGAGGAAGAGACCGACAATTACGAGATCGGCAAGCGGGTCCGGGTCATAAACCAGACTCGACCAAGAGTCTCCAAGATCAGCCTGGCCGTTCTAGTAGACGGCACATACGCCAAGGACAAGAACGGCAACGATATCTGGAAGCCGCTGGACACCGCCGAGGTCGACAGGCTGACAGCCTTGGTCAGGACGGCTGTCGGCTACGACAAGAGCCGTGGCGACGAAGTCAGTGTCGTTTCCATGCGCTTCATGTCGGACCAGGAAGGCAGCTTCGCAGCGGACAAATCCAGCCTGTTTAGCCGCGATAACATGCTTTACGTGGCCGAATGGGTTGTTCCCATCCTCCTGGCGGTCGGCGCAATCTTTCTGGCGGTCCGGCCCATGCTACGACGCGGCAAGGATCTGCCGGCGCTTCTCGCGACGACGCACCTGGAATCCTTGCCGGGCGGGCCACCGGCCGCCGCTGCCGACCTTCCGGGTCAGGGCGCACCTGCCCTGGCCGCCGCCAAGGACGATGAAGACGAGACTATCTCTATTGCAGGGATCGAAGGCAAACTGCGGATGGCCGCGCTGGCAAGAGTGTCGGACCGTATAGAGCAGAGCCCCCGCGAGACCCTCTTCATTATCCGCAACTGGCTGTCGGCTCCCGATATCAAGAAAGGACGCGACCGTGAGTGAAACCGCGATGGAAGCCACGTCGGGACTCATGGCGCCCTCACCCCCTGTACTCCGTCTGTCCGGCAAGCAGAAAGCCGCAGTCCTTATGTTGGCCATCGGACGCGACAAGGCAGCGAATTTGCTGAAACTGCTGCATGAAGACGAAATCCGCGACATTTCCATTGCGATGGCCAGCCTCGGCATCGTGACGGCTGAAACCGTTGAGAGCGTCTGCCAGGAATTCACGAAGAACTTCGAATCGCCGGACGGGCTGGTGGGTACATATGAAACCACCGAGGAATTCCTGCGCCGGGCATTACCCCCCGACCAGGTTGAAAAGATCATGGATGAAATCCGTGGCCCCGCTGGCCGGACGATGTGGGACAAGCTGGGCAACGTGCAGGAAACCGTATTAGCCAGCTACTTGCGCAGCGAATACCCGCAGACCGCCGCGGTTATCCTGACCCGTCTGCAGCCAGCACACGCCGCCCGCGTCCTGACATTACTACCGGACGATTACGCCACCGATGTCATGATGCGGATACTGCACATGGAGACGGTGCAGCGCGAAGTTCTGGACAGCGTCGAAGCCACGCTGCGTTCCGAATTCATCTCGACTCTCGGCCGGCCGGCCCGGCGGGATAGCTACGAATTGCTTGCCGAAGTCTTTAATAATTTCGACCGCAAGACTGAGACCCGCCTGATGGAGGCGATGGACAAGCGCAATCACGACGATATGGAAAAAGTGAAGGCGCTGATGTTCACCTTCGAAGACATCAAGCGGTTGCCGCGCGACTCGCTCATGCGGATCATCAACGAAATCGACCGAGAGAAATTGCCGCTGGCCCTGAAGGGCGCCTCCGACACCATCCGGAAGCTCTTCCTGCAATGCATGTCCAAACGTGCCGGCAGCATCCTCCTCGAAGAGATCGCGTCGCTAGGTCCCGTCCGCGTCAAAGATGTCGAAACGGCACAGGGCGAAATCGTCGGCATGATCAAGAATCTGGCCAACGCCGGTGAAATCGACCTGACCGAAACCGCCGGCAATGACGAGATCATTCCGTGACCTCTCCATTTTCCTCCGGCTGGTCGGATCTGCCTGACATGGGGGAAGAAGGTGCCCGCCCCAAAGCCGCGCGGGCGGCCGACAGTAGGCGCGCGCCCCGTCCATTGATCGACCTGGAGGATTTTGGCACGGCCCCGGGGCTCGACCCGGACCGCATCGCGGCAACCGAAATCCCTGCCGCCGAGCCCACACCCGATCCCAACCTTGTCACGATGCATTGCGACGACCTCGCGTCTCTGCGCGAAGCAGCGTTCCGCGAAGGCCTCGAGCAAGGTGCGAAGGAGAGGGAGGAGGCGCTGCGCAGCGAATTCGTATCCCGTCTGTCGTCTCTCGCCGCGGCGTTCGAAACCGAGAACGTACGTCGGCATCAGGTCGTCGAGGACGCTACCCGAGCCTTCGTCGCTGCCGTGGTGGAGATCGTCGGGGGCCTGCTGGCTCTGGACGGCACGATGCTTGTCGGGCTGGAACGCGACCTAGTCGCGGACGCGGCGTGCTTCGCCAGGGAATGCGAAGGCGATGTCACAATCCGCTGCCGGGAGGCCGATGCGCATTCTCTGGGACCGGTCGCCGGGACAGACGGGCGCATTCGTATAGAAACCGTACCCGATACCGGACCCGCTGCCATCAGTATCGTTTCGGCAGCGAATAACATTGTCATCGATCCGCAACAGTGGCGAAAATCAATTGCGGAAAAAATTATCACCGCCGTCACGGCACTGGCCGGACAGCGCGCAGATCAGCCAACACCGAAGGCTTAGACCAGGCGGAGAGAAACATGAACTCGGATAGCGGACATATCGGACTGGAGGATTTCTCCACCAACGCGTCGGCGGCGTCTCCGGCCGCCAGTACACCGGAACAGGGCGACAAGGACGCGAGCACCGTCGGCGCCAGCCAGATGGAGGCAGTCTACGATATCCCGGTCCGAATCACGGCCGTCATCGGCACGGCAACGATGCCGGTCAGCCAGCTACTGCGGCTGGGCCGCGGCGCGGTCGTGGAACTGAACAAGAAACTGGGCGAAGCGGTGGACATCTATGCGAACAACCGCCTGATTGCGCGCGGTGAAGTCGTGGTCGTCGATGATAACCATATCGGCGTGACGATGACAGAAATCCTTTCCTCGTCGCCGGCCACGCAGGGCTGAAAGGGGCAGAATATGTCTGGGACAGGCCCTCTTACCACGTCCCAGACGGGATCACTGGCGTATGGTATCGGGTCGTTCGCATGGCTCGCCTATCTTGCGTCGTTCGCGATCGTCATCGCACTCATTCTCCTCAGCCGCCACGGGCTGAAATATCTGGAGCCCTATCTGCTGAAAGGGCGCCGGACCCGCACTCTGGCGATCGTCGAAAGCTTGGCCGTCGATCAGCGTCGCCGGCTCAGCATCATACGATGCAATAGGAAAACGGGACTGATCCTGACCGGTGGCGGAAACGACCTGTTCCTGGGATGGGTGGACGAGCAGGGCGCCTCCCCTCCGCCCATTCTGCCATCGGCCGCCCAGCCTTCGGATATCCATGCCGGCTGATAGCGTGCCAGCCCGAAGCGCGGAAGCCTGCGTGGTCACCGGCGGGCCACCCTGGGAATGTCTTATGAAATCTTACCGAACGTCCCTGAATGCGGATTCGGAGCTTCATCGCAATCGAGATGAACAGGGGAGCATGACGCGTTGACAGTCCGACTGCTCACGAGCCGTCCCACCGGTTCCGGGGCCATCATCACCGGCATTCTGGCCTTCGTGATGCTAGCTGTCATTCCGGATCTGGCCCAGGCGCAGGCTCTGACCCTCGATCTCGGCAAGGGGCTCGGAGACGCGGGCACGACGAGTCGCCTCATTCAGTTAACAGCGCTCATCACCGTGCTGTCCCTCGCCCCCAGCCTGCTGGTGATGGTCACCGCGTTCACACGCATCATCATCGTCCTGTCGCTCCTGCGCGGCGCCATTGGCGCGCAGGGAACACCGCCGAATACAGTGATCATCGGACTCGCGATGTTCCTCACCTTCTTTGTCATGCAGCCGGTCCTTGAACAGTCCTGGACCCACGGCATCGTCCCCATGATGGAAGGACAAGTCAGCGAGATCGATGGTCTGAAGGCGACGGCCGAACCCTTTCGCACCTTCATGCTTGCCAACGCCCGACCGGCCGACATCGCGACCTTCCAGCATCTGGCCAATCTACCGACGCCGAAGACGGCGGCCGAAACACCCTGGCGGGTCATCATGCCGGCTTTCATGATCGGTGAACTCAGTCGCGGCTTCGAAATGGGTTTCCTGCTTTATCTTCCGTTTCTCGTCATCGATATCGTCACCTCGAGCGTGCTGATGAGCCTGGGCATGATGATGCTGCCCCCGGCGACCATCTCGCTGCCGTTCAAGCTCATCTTCTTCGTCATGGTCGATGGCTGGCAGATGGTGGCGGGCGGCCTGGTCCGAAGCTTCGGCGGATGAACGAATCATGATGGTCCCGCCATGTCGGGGCCGGATGAATGAACGCGTTCCCGCATCATCCGATTGTTCAACAGGCGGGAAAACATATCCGCTGCGACTCGCAGCCAAAACCCGAATCCGGTAGAAGCGGCACCCCACTCACGATAAGATTTAACGACTTATTAATTGATTTAGGTCATGCCCGACATCAACACCTGAAGGGTAAAAGAGGTCTTCTCCCTGGCCCTTCTCTCGGGAAATGCTCCGTTCCGGCGGCGGCAGACAAAGCGGGAATGGCCGACAGGCAATGCAGGCGTTCGAAGTTGGCGAGCAATCTCATGCAAGGATCACGTCCTGCCGTCCGGCTCCAGGCGGGCCGACCGGGAAAGCCCGCCACGATCCTGCATCGTGCGCCACAGACCGCATCCAAATAAAAACATCTCTTTACAAGCGCCCCCAGGGGCCTTGGAGAACAAGCACCAGCCCATTATCCTCGGCGCAGGGCAGTAGGAAGCCGTGAAAAACCATCGGAATCCGGCGTGCCATCGAAGCGAGACCGCGCGTAGCTCCACATGACGGCGCCCCGCCAGGTGTGTAAGGAAAGTTAGATCAGCATGTTGAATTGGCTGTATCGGGACGCACCGTTCCGGAGCAAGATCAGAACCGTGATGCTGGGTCTGGAAGCCTATCTGTTGCTTCAGATCGTTATAGAAGCCTTCGGATATTTCATTCATGAACCGATCCAGCACATGTTCTTCGTGAACATGTGCGCCCTCGCCTTTGGTGCGGTCGTCGTCCAACTGATCTGGTTCATGCTGACGCGCGTAGTGACGGAGCCGCTTGAGACGCTGACCGATCTCGGCGAACGGCTTGGGCGTGGCGAAATTTCCGGCAATGTACCGTTTCTTGAAAACCAGGACGGTACCGGGCGCATGGCCCGTGTGATGGTCGAATTCGCCCGCATCGTTCAGGAGCAGAACGCGGCGCAGGCCCGCCAGGCCGCCATGGCTGCGGAAATTCAGCAATCGCTCGAACGCAGCCAAGCCCGCGACAAGCAGACCCACGAAGTGATCGACGCCCTCGGTTCCGCCCTGGCGGACATGGCGCGCGGCGATCTGCGGACACGGATCACCTCCACGATTTTCAACGGCGAATTCGCCCCCCTGCGCGACGCATTTAACAATTCGGCGTCGCACCTGAACGATGCACTGCGCGCCCTGGCCAGCAATTCGGAACTGATCGCGACTGGCGCCACCGAGATTTCGACCGCGTCCGACGATCTGGCGAAACGAACGGAGAAGCAGGCCGCCAATCTCGGTCAGGCCGCGGCTTCGGTCCGCACCATTACCGATGGTGTCCAGCGCACGGCCAAAGCCAGCTCCGAAGCCAGTTCCGAAGCGAAACAATCCCTGGACAAGGTGAAGTCGGCCACCGATATCATGACCGAGACGACGCGGGCCATGGATGGCATCAAGAAATCATCCGACGCGATCGGCGAGATCATTTCGGTTATCGACGGTATTGCCTTCCAGACCAACGTGCTGGCCCTGAACGCAGGCGTCGAGGCCGCCCGGGCCGGAGATGCCGGGCGAGGCTTCGCCGTGGTCGCGCAGGAAGTCAGGTCCCTTGCCGAAAAATCCGCCAAGTCGGCCAGCGAGATCAAACGCCTGATTTCCGTCTCGGCGGAGCAGGTCGACAAGGGCGTCGACCTGGTGCAGCAGACCGGACGGTACCTGAGCGAATTCGCCGGCAGCACGCAGAACATTTCGACGCGGGTAGAAGAGATTTCCGTCTCCACCCGCGATCAGGCCCAGCGCCTGTCCGAAGTCACCGCGTCGATCGGCGACATGGATCAGGTGACTCAGCAGAACGCCGCGATGGTCGAGGAAACGACAGCCGCCAGCCATAATCTCACGGCGGAAACCAGAACGCTGACCCAGACCATCAGCCGGTTCAAGGTCGGCAACGATCATCGGGAAAGCCTGTTCGACGAAAGCGCCTTTACTATTCCCTCGGGACGGGCGCCGGCGTCCAAGCCCCCGCGGTCGACCAATGCCAGCGTGTCAGCCACACCGCTGCTGACCACCTCATCCGATCAGGGATGGGAAGATTTCTGATGATCGCTGAAGACGAAGCAGGCCCCACGCTCTCCATCGCCCCGGTTCCATTGCCAGAACGCCTGGACACTGCGGCGGTCGAGGCGCTCAAGGATCTTGTCACGCAGGCCGAGGTGACGGGTTCCGCTCTGGACGCCTCAGGCGTTGCGTATATCGGCGGCCTGTGCCTTCAGGTTCTTCTGGCAAGCGGTCGCCCCCTGGTCGCGCCGTCAGAGAAAGTCAGGGAAGCGTTCGCCCTTTTCGGGGTTAGTGAATGCCTGTCAGAACCTTCCACTTCCTCCAGCGAGCTTTCAGCATGACGGAAAAAAAGATTTTGCGTGTTCTGACGATTGATGATTCCCGAACCATGCAGGGCATGCTGCGCAAGGCGCTGGAAGAAGCCGGCCACGATGTGATTCAGGGTGCGGACGGCGTGGAAGGCATCGAGGTCCTGGAAAGCGCCAGCCCCCCTCCCGACGTGATCATTACGGATATCAACATGCCGCGCATGGATGGTTTCGGCGTGATTGAGTCCGTTCGAAAGATGGCCGCGTTCAAGCATCTGCCGATTATCGTCCTGACCACGGAAAGCGATCCGGAGAAGAAGGCCAGGGCCAGGGCAGCCGGGGCGACGGGATGGATCATCAAACCGTTCAGCTCCGACAGTCTGGTTGCGGCAATCCGTCGGGTAACGGCCTGAAAAAAGCGGGGACGGCATGAGTTCCGATATGGACGATATCCTCCAGATCTTCTTCCAGGAATGTGACGAGCAGCTACAGGAGCTCGAACGCGGACTCTCGGCCTTGTCAGACGGCGAGTCCGAGCATGAAACCGTCAACGCTGTCTTTCGCGCCGTGCATTCCATCAAGGGTGGGGCAGCGTCTTTCGGGCTCGATAACCTTGTGCGGTTTTCGCACGTCTTCGAAAATTCTCTCGATGGCCTGCGTTCGGGGCGTTTCGCGCCGACCCACGACGTCGTCAAGACCTTCCTCAAGGCGATGGACGTCCTGAGCGATCTGGTCAACGAGGCCCGCGGCGGCGCGGCGGTCGATCCGACGCGCGTCGCCGAGAGCCACGCCGAACTGGCAGCCATCAACAGCATCGGAGGGGATCATGGCGGCGCCGCCTCGGCAGCGACGACCGAAGACGTCATTCCGGCCGATTTTTCCCCTGTCCCCATAGATTTCGAACCCGTCGCGGCGGATTTCGAACCGATTCCCTTTGATTTCGACTTCGGGGAAGAGAAACCCGCACCGGCCGCCGCCGCGCTGCGCGTGACCTTCCATCCTCATGACACGCTGTACGAACGCGGCGACGATGCACGAAACATCCTGATCGGCCTGGCCGACATAGCCCGGGAATGCGGCGGCGAGATCCAGACCAGTTGCGACAGGTCGGCACTCCCTCCCCTCGCCGATCTGGTTCCCGACAAATCCTACGTCACCTGGCATATCGTCCTGCCGCCCGAGGTCTCGGAAGAAAGCGCCAACGCGGTCTTCGACTGGGTCAGCGAAGACTGCGATTTCTCGATCGTCCGCGAATCTGCCGAGGACGAAGTCCCCGCGGAACAGGACGGAGAACAGGCCGAACCGGCGGAAACGGAAGCCGCAGCCGCCCCCCCTCCCGAGGAAGAACGCACGGCAGAGCCCCCCGCCCCCGAGTCTGCGTTACCGCCTGCAATCGAGGCACTTCTCCCCATGCCGGTTGCGGCGGCGCTCGATCTCCATGCCGGCAGCGCCACCACGCCCCCTCCGGCCACCGGGGCCGCGCAGGCCGCCGCCCGCAAGCCCGAGCAGGCATCGATTCGCGTCGACCTGCATCGGATCGACGACCTGATGGATCTGGTCGGCGAACTGGTGATTGCGCAGGCAGCGATCGAATCCCTCTCCCGCCGGACCGATGCCGCGGGACAGCATGAACTGGTCCAGAGCATCAGCAGCATGCAGTCCCTCACACGAGATATCCAGGATGCCGTCATGGCGGTACGGGCCCAGCCCGTCCGCGCCGTCTTCCAGCGCATGCAGCGCGTGGTGCGCGAAGCCTGTTCCATGACCGGCAAGGACATCGTCCTGACGCTCGAGGGCGAGGATACGGAAGTCGATCGGACTCTGGTCGAAAAGCTGACCGATCCGTTGACTCATATGCTGCGGAATGCCGTGGATCACGGCATTGAAAGCACGGAAGCCCGCATCGCCGCCGGCAAGCCGGCGGAAGGCCACATCGTCCTGTCCGCCGAGCACCGGTCGGGTAGGATCCTGATCACCATCAAGGACGACGGCGCCGGCATCAACCGTCAACGCGTCTTCGAGACGGCGGTCAAACGGGGCATCATCCCGCCCAATGCGGTCCTGTCGGATGACGAGATCAACAACCTGATCTTTATGCCGGGCTTTTCGACGGCAGCGACGGTTTCCAACCTCTCCGGCCGCGGCGTCGGCATGGATGTCGTCAAACAGGCCATTCAAAGCCTGGGCGGCAGAATCACGATCAGCAGCACGCCCGGCAAGGGAACCACATTCGGTTTCAGCCTGCCTCTGACCCTGGCCATTCTCGATGGCATGCTGATCGCCGCCGGCGGGTCGACCATGGTCATTCCGATCTCGTCGATCATCGAAACCATGATCGTCAAACAGAGCGATATTTATGCCCTGCCCGACGGCAGCAACGTGATTTCCATCCGCGGCGACTGCATGCCGCTGATTCCGCTGGCCACGGCGCTGAAACTGTCCGACGCACCGCCACGCGATTCCCTCGATGCGTCGATCATTCTTGTCGTCGAGAACGAATCCGGTGCCCGCGCCGCCCTCATTGTCGATGAAATCCGGGACCAGACCCAGGTTGTCATCAAGAGCATCGAGAGCAACTACCGGCAGATATTCGGCGTATCGGCGGCAACCATTCTCGGTGACGGCAGCGTTTCCCTGATCCTCGATGTCTCGGCGCTGGTGGCCTCCGCCATTGGACATATCGACAGCAAGCCATCAAACACCCGCCCGGAACTGGCAGCCTAGCCGTACCATACGGCAATCGACATTTAAGCAGGGAATCAAGATGACGGAGCAGATCGAACTCAAGAGGGCCACGGACCCCAGGATCGTCAAGATGATCGTGTTCGCCATCGGTGTGCAGGAATATTGCATTCCGATCCTCAGCGTTCGCGAGATCCGTGGGTTCGAAAAGACCACGACCCTGCCTTTCGCTCCCCCCTATGTCTGCGGAGCCATCAACCTGCGCGGGATCATCCTGACGGTGATCGACCTCGCGATCTACCTGAACGTGCCGCCGCAGCCCGACAATCCCCGCCGGGTCGCGGTCATCGTCGAATCGAAGGACGGCGTCGTCTGCGGACTGCTGGTGGATCGCGTCATCGACATGGCCGATATCGACCTCAAGGACGTGCAGGCAGTCTCTGAGGAAGGCAGTTGCCTGGCTGGGCTGGTACTGGTCGATGACCGGATGATCGGTATCCTGCGCCTGGACACCGTCGTCGGGCAATTGGTCGGGGATACGGTTTCCGAATGAAAGACCTGATGCCGGCCAGTGAATCTGAATATACGGATGCCGATTTCCAGAGAGTCCGGCAGATCGCGCGCGAGCAG
Source organism: Gluconacetobacter aggeris (assembly GCF_014174395.1). Lineage (GTDB taxonomy): Bacteria > Pseudomonadota > Alphaproteobacteria > Acetobacterales > Acetobacteraceae > Gluconacetobacter > Gluconacetobacter aggeris. The sequence continues at coordinate 498,223 of NZ_JABEQD010000002.1, forward strand.
GCAGGCATCCATCTTCCCACGACCAAGAAGGCCCTCGTCTATTCGCGCGTTTCCCGCCGGGTGCGGGAACGGGGTCAGGGTTCGTTCCACGCCTATCTGGATTTCGTGACCTCGTCCGCCGGCGAGGGCGAAATGCAGAACCTGATCTTCGCCCTGACCACGAACGTCACGAGTTTCTTCCGGGAAAAGAACCATTTCGATCATCTCGAATCCGTCGTGATCCCCCACCTCGCCCCCCAGGTTCGTGCGGGCAGACGGGGACGCATATGGTCGGCCGCCTGTTCCACGGGTCAGGAGCCCTGGAGCATCGCCATGTCCGTCATGACGACCTTTCCCGATGCGACCTCGCACGATTTTCGCATCCTCGCGACCGACATCAACGCCAATGTCGTCGCCCAGGCCACTGAAGGCGCTTACAACGCCGAAGAGGTCGAGGCCATTCCCGCCGGCAGGAAATCGCAGTTCATGGAGCCGTCCGGCGACGAGGATTACCGGTTTGCCGGCCCGATTCGCCGACTGCCCGCATTCCGCGTCCTCAATCTCAATGCCTCCTGGCCAATCCAGGGGTCTTTTTCAGCCATTTTCTGCCGGAACGTCGTCATCTATTTCGATGACGCCACCCGCGAACGCCTGTGGCAGCGCCTGGCCGACAAGCTCGAACCTGGTGGCTTTCTGTATGTCGGCCATTCCGAGCGCGTATCCTGTGCAAGCACGTGCGGTCTGATACAGGTTGCGCCGACCATTTACCGAAAGGATCATTGAAGCGTGGAGAAGCCGATAAAGGTTCTCGTGGTTGACGATTCACGAACGGCAAGGGCCCTGATCCGGCGCTCCTTCGCGCAGCATCCCGATATCGTCATCTGCGGTGAGGCGGCGAACCCGATCGAAGCCCGAGACCTGATCATCAAGGATCAGCCGGACGTGATCACGCTCGACGTCGAGATGCCGAGCATGAACGGCCTGCAGTTTCTCGACAAGATCATGCGGCTGCGCCCGATTCCCGTCGTGATGGTGTCGGGCTTGACGGCGCGCGGAGCGGATATCGCGATCACCGCCCTGCAGATGGGCGCGTTCGATTGCTTTCCCAAACCCTTGTCCGTGACGCCCGGTGACGACGCCTTTGCTGGCCTGGCCCGCCTCGTCCGGCAGGCGGCCCATTCCCCCGTCGCGAAATTCCAGCGCAACGATCCGGCCTCCGCGCAGCAGCACCAGAAAGCCTGGTCCCACGATTTCAGGCTGGTTGCGATCGGCGCGTCGACAGGCGGGGTGGAAGCCCTGGAACAGGTGCTGTCGGGTTTCCCGCGCCAGAGCCCGCCCATCGTCGTCTGCCAGCACATGCCGGCCTTGTTCACGGCGAGTTTCGCCAACAGGCTGAACCAGAAGATCGAGGCCCTCTCCATCAGCGAAGCCCGCAATGGCGAAGTCCTGCTGCCCGGCATGGTCCGCATTGCACCCGGAGGCGACCGCCACATGTCCGTGGAACGGCGCGACGGCCAATATGTGACACGATTGCTGAAAGCCGCCCCAGTCAATGGTCATTGTCCATCCGTCGATGTCCTGTTCGACTCCGTTGCGGAATATGCGGGCAACCATGCCATGGGCATCATCCTGACCGGCATGGGGCAGGATGGCGCCGAGGGCCTGCTTGCAATGCATCGGGCCGGAGCCTGGACAATTGCGCAAGACAGGGCATCCTCGGTCGTCTATGGAATGCCGCGGGTTGCCGCCGAACTCGGCGCAGCCTCCCAGATCGTCCCCCTTGATCAGATCAGTGCTGCCGCCATGAACGCCCCAATACGCTAATACGAGCTGAATAGCGCGCGATCACGCATTACTGCTATGCGCGCTCGCCATGCACGACGACTGATACCGGCGTGCCTCGCCGGACCTCAAAGGGAAGGAGGAAGAAAATGCCCGCGGCTTCACAAATCAGGGTCCTCATTGTCGATGACCAGTCTTCCATTCGCCAGATTCTGGCCAACAGCCTGCTGCAACTGGGCTTCGCCCATGTCGCGCAAAGGAAGGACGGCAAGGAAGCCATCGAGTACCTTGGCCAGAATCCGACGCATCTGGTCATCTCGGACTTCAACATGCCGGTCATGGACGGACTTGAACTGCTGCGTGCGGTCCGGGGCAATCCCAAGACGCAGAAGGTCGCATTCATCATCCTGACCGGCGAAGCCAGTCGGGACCTTGTTCAGGAAGCAGTCAAGGCAGGGGTGAACAATTTTCTCGCCAAGCCCTACACGGTCGCAAAACTGCGCGAAGTTCTCGAAAAGGTGTTCGGACCCATCACGTGACCCCCCCCCTGACACCGACGACGGTTGTACAAGGCGAAGTCATCGTTTCGAACAATCCGTCCGCACTTCTCGTGACCCTTCTGGGGTCCTGCATTTCGGTGTGCATGTTCGATCCGGTGACCGAGGTTGGCGGCATGAATCATTTTCTCTTGCCCGGCGGGGGCGAGAGACATGGCGGCACCGCCATGCGTTTCGGTGTCAATGCCATGGAAAAGCTCATCAACGGCATCCTGAAGGCAGGCGGCAAACGCGACCGCCTGCGCTGCAAGGCTTTCGGAGGGGCGGCCATCGTCCCGTCCCTGGGTCGCATCGGGCAGGAAAACAGCGTCTTTGTCCTGCAATATCTGGCGGACGAAGGCATTCCCTGCATCGCACGGAGCCTCGGCGGCACCCAGGCCAGGCGGGTGCGGTTCTGGCCGACATCCGGAAGAGCCCAGCAGAACCTGATACAGGATGGCCAGGCCATCGTCCGCCAGGAAGAAGCTTATAATCGGCAAGAGGCCGAAGCCGAACGCAGATGGGCACGCGAGGCCGGTTCCAGCGTTGAACTGTTCTGATCACCAGAGCGTGGAGAGAGAGACATCGCGATGACCATGCGTGCCACCGTCACCCAGGGACCGTCGGACTTGGAAATCACAGTGCATGACACCGTCTTCAAGGTCATGCATCTCCTGGACATGGCCGGCGAAGAACTCGCAGGCGCCCAGCAGGTCGTCGCGGAATGCATGCGCGATACCTCCATGACCAGTTCGGAAATATATCGCCTGCAAAAATTAGACCTGGCGACGCAGACGGTCGCATCCGTGGCAACGGTGCTGAGAAACCTGATGTCTCTTGCCCCGACCGGGATCGCGGACACTGTAAGCGTGGCCCACCTGTATGAAGGAATCACGCTGGGGGATGTCGTACAGGTCCTGAAGGGCGAAAACGCGCCGAATCAGCCCACAATGGCCGGTGAAATAGACCTCTTTTAAATCTCGTCATCTCACAAGACCGCTGCGCTCAGCCCGGAGCGGAAGCCGCCCTGGACCGGTAGCCTTCGGGTTACGCGGACGCAGGACCAGTTCCCTGTTCGTTTCCTCTTCCCGGAACCATTTCCAATCCGGCAAGGACGTTTTCCGCAATCTCGATGAGAGGCATCAGAGACAGGCTGGAATCCAGGATAGCTCTGATGCCATATTTCTGAGCCTGATCCGCCATTCTGACAAAAAGCTTCCGATCATCCTCGACGGCCAGCCCATTATCCAGAATGTTGGCCCTCATGATCATCGACCACAGGCGTTGATGCCTGTCCAGCACCCGATTGCGGACATGCGGATCGGAAGTCTGGCTGGCGGCTTCCAGTTCGTCGATAAGCATTCTGAAACAGACGGATTCGGCTTCCCTTCCCGTCAGGGCGGATTCCGTCACGGTCTGATAAGCACGAAGTGCCGGATGAATCATCGTCGTACCATCTGCGATTAGTCATACTCGATACTGGTCGTTCTAGCCTATTCCGTTGTTCAGGACCATCCCGCCCAGACCGCCGGAATGGAGAACTCCCAGCCTTGGCCGACCACATTTTACGTGAAAATTCTCTTCGGGGTCGCGCTGGTAACCTTCTCTTAGCCATTTCCCGATTTTCTGGCGTTGACCTGGTCCACCCCAGGATAGCCAGCATGGAGAAAATGCCGTGAGCCTTTCCATCAACAACAACGCCTCTTCGAAAATCGCTATCGAGACGCTGGATGCCGTCCAGCAGAGCCTGAGCAACACACAGAACGTCGTTTCGACGGGCCTGAAGGTTTCCACTGCCGCCGACAATGCCGCCGCCTTCGGCATCGCGCAGCAGATGCAGGGCAACGTGTCCGGCCAGAGCGCCGTGAATGACGGCCTGTCCTTCGCCGCTCAGACCGTCAGCTCGACGGCCAGCGCCGCCAACCAGATCATCAGCGTGCTGCAGGAAGTGCAGACCGCCGTGACCTCGCTGGGCAACAACCAGGGCAGCCCGGCCTCCCTGGACCAGATCGGCACGCAGATCACCGCCTATCTCGCGCAGATCGACACCATTGCCCGCAACGCGACGTTCAACGGCGTCAACCTGCTCAATGGCAGCACCACGGACGGCCTCGGCGTCACCTCCAACGATCTCACCTACGTCACGGGTCTGCAGGGTGACAGCTCGACCATCACCGGCTTCAACTCATCGATTGCTTCCTATATGGGCGGCACCCCGGTCGCGGGCGCAACCAAGTTTACAACGGGCACGACCGTCACCGGCGCAGCCGGCACGAGCCTGACGGACGCGCTGGGTCTGACGACCGGCAGCGGCACGGGAGGCACCGCTCCGACCGCCAATGTGTTCGAAACGATCGGCGGTCACCTCGGCTCCAGCTTCACCGGCACCAATAAGGTCGCCGACATGATCGCCCAGGTCCAGTCCGCCATCAAGGCGATGACCTTCGTCACCTCCTCGCTGGGTGCGAACTCCAACAACATCACCAACATGACCACCTATGGCACGACCATTTCCGACAACCTGGGCAACGGCATCGGCGCGCTGACCAACGCCGACATGGCGGCCGCCAGCGCGAAGCTGACCTCGCTGCAGACCAAGCAGCAGTTGGCCATCAAGTCGCTGACCATCGCGAACTCGCAGTCGCAGAACATCCTGTCGATGTTCCAGTAATCCCGTCCTACGCTTATAGTGTAAGATGGTCAGTGCCCCCGGCAGTCGCCGGGGGCATTTTCATTTATGCCTTGTCCGGGCCAATTGGAAAAAAGGCCAGCCCGGGTGTCACGAATTCGGGCCGCTCCCCCGAGCGGTATCAGGCCGTCATTCCACAGGTCCGTTCAGTATCCGGACGGCCAGCACGATCGGGTTCCCGGCGGAATCCGTTCCAGTCTGAAAGCTCTGCCATTTTCCCGCCGAAAACACCCATGTGCCGGCAAAACTCGCCACAAATCCATGCGGCCTGCATGTTCCGTTCGCGCCGTCCTGCTGCGGCGCGTCATCCCTTGCGCTACATTGTGCGATATCGGCGGCGGCAAGAGGAACATAGACGGTCGCGTCCATCTGCGCGGTGCGGCCACGAATCTGTATCGTTCCGTCGACACCCGTCTTCTGCCCCACCGAACCGCCCGTCACCGCTTCATCGGGCGCGCCGCGCGTCACGACATCGGTGAATTTGGTTGCATCCGTCGCGCAGACTTCCACCGAGGCCTCGCCGATCGGCAAATTCGGGTCCGCTTCATTATTCTGTCGCGTGATCGCCTGGATCTCGGCGATATGGACCCCACCCGCCGGACAGCGAAGACCGTCGTCTCCGATATGCGCGGTCGTGCCGACCCCGCTGCTGCCCCGGGCCATGCCAGCCCCGCAACCACACCCCAGCAAGGCGAGCAACGCGGTCGCGCAGGCCAGCAATTCCCTGCCGGCTCCGGCGCGGGCACCGTTCACCGAACGTCGCATATCGATTCTATATCACCTGTCAACGCCGTACTCCATGTACACGCAGCCTGGCGATCCTTTGTCGCCATGCCACGACGGCTCCGACGCCCCACGACTACTGGCGCGCGCGAAGACATCCTCTATCACGATACATATCCGCCGCACAGCATCCGACAAGCCTCGATTCCCACGAAGATCCTCCCTTCCCCCAACAATCCGCCCGGCGATTCCGCCCCGTCCAAAGCGGTTCCGATCAGTCATGGTGTTTTAATGAAGGGTGAAAACTACCGCCCTTGCCGTCAAGACGAGACTAGGATAGGCAGTGAGGCGCAATAACCTGCCAGGGATATCCTGCAAGGCAGAAGGGGCGCGGCACGTACACGATGATCAGCGACATCACCACACGCAGCTTCGATGCGCTCAATGCCTACGGACAGACACAGAAGGCCTTGCAGCCTTCCACCGATGACACGCAGAACGGCCTCCCCACCGACAGCGTGTCCAGCTTCGGCAATGTTCTGGACAGCGCGCTCAAAAACGCGATTCAAACCGGCAAGACGGCCGAAACGATGACGGCCCAGGGCCTCTCCGGCAAAGGCAGCCTCACCGATATCGCAACCTCCGTGGAAGAAGCGAAACTGACCCTGCAAACCGTCACCACGGTTCGGGACCGCATGGTGCAGGCCTATCAGGACGTCATGAAGATGTCGATCTAAGCTCTCGCACATGCATCATACGGTCGATGTTCACGAAATACTTCGTCAGACCCTGCTCGTTGCAGTCAAGATGGGCGCACCTTCCCTTCTGTCGTCCCTCTGCGCGGGCATCCTGGTTTCGTTACTTCAGGCCGTAACCCAGGTAAACGAGGCGACATTGTCTTTCGTGCCGAAATTCATGGCCGCGACAGCCGCCCTCATGCTGACGGGTTCGTTCATGTATGCCACGCTCCATACATATGCGCAGACCATCTTCGACCAGATGATCATGGTGGGCGGTTCGTGAAGACAGGCCGCACTCTGGCGGCGACCATTCTGAAATGACGGGGGATCTGGTCTTTCCCGGCGGCTCCATCCCCGTACTGGCCGCGATGTTCCTGCTGACCCTGTGCCGGGTCAGTGCCATGGTGATGACAGCCCCCGGCTTTGGCGAAACCACGTCCCCCATGGTGGTCCGGGCGGGAGTTGCGCTTGTCATCAGCATCACCATCCTGCCAGTGGTGGAGGATCATCTGGCAGCCGTATCCGGGCCGGCACTTCATCGCCCGTTCATGGTGCTGGCCGTCATCGCGGGCGAGCTTTTATGCGGTGCATTCATCGGGCTGCTGGCCCGACTCGTTTCCATGGCAATGATCATTGCGATGCAGATCATCGCCATCCTCGCAGGCCTGGCCAGCATCCTCCAGCCGGATCCGGAACTCGGCGCATCCAGCACGGCCATCAGCCACATGGCTTCCTCCCTCACGCCGGTCATCTTTCTCTCGACCGGCCTTTATGTCCTCCCCCTGGCTGCGGTGACGGGCTCGTACCACCTGTTTCCCCCGGGGCATATGCCGATGCTCGGCGACATGACAAAAAGCATCGTCACCGCCACGGCGCAGACATTCGTCCTGGCGCTGCAACTAGCTGCTCCCTTTATCCTAATCGGCACCTTGTGGCCTGCCATGCTGGGAGTATTGAACCGCCTGATGCCGGCGATCCAAGTCTACGGCATTGCCATGCCGGCCCAATTATTGGGTGGCGTCCTCCTGCTGGCCATGCTGATCCAGATCATGACCGGCGTCTGGCAGGAAAGGATGAGCGACCTGCTTGTCGCCCTGCCCGGCGTAAGTGCCCCACCGTCGCTGCGCTGAGTTACCATGGCGGAAGAAGGATCCAGCAGCGAAGACCGGTCGCAGGCCCCGACCGGAAAACGGCTGCAGAAGGCGCGCACGGACGGAAACGTCGCGCAATCCCGCGAAACGCAGATGCTCCTGGTCCTGAGCGCGTTCCTGACCGTCTTCACCACGACCACGACCTCCGCAGGCGGCACATTTCTCCGGCACATGCGCGGACTGATGGAGCATTTCGATACCATCTCGATGGATGGAGGATCGCTCTTCCTGGTCTTCCAGCAGGCTGTACGCGAAGGCATCCTGCTGGTGGCCCCCCTGGTGCTCGTCTGCGTGGCGGTTGTCATCGCCTGCGCCATGCTTCAGACGGGCCTGCTGTTCCGCCCCCAGGCCCTCATCCCCGATATCGGGCGCCTGTCTCCCCTGTCGGGGATCAAGCGCGTAGTCAGCACGAACAACCTGATCGAGATGCTGAAAAGCCTGGTCAAGTTCGTCGCCTTCGGCGCGGTGCTCTACGATGTGGCAAAAGGAACATTGCACGTCGCACCCGAGGCCGAACGCTGGACCCTTCATCACCTGACCTCGGAACTCGTATCGTGGTTCGTATACGCCACGCTGACCGTCCTGACGGTCCAGGCCGTGATCGCCATCCTCGACGAAGTATGGACACGATACCATCGGCTGCAAAAGCTGCGCATGAGCCATCAGGAGATCAAGGAGGAAGTACGCCAGGATGATGGGGACCCCAAGGTAAAGGCCAAACAGAAGCAGATCCGCATGCGGCGCGCCCGGCAGATGATGCTCCAGGCCGTGAAGAAGGCCACCGTCATCGTCACCAACCCGACCCATTATGCCGTGGCGCTATCTTACGAAAACGGTACGGATGCGGCGCCTAAAATCGTCGCCAAGGGCGCGGATGAACTCGCCGCCCGCATCCGCGAGGCGGCCGAGGATTCAAAGATCCCGATCGTCTCCAACCCGCCCGTGGCCCGCGCCCTCTATACGCTGCCGGTGGATTCCGAAATACCGCCGGAATATTTCCAGCCCGTTGCCGCGATCATCGCCTACGTCATGAAACTCAAGACACCGGGTTCACGCGTGCCCCGACAGTAATCGCCGCCACTCCGTATCGCATGCTCGGACAGGAATCCTTCCCGGCGGGTCCGTCATCCAGAACCGTATCGACCGCGTAGCCACTGAATCCACCGGCGGAAACAATTCGGTAACATCTTTCATGTACCAGTAGCATAAAAACGACACATGAAGTCCTTGCGTTTCACGCCGCGCATGCTACTCAGAAAGCCAGCAAGGCACAGATGTCGCGCGGGGAATGTTTCAGCCGCCATTCCATGTCCGTAAGATCACTGACCCGAAATCGCGTCACGCCGGAAATGGTCTGACGGGCATGACGTCATGAGCTGCCAGGCCATGATCGGGTTGTGATTTTCCTGCTTGACGGTGGGCGGAACAGATAGCTGCGCGCACAGGCAGGGACGGCACATGTCAGTTTTCAATGCCCTTACCACGGCTGTCAGCGGTATCAACGCCCAGTCGACCGCATTTACGAACCTCAGCAACAACATCGCCAACAGCCAGACGGTCGGCTACAAGGCCACCACGACGGCATTCCAGGATTTCGTTGCCGGGTCGCTCGTCGGAAACACGGCATCGGCCGATATCTCGGACTCCGTCTCCGCCGTCACCATCCAGCATGTGGATACCCAGGGTACGGCAGCCAGCAGCGCCGACAGCCTGGCGACATCGATCTCCGGCAACGGCCTGTATGTCGTGTCCAAGGAAACCGGCGCGTCCACAGCTACCCAGACCCAGTTCCAGAACACGCAGTATTACACCCGAAACGGTGAATTTTATGAAAACAAGACCGGCTACCTGGTCAACACCAGCGGCTACTATCTTGATGGCTATATGGTCGATCCGAGCGGGGCGCTCAACACGAACCTGACCCAGCTCAACGTCGCGAATGTCGCTTTCCGTCCCACGCAGAGCACCACCCTTTCGACAACCGGAACGCTGTCATCCACTGCCGCCGTGGGCGACACGGTTACCACCGCCGTAGCCACGGTGTACGATGGCAGTTACGACAGCGCCAACCCGACCAACAATTCGGGCGGCATTCAACTTCAATGGACGAAGACTGCCCCCAATACCTGGAATGTGGTAGCCCAGAGTAAAGCCGTAGCGGGCGCTGGCACCGCTACGCTGACCAATGCCGGTCCATATACCGTAACTTTCAATGCCAACGGCTCCATCGCCTCCATCACGAACGGCGCCACGCCCGTCGGCTCGACTCTGTTCGGTGCCGCCGCCAATATTCCGATCACAGTGTCATATCAGGATGGTTCGCAGCAGACCGTCAATCTTGACCTGGGCACAATCGGCGGCACAACCGGCATGACGACCGGCACCACCCCCACAGCGACTCCATCCCTGGCCAGCGATAGCGTGACCAGCGGCACCTACGAGGGCGTGTCGGTCCAGAGCGACGGCTCTATCATGGCCATTTTCGATAACGGCGATACCCAGCTCGTGGGCAAGATCGCCATGGCGAATTTCGCCAACGTCGACGGGCTGAATGCCGTCGACGGTCAGGCGTATACAGCCACGGCATCATCCGGCAACGCCAAAATCGGCAATGTCGGGGAAAATGGCACGGGCACGCTGTCGGTCGGGTATGTCGAGTCTTCCACGACCAATCTGACCAGCGATCTGTCCGCCCTGATCGTCGCGCAGGAGGCCTACTCCGCCAATACCAAGATCGTCACGACGGCAGACCAACTGCTACAGACCACGATCGCCATGAAGCAGTAAGAGCTTGACCTGCGGCTGGCTCGTGGCAAACACAGGCCAGCCGGCGCGACGTGCCAGAATCGCCGCCCGCCGATCCGGCATTGCGATCCGGAAAAATCGATTACCGGGCGTCTGATTTCTGTCCCTTTCTGGCAGGCGAACGGATGCAGTCCTGATATCTGCGCGCCCCCTGGCCCGCGAACCGGGGCGATCATGGCCTCGACCTTCGACCGGACGCCTCTCCCGATACAGATCGACCACACCAGCCTCATCGCAAGACGTTCCTGCGCGTTTTGTCCATGCTCCATGATGGCACGAGCAACGGATCGGCGCTCCGTCGACCTGCCCGCGATAGAGAAGCTGCCCAGGTGCCCCGCGATATCATGACAACGTCACACGAAACCGATTATCGGCCCGATTGATGGCGGCTGCTTCCTTCTATCGTCACGAACGCCCCACCCATGCCATTGAGCATGCCCCCTCCAGTAGCTACACTATCAATAAATCGTTTACCTACCCCCGGGAGCCCCCTGCATATGAGCGAGACTGCAACCGGCGGCGTACCGGAACCCTCTTCCCGAGACGAAAAGCGGCGATCCATGGCTACGGAAACGACCCCACGGCGTTCCACGACGAAACTCCTCTTCATCGGTCTGCTGGCTCTTCTTCTCGCTGTCGGCGGTGGCACCCTGTTCATGAAGAGGGACCATCTGTTCCATTCGGTTCGAACCGAGGTGGCAACCCGCACGGATCAGGTGCTGCATCCGCCGATCATTCTGGGCATTCCGCCGATCGTTTCCAATCTCGACAATGGCGATGGCCGGCCGGTCTATGTAAAGCTGACAGCCAAGGTCGAAATATCAGGCGCACGCGACGAGGCGTCGCTCCAGAACATGATCCCGCATGTTCAGGACATATTTCAAACTTACCTGCACGAGACACGTCCGCAGGACATCCGGGGCGACGGAATATACCGGCTGCGCGAAGCGATCATGCGTCGTCTCCGGGCGGAATTGTTGCCCTTGCAGGTCACGAATCTGTACCTGGTTGAATTCCTGATTCAGTAATCAAAGAATTTTACATGATATTCAGACCAAATACAGTTCAAACCGCGGCGAAAACAATATGCAGGACGTAAACGACACACCGGACGCCGGCCAGTCCGGCGAAACCAGCGCCGAGGTGCCTCCCGAAGCGCAGAGCCACGCGTCAGGGACGGGCCGTGACGCACGGGAAGATGCGTTCACGGGGTTTGAAGACAGCATGATCAGCAGTCACATGCTGGACCAATCCGAAATCGACAGCCTTCTGGGCAATACGTTCGCCGGACTTCCCGACCGGGAAGAGACCGGCATGGAACGTGTCATCAAGGCCGGCTTCGTCGCGTATGAGCGCCTGCCGATGCTGGAAATCGCATTGGATCGGTTTGTCAGACTCCTGTCGTCCACATTACGCAGCTTCACGAACGACAACGTCGAAATCACCATGGAGGGCACGCGCTCGATGTGTTTCGGCGACTACATGAACACCGTGCCATCATCCTCCCTGTTCGCGGTCTTCAAGGCCGTCCAATGGGAGAATTATGGCCTTGTCGTCGTCGATTCCGGATTGTCCTATTCCATCATCGATATCCTGATGGGCGGCCCCCGCGGCGTAGGCCACGCAGGGACCGAGGGCCGCCCGCATACGGCGATCGAACGCTCCCTGATCGAAAAACTGATCACGTTGACCCTCAACGACCTCTCGGCAGCGTTCAATCCCGTCTGCACGATCGATCTCACGTTCGAACGGCTCGAGGTCAGCTCCCGTTTCGCGGCAATCGCGCGAGCATCCAATGCCGTAGTGATGACGAAGCTGCATATCGATATGGAGGACAAGAGCGGCAACCTGGACCTCATCATCCCCTATGCAACCCTGGAGCCAGTGCGTGACCGCCTGTCCCAGCAATTCATGGGCGAACGGTTCGGCCGAGACTCGATCTGGGAAAACCATCTGATGTCCGAGATTCTCGAAACCGATGTTGAAGTGTCAGCCGTGTTCGAGGAAAAATTCCTCCCCCTCTCCCAGGTCCTCAATCTGCGCCCCGGTACGCAGATCGCATTTCCCTACCGGAGCGACACCCCGATTCATGTCACGCTGCAATGCGGGCAGAACTCCTTGTTCGAAGGACGACTCGGCCAGTTGCACGGCAAGGCAGCCGTGAAAATCGAACGACGACTGGTGCCACCCGACAGTCCGCATCCTCACACCATCCCTCCCCTCGCATCCTGCGAATAAGAGAACAGGACAACCCCAATTCCTTCCTTCTTTATCCGCCCGTCGCTTCACAATCGGGCCAGACTGGAGACATCTGGCAAATGCTGACTCAGATCCAGTTGATCATCGAGATCGTCTTATCGTTCTTCCTTCTCCTGGGGATTATCTACAGCTTTTATCTCAGTCGGATTCTCTCCAATCTGAAGCATGACCGCGAAAGCCTGATGGGACTGGTCGAAAAACTCGAAGCCAGCGTGAAGAGTGCGGAAGAAGGCGTGGAGAAATTGCGCGTGGCTGGGGAAGTCAGCGGCCGCCCGCTCAACCGCATGATCGAACTGGCCAAGGTGACAAGCACAGAGCTGGGCACCATGGTCGGCAAGGCGGATGCGACGGCAGATCGCCTTGAGACAGCAACGATCAAGGCCTCCCCCCATGAAAAGAAACTTGAACGACTGCTCGAAAAGGCATCCGAAATTGAGCTGAAGCAGAATGCCGAAGCACGAAGCGGCCTTGCTGCCGACGGCATGCAGCGAGAGGCTGCCACCATGCCTCCAGTGGACGCAGGAGAAAGCAACTCCGAATCCGCCCCCTCACTCCCACAGGACACGGCGCCCACAAATACCCCGTCTTCGACCGATGACGCGCCACTCAGGGCAACCCGCGAAGAAGGCGACACACCCCGGGATTGGAGCCCGGATGCACCATCGGCACAGCGCACCACCACTCCCGGCCCGACCAAGGGAAGTGATGGATCGAAGAATGCAAGAACTGGGGGCTCGGCCCGGCAGAAAAATCAGCAGTTGAAAAGGTTTGAGAACACCTTTCTCAGCCGACCATCCCGATAGGAACTCCCGCTTCTACCAGTATCCGCCAATGACATGCCGGGGCTGGGTGGGGCCGGGGTCGGCATTGGGCGACCACGCGCTCCAGTCCCACAAAGCCGTATCACGCCTGTTCTCGGCCGCCATCGCCGGGATCTCCGACACGACGGAGGGCGATGTCCGTTTATTCTTCCCAGCAGCGACCAGCGACACATAATAGCCGTATGCCGTCGCCGATCCCATATACACACACCCACAACCGATCGGATCGGCATAAAGGTAGACCGGACCGACCGAAGACGGTCGATAGGTGAGTTCACCGGGCGGAAGCGTATTCATCATGGCATAGCGCGCCGTGGTGTCCGCCTTATGCGCAACGAAGCCAGCATCCGCCAGGCGCCGGCCCATATCCAGATAGGGCTTGGCCGGCGACAGGCAGCCCGCCAACCCGGCGGATGCCACGACCACTGCACCCACCCGAAATGCATGCTGCCGGATATCAGTCAGCCGGACCGCGAAATGACGTCGTAGATCCATGAATTCTCTTTTCCGGATATCGAGAAGCCGAATAATTCGAACCCCATTTTTCTGGACGCCCCGGACCCGAAGAGGGCTCTTCACTCCATGCGGCATACCGTCCGGTCGCATACCAACGACACGGAAAAAGGAACGACAACCTGCGTCAGACATCGCTGCGCAATGTCAGTGCCGCCTGCGCACCTGTGCTCGGTATATATTGACCCGACGCACCATAACCGACACCTACGTCATGCACCGCATCCACGACGATCAGCCGGATCAGGACGTTCTGCGCGTCGATCGCGTTTTTCAGCAATGCCCGGTTGGCGCGGACCAATGCGCCGAAGCGGCCGGCCGCTTCTTCGGTTTCCGGCGTCATCAGGACAGGCGGCTGATCGGCCAGCAGCAAATCCGTCCCGTCGACCGAGAGAATGCTCTCCAGCGTGTCCATTTCCCTCTGTTTCGCTGGAAGCATGTCCACGACCTCCTGCAGCTTGCCCGCTTTCAAAAGATCGTTTTCAGCCTCGAGAACGGTGCAAAGCACCTGGAAGCTGGCCAGGAGAGAATCCGCAGTTCTGGCCGGTGCGCTGCTCATGACTGACTCGTTTCCTTCCGGGCCTGAGCCTGTTCCTGCATGGCCAGGATCTGGCGATAGACACTGTCGGCGATGCCAATACCGCCGTTATTGGCGATCTGCTTGCCGAGTTCCAGCACCTGGAGCGAGCGGAACTGCTTCTCCGCCGCGCCGCCTCCGAACATGCCATCAGAGGTATCGATCGTATCGAACATCGGTTGCAACAGTTCGCCGATGGTCACGCTTTCAAACGAAACGGCTGCTTTGCGGGCCTGCTCCGTCTGGGTCGAATCCGGCTGCCCAGCCGACATCTGCTGCCGGCCGATCACCGACAGCGAAGACGCGACACTGCCTACACCACTCATGCCTCGCTACCTTACTTCAAGATCGGCCTGAAGAGCGCCATCGGCTTTGATCGCCTGAAGGATGCCGATCATATCCCGCGGCCCCATGCCCAGAGCGTTCATGCCGGACACGAGACTGGCAAGAGTCGGCCCCTCGCGCAATATCCCCAGACGGTGGGAATTGTCAGTATTCGCGGTGATCTGCGTTCGCGGCAGAATAGCGGTCGTTCCGTTGGAAAACGGACCAGGTTGCGATGCAATAGGCGCTTCCGTGACCTGGATCGTCAGATTTCCCTGCGCGATCGCGACCGTGCTGATGCGCACATTGTCCCCCATGACGATCGTTCCGCTGGCTTCGTCGACGATAACCTTGGCCATCGTATCGGGTTCAATGCTCAGGTCGCCGATACGGTACAGGGTTTCCGCCGTCCCCCGCCCGGACAAGTCGATGGCGACGGTACGCGGGTCGTCAACCCGCGCCATGCCACGCCCGATATGGCGGTTTATCGCATCGGCAATTCTGTTCGCGGTCGTAAAATTGGAATTGTGCAAGGAAAGATGGATGATGCCGCTCGCCCCCAGATTAACCGGCACCTCACGTTCAACGACCGCGCCATTGGCGATATGGCCACTGGTCGGAATGTTCTGCGTCATGGCAGCCCCGGCACCGCCAGCCGCGAACGCGTTCGTCACCAGCGATCCTTGGGCAACGGCATAAACCTCGCCGTCCGCGGCCTGAAGCGGTGTAACCAGCAACGTCCCGCCGGCCAGGTCGCGCGCATCACCGACGGCGGAGACTGTCACGTCGATCCGTCCGCCACCATGAGAAAAAGGCGGCAGGGTCGCAGTCACCATGACGGCGGCCACATCATGCGTCTGAAGCTGCACCTCGCGGTCACGAATATTCACACCGAGTCGGTTCAGCATGCTGATCAGCGTTTCGCGCGTGAAAATCGTATTGGTCAGACGATCGCCCGTACCGCGCAGGCCGACGACAAGGCCATAGCCGACAAGCTGGTTGTCGCGCACGCCTTCATAATCGACGATATCCTTTACCCTGACCATCGCGGCATTGGCCGATGGAAACGGGAACAGCCCTACCAGAAGAAACGCGGCCGAAACCAACGCCACAATCCGTCGAAAACGGGGCGCCCGCCTGCTCTCCCTGCTGAAAAACGCGGCACTCATTCCATCGCCTTTACCGAAATGGTTGCGATAGAGGCTGGCCACCCTGAGGCAAGTCCTCATAGACACTGGTCACCTTTTGCACTTCGGTCCATGGCATTCCGCGAAGTGACCATGGCGACTTTGGAGAATACGCCGCCGGACCATGACATTCAATGGCCCACCGGCGCGAAATAGGAAGGGCAGTTCGCCTTCTTCCTTGCAGGTTCCGCCAGGTTGTGGACCATCGCGAAAATGAGGTAAAGCCGAACCGCTGCATAGACTTCATAGACTTTCGTGGTTCGATACGTCCGGCGATGCTTTCCTGCTCCTACGCAGGACCGAGCGGCCACGATACAGGGAGAGACGGCCCGTGACTGGTCCAGCCCCGACACTGGCCATGCTCTACCATGCTCCGCGACGTCAGGCATGTCGGGTGGCGGCGGTCGCCATCGCCTTCCTTCTGCCGGCACGAATGGCGCTCGCCCGACCACCCGAAGCCTCGCTCTGCATCGCGGCAACGGCACAGGCGGAACGGGATCTCCATGTCCCGGATGGCTTCCTCAATGCCATGAGCCGTGTTGAAAGCGGCAAGCCTGGCCCGGACGGCACCATTTCCGCGTGGCCGTGGACGATCACAGCCGCGGGAATCGGCCATTATTATTCAACGCGCGCCGAAGCTGTCGCGGCCGTGGAGGCATTTCGTCAGCAAGGCATCCAGTCGATCGATGTCGGCTGCATGCAGGTCAACCTGCAACAGCATCCGGATGCCTTTGCCTCGCTCGACATGGCATTCGACCCGGTGACCAATGCGCTCTACGCCGGCCGGTTCCTGCTCCAGATGTATGACAAGACAGGGAGCTGGCCCAGGGCCGCCGCCGCGTACCATTCCCAGACGCCGGGCATCGGCACACCCTACCAGTGGAAAGTGCTCGAAGCCTGGGCGATCCCGCAGGATGGACGGAACCAGCAGCCCCCATCACGCCAGTCCTCACGCGCGCGCGCCCTTTCCATCCCGTTCTTCCCCCATCCCGCCGCGCTCAGGGCGATACAGCAACCGACCCTCACGGCCGACGCGCAACCCGACGCCGCCAGCGGCGCGCACCCGGCGCCGGCCAAGGTCTTTCACCCGTTCCAGGGATTCGCGCATTTCACACAACCCACGATGCACCGCCCCTCCTCTGCAGGCATGCGGGGGCGCACCCTGGCCTCGTACCGCGCCAACCCCGTCGCCTTGGCAGGCCCAACAGGTTGACGCCTCTACCCGGACAGGCGCCGGGCTATAGCCAGTTACGCAGGGCCAGCCCGACCTCCTGAAGGACAGTTGTGAACGACCGCTCCTTCGCCCTGAACACGCGCATGTTCGGGTACCAGGGAGAACTCCTACCTTCATCGCCCCATCGCCAGCAGGCATCCCAACGGCTGACCAGCCACACCGGGCAGCCGAGAGCCCCCGCGAGATGCAGCGGCGCCGTATCGACGGAAATGACCAGGTCGAGATTTTTGGCGATCGCGGCCGTGTCGGCCATGTCCCGGACATCACCCATCGGGTCGAATAGCGCCTGACCGTGCCACGCCTCGATTTCCGCACGCGGCGGGCCGAACTGAAGACTAACCAGCGTCGCCTCGACGGGCATCAGAGCGCTCCCCATGTCCGCCAGCGTGACCGAACGGCGCTTGTCCGCAAGCACATGCTCGGACTGCGTCCTCCGGTCACCCGCCCAGACCAGGCCGATGCGCGGCCGCCGGCCTGGCAAGCGAGACGCAAACCGCGCGACATCCCCGTCATCGGCACGAAGATACGGAATGCCATCCGGAATATCCCGTACCGACATCACGCCGGCGATGTAGGGCAGGTCCGGAATGGGTGCGGCGAAGCTATATCCGTCTTCCCTGCCAAAATTCTCCTTGTTCCGCACGGACACACCCGGGAAAGACAGGGTCAGAAGACGGACCAGCGTTGCGGGCACGACGATGGTGATCTCGGCCCCCCTTTCCAGCAGGTAAGGGACCAGGCGAATGAACTGGATCGTATCGCCCAGCCCCTGTTCGTCGAACAGGAGGACCTTCCGTCCCGACACGTCATCTCCGGGCCGCAGACGCGGCAGGGACAGGAACCATGCCGCCTTGTCGCTGACAATCAAATCGCGCTTGCTATAAACCTCCCATCCCTCACGCAGTCTCCCGGCCTTCAGCAGCGTGCAGGAATAGCCGAAACTGATCGCGGGCGAGGACGGCGCAAGCGCCAGGGCCTTTTCATACCAGGGCAGAGCATCAGGGGAGCGATTGAGCCGTTCCAGGGCGCACCCCACATTGTTCAGAAGTGCTGCGGTCACGTTCCCGCCCTGGAGATGAGACAACAGGATTTTCAGCGCTTCCGCCGGATACCCGGCTTCCAGAAGAGACATCGATATATATTCGCATATATTCGCATGCTCGGCCGGGTAGCGCTGCATCATGCCGGAGAACAGGGCACACCCTCCGGCGACGTCTCCAGAGGCCACTCGGATATGCGCCAGGAACGCCTGCGCAGCGACATTGTCCGGTTCACATCGGAGCACGTTACGCAACAATGTTTCGACAATATCGTAATTGGAACTGTAGCGCAGGATCACCGTCGCGCCGGCCAGGCTGAGCTGCCAGTCATCCATGCGCAGCGACGTCGTCTCAAGGACCAGGCGGAAGACCTCGACGCGTTGCCCCTGGGCCGCCAGCCTATCGCAGAATTCGATCAGATTGGCCGGCGTCGGCGATTGTGACAGGCTTTCCTTCGCGAACGCGACCGTCAGGAGCCGCCCGGCCTCACCCCCGCCGGACTCCATGCGTACCTTCATGTCTGCTTCCGTCACAAATCCCACCTTACCTTGTCCGGAGCCGCATCCCCCAGCCCCCGCCTCGCGCCATCCGGCGCATATATCGGCCAAAAGAGTCCCAATTCCCCGCCGGCACCATTTTCGCGCCTTGCTCAAAGCCGACTATAGCGGTACTTATCAGGCCCAGAAACCGGGTCTGTACCCTTCCATGCACAGAACAGCCGCCCAGGCTTCCCGGCCATGGCGATCATGCCGAGATCGTCATAACCACAGCCGGCATACGAAAGGGAAAGCGGCATCTTGGACCCCGCCAATGGCAGCACAATCGCACAGCCCGGCGACGGCAAGCTAACCGACAGGAACCGCTCCGCACGGCGGTTCCTGTCGCTTTCCCGCGGCATGGCGCTTTCGAACAATGTGCTGCGGGGCGGCCTGAATTCGCTTTCCTGGCGGTCCCTGATCCCGGGAACGGACATCGGCCTCGCGATCGGCGTCCTGCTGCTTCTGTCCATCCTCATCGTTCCACTGCCAACCTTTGTCCTCGACATGGGGCTGTCGCTGTCGATCACCGCCTCCGCGCTGGTCCTCATGGTGTCGCTGTTCCTTGAGAAGCCGGTCGAGTTCACCTCCTTTCCCACCCTTCTCCTGTTGACGACCCTCCTGCGACTGGCACTCGAAATCGCAACCACACGGCTGATCCTCAGCCACGGCAATGAAGGCGCATATGCCGCCGGCCATGTGGTGGCCGCATTCGGCGGCTTCCTGATGGGCGGGGACGTCGTCATTGGCGGGATCGTGTTCTGCATCCTGCTGGTGGTGAATTTCATGGTCATCACCAAGGGCTCGGGCCGCATCGCGGAAGTCGCAGCGCGCTTCTTCCTCGACGCAATGCCGGGCAAGCAGATGGCGATCGACGCCGAACTCTCCTCCGGCGCGATCAACGACCGGACGGCACGCCTGAAGCGCAAGGAACTGGAAGAAGAAAGCGCGTTCTACGGGGCCATGGACGGCGCCGCCAAATTCGTGCGCGGCGATGCGATCGCGGCGATCATCATTACGGGCATCAATATCGTCGGCGGACTGGCCATCGGCGTGCTACGCCATGGCATGCCCGTGAACGAGGCCGCCAGCACCTTCACGACCCTGACCGTGGGCGACGGGCTCGTATCGCAGATTCCCGCCCTCCTGGTCTCGACCGCAGCCGGCATCGTCGTCACGAAGGGCGGCACGGACGGGTCCGCCGACGTCACCCTGGTTCGGCAACTGGGCGGCAATCCCAAACCAATGGCCATGGCCGCGGTGCTGGCAACCTGCTTCGCGCTGCTCCCCGGCCTGCCGGCCTTTCCCTTCCTGACCATTGCCGCCCTGGCCGGCGCCGGAGCCTGGTGGCGCCACAAAACGCCCACCCACGATAGTGACGGCGACGTGACCGAAGTCACACCGGCCCCGACGACGGCTCCGATCTCCGACGTTCTCAAGCTCGACCTGCTGCGTCTCGAACTCGGCTTCGGCCTGCTGCCCCTGACCAGCGGCGAGAATTCCCAACTGACCGAACAGATCAAGGCGCTGCGCAGGGCGATCGCGACCGAAATGGGCTTCGTGACGCCGCCCATCAGGATACAGGACAATATCCTGCTTCCGTCGGACAAATACATCATCAAGCTCAAGGAAATCGAAATCGGTTCGGGCGAGGCGAAGCCCGGCAAGCTGATGGCCATGAGTCCGTCCGGCGGCACACCTCCCCTTGTCGGCGACAAGGCGACCGAGCCCGCATTCGGCCTGCCCGCCGTATGGATCGACCCCTCCCTCAAGACCAAGGCCATTGCCTTGAAGTGTACCGTGGTCGACCCCGCCAGCGTCATCGTGACGCATCTCAGCGAGTTGGTCAGGCAAAATCTTCCCGACCTTCTGACCTATGTCGCCACCCAGTCGCTCCTCGACGACCTGCCCCGCGAACAGCAGAAGCTCGTCAACGACCTGATTCCATCCCAGGTGACGCTCAGCACGGTCCAGCGCGTCCTGCAATCGCTGCTGGCCGAACGGATTTCGATCCGCGACCTTCCGACCATCCTAGAAAGCATCCAGGAAGGCAGCGGCCTCGGCCTGCGCGGCATACAAAACCTGACCAACCATGTGCGCGTCCGCCTCTCCCGGCAGATCTGCAGCACGCTGGAAGGACCCGGCGGCTATATTCCAATGATCACCCTGTCGCCGGAATGGGAGGCGGAATTCATGAACCACATCGCGGGACAGGGCGAGGAACGGCGCCTGGCCATGCCGCCGTCCCTGCTGAACCGTTTCGTCGCGCGCCTCCGAGAGGTCTTCAATACCGTCTCTGCCAGCGGCGAGGTACCGGTCATCGTCGTCTCGACGCCGGTCCGGGACTCCATGCGCTCGATCGTGGAACGCGTACGACCCAGCGTATCGGTCCTTTCACAATCCGAAATATATCCACGCGCTCGAATCAAGACGATCGCAACCATTACGTGACCTCGGGGCGGGAGAAATTGCATGCCACCCCGCAATCTTTCTCGCCCTTGCAGGAATGAACGTATGGTCATGCCAGGCTGGAGGCCCTATAAAGATGCGATCAGGATCATAGTCGCGTCTTCCATGCCATGGCAGTGTATCAAGGATCGGGCTGATGTCCATCTCCAACGCCTCTCCGATTTCGACATACATTTCCGCGATCAAGAACGAGGCGACGGCCTCGGCGACCTACGCGAAGACCGACGCCACCACCAAGCAGGAAGTCGCAAAGTTCGAAAAGGATGCGGCATCGATTACGTCCGTTGATGGACTCTTGAAGGATTATTCGGTCCTGCAGGTGGTACTGGGTGCCTATGGGCTCAGTTCCCTGTCCAACGCAACCGCCATCATCAAGGACTTATTGACGCAGGACCCGACCTCATCCAAGTCCCTCGCCAAATCATCCAATAACGCCGCATGGCTGGCCTTCGCCGATGCCTTCAAGATGTGGGGACAAAACAAAGGCACGTCCTCCGTGTCACCCTTTGCTCCCGACGCAACCTCCGCCGTAATCAGCCAGACCTACAGCGCGACGAAGACCATTTCGGTAAACGCCACCCTTCCCGCTGCCGACGCGACCGGCCAGACCTATACGACGGCACCCGTCACGACTTATGATTCGCAATCCAACGCCCATCAGGTGGCCCTTAAATGGACCCAGGATTCAAGCAATCCACGGACCTGGACCGTCAATGCCTATGACGCGGACGGCAATGCCACAATCGATACGAACGCCTATCAGGTCGTCTTCAACCAGGACGGTAGCCTGGCATCCGCTACCGACATGTCGACCGGCAAGGCCGTAACCTCCGGCGGAGCCGGAAGCACCGTATCATTGCCCATTACCCTGAATATCACCCCATCCGGCAGCACCGGCACCACGCATCAATCCATCAGCCTAGATCTCGGGACGCTTGGAGGAACAGGCGGCGTCACCATGGCTTCGTCCAGCACGTCCAGCACCATCAGTAAAAGCCAGGTCGCCAGCCTGACATCACCGTCGGGCTCCAGCACCAGCCTGACACTTCCCTCCATTACGCTGGGTACCCTCTCGGGCACGAACCAGACCTACGTCACGGCACCGTTCGACCCCAACGAAACATCGGACGACGCCAACGGCGTCGCCGCCGCCAACCGGGCTACCCTGTCCGTCAAATGGGTTCAGGACTCCGCCTCGCCCTCAACCTGGCAGGCCTATATCATCGATCCTTACGGCGCGCAGGTCACCAGCACGACATTTACGACTTCATTCGACAGCGCCGGCAATCTTCTAAAAGTCAATGGGCAGTATTCGCATACCATCCCCGCATTGCAAGCGAAGATGAACGGCGTCACCTACACCGTCGATGTTCAGCCTCCCAATCTTTCGACTTCGACGCCAAGCCAGGATTCAACCCTGACGACCGACAGTAAAGTCACAAACACCGTGACCAAGGTCAACATGAACGATGTCGTGTCGCAGTTCGAATTAAGTCAGTACGAAAATAACAACGATTTCCAGGATAACGGGGTCGGCAACGCCCTCTACTTCACGCGCAAGATGAGCAGCGTCACCACCCTGGCACAATTGATGTCCGATCCCATCTTGCTGAAAGTCGCGGAAACGGTCTCCGGCTATGATCCGTCGACATTCGGCACATTGGATTACAACCAGCAGGTCCGGATGCTGAAAAGCAAGGTGGATTTCACCAAGCTGCGGACTCCAAAGCAGATCCAGCAATATGCGGAACGTTATCTGGCCATGCTCCAGATCACTCCGCAGACGCCGGACAAGCCGGCAACCATGATGGATCTGTATGGTGGCGATTCGAGCAAGGCGGGCATTGCCGCACTCTTCGGTGTCAATACATCGTCATCCTCGTCGAGCGGAAATCTTTATTCCGGCATGTTTTGACGAGGCTGTCGCAGAATTACAGAAAATGCACCGCGGAACGTCGGACGCAGCAACCTCGATGCCACTCCCAGGATATCGGTCTCCGAGCCTCGCGATTTGCGCAGGTGCAACCTGCCTGACAGGGTAAGCGCAATATGCAACCCGCCGAATCGACTACCGGGACAGCAAGAGCGTCCGACGATGATGCGCTTGGCACCGGAATGGCCCGTACCCTGGATGCGATCCGCAATGTCGTGGCTGGCCCCTTCCACGATATTCCCGTGGGCATGCTGGAAGGCCGAGTGACCGGATTGACCGGCCTCTCCGTCTCCCTCAGCGGCATGCGCGACTTCACCGGAGTCGGAGACAGGGTCTGTATTTTCGGACTGGACGGACGTGAGACGGATGCGGAAATCGTCGCGTTCCGGGGTGACACGGCCATTGCCATGCCTTTCGGGGCGTTGGCGGGCATAGGGTCCGGCTGCCGTGCAGCATTCCGGCTATACGACCTGGAGCAGCGAAAGCGTCGGGCGGGCGGCACACTGGTCGTCAATCCCCTATGGCAGGGACGCGTCATCGACCCGATGGGGCGTCCCATCGACGGCAAGGGCCCACTGCCCCCGGGCGGGGAGCCATGCAGACTGCATGCTCCGCCTCCGGAAGCCGGGCTGCGGGCCCGCCTCGGGCCACGCATCGATCTGGGCGTACGGGTGCTCAACCTGTTCACGACATGCCGCGAGGGGCAGAGGCTCGGTCTGTTCGCTGGCTCCGGCGTCGGAAAATCGACCCTCATGGGCATGCTGGCGCGCAATACCGACTGCGACGTCGCTGTGATCGCGCTCGTCGGGGAACGAGGCCGGGAAGTCCGCGAGTTCGTGGAGGACGATCTGGGCCCTGACGGCCTGGCCAAATCGGTCGTCGTGGTCGCCACCTCGGACACCTCCCCCCTGATGCGCCGGGAAGCCGCCTATTCGGCCATGGCCGTGGCTGAATATTTCAGGGATCAGGGCAAATCGGTCCTGCTGCTCATGGACAGCGTCACCCGCTTTTGCCAGGCCCTGCGAGAGATCGGCCTGTCTTCCGGCGAACCACCCGCCACCCGGGGCTATCCGCCCAGCGTCTTCGCGGAACTGCCACGCCTGCTGGAACGGGCAGGCCCCGGCCTGGCCGGCCCGGACGGCAAGGCCGGCCAGATCACCGCCATGTTCTCAGTCCTCGTCGAAGGCGACGATCACAACGAACCCGTCGCTGACGCTGTCCGAGGCATTCTCGACGGGCATGTCGTATTGGAACGGCGGATCGCCGAAGGCGGACGATATCCGGCCGTCAATGTCCTCCGCTCTCTTTCGCGCACGGTTCCCGGCTGCAACGCTGCGGAGGAAAACGCCCTGGTCCTGGAAGCGCGCACCGATCTTTCAACCTGGGACGATATTCAGGACATGGTTCGCCTGGGCGCCTACCGGGCGGGAAACGACGCCGTAACCGACAGGGCCATCCGCGTCGCGCCCGCAATCGAAAACATCCTGAAGCAGTCACGCAATGAAAGCGCGACAATCGCCGAAAGCTTCGATGCCCTGCGTGGCGCGCTCTCGACCACCGGAACATCGCGATGAATTCCCGGACACGCGCATTACGGTCCCTGATCCGCCTTCACAAGACAAAGGTCGACCAGGCAAAGGCGATCATGGCCGAGGCGCTGGCCAGAGAGCATGCGGCACGCAGCCAGGTGGAAAGCAGCCAGGCGGCGATCGAAACCGAACGACTGGAAGCCATGTCGGGGCACGCGTCGCTGAACGATTTCCGTCAGTGGCTGCCTTATGGACAGGAAGCCGTTGAACGCGCCCGGAGCGCCCTGCATGCCGCCAGCCGGGCCTCCGACCAGGCACGCCAAACCCTCATGCAGGCCAACGCGGACCTGAAGGCGGCTACCTCCATTCTGGACCGTCGGGTGGAAGAGGAAAAAGAGATCCGCACCCGCCGGGAACTGGCCGAAATCGACGATCTGTCGCGCCGCGTTCGCATGTCCCCAGGTTGACGTCCAATGTTCATGCATCATTCCAACAAAACGATCGTCGGTTTTGTCATGTTTCATCCTTGAGTAAGTGGAATGCCCCCGCTATCGCTATTTACCAAGGTCGGCACGTGACGGTGCCTGATGCGAACCGATCATCTCCATGGACATAAGCGACCAGGAAAGCGCATGGAACAGACAGAACAACAGACCGCAAAGATATTCATTGCCACGCCCTGTTTCGGCGGTCTGGTAACGCAGGAATACATGGAGTCCGTTATCGCCTGCACCGGCGTCATGCGGACGCCGATGACTCTCTCCCTGCTCGGCGACGATGCGATGATCAGCCGGGCACGCAATACCCTGGTTCACCAGTTTTTCACGCGGTCCGACGCCTCGCACCTGCTTTTCATTGATGCCGATATCGGATTCGCCGCAGAAGCGCCGGCACGCCTTCTCGCCGCCGACAAGGACCTGATCGCGGGCATGTATCCGATCAAGGATCGGTTCTGGGACAAAGGCACGCAAGAAAACATCCTGCGTGGCGAACCACAGGAATCGGCCTCCCTTCGTTATGTCGGAGAGACCGATGCCATGCACGAGACATGGGAAAAAGGGCCGCTCATCCGGACGCATTACGCCGGTACCGGCTTCATGATGATCAGCCGGAAGGCGATCGCCCGCATGATCAAGCACCATCCCGAAACCGCATACCGCCGGATCGACGCCGCGGGCAGCGGAGACGGCAGCCCGCACCATGCCCTGTTCGACGCCAGCATTGATCCCGAGACCGGAACCTATCTCAGCGAGGATTTCACCTTCTGCCGGCGCTGGCGCGAACTCGGCGGAGAAGTCTGGCTCGATACCTCTCTTTCCTTGACGCATGCAGGACGCGCCGCCTATCGCGGAGACCCGTCCAGCCGCGTCGGCATGGTCCATCACAAGGGCCTGTAAGGTCACGGTAATCCCTCATGGCGAGAAACAACAAAGCTCCCATCATCATCAGGCGTAGCGAAGAGTCCGATACGCAGAGCCATCATGGGGGAGCGTGGAAGATCGCCTACGCCGACTTCATGACGGCCATGATGGCGTTCTTTCTTGTCATGTGGCTCCTCAATGCGACAACGGACGAGCAACGCAAAGGCATCGCGCAGTTCTTCAATCCCATGGCGGATACGAAGACCATCGTGCCGCCAACGGATGGGGCGCTCGACACCGCGCCCTCCCCTCTCACGGAGGGAAAGTCATTCAAGCTGATCAAGGACGACGCATCCCTGAACGCACCGCAATCCGGAAATCACGGTGCCGAACGGAACCCCGTTACGTCCACGCGGGGCGGCTCTCCCGACGACATCACCTACGGAATCAGGACACAATTTATCCCACAGGCCCCCACCATCATCCCGATCGGCGGACCCGAGAGCGGTGGCGGCCAGAACACGGCGTATGTCGGCGCCAACGACGCGGCCGACGAACAGGGCAAAATCGAACATATGGCATCCAGCCTTCGGCAGGCCATCCGGCAAAACCCCGCTTTGCACAACGCGACGTCCAACGTTGGTGTCAGTTTCAGCCGAAACGACATCCGGATCGAGCTTCGGGATGCAAACAACACGCCGATGTTCGATTCCGGATCTCCCGCGCCCAACCGCATGGGCCGACAGATGCTGGCCGAAATCGCCAGATGGCTCGCCCCCATGCCGGAACGTATTTCGATCATCGGCTATACCGACGCCGACACTTACCGCGCCGGCAGGAACTGGAGCATGTCCAACTGGACCCTATCCGCGTTGCGTGCGGATTACGCCAGGGAGGCACTGGTCAAGGCTGGTTATCCGGACACCAATATCCTCGACGTATCCGGAAGAGCCGACCGGTCGCTGGCCATTCCCTCGACCCCGTCGGCCGCAGCGAACAGACGAATCGTGATTGTCATGCACAAGCTGTATGCAGACGCGGCACCTCCCATCGTTCCCTTGCCGAACACGACCGGCACCGTGCCGGCCGATCCTGCCGGTATGAACCAACAGACATCCGGAGCGACACGGCCGGAATAGCGCCCCCGCCCCCGGCGAAATCAGAACAAGCCCCAAGGACCTCGGTTTCTCGCCGGGCATCGAGAACTGCACACGACCGCGACCGGCGCATGCCGGCCGGCACATATGGGTGAAAACGGAGACAACTCAATGCTCTTCATCGGGGGCCTCGTCTTTGCGCTGCTCTGCGTCTTCGGCTCGTTCGTGGCCTCCGGGGGTGTCTTGGCCCCTCTGCTCGCCTCCATGCCTTTCGAATTGCTGACCATCATGGGGGCGGCGGTCGGCATCTTCGTGATGGCAAATTCCGCCGACGCGCTCAAAAAGCTTCCCCATGACCTGAAGCTGACGCTGAAGGGTCCCCGTTACGACAAGACGGCCTATCTCGACCTTCTGGTCACGCTGTTCCGATTCATGCGTCTGGCCCATGCGAAGGGAAGCATGGCGCTCGAGGAGCATGTCGAAAATCCGACCGAAAGCAGCATTTTCGCGCAATCGCCCGCCATTCGCGACGATCTGGAAACCCGCAACCTCATTTGCGACTATCTGCGGCTGGTCAGCCTCAATATCGACGATGCCTATCAGCTTGACGAAGTCATGTCCCGCGAGCTGAAGAAGAATCTGACCGAGAAGCTGCATATCGCGGAATGCCTGTCGAGCATAGCGGACGCCCTGCCGGCGCTTGGCATCGTGGCTGCGGTTCTGGGCGTTATCAAGACGATGTCCTCAATCAGCAAGCCGCCGGCCGTCCTGGGCGAAATGATCGCCGGCGCCCTCGTCGGCACCTTTCTCGGCGTGCTGCTGTCTTATGGCGTCGTCGCCCCTCTGGCGGCCCGCATGCGGGCTGTGATAACGCAGGACGGTCGCTATCAGGACATCATTCGGGTTGTCTTAGTGGCGCATCTCCAGGGCAATCCGCCTCAGGTCAGTGCCGAAATCGGGCGTAAGGATATTCCACCCGCTTTTATGCCTTCGTTTAGCGAACTCGATACGGCATTATCCGTGTCGCAGCCATCGACGGCTGCCGCGGCCTGACGGAGCGGAATGACGACAGGAAACACGGGGCGTCCGATGAGTATTACGATGTCGAAAGTTTCGGCGAAAACGGATCAGGCGCTCTCTTCTTCGTCATCCAGTTCGCTTCTGCCGGTTTTCCCTGGCACCGCGATCTCCGGAACAGCGGCCGCACAGTCCCATGCGATACGGCGCCCCCCCAATAGGCAGGGCTCCTTCGACGCCCATCTCAAGACCGCGCACGACGAGCAGGCCAACGGCTCACGGAGCGACCGCGCGGACGTTCACGATGCGGCTGCGCACGCTTCCCAAACCGCCTCCAAGGACCCGACCGACAGTCCTGCCAGACATTCGGCGCCCCAGAACACCGCTCCGCCGCCAGCCACGGACACGGTCTCTGCACCAACTGTCCAGACGGTCGACGCCACGATCGATCCCTCTGCGTCGAGCCGGGCAAAAAGGGCCGCATCCGGTTCGGACACCTCAACCAGCGATGCCACCACGCAAGCCGACCTGACAACCCAGAGCCAGCTCACGGATATCCTGTCCCAGGTCCTCGGGATTCAGCAGGGCCTACCTTCTTTGGCGTCACAGGGCCAGGACGGTGCGGTCGGCCCTGCGGACACATCCGCAACAGCGAACCCGGCGTCCGTGCCTTCCACCACGGCCGAGACCGCACTCCAGCAGGCGCCGACGGCCTCGGCGGTTCTCCAAGCTGACATCGTGGCTCCGGGCGGCCCAACGACAACCGACCAGAGCCCCTTCGCGACTACCCTGACCCAGCTCCCGGGTGGCCAGCAGACCATGGCCGGCCAGGACACCCCCACGGCGACACAGACACCTGGCAGCACGCAGCTCCTGGCAGGCGCCGGCTCACAGCCAGCAGCAGGAACGATATCGGCGCGCGGCCAGAATACGCCCATGCCCCCCTCGGGACAGACGTCCGACAGCCAGCATGTCCAAGTGTCCATCTCATCGCAGCCAGGGCCGGCGACCGACCAGAACAATTCGGTCATCTCGGTACAGACGCCTGGCAGCACGCAGATCCTGGCAGGCGCCGGCTCACAGCCAGCAGCAGGAACGATATCGGCGCGCGGCCAGAATGCGCCCATGCCCCCCTCGGGACAGACGTCCGACAGCCAGCATGTCCAAGTGTCCATCTCATCGCAGCCAGGGCCGGCGACCGACCAGAACAATTCGGTCATCTCGGTACAGACGCCTGGCAGCACGCAGATCCTGGCCTCCACCGTGACGCTATCGCCGGCAGGTGGGACAGGCGGCGTCAGCCAGGCTGGAGACACAGGAACAGTCCCGACAACAGCGGCAGCGCAATCGTCGTTCCCGACCACCGCGAAAGCGGCAAAGGACGAAAGCCACGCGTCGCAGGACGCGCCTTCGGTCCCGCAAGCGGCCGCGACCGCCATGACCGCGTCCGCTGCCAGCACATCGGCCCCTCCGCTCCGACAGACCGCTGCGGCAAATCAGACTGATCAACGCCGCGCCTCGCCCCCAGCGCCAGTACTGTCGACCGACAAGCCGGCGTCCCCCACCTCTGGCCTCGCGCCCCTCCCCGACGCTACAGGCGATTCCCTCGCGCAGTCAGGCGCTCATGGCAGCATGATGGGACATTCCGATTCCGCTGATGGCAACCGGGAGAGGACGAGTTCCCAGATAGACCTGCAGATGGCGACCGGCCTCAATTTGGCCCCCGGCATCTCTCCGTCCAGTTCCTTTGCGGCCA
This sequence comes from Gluconacetobacter aggeris, assembly GCF_014174395.1. Lineage (GTDB taxonomy): Bacteria > Pseudomonadota > Alphaproteobacteria > Acetobacterales > Acetobacteraceae > Gluconacetobacter > Gluconacetobacter aggeris. Next base: position 528,281 of record NZ_JABEQD010000002.1, read on the forward strand.
CGTTGAACGACGCGGCATCGGCAACTCGCGCGGAGCAGGCCCAGAAGACGGCCGACGTGTCGCATGGAACGGACGGGCAGACCGTCTCACCCTCGATCATGGCGCAATCCGCTGACGGATCGACATCTCTTTCCATGACCATTCTGACCGACGATTCCACACCCGTTCATGTGCGCGTCGACGGAACGGACGGCCTGACAACCGGCGTGGTTCTCCAAAGCGAAGACCTTGGGACGGCACGCCACCTGGCCGACAACAAGCATGAACTGGTCGCGGCACTCACCGCTGCCGGTGTGGACGTGAGCAACCTGAAAATTGACGTTGTCGCTGCCAGCAGCAGCAACCACGATTTTCAGAACCAGGGCCAAAATCAGAATGCTGACGGCACAGGCTATAATGGCAATTTTTCGGGCAACATGTCCGGCAGCAGTTCTGGACAGAATGGCCAGCAAACCTATGGTGGAAGCACCTGGCGCGCCGATGGCGTGATCCCCGCCCCGGCAACAGGTGATGCCGAGACGCAAGACGGTTCACATTCCAGAAGATCTTCCGGTCCATATGCCGGAAGCGGCATCAACATTACCGCATGACCCCGATGGCCGTCGCGGAGAGAAAGGGAACAGGCAAATGACGACGACATCGAGTGTCAGCAAGGAGGCCCAGCTTATCCAGGCAGCAGAAGCCGCCGCCAAGAATGCTGCGAACACGTCTTCTTCAGGCAGTGCGGGTTCAAGCAGCGGCACCGCGACGTCGGCCCTGTCCTCCCTGGCCAATAACTACACCACCTTCCTGTCCCTTCTGACCACGCAGTTGAAGAACCAGGACCCGAGCAGCCCGATGAATACCGACACCTTTACGTCGGAACTCGCGCAATTTGCCGGGGTGGAACAGCAGGTCGAGACGAACTCGAAGCTCGGCTCACTGATTTCGCTGAATGAAAGCGGGCAGATGAGCACCGACTCCAACCTGGTCGGTCAGAAGGCAACCGCGAACACAACGACGCTGCCGCTTCAAAGCAGCTCCGCCTCGCTCAGCTTCTCGGGCACATCCGGATCCACCGTCGCCATCGCCGTAGCAAACTCCGCCGGAACCATTGTCAAGGATGTTGTCGCCACCGCCTCCAGCGGCACCAATACCTGGACGTGGGACGGAAGGGACAATAACGGCAACCAGTTGTCCGATGGCGCCTATAGCGTTTCGGTCCAGACGATCAGTTCTTCGGGCACCACATCCAGCCTGCCCTTCACTGTCACCGGCACGATCACCGGCATACACAAAGGCGCTTCCGACATGGAAGTCGAGATGGGCAAAGCCACTATCCCGATGTCCAATATTACCAACATCTCTTCCGGAACGACGACGGGCAGCACCAGCGCGAACAGCGCCAGTTCCTGACAATACTGCTCCTCCGGCATCAGGACCCGGAGGAGCAGCCCTTGCCCGGATACCGGTCTGGGGCAGCATAGTGTCAGCGATGCACCTGCGCCGGATTTTCCGGCCTTGCGCAGTAAGGTTTTGAGATCGTGCCAGCCGCCCGGACCCACCCCCGGCACTCCGGGGCAGATCAGGGCATGGAATCAGGCAAGGTCCAGCGTCGTCGAAGAATTCAGAATGTTGATCCCCGACATGACCGGGATACAGGATTCCTTCGCCTGCCGGTCGGTCCTGCTTTCGGTGACGCTTGCCTTTGCTCCCAGCGGGGTAAAGGCCACCTCATTCAGGCGATAGCCAATCCCCCACAGCGTCGTAAACGGCTCATCAATACCGAAATTACGCATTTTCTTTCGTATCTTACAGATCATGACGTCGATAACCTTGCCGTAGGGCTCGCTCTCTCCGGCATACAAGCTATCCAGAACCGTCTCCTTGCTCAGAACCTGCGTCTTGCGCAGGGCCAGCAATTCCACAAGATCGTATTCCCTGCGCGTCAAGGGCACAGGCTTGGAGTCGACATGGACCTCCCGCCTGTCGACTCCAACCGTCAAGCGGCCAATATGCAGAGTCAGGCTGTCATGTCCGCTGACTCGTCTGACGATAGCACGCAGCCGGGCCAGGAGTTCCGCGGGATCGACCGAAGCCGACACACAATCATCGGCACCCGTGGATAGCAGTTCCGCCACCTCCGACGGGGTGGACGTCCGGGTAATGACCATGACCGGTGTCGGAACACGGCTGTTCCGGATATGACGCAACAGCTTCATGTCCGGCGTCGTCTGCTGGATGACGACGATATCGTAATGGGACCGCCGCAACGTTTCCACAACCCCAGCGGAACCAGACGTCGTTATCGAGACCGATCCGCCCACCGCCGCCTTGGACAATCCCTCGTAGGGTCGACCGTCATCCCGACCCGAATCTTCGCCAACGCAAAGTACGCGCATATCTACTTCCGCCCAAAAGTGTATGGTCGCTAATCGCGAAGGAATACAGGACTATACTTGTCCCCTATCTATTTTTTACTATTCCCGCCAGGAAGGGATGCCTGCTCAATTCCAGAATGAATGGAGCGTCTAAAAATCCCTATATGGCTGAAAGTGTCAAGGGCCGACGCTCCCTGATAGCAGCGTTATCATCGATAGAAAGCCACCCTGACCCCAAGTCTTTACATAGCTGCCACAGACGGCGGTGCCTGCACAGGCGCTCCATCCGTTAAAGGCCGGTGACAAGACCTGAAAAGGAAAAAAGCACCTTGGCGAAGTCGGATCTATCTCATAAACTGAACGGAGCATAGTTCGGTTATATTATAAGATATGACCGAATCATTTCTGTAGCCTTCACACTGCGCTTCCTCGAAACGAAAGCCGGGGCGCGCGGCCACATATCTGGATTGGGTCCGGGAAAGATGCGATTTGTCTGAGAGAGAACGCCTATCAGGGAAATCTGCCTTGGCCGCTCCTGAACGGACTCTATGACATGATGGTGGGGAACCGGCGGGTTCCAGAATTGGAATATCCCGCGGCCACGTTTCGGCCCATATTTATTCTGCTTTCTGGTTTTGAAGGATAACGAAATGGTTGACACCACGGCTGCCTCGCTTCTCGCGTCCAGCCTCCGTCAGGTGACCTCGGCGGCCTCTCAAGCCGCCTATCACAGCGCCCGCCCCGGACATGCAGCGGCGACCGGCATCACGATCACCTCCAGCAGTATCGATGGTTCGTCTTCGTCCATGAAGTTCGATGCCAGCGGCCAGATCGTGCCCACTGGCACGACGAGCAAGAAGGAATTCGCGACCGCGAGCGCCGTTGATCTCTTCGCCTGATCGACCACGGTCGGGCGGCACATTTCCGCAAGCATGCCTTTTCGTACGCCAGTTCGTATGGTCGGCCTGCTGGCAGATGCGCGCTGCCCGGCTCTTTCCTTTCCCGACCGATCCACAGCTTCCCGTCCGACGACATGGTCACTGCAATCCTGTCTTCGCAGACATCAGCGATGAAGATCCGTTCAGAGACGATGACCTCGAGACAACGGGGATATGAGCCCCGTCAGGATTAAAGACACGTGCCTTTCAGCAGACCTCACCGCGTAAGACGCTGTGTCACGCTTTCAGTCTTCGCGTGTCTGTCCTGTTCCGCCATTACGTCTACCATGGCGGCAGAATCGCACCGGGCAGGACCTCGCCATACCTCCCGAACTGCAACTTCACCTTCGAAACCGCTTCCGGCTCCTCCCACGCCGGCCGCGAACGCAACACCGGACCCGTCGCGGGACGTCGAACTGCCTGATTCGGTCCTGCTCAAAGGGCTGCCCTCTTCCTGGCGGGCAACGATCCTGGACGACCCCCAATCGCCTGCGGCGACGCCCTCCAGTGGCGCGACCACCGGCAAGAACGGCATGAAAGAGGCACCCCGGGTACCATCGACGAACACGCTCCAGCCAGGTGGCGCGGATTCCCAGCCGGGCGTGGCGTCCACCAATCGTATTCTACTCCCGGTGCCGCCGCGCATGGGGATCGCCGCCTTCCAGAGCGGCGACAGGTTCATCATTGTCATCGACAATGCGGAACCGATGGATACCAGCGCCCTGCGTGGCGACGGCATTTTCTCGACGCTGTCCGTGAATACCCTTCCCGATGCGACGCTGATCCAGGTCCGTCTTCCGGACACACGGCGCCTCTATCTTTCACAGCAGGCGGAAGGATGGGTACTGGGTGACAAACCTCCTCCCGGCGGTGATTACGACGATAGACGCGTCATCAATCCGCAATATACCGACAGTGGCGTCCTGTACCCGATGCGCCGGTCCGGCCGCGTGCTCTCAATCTCGGATCCCGCATCCGGCGATCGGTTGTTGGTCGGCACGTCAGCCATGGATGATGGCGGCATTCTCTCCTTGCGGAACGGCGATGGCTATGACGTCTGGCCGACAACGGAAGGTATCGTAATCGCGGCCCACTCTCCGCGCATCGATCTGAAACCCGTCCCTAACGGCATCCTCCTGACCGAAGACGGCAAGGCCTTTCCCGATCATGGCAGAGCCATTTATGCCAACGATGTCGATCTGAAATGGCTGGGGCTGCAGAACCTGCCTGTTGATGCCCTGATCCAGCGCTATCGCACCTCTCTTCTCGCCGCCGCGGACTCGGATCCGTTCCATCGATTCACGCGGCGACTGGACGCAGCCAAGGCCGCCTTCAACCTTGGCGCCTTTGTCGAGGCACGCGGCATCCTGACCGTCGCCCTCCAGGACGACCCTGAAGAGGCCGCCCTGCCCGACGTGAGGTTCCTTCTGGCTGCATCGGAACTGCTGTGCGGCACGATGGACGGCGCCTTGATGCTCAACGGCCCGTGGCCGAGCAGCCAAAAGCGCGCAACTCAACTCTGGCAGGGGCTCTATCTCGCCGCCATCGGCGAGAACGATGCGACCGCGGCACATCAATTAGCCTTGGATTTCGGGCGGTTAAAATCCTACCCGGCCCCGATTCGTGATGCGCTTCTGCCGGCAGCGGCAGAGGAAATCGGCCGTTACGGCACACCGGAGGATCTCGCGGTACTGGACGACCTGCCCCCCGGATCACGCTATCAACTCGCCAACGCGTTCAGGCAGATGCGCTCCGGCAAGCGAGATCTTGCCTATGCGTCATTCCAGAAACTTGCCGACGACCCCAACCCCCAGGTCGCAGAGAAGGCGCTCGAACAGAAAACGTCGATCGAACTCGCTGATGGCCGCATCAAGCCTGACGCGGCCGCCGAGATCTTTAACACCATGATGCCTGACGCGCGATTGGCCGGGCGCGAGGCCACGGTTCGCCTGATGCAGGCCGACGCTTATATGCAGACGCATAATTGGAGCGACGCACTCCAGGCAATCGACGCGGCTCGCACATATCCCGACATGGCGTCGAAGAACATGATGGCGCCGCTGGTGTCCCAGGCCCTCGCAGGCCTTGCCGACTCATCTTCCCCCGGATCGGATAAGAAAAGTCTTCTGCACGACACGGCGATGCTGAAGGTCCATCTGCCCGATCTGCCGCCGGGCGCACAGAAGGGTAACGTCCTCGTCTCCTACGGCAGGATGCTTCTCGCCCTCGGCCTGCCGGATGATGCCGCCCAGGCATTTTCCGATGCAATCCCCATGCTCACCGCCCCCGATCTTCGTGCAAAGGCAGGCGCGGCACTGGCGGAAACTGATATCGAAAGAAAGCTTCCCCAGGATGCGGCCCAAGCGTTGGCGATCACAGACAATCCTTCTCTTCCTGACGATATCAGGACCACAAGGCAGGTGATCGCCGCCCGCGTCGCCCTGGCAACGGGCGACCAGGCCAAGGCCCTCTCCCTTCTGCACAATAGCCCGAACGCTTCCGCTCTCGACCTCACCGCTCGCATCCATGAAGAGAAAGGGGAATGGGCGGCCGCGGCCGGCGATATACGCAAAATGGCCGAGGACATTATCCCACCAACCGGCCCATTGACGGAAAGCCAGCAGATTCTCGCCCTCCGTCTGGCATCGGATGCTTCTCAGGCATCCGATCAACGCCTGTTGGGCTGGGTTGCCGATCGCGTCGGTGACCGGATTTCGGACGGGGATCGAGGACGCATGTTCAAACTGCTGACCAAGCCGTCGGGCGCCGCGCTGACGGCTTCGCAGACATCCGCCCCCCTCTGAGAACCAGGCCGAAAATGTGCGCTGGCAGGAGTCCCACACGCGGTTTCGATCCGCACCCGAAAGACAATCTTGAAAGTCAGTCTCTCGGCCAGTTTCCACGGCAGGCATCGGGTTACCTCGCACCCGTCGCCTTATACCATTCGGGAAGGCCGAACTAAGCCTGACATCGGGCACGTGTCGCGCGGATTGCCACACTCCAAAAAAAACTGCGCTCGCACCACAAGCGCATGCTATTCAGGCTCCGATACGCCCTATATATGGAGAGAATGCACCACAGGTCGGGCGCAAACAGAAACCAGCGGAATAGACAGCGTATGCTGGAAGCATTATCCTCCCAGATGTCCCAGGCCCATAGTGGCACCGATGTGCTGGACTTGGCCGGGCGCCGCCTGCAATGGCTGCAGAACCGCGAGTCCGTGCTGGCAGGCAATGTCGCCAACGCGAACACGCCGGGTTATGTCCCCAAGGATACCGCGTCGTTTCAAGGTGTCCTGCAAAACCAGATGGCCATGACGCTGGCACAGACCGAGCCCGGCCATCTGACCGGCCGCAACAGCGGCGGCAGTGCGACACGGACCGGGATCAATACGTCCATCGACGGAAACCAGGTCAATATCGAAGGCGAACTGGAAAAGATCGCAGATACCAATGACCAGCAACGTCTCGCGACGAACGCCTACAGTGTCTATATGTCGATGTTCTCGATAGCCCTCGGCTCACCCTCAGCCTGATCGCACGAGGTCTATCATGGATTTTTCCGACACAATGGGCATCTCTGCCGCCGGAATGCGCGCGCAGGCAAAACGCCTCCAGATCGCGGCCGAAAACCTCGCCAACAAGGAAACCACTGGCGCGACAGCCGGATCGGACCCTTATCGCCGCAAGACGGTCACGTTCAAGGAAGTCCTGGATCGTACCTCCGGCGTTTCCAGTGTGGACATCAAGGAGGTCGGGCAAGACCAGACCCCTTTCGAAACGCGGTACGATCCATCACATCCGGCAGCCGACGCCAACGGCCTGGTCAAGATGCCGAATGTGAATGCGATGGTCGAAATCATGGACACACACGAAGCGCAACGTTCGTACGAGGCCAACCTCAATACCATGCAGATCACGCGGTCCATGATGACGCGCACGATCAACCTGATGAAATAAGGCGGGGCGGGCCGGCGGTGACATGACCCCGCGGGAAGAGCGCATTCCGGCCGGCTGGTCTCGCCTGTTGCTGTTGCATGAACAGTTCGTTAATCTGGCCATGCATGCTTTACAGCTATTCCCCTCGGCGGGACAGGCTCATGAAATGCGTGAATGGGTACTGGCCTGACCGCACGCGCCCGGTTCCTTCTGGAGAACGACATTGGACAATACGACCTATATTGCCCTGTCTCGCGTCGATACATTGATGCGTGCTCTGGACGTGACGGCCAATAACCTCGCCAATGCCAATACGGATGGCTACAAGGCGAACAGGCAGCTGTTTTCCGAATATCTTGTCAAACAGAAGGGGCCGAACACGCTGCCGGGCGACAAGCAGGAATCCTACTCGCAGGATCAGGCGACCTATCGCGACCAGCTTCAGGGTTCCCTTCGGCAGACCGGAAACCTGACCGATTTCGCCATCAACGGCGAAGGTTATTTTACCGTCCGCACGACGCAAGGGATCAGGCTGACGCGCAACGGCGCGTTCCATCGCCGCATGGACGGTACGATCGTCGACGGATCGGGCAACCCCGTTCTGGACAATACCGGCCGGAATCTGGTTCTGCAGAACGAAGAAGATCTGCTGTCGGTCTCCGCTGACGGGACCATATCCACCCAGAACGGCGTCATCGGGATGATGGGACTGGTGACGGTCAACAATACCCAGACATTGATCCCCGAAGGTCATTTTCTTCTTCGGCCGACCACCCAGACCCACACGGTCGCCCGTCCGGAAATCCGGCAGGCCATGCTGGAATCGAGCAACGTCAATGCCGTCTCGGAAGCGACGAGAATGGTCGAAATCCAGCGCGACTACGACCTGACGTTCCAGCTTATACAGACCGAGTCGACACGCAACATGAACGCAGTCGACAAGATCACAGCCGAGCCGTCAGTCTGAGACCGACCGTTCTGAAGAAAGGCCACTTCCTGTTCCAGGCAGGGCACCGCGCGTAACCTTTTAGAAACCATTAATGGATAACGAATCCATAACATGGTCTCGGGGTCCGTCCTGCTTCTGGCGGCAAACGCGTATGCTCCATGGACGGTGGCTAGGTACAGGAAACTTGGAACGATGGGTCTATTATCCTCTCTTTCGATAGCCACCAGCGGGCTGAATGCGATTGAATACCAGTATTCAGTCACATCCCAGAACGTTTCGAACCAGAGTACGGCAGGCTATGTGAGCGAGACGGCCACCGTCACAAGTGCCGTCACGAGCGGCACGGGCAATGGCGTCCATATCGGCGCGACGCGACTCAATATCAATCAGGCATTGCAATCCGCGCTGTATGCGCAGAATGCTCAGGTCTCTTCCTACACCACGATGGACAATTCGCTGGCCGCGGTCTCGGCAGTCCAGGGCACGACCGCAGCGGCTTCGACGGACGCCGTTTCCGGCACCACCAATACGCTGACCGACCAACTGGGCAACGTGCAAAGCGCCTTGACGTCATTGATTTCCACACCGCTACAGAGTATTTCGCAAACGGCTGTGGTGACGAGCGCCCAGTCCCTGACGAATACGATCCACACACTGGCATCGACTTACACAACCCAGCGCCAGAATGCGGAAGACAGCATCGCCGCGACCATCCCGTCGATCAATTCCGACCTGACGCAGATTGGCGCTCTCTCGCAGCAGATCATAAAGCTCAAGGCGCTCGGCTCCGACACCGCCGATCTTGAAAACCAGCGCCTCGGGGTCATGTCCGACCTGTCGTCGAATCTTTCGGTCACGTTCTCCGAGACGCCAAACGGCGACATGGTCGTTCGGACCGCGGACGGCACGGAGCTTCCGACCCGCCCCGACCAGATCGGACAGAACGACAATACACAGAAGCTGCCTTCCACCACCTGGCCGCTGAGTACCGGCGACGTGACCATTACGCCGGATATGAGCTACGACCCGACGAGCAGCACGTCACCGATTCCCGGCATCATGCTGGCAGGGCAGGACGTCACCACGCATCTGACCGGCGGTACGCTCGGCGCGAATATTACCCTGCGCGACGCGACGTATCCGAAGATGCAGGCGCAGTTGGACTCGTTTTCCTATACGCTGATCAACCGCTTCAATAGCGCGGGTCTTTCCCTGTTCACGAACAGTGCCAGCTCAACCGACCCATCCAGCTATCTGGCAACCGCCCATAGCAATCTTTCAAATCCGGCCAATCCTCCGTCGACAGTTCCAGCCACGCCTCCCGGTATTGTGGGCCTTTCGTCGGCTGTCAGCGTCAACACAACGTATGTGAGCACCCCGTCTCTCCTGTCGACAAATACAGCAAGCGGCGGCACGACGATTGGCGATACGACAGTCATCCAGAATGTACTCAGCCAGACATTCGGCACCAGCGCCCAATATGTCACCGGCCCGACAAGTTCGGGCGGCTCGGATCTCGAGGCACCGACGGACAATCTCGGCTCAACCGGGAATATCTCAATCGGATACAGCGGGAATCAAGGGCTGCTCCAACTGGCCACCGCTCTGACATCGGACCAGGGTGCGACCATCGCAGCAAACAGCAACAGCCTGGCAGCCAGCACCTCGGTCCAGACCGTCCTGCAGGCAAAAGTTGCCGATGTATCGGGCGTCAACGTCAATAACGAACTGGCGAAGGTCGTTGCCTTGCAGAACGCCTACACCGCGAACGCCAAGATCGTATCCACAGTCCAAACGATGTTTACCGCGCTTCTGAACGCCATCAATTAACGCAGGATAGGGATAGGGAACAGATGAGCTCGGCAATCAATCAATATGGCGGTGGCGCTGCATCACTGATCCTTGCCGCGGGCATCAAGTCCATGTCCGTGCAGCAGGAAACACTGACCTGGCAGGCTGGCAACGGCACGCTGGCTTCGACATTCGCAGGGATAGGTTCGACACGATCGACGGCAATCAGCCTGACGCCGAAACTCACCCAGATCCAGGCCTGGCAATCCAACATCACGAATGCCCAGACCGACCTGTCGGTCACGGCCAGCGCCCTGGCCCAGCTCGTCTCCCAGGCACAATCCATGGCGACGAACCTGCTGAGCATTTCGGGCACGAGCGATACCAGTTCGGTCGCAGCCGTTGCCGAACAGGCAAAAGGCTCCCTGACGGCACTGAAGACCGTCCTCAATACGACCAGCGGATCGACCTACGTTTTTTCCGGAACCGATAGCAGCACGCCGACAATCCCCGGTACGGACTCGCTCGCGAACAGCAAGCTCGCAACGACGATCTCGAATATCGTCAGTTCGCTCGACACGGCGGGGGCGGCATCGGTCCTGCAACAGGCCACGACGGCCGCCGCAACGAACGATTCCTCCTCCAGCAATCCCCTCAGCGTATTCTCGGCGTCCCTGTCCGTTGCTCCCGATTCCGCCCGGAGCCTTCAACGCGTCACCGCGACGAATAACAATTCGACGACGAATGTCGGCGTTGTCGCAACTCAAGGCTCGACGACATCCGCCGCGTCATCAACATCGACGGGTTCGCCCATTCGCGACATGATGCGCGACATGATGATGGCGTCAGCCATGGGCGGCATGTCATCCTCGACACCGGGCTTCTCCGACATGGCCAAGCAGCTTTATTCGTCCCTGCAAACCACCATCAGCCAGCTTACCGAACTGGAATCTTCGGTCGGTTCCACACAAAACAGTCTGACGGCACAATCGGGCTTGCTGACCAGTGTCCGGTCCGCGCTGGAAGATCAGCTTAGCGGCGCAATGGACGCCGATCCTGCGGTCGTCGCCACACAGATGGCAGCCGTCAAATTGCAGCTTGAAACCTCCTACAAGCTGGTTGCCGATATGAAGGGCATGACGCTAGCCAATTATATCTGAGACCCTTTCCGGGCGCAGCACCTTCCTCGCAAGCGCGTATCTGCCATCGCAGGCGCCCGTTATCCTGCTTTTCCCTCCGGTACGTGGCGGATCGATCTCAGGCCGCGTCCATAAAAATGCCTTCCGGACACATCCGGTATTCTGTGGGCTTTCATCGCCCCGGCGTACATCCCGCCCACTGCCTGGCGGGTATCGTGCCGCACGTTCGGCCTCGTGGAAAATCCTGCGTATCCCCCGGCCGGTTTTCCCCCTTCACAAGACGATAAGGGTTTGCACGTCATGTCCCAACCAATCGGGCCTTCCGCGGAACAGACGCTTCATCCCCAGGAAAGTGGCGAAGCACTCCACCTTGCCGGACGCCTGAATGAAGCCGCAGCCGCTTATCGGACCCGACTGGAAGCAACCCCGGACGATCCCACCACTTTGAGCAATTACGGCGGATTATTAAACGAGTTCAGCCGTTTCGACGATGCGTGTGCCGTCCTCTCCCGTTCTCTTGCGCTCGACCCGAGCCAGCCCGATGCTTGGTCCAACCTGGGCAATACGTTTCTGCATCTGCAACGCTACGACGACGCGACCGCGGCCTACAGAAACTGCCTGCAACAGAACCCGGCGCATGCCCTGGCCCTGAGCAATCTCGGTGTGGTCCTTGATCATCGCGGCGCGCATGACCTGGCGCAGAAATTTCATCAGGTCGCCGTGCAGCTCACACCCGACAACGCAAAGACACGCACCAATTATGCCATCTCGCTATTGTCGCATGGCGATTATCTGGCGGGTTTTCGAGAATATGAATGGCGTTGGACAACGCACAGCTCCCGTAGCTACGGCATGACCGTACCACAATGGAAGGGCGAGGATTTCCGTGACCTTACCCTCATGATCCATACCGAAGGCGGCTTCGGTGACATGATCCAGTTCTCCCGTTTCATTCCATTTGCCGCGCAACGTGGAGGGCGCGTGATCGTCCGGGCAAGAAAGGAATTGCTGACCCTGCTCCGGCAATCCTTTCCCGAACAGATCTTTTTTTCTGAAGATGACGAGGTACCGCCGCACGATCTTCAATGCCCAGTTCTGAGCCTCCCTTTCGCGCTGGGCACGACTCTGGAAACCATTCCTTCCGCCGGCGGCTTCCTTCGGGCCAACGCCCAAAAAACATCGTTCTGGCGCGAACGACTCCATCAGGATGTTGCCGCGAGCGGGCGGCATGCCTTTCGTGTCGGCCTCGTATGGGCGGGCGCTCCTCATCCCGAGATCCAGGCGGCCGAGCTTGCCAACCGGCGGCGTTCGACCGATCTTTCGACCTTCGCCCCCCTGGCCGGCGCAGGCGCAGACATCCTGTTCTACAGTCTCCAGATCGGCGAAAAATCCGCACAGGCCAGAACCCCGCCCGCCGGCATGAATCTGATCGACCACACGCCCCTGCTGCGGGATTTCAGCGATACGGCCGCGCTGGTTACGGCGCTGGATCTGGTGATCGCCGTCGATACCTCGACGGCTCACGTGGCGGCCGGGCTGGGGAAACCGGTCTGGATGCTGTCCCGCTATGATCAGTGCTGGCGCTGGCTTTCCGGCCGTACCGATTCCCCCTGGTATGACAGCCTGCGCCTGTACCAGCAGGCCGCACCCCTCAACTGGTCGGACCCGATCCGCCGCATATGCACCGATCTGCGCGCTCTCGCAGCGCACTCCGCCATCCCTCAAAAGCAATCCGGCGCGATGGCATAAGCCACCGCGCCGGACCTCACCCGATGAGGTCATGCCGACGGCATGACCCCAAAGCGACTGCAACGATCAGAAATCGCTGCTGAAGGTCGCCAGTGCCGAGAACGGGATACCGATCGAATAGGTCGGGGCCTTGGCCGAAATCATGTTGCCGTTGATCCCCCTCATCGCCGTCGCATTGGTCTGGACGCTATTGATCCAGGTCAGATTCTTGCTGCCCGTGATGTTCTGCAGGTTCAGGCGGATGCTCGGGCTCTTCATCAGGCCGAAATCGCTGAAGCGATAGCCGACCGCAATGTTCATGCGGGTGTAACCCGGGATCTTCTGATCGTTCATGAACGTCGAATATTGCTTCGCCACATATTTCAGGTTGAAGCTGCCGAACCGGTGGCCGTCGTCGTAATCCAGGCCGAACCCGACCTGCCACGGCGGCGACTGCGGCGCGATTTTCCCCTTTGTCGGCAGATAATCGACAGTCTTGCCCGAGGAAGACTGCAGATTGCTGTCCGTCACAGCGTGCAGATACTCAGCCGACACATAGGGACGGATATTATGGAACGGCCGGGTGCCGATTTCGAAATCGAAACCGTCCGAATGCTCACCGCCGCCATTGGCATTGCTCGTCCAGTACGCACCCGAAATCGGGTCGACGAGCGTCTGGGTGAACAGACGATCCGTGAAGTTATAATGGAAATAGGTCAGCGACGAGGAAATCAGGCTCCCCTGGTAACGCCAGCCGGCTTCCTCGGAAATCGAGACTTCAGGCTGCTGGTTAGGACTGGCCTTGGTCGAATAACCCGTACCCACATTATACGCACCCGAATCATACAGCGCATAATTGGTCGGCATACGGTAGTTGGTCGCCACCGAGACGAAGACCTGGTTTTCGTTATTGATCTTGTAGCGAACGGCCGCCGTCGGCAGGGCCTTGGCATAATCGGTGTTGACATATTTCTGCGAGACGTCGGGCAGATAATTGGTGCCGCGACGCGTCACGATCGAATATTTCAGTCCAGCGTCGATCGTCAGCCGGTCGTGCAGCAGCGACAGGCTGTCGCCGATGAACGGTGTATGGACCTCGGTCTGCGTAGTCGTGTTACGGTACTGCGCCGTAACCCCGTTGTTCAGCACCAGGTTCGGACCACCACCCCAGACATCCAGCGGCGTTCCATCCGGCCCGACCTGGGCATATGGGCCCGTCTGGCGCTGCTTCGAATATTCGAACCAGTAGCCGATCATCAGCCGGTTCGGCCCGTAGGACCAGGTCAGCTTCGTCGTGGCACCCGGACGATAAGTCTCCGTCAAGGACGGGTTATACAACAGAGGCGAACCGGACGAGAGGCCGCCGATCGTTCCGCCGATCTTATGCGCGCCATATTGGTAACCGGTCAGGCTGGTCGCATAGGCGCCACCGCCGTTGCCGTAGCCATACCAGAAATAAGGCGTTTCCGTCAGCGTCAGATGGTCCGTCAGCGTGAAGGTCGACGGCATGCTGGCGTAGATATTGGTGAACGGATTCGGATGCAGCTTGTAGTAGTTATTATCACCCCGCACGAAATGCCGCTCGTAGACCGTGTTCGGCGCATCGGTCTTCGCCAGGCCGCTGCTGCCGACCGGGTTGTCGAACCCATAGCCCCACTGGTTCCAGCTCGCCTTGGTGACGCTGGGATAGGCATCGTTCTGCAGCGAGTTGCCCACGACCGCGAGCGAGATGCGATTGCCCTGCCCCCAGTCGTTCACGATCTTCATTTCGCCGTGCTTCTTGTTTTCATAGCCGGGGCCGCGCCAATGGTCCTGCCGCCCCTGGGAATACGAGAAATAGGCACGCAGATTGGTATGGCCGATATAGCCGGTATCGAAGCGCGCAAAGCCACGGGTGGCGTTGAACGACCCGTAGGACATGTCGATCTTGCCGCCCATCTGCTTCTTCGGGTCGATCATGTACATGTCGACCACACCGCCCGAAGCGCTGATATGCGGGCTGTCCAGATCGGCCGAACCCTGCGCCAGACGGATGCTCTGGAGGTTCTCGGAATCGACGATTTCCTGCGGGTAGACGGCGAAATTCCCGATATCGTTGATCGGAAAGCCTTCCAGCGTGAAGCCCATCTGGCTTTCGGTCAGGCCGCGCACCGAGATGTGGCCGCCCGTCATGCCCAGCGGGTCGGTATCCGACACGTTGGCGCCCGGCAGCAGGGCGATCAACTGCATCGGGTTCTGGCCCGGGTTCTGCTTGGCTATGAAATCGCGTGTCACTTCGGAAATCGATTTCGGCGCGTCCTGGTTCACCATCAGGCCGCCGCCCAGTGCACGGCGCGTCACGCCATCGCCATAGGTATGGGCCGTGACCTCCACCTGCTCGTCGGTCGGCGACGTCGCACCAAGCATGGACGGACGCGCTTCGACCTTGGCCTTGGCCGGGTTCGCCTGTCCTGTCGCCGATGAAGTGCCCATCTCCTGCGCCAACGCCCCCGACGACAGTACAGTCGAAGACACCAGAGCGAGCATCGTCGATCTGATATAGTTTGTCATACAATCTCCATTGATGAAATATGACCCCCCCAGGCCATTTTTCGCGGAACCTGACCGAATAGTCTGGTTCTGTATAGAGCGCATCAGAAATTTCATTAATTGTTCAAACTCATTTTAAAGAAAGAACAAAAAATCCATTGCGCGTGACAAAGTTGCAACAAGCGGCTGATGGTCCCGGTCCCCATCGGCCGGCACGATATGGGCCCCTTCCCCAGCGGCTTCCAGAATTCCACCATCAGGCCGACCCACGAACTTCAATCTATCTTATTGTTTTATAATAATTTTAATTCGATCAGATCAACCGACCATGCCCCGGTCTCAGTACAATGCGATCCGGATGCCAGAGCATGCAGCAACCGGCATCGCTCATTATTACGAGTACAAAACGATAACAACGCCCCACCACCCGCGTGGCGGCCACCCGGTTCAGAAGATATCCTGTCCCTTGCTGCCGTGCGGCGGGACATGGCAATCATGGCATAGCCGGACCGGGCCGGCGGTAGCATGCTCCCGACGACGCGCCAGATGGCAGCCTTCGCAGAAATCATGAAATGTCGACAATGCCAGGCCCACCTGATCCGGCCGCGTCCGGTGACAACCGACGCATGTCCGCTTGGGGGATGATGACAATGCCGGTTCCAGCACGTCATGATGACACTGCACGCAATTATAAGCCGCATGGTCGCGATGCATGAACACGACCGGGATCGGCATCGCCCGGCTGATACCCGATTCGCACCACCAGACCACCCCACCCCCGATGCCCAGGACCGCGGCCAGCATGCAGGCGGGGAGCCATCCTTTCATGGCGCCAGCCACCGGCTGAAATAGAGCCCATAGGCAATGCTGACACCCAGCGCGGCACCACCGGCCATTGCCGCCAGCCGGACGGCGACAGGCGCGGTATTGCGCCGCCGATGCCCGGAAGGCCGTGGCAACCTTCCGTGGCGCCCTATCCACGGCAGGATGGCGCAGAAGCCGGCAATCACCGCAATGGTGACCATCTGATTCCGTCCCCGCACATGCAGGCCCGCCCCCATGATGTGAAAGCTGGCCATGCCGAGCAGGCCCAGTGCCATCACCCCATGCGCCTGCCGAAAGCGGACCGCCTTCCGCCAGATCCGGCCCCGCACGGCGTGGAAGGACGGAATGACGGCCAGAGCGGCCAGCAGCAGCCCGGCAAGTCCCGCCAGCATATATCCCGGGCCACCTGGCAGCAGGTAACGGGCCGTCAGCGGTTCGGCCCACAGGGACAAGCCGACATGCAGAACGACGAGCCCGCCCGCCAGGCATCCGAACAGGCGGTGCGCAACGGCAAAGAACTTGCCGTCATTGAAGGGAATCCGCAGAGGGCGGCCGGTCAGAAGAAACAGAAAGGCCACCAGCACATAGGCCATGAAGCCGCAGGCCATGGCGATATCCCATAACGGACCGTTGGCAGGCAGTTCCAGCCCGGAGAAGAAGGCCGAGACCAACAGGCCGCCCAATGCCAGCAGCGGAAGCAGAATGATCACGGCCCCCTCCGCGCCGGAACGATACGGCCTTCATGTGTCCGTCGCCAGGTCCACCCCTGCTCCGGCCGGCCGCAGATGATAATGGCATCGAAACAATAAGATGGACAAGCATGCGATCATGCCCGCCCCGGATCGGCACGGGACCATTACCACCATATTTGATCGTTGATTAAAAGAAATACCGCATTATGATGCACCCCACTTCGAAGGCCGACCCGTTTGCCGCATATCGACCGTAAATGACGATTTTAACCTCGGGAATTCCCGTAATGACGCTTATTGACACGATCCAGCCGTTATATTCGCTGTCCGGCCTGGGCGTGGGGTTTCTGGTTGGCCTCACCGGCGTCGGCGGCGGATCGCTGATGACGCCCCTGCTGATCCTGCTGTTCGGCGTGCATCCCCAGACGGCGGTGGGCACCGACCTGCTCTACGCCGCCATCACCAAGGCGGTCGGCACGGGCGTGCATGGGTTTTCCGGCGGAGTGGACTGGAAAGTGGTGCGCCGCCTGGCCAGCGGCAGCATCCCCGCTTCCGCTCTGGCGCTCCTCGTACTCCACACGATGGGTGCCCCGTCCCTGATCACCACGCATGTGATTACCCGCAGCCTGGGCGTCGCCCTGTTGCTGACCGCGCCCTGCATCCTGTTTCGCGCCGCCATCATGCAGCGCCTGGCCGGCTTCTCCGCCAGCCTGTCCGACCGCCGGACCCACTTCCTGACGGTCTCGGTCGGGGCGCTGCTCGGCCTCCTGGTCTCGCTGTCATCGGTCGGGGCAGGCGCCATCGGGGTCACGGTCCTGCTGGTCCTGTATCCCCGGCTGTCGACCGCCCGGATCGTCGCGGCCGACATCGCGCATGCCGTGCCGCTGACGCTGGTCGCGGGCCTGGGGCACTGGCTCCTGGGTTCGGTCAACGGCGGCATGCTGCTGTCCCTTCTGGTCGGCTCGATCCCCGGGATCATCCTGGGCAGCCTGTTCGTCGGCATGGTCCGCGAGAATGTCCAGCGCGCGGTCCTCGCCGGCGTACTCACCGTCGTCGGCATCCGCATGATCTGAGAGAGCCCGTCCGGTTCGTCGGCGGTCTTCGGGGCCGGATCGATTACAGGACGGGTCCCTCGTCATCATCGTCGGGTTCGAACGGATCTTCGTCCGGGACATCACCGGGAATCGGGTCGTTCGGATCGAACGGCCCCGGAGCCGGGGTCGGCATCGGCCGCCTGGGCCCCGCATGGTTGTGTTCACGCATGGATATCGCAGCCTTTCCACCGTTGCGGCGATTGAACCGCACCCGCCCATGTGGGTGTCCTGATGGCCCCGGACAGGGCGCGGCGCTCCGGTCCCGCGCGTTTGTGAACACGGCATGATTGCCCTGATGGTCCGGAAATGATTAGCGTCTCGACATAGCATAACACATATGCCGGAAGTGCAGAGGCCAAGAGTGACGAAAACAAGATCACTCGACGATCATCATCACGCGTCAGTGAATGTCCATCACGCGGATCGCATCTACAGCATGCTGAAGGACGAATCCGCCTCCGGCCGCTCGGCGCTCGCAGCCTCATGGTCGCGCTCGCTCCGTCATTACGGCCTGAACCCGAACCATGACGACCCCCCGCACCGCCTGGACGCCCAGGCTTACCGCGAGGCCCGCGAACGCAGCGCGCTGCTCCTGCACGCGGCCCAACCCGTTCTGGACCGGCTGGCCTCGGCGGTCCGCCGCGGCGGATTCTGCATGCTGCTCAGCGATGCGCACGGCGTCGCACTCGAACAGCGATGCATGGCCGGCGACGAGGAGATCTTCAGCTCCTGGGGCCTGAACCTGGGCGCGATATGGGACGAGGCCCACGAGGGCACCAACGGTATCGGCACCTGCCTGGCCGAGGACAGGGTGCTGACGATCCATCGCGACCAGCATTTCTTTTCCCGCAACGCGGGGCTCAGCTGCACCATGGCGCCGATCCACGACCCCGCGGGCAGCCCGATCGGCGGGATCGACATTTCCTCATGCCGCAATGATTGCGACACGGCGACATTGTCCTTCCTGTCGCTGGTGGTCGAAGACGCCGCCCGACGGATCGAAACCCGCCTGTTCGGCGAAGCCTTCGCCGGCCATCGCATCATCTCGCTGGGCAACGAGGCCCAGGCCCTCCTGGCCCTGGACGAGAACGAGGTCATCGTCGGCACCAACAAGGCCGCCCGTGCCCTGTTCGGCCTGCGCGCCGGCAAACCCATGACGCTGCCCGACCTGCTGTCGGATACCGGCCATGAAGATCCCGGACGCGCCGCCCATGCCGCCCTGCAACGGGTGCTGAAACGCTGCAACGGAAACATCTCGGCGGCGGCGCGGGAACTGGGCGTCAGCCGTGCCACGCTGCATCGCCGGCTGAAGCGGCACGAGGCCCACTGAGGCCGCCCGTCGTCGCCATCCCGGGGCCATCCCCCGATCTGTCGCGGAACTGCGACAGATCGGGCGGCATACCGACCGCGGCCGGCTGACAAATCCAGTCCCCATCGCCACCCTTCCGAACGTTGACCGCGCTTCATCCGCGGCGACCAAGAAGGAGAATGACCATGGACTCGCTGGAAAGCCATCGAATCGACATGTCGTCACCGTTCAAGGCGCAGTACGACAATTTCATCGGCGGACGCTGGGTTCCCCCTTTCGGCGGGGAATATTTCGACGATCCGTCACCCGTCGATGGACGCATCCTGTGCAGGGTGGCGCGCTCCAGGGCCGAGGATGTCGAACGGGCACTCGACGCCGCCCACGCCGCGCGTGACGCCTGGGGCGAGACCAGCGCGGCCCAGCGCGCGCTGCTGCTCAACCGCATCGCCGACCGGATCGACGAGAATCTGGAACTGCTGGCCCGCGCCGAAAGCTGGGACAACGGCAAGCCGCTGCGCGAGACGCTGAACGCCGACCTGCCCCTGTGCGTCGACCATTTCCGTTATTTCGCCTCCTGCATCCGCGCGCAGGAAGGCGCATTGTCCGAGATCGACCACGACACCGTCGCCTATCATTTCCACGAACCGCTGGGCGTGGTCGGCCAGATCATTCCCTGGAATTTCCCCCTGCTGATGGCCGCCTGGAAACTGGCACCGGCCCTCGCGGCGGGCAATTGCGTGGTCATGAAGCCGGCCGAGCAGACCCCGGCCTCGATCCTGGTCCTGGCCGAACTGATCGCCGACATCCTGCCCGCCGGCGTGCTGAACATCGTCAACGGCTTCGGGCGCGAAGCCGGCGTGGCTCTGGCCTCCAACACCCGGATCGCCAAGATCGCCTTCACCGGATCGACACCGACCGGCAAGATGATCGCCCACGCGGCGGCCGACAATCTGATCCCCGCCACGCTGGAACTGGGCGGCAAATCCCCCAACATCTTCTTTTCCGACATCGCCGCCGAAGATGACGATTTCTTCGACAAGGCCATCGAAGGCTTCGTCCTGTTCGCCTTCAACCAGGGCGAGGTCTGCACCTGCCCCTCGCGCGCCCTGATCCACGAATCGATATACGACCGGTTCATGGAGCGCGCGCTGCGCCGGGTCGCGGCGATCAAGCAGGGCAACCCGCTGGACCTCACGACCATGGTCGGCGCCCAGGCATCGGTCGACCAGGTGAACAAGATCCTGTCCTATATCGACATCGGGCGGCAGGAAGGCGCGGAACTGCTGATCGGCGGCGGCCGGGCCGATCTGGGCGGCAGCCTGGCGAACGGCTGCTACATCCAGCCCACCGTCTTCAAGGGCGACAACCGGATGCGGATCTTCCAGGAAGAGATCTTCGGCCCCGTCGTCTCCGTCACCACCTTCCGCGACGATGCCGAAGCGGTAAAACTCGCCAACGACACGCTGTTCGGCCTGGGTGCGGGCATCTGGACCCGCGACGGCACCCGCGCCTATCGCGTCGGGCGCGCCATCAAGGCGGGCCGCGTCTGGACGAACTGCTACCACGCCTATCCCGCGCATGCCGCCTTCGGCGGCTACAAACAGTCCGGCATCGGCCGCGAAAACCACCGGATGATGCTCGATCACTATCAGCAGACCAAGAACCTGCTGGTCAGCTACGCCCCGAAGAAACTGGGGTTCTTCTGACAGCCCGCCACCGGCACGGGCAGCCGGGTGCCGACAGGCGCCCGGCCTGCGGGCAGGTGTCAGAACGTCACGCGCACGCCGCCAAACCCGCCGATCGGCGCGGCGGGGCTATAGCTGCGCGGGTTGCTCGCCCCCGGCGCCTGCGCCAGATAGACCGAGGAGGTCGCCGA